>NZ_CP049331.1:1200000-2400000 GCF_011064285.1 Vibrio ziniensis
CTAAAAGTGATAAACATATTTTCATCAATATCACCTACAGTTAAATTACAATTAATTCTAATATCAGTATGTTTTATTTTTTCACACTGAATGGCTTTTATATTTTCACTTGGGAATAAGCAGGTGATGATTTTAGTTACAAAGCGCTCAAAAAATTTTCTATGTGAAACTGTAATTGAATTATTGCTCACATTACCATCTGAATTATTTGTAGGAATATTCAGATGCTTGCAAAATAATTTATCCAAAGCTTTGATGGATAAAGAAAAAGAAATTATCCCGATATTGCTTATATCAAGACAGATTTCATGTAAGTCTTCTTCTGAAGAGCCGTCTTCTCGTGGCTCTACTAGGACGGATACCCCATTAAAGGTACCGCGTAGCTGACGTCTGATTACGTTCGCATGTTCTTGAAGAAACTCAATAATCCTTTTCTTAATGGCAATTTTCGGATTGCCAATATCGGTTATTGCGATATGTTGCATGTAAATACTCCAAAGAACTAAACCGAATTATCAAGTTCGGAAATAGGCGGGCGATTATACATAAGCAAAATATTACTTCAAATAAAAACACCCATGATGTTCGTTAATATATTGCTATGTAAGGATTGTTAGGAAGATCTACGAGATAGTTTGGGATTAATCCTACATTAGATTTGAAGCGATTTATTTATAATGCAGATCATTAATGTTGAATGTTTTATTTTCAGGTTATGAATGCATCACGTATATAACCATGAAGAGATGATTAGGATTAAATTGTACATCTATGATTAGTCTAGACGATGCTTTGGGTATTCATCCCACAATGTTGCAATTTCGAACAGAGCGTACAGCGGTATTAGCATCGAATATTGCTAACGTAGATACACCTAATTACAAGGCAAAGGACGTTACTTTTAATGCGGTAATGTCAGAAATTGGTGGAGTGTCATCTACCCAAATTCAAACCGACACGCTTTACCGTATTCCGGTACAGCGTTCTCGCGATGGCAACACGGTTGAACTTCAGTCAGAGCAAGCTCGTTTCGCGCAAAACAGCATGGAATATCACCAAAGTTTACAGTTCCTGAAATCGAAAGTGTCAGGTTTAAAGCGAGCGATTGAAGGTCAATAACGAGATCTGAAAAAGATCCAATAATTTTATTTAAGGGGCTCTATGTCTTTTAACGGTATTTTCGAAACATCCGGTTCAGCTATGACAGCGCAAACCATTCGCTTGAACACTATTTCAAGTAACTTGGCGAATGCTGACTCGGTCGCGAGCAACCCAAACGATGTATACAAACCACTTAAGCCAGTTTTTTCTGCTGCATTTAACTCATTATCTGCAGCACAAAAAGATCAGGGTTTAGTGCCTGTGAAAATTGCGGACGTTATCGAATTAGACGGTTTACAGCAAACTCGCTATGAACCAAATAACCCATTGGCTAATGAGCAAGGTTACGTTTACCACACTGGAATCAATGTGGTGAATGAAATGGCGGACATGATGTCTTCAACACGTAGTTTTGAAGCCAACGTTGAAGTGCTTAATAACGTGAAATCAATGCAGCAGTCGTTGATGCGAATTTGGGAGGTTTAATCAATGACTACAGTAGTCGCAGGTGCAGATACCAGAGTCACCGTTACTTCGGCAACCACTTCAGCATCAACAGTAACAGAAAACTTGAATAGTGCTGATTCTCTATATAACCAGTTCATCACTTTAATGGTGGCTCAGGTTCAAAACCAAGATCCATTAAATCCACAAGATGGTACGGAGTATGTCACTCAGTTAGCTCAGTTTGCTCAGGTACAAAGTACCGAGAACATGGTTACCTTGCTTAATAATAACGCCATCATGATGGACAACTTGCAGGTGCTTACAACCGCAGATCTTGTTGGTCAGACGGTTTCTGTTCGCACTGATAGCTTAGACGCTGATGGTGAGACTACTTACAGTGGTTCCATTGAGCTCACGTCTGCATCGAACACAGTAACGCTTCAACTCACGGATCAACAAGGTAATGTCACAAGCATCGCTTTAGGTAGCCAATCTGCAGGTATGGTTGATTTTGAAATTGATACAGCAGCGTTAGGTCTAGATGGTAGCTACACCATGGCGGTTTTGCTTGATGAAGGCCAAAGTTACACACCAGATATTATGTTGAGTGGTGTGGTTGAAATGGTCTCGATTCCATCTACGGGTGGTTCAAGTGTATTGACCATTAATGGTGTCGGTGACATCCCATTCTATGAAATTGCCTCTTTTGGGCAAAAAAGTACTAATAGTTAATCAAGAGAGTATTTTATGAGTTTTAGTATTGCCCTAAGTGGTCTAAATGCCTCTAACCAAGAGTTAAGCACAATTTCAAACAACATTGCCAACTCAGGTACAACTGGCTTTAAAGAGTCTCGAACGGAATTCGGTTCAGTATATAACGGCGGAAAAGCGGGTGGTGTGCAAGTCAATGCGATTAGCCAAAACTTTGATGCATTAGGCTCAATTTCAAGTACAGGCCGTACGTTAGATATGGCTTTGACTGGCGGTGGCTTTTTTGTCACTCAAGAGAGCAATGGACAGTTGAGCTATACCCGTAACGGCGCATTTTCAATGAACTCGTCTGGTTATATTGTAACCAGTGCAGGCAGTTGCCTTCAGGGTTATCAAGTTGATGCCAACAATAACCTGTTAGAAGGTTCAATTGGTAACTTGAAAATTGATAGCGCATCTTTGCCAGCTAAGGCAACAGATAGCATGACGTTTACGTCTAATTTAGATTCACGTTCGGACATTATTGATACAGCAACCTATCCGTTTGACACTTCTGATTCAAACTCTTACTCAAATTCATACACGACACCTGTGTATGATTCATTGGGTAATGAACACACATTGACACAGTACTTTGTAAAAACTGGCGAGAATGAGTGGGCGATTCATGCTGTAGTGGATGGTGATACTTCAAACATTATTACTGAATCTCCAGTAACTTTTGATACCACAGGCAAACTGACCTCGAACACTTCATATACCATTACTGCTTCTGCTGCAGGTGCGAACGGTCTAAATATCAATGTTGATATCTCATCCATGAGCCAATATGGCAGTGATTTTGTTGTATCGACAAACAGTGCAAACGGCTATACCGCAGGTGAGTTTTCGGATATTCGCATCGAATCTAATGGTATGGTTTATGCGACTTATAGCAATGGTCAATCATTACTACAAGGTCAAGTTGTGCTAGCAAGTTTCGCGGCTCCTCAAGAGCTCTTGCAATCAACGAGTACATCTTGGACGCAAACATATGGTTCAGGTAATCCAGTATATGGAATCCCTGGTTCAGGCCAGTTTGGTGAGTTGGCATCAGGGGCTCTTGAAAGTTCAAACGTTGATTTAACGGAAGAATTAGTGAGTTTGATGACTGCGCAACGTAACTATCAAGCTAATACCAAAACCATTTCTACATCAGATCAACTGATGCAGTCACTGTTCAACGCGGTTTAATTATGAATCCTATTCTGTTTACCGCAGCTAAAGGTGCTGAGCGTGTCATGTTGGCTCAAGAAGTTAGAGCCAACAATATTGCACAAGTAAACACCGTTGGCTTTAAAGCGATTATGGAACACTCAACACCAATGAAACTTGATGGTTCAGGTTTTGAGTCTTCAACAACGACACGTACCAACTCTGCATCGAATAACTTTGCCCAAGGTACTGAAGTTCGTACTGATCGCGCTCTTGACGTGAAGATCAATGGTACAGGTTTCTTTGCTTTAGAAGGTAAGCAAGGTGAACCTGAAGAGCTATATACCCGTGCTGGTAACTTCAGTTTAACCTCAGAAGGCGAGCTGATGGTCGGCAACCGTCAAGTGTTATCTGACGGCGGTCCTATCGTTGTTCCTGAATATCAAGCAATCAATATTTCTGCTGATGGTGTGTTAAGCATCATTCCACCAGGTGGGGGGGCTGAAATGGAAGTTGCAGCGCTTAAGCTCGTTAATCCTGATTACTTTGATATGACACTAGATCGCTCAGGCCTATTTGTTGCCAAAAATGGCAATACATTAATGGCGGACCCAGATGTGTCGGTTCGTTCTGGATATTTGGAGTCGAGTAACGTTTCTAGTATCGATGAACTCGTTGGAATGATGTCTTTATCTCGCCAGTATGAGATGCAAGTTAAAGCAATGGCAACAGCATCAGACATTGACAAGATCGGCAACCAGTTGCTGAAAGCATAATTAGAATTTAGTAGGTAGTTTATGCACAGTGCATTAATGATTTCAAAAACCGGTATGGCAGCTCAAGATGCGAAGATGACTGCTATCTCGAACAACTTAGCGAACGTTAATACCGTCGGCTTCAAACGAGATCGCGTTCAATTTGAAGACCTGTTTTATGCAGTAGAAAAGCAAGCGGGCACAGGTACAGATGACCTCAACGTACATCCAACGGGTATCCAATTAGGTAACGGTGTACGCGTTGCTGGCACGGCTAAAGTGTTTACTCAAGGTAATATCAACAACACTTCGCAGCAATACGATCTAGCAATCATGGGTGATGGTTTCTTCCAAATCGAAGGTCCTGATGGTGAGATGCTTTACACACGTAATGGTGAATTTCATGTGAACTCTGATGGTTCGATCGTGAACTCACAAGGCTATCTACTTCAACCAGAAATTACAGTTCCTGACGATGCGACATTAGTGTCGATTGCTGAGGATGGCACGGTTACAGCCACTATTACTGGCGAAACAGAGCCGCAAAACTTAGGTGAAATTACTCTAGTTAAGTTTATGAACCCACAAGGTTTAACTGCGCTTGGTGGTAACTTGTTAGGTGAAACCGAAGCTTCTGGTGAAGCTATGGAACTTGCTGCGGGTACTGAAGGTGCGGGTTACATCAAACAGGGCGCTTTAGAAACATCAAATGTGCAAGTAGTTGAAGAGATGGTTGATATGATCTCTACCCAACGTGCGTACGAAATGAGCGCGAAGATGGTGAGTGCAGCAGATAACATGCTGCAATACCTAGCGAACCATACCTAATTGAATGGTTAGTTTTATGTGTTTAACAAACCTTGTAAGTATCGCTAAACGAGCAACCATCATTGGTTCGATTTTGTTATTGGTAGGTTGTGCGGGACGTGGCCAGGAATTCGTTCCACCAAAGCCGGATGACGAAGCCTATGCGCCCCCTGAATTGAACTACGAAGTTGAGCGGGTGAGCAAAGGTAGCCTTTACGCTGGCAATGCGTCTATGACGTTGTTCCAAGACCGTCGTGCATACCGCGTAGGTGATATCCTTACGGTTGTATTGGATGAGAAAACAGAATCAGGCAAGAGCGCGACAACGAAATATGGCAAAAGCTCTGGTGCTTCTTTAACCGCGCCACTTTTTGGTGGTAAGTCGTACGACAAGTTGTCCGCTTCAGTAGATGGTAGCCGTGACTTCAATGGTAGCGCTGCATCTAAACAGGGTAACAGTCTTAGTGGATCTATCACTGTAACGGTTTATCAAGTTCTTCCAAATGGCGTACTTCGTGTTCGTGGAGAAAAGTGGCTTAAGCTAAACCAAGGTGACGAGTTTATTCGCCTATCTGGCAATGTGCGCGCAAGTGATGTTGGCTCAGGCAATACCTTGTCTTCACAACGTATTGCCGATGCTCGTATTACCTATGCAGGTCGAGGCACCTTTGCCGATACGAATACCGCAGGTTGGTTAACGCAGTTCTTCAATTCTCCGTGGGTACCGTTTTAATGAGACAAAGATTTGATTTCAAACACTACGTTTTGGCAGTGTTTGGCTGCTTGTTTTTTGGTAACGCAACAGCTGTGCCGATTAGCCATATCACGGATGTATACGGTGACCGAACTAACCAGTTAATCGGCTATGGTGTTGTGGTTGGTTTGGATGGCACTGGTGATAAATCACAGGTTAAATTCACACAACAATCAATCGTTAACATGGTTCAACAATTCGGTGTTCAATTAGAAGATGGATCTAAGCCAAAAACAAAAAACGTTGCTGCTGTAAGCGTGACCGCGGTAGTAAGTTCTCACAAAGGTCCAGGTCAAACACTGGATGTTACGGTTGCTTCGATCGGTGATGCAAAAAGCCTTCAAGGCGGTACGCTACTGATGACTGAGCTAAAAGGTGTGGATGGTAACGTCTACGCTGTTGCTCAAGGTCATCTAATCGTGGGTGGCTACAAAGTGACTGCTAACGATGGCTCTAGCGTGACCAACAATACTCCAACTGCAGCACGCATCCCCAATGGTGCAACATTAGAACGTGCGGCGATTGGCGCTGAAGATGACGACCCAACACTGCATTTGCAACTGAAAAAGCCACATTACCAAACTGCTTTAAACATTTCTAAAGTGATCAACAAAACGTTTGGTCGAGGTGTAGCAAAGGCGATCAATAAGGGGTTAGTCGAAGTTGCTGCACCAAGCGATAGCGAAGACCGCATAATGTTTTTGTCTATGATTGAACAGTTAGATGTTAACGAAGGTGAAGCGCTACCTAAAATTGTCTTCAATTCACGTACGGGTACTGTTGTTATCAGCAAAGGTGTGACGGTTAGCGAAGCGATTGTTTCCCAAGGCGGATTAACTGTTTCAATTCGCGAAGACCAACTGGTATCTCAGCCTAACTCTGCGGGTAGCTTCAATGCTCCAGGTCAAACTACGGTTGTGAATGACTCTAATATTTCGATTAGCGAAGTAGACAATGGGGCCATGGTTTGGCCAGAAGGAACACAATTACAAGAGATCGTTGATGCAGTAAACCGAATTGGTGCTTCACCAATGGTATTGATGCAAATTCTGCAGGCACTTGATGAAGTGGGTGCAATTAATGGTGAATTGGTGGTGATCTGATGACTAATCCGATTACAGCAATTGAAACTGCAAATGCATTGAATTCGGCAAACGTGGTTGAAAATATCGGTACAAATCCAAGACAAATGTCAGGTATTGCTGATTATTCTGTGTTGAATTCTGTTCCTGTTGTTCAGTCATTATCAAGTGATGCAAATCATGTTACTCGTACGGAACAACAAGTAATGACGTCGTCGTTAAACCAAAATATTGCGTCAATTTACGACGGAGCATTGCTTTCAACCGGTGATATTTCATCACTAAAATTTGACGATAATTCAGCCTTGCAATTCGATCCAACATCGTTGAACTCTCTGAAATATCACGAGGATGAAGATGGCGCATTGCGAGAAGTTGCAAAACAGTTTGAAGCTATTTTTGTTCAAGAAATGCTTAAGCGAATGAGAACGGCAACTGAAGCTCTGGGTGATGAAGAAAACCCACTATCAAATAACTCAAACGGGATGTTTCAAAGCCTATTAGATAATCAGATGGCTATCTCCGTGACTAAGAAAAGCTCATTTGGTCTTGCAGAACTGCTGTATCAGCAGTTATCAGGTCAATCTGCTAGGAGTGTATAACAATGAGTATGTATAGCATTGGTTTGTCAGGTTTAATGGCTAATCAAATCGCCATGAACGTGACTGCGCAAAATACTGCCAATATGACAGTAACTGGGTACACGCGAAAAACGGTTGAGCAAGCAACAGTTGTATATGGTGGTTCTGGGAACCATGGCGCTGGAGATGGAGTTACTGTTGCGAGTATTCGCCGTGTTTCTGATCAAGCTGCAATTAATCGTTTACGTCTTGCTGGACAAGAAATGCAGTATTCACAAACTTACATGGTTGGTATGCAAGGGCTAGAAAATATTCTAGGCATGGAAGGCTTGAATATTAGCACTGGATTTGATGAATTTTTTGCAGCTCTCGATGAGTCGACACTCAGCCCAGAGTCTGTGGTTTACCGTAATCAAATTCTTTCGGCAGCAAAAAACTTAGCGGCACGTTTCAATGGTTCTATGAGTCAAGTTGAAACGGAATTAAGTACTTTAATGCAATCGCAAAATCAGTCGATTGAAACCTTGAATACTCAATTGCAAAACATTGCAAAAATCAATGAACAGATTCGAGCAGCTTCTGGTCAAGGGCAAGATATTTCTAGTTTGCAAGATGCTTTAGATCTCCAGCTAAATGAAATTTCTAAATCCGTTGGTGTCAGTGTTTTAACCAATAGCGATGGCACAGTAGAGATAGCAACTAAATCTGGGCAGCCACTCGTTTCTGGAACCAATGTTGCGCAAATTTCGTTAGATTCATCTGTTGGTGGTGCATATAACACCGACCTTTTACTGACATTTAATGGCCAAACGGTGTCATTTAATAATCCGAAAGGTGGTGAGCTTGGAGCCATCGAAGATCTGGCGACAGAACAATACCTTCCTATGATGGAAGACCTGAACAATATTGCGGCAGGTTTTGCTGATGCAGTAAATGCGTTGTTAACAGGTAATTCAGCAACAGATCTAAATGGTAATCCAGGTCAAGCATTGTTTAGCTACGATCCGAATAACCCGGCCAGTTCTTTGACTATTACGGGAATTACCGCTGAAGAGTTAGCGTTATCTGAAACAGGTAGTGTTGGCGATGGAGGTATTGCTTTAGCAATATCTGACTTTGCGAACCAGACCGTTACAATTGGTGGTGTTGATACCAACGTTTACGACGCTTACGCGAAAATCATAGGTTATGTTGGTGCTGCAACACAGCAAGCACAGAACAACTACAACACAGCTTCTATCACTATCAGTGAAGCGCAATCTGCACGAGATAGCATTAGTGCTGTTAGCTCGGATGAAGAGGCTGCGAATCTGCTGATGTATATGAATGCCTACCAAGCCAACATGAAGGTTATATCTACAGCTAGCCAAATGTTTGACACAGTCCTCAACTCATTTTAATAGGAGACAATGATGCGTGTTTCTGATTCACAATTTTCTTCAATGATGACGCGAGCGATGATGAACTCAAACGTTGAGATCAACCGTGTTGCAGAACAAATTGCTACAGGCAATAAAATCAACAGCCTTTCAGATGACCCTGCAGGCTCGATGAAATTATTGAATTTAGACAAGACGATCTCTAGTGCAGAACAGTACTCTAGCAACATCGCGAACGTGCAATCAAAGTATACAGAATATGAAACTTACTTAATGTCCTTTAATGACTTAACGTTAGAAGTTCACGATCTGCTATTACAAGCTAATAACGGTACTATCAGTGAAGAATCAAGTGCGGGTATTATTGCTGAACTTGAATCTTTGAGACAGCAAGCTCTTGATACGTTGAATAAAAAGTCAGATGGCATTTATATCTTCTCCGGTACTGATGTGTATTCAGAATCTATTATTGTGGACGATTCGACAGACCCTATGACGTACTCGTTTGGTGGCAATACGGACCATCGCAGTACCAAAATCAGCGAAGATGCTGCTATGACAAGTAATTTCACTGCAGATGAAGTATTGCAGGGTAGTCTAGATTTTTTCACTACGTTAGATGCCGCGATTGCTGAGCTTAAGAACCCAACTGACAACAAAAACAGTATTTTGGGAAATGCGATTGACAGTGCCGATGCTACTCAAAAAAGTATACTTAACACCGTCACTATTCTAGGTGCGAATTACAATTCTCTGGATCGTATGGCTGTGAACAATGACGATGTCGCATTATATGCAGAGACGGTTAAGACTGACATCAATGCGTTAGATTACGCAGAAGCGTCAGTTCGCTTGACACAAAGTATGAATACGTTACAAGCCTCACAGTCAGTATTTGCTAACGTGATGGGTAGTTCATCACTGTTTGACCTGATTTAATTTATGAAATATCGAATTTTAATAACGGCAGCGCTAACCAGCGCTGCTTTCGTCTCTTCTGCTGCAAACTATGTGGTTCCATTTGATGAAGTTCAATGGAACATTGTTAAGTTTGATGATGTATGCCAACTGACGGTCGATGATATTCAGTCCGGTGTCAACGCACGATTTGAAGTTGTGGCTGGCAACCCTTTAGCGTTGATTATTGGTGGTCGCAGCATTAACTCTTTTGCTAACAACATGGTTGTAGAGACTGAAGCACCTGTTTGGGGAAGTGGTAGTTACGAATCAACCATGGTGAATCAGTTTGAACGCAAGAAGACGTCAGCTCATGTCGTACAGGGCGTTGAGTTTATTTATCGAGATATCATGATGGGAGCTTGGTTAACCGTACGAGATGATTTTCATAGCGTTACATTCCCAACTGCTAATATGGGCGATGCCTTTGAATCGTTCCAGATATGTACAACTGCTTTGCCACCTGTAGGTTTCCAAGAGGCGCAGACTACAGTATTTGAATTTAAGTCAGGTGCTTTAGCATTAACTAAGCAGCAAAGGCAGCAATTGGCTGAAATTAGTGAATTAGTAAAATTCGACAAGCGGATTAAGAAAGTTCTTATTAGCGGACATTCTGATAGTCATGGTGATATGGCTACGAATCTAAGTATATCTAAACGTCGCGCAAACGATGTTGCTTACTGGATGATGTTAGCTGGCGTACCCGAACAAGTGATGGAAACTCGAGGACACGGTTCTCGTTACCCAATCGCAACCAATAATACCGCTGAAGGACGAGATATGAATCGTCGCGTTGAAGTTGAACTGGTTAGAAAATAAAAATTTGTACGCTTTTCAAACAGAAAGGTGAGAGGAGAAAAGTTTTGGAACTGACAGCCATAACTGGAATTGAACAATCAATGATCAATCGTCTGAACGAAAATCAGGCAATCACTCAGAACCCATTAACTAAACTTGTCGAAATATCTGATAGTCGAGTAGGAATGTCCTCAAGCCTAGAGTTTGGCAGCACATTAAAAGGAATTTTTGATACTGTTGACGCCCGCCAAAAAACAGCTGACGCAAAAATTACGGCAGTTGAACTAGGTCAAAGTGATGACCTTATTGGCGCGACAGTGGCTGCGCAGAAAGCGCAGCTTTCTTTTTCAGCATTAATGCAAGTTCGAAACAAGATGGTGACGAACTTTAATGACATCATCAAGATGTCGGTTTAGTGGCGATAGGCGTTAATATATGGCAAATGAGAAAGGGGTTACAATTGTAGCTTCTAATGCATCGGACAAATTACAATCTGCCGTGGAGAGAGTAAAGTCGTTCTGGAGCAGCTCGCAACGTAATGTTGTCATAATCACAATATTTTCAATGATTTCAGCTGCGATCATTGTCGTCATGTTATGGGCGTCTGCTCAAGAGTACCGCCCACTTTACAGTACTTCATCAAATTATGACTCAAGTCAGGTACTGCAACTCTTAGATCAATCAGGGCTCAAATATGAGCTACATAGCGACAGCGGCCTAATTATGGTGCCAAGTAATGAAGTCGCTAAAACAAGGATGATTTTGGCTGCAAAAGGTCTAAAGCAGCAATTACCGAGTGGATTTGACACGCTAGCAAGCACTGACTCACTGGGTGAAAGCCAGTTTATGGAAACAGCTCGTTACCGTCATGCTTTAGAAGGTGAATTGGCACGTAGTATTGTTACTATGGAATCCATTGCCGTTGCTCGCGTGCATTTAGCAATTCCTAAAGCTTCGTTGTTTAAGCGTAAAGACCAAGAGCAAGCTCGTGCTTCAGTTATGGTTCAACTTATTGAAGGTATGGATCTTAAACCTGGTCAAGTTGATTCAATTGTTAATTTAGTCTCTGGTGCGGTTATTGGTCTAAAAGCGGAAAACGTTCGAGTGGTTGATCAATATGGGCGTCTATTGTCTAAAGATACTTCTTTAGATGATCTCGCTGTCTCAACCAATCGCCAAACCGAATATCGCCGTAATATTGAAAAGCATTTGGTTTCTCAGGCATCTGATATGCTGACTCCAATTTTAGGCGCATCTAACTTCCGTGTTCAGGTTTCGGCGAAAGTGGATTTCTCCAAGCGTCAAGAAACAGAAGAAACTTACGGTGCTCCGGTTGTTCGTGCAGAAACGATGATGAGTGATGAGAACAATGGCAGCTTAGCTCTGGGAATTCCGGGAGCATTGAGTAACACGCCTCCTGTGTCTGATGAAGATGTGAAAAATCAGCAACAGCAAACCAACAAGGCTAAAGCGAGTCGTAATGAATCGAAACGCGAGTACGCAGTAGGTGGCAAAGTTACTCACGTTCAACACCAACAAGGCGTGGTCGAGAAGCTTACTATCTCCGTGATCGTAAACGAAAGTATGGCGGGTGAAGCGGGGTGGTCAGAAGCTACTCTTGAGCGTATGCAGAACGTAGTTCGTAGCGCTGTGGGTTATGAAGAAGAACGTGGCGATGCAATTTACGTCACTAGCTTCCCATTTGTTGCCTCAAATATGCCTGATGCAGAGCACATGTCTTGGTACAAAGACCAAGATGTACTTCAGCCGATCAAATACTTACTTGGTACTATCGTAGCAGCACTATTGATTGTTTTAGTTCTGAGACCATTGACTCAATATCTAACTAAGACAGAAGACTCTGACTTGGAAGATACGGTTGAAGGGTTTGAAGCCAGTTCAACGGGTGATATGGCTGCTTTAGGTAGCAGTGGTATCGCGAGTTCCACTGGTGGTTTGGAGAATAAAATGGGCTCGCTTGCGCTTGATGCTGCAGGGATCAAAGCTATGGATGACAACTTGCCTGAGTCTGACAGTCCGCTAGAAGTTCAGATTCAACATCTGAAGATGATCGCACAAAACGATCCGAAACGAGTGACTGAAATCCTTAGAACGTGGATGCATGCATGAGCGAACAGTTAGAAAATACAAATAATGCCCATCAGACCGTTGAAGGTGTAGCATTGCTCATCTTGACTATGGGCGAAGATATCAGCTCTGAGGTGTTAAAAGGCTTTACGCATGATGAAATCAAGCGTTTGGCTCACTCTATGAGCAAAATGAAAGACATTAAAGCGAATGATGCCTTACGTTCGATAGTCGGTTTTTTTGATGACTTCCGTTCCCACTCTGGCATCATCGGTGGTACTCGTCAGTACCTAACCAATGTTTTAGATAAAACATTGAACGGTAACCTAGCGAAAGATTTAGTTTCGGAAATCTATGGTGACGAAATTCGTACTCATGCTGAGCAATTAGCCTGGATTCCCGCTGATATTTTGGTTGAAGATTTACGTCACGAACACATTACGATGCAAGCTCTGTTGATAGCCCACTTACCTTTGGACTACGCGTCTAAGGTACTTGAGCAATATACGGTGGAGGAGTGTAATGAGCTTATCTTTCAGATTTCTCAAACACAAGTACTGACATCTGGTATCACAGAGACATTGAAGGATTTGATTGCTCGTTGTAAAGAAAACTATAACGATGGCGCACCGCAAACGATAAAAGGCACTAAAGTCGTTGCTGACATTATTAACCGATTACAAGGTGATAAAGCAGCAATTTTTGATTTCCTTACTCAACGTGACCAGAAAATGGCAGAAGAGATACAAGAAGCAATGTTCGACTTCTACTCTTTGTTTACACAAAGCCAAGAAACTATCGATGCAATTAATAATGAGGTGACCATTGAACAATGGGCATTCGCATTGAAAGGTATGCCTGAAGAAAATAGAGCGTATATCTTTAATACTATGCCAAACCGTTTGGCGACTCAGCTAAAAGAAAACATACAGCGAGTGGGTGCTGTACCGGTTAGCCAAGTGGAAGGAGCCCGTAAGGAAATTCTGAACATCGTACGTCGCTTGCAAGGCGAAGGTGTGATTCAGCTCAGTATTTCGAACGAAGTTCGTTTGTCTTAAGGTTAGTGTCCTGTGCGCTCACAATCTCTATTTAACTCAACGTCAACATCCCCTCTACGCGGTCAGACAACTGGCAATGTAGGGGCCGATCGCTTATCGAAAGCAGAGAAAGCAAAGTCGGTTAATCGAGTCACTTCGGCTCATATGTTGTCTCAGCACGCTTTGAGCCGTTTAAAAGAACGCCCAAGGTTGATTGCCGAACTGGCTGATACACATCGTACGGTTAATGGATTGATGCTTTCCGTTGAGCTACTAAAACAAATCGCTCGTTCTGTAGTGGAAATTAAGCGTTTGGTCTCTTTAGGAGCAGAAACTGCGGCAGATCTAAACAGTATTGATGTTTATAAACGTGACATTATGAATGCTGTCAACAGTCAGCTATTTGGGCGCCATATTCTCGATTCCTCTTTTGCTCCGTCGACTACAGGTATTGCAGAAATTGAGTTTCAAGTTCCAGGACTCGATCTGGTAAGAGAGCGCCTGACGAATGAGTTAGTCACTCTTTACATTAACAACAAGATGATTCCACTTGCGTTTGACCGTGTTGAGTCAAACGAGGGGCTGTTTGATCAGTTCGCAACAATGTTCTCATTTGGTCAAATGCGTTTACGTCGTGATGACCAGTATGGACTTATGATCGCTATGCCTGATTATATGTGGCGTAAATGGGACTTGCAGATCTATGTTTCAGGGCAAGGTGGTCGTTATCCTGAAGGTAACCCGATTACGGTTGCCGCCCAGTCTCGCTATGCAACCGTTGAAATGGTTACAATGCTAGATATCAGAGCAAAGGATGCGATAGAAGCCATTGATCGTGTTATATCACGCGTCAATGACATGCATAGCTATGCTCTGGAAATCTTAAAATCTCAAGATAATCTTGCGGATAAACTGATTAGCTATTGCCACACTGCCACCGCAGAGACTGGTTTAAACATTAAGGCGCTGTTTGAAAGCAATGGTGTTTCAGCATTAAAAGCGATTCAAAAGCATTATGTTGGACCTAATCGAGAAAATGTCGTTTCTTTGATAAAAAAAGTGAAATAAATCTTAAAACATTGCCGTAATGTATTATTGAAGAGATTAGATATTAGGTAGGAGTCAACCATGAAAATTGAAAACAACAGCGCACTATACAGTATTCAAGAAGTACAGAACTTGAGTCGTTCTGCTGGACTGAATAGCGCAGATGCGGTTGCTCCGACTAAACAGCAAGTAGATATCAATATGCACGAACAAAATATCATTGCAGAAGGTAGTGCAGCATTAAAGGCAATGGATGATGTTGATTTGGCGCGAGTTGCCGATATCAAAGCAAAGATTGCAGATGGTAGCATTAAATTTGACATGGGAGAGTTGGCTAAGGTGTTAGCTAACTTAAGCTAATGGATAAAAAAGAACTGCTAAAATCATATTTTCAAGCGACAGTAGAAAGCGCAAAAATTGCAAAAACATTATCTTTGACATTAGATGATATTCGTCAATCTAGTTTAAAGTTTGATCATGCAAGAGTGAGTGAGCTTAATCAGAATGCGACCGAACTTAGTGAAGCGTTGCGTAAATTACATTTTGAACGCAAAGAATTAGCAGTACAGCTAGGTTGTAGACATCATCGTTATGCTACTGATCTTGTCCATCGTATGAGTGGAAAAGCACAAGAGACGATTAAAAAGGCGACAGATGAATTACACGAGCTAGTTCTAGAGTGCCAAAATAAAACTGAATTACATACTCGTTTAGTAATACAACAGCAACAAGTGATTAAGGACGCAGTTGATTCTCTACGAGTTGAGGTAAATGCGTAGATTACCGATTTCCCTATCTCTTCTTTTAGCCTTTGCACCGGCATGGGCCAACTCTGTACAATCTCAAATTGAATCTTATCTCTCGCAACGAATTGAAACTGCTATTAGTGGGCAGTTTCTTACTTTTGATAATCTGCAAATTAACTTTCGTCTTTCTAGCGCTGTTAATAATCTCCCAAGTTGTGAACAAACGCTTTTTTCAAATAAAGCTAATGGCAACTTTTTAGGCTCAGAAACTTGGTGGGTTGAGTGTGGTAGCATTTGGCGTATTAAAGTGGTAACAAACGTGAGTTTGGATGCCGATGTTGTGGCTACTAAAAGCCCATTACGTAAAGGGCATCGAATAGAATTGTCCGACGTTACTTTGCAGCGTGAAACTCTAAGTCTTAAAGGTACTGTATATCAATACGTTGAAGATGTTGTTGGAACTAAATTACGACGTTCAGTAAAGGCTAATCAAGTTCTAACTCGACGTAACATAGAACTCGACTATGCGGTAACCAAAGGGCACCATGTGGCGATCGTTTTTCATTCCGGAAGTTTCTCTCTGGAAACAATAGGTGTAGCTCTAGAAAATGGCGTCGTTGGTGACCGCATTTTAGTGGTTAATTCGGAGTCAGGTCGTGAGTTAAGTGTTACCGTCACTGGTGAAAATAGAGTCGAGCAAAAATAAAAGGCTTCTCGTTTGAGAAGCCTTTTACGTATCTGGTGAGTTTCTACTTATACCATCCTAGATAAAAATATGATCAGACTGAGCAACGGTAGAACAGCGAATGGGCGTCAAACGCAAACGAGCATTCATTCGTTCCTGAAGCTCCGCCGAGCCATCCATGGCTCGGCGGGTTTGCTTATCGACGCCCATTCACTGATTAGGACATTATCCAGAAGAATATTAGTCAATCTGACCTAATGGGTTGATCTGATACTCATTAGGGATTTCATTAAACGAAAGAATGATTAAACCTTTAGCAAATGCTCGTGCCAGTTTGCTTACAATTGGACGAGCCATGGGCGTTACCAACAATACTGGGGTCATACCTTGCGCTTGCATGGTTTGTACAATCGAAGGCATACGATTTTGGAACTTCTGTAGCAGTTCAGGTGCTAGCGGAACGCCATCAAGTGGTGTGTTAGGGTCATTTTGCTGGGCAAGTGTAATACCCGCTTTGATATCTTGCTCAACTTGAACTCCTAACGTAAACACATTCACGGCTTTAGCGTGTGGTGAAACTAAATTTAGAATCGTACGTTTAAGAGCGACACGAATGTTGGATGAAAGCAGAATTGGATCTTTGATTTTATCGCCACTTTCTATCAAAGTGTTGGCAATGGTACGAATGTTAATAATCGGCACCTGCTCAGCTAGTAGCTGACGAATGACCATCATCTGTAAGTTCGGAGTAAGAGTTGTTGATAGACTCTCCGCTAGCTCGGGATGCTCGTATGCTAAACGTTTATTGAGTGCTTTAACATCATCATAGTTAAAGATGCCATCCAGATGTTCAGTACATACTTTACTAACGTGTGTTGCAATAACATCGTGAATATCGATAACTTGGAAACCTAAGTTAATCGCTTTAGTTTTGTCTTCTTTAGAGATCCAAAGCGCCGGCAAGCGATAAGCAGGGTCAACGCCTAGTGTGCCGTCTATGTTTGCGGAAGTCACCCCTGGGCCCACTGCCATAAGCATATCAGGATAAACCTCGCCACGTTCAATCTCATCACCATCGACCAAAATAACGTATTCTGCTGGCTTAAGTGCTAAGTCATCGCGAATCACGACCTCTGGGATCACAAAGCCGATTTGTTCACTTAGGGTTTTACGACAACCACGAATACTTTTCAGTAAGGAATTCTGTTCTTTATTAGTCACTAACGGAACAAGTTTAAATCCAAGGCGCAAAGCAATCGCATCAACAGAAGGAATAATTCCCCAATCGAGAGGTTGGTCTTTTAGAGATGTTCTTTCTAAAGGAGCTTCAACTTCCGCTTTGGATATGTCGACGCCTTCCTCTTTCTTGCTTTGCCTCCACGCTACGAAACCAACGGTAACACTAAAGCTATAGAAGGCGAGGTGTGGCATGTTCGGTACGCTACCGATAATGAACATGACACCAGAAGTCATGTATAGCACTGAAGGCGAAGCAAGGATCTGCTTGTTAATCACCTCAGCCATATCGTTCTCGTTATCACTGATACGAGTTACGATGATTGCTGCTGAAACTGCAAGTAATAGCGATGGGATCTGAGCTACAAGGCCGTCACCGATGGTAAGTAGAGCATAGGTTTGGAATGCTTCACCAACGGTTAGACCGTGCTCGAACATACCGATCAGTACACCACCAATTAAGTTGATGAACAGGATCATCAAACCTGCGACGGCGTCACCACGAACGAACTTACTCGCACCATCCATTGCACCGTAGAATTCAGCTTCATCGCCCACCTCTTTACGGCGAGCCCGCGCTTGCTCTTGGTCGATGTTGCCTGAGTTTAAGTCGGCGTCGATCGCCATCTGTTTACCCGGCAACGCATCGAGGGTAAATCGAGCAGATACTTCTGAAATACGTTCGCCACCTTTGGTGATAACCACAAAATTAATGATCATCAAAATAACGAATACAACGATACCAACTACGTAGCTACCACCGATAACCACTTCACCAAACGATTGAATGACCTTACCGGCAGCATCACCACCATTATGACCTTCAAGAAGTACGATACGTGTAGAAGCAACGTTCAGTGTTAGACGAAGTAAGGTTGCAATTAAGAGCAACGAAGGGAATACGGAGAAGTCGAGAATTCGCTTAACGGTACTACTTACCAGCAAGACCACAATGGCCAGCATAATGTTAAAAGTGAAGAAACCATCGAGCAGCAATGCTGGCAACGGTAAGATAACCATCGCAAGTATCATCAACAGCACGAGTGGTATCGCGAGTTTAGAATTAAATATCTGTAAGCCTTTTAACATGTCTCAGGTTCACTAGTTAGTGTTTACTTTCATCGCAAAGTAGTATGAAAGTTAAGAAAATAAGGTCAGATATTTTATTTTTATTGGTGAATGCAAACTATCAGACATTTCCGATAATGCCTGTAGGGTGCGGCGAGAATTTGAATGCAGGCGGGAGGGGACACGTTGGGTGGGGGATAATCGATAGAACTTGTAATAGGTTATAGACAGAGAATCTAATAACCTAATTCAAGTTCGTTTTTGTCGGACTTAGTTTTCAGCAGAATCTTGAGCTAGCAAAGAATCAAAATCTGGGAAGTTTTTGATGAGTTCGAACATGATCACATCAGCAAGACCAGTGAAGTTATTTAGCTTAATCATTTCGTTTATTGTTGAAATAGTTGTTGCCAAATAAGATGCTTGTTCTGCATTTAAAGGAAGTAAAGACAAGCGACGTAAACAACCTTTCAATAAGTACATCCCTAAATTGTGGTCGTTTCCAAAATAGGCTACGGCAGCTTTTGTTAGCGTTTCTTCTATATCAAAATTATTCATTAGTTCACCTCATCTTCATAGCGAGCGCCAATTATTTTTGCTCCCAATCTGCTCATGTTAATAAAGTTTATATCTGGGCGCTGTGCTATAATATTTTCGATACCAGAGCAGAACATTCTGTAAGTCGGCGAAGATTTGATTAATTCACCATAGCCGTTTTCAATGTTAACGGACATATCGATTTTATAATGATCTTGAGTCGATGCATGTTGTACTTCTCCAGGGAAACCGAAATCGCAACCTATAAAACGGATGGTTTTAGCACCAAGGAGTATTGCTAAATTAGTCATAGGATGAATTACTGAGCCGAAAATGTTTAAACGGTACTTAGATGGTAGTTTCTTGTTTAATTCATCGAAAGTTTCGTCTATCAAATGGAAGTAGTATTTTCGACCCTTCCATTGTTCCCATATAGATTTCTGTGCACGGCTACCACCTACAAAGGTAGTGTTTTTTAGCTTTTCAAAAGGAATATCTTCTGCTTTTACAACAGGATCAATAACAGCAAGGATATCAGGTGTAATACCATGTTTAATAAGCGCATTTAGTGCAGTGGAAGGAGCCATAAATAGTGGCCTGTTTTTTTTCTTAAACAAGCTGATTACGTCATTAATATGTGAATCTAGGGATGGCCCAGCACCTATACACAATACGTCTTTAAACTGATTGTTTTCAATTAGATGATCGATTACAGGGGTCACTCTAAGTACCGGATAATTTTCTTCATCAATTTTATTTTGTTTTTCCTTAGCTTGATCGTTTGTATGTGTTCGGCTAACAGCAATTGTGACCAATCTATTTTCTATTCTATGTACTAACCAGTTCAAATTAACTCTATTGTAATTTGCCAAATGCAAGTCAGCATTAATAATGAAAGTATCTTTGGTAAATAGTTTATTTAGTACGTTAGTTTTTTCCGGCATGTCGTTATGGACATAGTGTAGTTCCACTCGTTCATCTACTAACCAAAGTTTAGGCATTAATGTTAAAACTAGTTTGATGACATCTAAGTTATAAATGTATATGTGTAGTTTCTTAAGGTTTTTGTCATTGAGAAGAATTTCAGCAACCGATCCTATTCCAAAGCCCCACATATGGTAAGTTCCGCTAGAAGTTTGACTGCGGTAAGCAAGAGCTTCTTCAACTGGGTCGTAGGCACTACTCAGTTGGATACCATTTATTGCTATGGTCGCTACCTGACGCTCAACCACTTCAAAGTTGAGATGACTGATGTCATGCAGTTCGATCGCCTCAGCGAGTTCGGGATATAGTTTTGATAAAATCTCGATGTTGTTTTGGTAAAGTTCCGTGCTCATAAAACCTTCGTATTGATGTTTGGTGGTTCTATATCGATAATCAACTCAGCTTTCGTTGACGAATAGTGTGCTTAGTAAAGCAAGGTATATAGAAACAAAAGTATCATTCTATTTTTGTAAAAATGAAATACCATAAGATAATTCTGATTATAGCTGTAACTAAACACGAACTTTCTACATCGATAATGTAATTATTGTAAAACAAAGGTTGTTATATTTAATTCAGTGGAAAATTGATTGAGGTTTGTAAGAATTATTATTTTTTATGTAGGAAAATTCCGTTAATTAAAAAATATAAAAATTTAGTGAAATAAAAAAAACAGTGTCGCCGTAATTAATCAGTGAATGGGATACGAAGGTATCTAAAAGAATTTTCTAAGAGGTAAATATTATGGCTATTTCACTACATACTAACTACGCTAACCTAGTTACTCAAAACACACTAAACAGCACAAACAACGCGCTTTCAACTTCAATGGAGCGTCTATCAACAGGTTACCGTGTAAACTCAGCAGCAGACGATGCCGCGGGTCTTCAAATTGCTAACCGTCTAGAGCTTCAATCACGTGGTATGTCAGTAGCATCACGTAACTCACAAGATGCAATCTCTATGATGCAAACAGCAGAATCTGCAATGGATGAGATGACTAACATCGCATATCGTATGAACGACTTAGCAACACAAGCAGCGAACGGTTCAAACACAGATGCTGACCGTGCTGCATTAGATTCAGAGTTCCAAGCACTGGCTTCACAACTAGCTGAAATGACACAAAACACTAATTTCGGTGGTCAGAAACTATTAGGTGCAGAAGTACAAGATGCATCAGGTAACGTAACGTCAGCAGCTGGCGTATTTGCGGCAACTGGTGGTGTAACGTTCCAAACAGGTTCAACGACAGCAGAGCAAACCAATGTAGATGTGACATCAAGCCTAGGTTCTTTAAACACAGCACTTGCAAGTTTTACTAACTTAAGTTTACAAGAAAGTGTTGCTATTTTAGATGCATCGGGCAATCCGGTATTAGATGCTTCAGGTAATCCAACATTCACTGTTGGTGATGCTGCCGGTACAGGTACTGAAATGGCTTCAGCAGCAATGGATGCACTAGAAGGCTTCATCAATGTAGTGGGTGAGTCACGTGCGGCGTTCGGTGCTCAAATCAACAACCTAGAGCACAACATCAACAACCTAGCAAACATGACAGAGAACCTAGAAGCGTCTAAAGGTCGTATCATGGATACAGACTTCGCATCTGAGTCAGGCAACATGTCTAAGAACCAAATGCTAATGCAATCTGGTGCACAAATGCTAAGTGCAACTAAGACAATTCCACAACTAGCGATGTCAATGCTAGGCTAAGGTGAATTAGTTTTAGAGTAAATAGAGAAGCCAGCGCGAGTCGCTGGCTTTTTTATATTTAAAATATTATTTAAGGATAATTACGTTTGAATGTAAGAAAATTCTTTAATCATTGTTTTGCGTTATTTATACGAAATAAACCTATTGAATAAGTCGTTATTAATAAGTGTAGAAAAGTTGATTTAACCAGTTAAAAGGAGATTATCATGATTATTTCAGTACCCACAAATAATCAGGCTTATCTCAACACTCAGAGCACTGTAACTGCTGATGTGAATAAGCCTAGCACTGCCGTCAATAATATTGATGAGCGAGTAAATGCTGTTGTTGATGACAGTGACGAAACTAGTATTAAAATTGCTGATCGTCTAGCAGAACGTTCAAATCAACCTTCTTATCAGCAAAAAGAAGCGCAAAACTCTTTAGCTCAATTACAAAATACTAAAAGTGTGTTAGCTGATATGGAAAACGTTGCCTCTCAGTTGAATAAAGCGATTGAGCAAGATGATGCAGAAGGCAGCGAAAAAGTTGCTAAGCTACGTGCACAACTAACAGATCTCACTAAACAGTTAAAAGATGTACAAGGTGAAGAAGCGTCATCAGTGCAAGCTAACAATGCTAACGAAGAGAAAGAAGTAAAAGTTAAGTTCAATAGTAGCGAAATTTCTTCTATTGCTGAGACGCTAAGCAAAATCGAATTAACGGATGATTCAAAATCTGTAATGAAACAGCAGTTATCTGGCGAAGCTGGTTTAATGAGTGAGTTAGCGAAGACTCGTTCTGAATTGGATATGCAAATGCAAGACGCTTTTGCTAACCATTCAACAGTTGATACAGAAGTTGCTCAACAGGCTAGTGCCGCATCAAGAAGTAGCATGTTAGAGCCAAGCGGTGCAAAACAACTAGCAGGCACACAAACAACTGCAGACGTTGCTGTTTCAATCCTAAGCTAAATCCTACGTAGGAATCAGCAGGGGTAGATGTTCCCACTTTGGCTAACGCCTTATCATATAAATAGAAAGATCTGTCATAACGGTTGAGCCGTTTTTGGAGACAATTATGCAAATTGATGCGTCATCGTATGCTGACCAACTCGCGTACTACGAGGTTTATTCGGCTCAAAACCGTTATTCAACAAAATTAAGCACGCTACAAAGCCAAAGCAGCATGCTTAGTAAAATCGATAATGCTTTGGATGCTCTCGATAACTTATTGTACAAGTTTACTAAACCGACAGGTTCTTTTTCGCAAAGTGCAGTATCACAATCAAGTGAAGACTATTTCAGTGTAAACGCAGCAGGTTATGCAAAAAATATCAGTATGGATATTTTTGTTAAACAGACCGCTGCTTCGCACCAAATGGTGATTGAGACTTCCGGTTCTGAAACATCAGATACTTTTGCAACGATTGGTAATGGTACTAAATTCAGCATCAAAATCGGTACTGAGACGCATGAATTTGATATTGATGATGCGTTTTCAAGTAAAGGTGAAGGTGGTTCCGTCACTTATCAAGAACTGATCAACCACATTAACCAAGAATTAGACGGTCAGGTGAACGCATCTTTAGTTCGCTCTGGCGGAACAATGAAGCTAATGCTTAGCTCGGAAGAAACGGGTGAAGCTAACCGATTTGAAATAGTTGAAGGTAGTGCAGAAGGTGATGCCTCCGCTTTTAGTGGTGCTACTACAGTAAAAGAAGGCCGCGATGCCATTATTTACTTAGGCGATCCAGATGATGGTGGCATTGAATTAACAAACAGCAGCAATACCTTTACCAATATTGTCAATGGCGTCGATATTACCGTTACAAAAGCCAATAAAACTGGCGACGATACAACGAACTTTTCTATTGGGCCTGATAGTAGTGCAACGATGGAGCTGCTAAACGAAGTCATTACTTCATTCAACAGTGCGTTAAGTATTCTTAATGAAGCAACGCGTTCTGGCAGTGAAAGTGAAGAGCGTGGTGTATTGGCTTCGGATGGTCAAATTCGTGGCATTTCTAACGAACTAAAAAACCTAATTCGTACTTCATATAACGGCGTGAGTTTATTCGAAATTGGTTTGTCTCTAAATAAAGATGGTGAACTTGAGTTAGATGAAGACAAATTCAAAGAAGCCTCAGAAACCTACGATTTAGAAGAGATTTTCCTTGGCGAAGCCGGTCTGTTTAAAACCATGGAGTCCAGTATTGAAAAATACGCGGACTACAATACAGGTTCATTAAAAACCAAGAAAGAGCGCAACGCGACTGAACAGACTCGTGTAAACGACAAGTTAGACGACTTAGATACCAAGTACGAGATGTACTACAAGCGTTATCTTTCTCAGTTTACGAACTTAAACAACTTGATGTACTCGATGAGTTCAATTTCAACACTATTTGCTTAAAGGTAGACAATGTTACTAGGTAATCAACAACAAGCGGCATATAGCAATGTGCAGATTCAAGCGAATGCATCCGTTTCAAATACGTTTGAACTGATCTGTATGCTGCATGACCGCTTAGCTATCGAGCTAGACACTATTGTGTTTGCTATCGACGAAAAGGATTTCCTAAAAAAATCAAAGTCAGCACAAAAAGCCATCGACATTTTGATGGCTTTAGACGCTTCTTTAGATTTGGATAACCCTAATGAACTGATTGAAAATATTCATAATCTTTATGAACACAGTATTGCAACTGTGTTTAAAGGTTCAAAAGATTTAGATACGCAAGTTATCAAAGACCTGAAACAGCCACTCGCAGATTTACGCGAAGGCTGGGAAGGGGCGATGAAGCTTTTAAGCTAATTAGATTATGAATCAGCTAGAACTTAATAAGCTGTTGGCTTTTTATCAACGAGCGCTAGAAGACCGCAGCGTTGAAAACATCGAACGTGCGGTCAATTTGCTGCAAAAACATCTACCTAATGTAGATCAACAGGCAGCAGAAAATTTGGAAGTACTTGCAAAACTTAAGCAGGTGCACCATGAGGCTATTTTGTTTATTCAGAAGGAAAGGGATCTCGTTAAAGCGGAAATGGATAGCTTTAATACTAATAAGGCAAGAGATTTTGCCTATCAAAGAACCCAGTTAAGTCAATAATTATGATAAATGGTTTAAACCATACTTCGACAGATACCGCTTCATTGTCTGAAGGTGCTGTACTGAATGCAAAACAAGGTTTTAGGGACCGAGATTCTACGGGAACTGCGACGATGAGTTTTGCGGCGATGCTTCTGGATACTGAGGCAAAAAATGTTGTTACAGATCTTGGATTAAGTCTCTCTGAGAGTGATGAATCGCTTGAATTAACCACTGCCGGCACAGATGAGTTGACAGATCTTTCTGCCGATATCAGTGACAATTTCAATCTTGTTTCTGTGTCCGTTACAACGGTGAATAATTCGGTAAAAGATTCTTCAGTAACGGCTGCTAGCTCAATGGTTGCAGACTCTATCGTAACGGCAGTTTCAAATGTAATGAGCACAAGTGCTTCACTAGCGAGTGCTCAGGTAGCAACAAGTCAATTGGCTACTAATAGTGTTCTCGATGGAAAATTGATCGATGCCACTACCGTAAAAGAACCTACCGTGGCGGCAGACGCGCTGTTGAACAACAACTCGCAGACTGCACGAAATGAAGTTGCCTCAAATTTGCAATTTAAAGCGGTGATGGACAAATCACTGTCTACTCAAGAGCTAGGTGAGCGTTTGAGTGCGACAATTGCTGACAAAGTCAGTGTTCAGGTTAATGCGAAAACACCAACCGCAACGATTCGTTTAGATCCACCTGACCTAGGTAAAATCGAACTGGTTGTGAAACTCGACCACGACAAACTACATGTTCAAATTAATGCTTCATCCAGCACAACACGAGAGTCAATTCAGATGACTTCTGACCGCTTAAGAGCAGAGTTGGTTGAGCAGAATTTCTTAAATGTCGATGTCTCTGTTACTAGTGAACATCAGCAAAACACAGAGCAGGATTTCTTCGCGTTTGGCGACGATCTTATTGTTGCAAGCAATGCTGCAAGTTTGGATTTGAATGAAGAACAAGAAATCGACAATAGTGAACTAGCAAGAGCGTAATGTTATGAAAATTGTAATTGCGGTATTAGCATCCGTATTATTGACCGTTGGTGCAATTGTTGGATTGAGCGTCACTGGTATTATTAATCTCAGTGGAATGT
Source organism: Vibrio ziniensis (assembly GCF_011064285.1). Taxonomy (NCBI): domain Bacteria; kingdom Pseudomonadati; phylum Pseudomonadota; class Gammaproteobacteria; order Vibrionales; family Vibrionaceae; genus Vibrio; species Vibrio ziniensis. The sequence continues at coordinate 1,225,886 of NZ_CP049331.1, forward strand.
TCTGGGGAGAATCGATTACAAATTCTGGTGTTGAGGTAATTAAGGGTGCTTCTAAATCTGCTGAACTCAATGTTCCGACGGTCGAAGTTCCCATGCACGGTATGTTGATTCCAATTAACTTCTCCAAGCGCCAAAGTTTATTATTATTGGATGTATATCTTTATACACCTGTAGAAAATGAGAAATCATTAACAAATGATATTCCAAAAATTAAAAATCAAATATTAAAAGTTTTTAGTTTAAAGCCAGCTGAATATTACCGTGACGAGATGTTTATTTTGAATCTACAAGATGATTTGGATTATATGTTTAAAAAGGAAAAACAGTGGCAAGTTAAGGAAGTGTTAGTTACTAAAGCGGTATATCAATAAATGTTGCTAGGTAAACAAGCGTACCAAAAGACTGAAATGCAGACTATGGCAGAAAGACATGCGATAGAGTCGGCTGCAATTCAGTCAAATTTGTCTCTGATTAATCGTTCTTTGAAACGATATAGAGGAGCTGTGGATGAAGACACCTTAGAGGATCTTCGCCAAACAGCTTTGATTACGTTTGTTACTGAGTTACGTAAGTTCGACCATATAGTGAATGAAGACTTCATTAAATCAGTAACAGTTCGTATGCGCGGTGCCATCATTGATGAGCTACGCTCACGTGATTATTTGAGTCGTGATAACAGAACATTGGCAAATAATATTAAGAAAGCTGAGTCGATGCTGATGGGGCAGCTTGGCCGTGCACCGAGACAATCTGAGGTGTGCGAAGCACTTAATATAACAGCACAAGAATATTTAGATGCGATGTCAGATCTTATTTTAAGCGATGACATTGCTTTATATGACAGTGTTGATAATACAGAAGAAGATAATAAAGAAGAACTTGCTCTATTTATTCAACAAGAGTTGGAAAAATTGCCTGAAGATGTTCAACGTGTCATGTATTTGATGTATGTGATGGGTTTAAGCACTCAGGAGACAGCACTCGCTTTAGAAATAAGCGAAGTTAAAGTTCACAGATTAAAACACAAAGGTGTCGAGGTAATTAAATCTCGAGCGGAGAGAATTTAGAATGAAGCAAATATTGGCATTCGTAGGGATTTTGGCAGTTATTGGTGTGTCATTTGTTCTTCATGGTGGAAGGCTAGGTGCATTAGTTAAAATATCCGAAATTGTGATTATTTTTGGTGCATCTTTAGGTGGGTTGATTATTTCTTGTACGATGCCAACGCTAAAGTTAATGATCTCTCAAATTAAGCAAACGCTTGGTAAAAGTATCTATACAAAAGATTATTACAACGAATTGTTATCACTGATGTTTGAGTTGATCAATGTTGTGAAAATGCAGAACTTAAAAGCTTTAGATACTCACGTAGAAAATCCAGAAGCTAGTTCTATTTTCACCAAGTATCCTGCAATTATGAAAGATACCATTACGTTGCACTTCATCATCGATTCTTTCCGTCAGGTAATCAGTTCAAAAATCGCTGCCCATGAGCTAGAAGCTGCGTTAGAAGAAGAAATTGAAGTTCTGATGGAAGAATATGAAAAGCCTTCTCATAAATTGCACGCTACCGCAGAAGCGATGCCTGGTATCGGCATCCTTGCCGCAGTAATGGGTATTATCTTAACAATGCAAAACCTTGATGCCGATGTAACGATTATCGGCCAAAGTATTGCTGGCGCGTTAGTAGGTACTTTCACGGGTATTTTCGGCTGTTACTGCCTTGCTGGTCCTTTGTCGAGTGCAATGCATGAAATTGCTGAGGAACAGGTTGCACCTCTTCACTGTATTCGTTCCATTATTACTGGCTATTTGCAAAACCTGTCTGCGCATATGTGTGTGAATGCAGGGCGAAAGCATATTGAAACCCATGTGAAGCCAAGCTTTACAGAGTTAGAGCAAACGCTGGAATCACTTAGGTAACCACTATGAGTAATGCTGGTGTAACTATTATTAAGAAAAGGCAGAATAAAGATTCTGGACTGAGTCATGGTGGCTGGAAAGTCGCAATGGCCGACTTGATGATCTCTATGATGTGTCTTTTTCTTATCCTATGGTTGTTGTCTGTGATGGATACGAAAGATAGCAGCGACCTTGTTGAGTACTTCCAAACGGGGAAGTTACAGACTGATGGGTTAGGTAATTCTATTAGTCCGATTCCTTTACAAGAAGTAGCAACCACTAACAATGAATCAGACATGCGGCGTATTGATGATAACTCATTAATCGAAGGGGAAGTTGATAGTCAGCAAGAACTTGAAGTCTTTGCACGATTGATCGAAGAGCATATCGAAGAGATTCAAGGCATGGGCAGTGTGCAAGTAACAGTTACTCCACAAGGTTTAAAAATCTTGATAAGTGATTCTGCTCAAGGTCAAATGTTTTACCGTGGTGGTGCAAATATGACACCTTACTATCAAGACCTACTATTGCATTTAGCTCCTGTCTTTAAACGAGTGACTAACGCTATGGTGATCACTGGGCATACGGATGCAGCTCGTTATGCAGGAGCGAAAACGACCAACTGGGAACTTTCTGCTAATCGAGCTAATCAGGCTCGCTATTTCTTAGCACAAGGTGGTGTACCCAATGAGCAAATCTTCCAAGTCTCTGGTATGGCGGATACTGCCCCTGTTAACTTTGACGATCCTAAAAGTGCAGATAACAGGCGTATCGAAGTGTTTATACTCACTTCAACTGCACAAAAGCAGTTAAGCCAAGTGTATAAAAACTTACCTAAGATGGAAGCGGCAGGCAAAGATGTCGATCAGAAAGCTATGGACAAAATTGGGCGTCAGGAAAGAGAGGCGGCAAAAGCTGCTCTAGACAATCAGTTACCGATTTCCTATTAGGACTCGACGTTTGCTCAGAAATATCCATAAGGTCAGCAATGCCAATCTACGTCAGATAAAACGTGGAGTCGCATGGCTGACCTTAATTAATTACATTATTTCGTTCAGTTATATTGTCACAATAAACAACAGTTCTGACTGGGTGTTTATGACAGGTGCAGTTCTACTTGGCTATAACTATTTATTAGTGCGTTTAGTCGTCACTATTCCAAAGAGAACATTTGTAATAAAAAGTCACCATTATTTAATGATTCCTTTCTTAGCTAGTGTTTTATTAGCATCTGTAGCACTCATCTACAGTCTTTGGTGTTAGTTGACATTTCGGCTGAAATAGTACCTACGTACTCATTAGTAATACCATCCTAGATAAAAATATGATCAGACTGAGCATCGGTGAGCTGCGTAATGGGCGTCAAACGCAAACGCGCATTCATTCGTCCCTGAAGCTCCGCCCAGCCATCCATGGTTCGGAGGGTTTGCTTATCGACGCCCATTCACTGATCAGGAAATTTTCCAGAATGGTATTGTAAACCTCCCCTAAACTAGCGACATACTATTTTAGAGTTCTTCGACTTAGACTGAGCACAGAAGGAGAACTCGCGATGAAAAGATCACGTTACTCAGAAACACAAATCGTCAAAATCTTAAAAGAAGTGGAAGCAGGTCGTAAGGTCAATGACGTGTGCCGTGAATACGGTATTTCTGATGCAACCTATTACAACTGGAAAGCGAAATACGGTGGGATGGATGCCTCTGACGTAAAGCGCCTTAAGGACTTGGAGGATGAGAATCGCCGGTTGAAAGCCATGTTTGCTGAGTTGAGTTTAGAGCATCGAATTCTCAAAGACATTGTAGAAAAAAAGCTGTAAAGCCAGCGATAAGACGCGAACTGGTTAAGTATGCCAGACAACGGCACAATGCCAGTTTACGTCTTGCGTGTCGCGTAGTTGGCATGAGTGATTCGGTTTATCGATATCAACCTAAAGCGAATAACGACGATGAAGTGATTGTTGAACTGCAAAAGGCGGTTGAACGTCATCCTGCCTACGGTTTTAGCAAATTGCTCAAAATACTTCGTCGCTGGGGACATAGCTGGAATCACAAACGGATATATCGGATTTACTGCGAACTCAAACTCAATAAGCGTCGTAAAGGAAAAAAACGCTTACCAACTCGTTTGTCCGAGCCGCTTAGTGTGCCCATGTTAGCTAACCAGTGTTGGTCCATCGATTTTATGAGTGACAGCCTACAATGCGGTCGACGATTTAGAACTTTCAACGTGGTGGATGACTTCAATCGTGAAGCTTTAGCTATCGAAGTGGATTTAAGCTTACCGGCTCAACGAGTGGTTCGAGTGCTTGAACGGATCATTGCATGGCGAGGTTACCCTGAAAAATTACGAATGGATAACGGTCCAGAGTTTATCTCTGCGACGCTAGCGACTTGGGCTGAAGAGCATGATATCGAGCTGAAATTTATCCAGCCAGGCAAACCAACTCAGAACTCCTATATCGAACGCTTTAACCGTACGTATCGCACAGAGATCTTAGATATGTATGTATTCAGAACCTTGAATGAAGTGCGTGAGCTAACAGAAGACTGGATACGAGAATATAACGAAGACCGTCCCCATGATGCTCTCAATGATCTAACACCATGGGAATATTTAATGAAGAATGAACAAGCCGAAAACTCTAATTATGGATGCAACTAATTAGGGGAGGTTTACAGTATAAATGTAAAAAGCTCTGAAAATGCAGAGCTTTTTACTATCAAAACTTTAACTATCACATACTGTATAAACGTTAGGTTATATAAAAATCCGTCTTCTTGGAAGGCGGATTTTTTACATAGAAATTGATATCAATAACTATAAGTTATTTAGTTGACCAACTTAGATATCTCATCTTGAGCTATAGAGACAATACTATCGATATTAGCTGAACTTTGAATGTTGGATATGATTCTTGATGCTCTGAGCTTTAATTCATGTTCAGAGTACATATCATCACCTAGTCTAAATAAAACCTTATTCAATACTTTCACCGCATTTTCAGTCGAACACTTAGGCAATAGAATAATCAGTTCATTATCGCTGTTCGAGTTTCTAATGAGATAATCACTTGCACGAATAAAAGAACCAATAATAGCAACCATATGTGCATGTGCCATGGGGACCACATTGCGTTGCTTTGCTTCTTCCAAATCGTATTTAACGAGGATTAATGAGTTCTCAGCATTCGCTTTAATAACATCTTCTAAATGACGAGACTCAGTAATTTCGTAGCTATAGACCGCTACGTCATCACATAATTTGTTAAACTCAGTGTCATAGAAGCTTTCTTTTCCTGCCACTATGTTTCTAGTTAATCTGTTGAGTTCTATTTTCTTCAGCAATAGGAATAGGATAAAGAATACAAGTGCACTGTATTGAACAAATAGATAAGAATGACTTACCCATATGTCTACATAGGAAATCTTTATACGAATGATGTTTTTTGTATCGATATAAAAATCACCTTGATATTGTAAAATAGGTAGGTCTGAGCTTGAGAAACTGTAGACATTTTTACCATTGTAATATTCTTTGTTCATGAAAGTGTGTTGATTAAAAATATTACTAACGGGAATATCTAGGATTAGACTACCTAAGTTGACCCCATCTTTAATAATCGGTCGAGAAATGGTGAAATTAGTGCTGCCAGATGGATCTTCCAGGATATCGTAATTATAGGTCACACTAGAAAGCTTGCTGTTGTAATACAGCAGGGCGCAATAATCAGACAGTTCACATTGGATAGAATTTTTAAAGGTAAGATAATTAGTCGGCTTTATACGATAGAACAGAGTTCCGTTGACTACTGATAAGTAGTTCAGCTCTTTATTATATTCTTCATTGATTAATCGTGGATTATTATCATAAAGGTCTGATATGGTTTGTAATATCGTGGCATCGACAATATTTATTTTTCCTTTTACATAAAGATCTTTGAGATCTTTGTTGTTATCACGAATAAATGCTCCATCTTTATCTTGTGCTAAATTACTAAGGATGTTTTTAGATACAATATTTAGCTTTTCTCTAGATGCGTCAAATACAGAAATAAAGTTGTTAAATCTATAAACTTTATCACTAATAATACTGTTAGTAGCAAAGCTAATGTGCAAGGCACCTAATATCAGGCCCAAACCTATGCTTGCTAATATGGCTAGCGATATTCTTTTCATCACTCAAACTCAAACAGGGGGTTAAAACTCAACTTAACATTTTAGAGCTTTGTGAAATTTGCTGTATGTAGGATTAGTCTGTTTGTCTTAACGTAAAAACTGCTTACGTGGTGAGGTTAAATTCCATTTTTACTCTTAGTTATCTAAAGCCGTTTGAGTTTTATAGTTAAGCTCTAATTCAATACATGAATATTATTAATAAACAAGTTGAGTATTAGTTGATTGTTTCATTAAGCTGTTGGAGTGATAGTTTAGCCATCCAGACATCTTTTGTGTTTGGCTCAGATTAACAAAAGGAACGATCACATGGCGACTATTACACATATTTTGGGCTATCCACGTATTGGCGAAAAACGCGAACTTAAATTTGCACTAGAAAAATACTGGCGTGGTGACATCACTCAACAAGAACTAAAAGCGGTTGGTAGTGAAATTCGACACAACAACTGGGCGTTACAAAAATCAGCAGGTTTAAGCTTCGCGACTGCGGGCGATTTCGCTTGGTACGATCATGTACTCACCACCACATTACTTCTTGGACACGTGCCTGCTCGTCATAATCATGGCTTTCCTGACCTCGATACACTGTTCCGTGTTGGTCGTGGTCAATCGCAAAGTTCATGTGGCTGTAATGGCAGTGCCGCATCAGATATGACTAAGTGGTTCAACACCAACTACCACTATATTGTTCCTGAGTTCAGCTCAGACGATAAATTCGAAGTCTGCTGGCCACAACTGTTTGAAGAGGTGAACGAAGCCATTAAAACGGGAGCGAATGTAAAACCGGTTCTATTAGGGCCTGTGAGTTACCTGTATCTCGGAAAAGAAGTCGAAGAGAATTTTGACCGTTTGACTTTACTACCTTGTTTACTGACGGCTTACCAAAACATTTTGTCGAAATTGGCCAAACAAGGGGTTGAGTGGGTGCAAATTGATGAACCCGTGCTATCACTTGAGCTTGAAAGCCAATGGCAGGACGCATTTAAATTGGCGTACCAGGTGTTGCAAGGAGACGTTAAAGTACTGCTTACCACATACTTTGACTCAGTGATTGATACTCTCGACAAGATAGTTGCACTGCCAGTGAACGGTCTTCATATAGACATTTCCGCTGCGCCACAGCAGCTAGATAGCGTACTAAACAAACTGCCGGAGCATTGGGTTCTGTCTGTTGGTGCTATCAATGGTAGAAACGTATGGCGAGCAGATTTGGGTCATCTTCGTAACCAGCTACAACCGGTGAAAGACAAATTAGGTGATCGCCTTTGGGTCGCAAGTTCATGTTCACTGCTTCATAGCCCTGTTGATTTAGAGCTTGAGCAGAATCTTTCAGCAGAGGTGCGTAGCTGGTTTGCTTTTGCAAAACAGAAAGTGACGGAAGTTGCCGCACTTGGACGAGCATTGGATGGCGAGCAAGATGCCATTCTAGCTTGTGATACTTATAGTCAGCCAATAGTGAAGCGAAAGACAGCAACGCACGTTAACAAGCCACAGGTACAAGCTCGAGTAAATGCTATTACTGCTTCGTTGGCAGAAAGAAGTGAGCCGTATAAGCAACGAGCTGCGAAACAAGCGAAGCAGCTTGGTTTGCCATTGTTCCCAACCACAACTATTGGTTCGTTTCCTCAAACCGGCGAGATTCGCACTCAACGTAGCGCATTCCGAACAGGGGTATTGCCAGAGGCTGAGTATATTACTGCGCTGAGAGGGCACATTGCTGATGCTGTAAAGCGTCAAGAGGCTTTAGGGTTAGATGTGTTAGTACATGGTGAGGCAGAGCGTAACGACATGGTTGAGTACTTTGCGGAAAACCTCGCTGGTTTCCAAACTACGCAATTTGGTTGGGTGCAAAGTTATGGTTCACGCTGCGTGAAGCCAGCGATTGTCGTCGCAGATATTGAACGTGAAAAGCCAATGACGGTGGAATGGTCTAGCTACGCACAGTCCCTGACCAAGAAGAAGATGAAAGGCATGCTGACTGGTCCTGTTACCATCTTGTGCTGGACATTCCCACGTGAAGACATCAGCCGCAAAGAGATTGCGCAGCAATTGGCTCTGGCACTGCGTGATGAAGTGTCTGATCTTCAAAACGCGGGTATTAATATCATTCAGATTGATGAACCAGCAATTCGTGAAGGTTTACCACTGAAGAAGCGTGACCATAAAACGTATTTAGATTGGGCAGTTGAATCATTCAAAATCTCTGCGGCAAGTGCAACAGCAGAAACGCAGATCCATACGCACATGTGTTACAGCGAGTTCAATGAAATCATCGATTCGGTTGCTGCACTGGATGCCGATGTGATTACCATTGAGACTTCCCGTTCGAATATGGAACTGCTGAAGGCGTTTGAAGATTTTAACTATCCAAATGAAATTGGCCCTGGTGTCTATGATATCCACTCACCAAATATCCCAACGCAGGAATGGATTGAAGACCTGTTACGTAAAGCAGCAGCGAAAATCCCAGCAGAGCGTTTATGGGTAAACCCAGACTGTGGATTGAAAACACGTAATTGGAAAGAGGTTGAAGCTTCGCTCATCAATATGGTGTTAGCAGCAAAAACCTTGCGTGAAGAGGCACAAAGTAACGTGGCCTAAAATAAAGGTAGCAAAATTAACAAAAGTAGTAGAACAAAGAAGGAGCTCAACTGAGCTCCTTCATAAATAGCGAATCACATTATAGTGAAGTACAAGTTTGTTGAGTAATGAGCTCATCAACCATTAATTGACCTCGGGTGTTACGCATTTTAATACGGTAACTTATTCCCACTTCAAGATTCGCTTTGATATTTTTGTCAGAGCAAAAACTTTTTATGCTATTTTTCAGCACTTCGGCTACTGGTTTAGCGTTTTTACCATCAGCATTATAGACCATCATCATTTCAATGGTGGTTCCCTGAGCATTGGCTCGCAGAATATTCAGAGGACCATATTCTAAGGGGAGTTCAGCACTAAGCAGGCTAGCTCTATTCTCAGCCAGTAGTTCCAAATTTCGTTGGTTTTCAGCATTGGAGCTACAACCCGAAAGTAAAATTAAACTGAAGGTGATAAAGCTAGCGATATATTTTTTCATATTAAAAAACTTTTTTGAACGGTTTGATGATGACATTAGCATAAACACCTGCAGCGACGTAAGGATCTGCATCTGCCCAAGTTTTGGCTTCCTCTAGCGAGTTGAAATCAGCAATTACTGTTGATCCAGTAAAACCAGCTTCGCCTGGATTTTCGGAATCGATAGCAGGCATTGGACCAGCTGTCAGCAAACGGCCTTCATCTTGAAGAGCTTGCAAGCGTTCTAAATGCGCTGCGCGAACACCCATACGCTTTTCTAGAGAGTTCTCAACATCTTGAGAAAAAATGACATACCACATAATCCATATCCTTATTAATGACTGAAACAACAAGCTAACAGTTGCCTAAATTAACTTTGGTTTAAGTTAATAGGGGGGTAATGTACTGAAACTTGGTAAATGATTAAACCTCAGTGGTCATATTTCTGTGATCAGTTTCTTGGATTGATCTGACGGGGGCGACCGTCAGAATCAATCGCAACATAGTTGAAAGTAGCTTCACACACTTGGAAACGATCTCCGACACCGTCGACTCTGATGGGTTTCACCCAAACTTCCAGGTTAATCGACATGGAAGTTCGACCAATCTTAGTACATTCGCCGTAACAACATACAACGTCACCAACTTTTACCGGCTTTTTAAACGCGATACTTGAAACCGACACCGTAACAATACGACCAGAAGAAATCTCTTTTGCTAAAATACCACCAGCCAAATCGAGTTGGGACATGATCCATCCACCAAAAATGTCACCATTCGCATTGGTGTCGGCTGGCATAGCAAGTGTTCTAAGTAATAGTTGACCTCTAGGGGAAGTGACTTCCTGACTCATTTCAATTTCCGTAGTAAACAAAACAGCGACTGTGATTAGCGAGTCGCTGTTAGAAAGGTGGCTATTATAGCAGTAAATACTACTTAGATTTAACCCTTAAACGGAGCACTGAATCACCTATTGGTTAGAATTCTTCTGCTCTTTAGGTAAATGCTTGTAGATATAGACACCTGTTAGCAGAGTATAGATAAAGGTCGCTACAAGAAGGCCAAACACTTTAAAGTTTACCCATACATCTAAAGGTAGTTGGTATGCGATATAAATGTTTACCACAGCGCATACAGCGAAAAAGCTAACCCATGCCCAGGTTACTTTTGCCCATACGCTATCGGGTAAGGTAATTTCTTTACCTAACATGCCTTTGATTGCTGATTTGCCAATCATATGACTAATAGTCAGACCTAAAGCAAATACGGTGTAAACAATGGTGACTTTCCACTTAATGAAATTGTCATCGTGTAGGAAGATAGTCATACCACCAAATATTGCAACAACCACAAAAGTGATGAGCTGCATTTTTTCGACTTTCTTATAAACGAAGTAGGAAATTGCTACTTGGATAGCTGTCGCTGCAATCAAAGCTGCGGTAGCAACATATATGTCGTAAAGCTTAAAAAGAGCAAAGAAGATAATTAGAGGAATAAACTCAATCAGTTGTTTCATTATATGGGTACATCCAAACTTTTCGTTGCCCACAGTCTACTCAATTTGCACGGTTATCTAAATAGGCGTAAACCATTTAGTTACAAAATGGCGATCTTCTTAATGAAAACAAAAAAGCCGCCCCTAGGGACGGCTTCTCTTTTAAAATCATCAATTAAGCTTGTTGATCTTGGTAAACTTTTTCTTCTTCAGGTTCTTCAATCAAAGAATCTACGATTACAGCACACGCTGCATCACCAGTGATGTTCAGTGCAGTACGGATCATGTCGAAGATACGGTCTAGAGCGAACAATAGTGGTAGACCTTCGATTGGAATACCTGCTGCTAAAAGAACCGCTACAACTAGGAATGATGGACCAGGAACACCTGCTTGACCAACCGCACCTAAAGTTGCTGTTACGATGATTGCAATGTAAGCACCGATAGACAGATCAATGTGGAATAGCTGAGCAAAGAAAATTGCAACCAAGCCGTAGTAGATTGCGTTACCAGACATGTTAATCGTTGCACCTAGAGGTAGAACGAATGACGCTGTCGAGTTACGAACACCAAGGTCTTTCTCGACTGTGTCCATAGTTACAGGAAGTGTTGCCATAGAAGATGCTGTAGAAAGAGCAACCGCCTGTGGCTTCTTCATTGCGCTGATGAATTTCTTCGCTGAAGTTTTGCTGAAGAAATGAATCATCGCTGGGTAAGCAATGAAACCGAAAATCAGGATAGCCGCTGTGTAAACGACAAACAGTTTGAATACCACCATTAGGGCACCGAAACCGAATGTACCAACAGCTTCAGCCATCAGACCGAATACGCCGATTGGCGCGATAACCATTACTTTGTTGATCATCCACACCATAGAATCAACGATAGTGTTAACACCATTGATGACTGGATCGCGTTTTTCTGGACTTTGTTTAGAGATAGCAATACCTAGGAACAAGCAGAAAACAAGAATTTGTAGAATGTTTGCGTCGTTCAAAGATTGGAAAACGTTAGTTGGGATCATACCGATAACGGTTGCCCAAAATGTAGGTAGTTCGCCTTTTGATGCGTACTCTGCTGAGAACATGCCTTCAACACCAGAAACATCAATACCCGTACCTGGTTGGAATACTTCACCCATTACTAGTGCAAGAGCAACTGCAAGAGCAGAAGTTACCGCAAAGTAACCTAAAGTAACGAAACCAACTTTACCTGCGGAGTGGCTATTGCCTAGGCCCGCTGCACCTGAAATTAGAGCAACCGCAACCAAAGGAATAACAAGCATCTTAATTAAGTTAATAAAGATGGCACCCAGTGGAGAGAACATCGTTGCACTGTGGCCCATAACTGCACCGATTAGGGTACCGAGTACCATGGCAATCACAACTTGAAAACCGATGTTCTGTAGTAAATTCTTTTCTTTTAACACTTCCTTAACCCCTGTGCTAATAATGTGTAAATTTTCAGACATAACCACTAACCAATCCTCGATTAGTGGAAATTTATGTTGCTCGCGTTTTTACACTTATATTTCACAATTGGCAATATGCATCTTGGTCGGATTTCACGTATTCGCACATTTTTGTTGATGAAATGGTGATTTTTGAGCCAAAGAAAACGTTTGCTTTTCGTTTGGAGAGAAACAACGTTAGATTAATTGGAAATGGTCAGAGGAGAGATGTTAAAGAAAATGATCGATTTCTTGGCTAGTGCCTTGTGCTTGAATTTAACAAAGGCGACGAATAATTGACCAGTTTAAATGAATTTTAGGGTCAATAGACCCTAAAATTTTATGGCTGGATTTTTGTTACTTGTTTCTTGAAGCTACTTAATCGTGGCTTGTTTCATCGGCGTAATGAAATCAGCCAGAGCCTTCAATAGCGCTTCTGGGTTGTGCTGATTGCTTTCGATAATTTTCACTACTGCAGAACCAGAAATTGCACCTGCCGCACCGGCGGCGATTGCTTGCTGAACTTGTTCTGGTTGTGAAATACCAAAGCCAAGCAATGCTGGTGGTGCATCAAACTTATTTAGCCGTTCTAACAGTTCATGAACCGGCATATTGGCTTTAGTTTCAGCGCCGGTTACACCTGCACGAGAAAGTAGGTAAGTGTAACCTTGGCTTAATGAAGCAACGGATTTTAATGTCTCATCACTCGCTGTTGGTGGTGCGATAAAGATAGGCTTGATGCCAAATTTTTCCGCCGCAGCAACGAAATCAGCGCTTTCAGTTGTTGGTACATCCGCCACAAGCACAGAGTCAATACCTGCTTGCTGACAACGTTGATAGAAGTTTTCAATGCCGCGAGCGAAGACTAGGTTTGCGTACATCAACAAACCAATAGGAATGTCCGGGTTCTTTGCTCGAATCTGTTTGATGAGGTCAAAACAGATATCAGGTGTTGTACCAGCGATCAGCGCTCGATTGTTAGCACCTTGAATCGTAGGTCCATCCGCCAGCGGATCTGAGAATGGGAATCCAAGCTCAAGAGCGTCAGCTCCAGCGTCAATCAACGTTTGCATAATTTGCAGAGAAAGATCAGGAGAAGGGTCACCAATCGTCACAAACGGAACAAATGCACCTTGATTTTTATCAGCTAAGCGCTGAAAAAGAGATTGATAACGATCCATTACAGCACTCCTTTCTCTTGTAAGATTTTATCAACGGTGAAGATATCTTTATCTCCACGACCAGACAGGTTAACTACCAGTAATTGTTCTTTATCTGGGTCAGCAAAAGCCATTTTTACTGCATGTGCTAGAGCATGCGAAGATTCAAGAGCTGGAATGATGCCTTCTTTACGAGCCAGCAACTGGAATGCGTCCAGTGCTTCGTCATCTGTAATGCTGTCGTATTCCGCACGACCAATTGAGTTCAGGTACGCGTGTTGCGGACCAACAGATGGGAAATCTAAGCCCGCAGACACAGAATAAGACTCTTCCACCTGACCGTACTCATCTTGCATCAATGGCGCTTTCATACCTAAATAGATACCTGTTTTGCCATGTTTCAGCGGTGCGCCGTGCTGGTCGGTATCAATACCTTTACCTGCTGGCTCAATACCGATCAGACGAACCGATTCTTCTTCGATAAAGTCGGCAAACATACCAATTGCGTTAGAACCACCGCCTACGCATGCAATCACAGCATCAGGTAAACGACCTTCGCGTGCTAGGATCTGATTCTTCGTTTCTTCGCCGATGATGTGTTGGAATTCACGCACAATGGTTGGGAACGGGTGAGGACCTGCTGCCGTACCTAACAAGTAGTGGGTCGTTTCATAGCTTGCAGACCAGTCACGCATCGCTTCATTACAGGCATCTTTCAATGTAGATGAACCAGAGTGCACGGGAATCACTTCTGCGCCCATTAAACGCATGCGAAATACGTTCGGGCTTTGGCGTTCTACGTCTTTTGCACCCATGTAAACGCGACATTTTAAACCTAATAATGCACAAGCCAGAGCTGTAGCCACACCATGTTGACCAGCACCCGTTTCAGCGATGATTTCAGTTTTGCCCATGCGTTTGGCCAAAAGCGCCTGACCAAGAACTTGGTTGGTTTTATGCGCGCCACCGTGCAACAGATCTTCACGCTTAAGGTACAGCTTGGTTTTTGTTCCTTTGGTGATGTTGCGCGTCAGTGTCAGAGCTGTAGGGCGCCCAGCATATTCCTGAAGCAGAGTCATAAATTCTGAGCGGAAGCTTGGGTCTTCTTGTGCATCAATAAAAGCTTGTTCAAGCTGGTCGAGAGCCGGTACCAGAATTTGTGGTACGAATTGACCACCGTACTCTCCAAAATAGGCGTTAAGTTTTGCCATGTTAGTTATCCCTTCATTGCGAACTCCGATTGGTATTCGGAGTAACGATAATAGTCTGTCAAATGGGCTCGTCGTTGTTAAAAACGAACCATGGTTAAAAACAAGCCATGGTTAAAAACGAACCATGAAAATTAGTAGTTTCTGATAGCGCTGAACGCTTGTTGCAATTTTACGGCGTCTTTTTTTCCGGGTTCTATTTCAACACCAGAGTTGAGGTCTAACCCCATACACCCCAATGATGCCGCATGTTGTGCATTTTCAGCGGATAGTCCGCCCGCCAACATAAGGTTTGTAATAGTCGCACCTTTCAACAAAGACCAGTCAAAGGAGGTTCCTGTACCGCCACTTTGTGTACCCACTTTGGCATCAAGCAAATGGCGTTCAACATTGTTCTCTATGAACGTTGGCAATGTGTCAGTAACCCCGTACGCTTTCCATATCTCTACCTGTTTTGGTAGCGCAGCTCTAAGTTCATCGATATACGTTTGTGACTCTTCACCATGCAGTTGAACTGCGTACAAGCCGAGTGCATTTGCAGTATCAGCCACTTCACCTACTGAGTGGTTTTGGAAAACACCCACATATTGCAAAGGTGCACCAGCCATGGTTAAACGTGCCGCTTCGATATCAACATAACGCTTTGACTTAGAAACAAAAATCAGACCACCGAAAACAGCCCCTGCTTGGTATGCTTTTACGGCATCATCAGGATGAGTCAGCCCACACACTTTGTTTTCACCCAGAACCACTTTACGGACAGCAAGCTCAAGATTTTCCTGCGCCATTAGCGCGCTACCGATGAGAAAACCATTTGCGTAGGGGGTTAAGTCACGCACTTGTTGATGGGTATAAATACCTGACTCCGAAATGACTATCGTGCCTTCTGGTAACAACGGAGCGAGTTCTTTCGTGCGGTTTAAATCGGTGGATAGGTCGCGTAAATTGCGATTATTAATTCCAATCACTTTTGCTTTCAGAGCAATAGCACGGTGTATTTCTTCTTCATTACTCGTCTCAGTGAGAATGCCCATACCAAGTTCATGAGCAACTGCTGCGAGCTTTTTGTATTCTTCGTCTGTTAAAACAGAAAGCATCAGCAAAATGGCATCAGCGCCGTAATGACGTGCCAAATAAATCTGATAGGTGCTGATCATGAAGTCTTTGCACAAAACAGGTTGTGTTACCTGTGAGCGAATACGTGGCAGAAACTCAAAGTTACCCTGAAAGTACTTTTCGTCAGTCAGAACCGAAATTGCATTCGCGTATTGATTGTAAACAGAAGCGATGTAGTCCAAATCAAAGTGTTGGCGAATCAAGCCTTTTGATGGCGATGCTTTTTTGCATTCCAGAATGAAAGCTGTTTTTCCGTTATCCAGAGCGCTGTAAAAATCTCGGTCTGAAGCAGTCAACAAGTTTTTAAAGCTTTCAAGAGGTTGCTCTTTTTGGCGATCTTCAACCCAAACGACTTTGTCTTTAACGATCTTCGCTAACACTTCCGCCATTTTAGTGTTTTCAACGGTAATGTGTTCAGAGAGTTGCTGTGCCTTTTCGCTATTCACTTGAGTGGCATTAGACATGCTGACCTTAACCTCGCTTCGCTAATTGTTGAACTAATTCGTAAGCTTTACCTGAGTTCATAACGTCAATGGCTTGAGCCGCGTTCGCTTTTAAATCTTCTTTACCAAACAGGCGAAGAAGAAGCGCGACGTTGACAGCAACCGCAGCGATTTGTGCAGGCGTTCCTTTGCCATTGAGGATATCAGTGATGATTGCGCGGTTTTCTTCAGGCTCACCGCCTTTGATCGCGTCAAGTGGGTAAGTCTCTAAGCCGAAATCTTGTGGTGTAAGCGTGTATTCCACGATCTTACCGTCTTTGATTTCTGCTACATGAGTTTCACCATGTACTGCCACTTCATCTAATCCTGAGCCATGAACTACAGCGGCTCTTTTTAGACCCATTTGTAACATGGTTTCGGCGATAGGACGAACCAATTCTAAGCTATATACACCCATTAATTCGATGTTAGGTCTAGCAGGGTTAATCAGAGGGCCTAAAATGTTGAAAATTGTGCGAGTTTTCATGGTTTGGCGAACGGGCATAGCGTGTCGAACACCACCGTGATATTGCGGTGCAAACAGGAAGGCTACGCCTAAATCATCCAGTGCTTTACGAGTATCACCTGCACTCATTGCTAGGTTGATACCGAATGAGTCCAAAAGATCGGAAGAGCCAGACTTGCTTGAAACGCCTCGGTTGCCATGCTTCGCTACTTTCACACCACATGCGGCTGCAACAAATGCAGAGGTAGTTGAAATATTGATGGTGTTTGAACCATCACCACCAGTTCCTACGATGTCTGCGAAATCATAATCTGGGCGAGGGAAAGGATTGGCGTTTGCCAGCAAAGCTTTCGCAGCGCCTGCAATTTCATCGGGTGTTTCGCCTTTAATTTTTAAAGCAGTTAACACCGCAGACATAAGAATAGGGTCCATTTCACCACGAATGATATGGTCGAATAGCTCTTGGCTTTCGCTTTGGGTTAATGACTGCTGTTCGTAAAGCTTGTTGATGATGTTTTGCATGATTCTGTTCCTTTCCTTTATCGCCACTCTCTTTGAGGCTCTAGTTGTTTCGTTGAATGCGCTTGAGATGATTAACTAAGAGCCCAATCAATAGCGTTTTCTAACAGTGTTGCTCCTTGCGTGGTCATGATGGATTCAGGATGAAATTGGAATCCGCAGACCTTGTCTTGTTCATGTACAACAGACATCACTAAACCATCGACTTCAGCTGTGACGGTTAAGTCGTCTGTCACATGAGTTGCAACCAATGAGTGGTAACGAGCAATCGCAAGCGGAGATGGTAAACCTTGGTAAAGCGCGTGATTTTGATGCTCCATCATAGACACTTTACCGTGGACAATTTCACCTGCACCGGCAACAGTGCCGCCGTAAGCTTCCACGATGGCTTGATGTCCAAGGCAAATTCCAATCATTGGCACTTTACCTTTAAGGCGTTTTAGTATTTCTGGCATTACACCTGCTTCAGAGGGTGCGCCCGGGCCGGGAGAAAGAACAATAACTGGCTGCTCTAAGGCTTCCACTGCATTTTGAATGGTGTCTGCCGCAATATGGTTACGGTAAATCGTGACCTTGTGACCCAATGAACGGAACTGATCAACTAGGTTGTAGGTGAAAGAATCAAAGTTGTCGATGAATACGATATTCGCCATGAGTGTTCCTCCTACTTATCTTTTTGCGCTTGGTGAGCGTGTTGAATGGCTGAAATAACGGCTTGAGCTTTACCGCGAGTTTCGTCTGCTTCCGCTTGTGGATCAGAATCGAAAACAACACCCGCACCCGCCTGCACTTGAGCAATACCATTCTCAACATAAGCAGATCGAATCACGATACAGGTGTCTAAATCACCCTCACCAGTCAGATAACCAACAGCACCACCGTAGCTGCCACGGCGCTCTTTCTCCACCGTACGAATCAGCTGCATCGCGCGAATTTTCGGTGCGCCAGTCAGTGTGCCCATGTTCATACAAGCTTGGTAAGCGTGCAGAGCATCTAAGTCCTGACGAAGCTGTCCAACAACGCGCGAAACCAAATGCATGACATGGCTATAACGGTCTACTTTAAGTAGGTCTGCGACATGGCGAGTACCCGCCTGAGCAATACGAGCAACGTCGTTACGCGCTAAATCAACCAACATCATGTGTTCCGCGTTTTCTTTTTTATCTAGACGCAGTTCAAGTTCGATACGGCTGTCTAGGTCAAAATCGATGCTGCCATCTGCACGCTTGCCACGGCGACGAGTTCCAGCAATCGGGTAAATTTCAATCTGGTTGGTTTCTTTTTCGTACTTCAGTGCACTTTCCGGAGACGCACCAAACAGTGTGAATCGTTCATCCTGCATGTAGAACATGTATGGGCTTGGGTTGCTCTTCTTCAGTTGTTCATATGCAGCCAGCGGTGACGGGCAAGGTAGAGTAAAACGACGTGATGGTACAACTTGGAAAATGTCACCTTTAACTACGTAGTCTTTTAAGTCTCTAACGATATCGCAGAAATCTTCATCACTGATGTTGGTGTTCACCGCTACGTTTGCAATTTTGGTTGCTTCTGGCTGTAACTGAGGGATAGCCGCTTGTTCAGTGATTACAGCAAGGCGATTGATTAGGGCCGTATGTGTTTGTGTAGTGCGAGAAAACGCCGTCGCTTGAAGTTGGCAAGTTTCTGTCTGGTGATCGACAACCATTAAGGTTTCGGCAACATAGAAAACGTAGTCAGGGCACTGATTGATTTGCTCTGCATCACCTAATGGTTCGAAGTTTGCGACCAAGTCGTACGCGAACAATCCACCAATGAAAATCGCGTGCTTATCTTGGTTGTTTAAGTCATAGCTGTGTTGTACTAGGCGTAGGGCATCAAATGAAGAGGCTTCTCTTAAACGAGAGTCTTCATCAAGGGTATCGCAAGGTGCTTCAAAGTTGAGTGTTAAAAGAGAGCCGTCGAGTGTTGCAGGAATGGCATCAACAATGTTTTGTTCTAGTGTGTTAATCAGTTCTAAGCCGTTATCGGTTAAGGCTTGGAAAGTTACTGTATGGCCCAAACAGGTGATACGTACCGCTGCATCAATTAATAACAAACTTTTCAAGTTCTGCTTTGAATCAATTTCGGCAGATTCAAGTAATAAGCAGTCTGTTTTTCCTTCACACAATGCATGAAACAGAGCAGTGGGATCTTGCGTATAAGGGATAGAAGTTTTAATCACTTCTAGCTGTGCAAGTTTTTTAATTTCAATGGCCTTGTTCACAAGACCTCCTTATTAACTTTATGAATTCTTTGATAGTTGGTGTTAATTAATGCTTTTTTGAAATGCCAACCGTTTGATATACAACAGTCTGAGAAACCAACCGATAAAATAAAAGCCCGCTTGATGCGGGCTTTATGAATGCTTTTCTTTAGATTAGAAGTGCACGTCTGCCCGCCATGAATCTGACCACACGCGCCACCAATTAACATTAAGCTCAGCAGAAGCTGTGCTTAAATTAGAATATGGGTTTGTGTTGATTTCTTGTAACATAGCAAGCCTTAATTTGTGCTCTCGTATTTGTGTACTAGTAAACTAGTGCGAGAGGTGAAAGTCAAGCCTTAAAAACAGGCAAAATAAAAAAATATGAAAATAGACTTACATAGTCACACGACAGCGTCTGATGGTCGCATGTCTCACGAACAACTTATTGAACGTGCTATCGGTTTTAATGTCGATGTTTTGGCGATTACTGACCATGACACGATTGAAGCTCTTGCTCCTGCGCGAGCTTATATAGAAGAGAAGCAGCATCCGATCACGCTGATCAATGGCATCGAAATTTCGACAGTTTGGCAAAACAAAGACATCCACATTGTGGGCTTAAACATTGACCCAACGAATCCACAACTTGAATCGCTGATTGAACAGCAAAAGCAACATCGTGTTGAGCGAGCGGAGTTGATTGCGCATCGTTTGCAAAAATCGACTCGGGAAGGGGTTTTGGAAGAGGTGAAAGCCATCGCTGGTGATGCGCCAATCACTCGTGCGCATTTTGCAAAATGGCTGGTGGATGCGGGTTACGCGAAAAATCTTCAGCAAGTATTTAAGAAATTTTTAACGCGCGATAATCCAGGGTATGTGCCACCTAACTGGTGTTCAATGGCGGACGCGGTCAATGCGATTCATGCCGCTGGAGGTCAGGCGGTGCTTGCGCATCCGGGGCGATATGACTTGACGGCAAAGTGGCTTAAGCGCTTAATTACAGCGTTTGTCGAAGCTGGTGGTGACGCAATGGAAGTTGCTCAACCACAACAAGCGCCACAAGAAAGGCGCACTTTGGCTGATTATGCTATACAATACAATCTATTAGCTTCTCAAGGCAGTGACTTTCATTATCCGTCTCCGTGGATGGAGTTAGGTCGTAATTTGTGGCTGCCTTCTGGCGTGGAACCAGTCTGGAAAGACTGGGGAATCTCTTCCCAAGATAGAGTCGAGAGACTCAATAACGAGGACCTATAATGAGCCAGTTTTTTTATGTTCATCCAGAAAACCCACAAGCGCGTTTAATCAATCAAGCAGTTGCAATTATTCGTAACGGTGGCGTAGTGGTTTATCCAACCGATTCCGGTTATGCGTTAGGCTGCCAGTTAGAAAATAAACAGGCACTTGAACGTATTTGTCAGATTCGTCGCTTAGACGACAAGCATAATTTCACGCTTTTGTGTCGCGATCTGTCTGAGATTTCTCTTTATGCTCGTGTTGATAATACAGCATTTCGTTTATTGAAAAATAACACTCCGGGACCATACACTTTTATTTTCAAAGGAACGAAAGAAGTACCTCGTCGCTTAATGAATCCTAAGCGTAAAACGATAGGTATCCGTGTCCCGAACAATAAAATTGCATTGGATCTTTTAGAAGCTCTGGGCGAACCTTTAATGTCGACATCGCTTATTCTTCCGGGCAAAGAGACGACAGAATCAGACCCAGAAGAAATTCGCGATCGCCTAGAACACGCGGTTGATGTAATCCTAAATGGCGGATATTTAGGTGAACAGCCAACCACAGTGATTGATTTTAGTGAAGAAGAGCCACAAGTTGTTCGTGTAGGTGCAGGGGATCCAGTACCGTTTGAATAGCAGATAAATTGGATGATTTTGCCAGCGTAATCTGCGATACTACTCGACCGCGATTTTTAGGTCGCATATTTATATTTCGACGTCTGAGAAGACGACACAAAGGTAGATAAATGAGCGAAAAGTTACAAAAGGTTTTAGCACGCGCCGGTCATGGTTCTCGTCGTGAGTTAGAAGCTCTGATTAGAGCTGGACGTGTTAGTGTTAATGGCAAGGTAGCTGCGTTGGGTGAGCGCTTAGAAGATGAAAGCGCAGTTGTACGTATTGACGGGCATACCGTATCTGCAAAAGCACAAGAAGAAGTTGTATGTCGCGTACTCGCGTATTACAAACCAGAAGGTGAGTTATGTACTCGTCATGACCCCGATGGTCGCCGTACGGTTTTTGACCGTCTACCGAAAATTCGCGGCTCGCGCTGGATTTCAGTAGGTCGTTTGGATGCAAACACATCTGGTCTGCTTTTGTTTACCACTGATGGTGAACTAGCGAACCGTCTGATGCACCCGAGCCGTCAAGTTGAGCGTGAATATTTGGTACGTGTTTTCGGTGAAGTAACTGAAGATAAAGTTCGCAATCTTGTCCGCGGTGTACAGTTGGATGATGGTTTGGCACGTTTTGAAGACGTGGTTTACGCGGGTGGTGAAGGCATTAACCACACTTTCTATGTTGTAATCAATGAAGGTCGTAACCGCGAAGTTCGCCGTCTTTGGGAATCTCAAGATACGACGGTAAGTCGTCTTAAACGTGTGCGTTATGGTGATATCTTCCTTGATAAGAAATTGCCTCGTGGTGGTTGGATGGAGCTCGATCTTAAGCAAGTAAACTACTTGCGTGAATTGGTTGAATTGCGCCCTGAAGACGAAACAATGTTGGACGAGTCGAAAGACAATACCTCTCGCAAACGTGAACGTTCTCGTAGCCAGAAGATTCGTCGTGCAGTACGCCGCCATGAAGAGCGCGTAACAGCACCAGCACCGAAAGGTCGTCGTAAGCCAACAACGGCTACGAATAAATCATCTTCTGGTGAGCATGGCTCTCGTACAAAAGCTAGTACTGCTGGTAACGGACAGACGGCTGGTAAAGGTCAGGCGGGCGGTAAAGGCAGAACTGGTGGAAAGCCTGCGCCAAAGAGTACACCTCGTACTCGTAAATAGTCCTTATCTAATAATGAGATAGTACTTTTCTAATTTGAAAAATCCCGAGCTTTGCTTGGGATTTTTTGTTTCTGAAGCCGGCATATTTTCGCTAGCTGGAGATGAGAATTGTAGTCGTACAATTTAGTTTGTCACATAACCTCTACCAGTACTGGCAAAGGTTATGTGAATCGCTTATCGCGAAGACACCTCTGCCTCAATATTCGTTATTTATTGTCATCTCTAAGTTCCACTCGTGTGACCAGCAATTGGTCCACTTTGTAGTCATCGATGTCTACGACCTCAAATTTGTAACCAGAGAAGGTGATTGAGTCGGTGCGACGCGGGATTTTTTTCAGCATAAACATCATAAAGCCAGCGATGGTTTCGTAGTTTTGAGAGTGTGGTAATTCGTCAATTTGTAGTGTGCGTATCACATCGGTGATAGGCGTTACGCCATCGATCAGCCAAGAATTCTCATCACGGGCAACAATTTGCTCTTCACCTTCTGCCAACACCCAACTGCCCATTACTGCGCTTTGTAAATCATTAAACGTCACTACGCCAAGCACTAACGCGTATTCGTTCATCACTACAGAGAAGTCAACGCGGTTGGTTTTAAAGTACTCCAATGCTTCGGATAAGCTTAACGTATCAGGGATGATCGGGCACGTTTGCACCACACTGCTGCTTTTTAAATCCAAAGTCTGCTCGTTAATGAGGCGAATCAGTAGCTCCGTTGAATTGACAAAGCCCTTGATCGCATCGAGCTGCCCATCGCAAACGAGAAATTTGTGATGAGGGTTGTCGGCGATTTTACGCTTGAGCATGGTTTCATCATCGCCAAGTGAGAGAAAAGCGATGTTATCGCGCGGCGTCATGGCTGAGGTGACAGGTATGGATTGCATCTGAAATACGCTTTCCATCATTTGTTGCTCGTTGGTATCGAGTACGCCCGCTTCCGCGCCTGCATTCATCACCGCGTAAATATCATCACTGGTGATGTCGTCATTACGCTCTGCGGGAATGCGTAAAAATCGAAAAATCAGCGTCGCCAATCCGTTAAACACGAATACGATCGGTTTGAGAATTAAAATGCACACCAATAGCGGCTTTACCAGGATCAAAGCAATGGTTTCTGGCATAGCCATGGCGATACGTTTAGGCATCAGATCGGCAAGCAAAATAAACAGACTGGTGACCAAGATAAAAGAGAGCACAAAGCTGGTCTGTGCGATCCACGCTGCTGGAACCCAATGGTTCAGCAGGGCGGCGATGTGGGGAGTAAACGCGGATTCCCCGACGATCCCGCCCATAATAGCAACGGCGTTCAGGCCAATTTGCACAACCGTAAAAAAGTTACCTGGGTGCGTTTGAAGCCCAAGGACCAAAGTGGCTCGGTGATCTCCATCGTCTGCGAGTTGGCGCAAGCGAATTTTGCGCGCTGCGGCCAATGAGATTTCTGACATTGAAAAAAAGCAACTGATTAAGATCAGCGCCATGATAATGGAGAGGTTTTCAAGTAGGCTCATGGAGGCTATCCGAATAGAAAAGTTACGCCATTCTATCCACAACTGACCACGAGATTGAGAAAACTTCCACGAAACCATTTTATCGTGACGATAACCAACCTGCCTTTTATTGGCTTAGTATCATTAAACGGCTGTCGGTGCAGGTGTGGAGCACCTGCTCTTTCGATATATCGCATTTTGGGAAAAGCCCGCACCGTTCGGTGTGGACTTTCCAGTAACGGTTGCCAGAAACCATGGTGGTAGGTTTTTCATTTTGCTAAATTTGCAAAGTTACTAAAACACCTATGTCCATCAAGGTGCTAGCGAGATCTTCGCAGGTACGAAATTGCCCTATTCCCTTCTCGCACAAAAGTCAGGACACATTTCTTTTGTCATGAAATTTCCCTACTTTTTGGTAATGCTTAAAGCCGCTACGATACTAGGGGGGATTCAGCTCCCCGTTTGTAATCAACAACGTTAACTCAATTTAAAGTCCTATATTGATTGATACAGAGAAATTCTTCTATATAGTTGGTTAGTTTGTTGATTTATTTGAAAAATATATAGAGGTTATACCTTGAAAGGAAAGTTGGTTTCATATGTTCATGATAAAAAATATGGTTTTGTCAAAGGAGAGGATGGCGAGAGTTATTTTTTCCATGCATCTAGTCTTATCGATAAAACCAATGAATCAAAATTAGTCAAAGGGGTCATTGTTGAGTTCGACCCTGTTCCTACCCCAAAAGGACTTTCAGCAAAAAGGGCATCAATTCCTGATGTATTGTTTTCACTCAATCTCGTGGATTTTTTTATCACGAAATCAAGCAAACCCAAGTATGGGGATGTTGTGCATCAATCGACGATAGCTACAAAATTCTTTAAAGATTTAGATGAGGCCAAAGCACACCTCAAAGATCTAGCGGAGAAAGTTGGTGCCAATGCTGTATTAAATTTAAAGCATGAAAAAGACACCTTTAGTAATGGCAATTACAAGTATACAGTTCACGCTTTTACCGCAGATTTAGCAATAGTAACAGAAAAGGTTCCATGTACTTTTGAAGGTGAGGCTCGGAACTCATTAGATTGGATTAAAAGCAGAAGAACCTTATTTAGCCGCACATTTGATGAATTAGTCCGAGTCGAAAGTGAAGCTCGAGCACGGCAACTAAATAAAGGCTGCGCGTTATTTATGATTTCTATCATTGCGATACCGGCGTTCCTTACATCAATTTATCACTTTATAGGGGAGCGCATAGTATGAGATTCGCTAGTCTTTAGTAATTGCTGGGGCCTTATGCACTTGTAGTTCTCTTATGATGATGCCTTATCATTTACAAAAAAAGTTTGACTTTACCTCTGCCAGTTTCTCTTGGCAGAGGTTATATAAACTCTCATATGAACAGAATTTTATTACGTTCTTTATTTTGTGGATACTTTGTATGGAAGATCAAATTGATATTCACTTCCATGCCACATAACGAATGGTGGTCTGTCATAAGTAGCTGGCACAAACTTAACAAGCCAATCTGGATAGCTTTTAATAAACGGCTTCTCGAATGTATCTTGGATTGAAATTTGGTTGTTCTTAACGGTGGCCATATCGAATGCGCCTAGTTGCCCCCAAGTCGCAACAGTATAGGTGCGTATAATCGGAGCATTACGAGATTTTGGAGTCCAAACCCATGCTTTGTAACCCCCGAGCAGTTCTGGTGCATATGCTACTACAGGCTCTTCAATTTTAATTTTATAACGGCATAGGGTATCGAGCTGTTGACATAAAGGATGGGAAAACTCATGACCTGTGCCGTATTCGAATTCAGAATCCGTTTCTTTTACGTCCAATCCACTATTTTTTAATGTATTAACAAAGTACTTGAATACGAATGCCCTTGCAGCTTCATGATTACTAGCAAGTTCATAAGGCAAATATATTGCAAAGTTTTCGTAGTCCGTGATGGATTTCTTATCTGCGGTACCTGCCCCCATAATAAAGTTGTTTTCAACAGAATCGGAAGCTAAGTCGTGCGCTGTTGTAAGAGGAAGCCCTAAAGATTTAGCAAGTGTGAATGATACAAGATAACCAGAGAGTGACGAATTCAAGCCAGCTTCTATCATTGACTCTTTTCGGTCCTTTAGAAGCTTCTGAGCTTCTCCTTTAGGTAGATCAATAGAATTACTAAGACCCATGGCATGTGATAAATGAAAAGCTTCAGAATGACTTTTATCCAAAGGATAGGGTTCTTGAGGTAGTTCAATTGGTTTTACAGCGCATCCACATAGAGCCAGATTAGAGGTCGCAATAAAAGAAATTACTAATTTATTCATATTGTTATAGAAAATAAAAGAAAATCTGACTTTACTTAATACATTCTTCAAATCAATGAATAATGCATCTTTATACAGTTAAATGGTTAATATTTAATCCATGTGTGTCTGTTCAACAATATTTGTTAGTGAATAGATATTGTTCAGTACTAGAAGTAATTCGTGGTTTGCTAAATTAAGTTGAAGCTCTAAGAAGCTTCTGCCCCAAAGTGTGTCAGTCCAAAATTTAAGATACGGTGCTTTTTTCATTAGTTGACCAAATTTTGATAATGACCAAGATGGTTACGATACCAAATATTCGTTGCTGGTATGCGAAACTGGCATGTGGGTAACGTATTGGGTTTAGTATGTTTATAATAACCAGTACAGCAACGCAGTAGCGGCTGTTGTACTGGTTATTATTTAAGTTGTTACGCACTAAAAAGCTGTAGGGCAATTCGGTTGCCAATTTCGGTATACGGGTGTCGTTGATGGCTCACTCTTAGCTAGATCTACTCCAAAGCAGGCTTATGGAATAGAGCATATTCATTTTGTTAACGCTTAGTCATTTTCCTAATGGCGGACATGTGCCTAACATTTATTTGTATCAATACTAATTACTGCTAGTAGATTGTCATTCTTATCTATATATTCATAGTTTAATATAACCTTTAGGTCTCTAAATAGTTTTTGAGACTGGTCTTCACAAATATATTTAGTTAGCTCTCTAAATTTGTTAGATTTAAACTTTGTAACATTGAAACGTGATGCATCGGCGGATGTAGATTTATAATGGTATGTTAATGAATCATTACTTGCTGAAATGTTTTTTAATATTAGCGTTGGGGTTATTTGTGTAGGGGCATATTTATTGCCAATTTTTGAAATTGTATCTAAAGCTGAAGATTTGCTTTCTTCTAATGCGTTAACTATCCCAGTTTTAGACATTAAAATAAGTAATGTTAATAAATTTAGATAAAATCTCATGGTTATTTTACCTTTTATATTTTCCAGTGAATGAGGTTTTATGTAACTTCTTGTGATTGTTATTGCACTAATATCCATTAGACTAATTTTCCGTCCGCCACGGTTCGAGCATATAGTCAGGTATTAAATCTACAGGAACGAAAAATCTTTTGGTAGAAGGCAGCTCTGGTCTGTCTGCTGGAGATTGAGTTCGTGTTTTTAGTTTTACACGTGAGTTAATTATAAATGGTTTAACATCAATGCCATGTTTTAAAGCAATACTACATAAAAATATAGCGGGTTCACATACAAAATGTTCAGTTGTCAATGCCCACTTTAAGTAGCGAGCTTCATGTATATGTCCATCAATCATTTTTTTAACCCCGATGAAAACTGGTTTATATTTTTAGTGTTAATGCCGCTAATTGCTTCTGTTAATCCCGCTTTTAAGTATTTTTCATTTTTCTTTTCCTCCAGTTTTTTTAATTTTGGTAATAGTTTTTCAACTTCGTCTTTATTGTTTAAATATAAATTAGCTAGAATAACAAAGAACTCTGATGATGATACGTACCGTGCATCTGTAATTCCAAGTTTTGTGATTATTGTTGCTGACTCATATGTCTGTTCTTTATCGCCTGAAAGTAATGAATACCTAAATAATGCATATTGTAGTACTTGCTGTTCACGAGATTGCATGCTAGTAGCAATCGCTAAGCGTATATTTGGTAAAAGTTGAGACAAAATATCATTAATTTCTGAATTAGGGTTAATGATTTTCATTAGTATAGATAAAGCATAGAAACTCGCTCCTCTGCCTAGATAAGCTACAGATTTTCTTTTAGATACTACATTTTCTGGCTGTTGTATTTTGATACATTCATTAAGATATTCTTGTCTTAGCCTTAATTCTTCTAATGCATCGAATGAAAGACTATTCATTTATTTTCCTTAATTGAAACAGGAGAATCCAAGTCTCCTGTTTCATTATATTGTTTATAGATCCAATTCAATGATGACTATTTCGTCAATCTTTGAACTGCCATTTATACCAAGTGCATCCTCCACGGTTCGAGCATATAATCAGGTATTAAATCTACAGGCACGATAAATCTTTTGGTCGAAGGTAGATCTGTCCTGTTTGCTGGAAATTGAGTCCGGGTTTTTAGTTTTACATGTGAGTTAATTATAAATGGTTTAACATCAATACCGTTTTTTAAAGCAATGCTACATAAAATTACAGCAGGTTCACATACAAAATGTTTAGTAGTCAATGCCCACTTCAAGTAGCGTGTCTCATGTATATGCCCGTCTATCATCTTTTTTAACCCCGATGAAAACTGGTTTATATTTTTAGTGTTAATGCCGCTAATTGCTTCTGTTAATCCCGGTTTCAAGTATTTTTCATTTTTCTTTTCCTCCAATTTTGTTAATTTTGGTAATAGTTTTTCAACTTCGTCTTTATTGTCTAAATATAAATTAGCTAGAATAACAAAGAACTCTGATGATGATACGTATCGTGCATCTGTAATTCCCATTTTTTTGATGATTATTGATGATTCATATGTTTGTTCTCTATCGCCTGATAATAATGAATATATAAACAAAGCATATTGTAAACCTTGTTGTTCTCGGGGTGTAATACTTGTGGAAATTGATAATTTTATGTTTTCTTTAACTTGATCCAAAATGTATTTAACTTCTGATTTGCAGTCTAGTATTTTTATTAACACAGATAAGTTATATAAGTTAGAACCTTTTCCAAGATAAGCGAATGATTGCCTTTCAAGTATCGCTGTTTCTGGTTTTTCTATTTTAATGCATTTGATAAGTAATTCTTTTCTTATTTTTAATTCTTCTAATGTATCTAAAGGAAGACTATTCATTTCTTTTCCTTAATTGAAACAGGAGAATTACAGTCTCCTGTTTCATTATGATGAAATTTTATTATTGGTTTTATGGTTAGATTTAGTATATATGCTTACATTTTTTCAGTTATTAAATTATTTTTTAATTTTATTAATTCTAATTATTGAGATTATATTGATAGTAATGTTATTAATAGAGATAAAGTTTGTCTATAAAGACTAATTTATACACAATAATCAAATAAACTGAAATAATGAACATCTGTGAGTTGGTTAGGCACAGTTCGTGCTGATATTTAGATTAATTACCGGATTCAACGGCGATGATGATTTTAATAAAGGTCTTTGGTTAAGAAATTTTACAATACTTAAAATAATTCGTGGTTTGCTAAATTAAGTAGAAGCTCTATGAAGCTTTTGTCCAATTCTGAGTTGCATACCGACTGGTTGGCAGTGCTATCTTGTCACGACTTACAGAAATCGTTGTAGAAACTGCATCCAGCCTGGTTGCACCGTCTCGGTTCTTGAGATGTGGTTTATGCGATTTACACTGTAGTTTAGGTGTGATTTTGCTTTTTTTATTTTATTTATACATATATAAAAAGTGAGTGAGTAATCAGGTCATTGATGTTGAGGCCTAATTCACTCACTCATCTTTTATATGCTTTTAACTAGTAATAGCTATGGAAAAGGGCTTTGTCTTTTATAAGGTCTGATTGAGTTGATAATAACGACCTTGTTTTGTCATGAGCTCTACATGGCTGCCATGCTCTACCACTTCACCTTGTTCAACCAAGCAAATACTATCCATCTCGTCCAAATTGATCAGACGGTGAGTAATGAACAGCACTGTTTTCCCTGAGAAGTGAGATTTAAACAGAGCCATAATCTGTTGCTCAGTTTGTTTGTCCAAACCTTCCGTAGGTTCATCCAACAGCAAAATAGGTGCGTTATGCAAAATAGCACGAGAGATGCCGATACGGCGTTTTTCTCCGCCGGACAACTGACGTCCGCCGTCACCCAACCAAGCATCTAACCCCGGAGCTTCAAGTAGCTTCTCTAAGCCCACGCGTTCGAGTATTGCGCAAAGCTCTTTGTCACTGGCATCAGGTTTTGCCATCAACAAGTTATCGCGTAGGCTGCCATTTAGAATATCAACGCGTTGACTCACTACGCTGATCGAAGAACGTAAGTCGCTTTCGCTCCATCTCTTTAGCGGTGTACCAGCGACTCGAATCTCACCTAGGTTAGTATCCCAGTAACGACATAGCAGTTGAATTAGCGTTGACTTACCTGAACCAGTTTGCCCAACAATCGCCAGCTTATGTCCTGCTGGAACCGAAACACTCACGTTGTTTAGGACTTGTTGATCACTATCTGGATATTGGAAAGCAACGTTGTCAAACTCAACAGAAAACTCACCTGTATGTGGTGCGTTTTGCTTAGGGAATGCAACATCTGGCTCGCTTAGAATGACTTCATTTAAGCGGCGTGCAGAAGTTAGTGTTTGACCCAAATGTTGGAAAGCGCCTGCAATCGGCATCAGCAATTCAAAACTCGCCATGGTTGCAAAGATCATCAGAGCAATCATAGGGTCAGGCGTTTGACCATTCACACCATCAGCTGCCAGCCAAAGCATCAGAACCAGTGTCCAACCGTTAGCTAACAGCAGCAATGCTTGAGCAAGACCAGTAAAACTTGCGTTGACCTTTTGATTAGTAAGCAGTTTTTCTTGAGCGGCATAAATGGCTTCACGGTAGCGTGATTCAGCACCAAAAATGGTGAGTTCACTATAGCCTTGTAGCCAATCCATGGTGGCGATACGCATGCCCGCTTTGTTTTGGGTAAGTTCAGCACCGTTACGCTTACCTAACTTGTAGAACAAAACAGGCCAAAGCAGAAGTAACACAAAGAGTACTGACCCCAACACTAAGCCAAGACTTGAATCGAACCAGCAAAGTAGGGCAGTAATTGCGGCAATGCCCAATACGCCAACGGTTACTGGGCTGATAAGACGTAAGTAAACATGGTCCATCGCGTCAATGTCAGCAACAAGGCGGTTCAGCAGATCGGCATCTCGAAGATTTGAAATGCGACCTGGGATCATAGGTGCGAGCTTTTCAAAGAAGAAAATACGCAGGTCAGTAAGCAGCTTAAATGTAGCATTATGACTGACTACACGTTCACCCCAACGGCCAGCGGTACGTCCCATAGCAAAGCCGCGAACAAACGCTCCCGGCAACATGTAGTTAAAGGTTTCGCGAGCAATCGTTAAGCCAGCTACTGCAGCTGCAGACAAAAACCAACCTGAAAGCGTCAGCAGACCTATTGATGCTAATAACGTCAGAAATGCCAATAACATGCCCAACGATAGACCAAACCAATGTTTCTTATACAGTTTTAGATATGGCACTAAATCACGCATCTAAATTCCCCTTATCAGCTTCTTCTACGGCTTGATTCGACGCTAACATTGAGGCAAACAGACCTTCTTGTTGGCTTAACGTATTGAAGTCTCCTGATTGTTCAAGCTTACCATCGCGCATGACGAGAATTTGATGTACCGATTTCAACGGTAACAATTGGTGCGTAACCAGCAGTGCTGTTTTGTCAGCGAGTTGAGTAGTTAGACCTTGCATGACTAACTGCTCACTGCGAGCATCCAAACTCGCGGTTGGTTCATCGAGCAGCCAGAACCGACCTTTCTGCAGCATAGCGCGAGCCAATGCCAAACGCTGTGCCTGACCGACTGATAAACCGCCGGAACGGTCACTGATCATGTAATCCAAACCATGCTTGTTCACAAACTCAGAGGCATAGGCATTATCCAATACTTCTTGAACTGTGCTATCAGCAATATTGCTTTTACCTAAGGTTACATTGTCACGTATCGTGCCGTGTACAAGTAATGGGTTTTGTCCAACCCAACTAATTGCTTTACGCCAGCTTGCATGATCCAGTTGGCTAAGCTCTATGCCGTTAATCGTTAAGCTGCCTTGGTATGGCATAAATCCGAGAATTGCGTTGATTAGGCTTGTTTTACCTGCACCACTAGGACCAACAAGCGCTGTCGTTTCACGGTTATTTAATGTGAAAGAGATTGGTCCAACTAAGCGTTTACCTTCAGGGCTAAGTACTTCCAAATCAAGGGCAACAATTTCAATCGAATTGTGATTCGAATCTTCATCAACAGGAAGCGCTGTAGTACCTGAGGCTACTTTACTTACGTCTATCTGAAGGAACTCCACAATGCTTTCAGCGGCACCAACGGCTTGTTGTTTTGCATGGTAATAGGTACCAAGCTCACGCAGAGGTTGGTAGAACTCAGGGGCTAGAATAAGAATGAACAGCCCTGAGAATAACGTGACTCCTGCGCCGTAGTAGCCAAACTCTAGTTCGCCAATAAAACTAAAACCAAAGTAAACAGCAGTAATCGCAATTGAGATTGAAGTGAAAAACTCAAGCACTGCGGAAGATAAGAATGCTATACGTAAAACGTCCATAGTGCGCTTTCGGAACACTTCAGATGCTCCACGCATATGCTCAGTTTCGGCTGCAGTGCGGTCAAACAGTCGAATCGTCGTCATAGATTGAAGACGATCGTAGAAGTGACCAGAGAGGCGTTGCAGTGCTTTGAAGTTCTTTCTACCTGCGTCTGCTGCTTTGATGCCAACAAGTGCCATAAACAGCGGTACAAGAGGGGCGGTAATAAGAAAGATTAGGCCCGCAGCCCAGTTCACAGGGAAAACAACAATAAGAATGACAAACGGGATTAATACGGAAAGCGACATTTGCGGCAGATAACGCGCAAAGAAGTCGTGCATGTTTTCCACCTGTTCCAGAGTCAGGGTTGCCCATGCGCCCGCAGGCTTGCCTTTGATATAAGCAGGACCTAATTCACGCAGTTTGTCGAAGATTAACTGGCGGATATAAATACGGATCTCTTTTCCGGCTTTAAAGCCAGTAATCTCTCGTCCCCAAGTACATGCAGCGCGCGCGGCTACCGTTGCGATTAACCCTAGGAAGTAGGGGATTAGCGAGTACTTATCTGCGTGTTCAATAATCAACTGATGCAGAATGGTGGCGAGAAGTGCTGCTTGACCAAGCAGAAATACACTTGAAAGTACTCCAAGCCCGACAGCAATCATAAGCCAGCGTTTGGCTAATTTACTTTGCTGCTTGAGCCATGCATTCAAGCTACGTTGTTTTTTCTTATCCATTATGTAAAGGCTTAATCATAATTATTATGTAATCCCTTCCTAATTGGAGTTACCGCGGCTCTGACTGCGTTAAGGTGTTCCAATCACCGTGTTTCACGGAGTTCATGGAAGCTCATTCACATGCCGCCGAGCTATTACGCCAATGAGTTGGGGCTTTGTTGAGGCTGTGTAGTATACAAAAGAAAACCCAGCGGATATACCGCTGGGTTTATGATATTCCCATCCTATTTGAAATTGCAGGGGTGTTAACTGCGTTCTTTCGCCCCAATCACATAGTTATCTATGCTCATGGGGACTCAATCACTTTTTGCCTACCTGCAATCCCAACTAGTTTGTGCATAACTTTATGACAATTGAAGCAAACTAATTGTGTGCTTATTTGTCATTAAGGCTATCTAGGTAACGCTCTGCGTCTAGTGCAGCCATACAGCCTGTGCCCGCAGAGGTAATTGCTTGACGATAGTTATGGTCCATAACATCACCAGCGGCAAAGATACCTTCGATACTGGTTTGAGTTGCATTACCTTCAAGACCTGACTTAACGACAATGTAGCCGTCTTTCATTTCAAGTTTGTCTTGGAAAATCGTTGTATTTGGTTGGTGGCCAATTGCAATGAATGCGCCCATCACTTCCAAATCTTCAGTTTGGCCAGATTGGGTGTCTTTAAGACGTACGCCTGTTACGCCCATATCATCACCGAGCACTTCATCGAGAGTACGATCGGTGTGCAAAACGATATTTCCGTTTTCAACTTTGTCCATCAGACGGTTGATTAGGATTTTCTCCGCACGGAAGCTATCACGACGGTGAATTAGGTGAACTTCAGATGCGATGTTTGATAGGTACAAAG
This sequence comes from Vibrio ziniensis, assembly GCF_011064285.1. Classification (NCBI taxonomy): domain Bacteria; kingdom Pseudomonadati; phylum Pseudomonadota; class Gammaproteobacteria; order Vibrionales; family Vibrionaceae; genus Vibrio; species Vibrio ziniensis. Next base: position 1,259,864 of record NZ_CP049331.1, read on the forward strand.
CTTCTTCAACGGCAGTATTACCACCACCGACAACAGCGACTTTTTGGTTGCGGTAGAAGAAACCGTCACATGTTGCACATGCAGATACGCCACGACCTTTGAATGCTTCTTCTGAGTCCAAACCCAGATATTTCGCCGACGCGCCTGTTGAAATGATCAACGCATCACAGCTGTATTCGCTTGAATCACCTTTGAGACGGAAAGGGCGCTGACTGAAATCTACTTCGTTGATGTGATCAAACACGATCTCTGTTTCAAATCGTTCTGCGTGCTCTTTCATTCTTTCCATGAGTGCAGGACCTGTAAGACCTTCTGCATCACCTGGCCAGTTTTCTACTTCAGTTGTTGTGGTTAACTGGCCGCCTTGTTGCATGCCAGTCACTAGTACAGGGTTTAAGTTCGCGCGTGCTGCGTACACCGCTGCGGTGTATCCCGCTGGGCCCGAACCTAAAATAAGAAGTTTGCAATGTTTAACGTCGCTCATTATTGCTCCAATCGTTCAATGATCGAAAAGTTAATTCGATTGTAGGGATAATTCGCTAGGAATAAAAGGATAAACAGCCGAATAAATGGTTATAATTTAGAATTGTAAATAGCGTTGAATTCCTTGTTTTTAAAAGGGATTTATCGACTAATTTTCAAGATGGAGAAGAAAATGGCAGGAATAACAGACTTACAACAACTACTTAGATCAATGCAGCCGCATTTGGCTGAAGAAGAATTTGTATTTTGTAGTGTGACTGGAAGCGCAGAAGACTACTTTTCATGGAAGCCCTTAGCCATATTTTACGAACAAGAAGGCATAAGCCTGGTGGTTACAAAGCAAACAGCGGAAGAGAATTACGTCGAGTTTGATAACACCTACAAACAAATCACACTCACTGTACATTCTAGCCTTGATGCTGTCGGTTTAACGGCTGCTGTTTCAACAAAATTGGCTGATCATGGTATTAGTGCCAACGTGATTGCCGCGTTTTATCACGATCATATTTTTGTGCAGTCTCGTCATGCTAATAAAGCATTGAAGCTGCTAGAGAGTTGGTAAAACGGAGTAAGAAGCTTGTGCATGCTCCACTCACTCCCATCGCGATTTTAACTTTCTATTTGTCTCAAGTTGACTTCAGCCTAGCGCTTTAATCTAGGCTTTCCTCTCTTTGCATTGCAATTTTTGCAGCGCAAAATTCTATACAAGTATTTGGTCTTTGTGTGCCCAGTAAAGATCTTAGTTTCTATAATTAATACTTTTAAATCAAATTGTTAATTTCTTTTGAGTTAAAGCATCCAAATTCTCAATACAGCGCTGTGAATAATTGAATTAATTCACTTAATATTATTTATTTAGTGGTGTTATATTTTGTTTTGTTTGTGTGAGTAGTTTTTATTGCCATTAAAATTGGAATTAACCAAATTACTGCGTACTATAAATGTAAATTAATTGTTAAATATAATAATAACAAAAGTGTCTTCATTAAGGAGTCGATGATGTTGCACTCACACTTAAATACCCTACATATCACTCAATTGAGCAAAAACGCGTTGTCGCAACTTGCGCCATCTTTTGTCTCGCTGCCACATACTGAACATGCAGATGGCCAGTATCGACTACGTCGCTACTCAGTCGTGAGATTTATCGCTGGAGATGTTGTTCCTACAGATAAACACGAATTCATGCAGTCTGACGATATCAATCATTTCCAAGGAAATGTTATTCGCCATTTTGAACCAATTTTATCCTCAACAATAAAGAGTGAAGGGATGAGAGAAATGTGCGAACTGTTCGTTGCTAGTAATGAGTTACCTGATGGGCAGGAAATTGAAATTCACCAGATGCGTATTGCGGCTATCTACGATGAAACTCAGGTCGCACCTGAAGGTGTTCACCAAGATGGCTTTGATCATATCGCTATTATCGGTATAGACAGACACAACATTGTGGGTGGTGAGATCATGCTTTATCAAGATTGTCATGATGCACCATTCTTCCGTAAGGTTTTGGATAATGGGGAAGTGGCTATGCTAGCTGACAACAAGCTTTGGCATAATGCTCGTCCTATACGCTCAATCGAGCATGGTGAAGAAGGGCATATGGATGTATTTGTACTCACTGCGAAAGGAGTAAAAAATGCTCTTCAATCTTGATGCTGTCAGAGACCAATTCTCAGCGCTATCGCAGATGTATAACGATAAGCCTGTAGTTTTTTTTGATGGGCCGGGCGGATCGCAAGTTCCTCATTCTGTTATCGAAAAGATGTCCCACTACCTTGGCAATTACAACTCCAATCTAGGCGGTCACTATTTTTCTAGCCGAATTACGACGGATTTAATGCAAGATGCCCGAGAGCATGTTCAAGCACTTTTGAATGCTGAATCCTCTGGAAATATCGTGTTTGGTGCCAACATGACATCTCTGACTTTCCAGTTAAGCCGAGCTATCAGCCGAGAGTGGAACGAAGGTGATGAAGTTATAGTGACCGCACTGGATCACTATTCGAATGTATCCACTTGGCAGCAAGCAGCGCATGACAAAGGGGTTATTGTTCATCAAGCGCAAGTGGATGCCAAAGATTGTACGTTGGATACAGAACATCTGCTTTCCCTCATCAATGCAAACACTAAGTTGGTGGCGGTGACCTACGCTTCTAATACAACGGGGTCGATAGTCGATGTAAAACGTATCGTAGATGAGGCTCATCGCTTTGGCGCGATTGTCTATGTGGATGCGGTTCACTACGCGCCTCATCACTTGATTGATGTGCAAGAATTAGGATGTGATTTCTTAGCCTGTTCCGCATATAAGTTTTTTGGTCCGCATGTGGGTATAGCCTATGTTGCACCACATTGGCTGCATGCGTTGAAGCCTTATAAAGTAGAGCCTGCAATCAATATTGGTCCGGGGCGTTATGAAACGGGAACTCAAAGTTTTGAAGGCCTAGCTGGTGTTATTGCGGCGATTGAGTATCTCGCACAATGGGGAAATCCAGAAGACAATTTACGTCAACGTCTGGTTACCAGCTTTGAGCAATACAATCACCATGAGCAGCAGCTCAGCGAGTATTTTCTTAAAAAATTAACTCAGTTAAAGGGCGTTACACTTTATGGTTTGCCAGATGCGGATAGTGAAAAGCGTACGCCAACCTTCGCCATTCGTTTGAACAGTTTTCCCCCTGAGTTTGTGGCGAAAACTTTGGGTGAACACAATATTTGTGTCTGGAACGGGCACTTCTACGCTTTAGGTCTGGTTCGTCAGCTTGGATTGGAACAAAGTGGTGGTGTAATTCGCATAGGATTTATGCATTACAACACCAAAAATGAAATTGATGAGCTGTTTAAGGTGCTTTCAACTTTATAGGTCACCATTGCGAATGAGAAGAGGCTCGGTAGTTCACCGAGTCTCTTCTTTTTTATAAATAGAGTCTATTCATAAACGGAGTTTATTCAGCACTCACTTCGACTTCATAAGAAGTGAATTTACGAATGTTAATAACACCTGTATCAAGGATAAGGTACTGACCTTTAATACCTTGCAAGATACCGCTAACTACAGGCTCTTTGTCGAAGTTGTGCGAAGCGATTTTGGTTGGAAACACCTCAACAGGGTATTGAATATCGGTAATTTGAGCGCCGATTTCTTCAATGGCATCCTCACCAAATCGTTGTTTTAGCTCAGCGATTTTTTCTTCTAACAGTGGGCGAAGTTTAGTGAATTGTTCCTCTAAGGGTAGTGGTTCACCGTTGCCTTTGAGCAGCGTACGCCAGTTTGTTTTGTCGGCAATGTGTTTAGCCAGTTCAACTTCAATCAAACCAGAAATATGTCGAGTTTTTACCTTGTAGATAGGTAACCCTTGTGTCGCGCCTTGGTCAATCCAACGAGTAGGAATTTGTGTGTGACGAGTAATACCAACTTTCAAACTGGATGTGTTAGACAAGTAGACATAATGGTCAACCATGCAATGATCTTGTGCCCAGTCCGGTTCACGACATGTACCTTGGTCAAAGTGACAAGTCTCTGGTTTCATGATGCACATGTCGCAGCTTGCTAGCTTGGTCATGCACACAAAGCAGTGCCCTTGCGAATAACTTTTCTTAGTCTTTTTGCCGCATGAACAACAGAAGATATTGCCCGTGTGTTTGAGCGTGATCGGCTTATTGATAAAAGGATTTAGGTCGACAAAACCTTCTCCGACAGGCAATTGGTAGTGGACAGTTTCGCCCAGCTCAGCGCGCATTTTGTTTAATACGCCAGATGCGATGACAGACATGACATTACTCATTTTCTATTAGTTTGCGCCAACTTTAACAAAAAAGATGGCGACAAAAAACGAATAATTGAAAGGAAAAACCTATTGAGAGTCGTTCTTATTTGACGGTTCGGCCTGCTCTTCTACTATTTCATCAACAGACGTTGTATTCGTCGGCTCAATGATGATTGGTTCTTTAGGTCCTAAGAACTTAGGTTGGGTATTGAAGATATAGAGATCGAAAAACGCTTTTGTGCGCGCGAACACTTCGCGAGTACGGGTTTTAATACCCGAATGGTTAATAGGGTCGGAAACTGCTAAGCAAGTGGCATTGATGTCATGATACTGAGCAATGAACAGTGCTCGTTCACAATGAAAGCGTTGAGTGATAATTAAGAAGTTATCGGTATCAAAAATTGTTTTGGCGCGAACGATGGAGTCTAAGGTTCGGAACCCTGCGTAATCGAGGAAAATATTACCTTCGGGTATACCTGCTTTAAGCAAATCTCTCTTCATCGTCCACGGTTCGTTGTAAGAACGATGAGCATTATCACCACTTAGCAGAAATCGACTCACTTTACCCAGTTCGTAGAGTGAAATCGCAGCATTAATACGGTGAGAGTAATACTCGTTGAGCGTCTTGCCCAAATACTTACTGGTGCCCAAAACAACAGCCACCTGAAATTCAGGAACCTGAGTAATATCGCTGATGATATGATCTTTGCTTTTCCAACTTACCCACCGATCTATACCATATACGGACAGAGCACTTAGCATTAATAAGACTAAGATAAGTTGTAGCCCATGCTTAAGTAAAGACATGCCTTTTATATTGTCACACTTAAACTTATGCATGTGCATATTCAGAGAATTCAACTTTAGATTTGACGATGTTTTTGAGCCCATAATCCAATTACAACGAAACTGCCTGTGACTAAACAAAACATCATGCCCCGTTCTAAGTTAGAGAGTGTCCGAGCTAAGTAAGGGCTTGCTTTGATGATAATCAATCCGTAACCAAATGCATTGACTAAGATAAAGGCGATGGTTCTAAAAATAAAGTGCTGATTACCCATAATACGGCGTAATAAAGCATTAATTTCACCACCAAGCATAACCAGCAAGCAAGCGACTAAGGCAACAGAAATATCGCTAAGATAAGGGGTAATGTAGTGTCCAGCAGGAGCAAAGAAACTCAGCATGTTTTATGTTCCAAAACGTATAGTTATATCGTAAATAGATAGTTATTCATCAAGTAGGTAACCATTTACCAAGTGGATGGTTGTTGGTCAAACAAAAAGCCCCCAGAGTTAAGTTTGAGGGGGCTTAGGTATAAATTAGAACGCTGTTCGTTTGTAGCGGCGATACGTTGGTTGCCAGAAATGGTTGTCGATAGCCAGTTCTAATGCTTCATCCGTAATCTCAAGTGCTACACCTTGCTCAATCGCTTTCTTCGCAACTGCAAATGCAATTTTCTTAGAAACTGAGTGGATGGCTTCTAGTGGCGGTAGCAATGGACCGTGACCGTTGATGGCTAATGGTGAACAGGTGGCTAATGCGCGGCTTGATTCCATCAACATCGCATCAGTTACACGTTTTGCGCCCACAGCCAGAACACCGAGACCAATACCTGGGAAGATATAGCTGTTGTTACATTGTGCGATTGGGTAAGTTTTACCTTCATGCACTACTGGTTCAAACGGGCTGCCTGTGGCTACCAATGCTTCACCGTTTGTCCAACGGATAATATCACTCGGTGTTGCTTCCACACGGCTTGTTGGGTTCGATAATGGGAATACAATCGGACGAGGGCAGTGCAGATGCATCTCTTTAATCACTTCTTCACTGAACAGACCCGGTGCACCAGAAACTCCGACAAGAACTGTCGGTTTTGCATTGCGAACCACTTCCAACAATGAATAACCATTGTTTTCAGAAACCCACTCTTTGGTGTTGGATTTCTTCTGAACCAGTTTTTGTTGGAAATCAAGCAGGTTAGGCATGCCTTCTTCCAGTAAGCCCCAACGGTCAACCATGTATACCTGTGAACGAGCTTGTTGATCAGAAATGCCTTCCGACACCATTTGAGCAATGATAGCTTCCGCAATACCGCAGCCCGCTGAACCTGCACCAAGGAAGGTTACGCGCTGTTCACACAGCTGTGTACCAGCGGCTTTACAAGCGGCTAATAGCGAGCCAACAGTAATCGCGGCAGTACCTTGAATGTCATCGTTAAAGCAGCAAATACGGTCTTTATAGCGCTCTAGTAGAGGCATCGCATTTTTCTGTGCAAAGTCTTCAAACTGGATTAGTGCATCTGGCCAGCGGTGTTGTACTGCTTGAATAAACTCATCGACGAAATGATCGTAATCTGGGCCGGTGATCCGTGGGTGGCGCCAGCCCATGTACATTGGGTCTGCCAGACGTTGTGGGTTGTTTGTACCCACATCGAGCACGATTGGCAGGGTGTACGCAGGACTGATACCACCACATGCGGTATAGAGAGACAGCTTACCGATTGGAATGCCCATACCACCGATGCCTTGGTCGCCTAAACCTAAGATACGTTCGCCATCAGTAACAACAATAACTTTAACGTTGTGGTTTGCTGCGTTGTTTAGCAGGTCGTCGATACGGTCACGGTTAGAGTAAGAGATGAAAAGGCCACGACCACGACGGTAGATGTTCGAAAAGTTTTCACATGCAGCGCCAACGGTTGGCGTATAGATGATTGGCATCATCTCAGAGATGTGGTTTTGCACTAATCGGTAGAATAGGGTTTCGTTGGTGTCTTGGATGTTACGCAAGTAGATGTGCTTATCCATATCGTTGACGAAGCTACAATATTGTTGGTAGGCACGAACCACTTGTTCCTGTATTGTTTCGGTTGTTTCAGGCAATAGCCCTTCCAGATTGAACTGTGCACGTTCTTCCGCTGAGAAACCGCTACCTTTATTCAGTAGCGGGGTGCTCAATAGAGCTGGCCCAGCATAAGAAATATACAGAGGGCGTTTGTCGTTATTCATTTTTAGCCTATGGATTAAATGTGAGAAGGTTGACAGAAAAATGATAACGGCTTGGAGACTGTCTTGTAAATAGACAACCAACAGACTTCAGAACATTATGCTGCTTTATTCTGGGTAGCCTGAAGCTAATCGCAGTTTAATTGTTTTTGTTCAACGTTACTTAGAACCTGTATTCGTGGTATTCCATTAATCTGACTTTGATTTTATCTCGTTAATTATTATGTCGTTTCTTCCTATTCTGCCTTTAAAAGATACATTCTTAACGACTCTCAACCAGTCTCCTACCATTGTTGAAGCGGAAACTGGCTCAGGCAAGTCGATATGCTTACCTATTTGGGCCAGTGAACTTGGTAGAGTGCTTGTCATCGAACCTCGCCGAATTGCGTGTACCTCTCTTGCTGAATATCTGGCAATACTGCGCCAAGAACAGGTCGGAGAAAGCATCGGTTACTCTATTAAATTGGAAAATCGCTTCAGTGAAGAGTCAAAGGTTGTTTTTGTTACGCCAGGGGTTATTACGTTGGTTTGCTGAAGATAAACTGGCAAGCTTCAACATCGTTATGGTGGATGAATTCCATGAAAGGCGCTGGGATACCGATTTATTCGTTGCCTTGCTTAAGCAGCAACAGAGAATACGATTAATTGTTACTTCAGCAACTCTAGAGAGTGAGCGTTTAGTCCAGTATTTAAATGCAGTACGGTTAAGAGCAGAAGGTCGTGTCTACGATGTGACGGTGGAATATCGATCTTCGGACTCGAGGCAGTTGCCAGATGCTCGCCATCTTGATGAGCGAGTTAAGCAAGAAGTCATCGCTGCGTTGACAAGAACCGAGGCGGATATCTTAGTCTTTCTTCCTGGGCGTAAAGAAATTCAGCAGTGTTGGCAAGCACTTCATTGTATCGAAGGTATTGTAATAGCTCCGCTTCATGCTTCTGTTTCCGACGTAGAACGAGCGATAGCTCTCAATCAACAATCGCGCCAAAAAGTGGTGCTCGCCACCAACGTGGCTGAAACTTCTCTCACCATTCCGAATATCGCTGTAGTCATTGATAGTGGTTTAGAGCGTCGAAATGAACAGCGTAACGGACGAACTACGCTCATCTTAAAACATATTTCACATGCAAGTGCCAAACAAAGAAGTGGTAGAGCAGGGCGTGTTATGCACGGTATAGCAATTCGTCTTTATGGGCAGCATGCCGCTCTTGAGACAGTGACGCCTCCTTCTTTGCTGCGTGAGGAACTAGTTGAACCAATGTTAGCCGCAGCAAGCTGTGGAGTGCGCTTGTCTGATCTGAATTTTCTAGAACCCTTACCCGATAAAACGCTTATACAAGCGACAAACATTCTTACTGGAATGAAAGCGATCAATGAGTTCGGAGATATCACTGAACATGGTATTCAAATTGCGCCATTACCAGTAGATGCACTATACGCAGATATGGTTGCACGTATTGAAAGCAAAGTGCTGAAAGAGGCGATGATCGACCTTGCTGCTGCGTTATCAGTCCCTGCTTCTTTATATCAGCTTTCGTCGAACGAAGAAGAGCTAGAAAAACTCAATCAAGAAGAGCCTAACTGCTGCGATGGTCAACTGTTGATTCAACTAGTTCGGGGACGAAAATTTTCAGCAGTGAACGCAGATGAAGATGCACTGAACGAAGCTCGAGGTCTCTCAGAACAAATGCGGGTGATTTACGGGCTTCCTCAATTAGAAGTGGCTTCTCGTTATCAGCATCAATCACTTACAGAAGTGATTGCTACTTTACATCCAGAATTGGTGTTTGTGCGAAGAGAGAGACGTAAAGAAGCATTGGCGAATGGGCAAATGGAAGTTCTTATTGGACGCAATAGTCGATTTGCAGACAAAGCAGAAGCAGCAATAGTTCTTGACCAACATAGTCTGCCAGGCCGCGGAGTGAAACAAACACTCACATTAGCAACAGTAACTATGCCAATTTCGTTTGAAATGATTGAGGCGTTAGACCTTGGGCTTTGGAAACAGATGGAAACTAATGTTGCTGACGGTTTGTTAATGTCTGAGCAACAACTTGTATACGCTGGGCGTGTGATTAAGTCCAGAAACGTAGAAGCCAGCGGTGAGTATGCGCTTCAATCAATGATAGAAGCGGTAAAAAAAGGCGAGTGTTTCCCTGATTTCGCTAAGCAGCGTAGCGAAGATATTGAACTGTGGAAAATCTATGTTGAATTAGGTTTAGATGAACGTGCTAACGAGCATCAGGATCTCACCTTTGATGTTTGGTTTGAGCAGCAGCTGAGATCATTAGGTATTAGCTCGCTTGAAGAATTAGAAATGTTCACTGGCGAAGATTTCCCTTTCGACGGTATCCCTTATTGGCAAAAAGAAGAGTTCTCAGAGTTATACCCCCTAGCAATTACCCTAAATGATATTCAACTACAGGTTGAGTATCACGTGAAACGAAAACTGGTCTACGTGGTTTATCAAAGTGGCTTGCGCAGAGGTGATCCCAAGCGCTGGGAGCTACCTCGTTGGTCCGGTTTTCGGGTGCAGTATCGTAAAGCGAGCAGAGTCGTTGATGTTCGATAATTATGTTTGATTCCTGAAATATTAATCATTCAGGCATAGGTTGTTGATCGCTATAGTGACTTTTTGTTACTAGTTTGGTTTTTATATATCAGTGCCATTGAAAATAAGGGTATAAAAGAACGTTTTTTTATATCGTATTGCTATAAAGTTAGGGTTGTCTAATATTGAGAACACTGTGTTGCCAATTATGTCGGGGGACAGAATGGATAAACAACGAATTTGCGCAGTGTTTGACTACACCACATTTTTAGGAACCTCAAGTTCTAAGAAGTGGACTTTCTCTGAAGCGCTTAAATCGTTTACTCCGGTTTTTGGTATGGTGTGGAACGAAGCAGTTAAAGACAGCAAAACGCCAGAAGAAAGGCTTTGGGAAAACGCATTAAAACGTTTATCAAGTAATCACAGCGATGAATCGAATCTCATTGATCTTGTGAAGTTGGCTAAGCGTGAAGGAATTGAGGAAATAAAGCTTGTTATGCCTTATGCGTTGGATGAGCAGCAGATTGAGCATATTCAAGCTGGCTGTGATGTTCATATTAAAGTGGGCAAACAAGATGAGTTTATAATCACGTTATAACAAATTATTCAGGAATAAAAAGGGCACTTAACTAAATCGTTTCCTATAGAAACAAATAGTTAAGTGCCCTTTTTTACAATATAAAACGATTAATCAATTAGACCATATTGTGCATCAAGGATCTGGATAATCTCTTGTTTTGGATTATCACTTAGCTCGATTTTGTGGCCAACAATCTTTTCAGCAATACCCAAGTAAGTACGAGAAATGTCCATTAGTGCATCTAAAGGTAATGCATTATCGCGAGCAAGAGCTTCGCGTTCAGGCATACGATCTTTGTTTAATAGAATATCTGGATCAGGGAAATAGTTTAGTAGGAACTGGCGAAAACCTTCTTTCGAGTTTTCAACAATATTGCCTTGTAAGTACTGAGCTTCATCCCAAATACGCGATGAATCAGGTGTACCTACTTCGTCCATGTAGATCAACTTTTCCGAGCCGTTGGCATCAGTCACGTAGCCAAATTCAAATTTAGTATCAACGAAAATCTGCCCAATCTCTTTTAGTGCTTGGCTTATAACGCCAAAGCCGTCTTTCAGCAGCTTTTCATATAGAGCAATATCTTCAGCTTTGCTGAAGTTGAATGCCGCGAAGTTATCTTCAATATTCTTGCGGGTAATGTTTACATCATCAGCTTCAGGAACACCTGGAATACCTTTCAGAATACCTTTAGTTGAAGGTGTCATGAGTAGATCTGGAAGTGCTTTGTCTTTTTGTAGACCTTCAGGTAGCTCAATACCGCAGAACTCGCGTTCACCTTTTGCATACGCACGCCACATTGAACCTGTGATGTATTGACGACAAATGGCTTCGATCTTAATTGGTTTCGCTTTTTGAACAATCCAAACAAACGGATGAGGGATGTCTAGAATGTGACTATCAGCAAGTCCGTTGTCTTTAAACAGTTTGAACCAATGGTTAGAGATAGCATTGAGTGCTGCGCCTTTGCCCGGAACGCCTGCAATACCACCTTCCGCGTGCCAAATACAATCGAATGCAGAGATGCGATCGCTAATCACCATGATCGCAAGTGGGGCATCTTCAGCCACGTCATAACCTTTTTCTTGAATAAGGCGACGGCTGTCTTCTTCAGTTAGCCAGTATACAGAACGAACTTTTCCGCTATGGACAGGCTGGTGGGTACGAATTGGGAGATCGTCGTTGACGGCAAGAACTTGGTCAGCAAGGCTCATGGAGACATTCCTATCTTATTTCAAACGTCATATACCCTTCCTCTTAAACACGGTTGTGCAAATTGTTTGGGTATAGAAAGAAGATATCTAAGCACAGTGAGATATCAATTACTGCGCGCATCATACCAGAACTAATTTATGTCGCCAGATAAAAAGCAAACGTTTGCTTAAATATCTTTTTGTGGGTTGAGATTACGCAAAAAACAGCTTGCAGGAAATATCGGCAAAATAAAAGTCGGATGTAGAGTCAGCAGGGGAGGCGTAGTTATAACAAGGGTAGAAAAGCCCTCTGTAACAGAGGGCAAAAGACAGTGATAGATATCAGTGAAATTGGGGTGCAGTTGGTTCTAAGAAAAACACTTCGCAGTTATGTTCAGTTGCCAGTTGTTTCAATAGTTTTTGGCTAACAAAATCGATATTGCCAGAAGCGACAACTGCGCTTGCGTTGCCCGATTGAATCGCTTTCATCACGATGGTGATTTCCGACTGTGATTGCGACGGTTTCATATGAATAATTCTACTGCAATGTATTTGATGTGCTGCCAATTCATTGTATTGAGGGCGAGGGCATTCACCCGTAAACAATATCCATTGTTTATACTGAGAAAGCCTTGAAAGGCGAGTAAGCATATCTGCGCTTTTCGCTGCCGAATATGAATGGTTAAACGCCGGATTTCCAAAACGAGTTACGTTGGTTTCAACACCGAATGATTTGTTTACTGGCAATTCATGATTTAGCATAACACTGTCCCTTTATACATGCTGTATGTGTATACAGTAGTATCAAACCGAATACTGATCAAGAAATAATTACGATTTTTGTGGGAAATTTGAGCTAATAGTCACGTGTCTTTATTTAACTGATTGTAATTAAATGTTTTTTATCAGTGTGCGTGAGACAGGTTTAAGTGAGAAATGTGTTATGGTTGTACAGTGGTAGATTAAAAAATGTTGGGGTATGAGGTGTATATACAGTAGTGGTATCGGGTTGTTCAATCTAATCAATAAATTCACATATAGAACATTCATTTGTTCTATATTCCGTACAGTTCCATTACTCAGATTCATCAAAATTTAGAGAATATTCCTACGACGGCCTCTATAGGCTGCTTTAGCCTGTTTAATTTAAAATCGTTACTGTTACCAATTATTTCAAAGTAGCGAATGCCAAAATTCCAAAGCTTTCTTCATATAAAACATTTTTTCTATCTTCTGGCTTGCCTGGTAGGTAATGCTTTGGCTGCAAATCAACAAACATTTAGTGTCGGTATTATTGCGGAAGAGGCCGTTACAGCCGCTATTTTGAAAAAAGCAGCTCAAGATTTGTCTGTCAACTTTGAACTTGTCTATTTGTCCGGACACGCTGAAAAATTAGAAGCGACATTAGCAAGAGACATCGACTTTGCGACTGGTATTACATACACCGAAGAGCGTGCCAAAAAGCTTATTTTTTCTGCGTCTACGAACGTGGAATACACTTATCTCTTTACGCTAGGAAAAGGGAATTTTAAGGATGTGTCTTCGATTGCTGTACCTTATGGAACGATATTCGCTAAGTTGATGCTCGATATCAACCCTAAGCTTGAGGTAATTGAATACCAGACAATCTCTGAAGCCAAAGAACTACTGGAAAGTAGCAAAGTGGAAGGTATTGTTGATACTGCTGCTCAGCTAAGATTTATGGCATTAGCAGGTATACATTCTCAACTCCTTAACTATCAATTTCCGTTAAAGCCGGTATCGATTGTTACGGCGAAGCCTGAAAATACCAAAGTACTCAAAGAAATCGTTGAATATCTTCACCAGCCAGAAATGCAAATGCTGATGCGTGCAAAGGCAGAAACGTATCAGTTTGATGTACAAAGACAAGCACTTAGAAAGCGAGTTTTGCTCAGTGAATTTGATGTGAGTAGGCCTTTTACTATAAGCGTCGAAGATTATCGTCGTTATGGTGTGCAGAATGATAATGGTAAGGTGATTGGTATCGCGGCTGATGTGATTCATGAAGCGTGTCAGCTGATGCGTTTAGAATGCATTGTTGAAACTGCTCCGGAAACTGATTGGCAATCAATGTATGAAGGCTTGCTTGGCGGCGAGATTGATATTCTGTCACCTATTGCTTTAGTAAAAGGCAGAGAACAGCACGTGTATTTGAGCGAGAGCTTTTATAACAATGAGCTTATCGTGGTAAAGCGCAATGGATATAAAGAGGGTGTCTATCGCTCTGTATCTGAACTTATTTCTGAACGAGTTGGAGTTATTAGAGGAGGAATGTCTGAATCGATTATGAGTCGTAGGCTTCCACATAAATCGTTCAGTATTTTTACAACTGCAAAGGATCAACTGAAAGCGTTGATGACCAACGAAGTTGATTATATTGCCATGTCTCGTTTGACCTATAACGAATTGGTTCGTGACACTCTCACCATACTTCCCATTATTGAAGATGACATGATTGGAACCTTCTTTAATTACGGCATTGGTATCGCTTTTCAAAAAAATGACGAAGGTAAAAAGCTTTCAGAGCTTTTCAGCGATGCTATTCGCTTGATCGATATGAATGCCATTATAAAAAAATACGATTATCAGCCAGATTGGCAGACAACGCTATTTAGCCAGAAGAGGTTCACAAAGCAAAGTCAGCAATTGTTCTTGGCAATAATCATTGCATTAATTGTTCTTTCTTATATTTGGCATAAACAGTCGATCACTGACAGTCTAACCAAGCTAGAAAACCGTTTAGCTCTTTATAAAAAATACAAAGACGGTTTGTATTCAAACCAAGTCTTGGTCTACTTCGACGTTAACAAATTTAAAAATGTTAATGACACTTATGGGCACGCTGTTGGTGATGAAGTATTAAAAAGAATTGCTGAAAACATCCGTCGCCACTGGAACTGCGATAGTTACCGTATTGGCGGAGACGAATTCATTTTAATTGGAAAAATCAGAAAACAAGACATTGAAGGCATGATGTTAAGCATAGGGTCATTCAAATTCATTGACCATCTTAACAACAAGTTCAACGTCAGTATTTCCTATGGCTACTATCTTTCCGACGGTAGTGTTTTGTCGCTCGATGACTGTATTCATCTTGCCGACACTCAAATGTACAAAGCCAAAATGGCTTAATTCTGAGGTATTGAAGGTAGCCGATGTCTAAGTTTCAAACCGTTTTATTGTTGATTGTTTGCCTGATCAGTTCTGGCTCGATGGCAAAGCATAAAACCACCTACCTTGTGGGCACGGAATGCGATGATTTCACGACCAAGCTTTTGTTTGACTCTGTGTCAGCAGAGAGTGATGTAAGGTTTGAATACATCAATTTTGATAGTTTCTCCGATGCGCTAAATGCTGTAAGCCGAGGCTATGTTGATTTTCTCTCTAATGTCACTTTCATTGAAGAGCGAACAACCACATTAGATTTTTCTTTGCCAGTCAGTATTGAATATGTGTATCTGTTCACCGTAGATAAGCCGGAACTTGATGAAATATCGAAACTCGCCGTGCCAATGAACACGACGATAAGAAAAACTATCGCTGAAGAGTTTCCCAATATTGAATTTGTCGAGTATCAAAACATTGAAGATGCCATTGCGATGCTTAACTTACGGCAAATTGATGGAGTTGTTGATGGATTAAACCATTTGGAGAATATGGTTCTATCAGGCTTCAATGCGTATCTTTTTAATGACCATCTATCGTTACATCCCGTATCGATCGTGACGCCTAAAGGTAAGAACCAAAGTCTTCTAAAACTCATAGAACTACACGCACATACCGCGGAATTCCAGCGTCACTTTCGAGAATCCATCGAGCAGTATCAACTATTGATAAGAAAAGAGGCTCTGCGCAAACAAGTTATCGCAAGTGGCATTGATGTGAGATATCCACTTAAGGTGAAGTTGGAAAACATAAAGCTGTTCGTGAACTATTATCCGGATGGTCATGTTGATGGAATCACCGCAGACATCCTTTATGAAGTGTGTGATCTATTACAGATTGATTGTCAGCTTGTCAGTGACGAGCAGGAATCTTGGAGTAGCATGTATGAAAGCATGTTGGCAAAAGAAATAGATGTGTTGTCACCACTTGCGATCACAGAGCAGCGCAAAGAATTGTTCAATTTCAGTGATGAGTATTACAGCCCTGAAGCGATTCTTGTTAAAAGAAAAAATTATAAAGATGGTGTTTATCGTTCGATTTCAGAAATGTTTGTCGAAAACATTGGTGTTGTTGAGGGCAACTTCTTTGAATCATTGCTTCAAACCATGTTACCCGAGAAAGAGCTTCATTATTATCCTACCCAGAAAGATCTGCTAATGGGACTGCTTAATGGCGAAGTTGATTATATCGCATTAACTCGAGCTGCGTTTCATGACAAGCTGCGACGCTCAAAAAATGTCCTGGCCATAACAGAAGATACTGATGTCGGGGTGTTTTATTCGTATGAACTTGGATTTGGATTTCAGAAAGATGAAAAGGGCAGAGTGTTGTCTGAACTCTTTTCGAAAGCGCTCAATTTAATCAATGAAAAGAGCATCATAAAAAAATACGACTATCCACCAGACTGGTATACAACGATACAAGCCCAAAAGAAAATAAGCAGAAACAGTATTGTTCGATTTTTATTTATTATCGCCATTCTCATTTCTGTAGTATTTGTTTTCCATCGTCGTTCTACCACTGACGAATTGACTCGATTGAGAAACCGATTAGCGTTGTATAAGAAATATGGGAGCCTGTTTCCTAACAGCAAAGTTCTTGTGTACCTCGATATCAATAAATTCAAAGATATAAATGATAATTACGGGCATCGAGTTGGAGACAAAGTGTTGAAGCAACTTGGACACAATATTAGCCGTTTTTGGATAGGGGATGCCTACCGAATCGGTGGTGATGAATTCGTGTTGGTTACTAGTCGTGATGTGCAGCAAACAGAACGAATGCTTGAGGGCATTAAAGAGTTTGGCTTCTATGAAGCGAACAGCGAGACTAATTTGTTGGTGAGTGTTTCAACGGGGATGGCTTTTGATTTCGAGAAAAACCTTCCCCTGGATAATGTGCTAAATATTGCTGATCAGTCTATGTATCAATCTAAACACAGGTTTAGGTATGGGGATAGACGACAGTAGATTATAGAATCACAGGGAGTGAGGTTGTTGTCGCTCCTTCATTGCTTGTTCTGCGATATTGAATTGTCTTACATCCATGCGTGCAAAATCATTACAGCTTTTGCATGAACTATGTGTTTTTCCGTCAACGTATTCGTGTTTTGTTAGTAGTAAACTTGGCTTTTTACACCAGTCACACACGCCTTCAATAGTAAACATGTCTTCTCCTTACTGCTGCATCGGTTAGGCGCTAATTTCGCGCGGATTATGCCATACAAAAATGAATAAAGTTAATTAAATGTTGTAATATTGAGAATGTTATCGATTGCGGAATCTAAGTGATTAAAAGGACTTGAGATATTGCTAGAGATAAGTGTAACTAACTGTTAACAGTGTTTAGGATGGTTTTGAGAGCTCCATTTAGCCGCTTCATTTCGTCATCGCTACCTTTCATATCCGGATGATATATTTTCGATAATTGCTTATAGCGAACTTTGATTGTTTTCTCATCAGGCACTTGGTTAGGGAGGTAGCCGAATAGCGCACAAGCTAACTGATATTTCTGATCTTGAGCGGTAGTCATTTGGGTTTTTTGTGACTTTTTGAGTTCGTTGTAAAGAGTCTCGAGCTGCCTTTTCTGCTTTTTGATTACAGCGTTACTCTCGGTCAGCTTCTGCTGTAATTGCTGCTGTTCCGTTAGCAGATCTAAAGCGTCAGTATCTACTCTTTGCTTTTTCTGTCTCTGGTAGATTGAGGCAACTATAAGTAGAAGAGCGATGGAAGATAAAATAACGACATAAGCCCAATTCAATTTATCGAAATCTAAATTGGAAGGCAGAGTTAAAAATTCTTCCTGATTCCTGACTTCTTCATCCAACTCTTGAATAGCTGAAACCTGTTTTGCCCTTTGCTGATTGAACTTGTCTTCAAGTAATTTCGAATAGGCTTGTTCGGCTTGTGGCAGTAATTCTGAAGCACTACGAAACCAAATTTCAGCCATTGCTGGAGGAGTAGGTGAGTCATTCAGATCCTGATACAGCTCGCCTAATTCAAACTGTGCCTTAGCATCGCCTTGTGTTGCCAGCTTTGTTAGCCAGTAAATGCCTTCAGGGAGGTTTACTGCAGTGCCATGGCCTTGTAAGTACATTTTAGCCAGTTGGAACATAGCTTGAGGCTGGTTGTTATCGGCAGCTAGCTGAAACCAGTAGAAAGCTTCGCTTAGATTTTGGGGGACCCCTTTACCCGTTTGGTAATTCAGAGCTAATTGATATTGCGCGACAGGGTCGTTGCTATTTGCTTTTTGTTGCAACTCTGTCATTTGACTATCAGTTAGTGAGTCTGCGTATGAAGAGAAAATGCAGCAAAGTGAGATAAGCCCAATTAGCACTCGAATCAAGGTGACCTTCCGTATATCACTTCAGAGAGTAATCCCAGCATATGGCTGGGATTTAAAGTAAGTCTATCTTACCGCTAGTCTGTCGCGAGATAAACGGGGTTATCTTTTGAAGTGAGCTAAACTTCGTTTGTGTTAATTAAATTTTTGATAATTAATTGTTATTTTAGCGGTAGGATCTGGATCTCAACGCGTCGGTTACACGCTCGACCTTCAACAGTACTGTTTGAGCAAAGTGGGTAGCGCTCACCGTTTCCACGAGCAATAGCTCGGCCAGTTGTCACACCTTGAGATATTAAGAATGAGCGAACAGATTCAGCACGACGCTCAGATAGGATTTGGTTGGTGCTGTCGCTGCCTGTGCTATCGGTATGACCATCAATGACTAGACTCGTATCAGGGTATTCAACAAGAATACGAGCAACGCCACGTAGCGTATTGTGGATACTTGAATCAAGTTGATGTGAGTTACTTGAGAAGCCGATACCGTTTTCAAGACGAAGAAGGAGTTGGTTATCACCAACACGTTCTACTTGAACGCCGGAGTTTAAAAGTTCTTTACGCAGAGCTGCTTCTTGTTGATCAAAGTAGTAACCAACACCCCCACCAACAGCCGCACCGCCTGCAGCTCCAATTAGTGCATATTTACGACGCTCTTTTGCATCATCGCCAGTTGCTAGACCAGCGGCAACACCTGCTAGAGCTCCAATTAAAGCACCTTTAGTTGCAGAGTTAGTTTCAGTTTCACCAGTCGTAGCATTTTGGCGCTGAGTTGCCTGACAGCCAGATAATGCAATTGCCACTGCTAGGGCTAATGTGATTTTTTTCAAAGTATCTACTCCATGTCTTATTTTGTTGCCGCATGCATAAAACAAAATTCGAAGGAGAAGTTCAACTAGGTAAGGTCTGATTTGACGTAGGACTGACGAAAAACTTCAAGCTAAAGTATTACTTCAATAGTTTAGGTGCTTGAGCGCCATTAATTGGACGGTTTACAGAAACTCTGCGACCTTTCTTCAGACCGACTTCGTAGTCTGCAGTCAGATTTTTCATTGCTTCACGGAGTTGCTGTTTAAAGGTTTCGCGATCGATATTCTTGAACTCTTTATCAATATAATCGTTAATTTTATTCGCAGAATCTTCATCTGGGGAGATAACAGGTAGCTTTTCTAACGCACCTTCAATCCACCCGGAAACAAATGAGCTGACTCGACGGTTCACCTCCGGTGTTGATGTGCCACTTCCAGCAAAGCTGTTACGGAACTGACCAGTGTGCTCATTCATTTCTCTGTACACAATATCAAAAGCAAAAGCGGCAAAGATGGCGCGATCGGCTTCACCAATGAACTCTACGCGTTTTAAGCCTTTGTGGTTGATAAGTACTGCTTCGACACCAAATTTGGTATTGATGCCACGAATGATGCGCAAAATACCTGAGCTAATAGATGCTGGCAGTAAATGGCTCGATTGGGTTTTGCCTAGTTTAATGAACTCGATATCATCTTTATCGAGGCCATATTTCAGCATTAAACGGTGCGCCATTTTAATTGCATTGGCGGCTTCGTTGACGTTTGCTGAGTTACCAAGTTCTAAACACTTGGCGATCTTTTTCAGGGCTTTCTTTTTATCAATCGACATTCAAAAAACTTTAGGCCAAAAACCAGTTACCGAGATTAGAAAAGTCCGACATTTTAACGTTTTTGCAGCATTAGGGGAAGGGTATAATTGAGAGTTGCAGCCAGGTAGCTGCAACTTTGAACTGCTATTTTTGCAGCTTATAAACCGAGTTCGTTCAATAGGTCTGACGCTAAGTCTTCGTCTTGTTTAGTATCTTTTGGTGCTGTCATTCCTTTTTGAGCATTTTCTAAAATCGTATCTGGGCTCTCATCTTCATTTACTTCGAAATCTTCAAGTTGGATAAATTCAGTTTTATCCATGGCAAGTTCTAAGTAAAAGATGTTGTTTTTCTCAGTAGAGAAAGTTACTCGTCGTACTTGAGGGCGGTCAAGATTGGTATCTACCGATAGAATGACTTGTTTATTGAGAGACAACATTTTGGGTTGGTTTTGCGTAATGTTGGTTTGAAGTTCTTTACGGATTTTATTGGTGAAATCACCCACCAATTGGTTCATGAGTTCACCTAGAACATCTCCCACTTCATCAGAGGTATGCAGAATAGCTAGCTCTTCTTCTGGCATACCCATACTGCGCATGTAGTTGGTGTAAACCTCAAGTGCCGCTTTTGCAGTAAAGTTGATAACAACTAAACCCGAAAATCCACCGTCAAATAGAACGAAACAACCAAAATCAGGTTTAAGAGAAGTTTTGTTTATTTTCTGGACCATTGCTGAGTAGCTAATGTTGGAATTGGTGGCTGAAGTGAGCACCGAAGAGACGGATTGACACAGCTTTAGCAGGATATCTTCCGTAGTTACGATTTTGTTTTTTCTCATAGTTTTTCCGTAAAGATCAATTGACCTTGGTAATGCATAACGACTTTAAGTTCAGCCTCATTAGGCAAACGTTTGCACAGCTGTAACTTTATGTTTTCAAGCGAAACGAATTAGAGCAGTTAGAAAAATGGATTTGATTCGCTCTGTCAACGAGATTCTGATTTGATCGCCTTTTCAAATGTTGTAAAGTGACCAGATTCATATAATTAACCTATAACCCAGAGCTGATAGGATCAGCGATTTACGGGCAGGAAGCAAATGTTACCAAGACTTCACCTTCAATCTGATGTCGATCCGGTTGTTTTAACGTTTTTACATGAACTAGAAGCTGCCGGTTTTACTGGCGATATCGAAACCCAATATTCAAGCCGTTTGGCAGTAGCCACTGATAACAGTGTATACCAACAACTTCCACAAGCAGTGATTTTGCCTAAATCTACGGAAGATGTAGCTCTAATCGGAAAAATAAGTTCTAAACCAGAATTTGAGCGAGTGACTTTCTCTCCTCGCGGTGGTGGTACCGGTACAAACGGTCAGGCGCTGACGAAAGGCGTTGTGGTCGACCTCTCTCGTTACATGAACCAAATTCTTGAAATTAATGCCGAAGAGGGCTGGGTTCGTGTGCAAAGTGGTGTGATTAAAGATCAACTCAATGACGCGGTTCGCCCATACGGCTATTTCTTCTCGCCTGATCTTTCAACCAGTAACCGTGCAACTATCGGCGGTATGGTGAATACTGACGCCTCTGGTCAGGGTTCACTGAAATACGGTAAAACTTCTGATCACGTTTTGTCTCTGCAAGCGGTATTCGCTGATGGTTCGATTCTCGAAACAGACATGTCACATGGTACGCCAGATGAAGGCAACTATGCTTTTAAAGCCATGAAGGTGACTGAAGCTGTATGTCGTGATAAACGTCAGCAGATTATTGATAAGTTTCCGCCTCTTAACCGTTTCCTTACTGGCTATGACCTGAAAAATGCTATCAGCGATGAGACTGGCGAGTTCAACATTACACGTGTGTTGTGTGGTGCTGAAGGTTCATTGGCGTTTATCACTGAAGCAAAGCTTAACCTGACTCGTATTCCTAAAGCGCGTACCTTAGTAAACGTAAAATACGACAGCTTTGATTCTGCATTGCGTAATGCGCCACTAATGGTTGAAGCCAATGCTCTGTCTGTTGAAACTGTTGACTCTAAAGTTCTTAACCTTGCTAAAGAAGATATCGTGTGGCACAGCGTTAGTGACCTGATTACCGATGTCCCTGGCAAAGAGATGCAAGGTATCAACATCGTTGAATACGCCGATCAGGATGAAAAAGCAGTTGAAGAGTTAGTTGCGAAACTGACTGCCAGTTTAGATGTAGCTTTAGCCAATCAGCAAAGCGGTATTATCGGCTATCAAGTGTGTACTGACTTAGCCAGCATCAACCGTATTTACAACATGCGTAAGAAAGCTGTTGGTCTGTTGGGTGCTGCTAAAGGGCGTGCTAAACCTGTACCATTTACGGAAGATACTTGTGTTCCGCCAGAAAACTTAGCTGACTTTATTGCTGAATTCCGTGAACTACTCGATTCGAAACAACTTGCTTATGGCATGTTTGGTCACGTGGACGCAGGTGTGTTGCACGTTCGCCCAGCATTAGATATGTGTGATCCTAAGCAAGAGCTGATGATGCACGAAATATCGGATGAAGTGGTCAAGCTGGTGGCTAAATATGGCGGTTTGATGTGGGGTGAGCACGGTAAAGGTTTCCGCTCTGAGTATGGCCCGGCATTCTTTGGTGAAGAACTGTTTACTGAACTGCGCCGCGTAAAAGAAGCTTTTGACCCACACAACAAGATGAACCCGGGTAAAATCTGTACGCCGCTAAATACCAATTTTGAACTGGTTAAAGTTTCAGACAGAAAGCGCGGCTATTACGATCGCCAAATCGATGTGCAAGTTCGTGACAGCTTCAAACAAGCCATGGAATGTAACGGCAATGGCTTGTGTTTCAACTACGAAACCAGTTCTCCAATGTGCCCATCGATGAAAGTGACCGCTGACCGTCGTCACTCGCCGAAAGGGCGTGCTGGGCTGGTGCGTGAATGGCTGCGTCAACTGACAGAGCAGGGCATTGATATTCTGGATTTGGAACAGCAAACCCTGACTAAGACGCCGACGATCAAAACCATGATTGACCGAATTCGCAACCGTATTAATCAACGTCATGAGTATGATTTCTCTCATGAAGTCTATGAAGCGATGAATGGCTGTTTAGCATGTAAAGCGTGTGCGAGTCAGTGTCCAATTAAAGTTGACGTACCGAGCTTCCGTTCACGTTTCCTAAATATCTATCACTCGCGCTACCAGCGCCCTGTGAAAGATTATTTAGTCGCGAATATTGAAACCATGCTGCCATTGATGGGTAAAGCGCCGAAGTTAGTTAACGGTATGCTGGAACAAAAATGGGTTCAAAGCTTAACAGCGAAAACCGTTGGCTACGTTGATGCACCTTTGCTGACAGTGCCTACGCTTGCTCAGCGTACACGTCGTCACCCTGTAGCAAGTTTTGATATGCAGTATTTGGCTGGTATCTCGAAAGAAGAACGTGAACAGCATGTCATCATCGTTCAGGACCCGTTCACCAGCTACTATGATGCCGATGTAGTAGAAGATTTTATCGCTTTAGCAATCAAACTGGGTAAAAAACCGGTGTTGTTGCCGTTTAAGCCAAACGGTAAGGCGCAACACATCAAAGGTTTCTTGAAGCAGTTTAAAGCCACCGCTGAAAGCACCGCCGCTTTCCTAGAAAAAGTCGCTGATCTTGAAATACCTATGGTTGGCGTTGATCCGGCTTTGGTACTTTGCTATCGCGATGAATACGCAGAAGTGCTTGGCGACAAGCGTGGAGATTTCTCCGTGTTAACGGTTCATGAATGGATGAAACCGCGTTTGTCCGAGTTTGCTACTTCAGATAACACAAATGGTGAAGCGTGGTACCTACTGGCTCACTGTACTGAAAAGACCAAACTACCGAATGCTGAAAAAGAGTGGGGTGAAATTTTTGCTCACTTTGGTGGATTGCTAAAAACTGTACCTGTTGGCTGTTGTGGTATGGCAGGTACTTTTGGACACGAGCTTGATAAGCTGCAAATGTCGAAAGATATTTATGGTCTGAGCTGGAAACCAAGTTTGGAAACACTGCCGAAAGAACGTTGTTTGATTACCGGCTACTCTTGTCGTAGTCAGGTAAAGCGTTTTGAGCATGTTAAGCCTAAACATCCATTACAAGCGTTATTGCAGTTAATCTGAATATCCTAAAGAGTTAAGCCCGACATTGTCGGGCTTAATTTTATCTATCATGATTAGACGATTAGGTGAATCGATTGAATATGTGCTAGTGGAGAAAGCCAATGCATCGACTGGAGTTGAAAATCCCACCTGTAGCTGTGTTTGTCATCGCGATGGTGTTGATTAATCGTTTTGCACATATCTTTACCTTTGCACACGTGCCACTTCCCTATGTCGGGTTGGTTTGGAGTGTATGCTTCGTGCTCGCCGGTTTTATCGGCATTGCTGGCATTTATGAGTTTCGTAAGGCCAAAACTACCGTGAATCCAACCAAACCACACGAAGCGTCTACCATCGTTGAGAGCGGTATTTTCCACTATTCACGTAATCCGATGTATCTAGGATTGCTGCTGCTTTTGATTGGTTTCGCATACTGGCAACAAAATATATTGAGTTTGCTAACTTGCTTCGCGTTCGTTTGGTATATAAATCGCTTTCAGATACAACCCGAGGAAAGAACATTAACTCAGATTTTTGGTCAGCCGTATATTGCTTACAAAGCTCGTGTTAGACGTTGGCTATAGAAATTGTACATTAGGAAATAAAAAATATGGAAAAGTAAAAGCCCCACTCATTAGAGTAGGGCTTTGTAATTCTGCGGAGATATTAAGATGCGATTTGGGCTAGGAACGTTTCTTTACGTTCATTAAAGCGGTTCACCAAGTCATCAATTTCACTTTGTTCGTAAGGTTTCAAACCGCTTGCCACCATACGTTTTACGCCGTGACCCACAACGATGCCTTCTTCTTTGAATGCAAAGGTCATAGTAACTAGGCCACGTTTCCCATCCACATCGAACGTTGCACCTGTGTATTCAACTTCTGGGTGCGTCATGTCTAGACGATCGAACTCGACTTCCATGCTCTCATAGATCACCAATGGACGCTGAGGGTTAATCATCATCTGTTGCTCTTCCATTAGCGGAACCATGATGTGAGGGAAGTTCATACCAGAGAACTGCACATAGTTTGTAACTACGTGTTCAATGAATGCGCTGTCGTGGCTAACTTCACCTTCACGGCTCATATGCAGATATTCTTTACCTGCTTCATCAACTACCGCGCTCTCTTTGTCACATTTGTTTTCAATGTGCAGAGAAACCCCGTCGTTCACCATGCCAGAAAACTTGAAGCGCATTTTTTTGCTGATGCCTTCTTGCTGTAGCAATACTGCGAACAATAGGTCGCCTGGTACGCAGAAGCGTTTGCTGTCTTCATCGTGAATTGGGTTGTAGTCACCCGCCACTTTTTTCGCAAAATGGCTAGCTTGCTCGCGAGTGAATTGGAATTTTTTATCTTGGCTTGAGAAGTATGGAGTTAGATACATAATTTACGCTATTCATAAAAACTGCGTGGATTATAACTGCTAAAGTTTTTTTAATGGTCCAATCAGTCAAATAAGGTGCATAAGGGTTAAAAAAAGAGCCCCGAAAGGCTCTCATCACAGATTTTGTTTATTAAACACTTGGCAACATGTTAGCTGGCATTAGATGGTTGTGAACCGCCAGTTTAAGCAGTGTGTTCGCTTGTTCAATGTCTGGGGCGAAGTAACGGTCTTTATCATAGAACGGTACTTTTTCACGCAGGATTTGCTTCGCTTCTTCAACACGAGCTGAAGATTTGTTCGGAGCACGGAAATCCAAACCTTGAGCAGATGATAAATATTCCACTGCCAAGATACCGCGTGTGTTTTCGCTCATATCACGTAGACGACGCCCTGCGAAGGTTGCCATCGATACGTGGTCTTCTTGGTTTGCTGATGTTGGCAAACTGTCTACAGACGCTGGGTGAGCCAGAGTTTTGTTCTCACTTGCTAGTGCTGCTGCAGTAACCTGAGCAATCATAAAGCCAGAGTTTACACCGCCGTTGTCGACAAGGAATGGTGGCAGTTTGCTCAGTGCGCTGTCGATAAGCAGAGCCATACGACGCTCAGATAAGCTGCCAATTTCCGCAATAGCAAGTGCTAGGTTGTCAGCCGCCATAGCTACTGGTTCTGCGTGGAAGTTACCACCAGAGATGATGTCGCCATCTTCAGCAAATACTAGTGGGTTATCCGACACTGAGTTTGCCTCAGTTTCCAGAATATCTGCCGCATTACGAATTTGAGTCAAACATGCACCCATAACCTGTGGCTGACAACGCAATGAGTATGGGTCTTGTACTTTTTCACATGAGGTGTGTGAATGACCGATATCACTGGTTTCGTCCAATAGGTGGCGGTAAGCCGCTGCTGCATCGATTTGACCTTTGTGACCACGAACTTCATGGATACGGTGGTCAAATGGACGACGGCTGCCTAGCGCTGCTTCAACCGACATCGCACCACATACTGTTGCGGATGCGAATAGGTCTTCAGCCATAAATAGACCTTCTAGAGCAAATGCTGTAGAAGCTTGCGTACCGTTTAGCAGAGCAAGACCTTCTTTCGGCGCAAGCGTGATTGGAGACAAACCTGCAATCTTCAATGCTTCGAGACCAGAGATAATTTCGCCGTTGTGGCGCGCTTGACCTTCACCTAGAAGAACCGTGCTCATATGAGCAAGCGGCGCTAGGTCACCTGATGCACCTACTGAACCTTTTTGAGGAACACATGGGTAAACTTGGTGGTTAACCAGTGACATTAGTGCTTCCAGAACTTCTAAACGAATGCCAGAGAAGCCGCGTGCTAAACTATTGATTTTTAGAACCATCATCAGACGTACCGTTTCGTCTGACATGAATTTACCGATACCTGCCGCATGAGAAAGCACGATACTTCTTTGCAGTGTTTCTAGATCTTCAGGGGCAATCTTGGTGTTGGCTAATAAGCCAAAACCTGTGTTGATACCGTAAACTGTACGACCTTCCGCAATCACTTGCTCAACTACTTTTGTGCTGCGCTCGATGCCTGGGATTGCTTCTGGATCTAGGGACAGAAGCACAGGTGAACGGCTAACTTGACGCAGTTGGTTTAGCGTTAGTGTGCCCGGTTTAATGACTAAATTTAACATTTATGATGTCCTTACTTCAGTTTAGCCAGCTCTTCGTTGAGCATTGGTAGGTCTAGTTTTTGCTCTTTTGCACAGCGTTTTGCGATTTCGTAACCAGCATCTGCGTGACGCATTACACCCGTTGCTGGGTCGTTATGCAATACGCGAGCGATACGCTCAGATGCGTCTTGAGTACCGTCACAGCAAATCACCATACCTGAGTGTTGAGAGAAGCCCATTCCTACACCACCACCGTGGTGTAGAGAAACCCAAGTTGCGCCACCCGCTGTGTTGAGTAGAGCGTTCAGTAATGGCCAGTCAGAAACAGCATCTGAACCATCCATCATACCTTCAGTTTCACGGTTTGGACTTGCTACTGAGCCTGAGTCTAAATGGTCACGACCAATTACGATAGGGGCTTTAAGCTCGCCATTTTTAACCATTTCGTTAAATGCTTGGCCTAAACGTTCACGATCTTTCAGGCCAACCCAACAGATACGCGCTGGTAGTCCTTGGAAACTGATGCGTTCACGAGCCATATCTAGCCAGTTATGTAGCTGTGGATTATCTGGGATCAGCTCTTTAACTTTTTGGTCTGTTTTGTAGATATCTTCTGGGTCACCAGACAGTGCTGCCCAACGGAATGGACCAATACCTTCACAGAATAGTGGGCGGATATAAGCTGGTACGAAACCAGGGAAGTCGAATGCGTTTTCTACGCCTTCTTCCAATGCCATTTGACGGATGTTGTTGCCGTAGTCCAGAGTCGCAGCGCCGCGAGCTTGTAGCTCAAGCATTGCACGTACTTGAACAGCCATTGATTCTTTTGCTGCTTTTACTACTTTTGCTTCGTCGCTGTTACGCATTTCAGCAGCGAATTCCATGCTCCAACCTTGTGGTAGGTAGCCGTTTAGTGGATCGTGAGCAGAAGTTTGGTCTGTTACTACGTCTGGAGTGATGTTGCGATCAACAAGCTCTTGGAAAATATCCGCAGCGTTACCTAGTAGACCTACAGATACTGGCTCATCAGATTCGTTGATGATAGCGAGAGCTTCATCTAGGCTTGTTGCTTTCTTATCAACATAACGAGTGCGTAGACGGTAATCGATACGTGATTCGTCACATTCAACAGCGATCATAGAGAAACCCGCCATTGTTGCAGCTAGAGGCTGAGCGCCACCCATGCCACCAAGACCGCCAGTCAGAACCCAACGACCTTTTGCTTCACCGTTGAAGTGCTTCTTAGCTACAGCAATGAAAGTCTCGTAAGTACCTTGAACGATGCCTTGTGAACCGATGTAGATCCAAGAACCCGCAGTCATTTGTCCGTACATCATCAAGCCTTCTTTATCTAGCTTGTTGAAGTGCTCCCAGTTTGCCCAGTGAGGGACAAGGTTAGAGTTTGCAATCAATACGCGTGGTGCATTCTTGTGTGTTGTGAACACACCCACAGGCTTACCAGATTGAACAACCAGAGTTTGGTCTTCTTCTAGACGCTCTAGAACTTCGACGATTTTGTCGTAACATTCCCAGTTGCGCGCAGCGCGACCGATACCACCATAAACCACAAGTGCATGTGGGTGTTCAGCAACATCTGGGTCTAAGTTGTTCATCAACATACGAAGCGGTGCTTCTGTTAACCAAGATTTTGCACGAAGCGTGGTTCCGTGTGGTGCACGAATAGTGCGGCTAGTATCAAGACGTGAACCTTGGTTTTGGTGCTGCGTCATGTGAGACTCCTTTTCATCATTAATTGGTTTGGCCTATGTAGTGCCAAACATCATTTGGTTTAAGCTCGGTTTCCGTGGAGCTTGAGTAAATCGTTTCTCTATATAAATAGAGAGTGACTGCTTAGTGGTGAGTAGACAGCTGTCAGGGTTTAGCCACTAAGCGCAAATTTGTTTAGGCTTAGTCGTTGCAAATAGCGCCATCGACAATACGAGCGTACAAACGAGGCACACCCACTTGGTAGCTGAGATCTGCTGGATGGTCGATGTTCCAAATAGCGATATCAGCATCAAACCCGGTAGTGATTTGACCGCGGGATTCACCGTAGCCTAGTGCTTTAGCTGCATGGCAAGTCACGCCGCGTAAACTTTCTTCAGGCGTTAATCCAAACAGAGTACAGCCCATGTTCATCATCAGCGTTAAGTCTGCAAATGGCGAAGTCCCAGGGTTAATATCGGTAGCCAATGCCATTGGGATTCTGTGTTGACGAAGTAAATCAACGGGTGGTTTTTGCGTTTCACGTAGGAAATAGAACGCGCCAGGAAGAAGCATTGCAACCGTCCCCGACTGTGCCAGTGCCTTAACACCTTGCTCATCAAGATATTCAATATGATCTGCGGACAAACCATTGTAGCGGGCAGTCAACTCTGTGCCGCCGAGGTTAGAAAGCTGCTCGGTGTGACCTTTCACTTTTAAGCCATGCTCAATAGCGCAGCGGAATACTTTTTCAGTCTGCTCTAGATTAAAACCAATGGATTCACAGAACACATCCACACTGGTTGCGAGTTCTTGCTCTGCCACTAGAGGAATGATCTCTTGGCAGATGTGCTCGATGTAATCGTCTGGGCGATCTTTATACTCAGGTGGTAGTGCGTGAGCGGCTAATAACGTTGTTGTGATTTTTACTCGGCGATGCTGTTCGAGCTCTTTAGCGGCTTTGAGCATCTTGATTTCATCTTCTAGCGTCAGGCCATAACCAGACTTCACTTCAATGGATGTCACGCCACTTTGTAGCAGTCCATCTAGTCGAGGTAGCGCTGTCTCAACCAACTGGTCGATTGACGCTTTACGTGTTGCGTTAACAGTAGAAAGAATACCGCCGCCTTGTGCTGCGATAGTTTGGTAAGGCACACCTTGCAGACGCATTTCGAATTCATTGGCGCGGTTGCCTTCAAACACTAGGTGAGTGTGCGCATCAATTAGGCCAGGTGTGACTAATTTACCTGTACAATCCACAACAAAGCTGTCGCTGGTGTCGACGGTTTGATCAGTAATTGCATCAATGCGTCCATCCTTAATGACGATCGTTTTTGGCTGGCTTGGCTGATAGCCTTCGTTTCCAGCTTCCATGCTAACAATGCGAGCGTTAGTTAAAACGAGTTCCATAACATTCCTACTTCTTTAGACGATCGTTATCGAGATAGTCGTAACGTGTTGCAATTTTATTTGTATGCTTAAATGTATATACAATTAATAATGCAATTAAACGTTTTTATCAAGCGGAATGTTGTGAAAATGTGAGAATTATATTTCTCGCTTTGCATGTCATAGCTAATCTATGGACATGCTTTTGAGGTTAACTTTTTAGTCTTAGCGTTTTGACATCAGTTGGGTAGCGTGACTTTTGACGTCAGTTTGTATTTCGACCCCGGATGATAGAGTAGAGCAGAACTTACCAGCTTATCCTCGCTCCATGTACGACGATTAAGCAGTAAACATGGTTCATTGCTCGTCAGTTCTAATGCGGTTTTGATGTGACTGTCAGGGACAATCGCCTCAACCGTATGTTCGATAGCACTGAGCGGGCAGTTTGCTGACAAGTACTGGTTAGGGGTTATCGTCGAGAAGTCTTGCTCAAGATAATTAGGCGCATAGCGACTGTTTACCCAACGAATTTCCAGCTGGAGTGGGGTGTCATTGGCGTAATGTAATATCTCACTGTAAAACACATTGCTGCCTACCATAATACCGAGCTTAATCGCCACAGTATCGTCGGCAACAATCGCACGCTGCTGCAATACCTTACTGTGGTATTGCTTTCCACGGCTCAATACTTCGTCGGCTATGTTACGAATATCAAGCAGCGGAGACTCTGCTTTTTCTTCGGGTACACAGACGAAAGTGCCTAATCGTGGTCGACGTTGCAACTTGCCTTCTGACACCAAATCTCGGATCGCTTTATTCACCGTCATACGGCTGACATTAAATTGCTCAGTCAATTCCAGTTCGGTGCTGATACGATGACCCACAGGCCAATGACCCGAATCGATTTTGTCGAGAATATAGTGTTTGATCTGTGTATAAAGTGGTGATGAAGACATGCTGCGCTCAAAGTTTAATTGAATATACAAATACTTTACGACTTAGAAGAAAAATGCAATCGCATAATTTCTCTTTATGCAATTGAAGTAAATAAATTTTTATTTATGTGATAAGGCACAAAGTATCATCTAATTGTATACTCATTCAAATCTTTGTTTTTGTGTCTGTTCTGTGCAAGTCATAGGTATCTAACAGGCAAAACTCTTTTTTATTTTAGAAAGTTACTTTAGAGATAAGTTATGCAATTTCCGACAACGATGACCTTCTTTGCCCGATTTGAAGCCGATATTCTATCTGGCAAAAAAGTGATTACTATTCGTGATGAAAGCGAGAAAGACTATCAGGTAGGTTCTGTGGTTGATGTTAGCACTTTGGAAGAAGGGCGTTGGTTCTGCCGTTTAAAGATAAAATCGGTTCAACCTGTGTTGTTTTCTGAACTTAACGAGTTTCATGCCGAGCAGGAAAACATGACCTTATCGCAATTAAAACAAGTGATTAATGACATTTATCCCGGTATCGAATCGCTGTACGTGATCCAATATGAACTAGCAGACTAAGTATTCTTTTTTCGACAATTGCTTGTTGTTTATCAGAAATAAAAAACGCCAACCCTAGGGCTGGCGTTTGTTGATATGAAGAATGCGACTAATCGCGTTTCCACATCATATGACAAGCTTTATGGTCTGGATCGAGACTGATGAGCATTCGAGCGAACACGTCATCCAGTTCATCATTGTCTTCATTGACGAGACCAATGCGGACTTCAGCGTAAGTTTCTTTATCAAATTCAAAACCTACTTGTTCTAGCCAGTCGTCGCCAATTTCTACGACTTCTGCAGCACCGCGGTCATCGAATTGTGCAGTAAACAAAATCACATCAACAGGTTCCAGATTGTCTGGAGCCATCTCAAGGAAAATGTCGTATGCCGCTTCGATTGCGTCGTCTAATGAGATCAATTCAGACATATTACGCTCGGCTCATGAACTTACGTTCAGTCGTGTTGATAACAACGCGCTCGCCGTTAGCGATGTATTCTGGAACTTGGATCGTTAAACCAGTAGCAAAACGTGCTGGCTTAGAACGAGCTGAAGCTGATGCCCCTTTGATTGAAGGGTCAGTTTCTTCGATAACCATTTCAACAGAAGAAGGCAGTTCGATAGCTACAGGTTTGCCATCTACAAGCACAACTTGCATACCCTGAATTTCTTCAGTGATGAACAAGCACTCTTCTTCGATGTCTGCTTTCTTGAAGTTAAATTGAGAGTAATCTGCATTATCCATGAAGATATACTCATCGCCATCAACGTAAGAGAATGAAATGTTACGTTTGTTCATGTCAACGGTATCTAGGAAGTCGTCTGACTTGTAACGCTCATCAACACGTGCGCCAGTGTTTAGATCTGTACAACGTAGTTTGTAGATCTTAGAACCACCACGACCACCTGGTGTTGTTACTTCGATATCTTTGATTAGTAGTGTTTTGCCGTTTGATACGATCGCAAAACCTTTTTTAAGTTCACTTGCCTTTGGCATGGAGTCTTATCCTTCGTTTTTCGTTTCGGCGCATTATACATATAGCCATACCCGAAAAGGAATATCTGACTGCAACTTGAGATAAGAATAATGCATTAAATTTGAGTTTCAAGGTTCACAAGCAGTCTAAGCTATTGATTCACGCTTCTGCTTAAGGGAACATAAATGGTCACTTTACTCTTTGGAGCTAACATTCGTTCATGACGCTTTTGGTTATTGACCCTAAACAGCCTTTTCAACCCGAATTCCAGCCAGCCGTTGATGACTTGGTGCGTTTTCTACGTGCCGGAGTGGGGGATGCACTGCACAGTATTTATCTCTACGGTAGTGTGGCTAGGAAGACAGCGGTGGCTGGTCAATCGAATATGGACGTTATTATTGTGACGAAACGTCCTTTTGAGGAGCGAAAAGTAACGTTACTCAATACGATTCGTTGGCGTTTCCAGAAGAGTTTTCCTTTTATTACCGATGTAAGCATTAAAACAGCTCTTGTCGACGAGATTGCCACCTTAGACAGTATTTTTACTTGGGGCTTTATGCTTAGGCATTGTTGTGTCTGTGTTTATGGCAATAACTTGGCGGAGTGTTTTGGTGATTTTGAGCCGAGCTGGGAAATTGCCAAGCATTGGAACATGGATATCTCAGACTGGATTCCAATATTGCGCGCTCGTATTGTCAAAGCGAATACACCACAAGAACAGCTTAAAGCGCAAAAGCAGATGGCTAAAAAGCTTCTACGAGCAAGTTACTCCCTCATTATGTATAGAGATAAACAGTGGTTTGATGATCCTGTGGATTGCGGACGTAACTTCCTCCGTTACCATCCTGAAATGCAACTTGAAGTTGATCGTTTAGGGTTACTGCTGAAAGATAAAGTTATTCCGAAACGTTCGGTTATTGGTTTACTCGATAGCTTCGGAGCTTGGTTAGTTCAGCAATACCAAAAAACCGAATTCCGCATTGGCTGATGGCTCAAACAGTGTCAGATAATTAAAACAACCCAAGCTGTGGCAGACTGATTGACTCAAACTGTAAGCCGACAAAAGGCAATATAGCATCGGCGACAGGCTTTAGCTGTTTATCAATATAATGCTGATAATCAATCCGGCTTTTCAGATACTCTTTTGGCTCTGGGCCATTTAGAGTCATAAGATATTCAATACGCCCACGATTTTGATACTGCAATGGTCTACCTAGCTGCATATTGATTTCATCAGCCATACGCGCAGCCCTAACTTGCGGCGGTACGTTTTTCTGATACTCATGCAGTTTTCGGCGTAAACGTTTCTGATAGATTAATTCGTCATCAAACTTGCCTGACAAGGTATCCTCAACAAACTGGCGAACGTAATTGTCAGGGCTTTCACCGTGGAAAACCATTGAATATAAAGTATGTTGAAAACGCTGAGCTAATGGCGTCCAATCGGTTCTTGCACTTTCAAGCCCTTTAAACACCATTTTTTCTTGTTTCCCTACACCAATAAGTCCTGCATAACGTTTCTTTGAACCAGTTTCAGATCCTCGAATGGTTGGCATTAAAAACTTACGATAGTGGGTTTCGTATTCGATTTCCAAATTCGATGTTAGCGCGTACGTCTGTTCTAAATGTTTTGCCCACCATTGGTTGATATTAGCAACCAACTTTTTGCCTATATCATCCGCTTCAGATTGATTGTGCTCGTGCCCAAGCGATACGAAGGTAGAATCGGTATCTCCATAAATCACTTGGTATCCTTGTTCTTCGACCAAAACCTTAGTCTGCTTCATGATTTCATGACCACGCATAGTGATACTTGATGCAAGGCGCGTATCGAAGAATCGGCAACCAGAGGACCCCAACACGCCATAGAAGGAGTTCATGATGATCTTAATGGCCTGTGAGAAAGCTTTGTCGTTGTTCTTCTTCGCAATGTCTCTGGCAGCCCAGAGTTTTTCAATCATCTGTGGCAAAAAATGTCTGCTACGGTGGAACTGCCCTCCGCGAAAGCCTGGTACGGCTTGATTCTCACGATTACCAATTTCTAGCTTTAAGCCCTCAATTAAGCCCAAAGGATCGATTAGGAATGAGCGAATAATCGATGGATACAGGCTTTTAAAATCGAGCACCAATACCGAGTCATACAATCCGGGAATGGAGTCCATGACGTATCCCCCCGGGCTTGCCAGCCAGTTTTCTGAATGTAGGTTAGGAGCAACATAGCCTGCGCGGTGCAGTTGCGGTAAATATAAATTGGTAAACGCCGCAACCGAACCTCCAACGCGGTCAAGTTCAACTCCGGTCAGCTTAGAACGCTCAATAGCGAAATCGAGCAGGTGTGTATGTTGGAATATTTTATTTACCAGCACGCAGTCTTGTAAGTTGTATTTGGCAAGCGATGGTTTATCGTGGCGATACATATGGTTAATTTCATCCATACGATCGTGCACATTGTGGATGTCTTTACCTTCACCGAGTAATTCTTGTGATACTGATTCTAGCGACCATGACCGGAATTGATAGGTAGCAGTTTTTAGTGTATCGATACCATCTAAAACAACACGCCCGGGTATGGTGATGAATCCTTGCTGGGTTTGACTCGCACTACGGAAAAAGCTTGGTTGGTTGCCTCTGCCGAGCATTAGCTTAGTTTTGTGCCACTCCGCGCGTTTGTGTAATAATCGAAAGTCAAAATCGATAACGCTCCAACCAACAATTACGTCTGGGTCGTACTGTTCAAACCAAGCACACAATGCTTGAAGTAATTCATATTCGCTGGAAACCCACTGAATGTTAGTATCTGCTTCTTCAGGTTCTCCAATCATGATGACGCGGCTATCCATCGGGCTATCGAGTCCGATCGAATATAAAATGCCTTTCTCCGAGCATTCCAAGTCTAACGAAACGACTTTTAACTTAGGTGTGTAATCACCAGTTTTGCACTTCGCATTGAGGACTTTCTGATAGCGTGAATAATGAGTGAAATCGCCAGTAAAGGTCATACTGCCTTGGATAAAACGCTCCATAAGAAAGCGGTCAGCCAATTTGATATCAGATTCCAAAATGAGAATGTCTGCTTGTTCAAAGAGCGTTTTTAGGGCGTTAGCTTGTTGTATTGTGTCGCAATAACAAGCTGCTAGCGGTTGCTGCTCAAAAGACATTATATCTAGATTGCGAATACTGGCTGTGAGCTTATTTGTTGCAAGAAGTTCATTCGCTTGAACGACAGTGGCTTGCTTAATAAAAAATATCGGCTTTTCATCTTTGATAATTAATTGCGTAGGACCTGCGTCAGTAGAAAGCCAAAGCTCTATGTAGGTTTGACCTTGAACGTCTCTTGATTGTCTTGTGAGTAGAAAGCCTTGCTGAATAGTCAAATAGTTATACCGAGCGAGAGAGTAAGCTAGAGGTTTATCTTGTCTGGGATAATAACAAAATCTTTACTAAATAGCAGAATCGATGTTTTCGTTTAAGGCGTATGCAGTTAAGTATCGATATCTCATGCAGAACAAGAGCTTGTTCAAAGTTCCTAAACAAGGCACTTTTATTGTATGAATACCCTGATATGTTTGTACGGTTGCTCAACGAATTGATATTTTTATAAATTCTCAATTTGTGGCAATGCCTAGAAATAAGTGCTTGCTAAAGTTTAGGTTTGAGCACATATTCAGTGCGAGAAAAAAATCCAATTTTGAGTTAGACTAGGCAGCCAAGCTGTTATCCACTACCTCGGTGGGTGCAGAGCCAAATAGATAAGTGTGGAGATACAAGAGTGATTAGTGTTTTCCTTGTAGATGATCACGAGCTGGTTCGCACAGGGATACGACGTATTATTGAAGACGTCCGTGGAATGAACATAGCAGGGGAAGCTGATAGCGGTGAAGAAGCGGTAAAATGGTGTCGTAATAACCATGCTGATGTCGTGTTAATGGATATGAACATGCCAGGCATTGGTGGATTAGAGGCTACCAAGAAAATTTTACGCGTGAATCCAGACGTAAAAATCATCGTATTAACAGTACATACTGAAAACCCGTTCCCAACAAAAGTTATGCAGGCTGGGGCTGCGGGTTATTTAACAAAAGGTGCCGCTCCTGACGAAATGGTGAATGCCATTCGTGTTGTGAACAGTGGCCAACGTTATATCTCTCCAGAAATAGCGCAGCAAATGGCTTTAAGTCAGTTTTCACCTGCTTCTGAAAACCCATTTGCCGATTTGTCCGAACGTGAACTTCAAATCATGATGATGATTACCAAAGGACAAAAAGTGACTGATATTTCTGAGCAGTTGAATCTGAGTCCTAAAACCGTTAACAGTTATCGCTACCGCTTGTTTGCTAAGCTAGATATTGGCGGTGATGTTGAGTTAACGCACTTAGCTATTCGACATGGAATGCTAGACACAGAGAAACTCTAGTGTCAGAAGTGTTCGACTCGTCCTCATTTCTAAAGACTGTGACAGATCAGCCCGGCGTTTATCGGATGTATAACGCCGATGCTGATGTCATTTACGTCGGCAAAGCCAAAGACCTCAAAAAGCGCCTTTCGAGTTATTTTCGCAAAAAAATCGACAGTGAAAAAACGCGTGCATTAGTAAGCAATATTGCCAAGATCGACGTAACGGTTACTCATACCGAAACGGAAGCGTTAATTCTCGAACACAACTACATCAAGCAGTATTTGCCGAAATACAATGTATTGCTGCGCGATGATAAATCATATCCTTTTATCTTTATCAGTGGACATAAACATCCGCGATTATCACTGCATCGTGGTGCTAAAAAGCGAAAAGGTGAGTACTTTGGACCTTATCCAGATGCTGGCGCTGTTCGTGAAACGTTGCACCTGATTCAGAAAATTTTCCCAGTACGCCAATGTGAAGATACGGTTTACAGTAACCGTACTCGTCCGTGTCTGATGTATCAGATTGGTCGTTGTGCTGCTCCATGCGTAAAAAGCATCATTTCCGATGAAGAGTATGCGGAGTTGGTGGATTATGTGCGATTCTTTCTGCAAGGGAAGGATAAGCAAGTGCTCGAAATTCTTATCGAGAGGATGGAAAACGCAAGCCAACAGTTAAGGTTTGAACAGGCGGCCAAATATCGAGACCAAATCCAGGCTATTCGTCGTGTTCAAGAGCAGCAGTTTGTTTCTGAAGATAGCATGGATGATATGGATGTGCTTGGTTTCGCACAGGAAAATGGCATTGCCTGTATCCATATTCTAATGATTCGTCAGGGGAAGATTCTGGGTAGTCGCAGCCATTTCCCTAAGATTCCAAACAACACTTCCCAAGAGGAAGTCTTTGAGAGTTTCTTGAGCCAGTATTACTTGAATCATAATGAAGCTCGCACTATTCCGACTAGAATCATCCTCAATGAAGGATTACTTGAAGATTCTGTTCCTTTACGTGAAGCCCTGCAGCAAGTCGCAGGTAGAAAGATTTCTTTCCACGTAAATCCTACCGGAACGCGATCTCGTTATTTGAAGTTGTCGAATACTAACGCGTTAACTGCAATTACGACTAAGATTAACCATAAAATGACTATCAATCAGCGTTTCAAAGCGCTGCAAGATGAACTGGATATGGATAACATTAGCCGTATGGAGTGTTTCGATATCTCTCATACAATGGGGGAGAGTACAATTGCCTCTTGCGTTGTGTTCAATCAGGAAGGTCCAGTCAAGCAAGAATATCGTCGTTACAACATCACAGGGATTACCGGTGGAGATGATTATGCCGCAATGGGACAGGTATTAGAACGCCGCTACTCTAAGCAGTTGGATGTTGAAAAGATCCCAGACATTATCTTTATTGATGGTGGCAAAGGTCAGCTTAATCGTGCTCACGAAGTGATTGCCAAATGTTGGGAAGATTGGCCGAAGCGTCCAAGACTGATCGGTATTGCGAAAGGTGTTACTCGTAAACCGGGTTTAGAAACTTTGATTACCGTCGATGGTGATGAATTCAATATGCCGAGTGATGCACCAGCGCTGCATTTAATTCAACACATTCGGGATGAAAGCCATAATCATGCTATTGCTGGACATCGAGCGAAACGGGGTAAAACTCGTCGCACCAGTGCCTTAGAAGGCATTGAAGGGGTAGGACCAAAACGTCGTCAAGCATTGCTCAAGTATATGGGTGGTCTGCAAGAGTTGAAGCGAGCTACCGTTGAAGAAATTGCCAAAGTGCCAGGAATTAGTGATTCTTTAGCAGAAAGTATTTATCAGGCATTGAAACAATAACGAAAATACATCACCATTAAGCTGCAGTTGATAAGAGCCTAATAATATGCGTTTTAACATTCCCAACATTTTGTCTTTACTACGACTTTTTCTGATTCCAGTATTTATTGTCGTGTTTTATCTTCCATACCAATGGGCTCCATTTGCTGCTGCAATGGTGTTCTGGGTTGCTGGTTTTACTGACTGGCTCGATGGGATGTTGGCACGCAAACTTGGTCAAACGTCTCGCTTCGGTGCATTTATTGACCCTGTGGCGGATAAAGTCCTAGTAGCAACAGCGTTAATTTTAATTACTGAGTATTATCACAACATTTGGATTACCATCCCTGCTGTCACTATGATCGCTCGGGAAATCATTATTTCCGCTCTACGCGAATGGATGGCGGAAATTGGTAAACGCGCAAGTGTTGCGGTTTCATGGATTGGTAAAGTAAAAACATTAACGCAAATGTTTGCTCTTTGGGTTCTTATCTGGCGTTATGACGATTGGATGGTTTGGTTAGGTTATGGTGCACTGTATATTGCGACGTTCCTAACTTACTGGTCAATGGCGCAATACTTGATGGCTGCCAAAGATGATCTTCTCAACGAAGAAAACCACTAAATTGATAGAAACGGGCGTAAGCCCGTTTTTTTATGCTTAGCATTTCATCTTTCGTGATATCAGGTGATGTAAACGATCGTTTAGTGGTTCTCTAATTTAGTTATCTCATGGAAAACATGAGCTTTTTTGCTAACAAATTGACCAATTTGGTGCTTTTTGAGTGCAAAATAGACAAACGATTTAAAATCAAAAAAATTGTGTTGACTCATTCCATCGAATCCGTAGAATGCATCCCGTACTCAAGAGGAACGCAGAATTAAAGCGAGTTTCTTGAAGTTGAAGGCGCGTTAGCAGAGTGGTTATGCACCGGATTGCAAATCCGTGTACATCGGTTCGATTCCGGTACGCGCCTCCATTGCGACACTAGCTCAGTTGGTAGAGCGCAACCTTGCCAAGGTTGAGGTCACGAGTTCGAACCTCGTGTGTCGCTCCAAATTAAATTGATATGGCTCAGGCGATATCAAGATGGTAGAAATATGCCATCAAACAGAATTGTGTGCCCTGGTGGTGAAATTGGTAGACACAAGGGATTTAAAATCCCTCGACTTTCGAGTCGTGCCGGTTCAAGTCCGGCCCGGGGCACCATATAAATTGCGACACTAGCTCAGTTGGTAGAGCGCAACCTTGCCAAGGTTGAGGTCACGAGTTCGAACCTCGTGTGTCGCTCCAAGATAAGAAACCTCGATTATTCGAGGTTTTTTTTCGTCTGGAATTCAAAGAAACATCCCTGAATTGGCCCGTTATACCATTCTGGATAATTCCCTGATCAGTGAATAGGCGTCGATAAGCAGACCCTCCGAGCCATGGATGACTCGGCGGAGCTTCAGGGGCGAATGAATGCGCGTTTGCGTTTGACGCCTATTCGCTGTTCTGCCGATGCTCAGTCTGACCATATTTTTATCTAGGATGGTATTATCAAGATTGCTATGTACGCGTCTATGGAAACTGAGTTCAACTCTGTTTATTTGTTGGGCTGTAAACGATAAATATTGCCGTTGTCGGTTGTAAAATAGATCCACCCATCAGGGGAGAGCTTTATATCGCGTATTCTCTCTTGTAAGTCTTCCAATATTCTTTCTTCTTTAACCGCTGAGTGATTCTCATCCATAGTAATCACATTGATATGTGTGAGTTTCAAAGCGCCAGTTAACAGTTTGCCATTGAAGTCGGGATAACGGTTGCCTCTATAAAGCAATAAACCGCTTGGAGCGATAGAAGGTATGTAAACTTTTGAAGGTGATTCTACACCTTCTGCTTCTTTGCTTTCACCCACATCTAGCGGACCCCAATACTCTTTGCCATACGAAGTCTTCGCCCAACCATAATTGGCGCCTTTCTTAATGAGATTAATTTCGTCTCCGCCTCTCGGACCATGCTCAATTTCCCATAAATCTTGAGTCTGCTGATCAAAATACAAACCTTGGGGATTTCGGTGTCCAAAACTCCAAATCTCAGGGCGAGCGTTCTTAACTTTTACGAACGGGTTATCATGAGGAACTGTCCCATCAATATTGAGTCTGAGAACACTGCCTGCATGTGTTGACAGATCTTGACCATTGGGTCTTATTCCTCGATCTCCTACGGTGAAAAATACATGTTTATCGATGAAAACGATTCGGCTACCAAAGTGACGTGAGGTATCAGAATTTGATACTGTGACTAGCAAATCATTCCACTGTGTTACTTTGTTTTCATTGAATGTTGCTATCGCTAATGTGGTGTCTGCACCCGAACTGGTTTTCTTGCTGTAGGTGAAATAAAACGTTTGGCGGTCATAGGGTGAAAGGGCAATATCAAGCAGTCCTCCTTGACCTTGTGCAGCCACGTCTGAAATTTTTAGCAAATCCTGCTTTGTGTTGTTCTCTAAATCGACGATTAGAATCTTGCCATTGCGTTCGGTGACCAAGACTTTGGTTTCATTGATAAAACTTATACTCCACGGAACTCGTAAACCTTCCATTACTTTCTCAACTCTATATTGAGCCAATGCGGAAATGGAAACGACACAGAGCATTAGAAGCAATATGTTTTTTTTCATCAAATGCATTCATCTCTTTGGTGACTACACAAGAAAAGCATAGCTAGAAACGTAGATGAACGCTTGTTGAGGATGGAATTAATATGTGACCAAGCATGTCATAACTGGATGAAAATGAATCAAATTGTGCTTCAAATGCAACTTTTCCTACAAGGTATGTCGTATAGTGCTTAAATAATAAGTGTTAACATTACATTCACTATGGGTATCTAAGTGTGAATGATTAGCACAGATCTTAGGAAGATAGTATTAGATGAAGTCGTTTGAGTGGGATAAGC
Organism: Vibrio ziniensis; assembly: GCF_011064285.1. Classification (NCBI taxonomy): domain Bacteria; kingdom Pseudomonadati; phylum Pseudomonadota; class Gammaproteobacteria; order Vibrionales; family Vibrionaceae; genus Vibrio; species Vibrio ziniensis. Next base: position 1,301,459 of record NZ_CP049331.1, read on the forward strand.
ATTTTGAAACAGGCCTCAATGAGGTTGATGAGCAGCACCTCTACTTGGTTGGGTTCGTTAATCAATATGGAGGGTTGCTATCAGAAAATAGCGTTTCTACTGAAGATGTGCGCAAGGCATTGTTCGAGTTGGCTCGTTATGCTGAGTTTCATTTCATTGAAGAAGAACAACTGATGCGTAATGTCGGTATTGCTGATGAGCATCTTAACGAGCATATTCAGGTTCATCGTTCATTTATGCTCGAAATTAATAGTATGCAAGCTTTCATCACAGACGATGATCATCGGCCTGCTGTCTTACTGTTGGAATTCCTTATTCATTGGCTCGCATACCATATCCTTGGTATCGATCAGAGTATGGCTCGTCAGATAAGGGCGATTGAGGCTGGAGAAGATCCTTTCGAAGCTTATAAGCGTGAGCAACGAGAAAGAGACGCTGCGATTGAGCCGCTGCTTAATGCGTTAAACGGTTTATTTCAGCAAGTGTCTGCCCGAAACAAAGAACTGGTACGTTTAAATCAATCACTAGAAGATATAGTTGAAGAACGTACTCGTCAGTTACATCGCGCTAACAAGCAATTAGAAAAACTCTCACTGACTGACAGTCTTACTTCTTTGCCAAATAGGCGTCAAGCCATGCAACAGCTACATGATTACTGGCATCGAACGGTTGAGGACGGTACAAACCTGACATGCATGATGATTGATGCTGACCATTTCAAACAAGTCAATGATACCTGTGGGCATGAAGCTGGAGACAATGTGTTGGTGGCGTTTTCTCGTTGCCTTAAAGAGAGATTTCGCAACGATGACATCGTGTGTCGATTAGGTGGTGATGAGTTCTTTGTGATCTGTCCAAATACCGATTTAGATGGCGGTATGCATATTGCCCAGCAAGTTCTTATGGATATTAATCAGCTAAAAGTCCCCTTTGGTAACGATGTTTGGGCCGGTAGTATGAGCGTCGGCGTCGCCCAATTTCATCCTGAGATGAAAGAATACTCAGTATTGATGAGCCTTGCCGATAAGGCACTGTATAAAGCTAAGCAGCATGGGCGAAATCAAGTTCGTTCTGCTAAGTTCGAAAGTCTTTAAGTTGGCGTCAGCAGATCCCATTTTTAAGGGTGTAAAAGTGTCTAATATTTTGGGATTTAAGCATTCCGCCTTGTTGTCTAACTTCTGATAAATTTACTTGCTTAATATTTAAACGAAAGTGCAGTTGAAGCGTATTTCAATTTGGCTTTAACGTCAGCTTTCGTTACTATGTACAGCTATTTGAGATATCCCAAGAAACCCATACGGTCACTCTTTATGACTCACATTTTGAGAGTCGACGGAACCCTTTTGGGCTCCTTATGGAAACTGCTAACCAGCAGACGAGGAAACGATGCAACATCTACAAGAGATTATTGCTAATGCGACAGCGGCGATTGACGCTGCGTCGTCGTTAGTTGCACTTGATGAAGTGCGTGTTCAGTATCTGGGTAAGAAAGGTGAACTAACTGTTCAACTTCAAAGCCTAGGTAAGTTACCACCTGAAGAACGTCGTACAGCAGGCCAAGACATCAACGTGGCTAAAGCGGAAGTTCAAAAAGCGATTGCACTGCGTAAAGATGCTCTGCAAAGTGCAGAGCTTGAAGCTAAGCTAGCGGCAGAAACCATTGATGTGACACTACCTGGTCGTCGCATTGAAAATGGTGGTCTTCACCCAGTGACTCGCACTGTCGAGCGTATTGAAAAGTTCTTTGGTGAATTAGGCTTTAGCACTGAGTCTGGTCCTGAAATCGAAGATGCATTCCACAACTTTGATGCGCTAAACATTGCAGAAGATCACCCAGCACGTACTGACCACGATACCTTCTTCTTCAATCCAGATTTGATGTTGCGTACTCACACTTCAGGTGTGCAAATCCGTACTATGGAAAATGGTAAGCCACCATTCCGTTTCATCGCACCAGGTCGCGTATACCGTAATGACTACGACCAAACTCATACCCCAATGTTCCACCAAGTTGAAGGTATGTTAGTTGATGAGAATGTAAACTTTGCTCAGCTTAAAGGTATCCTGAATGATTTCCTTTGCAACTTCTTCGAAGAAGAGGTTGAGGTACGTTTCCGTCCTTCTTACTTCCCGTTCACTGAACCTTCAGCAGAAGTAGATGTTAAAGGTAAAAACGGCAAATGGCTTGAAGTACTAGGTTGTGGCATGGTTCACCCTAATGTACTACGCAGTGTTGGTATCGACCCTGAAAAATACTCTGGTTTCGCATTCGGTATGGGCGTAGAGCGTTTAACTATGCTTCGTTACGGCGTAAACGACCTACGAGCGTTCTTCGAAAACGATCTTCGTTTCCTTAAACAGTTCAAGTAATTCAAGGGTAGAAACACAATGAAATTCAGCGAATCATGGCTTCGTGAGTGGGTAAACCCAGCGGTTACTACTGACGAACTAACGCACCAAATCACTATGGCTGGTCTAGAAGTCGATGACGTACTTCCAGTAGCTGGCAAATTCACTGGCGTAAAAGTCGGTCACGTTGTTGAATGTGGCCAGCATCCCGACGCTGACAAACTACGTGTAACGAAAGTTGACGTGGGTGAGGCAGAGCTATTAGACATCGTTTGTGGCGCGCCAAACTGCCGCCAAGGTCTTAAAGTTGCTGTTGCAACTGTGGGCGCTGTACTTCCAGGCGATTTCACAATTAAGAAAGCGAAATTACGTGGTCAGCCTTCTCACGGCATGCTTTGTTCATTCTCTGAGCTAGGTATTGACGTAGAGTCAGAAGGCATCATGGAATTGGCTGAAGATGCGGTTATCGGTACTGATTTCCGTCAGTTCTTAAGCCTAGACGATGTGACTGTTGATGTTGACCTGACGGCAAACCGAGCGGACTGTTTTAGCATCCGCGGTATGGCTCGTGAAGTCGGCGTTTTAAACCGTGCAGACGTAACTGAACCTTCAGTTGCTCCAGTTGCTCCTTCAATTGATGATGTTGTTTCAATTGAAGTGAAAGCACCAGCGGCATGTCCACGTTACCTTGGTCGTGTTATCAAGAACGTAAACGTTCAAGCTGAAACGCCACTGTGGATGCAAGAGAAACTACGTCGTTGTGGTATTCGTTCGATCGATCCAGTGGTTGATATCACAAACTACATGCTTCTAGAGCAAGGTCAGCCAATGCACGCATTTGACCTAGCGAAAATTGAAGGCGGTATTGTTGTTCGTCTAGCTGAACAAGGTGAAAAGTTAACTCTGTTAGATGGCACCGAAGCTGAGCTAAATGCTAACACTCTTGTGGTTGCTGACCACAAACAAGCACTAGCTATTGCAGGTATCTTCGGTGGTGAAGGTTCAGGCGTGAGTACTGAAACGAAAGACGTACTACTAGAGTGTGCATTCTTTGCACCTGACCATATCCGTGGTCGTGCTCGTAGCTACGGTCTACACACTGATTCTTCAATGCGTTTTGAGCGTGGTGTGGATTTCGCACTGCAAGTGAATGCAATGGAACGCGCAACACAGCTTCTTGTTGAAATCTGTGGTGGTGAAGTTGCACCTGTAGTAGCGGTTGAGTCAGAAGCTGACTTACCTCAGCCAAATACAGTATCACTGCGTCGTACTAAACTTGATAGCCTATTGGGCCACCACATTGCTGATGCAGAAGTGGTTGAGATCCTTGAACGCCTTGGTATGTCTGTTGAAACAACAGATGCAGGTTGGACTGCAAGAGCGCCAACATGGCGTTTCGATATTGCTATTGAGCAAGATTTGATTGAAGAAGTTGGTCGTATCTACGGTTACAACAAGATCCCAAATCAAGCACCGATTGCAGCACTAAACATGAACGCTCAAAACGAAGCGAATTTGCCGCTTAAGCGTGTTCGTGACCTTCTTGTTGACCGTGGTTACCATGAAGCAATCACCTACAGCTTCGTTGAGCCTGAGCAACAAAAACTGATCGTTAATGATGTTGAACCTCTGATTCTGCCATTCCCAATTTCTGCGGACATGTCAGCAATGCGTTTAGGTCTGATCCAAGGTCTGCTAAACACCGTTGTTCATAACCAAAAACGTCAACAGCCACGTGTTCGTCTGTTCGAATATGGTCTACGTTTCATTCCATGTGAAACTGCGGAAAACGGTATGCGCCAAGAGCCGATGCTTGCTGGTGTTATTGCTGGTGCTCGTGGTGAAGAACACTGGGGCATGGAAACGGCAACGGTTGATTTCTTCGATCTGAAGGGCGATCTAGAAGCCATTCTAGAGCTATCAGCGAATGAAAAGGCTTACAGCTTCGTTGCAACTCGTCATCCTGCTCTACATCCAGGTCAGTCTGCTGCGATTATTGTAGATGGCAAACAAGTGGGTGTGATGGGTACTGTTCATCCAGAACTTGAGCGTAAATTTGGCCTGAATGGTCGCACAGTTGTGTTTGAAATCGAGTGGAGCGCAATTAACTCACGCGTTATCCCTGAAGCCGCTTCAGTTTCGAAGTTCCCTTCAAACCGTCGTGACATTGCTGTTGTTGTAGATGAAAGCATTGCATCTGGCGATATCGTAGCTGCATGTTATGCCTCAGGTGGTGAACTTCTGAAAGACGCAAAACTGTTCGATGTATACGTAGGTAAGGGTATTGAAGAAGGTAAGAAGAGCCTTGCGATTGCACTAACCTTACAATCAGTTGAACGTACCCTTGAAGAAGCAGATATTGCAGCAGCAGTCGATGCTATCGTTAAAGCGGTATCTGAACAGTTTGGTGCTAGTTTACGTGACTAACTGGGCTTATATCCCGATAAATCGATAAATTAGTTCTAGAGAGCAGGCCTAAAGCCTGCTCTTTTTTTTACTTATGGATTGTAAAGTAACTGATACCATCCTAGATATAAATATGATCAGACTGAGCATCGGTAGAACAGCGAATAGGCGTCAAACGCAAACGCGCATTCATTCGTCCCTGAAGCTCCGCCGAGCCATCCATGGCTCAGAGGGTTTGCTTATCGACGCCTATTCACTGATCAGGAAATTATCCAGAATGGTATGAAATGAGAAAAGGCGAGAAACTATATACAAATCAGGAAAAACTCTAATTTATTGATAAATAGCTAAATTATATAAGTTGGAAATAGGAAAATTTTTCCATTACTCAATAAGATTTAAAATCTATAGAACGAAATTTATTTAGATTTATATTTTGAATATTGTCGGGTTATTGTTCATTATTTGGTTTTAAATTTTCTTTATGTCGGAATTATATGCGACTGATTTAATGTGACTTGTCGTTGGGAGCAAATAAAAAAGTTGGCGAAAATCATAAGCTTGGCATACACTTTTCTCGTAAAGCTGATATGTCGTTGATTGGCTAAACAAAATTGCTTTGGCGCTGTCGTTGGACAGCAAGGTTAAACATAGCTTTGAGGGAAGTTTTATGGCGCTCACAAAGGCCGAATTGGCTGAAAACCTGTTCGAAAAACTAGGGTTTAGTAAACGGGATGCCAAGGAAACGGTTGAAGTGTTTTTCGAAGAAATTCGTAAAGCACTAGAAGGTGGCGAACAGGTAAAACTCTCCGGTTTTGGTAATTTTGATTTACGTGACAAGAATGAACGTCCTGGTCGAAATCCAAAAACGGGTGAAGACATTCCGATTACCGCTCGACGAGTTGTTACGTTCCGTCCGGGGCAAAAATTAAAAGCCCGCGTAGAGAACATTAAAGTCGCGAAATAGTAGCCAGTATTAGACCACGCCAAGTTGCGTGGTCTTTTGTTATCAGCCTTAATTATACTGAATCAACCACCTATTACTTATGTAGTAACAGGTGGTTGAATTGTTTTAAGCGGCTTGGATATGCGTGGTGATGTATGGCTGCCAAGCCTGTTGGTAAAGATTTTTTGATTCGCTACGAATGCGATTAATCTTAGCCGTTTCTAGTGACGTGTAAGACCGTTGCTCTCGTTTAGCGAGTCGTTCTATGTGCTGGATTTGTTCATACAGTTTATGTTCAGCACCATTTTTCACGTCTGCAATCGCTTGTAAGTGAAACTGCACTTCCGCGATGATGCCAGTTTTAGGTAACTCAACAAGAATGTTTAAGTCTCGATATCCTGACGGAGCAGGGGTTTTGAATCGATTCTTCACTTTTACAATCGTTACTTCTTTACTGAGGGTTTCATAGGCATCCATCAGGCTAGAAATATCATTTGCTACAATTGTTGCTCGAGCTAAGTCAGTGATACGTGCTGTATCTCCATCCAGCTCAGTGTTCACTTTTTCCTTTGCTCGGTGAGCAGATTTGACACCTGCAAAATAAGCTTCGGTTGATGTTAGTAGGGCTGTGCTTTTGCATAGCGTTTCCAGCTCTGCTTGGGCATAGTGGGATTTGCTATAGAGTACATCGAAGTCATCGTATGGTTGAAATACGGTATCTTCGGTCGTTGAGATGGCATACAAACCGCTTAAGCTATGTTTGAAGCGCTGGGATGTAAGTTGATTTTCAAATTCTCCACCTTGTGCTTTTGATGGCATTGTCGGTGGTACAGCTGCGAACGCCGGTGCTCGGCTCAATACTAGAAGCATTAGGGCCGTGGTACGTAGGAACTGGCTCATTCACTCTCCTTGGTTTGTGCTGAAAAATCAAAAGTGGCATTTCAAGGCGCATTTTTCAGATTACAAAGCTAAGAAGCTTTACTAGTGATATGGAGTTATAACAGCTCGATTCAATGTCTTTTCTGAGTTCAATATTGTTATTGTCTATAGGCTCACACTTTTCGCTTGTGTAAATAAGAGCTTTAACAGGTAGTTAGAGTTCCTATTGATGTTGTAAAAGAGTGTTACGCGTCATGTGCAGTGAGATTTGACTATCTCTGCGAATGAGAAATGGGTACTCTTACGAGCCAATAATCGTAGACACACTTTGAGAGTATTGATGAAAGATCCCGAATTCTGGCATAGCAAATGGGCATCCAACCAGATTGGTTTCCACTTAGATGATGTCAATCCGCTGTTAATGGACCACTGGCACAAAACAGAGCCTAAAAAAGAAGAAAAGGTCTTTGTTCCTTTGTGTGGCAAGAGCGAAGATCTGGTCTGGCTTGCGACGAAGCATGATGAAGTACACGGTGTTGAACTCAGTACTATTGCGGTTCGTTCATTCTTCGCTGAGCATTTTTACACTCCGTTAGTGATTCAGGTAAACGGGCATCACGAGCTATATCAGTTTGACGAACTTTCCATTTACACCGGCGATTATTTTACTGCTCCTGTTGGCACTTACGACATTGTTTACGACAGAGCGGCACTCATCGCTCTACCTGAGGAGATGCGTAAAGAGTATGTCGAACGCCTTAAATCGCTATTGAATCCGGGTGGGCGAATTTTGCTGGTTACATTAGATTATGAACAGCATGAAATGGCAGGCCCTCCATTTAGTGTTCCTCAAGTTGAAGTTGAAGAGCTGTTTGCTGAGTTTCGCGTAGAAAGGCTGTATCAAGATACGGCAAATGCTCAACATCCTAAGAGAGCGAAAAAAGGCCTATCGAGATTTTCAGAAGAGGTTTGGCTGATTAAAAGCTAACTCTAGAAATGAAAGAACCCAGCATTTGCTGGGTTCTTTTTTAAGAATTGAGCTTAGTAAATAATCTTCACTGCTTGCGCACAGTCCAGCGCTTTATCTACGGCTTCAGTGGTATCTTTACCACGAGCTAGAGCCACGCCTAAACGGCGACGACCGTCGATCTCCGGTTTCGCAAACAGACGAATTTGAGATTGAGGAATAGATAATGCTTCACCAATGCCGTCAAAACGGATGTTGGTTGAAGTGCCTTGGCCTAGAATTGCAACGGATGCCGAAGGTCCATATTGAGTAATTTGACCAATAGGCATGCCTGTAAACGCGCGCACATGTAATGCGAACTCAGAGACGTCTTGGGATACCAAAGTCACCAGACCAGTATCATGTGGTCGAGGAGACACTTCGTTAAAGATAACGTGGTCACCTTTAACAAACAGTTCAACACCGAAGATGCCATATCCACCAAGTGCATTCACGATTTGCTCTGCAACGTATTCTGCCGCTTTTAGCGCATTTTCAGACATCGCTTGTGGCTGCCATGATTCACGATAGTCACCATCTTCTTGACGATGCCCAATCGGCGCACAGAAGTGAACACCGTCAACCGCACGTACGGTCAATAGAGTAATTTCATAGTCGAAGTCGATGAAGCCTTCAACAATTACGCGACCAGCACCAGTGCGACCACCTTCTTGCGCGTATTTCCACGCTTTCTCGATGTCCGCTTCAGTTTTGATGACGCTTTGACCTTTACCAGAAGAGCTCATTACTGGCTTACAAACACATGGGATACCAACATGCTGCACCGCGGCGACGAAATCTTCATAGCTATCTGCAAACTTAAATGGTGATGTTGGCAGAGATAATTCTTCAGCTGCTAAGCGACGGATACCTTCGCGGTTCATGGTTAAACGAGCCGCTCTAGCGGTTGGAACGACGTTCAGACCTTGTGCTTCTAATTCTACTAATTTTTGTGTCGCGATAGCTTCAATTTCTGGAACGACGTAATCAGGCTTTTCTAGTTCGATGATCTTCTGAAGTGCTTCACCATCTAGCATGTTAAGAACATGGCTACGGTGAGCAACTTGCATCGCAGGTGCATCTGCGTAGCGGTCACAAGCGATGACTTCAAGGCCTAGACGTTGGCATTCAATCGCCACTTCTTTGCCAAGTTCACCAGAACCAAGTAAAAGTACACGGGTTGCGTTATCACGTGTAGCAGTCCCAAACATAGAGATTCCTTTTGAATTATTAGGTAGTAGCTAAAACTGCCGTCATGATACTGGAATAATTTAGAAAAGCAAACGTTTGCGTAGGTCTTCTCTGCCTTTGATTTTATCGCATTACAAAGCGTTCAGAGTGGAAGTTTTGTTTGTTTAATCCCAATGTTAAAAGCTTACCTTTCAATATGTTGCCGAAATTGATTGGACCGCAAAAACTGACGCTAGCATCAGAAAGGTCGACAGTTTGAGCCACTCTGTCTGCACACAAGAACTCATTGTGGCTAGCGGTATAAATGTGCAAGTTAACAAACGGTAGTTTATTTACCAATTTTTCCAGCATTTTTACAAAGTAGGTTTGATCATCGTTGTCTCTGCAATAGAAGAGTTCAATGCGTCTGCTGGTAGAGTGAGGCATGCGAACCAGCTGATTTAGCCATGCAATGAACGGAACAATACCGATACCTGCACCAATCCAAACTTGGTTTGACGCTTTTGGTATATGGAATCGACCATAGCCACCTTCCACTGCGACTTTTCTACCAACTGAAAGGTTGTCGTAGAGTTCATGGGTATAGTCCCCTAGATCTTTAATGGCGAATTCTAACTCTTGATTATGAGTGTCGTAGCTCAATACTGAAAAAGGGTGAGGGGCTTCGCCATCATGGAAATTCACATAGGCAAATTGGCCTGCACTGTATTTCATTGAACCGTCCAGTTTCATTTTTACGTGCAGCACGCGAGATTGACTGACGTCGTCATGAACTCGTTCAATATCAGTAACTTCACCATTCACAATTCGTGCTCGGCCAATCAAACCAGTTAGAGAAACCAGAGCACAGATTGAACCAACAATTGCAGCCGCCCAAATTGCTAAGTTCATACCAACAGAACTCCATTGATAATCAAGTAACAATAAACCGTGGAAAGATCCTGCAAGGAATATGGCACCAGCAATTTTATGTGTAAAACGGAACTTTCGGTAGCTTATCGCCTGAATAAGGCTGATCGCAACAAAGGCGATGAAGATATAAAAAGTGTATTCTCCCACGGCTTTAGCCCAGTGTGTCCAGTTAATGCCTTCTACCAATCCACCTAAACGTTGGCGTCGTTGTTGGCCTTCCATTAATCCTAGGCTTATCAGCCATTTTGGCGATTCAATTAATACCCAGTGCATAATCATAGTAATAAGTGCACCAATACCCATCTGTTTGTGAAGAGCATAACCTTTATCTAAGCCATGAACATATTCTTCTACTCTTGGAATACGCATTGCTAATAGCATTGCAACCGCCATGTAAGCAAAACCTATTGCACCTGTAAGCATAGTGAGCTGATGGCGCCAGTAAAAATAACTAGCATCAGATGACCATGTAAGCAGCACAGATGGCAGCCACAGTAATATGATGAGGGAGGTGATTCTTTTCATGACAATTATTCCACAGGTTTCTTATGGTTTAATTGTAATTCTGATGATGTGGCTAAGAAATCGACTTTATGTTGTTTTACTCTTATTGACCTTGGTTTACGTATTTCATTCGCTAAAGTGAAAAGGCAAAAATCAGCAGTAAGGGTAGAGTGAAAATACTCAAAAAGTTACCAAACAAAACCATTGATGCAACATTGGTTGCTTCAATTTTGTAGCGTTCTGCAAAAAGGTAATTCATTACCGCCGGCGGCAGCATAGTGAACAATACCATCATCTTTAACTGCATTAGAGGCAGAGGGACGAAGTAATAAATACAGGCGAATGCTATCGCTCCAGTAAAGAGTGATTGTGCGGTAGAGATTAATCCAATTTTGAACCCCGCCTTTTTCATATTGGTCATCTGCGATCCTAAAGACAACAACATCACAGGTACAGCGGCTTGACCTAGAAGTTTTGTTGCTTCGTGTAGCGGTCCCCATACAGATGTACCCGTTAAGTTAAGGCACATGGCAGCCGCCGCCGCAATAAAAACAGGGGCCGTGAAGATCTGTTTTAGTGAGCCCCCCTTACTTAATACAGCTAGTCCAATACTAATGTGTAGGCAGGCAGATACAACAAATAGCAACACAGCAGATGAAAGAGCCGCTTCGCCAAAGGTATAGGTAAACAGGGGGATGGCTAAATTGCCGCTGTTTCTGAACATATGTAGAGGAGCCCAAGCTTTGTAGTTCCAATTACCGAGTTTACATATGGGGATCATCAATAAACCTGGGATAAGTACGGAAACCAATGATGCGCTAATCAGAGGCAGTTCATTTGCGCTTAATGGCATGGTTGAAAGGGATGAAAAAACAAGTGCAGGAACAAAGGCTTCCATGTTAATTCGGTTAATTGGCTGAAAGTCTGGTCTGAGCCAGCGTCCAATCAGATAGCCGACTGTAACTAAGGCCATAACAGGAAAGAGTATCCCGATTACTTGTTCAAACATGAGTATCCTTGCATACGTCTGATAACAGAAACTGAAATTAACAGGGAATCAAATAGACGTCATGGGCGAGTTTGGAAATATGTGCACTGACTATAATTGGAAATGCGAGTGTTAAAGGTACTTAATATGATGTAATGACTGCATTTGCTGGTGTTATATTTCGAATAATTATCTTTATGTGGTGATAAATAATGTAAGGTGTCTATTTCTGTATTGGGAAATGTTTTTTTGTTTTCCCTGATGAGTTAAGTGGAAGTATATCATTAATTTATTTATTTATAGCTTTATGTTATTTGTAAGCTAGGTACTCAATGAGTAACGGAAGATATTTTGAAGAACAAATTTCGTTTTGTAACGCTACACACCAAAACCGCTTTTCTGTTTGCAGTAGGTCTTGCGGGTATCATTTTTAGCAGCCTTTTTCTCACCCGTTATTTTTTCCTGTTCAGTCTCAATGAGCTTGAAAACATAGAGATCCACAAAGCAAGTTCGCAAGCTTCTTTCGTTATTCGCTCATTAAGTTCAAGGCAAGAAACTGCGTCTTATGACTGGGCGTATTGGAATGAGTCCTATGACCTACTCGCAAAGCAAGATGACGGATTTGCTGAACGAAATCTTCATGTTGATGAGCTCGATGTTTTAGGTTTGGACTTCATTTCGTACTTAACACCAGACAGAAGATTTCAAGTTGGCGTTGGTCGTGACATTGAAGATATCGAATCATTTACCACAACAGTCATTAATGACGAAGGCATTGCTCATCACCTTATCGATATGCAGAGCAAACTTTCAGCAAATAAAACCAGTATTTCAGGTTTAATCCGTTTAGATGACGACATATGGGTTGTTAGTGTTAGTCCGGTTCGAGACGGAGCCGCAGATGCTCCGTTTGCTGGCTGGATGATTTGGGGACAACATTTATCGCTCCGTTTCCCATCGGCATTTGAAGGTATATTGACGGCGAGTAATTCGATCATTGTCGATCAAGAGGAGATGGCGAGGCTCGATTTCCATAGCTATGATCTGAACTCTGATAGAGAGCATGACTCAGGAGTTAAAAGAAGCAAATCGGAGCTTTATCACTACACGTCACTCACTGATATATCTGGCAAAGTCATCGCTGTACTAGAGACCAAAGAGCCGCGAACTTATTATCAAAAGGGTGAAGCTGTTTTCTACTATTTGATCATTGCGATTGCTGTGGTTGCTAGCATAGTCGCTTGTATTACATTCGTTTTATTCCGAAACAATATTGGTAAGCGATTTAATTACTTCGAACAAGATATTAAGTCATTGATATCTAGTTCAGATGTTGATTTGGAAGGCCACAAAGACGAGTTCGAACGCATTACTAAGTTGGTCCAATCTTTAGCTCATGCCTCTTCAAAGACGGAAGGGCAATTGAAGGATACTTTGCAAAAGTTTGAAGCGCTTTACCACAGCCAATCACTAGGCATGGTGCTAGTGGTTGAAAAAATGATTGTGGATGTAAACCAAATGCTTTTGGATCTGCTGGGCTATCAGCGTGAAGATTTGGTCGGAAATAACATTGAAATACTTTGCTCACATGAGGCAGGAGATCTGTGCAGCGCTGACCAACTGTACATTAACCTTGCGCAAGGATTACGTCAGTTTGAGGCTTGGTTGTCCAACAAAGAGGGTGACACTGTCTATTGCATAATTGAGGCAACTCAATTTGAGCAAGATGGAAGAATCTCGGTCATGCTCTCTATCAAAGATATCAGTGAACAGAAACAACAAGCAGTGCTGATTGATTCACTGACTCATAAAGATGCCTCGACCGGTTTACTTAATAGACCAACAGTTATTAACTTGTTTAAGAGTTATTTCCAACATTCCTCAGAAGGTGATGGGTTTTCTCTGCTCTATTTCAATGCCACGCGTTTAAAAGAAATTGACGAAATCTACGGCCACGTCGCTCACGATGATGTACTCAAACACTTTGCAGAGTGCTTACTGCGCAACTTTGGCGACCAAAGTGTAGGGCGGATTAGTGAGAACGAGTTCCTTGTTTGGGACGAAGAGAAGAACTACGTACATTTGGAAGAAATGGCAAATCGTGTGCTGGAAAAATATTCGTCAAAAATGCACGTTTCCGGGTTTGAGTTCGATATTGGTCTGAAATCCGCCTTGGTTCCGTCATCTTCACACTTCGATAGCTTTGAAAATTTCAGTTATGTAGGGCTTTATGCGCTGACCGAAATCAAAGCCGCGAGCAAAAAAGGCTTAGTGATTGTTGATGAAGAATTGAAGGTTCGCTCTAAAGAGTCGTTGTCGTTGAATCGTGACATCATGCTGGCTCTGAAAAATAACGAAATAGTGCCTTTCTATCAGCCAATAGTGAATGCGAGCAACGGTCAAGTTGTCGGCTTTGAAGCATTGGCAAGGTGGAAACACCCGTCTTTAGGTATGATTCCACCGGGTGTGTTTATTCCGTTGGCTGAGCAGCGACGTTTGATTGTGGAATTGGGAGAGTCCATTCTCGATCAGGCATGCCAGTTTATTAAAGAGATTCAGCAGAAAAGCACCTCGTCGTCTCAGAATCGATTAAGCATCCATGTGAACCTTTCCAGTCCGCATTTTAATCATAAGAGTTTGGTCGAAACCTTGACTAAAATGATTAAAAAATATCAGTTAACCCAAGGGCAGCTGGTGTTAGAACTGACAGAGAGTATTCTGTTGGGCAGTGAAGAAGAGATTATTGACCGTATGGATGTGATTAAATCTCTCGGTGTACAGCTTGCCTTGGATGATTTCGGCACAGGGTATTCATCATTCAGCTCTTTATGTAACTTCCCATTGGATATTATCAAACTCGATAAATCCTACATTGATGCTCTGGAAACCAACGATAAAGCCAAATCACTGGTTAGAAACATCATCCATATGTCTCAGGAGTTAGGAATGACCACTGTGGCAGAAGGTGTAGAAAATGCTTCACAGCTTCGTAAACTCAATGTTTGGAACGTGGATGAAGTGCAAGGCTACTACTTCTTTAAACCCATGGATAAAGAGAGTGCGTTGGAAAAATTTGCTCGATGAGATAACGAGTGAAGTTGATTAGACAAAAAAGCCAGACAACAGTCTGGCTTTCTACTTTCTACTTCTAGCTTAGAGCTCGATGTAACTCACTTCTAACTGTGGATTAAGCGATGCGAGCGTCGCTTTGGTATCAACCAAATGGCTAACACTACCTTTCTTTAGTTCCGCTAATGTGGCCGCTTCTATGTTGTCAAATGACTCACCAGCCATACGCATCTGAATCAAGGCAACTTGCAGCGGCGGAAGGCTAGGGTTGAACGCAGCATTTTCTGCATAAGCACCCAAGTAGCATTTGCCTGATTTTGATTTCAAAGCTACACCGCTTAGGTTTTCAGAATACGGTGCGTAACTGGTATTTAATGCTGAAATGGCAGATTGAACGAGTGGGTCTGAATTTTCGCAGCTATAACCGTGATCGTTTTTATGCATTAATACCGTCGTGATACCTAAGTCAGCAGGACCGAAAGATTCCGGCAAGTAGTATTGCAGTGAATTAGCGTCACGTTTTGGCAGCTGGATCATCAAGCTCTTTGAGGTCGTCAGCTCATTCATAAACTGTCGGCAGTGACCACATGGGCTGTAGTTAACCGTAATATCACTGATGCCTTCTTCACCTTTTATCCATGCATGGCTGATTGCAGCTTGTTCCGCGTGGATGGTTTGTCCCATTTGAACTTTAGAGAACTCCATATTTCCACCGAAGTAAATACGGCCTGACAACCCACGAGCTAGTGCACCAACATAGAATTTCGAAATAGGCACGTAAGCAAAAGCGGCAGCAAGAGGCAAGAGCGCAATACGAAGGTCTGCATCACTTATTTCCGAAACGGAGAGTAGCTGCTTGAATTGGTCAGGAGATAATGTCGCGTCAAAATCATCAGCGAGTACGATAGGCGCTAAAAACGCTGCCATCGGTTGTTGCATGTCTGCTAATGCCTGTTCAATACGGCCTTTCATAGATATTCCTAATTAATACATTGAGCTTTAGTGTAGGGGAATATGCTAGATTTACTGAGATCAAAATCTCATTAATGAATGTAACGCGTTTCACGTTTTCATAATTAGAGTGATATCACACATATTAAAAGGTGGAAAGTAATTTGGCTTAGAACAAAGGCTAAGTATTTTCTGAGCCAAATTATATTTCATGAGATTAGGTTAGCTCGCAAACCAAAGAACAAAAGCAAAAAGACTTGGTGCTAGGACGGAGGTAATCACGCCACATACTACTAATGCGAGTGAGCTAAAAGCGGCGTCTCTTTGATCCTTCTCAGCACAAGTTGCTGTGCCAAGTGCATGGGAAATATTACCCATTGTCAGCCCTCGAGCTATTGGGTGGGTAATATTAAGTAGGTTATAAATTGGGTAAGCCATGATAGCGCCAAACACGCCTACAAGTAGAACCATAATAGCAGCAATGGCTGGCTCACCACCTAAGTTACTCGCCACTTCCATAGCAATAGGTGTGGTAACTGATTTGCCCATTAATGCTGCAATCAAAGCAATATCGGTATGCATGGCAGCGGCAATTAATCCTGCAGTAAGCATAGACATCGCACTGCCCACGCCACAAGCTAGCATAATGATTTTCCAATTGGCTCGAATCTGAGGCAGTTGCTCGTACAATGGATACGCCAATGCAACCACGGCTGGCTGGAGTAAATAGTTCACCCACTGATTATCTAGAGCGTAAGTTTCATAAGGAACTTTAAGCAAAATCAGAGTTGGAATGATAATGCCGATGCTGATTAACAAAGGGTTTGCAAAAGGTGAGTTAAGCTTGCGTGCCGCCCAACGCGCAAAAAAGAATACAGCAATGGTGACTAACAACCACATCATTCACCCCCTTTCTTTAGTAAACGATCAAGAGAGAATGCGAGCACAACAAGCACAATGGTTGTCCCACCTATAGCGCTGGCCAAAATTGCCCAGATGTTATCCATCAACATATCTAAATGAACCATAAGTCCAACGCTGATTGGAATAAATAGCAGAACCATGTAGCGAATAAACAAGCTAGCACTTGGCTTAACCCAAGTGGAAGGTAATAGCCCGCTTGCCATGAGCCCGAAGAGGATCAACATGCCGATGATGCTACCCGGAATAGATATGTCCAACCAAGATTGAAGATTGTTCCCTGCCAGCAAACAGAGAAAAATCATTCCCATAGAAACAAGATATTTAAGTGCGGTTTGAGCCATGAAACGTTGTTGCCATTAATAAGTACATAAAACTAGGGCTGATAGTCCTAGGAAACGAGTTTTTCGACGTATTGATAAACGGATTTTAAAATAGCGATTTTCTTTTCGTCACTCTCATGCTCATGAACTAAGTTCTCTAAATTGAGCATGTAATCTTCAATGCGTGATTCATAAAAATCACGGCAATGATTAGCCCAGCGTCGCTGCTCTGTCTCATCCAAAGTCCAAGGATAATGACGAGCTCGATAACGAAACAGTAGCGGTTCGATGCGTTTATCCGCGAAAGTAATGTCCAGAGCACCTAAGTTTTCTGGTGGCGTGTTACGTATGATATCCATTGCAGCCTTGTCAGCTGGTGAGAAGAAACCATCGTACAGCTGAGTATCGACATCATTGCTTTGTTCATATTCACGATCGATTGAAAACAGTACCACCAGTTTTTCTCTGATTTCTGGATGCTGACGAATCAGCGCCAAATTAGCTAAACACTGCTCACGGTTAATACCAATTTTGTCGGCATTCTCGGCGGTGAGCGTCTTTGCAGGCGCGAGAATAGGGCATTTATTTAGATGCACTAGCTTCACTGGGACTGGGAGTTCATCAGGTGCCAGTTCATCATGTTTTGTATAAAGACGCGTGTGAAGCTCTTCGCTAGACAAATCAATCAAAGGTTGTGGATTCTTCGCTAAGTCCGCCACTATCACTGCATTTTGATTGGTGGGATGCCAAGCAATAGGCACGATCCAACTTGTATATTGGCACTCTCTGCCTAACATGCCAGAGACATGCATGAGAGGTGTCATGTTGACGATATCTACGAGTTCAGTGAGTTTGCGTTTGTGGCGCATGGTAAAGAAGTAATCAAACAACTTTGGTTGAGCTGCTTTTACCCTTTTTGCTAGTTCGATGGTAGCAATAACGTCTGCCATTGCATCGTGTGCATTTTCATGTTCTATGCCATTAGCTTTAGATAGATGTTCAAGTTTGAAGCTAGCAAATCCCTCTTCGTTCTCTGGCCACGCAATGCCTTCTGGACGAAGGGCATGACAAGCACGCATGATGTCCAGTAAGTCCCAACGTGAATTGTTGTTCTGCCAACTCCAAGAGTACGGATCGAAAAAGTTGCGATAGCAAGTATAACGGGTCACTTCGTCATCAAATCGAATGCTGTTGTAACCAAGGCTAGTGGTATTCGGTTGAGACAGTTCGTTGTGGATGCGCGCGATGAATTCGGGCTCAGATAACCCTTGTGCCATGGCTTTTTGCGGCGTAATACCTGTAATCAACGCGGCTTCCGGCGCTGGCAAATAATCGGAAGGTAATTGGCAGTAGATAACTAATGGTTCTCCGATAATATTGAAATCCATATCGGTGCGTACGCCAGCAAACTGACTAGGACGATCTTTCGCTGGGCTAGTGCCCCAAGTTTCGTAGTCAAAAAAGAAGTATGTTGGCAAGTGTTCCTGCTGCATTTGTGGTTACCAAATCGTTGAAAGATTTGTTGGTATTAGAACATCCCCTATACGACTAAGCAATCATCATGGCAGGTTGTAATTACATGTTCGGTCAGTAGAGTTGTTGCCTGGTTAATAATCGCTCAAATTTACACTTAAATCAGCGATATTTGTTGAGCATGTTTTGCATGGCTATGCTGTCGAGAACAGAGACGGACTTAGTCTGTTTATCGAACAGGCTGTACAGCATACTCTGAGCCACATCTTCGGCTTTGATTGGCGCCAGATTCTTAAGCTTGCCGAATAATAAGTATTTGCCTACTGCCATTGCTTTTTGTACCAGCACTTCATCCGTTCTAGCTATGCTTCTCTTTCCGACTAAAGGCCCTGGTCTGACAAAAGTGACATGAGCAAAACCGAGTTGTCGAATAGCTTCTTCCATCCGACCTTTACAGCGTAGGTAGTGAGAACCTGACCTTTTATGAGCGCCATAGCTAGAAACGACGGCTAGTCGTTCAACACCTAATAGTTTCATTTGCTGAGCAACGTGACAAACCAATTCAAAATCGACTTTCTCTAATCCTTGTTTTGAGCCTGCTTGTTTTAAGGTCGTGCCGAGGGCAATGACGCCTAGCTGTGGACGAACATCGTCATCGTCCCAATGTTTTACGTTTAAGTTGGCGTCAATCAGCTGGGTAAGTTTATAAGTAAGTTCTGGAAATGTGGTCGGTGTCAGCGGTTTTCTACTCAATGTGTAGACATGTTCAATAGCATTTTCTTGCAAAGAAATTTTAAGACAACAAGAGCCAACTAAGCCCGATGCCCCTGCAATGATAAGGCAGGGCTTATAGGGGGATGAGATAGAGTTTTTGTCCATAGTTGTATCCACTTGTGATGACTTAATGATTTGAAATTACGCTAATTGCTCGAAAATATACAAGTATTTTATCTATATAGGCTTTGTTGGTTTGCCGTTGAATAGGTTTTGTGAGTAGACTGCTTCATCTCTTTTCTAAATTGAAGCATTGTTCAAGGAACCAATAATGTTAGATGACGCATTTAACGATGCTATTTGGCACCGTATCAATCAAAAAACCAAGCCACTAGGTTCATTAGGTCAATTAGAACAGGTCGCTCATCAATTGGCGCAGATTCAAAGCCAAGGTGCACCGCAAGCTGTAAAACATATCTCCATTGTTCAACCAACAGTTCTCGTTTTTGCTGGCGATCATGGTATTGCTGACGAAGGGGTTAGTATTGCTCCTAGCGCTGTAACACAACAAATGGTATTGAATTTTCTTGCTGGTGGTGCGGCGATCAACTGTTTCTGTCGAGCGAACAATGTAGCACTGAAGGTGATTGATACAGGCATTTTGCTGCCTGTAGAAAGCCAACACCTAGATTTTATTGTTCAACGTTTAGGTGGGCGTACCCAGAACTTTGCTCAGCAAGCTGCAATGGCTTTAGAGCAAGTTGAACAAGGGTTAGACTACGGTCAATCACTGGTTGAAAGTGTTATTGATGCCGGTAGTAACTTGGTTATGTTCGGTGAAATGGGCATCGCTAATACTTCTAGCGCTGCTGCATTGTTGGCGAGTCTGTCTGACCTTTCTGTTACAGAGTGTGTTGGTAAAGGAACGGGTATTTCAGAGGAGCAGCTAGAGAAAAAATATCAGTTGGTTGCAAAAGGTGTTGAACGCACTAAAGGTAAAAGCGCGAAAGAAACATTAGCTGAAGTCGGTGGTTATGAGATTGTCCAAATGGTTGGTGCATTCCTAGGGGCTTACCATAAGCGAACTCCCGTTCTTGTCGATGGTTTTATTGTTACTGTTGCAGCTTATGTGGCTACTCTTATCGAACCTGAGTGCCGAGACTACATGATATTTGCTCATTGTTCTGATGAGTCGGGTCACAAAAAGGTACTACAACTGCTCAGAGCTAAGCCGCTATTGAGCTTGAGTTTGAGGCTTGGAGAAGGAACTGGTGCTGTACTTGCTGTTCCACTTATCAAAGCTGCAGCAGAGTTCTATAACAGTATGGCGAGTTTTGAAGAGGCAGGAGTGACAGTGTAATGCTGGCTAAACTCAAATATCAGTTTGAACTGTTTCTTTTGGCGCTCAGTTTTTTTTCTCGAGTTCCTGTTCCGGCTAACTTGCCGTACAGCAGTGAAAGAATGAATCAGTCAGGTCGGTATTTTGCTCTGGTAGGAATATTACTCGGCTCTCTCTGCGCGGGCTTTTATGCTTGCGCAGAACTCTTATTGACGCCTGAAATCAGTATTTTTTTAACCATGGTGCTGAGTCTGATGCTAACTGGAGCCTTCCATGAAGACGGCTTGGCTGACATGGCGGATGGGATTGGCGGCGGGATGACGGTTGAACGTCGTTTAACCATTATGAAAGATAGTCGTATTGGTACTTATGGCTCGTCAGCTTTGATTATGGCGTTGTTAGGTAAATATGTATTGCTGACGGCCATTAGCAACTTTATTTCCCTGATTCCGGTTTGGTTAGTCGGATATACGCTAAGTCGCTCTGTTGCATCTTCGTTCATTTTCAACACGCCGTATGTCTCAGATAGTGATACAAGCAAAAGCAAACCACTTGCTCATAAACAGAGTTACAGTGAATTGGCTGTAGTTATTATTACAGGTTTAATTCCCTGTGTTCTTCTCGATGGGTATTTAACTCTGGTCCTTATTAGTGCTGCATTTTTATTCCGACAGCTGTTCAAACGTTGGCTAATAAGTCGACTCGGTGGGTTTACTGGAGACTGTTTGGGTGCAGCGCAGCAACTGATGGAACTGACAATTTACCTTGTCATTGTCATCTTTGCTCAAAATGGTTTACCGGTAATGGGAGTGGCTTGGTGACAGTGAGATTAATTCTCGGTGGTGCTCGTAGTGGTAAATCCAGTTTTGCAGAAAAGTTATTAAAGCATATGAGAAGCCTTGATAGCACAAAGCAACTGCACTACGTGGCAACCGCTATTCCATTTGATGATGAGATGGTAGCTCGTATCCGACACCATCAGAATCAGCGTGGAGAAGGATGGAATGTTCATGAAAGCTCATACCAACTGTCAGAGACACTTCAACAATTTTCTTCTAACGATATAGTGCTGGTAGATTGTCTAACGCTATGGTTGAACAACGTAATTTACAACGATGGTCAGATGCGTGATGCTCACCTAACAAGGCTGGAGATTAAGTGTCTCATTGATGTATTAAAACGGACATCTGCAGATATCACGTTGGTGTCTAATGAAGTTGGAATGGGGTTGGTACCAGAAGGCGAGGTATCGAATCTCTTCGTAGAATTTGCGGGATTGGCTAACCAATGGGTTGCAGACGTGTCTTCCAGTGTTTTCTTTGTTGCTGCAGGTTTACCGAAAACAATGAAAGGTTAAGCATTTCAGTTCGAAATAAGCAAGTTGGATAAAAGAAAATCCAAAAGTGAGATTTAAGACAAGGGTTTCAATGAATTGAAACCGATTGGGTATAGAGTCTCAAAAGCAGTTAGGATAGAATTCGCCTTCAAACTAATCCAGCAATAGTCGAACAGGTTATAAAAGTACAGCAGGCATATTTCATTTTATATTGAGGTTCAGCTCAATAAGTGGGATCACTTCAACATAAATTGTTTGCTCAATTCTTTAACATACCGCTGTGCAATAAAGGAGTAGCGCATGACGAAGTCTCTATTTCGCCAATCTTTTCTTTTCGACAGTCTAGATCTTGAACAATCAGTGAAGTCTTGTGAGTTGACGATACCTAATGGTGCCACTCTTAAACTGCTTCAACGCGGCATATTGGAAGTCATCCCAGCTAAACTAGATGCAGATACCAAAAATGTTGTCATCTCATGCGGTATCCACGGAGATGAAACGGCTCCAATGGAGCTTATCGACAAACTTGTGAATGATATTCTAAGTGGCTTCCAAACCGTCAGTGAAAGATGTTTGTTCATTATTGCGAACCCTGAAGCAACGAAATTGCATGTACGTTCGTTAGATGAAAACTTGAATCACTTGTTTGATGAAAAGGCGCATAATCATAGCAAAGAGCTCGCCATTGCAGATAATCTTAAAATTGTGATCAAGGATTTCTACGCTCAAACTGACGTTAAAACTCGTTGGCATCTAGATTTGCATTGCGCTATTCGAAATTCAAAACACTACTCATTTGCAGTGAGCCCTAAATCTCGCCATCCAGTTCGTAGTAAAGCTCTTTTGGATTTTATTGAAAACGGCCATGTCGATGCAGTGATGTTTTCTAATGCGCCAGCTTGTACCTTCAGTTGGTACAGTGCAGACACTTACGCTGCGCAGGCGATGATGATTGAGTTAGGACAGGTTGCTGAAATTGGCTGTAATGACATGCATCGTTTAACGGCGTTTGATTTAGCATTACGTGATTTGATCTCTAGAACCCAATCCGAGCACTTACCAAGAAAAGCGACCATGTACCGTGTCAGCCGTACCATTGTGCGCATCCATGACGATTTTGATTTCTTATTTGACGATAACATTGATAACTTTACGACTTTTATGCACGGTGAAGTTTTTGGTCATGATGGTGATAAACCACTGATGGCTAAGAATGAAGAAGAAGCGATAGTGTTTCCGAACCGCCATGCAGCGGTGGGTGAGCGTGCAGCTTTAATGGTGTGTAGAGTAAAAATTCGTTATGACGATGACCAAGCGGTATACGATTAACAGACTTAAACATCGTCTTTCATATTGACGCTTTATATTTGAATGGCTTAACGGTAAGGTTAAGCCATTCTTTTTTTCACTATCATTATTCCTCAATTAAAACACTATGGATTTCAATCAACTCATGTTGCATAAGCAGCAGCGCTGGAAAAGAGCAGGCTATTTTTTGCTTGCAGTATTATTGTTTGCCAGTGCGGTCTATTTGATGGTTGGTGAAATTTTTATCTCGCCTTTACGCTCGTTGGACGACCTAGAAACGCGTTTAGTTTTAGACTTGCGTTTACCAAGGTTGCTCGCCGCAATGATGATTGGTGCAGCATTAGCTGTTTCAGGAGCAACACTTCAAGTTTTGCTCGGTAATGTACTTGCTGAGCCTGGGATCATTGGTATTTCAGGGGGGGCAAGTGTAGCAATGGTTATTTTGCTGTTTTTCTTTCCTGCAATTGCTAGCCCAGAAGCTTTTATGGTTTCTGCAATTATTGGGGCTCTGTTGTTCACTTTATTGCTGGTGTTTGTAGCCAATGCAATGCGGCTTACAACAACACGTCTACTGTTAGTGGGGGTCGCTCTTGGAATTTTGTCTGGTTCAGTCGTTACATGGGCATTTTACTTTAGTGATGAACTCAGTCTACGTCAGCTTATGTACTGGCTGATGGGTAGTATTGGTGGTGCCAGTTGGTATCAACACACTCTCACTCTTATTGCTTTACCGATCATGATTTGGTTGCTGTTTCAAGGCTCTGTGCTGGATAAGCTGATGTTAGGTGAAACTCATGCCAAACAGTTAGGTGTTGATATCAATAAAATTCGGTGGAAATTGATCGTTGCTGTATCGGTATTGGTGGGAGCTGCGGTTGCATTAGGCGGGGTGATAGGATTTGTTGGTTTGGTTGTCCCTCATTTGTTGCGATTAGCGTTAGGGTCTGAAAATCGGATGTTGCTGCCTCTGAGTGCTCTCTGTGGAGCGCTTCTAATGGTGCTTGCCGATATGGTTGCACGCCTCGCTTTGGATTCTGCTGAGCTGCCTTTAGGTGTTGTAACAACTACTATTGGCGCTCCAATTTTTATCTGGATGCTGGTAAAAAATCATGATTCGCGTTAACAGTTTGCACGTCAATGAGCGTTTATTGCCACTATCGTTCCAGTGTGAGGCTGGAGAAATTCTCCATGTTGTTGGCCCAAATGGAAGTGGTAAAAGTACTCTTCTGTCTGCACTAGCAGGAATAATTGATAGTTCGGGAGAGATCTTACTTGGAGAGTTCAATATAAAAAAACATTCTCTAAGTGAGTTAGCTCTCCATAGAGCCTATCTATCTCAAAGTGAAAAGCCCGCCTTTAATCTGGATGTTTTTCAATACTTAGCGTTATCTCTACCAATCAATAGCTCCCTGCAAGATCCTAAAGTTAACAATGCAGTGAAGCACTTTACTCAATTATTGAAGATTAACGACAAGCTTCACCGTTCAATCCATCAGCTATCTGGCGGAGAATGGCAGCGAGTCCGTTTAGCTGGTAGTTGTTTACAAGTATGGCCTGATATCAACCCTTATTCTAAATTATTGATTCTCGACGAACCTGGTGCACCTTTAGATATCGCTCAAGAAGGGTTGTTATATCAGCTTATTGCACAAATGGCTCAAGAAGGACTGGCTATCGTTATGGCTAATCATGATTTAAACAGGAGCTTACGTAATGCTGATAAGGTTTTGCTTCTAGAACAGGGAATTGCTCAGAGTATTGGTGTGCCAAGTGAAGTATTGAGTGAAGAGCATCTTCGTAGTGTATTTAATACATCTGTGAAATGTGTAGCAATTGATGGAAAACCTTACTTAGTTTTCGATTAGTTTTGGTGCATCGAGCACAAATCTGGTTCAGCCTTCAATATGCTAGCTTGCTAACTCATTGTTTATATTAAACGCCTATACATTATATTCTTTAATATCAATGGGTTATTTAATTTTTAAAAGTTGGCACGCAATTAGCATTAATAAGAGTGATACATTCTCGTTCTTGTTAGGCTTTTTATAGTCTCATTAGCCACCTTGCTCCCAAGGTGGCCTTTTTTTATCAGTTAGTTATGGTGCTGAATGAGACATTGGTAGGATTATACCAATTGCCTTAATTTCCTGATCAAGTAGACATTGAGTGCCGATAAGCAAACCCTCCGAGCCATGGATGGCTCGGCGGAGCCCCAAGGATGGGTTTATGCGTGTTTGCGTTCGGTGCTCTTTGTCTAAGACTGAACAGTTTAATAGTGCAATTAGTATTACTGTGTTAACGCTTCTAGGTTTGCTGGGCGGTAGTATACTGACTTCAATACTTTACCTTGGCGAATCGTTTTGCTATCAGAAACAAAGTCTTCTGCACATTTTGCAATTAGGTAGTCACCTTTTTGCACAGCCATCAACTTGATGCCTTGCTCCGCGTAATAAGCTTCTGTATCGCCGTATTCTTTCTCGTTGCGACATACTTTGCTCATGTTTGAGCTATGAACTTCATCCCAGCAAGGAAGGAAATCGATGTTGCGGTTTACTGCAACGTTGAGTAGCAAGTCAATCAAATAGCTGATAGCTATGTTGTCATTAATATTACTGTGACCAAGATGAACTAGGCGTCCCATAAGGACATAAACACTGTCTACAATCGCATCAGCTTGCTCGGTTTTGCTGTCTGCTTCAGCAAGTTCTGTAAGCTCTTCGATTGCTAATGAGGTGTGAAGGGTATCTGCTTTTGTATCTAAGCTAGACGGGTCCGCTACTGGTAAGTCAAAAGTGCTACGGAATTCGTTGATGTCGCGGTATAGGTGATCATAAATTTCTTGTGTCAGCTTAGATAAATGCATGGGGTTAATCCAGTTGAAAATGAACAGGCGGTCATAGTAACAAAGCTCGAACCACAAATACAAAACAAGACGCGAATAGCGTCTTGTTTTATGGCTTGATGAAAGGGAACAGAGTTCGCTTAAAGGTACATTTTTGCCAGTTCTGATGGTTCAAGTTCTTTACCATCTAAAGTCTGATTCCAGTTAACACCAACAAGCACACCATCTTCATCAAGAGTAATCAGCCAATCTTCAACGAATATATCTAGTGGGATCTCTAGAACTTCAAAGTCTGCCCATTCTTCAACATTGTGCAGCTCAGCATCTTCTTTTGAAGACCAGAAAGGCATAACTTCACTTTCTTCAAATTCTGTTGATTCACATGATAACCAACCTTCTTCATTTCGTAAGCCCCAAACCAATTGGTTTTCTTTAGTCTCTTTGATGAAAAGTTCTAAGTTAGCTTGAACATCTGCTGTTAATTTGGTCATTTTATTTTCTCATTAAGAATGATGCTCGAAGGGTAGCACTTCACAGCATTTTTTCCCATTAACATTTGGAAAGACATAAGAAAAAGGCGGCTAAGCGCCGCCTTGATAGAGATGTAACACTAGTTAGGTAACGCAGTGAATACGTTCCACTCTTTAACTATTGCACTTTTATAACCGATAACGCTTGCTGTCACTCTTCTGTTGATGGCATGTGCGGTCTCTGAATCTTCAACTGATGCTAGCTCAGTGTCGCCAAAGCCAACAATTCTTACTCTGTTGCTTTCAATGCCATAACGAAGTAATTGAGCTTCTACCGCCTCTGAACGTCTTTGAGATAGTTTGAGATTATGATTCTGATTGCCAACCTTGCTTGCATATCCCTTGATCTCGATTGAGGTTGAAGGATAAGTTTTCAAAAATTCGGCCATTTGGCGAATCTGGCTAATAAATACTGGTGGTATGTTGTTAGAATCATTAGCAAATAAAATATGTAAGTATTGAAGCTTTGATGTTTTAACAAAAGTACCACAGCCATCATTGTCAATGTCAGAAAATGAAGGCGTGTCGGGGCAAAGATCTCGGGCGTTGATTACTCCGTCATTATCATTGTCTTCCAAATCTGCTATTTGATTGATTTCAGGTACAGCAATGTAATCATATTCATCGCTAGCTACATTTTCTCCAGCATAAACGAACATTGCAGTGCTTAATGTCGCTGTAAGAACAACTAATGCGCTTTTCATCTTAATACTTCACCTTCTCTATCCATTCAGGTGCTACGTCCACTCGTAGCGCATCTAACAAATTGCCTGTGGAATTCATTACTCGATATTTAGCGTATTGCTCAGCATATTTAGCATCCAGATAGTCTTTACGTGCTTGAAACAGCTCATTTTCAGTGTTGAGAAGATCTAGCAGTGTACGCTGACCGATCAAGTATTGCTTTCTATAAGAGGCGACAGTCTGAGAAGTTGAATCTACGTGGTCAGATAAAAACTCTTTTTGTTGGAGCGTTAAATCTAGCGCACTCCATGACAAGCGTAGTCCTTCTTCTACGGAGCGAAATGTGTTCTCACGTAAGTCTTTTGCTTTATTAAGTTGATAAGCAGCACTTTCGGATTGGTCGCTGTCGCTACCACCGTTATAGATGTTGTAGCGTAGTCGTACCATTGCTGTGAGCTCATCACTGCTACCCTTGTTCCCATCAGCATCGTCATACCAACTTTGAGAAGCTTCAAATGATATTGTTGGGTAGTAGGGAGCTTTTGACTGCTTATATTGGAAGCGTGCTGCATCCACATCTGTTTGAGCAACTTTAATAACAGGGTGCTCGTTGAATGCTTTTTTTAAGGCTTCTTCTACTGTGTTGGGAATTGCGGTACTGTCTGCTCTAGGAAAAGTTAGACCTAATGGCTCCTGTCCAACTAAGCGGCGAAATTGGGTATGTGTGTCATACAAATTATTTTGTGCTGCAAGTAAGTTACCCATAGCTTTCGCAATACGTGCTTCCACTTGAGTTACATCTGCAATAGAGCCAACCCCAGAGTCTGCTCGTTTTTTTATGTCTCTGTATATCTCTTTATGCGTAGCCAGATTTTTTTCTGACAAAACTAATACTTCGTATGCCTTTGTTGCCTCGAGATAAACATTAGTGACTTCGAGGGCTTTGTTCGATGCGTCTGAAAGTAGCTGGTAACGGTCAGATTCCGCTTCAGCTGCCGTACGATCCATATTGTTTAATGTCGATGAACCATCCCAAATAAGTTGGGTGAGTGTAATGGATGCATCTTTCCGAGTCATTTCCGTGTCAGGGTTACCTGTAGAAGACGCTGGGTTTATACCTTCATAGCCGATGCCTGCATCCAGATCGATTTTAGGTAGATATGCGCCAGAGGATGAATTCGAGTCGGATAGACGGCTTTTATATTGGTTAAACGCACTTTTCAATTCAGGGTTGGAGGCAAGTGTAAGTGATACTGCTTGCTCAAGTGTTTGAGCAGAAACAGATCCTGCTAAGGATACTGAAAGCCAAATAAGCGTTCTAATTGGAAACCCTTTCAAAATGAACTCCATCAAAAATGACATGTAAAACGGTCGTTGAGTCTATGATAAAAATTGTCTTATTAATAAGACTGGGGAAGGTATGTGTCAAAAATGTGACTAAATTTGTGATTAATATATGATTTTTGCATGTATTAAATGTGTTCCATATTATCGAATTTTTATAACTTACTAATATTTATCGATTTTATTTGTTAAACAAAGTAAGAAATTTCTTACATTTATGCTATCATGAAATGTGATATTAGTTCATGAAATAATTTGATATAAACTCTAAATGTGTCAAAAAAATGAATATTCGCTGCAATATTCGCCTTCCTGGGACAGGGGATTGGTGATATTGTGTGTAAGAAATTTCCCACAAAGCAGTCGTGATTTTATCGGTTATTAGACGATTAATTATTGAAATGCAGGTAATGAGTATTTTTGAGGCTTCTATGGATAAAAGTTCTTTATTATCAATCGCAAATTTAGCAATAAATCAAATGATTGTGATTGACAAAAATGGCGATTTAAAAATAGCAACTATTGGCGAAAAATTGCCTGAAGGAACGGTAATCATCCAAAGAGGCGATGAGATGATTTCTAATGACGAATTTGTCACTAAAATCATCGGTCCAAATAATGAGCCTCAAAATGTGAGTGACGATGTTGCACAGTTACTTTCTGCTTTAGAAGAAGGACAGGATCCGACACAGCTTGGTGATGAACTAGCTCCTGCAGCTGGAGGCAGTCAAGGCTCCTCACTTACAGATTCTGCAAGTGTTGAACGGTCAGCTTCAGAAACTATTGCTACAACAAGTTTTAGCACTACAGGATTTGAATCTTTGGGCTTTTCTCAAACCCAAAGTCTAGCGTTGATTAGTCTTACCAGTACCAGCTCAAACTCTGCAGAAATCGTCACTCAAAATAGTGCACCAAATGCTGAAAATGACACCATAACTGTAAATGAAGATACATCAATAACAATTGACGTATTGAATAACGATATTGACGAGGATGGTGATGCATTAACTATTGTGTCTGCAACCGTTTCTGAAGACGAAGGTACCATCGAAATTGTCGATGGCAAGTTAGTCTTTACTCCAGCTGAAAATTTCAATGGTGAAGTTAGTATTGAATACACAATTACTGACAATCAAGGTGGTACTGATACAGCGCAAGTAACTGTCACGGTTAATGCGGTCAATGACGCGCCGACCACCACCTCTGTCGACTTGGGCAGTGTGGAAGAAGACGGCTCGGTGCTCATCACCACCGCGCAGCTGCTGGCTAACGCGTCCGATATTGAAAGCGATACTCTCTTTATCAGCGGGTTGACCGCGAGCCGCGGCAGTCTGGTGGACAACGGCGACGGCACCTGGACCTATACGCCAGAGGCTGACGACGACAGCGCGGTGAGCTTTAGCTACACCATCACGGACAATGGCACCACCGACGGCGAGAGCGATCCGCAATCGGTGAGTGGCAGCGCCACGTTAGACATTACGCCGGTCAATGACGCGCCGACCACCTCGGCCGTGAACTTGGGCAGCGTGGAAGAAGACGGCTCGGTGCTCATCACTACCGCGCAGCTGCTGGCTAACGCGTCCGATATTGAAAGCGATACTCTCTTTATCAGCGGGTTGACCGCGAGCCGCGGCAGTCTGGTGGACAACGGCGACGGCACCTGGACCTATACGCCGGTGGCTGACGACGACAGCGCGGTGAGCTTTAGCTACACCATCACGGATAATGGCACCACCGACGGCGAGAGCGATCCGCAATCGGTGAGTGGCAGCGCCACGTTAGACATTACGCCGGTCAATGACGCGCCGACCACCACCTCTGTCGACTTAGGCAGTGTGGAAGAAGACGGCTCGGTGCTCATCACCACCGCGCAGCTGCTGGCTAACGCGTCCGATATTGAAAGCGATACTCTCTCCATCAGCGGGTTGACCGCGAGCAGCGGCAGTCTGGTGGACAACGGCGACGGCACCTGGACTTATACGCCGGTGGCTGACGACGACAGCGCGGTGAGCTTTAGCTACACCATCACGGATAATGGCACCACCGACGGCGAGAGCGATCCGCAATCGGTGAGTGGCAGCGCCACGTTAGACATTACGCCGGTCAATGACGCGCCGACCACCACCTCTGTCGACTTAGGCAGTGTGGAAGAAGACGGCTCGGTGCTCATCACCACCGCGCAGCTGCTGGCTAACGCGTCCGATATTGAAAGCGATACTCTCTCCATCAGCGGGTTGACCGCGAGCAGCGGCAGTCTGGTGGACAACGGCGACGGCACCTGGACTTATACGCCGGCAGCTAACGATGACAACGTGAGCTTTAGTTACACCATTACTGATAATGGTGAGACTAACGGTGTTGCTGATCCAAAATCTGTACAAGGAAGTGCAGTTTTAGAGGTAAACAATATTCCAACAATTGATTTGAACTTTGATACATCTGAAGATGCGACTCACTCAGTTTCCGTAAGTGCCGAAACGAGTGGTACAGATGTTATTGGTTATTATATTGTTAATGATGACGGCACAATAAGCCAAAAAGGAGCTATTGTGTCTACTAATAACTGGAATTCTGCTTCTTATGAAGATGGGATTGCAGCATTACTGGCATCTGGCGGAACTGTATATCTCTTTGCTGTTACCTTAACATCGAGCTCTGTCATTGCTGCCGTAAGCAATGGTGATTTTGACGTAAATAGTGATGGTACTGTTACTGTATCAAGCTCTAGCTCATCATCATCTACAGTAACCTCTACAGCTCTAGATGACCTGTTGGATGTTGCTAACCTCGGTCTTGTAGTGAGTAATAATACTCTGACTTCAACTAATGATGATGTTGAAGTTACTTATGATAGCCGTACCAATACTTATACAGTTAGCATCGATGGGGTGTCTTACGAGGGTGTGACTGTTAGTTCTGGCGGAAGCATTGTGTTGGATGATTTCAGAGTAGTGATCAATGATGATGGTGATATCAATATTGGTATTGAAGATTGGACGGACAATGATTACAACGATTTAGCTATTACTTTCTCAGGCTATGATGTTGGTGTTGATGCAGATGTTAGCGGTACGGTAGGTGTCCCTGTATCGATTGTGAGTGAAAACATAGCCATTGGTGATGATGAAAACGCGATTAGCTCGGTGACATTAACGGTTTCAACCGTGGATGGCGAACTGTTTATAGGTGGCAGTGCTATTGATAGCGAAACATCAACAGTTATTGTGAGTGGTCAAGAATATGTTGTTAGTATTTCTAACGGTACTTACACATTTACCTCTATTGACGATAGCGGTAATGAAGTATCCGCAACTACCGAACAGTATGAAGAACTGTTGCAATCTATTACTTATAGCAGCGAGATCGAAGGCTACGGCACTATTACTATCACAGTAACTGATGATGCAGGGCAGACTGCTACTGCGACATCCACAATTTATGTCGAATCTGACGGTTCTAGCGATTCTATTCATATTCAGGATGACACGTTGAGCTACTCTCAGAGTTACGGTGGTAATGGTGAAACCGTTCAATACAACAATGGTGGCAATCATACCGTGGAGATTGAGCTTGATTCTTCTGTATCGACTATTACAGTCTCTTTAGCTGATAAAGATAGTGGGAAAAATGGTAACGAGTACGGTCAATGGACGGTTTACGGTGAAAACGAAGACGGTACAATCAACTACGATTCGGTTATCGCATACGGTACATTTAGCGTTGACGATGATGGTGGTATTTCCGACGCAGTCGTGACGTACCCACAAGATGGGTCGTTTACAGTAGAGGTGGATGGTAGTTCAATTACTATTAGTAGTGGTTCGACGGTAATTGAAAATGTGGTTTTTTCAGCGGTGAGTCCAGGTAGCCATTACTATGTAACAGGCTATAGTACGAGTTACGCTATTACTAATAATACGATTACTATCGCTGCTGCTACGTTGCTGGCCAATGACACCACTACTAGTGGTGCTACATTGTCCCTACTAGCAAGTTCGTTAACCAGCGATGATTCAAATGTGAGTGATATCGCTTATGATGAAACCACAGGCAGCATTATCATTACGTTAGTTGATGGTGTGAGTTCTTCTGATGATTCTGTTGATATTTCCTTCAGTTACAAAGCTACTGATGGCACCTTGATATCAGATGCCGCCACTGTAACTCTATCAGCAACATCCAACGGCTCTGATACCTCTCATAGTTTTGAAGGTTTTACGGGGGACATTGATAGTGCTATCAATGAGTATGCATCTGCCAATTATGACTATGCATATTATTCGCACAATACATACGGTACATCAGGAAATGACCATATCGTAGGTTACAACTATTATAGTGACACTTTAGCTAGTGGTGATGGTGACGATTGGATACAAGGGCAAAGTGGCAGTGATATTATCGATGCCGGTGATGGTGATGACTTGCTACAAGGTGGTAGTGGCAATGACACCCTGTACGGCGGTGACGGTAACGATATTCTTGTTGGTGGCAACGATGAGGGATATTACTGTGTATCCGACAACGATAAACTTTATGGTGGTGACGGGAATGACGTCCTGATAGGTGGAAGTGGTCATGACATCTTAACAGGTGGTGATGGAAGCGACTTGTTCGTGCTTGGCTCAGGTTCTGAAAATTCAGACACAATAGTGGATTTTGATTCAGAAGAAGATGCAATTGATATTTCAGATTTACTTGATGTCGGAAGCAGTGATGATATTCAGAGTTATATAGAAGCACATATAACTATTTCTACTGATAGTGAAGGGGCTTATACGTTGGAGGTAACCGATTCATCTGGA
Organism: Vibrio ziniensis; assembly: GCF_011064285.1. Classification (NCBI taxonomy): domain Bacteria; kingdom Pseudomonadati; phylum Pseudomonadota; class Gammaproteobacteria; order Vibrionales; family Vibrionaceae; genus Vibrio; species Vibrio ziniensis. Next base: position 1,334,282 of record NZ_CP049331.1, read on the forward strand.
TGCAGTTCAACCTCGTATGATGCAGCGACGTTTGGTCAAGATTCGAATATAGGGTCTGGAGACATTATCTCGGTCATATTTAACAACCAAGAGTATAAAGTGACTGTTGATTAGAGTTGTCATATCAGCATGAATAAAAAGACTGGAATTCTCTCCGGTCTTTTTATTCCATCCTAGATAAAAATATGATCAGACTGAGCATCGGTAGAACAGCGAATAGGCGTTAAACGCAAACGCGCATTCATTCGTCCCTAAAGCTCCGCCGAGCCATCCATGGCTCGGAGGGTTTGCTTATCGACGCCAATTAACTGATCAGGAAATAATCCAGAATGGCATCAGAACAAATAAGGAAACAGCTTCTTCCTTTCTTCGGTGCTAAGGCTACTTACTCGTTCGATATTGATATCCGGGATATCTTCAGGATTTGGATAGTGCTTGAGAACCTTTTCCATGCTCTCTTCACGAATAAGGTGGAAGATTGGGTATGGAGAACGGTTGGTTAAGTTTTCTGCGTCTTCGGGATCAGTTCCAGCAAAGTAATAGTCTGGGTGGAACGTCGCCACCTGAAAAACACCTTCCCAATCTTGCTGCTTTATTAATGCTTCGACCCAATCGATGAAAAAATTGTACTCAATAAAGTCAGTTAGCATATTAGGAACCACAACGAGTGTGGTTTCTAACTCGCTAGGTTCTTTTGTATCTAACTCCAATAACTGGTCTAGGATGTCTTGCAGTAGGTTTTCTTCGCTAGCCGCTTCACTGACGTAAATTTTTATCTGTTTATTACGTTGTGGCTTTGCGGCAAAAGGGCAAAGATTTAAACCAATCACTACGTCATTGAGCCATTGGTTAACTTGTTGAGTAATGTTTTGAATATCAGTTGTTGAGCTCATAATTGCGGATATATGTCATAGCTATTATTTGCCGCAAGCATACCACACTTAGTCCGTTGAATTGATTAGTGCGTTGAATTGAGCATTGCGGTTTGATTCGCTACAGGTAAGCGTGAAGTCCGGCTTAGCTTCCAACACAAACCAAACATTAAGGCATATATAGCCAAACCTGCCGCCGCAACCATTGTCCAACCGCCATGCTGCCAAAAATAGAGTAAGTAGAAGCCACCTAAACTACCGCCAATATAGTAATGAGAAAGATACAAAGCTGTTGCTGTTGCCTTGGCTTCTGTAGCTTTCTGGCTTACCCAAGCATAGGCTAGAGTATGAGTAAAAAAAGCGCCGAAGCTAATCAGCATTAAACCAATAAGCATAAAGGGTATGGAGTCGACAATGGCAACCAACATACCACTAAGGCTGCTCACACCACCCAACACCATTCCCGAAATTGGAGCAAAGCGTTTACTCCAATTGGAAGTCAACTTTGAACTTAGCGTTCCTGCAAGGTAACAAACGAAGATCAGAGAAGCTAAACCGATGGGTAAGTTGTATGGTTGGCTGACGAGTCTGAATCCCATAACCGAATACAGGTTTACAAAAAGTGCAAAGTTAGCACCACCTATGAGCATGGCAAACCAGAGTGTTTTGTTTGATAGGTGTTTAATCAGGGCGCGATTGTGATGGAAGAAAAGACCTTTTTGAGGTTTGAAATTCTTCTGAACGGGCAGCAAGACAAGAACTAAGATGGCTCCAAATAGAGTAAAGATAGCCGCAATGATGAGTGCCTCTTTCCAACCTAACGCGTCAGTAAGTAAACCACCGAAAATACGTCCGCTGATCCCACCTAAAGAGTTTGCTGCAATATAGCCACCAATCGCTTTACTAAATGCTTGTGGTGATAGTTCTTCAACCATGTAGGCAACTGCGACCGAAGCGAATGCTGCTAATGCAATGCCAAGTAGCGCTCTTGCCGCGACCATAACCCAAAATTCGCCACTGATTAGCATCACTAGGCTTATGAAAGGCATGGCGAATAAGCCAAGCAACATAACCTTTCTGCGACCAATCGCTTCTGAAGTAATCGCCCAAGGCACCAAGCATACAGACAGTGCAAAAGTAGATGCGGCAAATAACCAGTTAATTTGTGTTTCAGAAACAGCAAAGTGCTTCGCCATGTAGGGCAACATTGGTTGGAAAAGATAGAGGTTGCAGAATACGAGGAATGAACCAAATGCGAGAGCAAAAGTGACTTTCTTGTATTGCGGACTTTGTAATTCGATCATAACGCTCTCAACACACCAACGGGTGAATAAAACTGGAAGACGCTCACAAATTATCAGTGAAATATAAATTAATAAAATATATTAAAACTATAATCGTAATATAAATAATTAATAGCTAGTCGTTGGTCTGCACATGGAAACTCGCCACCTCAAATATTTTGTCGCTGTTGCTGAGCAGCAAAGCTTTACTCATGCAGCGAATGCTTTGCATATTGCTCAGCCTGCATTGAGTATTGCCATCAAAAAATTTGAGCAACAGCTAGGGGTAACCCTGTTTAAACGTGATGAAAGGAAAGTTAGCCTGACCCATGAAGGCGAAGTATTGCTTGAACACGCTTTGCGGATATTACGACAGCTCGAAGACGCGCAATTGGCTGTGGATGAGTTGAAAGGTCTGGTGAAGGGGGAAGTTCGGCTTGGCACGCCCAGCATGATGGGGTCGTATTTCTTTCCAGAGATCATCATGGCATTCAAAAGCTATTTTCCTAACCTCAAGATGACCATGGTGGAGGCGGGTACGCAATCAATACGTAAAATGCTGCTTTCAGGCGAACTTGATATAGGCGTTATTCTCAATCATGACTTACCGCCGGACTTGGAAGTAGACCCGCTATTATCGTCGCAAATGGTTGCCGTAGTGGGTAAGGATCATGAGTTTGCTGATAAGAAAAAAATCGAGTTTGAAGAGTTTTTTGAACATGAGTTGGTGATGTTCAAACCGGGGTATTTTCACCGCGACTTCATCGACAACACATGTAAAGAACACAAATTAACAGCCAATATTTCGTTTGAAACCAACCTGCTGCCAATGATTCTGAGTATTGTGAAGCACGAGTACGCCATTACTGCGTTGCTTGAGCTGGTTACTGACCACGAACCAGAAGTTCGGGCAATACCCTTTAATCCACCGGTTTATCTTGATTTGGCACTAGCTTGGCGAAAAGAAGGTTACTTGTCTAATGCGGACAGAACCTTTATTGAGTTCGTGAAAAAGTACGTCTAGTCTAACCGAGCAGACTTAGCCATTTCCGTAAATGCGGTCGAAGTTATTTGGATTCCAGCCAATCATTACGCGATCACCAATTTTCAATACAGGAACGCTGCGAGCGCCCATTGCGTCGAGTTCTTTACGACCACGTTCCATTTTCGCATTACACAAGCGGTACTTTATGCCTTTAGAATCAAGGTATCGCTGTGCGTCTTTGCAATGTGGACATTTGTCTTTGACGTATAAAACAACTCGTTTCATTGTATTAACTCTGTTCGTAAAAGTGGCTGAGGTAACATGAAATAGAAAGCGGCAAAGTGTACCTATACTCATCTAGCGATGCAAACCCATAAACATATACTGTAGCTCTTGCCTAATACGTGAATCATGCATGAGTTTCAGCTAAACTGTGCGGCTTCGTTTTAAGGCTTTCAAAAAATACGTATGAATTCAGTACTCAGATACATTCAAGGTTATCCTGCTCATATTGTCGAGTCGGTGCAGAAACTGGTTGATTCCGATAAGCTCATTGCTTGGTTCGAGCAGCGTTACCCTGACCGTCATTCTATTCAAAGTGAAAAGGCACTGTTTGAATATACGATGGCGATTAAGAATCAGTATATGAAGAAGACCGCACCTCTAAGCAAAGTGGTTTATGACAGTAAAATACACCTAATAAACAACGCGCTTGGACTTCATACCTACGTATCGAAAGTACATGGCAATAAAATCAAGTCAAAGAACGAGATTCGCATAGCTAGTATGTTTAAGAATGCGCCAGAGCCACTTTTACGTATGCTGGTGATTCACGAACTGGCGCATCTGCGTGAAAAAGATCACAACAAGTCTTTTTACCAGCTTTGCTGTCATATGGAACCCAATTATCACCAATATGAGTTGGATGCACGTATTTACATGATGGTTTTAGAATTAAGCCGAGGTAACAACGGATGAACAATAAACCAAGCACGGGTAAAGCTCGCAGCAGTGTGCCAAACAACAAACCGTCAACTGCAAAACTCGGTCGTAAGAAAGGGGGCTCTTCAAATCAGCCGTCTAAGCCCAAAGCAAAGGTTCAATCACAATTGAGTGTGCAGAAAACATCATCGACTAAGCCAAAGCCTGCGGTAAATTCAGCTCAGGCAACAAAAGGCAAAGAGGGATTGCACAATAGGAATCGCCATAAAGGTAACTACGATTTTATGGCGCTGTGTAAAGTGCTACCTGAGTTAAAACCGCATCTGATTAAGAATCCTAAAGGTGATTGGAGTATTGCTTTCTCTGATCCAATCGCAGTGAAACTATTGAATAAGGCTCTGTTAGCTCTTCATTACGGTGTCACGTTCTGGGATGTTCCAAAAGGTTACTTGTGTCCACCCATCCCGGGGCGAGCAGACTACATTCACCGTGTTGCGGATCTTCTGCAATCAGAGAACAAATTACTCAAACAAAGCCGAGTTCGCGCTTTAGATATTGGTGTAGGCGCTAACTGTATTTATCCAATTATTGGCGTGACTGAGTATGGATGGAACTATGTCGGCAGTGATGTTGATCCTGTATCGGTAAAACAAGCGAACAACATTGCCCAATACAACGACAATTTGCGCGGGCGTATCGAGTGTCGTTTTCAGGGAGATAGCAAATCGATATTTGCAGGCATTATCCAGCCTAATGAAAAATACGATGTGACTACGTGTAATCCACCTTTTCACTCTTCATTAGCAGAAGCGGAGCAGGGAACGCTGCGCAAGTTAAAAAATCTTCAAGCCAATAAGAAGAAAAAGGGTTTAGGTAGCCAGCCGATGAACTCAAAGCAAGGTGAAAATGCGACGCTTAATTTCGGTGGGCAAAAGGCGGAACTCTGGTGTCCAGGTGGTGAAGCTGAATTTATTAAAAACATGGCGTTTGAAAGTCAACAATTTGCGGAGCAGGTTCTTTGGTTCACTACTTTGATATCGAAAAGTGAAAACGTACGCTGGATGAAAAAACAACTTCAGAAAGTGGGTGTGGAGTCGATAAAAGTAGTAGAGATGCAGCAAGGACAGAAGATAAGTCGTTTTATTGCATGGACTTTTCAAAATGTTGATCAGCGCAAGCTGTGGTTACAAAGTAAGTGCTAATCTGACAGTAGTGGGACTAACTTGCTGAATGAGAAACTGAGGAGGTAAGCATGGACATTGTGTTCTTTCAACCTTGCCAACCCGATTGGATATGCAAACCATTTCTAAGCGTGTTCTCATTGTTACTGATTGTTGGATTGGTTCTCTTTATTCGCATTGTTTATCGCGAATATCTAAAGATAAAGCGAGTTAAGAAGGTGCGACGTTTGCGCCGAGTTCATTATCGCGATAGAAAAGGCGGCAATAGTAGCCGCCCTAACAACGCAAAGTAATAACAACTTTATTGCTGTTTCAACAGTAATAAATATTTCTGCTCTAACTCAGAATTGCCTGTTCGTCTCTCCAAACTGGCTAGCAACAGCAAAGAGGCTTTCTTATACCCATAGCTCAGATGGAACTGCATTAGTCTCTCTCTAGCTTTAGATAATTCTCCTGAATCTATCTCAAGTTTCGATAGTTGTAAGATTGAGTGAAAACGCTGTGGATCATGGCCCACTGCTCGGCTGAAATACTGCCTAGCTCTATGTAAATCACCATACTTGATGGCGCATAGTCCCGCATTTTCATAGCTTTCTGCAATCAAATAATAATTGGGTTGTGCTATGGCCTGATTAAAGTATTGATCCGCTTGGCGGAATTCCCCTTTTTTACAAAGAAACGCACCATAGTTATTAAGCACTTGACCGTTATCACTATGCTTATTTAGCGCGTTGTCATAAGAAACTTGAGCTTTCTCTGTTTCTCCAACCATATCGTAATAATGAGCGATAGCTAGCATGGCTCTATAGTGTTCAGGCGTGTACTGTAAAGCTTTTTCAAGATTTTCCTTTGCTTTAACCATATTACCAATTTTTAAATAGCCTAAGCCTAAAGTGATCCTAGATTCGGCTTTCTCGATAGGGTCACTATTAAGCTTAGGGCTATTTTCTTGTTCATATGTTATGCAGCCTAACAAATAAAACGATAACAATATGATGAGTACAGATTTCATTTTCTTACTCTCTATGTTTTTGAAAGTATGATAATAAAATCAAATGATTATCGAAGTTGAACAGAAAGCTTCTGCGACAGGTTTTGCATATTCACCGCTATTTTTATTATTCAAATAGGTGAATAAAAAGCCCGCTTGTTATTTGCGGGCTTATCGTCTTAGCTTAGATTCACTTCTTACTAATCATCTTTAGTGAATTTGTCTTCACTGAAGTGTTCTAAATCAAACGGAGTTTGTTGGTAAACGCAGTAGTTGAGCCAGTTGGAAAACAAAAGATGTCCGTGACTACGCCAGCTAGCTCTTGGCAGATTATCCGGATTATCATTTGGGTAGTAATTGACAGGAATCATAGGTTCCATTCCTTCCCCTAAATCGCGTACGTACTCATTGTGTAGAGTATTAGCGTCGTATTCAGGATGACCAGTGACAAACACATTACGTTTGTCTTTGGTTGATGCTAAATACACACCAGCTACGTCAGAGGTCGCAAGGATATCTAGGTCGGTATGCTCACCCAAATAATCGGCATCAAAATCTGCATAACGAGAGTGAGGAGCCAAAAACGTATCATCGAACCCACGTAGAATAGGGTGGAATGGTTGATGGATATCGTGGTGGTATACGCCCGATAGCTTTTCTTTGCGTGTTCTTTTCGGCAGGTTATACAACAACTTCAAACCCGCTTGTGCAGCCCAACAGACATAAAGTGTTGATGTAACATGATGTTTTGCCCAAGTCATGATGGTTTGTAGATGATCCCAATAGGCTACATCTTCAAATTGAACTAACCCTAAAGGCGCACCCGTGATAATAAGACCATCGAAGTTACGATCTTTAATTTTATCGAATTGGCGGTAGAAGGCATTAAGGTGTTCTTCAGGTGTATTTTTACTTGGACGATCATCGATGCGTAACAGCTCAATATCCAATTGAAGGGGCGAATTGGAGAGCAGACGTAAAAATTGAGTTTCAGTCTCAATTTTTTTCGGCATCAGATTCAAGATCAATATTTTTAATGGGCGGATTTCCTGCGTTGAGGCTCGGGACTCGGGCATCACGAAGATGTTCTCTTTGCGCAATACATCACTTGCAGGTAGTTGATCGGGGATCCTAATTGGCACAGCTTTCTCCCTTAGCTAACATTTTGGACGTCTATACATCTAGACTTATAGCTTAACTATGCACAGATGTCGATAGCAAAATGCAGACAAACCAAAATTAAGTTAATATTCGCGTCCTACATGGTCATTTCATCATTTTATATCTTACAACTGGGTTCCTAATGCTGACTCTCACTCTTATCCGTGGTTTGCCAGGCTCTGGTAAATCAACTTTAGCAAAAACACTCAACGGCGTGCATTTGGAGGCGGATATGTATTTTGTGAATGAGCAGGGGGAATATCTGTATCGTCCTGAAGCGATTGGAGAGGCTCACCAATGGTGTCAGAGCCAGGCAGATTATTGGCTGCATCAGAGGGAAAATGTTGTTGTTTCAAACACTTTTGTAAAACTCTGGGAAATGAGTGCGTACAAGAAGTTAGCTAAAAAATACAAAGCCAAGCTTAAGATTATTGTTTGTCGCGAATCCTATGGAAATATCCACGGAGTAGGGGAAGATGTCATTGAGAGAATGAGAAAAGACTGGCAAGAATAAAACAACCTGCCATCTCTTTCTTATTTCGCCTTAATAACGTCAGGGCGCAGTGTTTTTCTATGTTGCCACCAAGCCAAAAACAGCCAGACCAAAACCTGTCCCCACAATAAAGTCCACTGTGGTGCGATCTGCCGCCACTCAGCACTCATTTGATTCAGTGCTAAGAAACCTTGTATCGCTGGAGTACTTGGAAAAAGTTTTGAAGCCCACACGATTGGTTGAGGTAAGGCTTCTATCGGCCATATAAAACCGGCAGAAAAAATTAAAGGCATTGAACTTAGCAATACTACTAACGTTACCAGTTCCCTCCTTGGTGTGATTGAACCAAGCCAAATCCCGATAAAGCAAGAAGAAAGCAAAAACGGTAGTAGGAGCATCAGCAGTTCTGTTGCATGAGCAAGTGTGTTTACGCCATGCAAGCTAAAGCTAGCGCCGAAGTAATACATACTTAGCAGATAGTAAATTGGGACGATTACAACGCTTCTTAACGCAATGAGCTTCAGACTCGAAAGTTGGCTCCAGTATCCATGACCATGCTTTTGTGTTCCTACCATCATGCCTGAAGCAATCAGCATTGTTTGTTGCAGTATGAGTACGAACACAGCAGGGACAACGTAATCAACATAACCCATTCGAGCATTGAATGTAGGCTTGAGGTTTTGCCCTGTTGGGGAGTAATGTTTTGACGCAAGAGAAAGTGGTTCTCCATCAACCAACAGGCGAGCAACCTTGGTTTTTGCTGCTATTGTGCCTCCCGCCTGAGCCAATCCCTCAACTAACGTTCCGTAAACTAAGAAGTAAGATGCATCGCCAGCATAGGCGAGTGAAGTACTTTTCTCTAGCATTAAGTCTTTATAGAAATGTTCAGGAATGACCAGAATGCCACTGACGTCTTTGTTTAAAAAGGCTTTCTTCGCTTCTTCAATCGTGGAATTTCGCTGTACCACTTGAACTTGAGGAGTGGCATCAACCATACGTTCTAATTGAAAACTAGCTTGGCTCTTATCCAAGTTCACGATGGTGAGAGTTTGTTCTCTAGGTGTTTGCTGACTGTAAGGAAGTGGGTACAGAAATGAATAGAATACAACACCGCCAAACACAGTGAGAACGACTACGGGGTTAGTGAACAGTGCTTTTACTTCAGCTTTAATTAATTTAAACCAGCTCATGAGCACACCTCTTTTTTAAGTCAGCTTGCAGGTGTTTTTTAAGTAGCAGTAAAGTTAACCCAAATGGCACTAGATAGCCCAACATTGGCCATAAAGACGCAAGTGAATGATATGCGTCAAACCCGTAACTGGCTTGGCTTACCTGAACATCAATATAGTGACTCACCGGAAGTAAACTGCGCCAAATTTGAGCCAATAGACCCATGTCGCTAGTTGGAAACGTAATACCCATAAACGCAAAACTGGGCGCAGTGTAAGCCGCGGCAAAGCTCATTGCTCTCGCTGGATCGAGTGAAATAAAGAAAAACAGTGAGCCCATAATCATACAGGCGATGACGGTAAACCATTGAGCAATGAGTATCGTTGATATTTGACCGTGGAGCGGCCAGTCTAACCCATGATAAAACCAAGTGAGAAACACTGCTCCCTGAAGCACAAACACTAAAGAATAAGGGGCTAGTGTTGCTACTAATCGAGAGAGAGGATTAGTTTTTGCCCAAATCGCTAATCCATAAGTTCTGTGATTAGCCGTTAATATCATAATGGTGGTGACCACCATAGCGATTTGCCATATGGCAGGCACAACGGCAGAAACTAGAAATTGAGCGTAGTTTGTATTCTTATTAAATAATGGTGTTATTTGCGTTCGTATCGGCAACACATGGCTCATTGCACCAAGTGTGGTTTGCTGGCCTTTGGCGAGCGTCTTCACTACTTCGATTTGCGCATTAAAAGTGGATTGAGCTTGCACAACTGCTGAGTTGATTAACCTTCCCACCAATATCATTTGGCTGTTAAAGAAGGTTGTTATCTGCGGTTGATCTCCTCGATAAATCGATTTGTCGAACTGACGTGGAATAACCACGTAAGCATATATCTCAGTAGCTTTTAAATCCTCGCTAGCTTGTGCAACGTTTGTATAACTGCGAATGACGGAGAGGGTAGATGTCGCATCAAGCTCTCTGGTCAGTTGACGAGAAAGACGGCTATTCGATAAGTCCACCACGCCCACGGGTAGATCGCGAACAATAGCTTGCGAAAATATCCACCAGATTGTTACGGCTAGTGCAATAGGAATCCAAGTTAGGCATGAGAGCAGCCATCGATCTCTCCGGAGTAATTGCCATTGGGATTCGATAGCTGGTGAAGCGGTAGACGTTGAAACCACGGGGTGTTCCATCATTAAAGTTCTACCACCACGCTCATACCCATACGTAAACCTTCGATAGGTCCTACAGGGCGAGCCTCCACTTCAAAAGTGCGTAGGTCGAAACCTTGTGTTGCATCAGTAGAACGCCAAGTCGCAAAATCGCCCATTACCGCAATATGGGTAACTTTAAATGGCAATGTTTTGTTTAGAGCCGGTACATAAGCATTAAACTGTGTATCTTTCGGAAAATGACTGAGCAAGTCTTCACGAACGTTAAGAACGGCCCATGAATCCTGTGTATCAACAACAGTGACCACAGGAAATCCCTGCGGCGCGAGTTCACCGCTTTGCATTAGTACTTGCGCGACTTCGCCGTTAAACCAGCTAGAAATCTGGGTATCCGCAGCATAAGCTTCAACTTCGGCAACCGCACCTTCTGCCATGCGAACTTTCTCTGCCGCCGCTTGTTTGGTTTCTTCGCGAGCGCCTTCTTGTGCCATGTTATACATCTGCAACGCTGAACTTTCAGTGTATTTTGCGGCTTGCCATTGCGTTAACGCTTCATCTTTTTTCTGCTCAGCAAGCACACCGTCTTTATATAAGTTATTGACACGTAGATACGTTTTCTCAGCTAATTGAGACGCTGCACGAGCTTTCAACCATTGATCTTTCGCTGCTTGAATTTGTTGCTCTCGAGCTCCATTTTCTGCCTCTTTCGCGAGTGCGCCAGCGGCTTTTTTGCCAGCAATAGCTTGGTCAAGTTTGGCTTCAATTTCTGGACTGTGAATGGTGAAAATAAGTTGTCCTTTTTCGACCATATCTCCCTTGCGTACATACACTTGATCAATGCGTCCCGGCACTTTTGAAGAAATACTGTATTGTTGCGACTCAATTTGACCCTGCAAATGAATAGGCTTAGGTTGATACGCTTTATAAAAGCCATAACCGATCCATGACACTACCGCTAGGGCAGAAATAGCAACCAAAGTCGTTTTTACAGCTTTCATGATGGATCCTTTTCATTCGAAATGGGCTGATTGTTTGAGGTAGTCAGAGGAATTGACGACTTTTTATAAGTGTCAAAAGTATCCATCTCACTGGTAAGCGCAAGCAATTTATTTAGTGAGATTAAGTAGTTGAAGCTAGCGACATATTGCTGTGTTTTAATACTTGCCAAGTAAAGTTCAGCATCGACGACCTCAACAGAGGTGGCTAGGCCTTGAGCGAATGCTTTCTGACGTAGTCTAAGATTCTCTTGAGCAAGATTAAGACTAGAATTGAGTCCAGTCACTTCTTCAAGCGCTTGCTCAGCTTCGAGGTAGGTTTTCTTTACTAGCACTTGTAAGTCTTGCCTTGCTTGCGCCTTTAAGAATTTTACCTGAGAAACCGCACTTTGTGCCGCTTTCATCTGATCACTACGTCCGGTGTTTTCCAGCAAAGGAACACTAACCCCAATACCAACCAACCAATCTGGTGTCATTTGGCTAGCCAATGAGTCATCTTCATAAATATTGTAATCGCCATAAAGATAGACTTCGGGGTAGTACTTGCCTTTCTCTGCACTAATTAAACTACTGGCTTGTTTTTCCTTGGCGTCAAGCAAATCCAGCCCTGGATAGGTGTTTAGAGTTTGCTCAATAAAGGCATTCATAGGAGGAAGGTTTTGGTTGATAAATAGCACACCGTCTGGTTCAACGAGTGTTGTTTGTCCTAGAATTTCGGTTAGTGCACTCTGAGCAATATCAAGATCTTTCTGAGCTTTTTTGCGTTCAACGGTCGCTTTATCTAGTGACGCATCAGCTTGCAGCCTTTCAACATGCGCAATTTGCCCTTGTTGTTCCAACTTGAGTGCGTTATCTCTATGTTTGGTTAATCCTGTTTCAACAGAAGAGCGAGTCTCCAAGACTTGCTGAGCTAATATGACACTGAAATAGTATTTGGCTAAGTCTTCGTAGCGTGCTTGAGTTTCCATCGCAAGTTGACTTTGTGCTTCTTCTTTTTGTCCATCGGCTGCATTTTGAGCTGCGGAAATTCGTCCACCGGTAAATATTGGCCAAACAGCTCGGATTGATGAGCTGAATATGTCTCTTTCAGTAATCGTTGAAGTTAATGAGCTTAGAGAGCTGAGTGCAGCGGGTAAAGCGACTGATTGCCCCGTACTTTCCATTATTTGCTGACCAGAAAGGGTGACGTCTTTGTCTAAGTGCGTGTAGTTCGCAGAAATACTGATAGATGGTAAGTTGAGGCTACCTTTAGAATTAGTTAGATGTTCATAACGCTCTACATTGGCACGTTCTGCGGCTAGGGAATTATTGTTCTGTTGGAGTATTTCCCAAGCTTGTTGAAACGAAATTGGCGCAGAATAAGCAGTTTGAATACCAAGCAAAGAGCATATAAAAAGAACGACTTTTTTTGTCTTCATTTTTAGCTCAGTTATAAATAATAATTAGAGCATATGCTCTAATTATTTGTGTGTTAAGTCAATGAGTTTTAGAAAGCTCTGTATTCTAGTAAGAATAGCTGTTTCTTAGAAAACCAAACAGCGATTGTCAGAAATGATAGTCAGAAGGACAAAAATAATCGGCACGCCAAACCAATTTTTTGGTGCTTTGCATGGTACTAAGTAATTCTCTACCAGACATTTGTGGGAAGGATAGAAGAACTAACATCTCTTCCACGCATTCATCATCTGGGTCATACGCTCTTACATGTGTAAATGTTGAACACAGCTGTTCAGATAACATATCTTTAGAAAGACAAATCCCTAAGTCGTCCCGTTCCATAAATTACCCCGTAAAATTTTAGTCGTACTTCCGAAAACGCATTCGTCAAAAATAATCCACATACAACTTTGCTAGCTAATAATTACGCATATTTGTCTATTAATTATACAGCCCGTTTTTTGACTCTGTCGAAGTAAAGCGTCCCTACACTTTGTGACTTCTGCCAAATTTAGGGGATGTAATTAAACTTTTTTACTAGCTCTTCAGGGGTAATTATTCATTCTATCTTGTTACAAATAGATTCCGTTTTTTATTGCGATAAGTTGTTCACACTATACGCTACCTGTTTAGCGGTTATGTTAATTAAGTGTTACTTTCAACATGGAGGTGAGACATGACTTGGAACAGCATCAGTTTTCGCAAACGCTTGTTAATCATAATGACGTTGTCAGGATTGATTGAACTGCTACTTTTGGTTGCAGCAGGCTTTGCATACGTAAAACACAGCCAAGAGGAAGAAGTCGGATTAAAAGCGTTGGGTGTTGCCTCATTCCTTGCCCAGTCGCCAAGTGTTATCAATATGCTCCAAACTGGACATGCAACTATAGAGCAGCAAGAACGATTTCGAGATCTTACCCAGCTTATTGGAGCCGCTTTTATTTCTATCGGAGATAAGCAGGGAATTCGACTTGTTCATCCATTCGATGAGCGTATTGGTGAACCTATGGTTGGAGGTGATAACTATAGGGCATTAATTTCCGGTGAATCTTATGTCTCATATGCCAAAGGGTCGCTTGGCAAATCGGTTCGAGGGAAGTCTGCAATTCGTGATGAAAACGACCAAATCATTGGCGTTGTTTCCGTCGGCTATTTGATTGATAGCCTGCAGAATCGAATTGAGCCATTTCTCATCTATTTAACGGGCATGGCGTTGTTGGTAGTGGCTGCAAACGTTGTTGTTTCAAGTTATGCGTCTCTCCGTTTTCAGAAAGCTATTTTAGGATTCGAGCCCGAAGAAATAGGTCGTCTCTATGTAGAATTAGATGTAACTATGAGCACTATCAAAGAAGGGATTTTAAGTATCGATTCAAAAGGCTATTTAAGGTCCATAAATAAGAGTGCTTGTGAGATTTTAGGTTTAGATAAAGAGCTGGTACTTAATCGTTTATTAACGGAATCTCTGCCAGATAGCGACCTATATACGATTTTGGAAACCCGCGAAACGGACAAAGATATTGAGCTATATCTTAACAACCAGAGGCTGATTGCCAACCGAAGTGCAATTATCGTGGACGGAGAGGTAGTCGGAGCTGTGTCAAGTTTCCGTTTGAGAGATGAAATTAATGACCTCACCGAGCAACTATCGCAAACCAAGGAATATGCAGAGATGCTTCGCTCTCAGACCCATGAGCACCGTAATAAACTTAACACGATTAGCGGATTGGTTCAGATGGGAGAGCTAGACGCAGTGCAACAATTAATTGGTCAGGAAACCGCACTGTATCAAAACCTTATCGAATTTTTACGTGAGACCGTCAAAGACCCGCTGATTGCTGGTTTACTTTTAGGCAAAACCGAAAGAGCGAGGGAGTTGGGATTTGAGCTCTTTGTTGAGCCGGGATCGAAGCTTGAAAGCCTGCCTGCACATATTAAAGCTGAAGATATCGTTACCATACTTGGCAATCTGATCGACAACGCCTTCGAAGCTTGTCAAGCATCAATTCGAAGTGGCACTTATATTCCTCCTGAACGGCGAGTTATTCAAGTTTCCATTAGCGACTATGGTCATGAATTGATTTTGGAAGTTGAAGACCAAGGTTGTGGTTTACCTGAAGGTTTAAGCCCAGAGCAGTTGTTACAGAAGGGCGTTTCCAGTAAAGCCAATCACAACAGGGGCGTTGGATTGTACTTGGTTAAGCAACTTACAGTGCGTTACTTAGGACAGGTTGAAATGGTTGCTAATACACCATTTGGTACGCGTATAACGGTTTATCTACCAAAGGAACAGCAATGAGTATTCGAGTATTGATCGTAGAAGACGATGTATCTATAGCTCAGCTTCATCACAAATATTTAGATAAGATAGACGGATTTGAAGTGGTTGGCATCGCTACTAACCAAGCTGAAGCAGAGATGCAGCTTGATGTTCTTAAACCAAATTTGGTTCTTTTGGACGTTTATCTACCAGACGGTACGGGATTAAACATCATTCATCGTATGAGAGGGCAAAACGACAGTTGTGACGTTATTTTGATTACTGCAGCGAGAGAAGTAGAAACACTTCAACAGGCAATGAGAGGTGGGGTAGTCGATTATCTGTTAAAACCTGTGATATTCCCTCGCCTAGAAGCCGCATTAAACAAATATCGAATAAGGCAAGCAGAGTTAGGAAAATTAGCGGATTTGGATCAGTCACTGGTCGATAAGATGATGACTGCCAATTTAGCTGATGAGCCTAAACACTACCGACTTCCCAAAGGTATTGATTCTGTTACCTTGGATAAAATTCGTTATTTATTTCAGACGCCAACAAGTTTAACGGCTGACGAAGCCGGAGAAAAAATTGGTGCAAGCCGAACCACTGCAAGGAGATATCTAGAATACCTGATTAGCACTGGTGAATTATTAGCGGATCTCAAATATGGCACAGTGGGAAGACCTGAGCGCAGTTACAAAAAGCTTGTGCGGTAGTGGTCAATTTTTCTGCAATATTTTGATAACCATCTAAAGTATAAGAAGCTGCTAAACATAGGTTTGCCGCAGGGGGGGAATTCAGGTGTTTCGACAATTATTGATATTCTTGATTTTACTGCTGTCTGCCAATATGTCGGTGGTAAAAGCCAGTGCCCTTGAGTCTCTGATTTATTATACCGAAGACTACCCACCATTTAATTTTCGTGAAAACGGTGTGATTAAAGGCATCTCAGTGGATTTACTGCGTGAAGTGACTGCGATGTCTGGTGTTGAAATACCTGATAGCAATATTATCCTATTACCATGGTCACGTTCTTATCGCTCCGCACTAATTCAAAACAATAGTGGGCTGTTTTCCACCACAAAAACGTCCCATAGAGAAGAACTTTTTCAATGGGTGGGGCCTATTGATATAGCTAAAGTAACGGTAATGGCACGGAAAGGAAGCAATATTGTCATTAACTCGCCTATTGATATGGCAAATTATCGCATCGGAGTCATGCGTGACGATGTCGGTGAGCAAATGCTTTTTTCATTGGGCGTACCAAGAGAATCGATGCAGGAAGCAAGTATCATTAGCCAATTGATAGAACAGCTTTACAAAAATCGCATTGATTTAATGGTGTACGATGAACGTTCGGCAAGTTGGCTGATCGGAAAGGCTGGTTATGAGCCGGACAGCTTTGAAACGGTCTACATATTAGAGCAAAGTGAAATCTATTACGCATTTAATAAGAATGTTGATAAAGCATTGGTAAAAGAGTTACAGAAAAATCTCGACAAAATTAAAAGTTCAACGGACTCTAACGGTATTAATAGATATCAGGCAATTGTAGAAAAATATCAATAATCATCACTAATTACGTTAAAACTGAAATTATCAATTGCTAGATGCCCTTCGCTGTATCAACATCTCTCAAAAGTTACCTTCAATACTGGTTTTTCTATATAACTTCGGTTATGAATTAACGTGTTAGCGTCGTTTAGCTCAGGAGTCGGCTTCATATTATGACCAACATATTCATCGTTGTTGCCATTTTGGTTTTGTTTTTTTATGTCATACAGAAAACAGTCACTCGTCGTGATGAAACTAAAGACTTTGCGTACAAAACGAAAGGTTCAGTTTTAAATTCGACGGAAAGCGCTTTTTTTAACGCTCTGAAGACTGCGGTAGGTGAGCATGGTGTCGTATTAGCGAAAGTGAATATGGCCAATCTAATCTCGCCAACCAAAACCAATAATAAGAAACAGTGGTTCATTGCCTATAACCGTATTGCAAAAAGCTATTTTGACTTCGTTGTTTGCGACGCTCGAACATTGGAACCGAGGGTAGTGATTGAACTTGATGACGGAAAGGAACTAAAAAAAGGCAAAGTTGAACGCGAGAAGCTTCTTATTCATGTGTGTAAGTCAGCAAACATTCCATTAATTGGTACCAATGTAAAATTGAGCTATCAGGTCAGTAAGTTAAGAAGGTTATTAGCCGCGCATATTGATCTTATTGAATCAGATAAAGAAGTACGTTTTTGTAAACGTTGCGGTAGTCCGATGGTGATTAAAACGGCCAGCCAAGGCGATTTCAAGGGGCGCCGATTTTTTACCTGTAGCCGCCAGCCACACTGTACTTATACCGAAAACTACAACGTGGTGTATGAGCTGGACAACTATGATGAAGATTTGGATATTGAACGCTTAGATTGAGAAAGTATCTTAGCAAGTGCTGGTATCTTCAGTGAAATCTTTTGAAGGGCGACTTAAACGGACTTGATTACGTCCGTTTTCTTTTGCCTGATAAAGCTGAATATCTGCCAGCTTTAGCAAATCACTGAGTTTGTCACCATCACTATATTCGCAGATGCCGACACTCAATGTAATCTGAATCCTCTTGTCTCCGAATGCAAAAATATGGTGACTCATCATCGAACGAACTCGTTCACCGATTTGCTCTGCTTGCTCAATCGGATGATCAAATAGTGTTACGCAAAATTCTTCACCCCCGATTCGGTAAAGATTATCATCTCCCACCACTTGGCATAACAATCGAGTGGTTTCCATTAACACTTTGTCACCCGCATCATGCCCATATTGGTCATTCACTTTTTTGAAATAATCTAAATCAACGAAAAGCAGGCAAAGCTTTGTGTCTTGGTCTTTATTCGATTCAAAATAATGAAATGTCGAAGTGAGTGAAAGGCGGTTATGAGCGCCTGTTAATGAATCTCGAGATGCTAAATAAGTTAGAGAGTTTTCTATGTTGCCTCGATTGAGCTCATAGATGTGAGCGATAATCCAAACGCATATGTAGCAAGCGATGAGGTTAATGAAAGTCGGAAATGCTGCAAACGATTCGTGTGAATCAACCTTGTGATAGATGCTCGCAAGATGAATAGCAAGAACAGCAAAACAGAAAATCCTACCTCGATTTAAACCCAATAATGAATAGAAGAACACAGGGAATAGCATGGTCCACAAATAAGTACCGTGTTCTATTGGTTGAGTATAGATGCTAGTCGAAGCGACAAAGGTAAGTAGGTAAACAAACCCATGTATGTGGAATTTTTTATGTTTGTTTTTCTTGGCTAGTTGATATGCATAGAAAGAGTATGAACCTAACGCTAGGTCCAGTGTTAAGAGGAAATAATTGCCTGTAACTTGGAAATGGAATACTGAGAAGCACAGTGCAATAAATGAAATGAAAAGACTTACTCCCGCCAAAACGGAAGCTCTAAGAGTGTGTGAGTTATCGAAAATATGAACGTCCATTCACTACTTTGATGTCAGCTATCATTGTCATTTTTTACATAAATTCCATATTACGTTTTTGGAGTAATCAATCAATCTGTTTTTTGGGTGAATATCACAAAATCAAAGAGAAGTGGTTTGTTTGTGTCTTATTAATAAGATTGTTTCTAACGGTCGAAAAATAAAAGTTTTGCTAGTGTGAATAAAAAATCAGCAAACTGTCGATAGAAGAGCCAATTAGTTCAAAAACATAGAAATTGCACTTGCATGGTTCAGTCTCTGTCGATAATATCGCTTTCGTTCTAAAGCAGTGCGTCCGTAGCTCAGTTGGTTAGAGTATCGCCTTGACATGGCGGGGGTCGGTGGTTCGAGTCCACTCGGACGCACCATTCATTTTGTTAAGAATACTTAGAACACAGAATTTGGGTCTATAGCTCAGTTGGTTAGAGTACTACCTTGACATGGTAGGGGTCGGCGATTCGAGTTCGCCTAGACCCACCAAATTTATAAGATAGCCCACCTTTTTAGGTGGGCTTTTCTTTGCGTGTAATTTGTGATTCCCATAGTTATCTTCTGTTTTAAACACGTTAAAATCGATTTTGCAACAGTTCTGAAGGTAAGTGACTAATGGCTAGGGCTTATAATTTTTAAATTAGTGTGCTAGTTCTAAAGTTTATTTAGCGCTGTTTGTCGTCTAATCCTTCATTATTATAAAAAATACTAATATCAACGTCGGTTTTAATTGCATGCCTATCAACACACATCATATTATTAGTTTTGTGAATAAGGTGTTACTCGCCATTTAGGTTAGGCTACAACACCGAGTATTAGATTCGAACATTGTCTAAGTAGGGAGGGTCAATGAAACAGTTTCTTTTGAAAGCCCTCATTGTTGGGATGCGCGAATGCTGAGACTTTTTTTTACTACCTTATTTACGTTCATTTTTTCAGTGAACATAGCTTATGCTAATTATACCGGAAGTGGAGATTTAATTACTGGTATAGAGCATTTTCAGGAGCCTTCCGAGCAGCCTATGAACTTGGTGGAAGCTCAAGAGTATTTTCAACAAAACCCTGTGTTTTCAGCAAGAAGCAGCCTACTTAATTTTGGTATCAGTGATAAAGCGAGTTGGGTTCGATTATCACTAAATAATACCAGCAAAGACTCCGTTTTCAAACGTCTTACTGCCGGGCAGACGTGGTTGGAGAGAGTCGATGTCTACTTGGTCACGGATACACTGAACCAGCACTGGTATTCAGGAGATGGTGAGAGAGCAAATCATCATTTGATTCCAGATGTCGGAATTGTTTTTGATCTGGAAGTGCCTGCTGGTGAAAGCGCCATTTTAATCAGAGCTCAGTCATTTGATCCTATGACTTTGCCGATAGAATTAATTACCAACGAAGAAGCGAGACAGAAAGATACTATTAATCATGTGATGTCAGGGATCTTGTATGGCATTCTGTTCGCACTTGTCGGTTATAACATTATTCTCTTTTTCACATTGAAGCAGGCTGACAGTTTATATTATTGCCTTTATATCGCTTGTTTTATTGTGATGAATTTAGGCTATAGCGGATATGCCTTTTTGTGGTTGTATCCCGATTCACCGACAATACAAAACTACAGCACACTTTTCTTTATGGTTCTTCATGGAGTGTGTGGACTGATATTTGTGTCTCATTTTCTGAATTTGCCTGCGCGAATGCCTAAATTGGAGCGTTTTATTCAGGGATATATCACTTGCGGTATTGCGGTGATTTCATTATTGGTTATCTTGCAGAAACATCAGCCTAGCGCTGTCGTCGCATTTGTCTTTCTATCTTTTACAACACTTGTCATGATCGTCATTGGTATTGTAAATTTGGGCAAAGTACGAGATGCACAGTACTTTTTGTTAGCAGTTTCGTGCAGTATGCTCGGTCTTTTACTGACCACATTATCTGTTTGGGGAGTGATTCCTTATACCTACCAAGGATACAACGGAGCAGTGTATGGCGTTCTTTTAGAAGCCTTGATATTAGCCTTTGTTTTGGCAAATAGATTGAAAGTAATTGAAAATGAGCGTGTCACAGCCAAGTTTCTTTCTTCTTATGACCCGTTGACTCAATTGTTTAACCGCCATTCTTTTGTACAGGCGGGAACTAAGATTATTCAAGATGATACCAAGTACAATGCCTCAATAAGCTTTATCATTTTGGACATCGATTATTTCAAATCAGTCAACGATAGCTATGGGCATCAAGTCGGGGATCGTGCATTGTGTCATATCTCAAATTTACTGCAGAAGTACTGTAGAAACAGTGACGTTGTGGCTCGATGGGGCGGTGAAGAAATGGTTATCCTATTGCCGAATACCGACATGTCAGAGGCTTTAAATTGTGCTGAAAATCTGCGTTCAATCATAGAAAAAACGCCATTATGTATTGATGGCGAAGTCATTTCACTGACGGCAAGTTTTGGCATTTCAAGTAGAGTCAATAACGAAAATTTAGATCAACTATTCAAGCATGCGGATAAACAGCTTTATATTGCCAAAAACCGTGGCCGTAACCGAGTTGAGCCTCAAAGAGATAATTTATCGGCATTATCACTAAATAGATAACAAGTAAATTTGTTCTCCAATCATACTAATAGTGTGTAATAGGAGGCTTCTGACAGCAATAGTAGATATTTCACCTCTACTTTGCTTTATTCATTCTATATGGTGTAGCGCCTACTTAATTCAACAACTAAAGTTTATTAAGTAAAGAGTAAAAACTCACAGTTTAATCTTCAACGTTAGAGTAACGCCGTGTCAGCAACATCATTTATTAATCGCCGTAAGTCTACTCGTACAGAATTGGAAACAATGGTGCCTGCTTCATGCCTGTTTAATCGCTGGTTTAAGCCTGTCATTAAAGTACAAATTGTCGACGTTTCTAATCATGGTATGAAAATTTTCTCCTCTGATTACCTAAAGCTATCGAATGCCTCTATAAGGATTGATGTTTTAGGCGAAACGGTAAAAGGTAAGATTGTATGGAGAACCGAGCGTGAAGGAGGATACATGTGCGGTTTTCTGGTGCAGGAAGGTGATGAAATCTCTGATGAGGACATTGAGAATCTTGGTCATTTACAACCATAGGTTTTGCGATTTGGCTCTTAATCGAAAGTTACTATGTAATAAATTGTCTCATATTTGAAACAATCGTTAATTTGTATCGAGAACGAGAAAAAAAGCTGAACAATTTCAGCAAGCTATAAGCCTTGTATTTAAAGACTTCAGTTAATTTCTAACCTGAACCTTCTATTTAAAACAAGGTATTCCCGATGAATCGGAGGTTAGTTTGCCATTGAAGATACCTAATTAATATGATTATTATTTTAGTAATTTTGTCTATTAGCCTAGCTTGTCACAATAAAGTATGAAAGTTCTTATCTGCGATGATTCTGCATTAGCTCGAAAATCCCTAAGTCGGACTCTAGTTAATTTGTACAATGTTGACATTTTATTTGCGGAGAATGGCAGAGAAGCGCTTGATGTGCTTTCACGAAACCCAATTGATTTTTTCTTCCTCGATCTCACTATGCCTGTTATGGATGGTTACGATGTACTAGGGGCTTTGCCAGTTAACTCATACCCAACCAAGGTAGTTGTCATTTCAGGGGATGTACAAAAAGCGGCGAAAGAGCGTTGTTTTACGTTGGGCGCAGCAGATTTTATTGAAAAGCCTTTCAAAATAGAGCAACTAGAATCAGTTTTTAAAGGTTCTCCTGTTGAAGTAGCGGCCCCTAAACCTGTAGCTTCAGAGTTTCAAATCGATCCAGACTCTAAATTTAAAGAGCTCACCAATATCGCTTTGGGTAAGTGTGTTGCCCTGATTTCAGACAGTGTCGGTGATTTTATCAATATGCCCTTACCTGCGGTTGGGGTGTTAGAGCCGTCGGATCTAGAAATGACGGTACATGATGTTTTGTACCGTGACAGTGTAAACGCTGTAACCCAGCGTTTTACTGGGGCAGGTATCCATGGTGAATCTCTCGTTACTATTAGAGGTAAAGAGTTTCCCAAAGTGGGGGAACGCCTTGGCTATCCATTGCAAGATGCTAACAGTAATGAATCGTTGCTTAACATCTCCAATTTGGCTGTATCAACTTTTTTGCGTGTGTTAGCAGATCTTATCACCGTCAGTTTTACGCTTCGTCAGCCAGTACTTATAAATAGTTACGAGAAAGAGTTGCTTTCACAGCAAAAGATTAACAAGTCTGCTTTTACCATTGAGTTTTCCTATTCTGCTGAAAATCTTGATTTTCAGTGTGACATTTTGTTGTTGATAGATATGGAGTCGGTAAAAGTTATTTATAAAATGATGGAATCTTTCTGATGCCGAATTTAACTGTAAATGTGCGAGATTTTCATTGGGGAATTCAAGCGTTAGACACTATTGATGTTGGTTTAGTTGTTCTTGATATTAATTATGAGGTCTGTCTTTGGAATAGCTTCATGCAGAACTATTCAGGTGTGATTTCGACGAGAATAATGGCAAAGAACCTATTTGACGTTGTCTCTGAGCTTCCAGAAGCATGGCTTAAAGCCAAAATTGATGCTGCAGTGAAATTAGACACGAGAACATTTTCTCGTTGGGAAGACAGACCTTACGTATTTCATTTCAAAAACTATTCGCCTTATACCAATGAGAGCACGATCATGTATCAAAACATGGTTGTTACGCCACTTAAATCGCTCAATGGCGATGTTTCTCATGTATGCATAATGATTCAAGATGTTTCTGATATTGCGAAGAACAAACTGCATTTGGAACAGTCAAACCAGCATCTATCTACTATGAGTCGCACAGATGGACTTACCCAGTTGCTTAACCGCAGTTATTGGGAATCTTTGTTAATTAAGAAGTACGAAAAAATCAGTGCTACTGAGGATCCTGCTTCTCTGGTTATTTTTGATATTGACCACTTTAAGAGTGTCAATGATACCTACGGGCACTCTGCGGGTGATGATGTCATCCGTAAAACTGCAGAATTACTGCGTAAAACAGCCAGAGCGACTGACCATTGTGGACGTTATGGCGGTGAAGAATTCACTGTATTGCTGCCTAATACCACCGTTGACCAAGCACGTTACTTTGCTGAAAGGCTGCGTAAGCGAATTGAAGCGGAAGTTGTGAGTACTGAACAAGGCGAAATCAGATACACTATCAGCCTTGGGGTTTGTGCCTTTGATAAGAAATTCAGATCACACTCCGAATGGCTAGAGCATGCGGATAAAGCGCTCTATGAGTCAAAAGAGCAGGGGCGTAATCAGACGACCGTGGCAGCCTAACGATTCACTACAACTTTATCAAAAAGGCCAGATAGTGAATCAGACACTATTTGGCCTTTTTGTTTTATCGGGAAGTCAAATTAAGTAGTTTCGGTTTTTTCTGGGATAACACTAGACCAATAAATATCAGTGTCAGTGCCGTGTAGGTAGATGAGTCGATAGTATCACCAAGTAGTATCACACTGATGATCATGCCAAATACCGGAACCAGATAGTTATTGAAAGAGGTGAACGTCGCGCCTACTTGTGCCAACAAGTTGTAAAGCAAGAAGTAAGCAAAACAAGTGCAGGCGAGTGCCAATATTAATAAAGCGGACATTGAACGAGCATTAAAAGTAAATGAGCTTAGGTCCTCAACCATTAATGCAATTGGCATGGATAATATTGCTGAACAGATCAGAATTCCGGCTGAATTTGCCAGAGGGTTGTATTGAGTGATCTTACTTCTACGAGCATAAACAGCAGATACACCATAACAGCATGCCGCGATGATGACCGCAAGTTGTGCCCAAATATGTGCTCCGAAACCTTGTAGTGCATCAACACCAATCAACACAACCACACCACCACAGCCAAGGACGACACCCATCAACTTGTTTAACGACATCTTTTCATCGTCAGTCAGGTAGTGAGCTGAGATTAAGGTGGCGAGAGGAATCAACCCCATTAACACTGAAGCTAAAGCCGCATCTATGTACTGCTCTCCCCAAGTAATTAAAACGAATGGAACAATATTTCCGACTATAGCGACAACCGAATAGTGTTTCCAAACTTTCAGTTCTGTTGGGATTTTTAGTCTAAAGGCATAGATAAATATCGACATCGCAATAGCCGATAAAGTTAAGCGCATGGCAACCGTTAGGATAGGAGAGTAGCTTTCTAAAGCTATTTTGAGGAAAGGAAAGGAGCTGCCCCAAATGGCTGCTAATAAAAGCAGCATAAGGTAGTGCTTAGTTTTTACTTGCATCTTATTAATCCGTTAATCATTTTTAATGAGCACCTTGCTCAAAATGTAATAAAGTCTGGAACCGTTGCTTGCTCGATAACGATATCCAAACAAATTGACAACATGTCAAAAGTCTTTAGGATTTTGATTTTACTCAGCTTGTATATGATGAATAAAAAATATCTAGAGATAAGGATACTCTTTAATGACATTCAATGAAACAAAGTGATTGACCGATGAAGGTAGAGATTTACCGGGTATCCGAAACAAGTCTAATTGTCTATTTTGGTCATTCGATTAATTTGGAATTGATCGAGCGTATTGCACTATTTAGCCATACCGTTCAGCAAAGGTATCAAGGTAAAATTATTGAAGTAATACCGTCATATACAACGTTGTTGATGGAGTATCACCCTGTAAAAACTGATGTTCAAGAGCTAATGTATTGGTGTAAAACCCAAGCTGAGCAAATGGCGAACAGTAAGGCTGTGACCTCCGAATCTAAGACAGTAACTTTTCCTGTTTATTATCACCCTGAAGTCGCTCCAGATTTGGAACATATAGCGAAAGAAAAACAGTTGAGTGTACAGCAAGTTATTGATATTCATAGCAAAAATGAATATACCGTCTGTGCTATCGGTTTCGCTCCGGGTTTCGCTTTTCTAGGGACTGTAGATCCTAAAATCGCTATACCTCGCCACTCTGAACCCCGCCTTAACGTTGCGAAAGGCAGTGTCGCAATTGCCGACGAACAAACTGCTATTTATCCGCAGCAAACTCCGGGTGGTTGGCAGATAATCGGCAATTGTCCTGTGGATCTGTTCAACATTGAACAGGAGCCAATGATGCCATTTGAAGTAGGGGACAAAGTTCGTTTTGAACCTATTTCACGAGAGAAGTATTTGGCTTTAGGAGGCGTCCTATGAATGGTTTGCAAGTCATCTCATCTGGAATGTTAAGCCTAATCCAAGATCTAGGTCGATTCGGAGTCGCTAATCATGGATTAAGCGTAGGGGGGGCCGCTGATCTTCACGCTCACTGTTGGGCCAATAAGTTACTTGAGAATCCAACCAATGCTTCGGTTCTCGAAATTACAATGGGAAATGCTTCCTTCATGGCATTAGAGGATACTTTATTGTCGATAACGGGAGCGGAAACCAATCCCCAAATTGATGGTGCACCTATTTCTACATGGCGAAGCTTGCTGTTGAGAAAAGGACAGACACTCAAGCTTGGTTATGCAAAAGCAGGATTCCGTTGTTATTTAGCGGTTGCTGGTGGTTTTCATGTACCGAAAGTATTCGGCAGCAGTGCGACTGTGGTACGTAACCAACTTGGAGGTATGGAAGGAGCCCCGGGTAAGGCAATACAAAAGGGAGATGTTTTACCTGTTGCTGAATCATATAAAGGTGATCCTCAAAAATTTAACTGGGTACCAAGACACTTTATTCCTAAGTATTCCAACGAAATGAGTCTCGCGGTGATTGAATCTTATCAGTCACATCTATTTAGTCATCAGGCGAAACAAACTTTTTATTCCCAACCATATGAAATAAGTGATAAGTCGGATCGAATGGGTATCCGATTAAAAGGAAAATCAGTCCAAATGGGGATGAGTGGCGTTATATCAGAAGGTATTGCCTACGGTTCAATTCAGTTTCCGTCAAATGGTCAGCCAATTATTCTGCTTAATGACCGTCAAACACTTGGCGGTTATCCTAAAATCGGCTGTGTATCGAAAATGAGTTTAATGAAATTGGCGCAAGCAAGACCTGGTAGTTTGATTCATTTTTATAGAGGTGACATAGACCTTGAAACTAAAGCGTATTGCGAATTTGTGAGCTATTTCTCGCTTTAGTCTATTACTTTGGTATGTATCTATTTATTGACTGCAATAGTTTACCATTCCTACTTCTACTCTTTTTTCTATAAAAATCAGACATCTTCCCTCATATGTTTGATCGCAAAGTAGGCTGGTGGTGTTAGAAAATTGTTACGCATATCATATGATGGTTGATACATATTTAGTCGTAACTACTTGCAGCCTTCAACAATACAGACTAGACGTTTAAAGGAGTAAAACTAGAAACCGTACATTGGTTCATAAACGAAGGTTTAGTTAAATGTCAGATGGTCGCTTCGTCTTTGCAGACGATCCAAGTAGCTCTGTGTCTATAAATACGCTTGAGTGCGTGACCCAACCGAATTGGAAAGTACTTACCGTAGATGATGATCAAGGTTATCAGCAGTCCCTTATCTATAGTTTGAATGATCTCGAGGTGAATGGACGTTCTGTTGAAGTACTTTCGGCCAGTTCTGCAACCGAGGCTGCTTATATATTAACTCAACATCAAGATATAGCGCTAATTCTACTTGATGTAGTCATGGAGCAAGACGACGCAGGGCTTCGGCTAGTCGAAACTATTCGTAATGTTCAGGGTAACTCATTGGTTCGTATCATTTTACTGACTGGGCAGCCGGGCTTTGCGCCTCGTAAAGATGTAATGCTTCAATACGATATTAATGAATACTGGAACAAGTCTGAAGTTGACCATGAAACATTGAAATCGATAGCTGCAGCAAATTTTCGTTCTTGGCAATCCATGTACGAACTGGACAAAGCCAGAATGGGGCTGCAATTGGTGGTTGATGCATCTCGAAATATAGCTAGTAAATATGACACACACACGTTTATCCAAGTTGTTATTAAAGAGATTGTTGGTCTGTTTGGTGGTTTTGGAGAGCCCATTCTCTGCGTTTTACGTTTTGATAAAGACACACAACTTGAAACTGCACCGATTATCGCTTCTTCAGGAATTTCAGGTGTAGAACAAGGTACTGTTCTGACTGATGAATTGATATTGAAGTTTGAAGAGCTTTGCCACCAGGCAATTGCCCATCAAAACCATAAATTTAAGAACAACTTATCGGTTTTGTATTTCTCTGGTGATAATCAAGGCAGTTATTACTATTTGGTTCTTGCCGAAAGTAAACAATGTTTGAGTGAATACCATATCAGATTGTTGCAAGTGTTTAGTGAAAACATTAGTTCAGGGTTTATGCAAATCGCATTGGTTAATCAGTTATCAAAATTGGCCTATCAAGATACAGATCTCGATGTAAAAAACCGAAACTGGTTATTACGCGAGCTCGAAATGATGAATCAAGAAGATATCAGTCAACTAGAAATGCTGGTTGTGGAGCTGGATGAATATGACACGCACGCGATTTCTTTCAATCAACAGTCACTAATGGAGCTTGTTGGCTCCGTGTGTCAACGGCTTGTAGATACATTTCATCCGTCTTCAGTTGTTTCTCGGGTTGGCTCTGATCGATTTGCAATCTTGTATAACAAGAGTTACTCATTGTCAGACGATGAACTGATTACTTTGTCGAGCTCATCATACACAGTCGGTGAGTTTCAAGTTCGATGTACGCTAACCTTTGCAAGGATTGAATTGAGTCGATTAGCAACTTATCCCGCACAGCAAATTCTACATATGGCGCGAAGCTTACTGTGTTTCGCTCGAGATAAAAAATTACAACTAGTGACTTATGAGCCTTCGTACCGTGAAAGTCTAATGCGTGACTATCAAATTCTCGGAGATTTAAAAGCAGCAATCGATAGCGACGAGTTTTATGTGGTTTTGCAGCCTAAGTGCGACCTGCGTACTGGTCTTGCAGTAGGCTTAGAAGCGTTGCTACGATGGAAAAAGCAAGAAATGATGATTCCACCGAGTATCTTTATTCCGATTGCTGAGCGTAGTGGTTTGGTCAATAAATTGGATGGAATTGCGGCGAAGCTAACGTTTCAAGCGCTTCATGTACTTGAAGATGCAGGTTTTAGTCTTCCTACTTCTATTAACGCAACGGTGAAAGATCTTACAGATCCAGACTATATTGGTTTGTTATTGGATTTAGTGCGCGTTGAGGGGTTGAGTCCAGATCTCATTGAAGTTGAAATCACCGAGAGCCAAGCGATGGAATCCTATGTGGAGATTAAGCCCATTCTTGACCACTTACACAATGCAGGGATAAAGATCAGTATCGATGACTTTGGTACTGGTTATTCCTCTCTTTCTCATATATCTCAGCTTGCTGTTGATACGATCAAAATTGATATCTCTTTTATTCGACGCCTACATGAAGACATGGCTAGTCAACAAGTTGTTGAGTTAGTCATGAGTCTAGCTCATTTGTTTGAATTTTCTGTTGTTGCAGAAGGTGTTGAGACTGATGTACAGCGTAATGCATTGCTAGAGAGAGGCTGTACTGTTGCTCAAGGATATTTGTACGCAAAACCCATGGTATTAGACGATCTATTGGGCTGGTTAAAACAAAACAAATCTGATTGTAACGAATGAAAATAAGAAAGTTAGAGCGGTCATTTCGACGAAACATATTACTGTTGTTTTTCTTTGGTCTGGTTATTTGTGGGTTACTCGGGGGGCTATTGTATCGTAACGATATCAATCATCGTTTGGATACGGTTTCCATTGAACAGCAAAGAAAGATTGCTCAAGCTGAAGTCTTATGGGGGCAAAATATTGGTGATATTCGGCATATCATAAAAATTCTCTACCGTTCTCCTGCTTTTACCTATGCCCTTGCTGAAGATAAAGAATTAAATACCGGTTTAATCCAGCGCATATTTATCTCTTTTGCTGAGAGTGTGCACTCCCTAATGCAAGTTCGTTGGCTCGATGAAAATGGTTTGGAAAAAGTTCGTGTAGACGTAAAAAATGGACAGGTCGTCACTATTGCAGAACAAAATTTGCAAAATAAGATGGACCGATATTATGTCGCAGAAGGTTTCAAGTTGGATGAAGGGAAGATTTATCTTTCGAACATTGACTTAAACGTAGAAAATGGTGCCATAGAAGTTCCATTTAAACCGACCATTCGAGCGACGATAAAAACAGGGGCTTCAAATGGACTTAGGGCTGGTTTGCTTGTTCTTAATTACGATTTAGGCGAGCTGTTAGCGGTTATTCGTTCTTTTGATTCTGAGAGAGTGACTCTGCAGATCGTTGATAAAAATGGTTATTGGTTAAAGAATTCAGACCAAAGTCTTGAATGGGGAAGAGATCTGAAAAATGAAACAAATAATATTTCCGTCCTTATCCCAGAAGTTTGGAATCAAATCAATAAACAGCCTTCATTGAGCCAATTCTCTCATGCTTCCGGTTTCGCCAGTTATGAATGTAATAACTTAGCTGGTAATACTTTCTCTGTGGATATCACGCGTAGCCCATCACTGTGTTTCCTAGCAAGCACTTCACAATCGGTAATGACCCAGCTAAAAATCGACGCGTTGATTCCATCTCTGTTTTTATGTGCGACGATTGTTCTGCTTGGCATTTTTATCCTTCGCCGGGAGTGGGATTTAAAGATGAAGTTAATTGGTCTCTATAGAGAACAGGAGCGTGACAAGCATAAAATTGAAGAGGGTTATGAGAACAACCGAAATTTATTACAGCAGCAGCAGTTGCTACAAAACGATCTGGTGGAGTCTCGTAAGTTATCTGCTTTGGGGATGATGGTTGCGGGTGTTGCACATGAGCTCAATACACCGATTGGTACGGCGATATTGGCGGCATCTCGTCTTAAGTCTGAGCATAAACGCTTAGCCAAAGCAGTGTTGGAGGGACTGAGTAGGAACTCTTTAGATCAGTATTTAGTTTCAACCCAAACAGGGCTAGAGTTAGTCGAGAAAAGCCAGAAAAAAGCTGCAGAATTAGTAAAAAGTTTCAAACGATTAGCAATAGATAGGGCGAGAGAAGATGTTGTTTCTTATCGTTTGGATGTTGTTGTCGGCGATTTGATTACTACTTTGTCTCCTCGTTTAAAAGACAGCCAAATAGAGTTAATTACTGATATTGAATCTATCGAAATGGTCGGTAGGCCAGGCATTGTCTCCCATGTCCTGCAAAACCTATTAGTTAATGCTTTACAACATGCTTTTAAAAAGGAAATCGGAGGAAAACTCACCGTGACTGCTGTTTTGTGTACAAATCAACGGGATGTAGAAATCCGAGTATCGGATAATGGTAAAGGCATTGCCCCAGAAGTCTTATCAAATCTGTTTGATCCATTTGTTACTACTAATAGGGCTGAAGGTAATACGGGCTTGGGTATGCACTTCGTTCATCAATGGGTGATAAACTCTCTTAATGGCTCAATTTCGGTTGTATCAGAACAGCATAAAGGTACAACGTTTATTATTAAGCTGCCCAGACAGTATCAAGAATAAAAATAGTTAGGTGGTGTTAATCACATAAGAAAGAGCAGAATGAATGTGTCATAGAGAGTTCTGCTCTTGCAAAAAGTTAGGGGGAGTAAAGTCGTTATTGCGTTTTGCTCGTCTTACCCATCGTCACCATATAGATACCACTACAAACTAGCACTAGAGCAACAATGTTCTTCCATTCCAAAATCGTCTCACCAAGGAATATTGAAGAAAGACCGCTGCCAAAAACTGGCACCAGGAAGTTGAATATGGTCACTGTGCTGACCGGGTTGTGTTTCAGCAGTACGCTCCAAAGAGCAAATGCGGCAGAAGATAGGCAAGCAAGGTATATAAGCAGCGCAACGCTAGAGAAATCGAAGTTGCCCGAGTGACCGCCAAATACATAGCCTACACACAAAAGCGCTAGACCACCAATGGCTAATTGCCACGCTGTCATTACCATTGCATCAATGCCTTGAGAGATTTTCTTTCCGTAAATCGATGCGGCTGCGAGAATAAATGCGGCAAAAATCACGGAACCTTCTCCCAGTAGACTGAATTGGAAATCAAGTAGTGACTGGTTGAAGTTAACAATGAACACACCTAAGAAGCCAACGGTACAGCCAAGAGCTTTTCTTTGAGTCAATCGGTCATTGTGGTAGATGAAATGTGCTAGTAGCACGCTAAAGAACGTGCCAGTTGCGTTTAGGATTGAAGCTTTAACTCCTGTCGCAAATGCCACGCCCAGATAGAAGAAAATGTATTGAAGACTGGTTTGAGTTAGTCCCAAAACCACAATTTGACGCACTTTGGTCTTCGTTATTCTGCCAGTACTGCGTTTAAACAATACCGACAAAATAATAAGGATAATACCAGCCACCAGAAAACGTTGACCAGCGAACACCATTTGAGAAGCAACATCATGGGCTTCGATGTTTAGCAGAGCATAGCCGGTTTTTATAGCTGGATAAGCACTTCCCCATAGCAGTGTACAGAGAATAGCTAAACTATAAACGACCATAGGTCGCGAAAAAAAATGAGGTGATTGCGATGACATAAAGCAGGTTACCTAAAGGCAGAAAATGGCAAAAAAAAATGTGTCGCTTGGGCAGCATTTATAAAATGATGGTTTGTATCTTTTTTGAACGGGCGGGATTCTATACTAAATCCCGTACTAATTTAATCTCTGTTGCATAAAACTATTCAATTGAGTGGATGTGAGTCGCTTGCAAGCCCTCTCTTTAGCGCAACTCGTTTCTTATTTGCTACCCATTGCATTTGTTTTCATAACAAATGGTTTTTCTATTCAAATTCCTGACGAAATGCACCCAGTTAATCGGATTTTTTCCCATAATCGAGTTCATAAATCTGCATTTTGTTTGAGTTAGCTCAAAAAATATCAGGTATCGAAACTCGAAAGTACTAAAACGATCACAAATCAAATATGAATGAATTTGTTCAAATATAAATGAGTGTTAAATTTCTCCCATCTTAAAGGAGGGTGCTATGCACATTAATTACAACAACAATCCAAAAGACGCGAAGTCGTACGATACGGATCGTTTAAGAGAAGAATTCCTAACTGAAGAATTGTTTAAGCAAGGTGAAATCACACTTGTGTACAGTCACATCGACCGTGTAGTAGCGATGGGTATCAGCCCAAGCAGTGCAGTTCTTAAACTTGAAGACTTTGTTGATAACAAAGCTTTTGGTACTGACTATTTCTTACAACGCCGCGAGTTAGGCATTGTGAACTTGGGCGAGAAAGCGGAAGTTCGCACTCAAAACGGTGTTTACGTGTTAGAGCACTTGGATGCTGTTTACCTAGGTAAAGGCGAGCAAGATATCGAGTTCCGTGCATTGGAAGGGGATTTCGCAAAACTGTACTGTTTAAGCGCTCCTGCTCATCACACGTATCCATCACGCACTATTTTGCGTAGCGAAGCTCGTGTTGTTGAGTTGGGTTCATTAGAAACTGCTAACGACCGTGTAATTAACCAATACCTACACCCAGATGTACTGCCAACTTGCCAACTTTGCATGGGCGTTACTCATCTGAAACCAGGTAGCGTTTGGAACACTATGCCAGCTCATACTCATGAGCGTCGTATGGAAGCTTACCTATATTTCAACGTTCAACCATCTCAAGTGGTATTCCACTTCATGGGTGAACCAACAGAAACGCGTCACATAGTAGTGAGAAACCACCAACTTGTTCTATCTCCAAGCTGGTCAATTCACTCTGGTTGTGGCACTCAAAACTACAGTTTTGTGTGGGGAATGTTGGGTGAGAACCAAACATTCGACGATATGGATTTCGTTGATATGAACGAAATTCGATAAAAAAAGCCTATTTGTATCCTACGGAGAAACATGATGTTTAAGAAATCTGCCCTAAAATTAGCAGCTATCGCAACAGTTGTTGGTAGCGCACTGAGCTACTCTTCAATTGCATCTGCTGCAACTGAAATCAAAGCTGCTTTCAACCAATCTGACAAGCACCCACAGTACCTAGCTCTTAAAGAGTTTGGTGAGAAGCTGAACAAAGAAACTGATGGTCGTTACAAACTAAACATTTTCCCTAACGAACTATTAGGCGACCAACGTGCAGCACTTGAGCTAGTGCAAAACGGCGCGATTCAAATGGCTGTTGTAGCTAACCCATTGGTTGAAAACTACGACAAAACATTTGCTGTAATCGGCATGCCTTACGTGTACACAGGTTCAGCACACCAAGAGAAAGTATTTACTTCTGGCGTGCTAGATAACCTATTTGCATCTACTCAAAAATTCGGTTTTGAAGTACTAACAGCTTACACAGCTGGTGCACGTAGCATGTACACAAAAGGTAACTCTGTAGCAAACGTTGCAGACATGAAAGGTAAGAAAATCCGTGTAATGCAATCTGACACTATGATCAAGATGCTTTCTTGCATGGGTGGTACTGGTGTACCAATGAGCCAAGGTGAAGTTTACACTGCAGTACAACAAGGTGTTCTTGATGGTGCAGAAAACAACGAAATCACTTACGCTGACCTTAAGCAATACGAAGTGGCTCCATACTTCTCTGCTACTCGTCACCTTATGGTTCCAGACCTAGTAGTAGCAAGCAGCTACTTCCTATCAACTATGTCTAAAGAAGACCAAGCTACATTCAAAAAGCTAGCGAAAGAGAGCACAGTAAGCGAATTCGCACTATGGAATGCTCAAATCGAAACAGCTAAGAAAACAGCTATGGATAAAGGTGCAACTTTCGTAGAAGTTGATATCAAACCTTTCCAAGAGTCTTGCAGCGCTCTACAAAAAGACCTAATCAAGACTCCAGCGCAAAAAGATCTATTCGAAAAAGTTGCAGCACTGCAATAATTTTCACCTGTTAATATGGCCGAGTAAATCGCTCGGCCTCATTAGCCTTCGGCCTTAGCCATATAAAGGTAAGATTTTATGTTAGACCATACTCCAAGTGGCTTATTTAAAGTTTTTTCTGTCGTTAAACATTGGTTAGATAAGATCGTTTCTTGGTTCTGTATTTCCATTGTTGCTCTAATGACTATTCTAGTTACTTATCAAGTAGTTGTTCGTTACGTTTTCAATAGTCCAAGCGCAGTAAGTGAAGTGCTTTCTCGCTACCTATTTATTTGGTTAGTTCTGTTTGGTAGCGCACTTGTTTTTGGTTCGAAAGAACACATGGCGATCTCTTTTATCAAAGAAAAATTCTCCAAAAAAACGCAAATTATTGTTGAAGCATTTATCGAGCTAGCGATTTTAACTTTCGCTTTATCAATCATGATTTTCGGCGGTTACAGCAGTGCAACACGCCAAATGTGGCAGTTAGATTCTGCACTACAAATTCCTATGGGAACGATTTACGCAGCGATTCCAATTAGCGGTGCGTTAATGGTTTTCTATTTTATTTACAATGAATTGCATCTAGTCGAGCGCTGGAAGCAATTACGTTCTTCGGCAGAGTAGGAGTTAGTCATGGACTTAGCATTAACAGCTGCCTTAATTATGTTCGCCGGTGTGGTCTTCTTTCTTGTGATTGGCGCACCGATTGCTATCGCTGTAGGTATTTCATCTTTCGGCGCAATGATGGTTATCCTTCCAGCTCAGGGTGCAATGGTAACGTCAGCGCAACGTATGTTTGTAGGCTTAGACTCCTTTGCACTGCTCGCGATTCCGTTCTTTATTCTTGCTGGTAACATTATGAATAATGGCGGTATAGCGATACGGTTGATTAACTTTTCTAAGATTGTCAGTGGTTTCTTCCCTGGTTCTCTTGCTCAAACTAACGTTGTTTCGAACATGCTGTTCGGTTCAATCAGTGGTTCTGGTGTAGCCTCTGCTGCGGCTATCGGCGGCATCATGTCACCAATCCAAGAGAAAGAAGGTTACGATAAACGTTTTAGCACTGCGGTAAACATTGCATCAGCACCGACTGGTATGCTGATTCCACCAAGTAACACACTGATCGTGTACGCGACAGTGGCGGGTAGTGTGTCTATTTCCGCATTGTTCATGGGTGGTTATATCCCAGGTATCCTTTGGGGGCTAGGTGTAATGCTTGTTGCTGGTATTATGGCAAAACGCCGTGGTTACATTGCAAAACACCGCATGACTCTTAAAGAGTGTGTTCAAGTAACAGTGGATGCAATCCCAAGCTTGTCTCTGATCATCGTTGTGATTGGCGGTATCTTAGGTGGTGTGTTTACAGCAACAGAAGCCTCAGCAATCGCGGTTGTATACTCGCTACTATTGAGCGCAATGTACCGTTCGCTAGATTTCAGAAGACTGCCAGAAATCTTCCTACAATCAGCAAAAATGACGGCTATTGTTATCTTCATGCTGGCAACTTCGTCAATCATGTCTTGGGTAATGGCATTTACACAGATTCCTGGAATGATTGCAGATATGCTACTAGGTTTGACTGATAACCCAATCATCATCCTATTGATCATTAACATTATCTTGTTGTTTGTGGGTACATTTATGGACCCAACACCGGCGGTACTTATTTTTACACCTATCTTCTTACCAATTTGTATGGGTTTAGGTATGGACCCAGTACAGTTCGGCATCCTATTAGTGTTCAACCTTTCACTAGGTACGATTACACCGCCAGTAGGACCGATTCTGTTTACTGGTTGTAAAGTGAGTGGTATCAGCATTGACTCTGTGATCAAAACATTGCTACCGTTCTTCTTCGTGATTTTTGCGGTACTGATGTTAGTGACTTACATTCCTGCAATCTCTATGACGCTTCCTCAAGCGATGGGGTTGATTAAGTAAGTTCGACGTTCTATGTAAACAACCTCAGCCAAGTCTGGGGTTGTTTTCTTTTGGCCCTAGGTTTATGTGTTTATGAATAACGTGAATTTATACCAATGCCAGTATCAAAATAGTGGGCATCGGTATGAGACAAACAAAGTTCATTTCGAGTATCATCAGCTCGTTTTAATGGACATGTATTGAGTAAATGGTAATGGAATCAGTTAAAAAAACTGAATATAGAGCGCCTGCGCTTG
The DNA here is from genome assembly GCF_011064285.1 of Vibrio ziniensis. Classification (NCBI taxonomy): domain Bacteria; kingdom Pseudomonadati; phylum Pseudomonadota; class Gammaproteobacteria; order Vibrionales; family Vibrionaceae; genus Vibrio; species Vibrio ziniensis. Next base: position 1,370,713 of record NZ_CP049331.1, read on the forward strand.
AAAAAGGCTTAGATATTCTTGAGTTACTTGCTCAGCAAGATGAGCCGTTAAGTAAAAAACAGATTGCGGAAAGTTTGGATAGAAGTATCAATGAAATTTTTCGTATGTTGTCTGTGTTGGTGGAAAAACAGTTCATTGAATATGACAGCTACACGTCAACCTATGCGTTAACACTAAAAATGTTTGCGTTATCGAACCAGCATCCACCGATAGCTCAACTTTTAAAACGCGCGACACCTCTGATGGAAGACATCTGTAATAAGGTCAACCAATCTTGCCATATGTCGGCATACAGCAATGGTGAAATGGCGGTTATTGCCCGTCATGAGAGCCCGTACAAAATGGGTTTCAGCTTAAGGCTAGGTTCTATCATTGATATCTGTTCATCGGGTTCGGGTATTGTGTTCTTGAGTTTTCTGAGTGAAGAAAAACGTCAATCTGTGTTAGACAGGTTGGATGCAACACCAGAAGAAAAAGCACATGCATTAAGCCATGTAGAGGCAACAAGAGCACGTGGTTACTACGTAGGTGAAAGTCCACAGATCATGGGTGTAACCAACATCAGTGTACCGATTTTTGGTGTGTTAGGGGATGTGTTAGCGACTCTCACCATTCCGTATATGACTCTTAACTCAAATACGGTTCACCACCATATTGAAGATTTGGAAAATACTAAGCGAGATTTGATTGAGTTAGCTGCAAAACTGAATCAAAACTTGTCATAAGGTAGTATTAAGAGTGGGTCTTGAGCATAAGTATCGCGTTGCTTTTGTATCTCGACTCTAATCTTCTATAGCATCAAATAGCAATAGGGTATCAATGCTGAGTTGTTATCTCACCGCTCTTTTGTTCGTAGCGTTTTAATAACGTAACCAGATATTTAGACTTAAACTGCTCACTGGCTAATGCTTGTTTAAGCGGTGGCAGTTTTAGGATTACGCCAAGTATCGCTGCCATAACTCTATGATTGAGGTGTGCTTGGTTATCAAAAATTAAGTTGTGTAGTTGGCCACGTTCAATCGCCATCAACACCGCTTTATGGGTGGAGTCCACAGGGGTAATCACACGTTTTTCTCTCGATTTCAGTGTGATGCCATCTTTGGTACATACTCTGGCGCAAACACCACAACCGAGGCAGGCTTCTTCATCCAACAGGGCAACTTTTGCTCGTTTATATTTAGGATCGTGTTTGGAGGTCAATGTCATTGCGTCCACTGGGCAGACTTCAATACACTTGTTGCAGCCGTTACAGTTATCGAAGTCGATCACCGGAAGAAAGTTAGTGGTATGAATTGCTTGAGTAGCACCAACTCGTCTAGCCGCTACTAGCGCTTCGCAGCAGCAACTACAACAGTTACAGATGAAGTTAACGCTGTTCTGAACATTCTCACCAAATTGCACTAGGTTGTGTTTATAGGCTTCATCTAAGAGATTTAGACACTCTTCTTCGGTAATTTGTCTTGCGTAACCATGCTTGATTAATGACCTTGCAGTGTTATTAAAGGTCATGCAGATATCCATCGGTGCATCACAGGCTTCGCCAATATGTTCTTTTTTGTGTCGGCAATAACACATGCCTACACCGATATGGCTGGCGGTTTTGATGACCTCACTAGCGCGTTCATAATCAAGTACGTGCAGTGCATTATCTTCACTTAGTATGGTTTCATTGACAAAAGCTCTGCCGAGCTGAGTATCTCCAGTGCCAAAAAGATGAGTGACAAACTCATCTTCTACATTGATGTATTGATGGAAAAGCTCACTGAGAACTTTTTGGTCTAGTTCACCGCCAGTTCGCATCAGGGAGAATTCGAAAAATCCAGCCATTGGTGGTGGGAGAACATAAGTTTGAGTACCTTCGTCATCTTCCAGATCAAGGAGCAAAGCTCGAGAGGCTAGGATATTTAATTGTTCGGCAGTTTTCTCGAGATCTTGTCCCCAAGCTTTAGCTGCGACTTCTACGGTGAAAGGTTTGATGGGAAGTAAAGAGACTAGGCGGGCTTCTTCTTCGCTAAACATTACGTTAAGGATTTTAAACAATGTTTCACTAGGCGGAACACCTTGGGGAAATCTGTTGAGTCGCTGGGTTAATTTTTCATAGTTTCCTTTTATCGTATTATGCGCCATCAGAATTACCTCTCACTGTTTGCTGATTGACTAGATACCTTAGTCAAATACAATTGTTAGCATATTAGAGGATGAAATTATTCGACTTGAATCTAAAGTTATGCCTAAAAATTAACCATGTTACTGACCGGCATTTAGCTATAAAAAAGCCTAACTCAAAGAGTTAGGCTTTTTTGATCAATTCCCTAAGGGAGGGGAATTAATTATTTTGCGATTACGTTAGCTACGTCTTTAACAAGTGCAGCTAGCTCATCCCATTTTTCGCCATCGATTAGGTCGTTTGGCACCATCCAAGTACCGCCACAAGCTAGAACGCTTGGGATTGCTAGGTAGTTGTTTACGTTGCTTGGGCTAACTCCACCAGTAGGCATGAATTTAACTGGGTATACAGCAGTTAGAGCTTTAAGCATGTTAACGCCGCCTGATGGCTCAGCTGGGAAGAACTTAAGAGTACGTAGACCCATTTCCATAGCTTGTTCAACAAGGCTAGGGCTGTTTACGCCAGGTACGATTGTCGCACCACGTTGTTGGCAGTATTTAACAGTCGTAGGGTTGAAACCTGGGCTTACGATGAAGTCAACGCCTGCATCAATTGCTTCATCTACTTGTGCAGTTGTTAGAACTGTACCAGCACCGATTAGCATTTCAGGGAAAGCTTCACGCATGTTTTTGATTGCTTGAACAGCAGCTTCAGTACGGAAAGTAACTTCTGCACATGGTAGGCCGTTTTCAATTAGAACTTCTGCAAGTTTAACTGCTTTATCTGCATCTTTGATTGCGATTACTGGAACAACTTTGATTTCAGATAGTTGTTGGTTTAAATCTTTCATCTTCTCTTCCTTAAACTGTTGGCATAGCGCTAGTTGGAATGATAGCACCACGGTACTGAATAACGGTTCCAGCCACTAAGTGACCAGCAGAAGCAGACTGTTCTTCGCTGCCTCCAAGAATTCGTTTCGCTAGGTAACCAGCACTGAATGAGTCACCTGCTGCTGTTGTGTCGATAACGTTAGAGATCTTGTTTGCTGCAACAGTGTATTGCTCGCCGCCAGTGATAACGAAACAAGCGTCAGCACCACGTTTAACAACGATCTCTTCAACGCCGAAGCCTTGAGTACGTTCGATTGCTTGTTTCTCTTCACTGTCGCCCCATAGTAGGACTTCGTCATCAAAAGTAAGGAAAGCAATGTCAGTGATTTTTAGGATCTCAGTGTACACTTTCTTTGCATCTTCAACAGAAGACCATAGAGCTGGGCGGAAGTTGTTATCGAAAGCAATCTTAACGCCTTTTGCACGGCATTTAGTAAGAACTTCGATTAGAGACTTCAGGCAATCTTCAGGAAGGATCGCAACACTGATGCCGCTTAAGTAGATCATTTGATGTTCGCAAAGCTGTTTTTCTAGCGCTTCAAGTTGAACATCACGTAGCCAGTATTTAGCTGCTGCATCATTACGCCAGTAGAAGAAGCTTCTTTCACCATCTGCACGAGTCTGGATAGTGTAGATACCCGGCAATTTTTTCTCAGATAGGAATACCATATCTGTGTTAAGACCTTCATGTTTCCAAGCAGATAGCATTTCAGTACTAAATGGGTCTTTGCCGAGGCCAGTTACGTATGAAGTCGTAACACCTGCAGATTGAGTAAGACGCGAAAGGTAAACAGCAGTATTTAAAGTGTCGCCACCAAATCCTTGTTCAACTGCACCTTCGTTTTTTCTAAGCTCGACCATGCATTCGCCGATGATCGCCACTTTTTTGATTTGGTTCATAGGAAAACTCCATATGTATTACGAGTATATCTACACGTAATGAAACAAGGCGTAATAAGCAAAAATAAAACAACCATTCATATGGTTATATAGAGCAGCTGTCTTATAAAAAATTAAAATATTTCGACCATATTTAATCGAAAAAAGCCAACCAGGACTGGTTGGCTTAAAATCATCTATTCCCGATAAATGATTTACTCACAATTAAGCGATTAGAGACTTAACGTAAGCTGCAATTTCTGCGTCTTGGCAGTTATTGAAGAAACACTCTTGGAAACGAGCGCCGCCAACAGCTGTTTTTACTAGCTCTTGATCGATTGAACGTAGAGCTTCAACGATGCTGTCTTTAGCTACTGCAGATTTAACTTGGCTTAGGATGCCAGCGTTACGTTGTTGTGGTTCAGCACGTTCTTTAGGGTAGCCTTCACCGCGTGGGCCAGTGAACGCTTTTTCGAACATGTAACGTACGTTAAGTTCGCCAGCCCAACCAAAGCCTTTAGCGAATGCTAGAGCAATAGCGTTACCGTTATTGATTTGGTTGAATAGGAATGCGTCAGATGGCTCTAGGCAGTAACCACAAACAACACCTGGATGTAGGTTTAGCGACATCATTGCGCCTTGGCCTGTACCACAACCTGCAACTACGAAGTCAACTGCTTTAGAGTTAAGAAGGATGCTAGCCATGATGCCTAGGTGGATGTAAGTTAGGTGGTGGTCAGCTTCATCGCTCATACCAACGTTGAATACATCGTGACCAAGAGGACCCGCAACAGTGTTTAGTTCGTTTAGAACCATTGCGTTTTTACCAGCTTGGCTGTTTTCCATCATCAATGCAATTTTCATCAGATTCTCCTGCAACCGTAGTTGCGTATATTATTTAAACTTTTAGCAGTCTTCTGCGAAGCTCACTAACGTTAACGTAATTAATACTGTTAGTTCTAAACACTGAGTGTCAACGCTTAGAAATAACACCCTTAGAGCTTAAATACTAGACGTTTATCGTAGTATAAAAAGTTAAGAATATAGATACGTAGAACAGAGAAAGTGACCGTTTAACAATCACTTTCCCTTAATCTACGAGTTAGTACGGATTAACGTGCTAACCAACCACCGTCAACAGCGATAGTGTAGCCGTTGATGTAGTCTGAAGCTTTAGATGCTAGGAACACACATGGACCAGCTAGGTCTTCTGGAGTACCCCAACGGTCAGCTGGAATACGCTCAAGGATAGCTTGGTTACGGTCTGCATCAGCACGTAGAGCTGCAGTGTTGTTAGTAGCCATGTAACCAGGTGCGATAGCGTTAACGTTGATGTTGTGCTTAGCCCATTCGTTAGCCATTAGACGAGTGATACCCATTACGCCGCTCTTAGAAGCAGTGTATGAAGGAACACGGATACCGCCTTGGTAAGAAAGCATAGACGCGATGTTGATGATCTTGCCGCCGTTGCCTTGAGCCATGAATTGTTTAGCAACTGCTTGAGACATGAAGAATACAGACTTGATGTTGATGTTCATAACATCATCCCAGTCTTGCTCAGAGAAGTCGATTGCGTCGTTACGACGGATGATACCAGCGTTGTTTACTAGGATATCAACACGACCACACTCTTCAACAGCACGGCTAACGATTGAAGGGATATCGTCCAGCTTCATTAGGTTCGCACGAACGTCGATGAACTTTTGGCCAGTTGCTTTGATTAGTTCGATTGTTTCAGTTGGTTCAACAATGTTTACACCAACGATATCACAACCTGCTTGTGCAAGACCTAGAGCCATACCTTGACCTAGACCAGTGTCACAACCAGTTACGATTGCAACTTTACCTTTCACATCAAATGAATCAAGAATCATTACTTTTTTCCTCAACGTACCTAATTAAATTTGAACAGGAACCCCCTGATCATCATGTGCAATAAACATAACAAAAAAGAGATCTCTCATCAATTAAAAATGAAAGGGCATTTCAAAAATTTCTACTCACATCTAATTTTTGCTCTGAAAATACGTATGTACTAAACAAAATAGTATTTTAAAATTAATGTTACTTAAAAACAAAGCTGATACAATCAAAAATATATTAATAAAAAGTTAAGAAGATATGACGGAAAAAGTAACTCTACCTGAACAAGTCTCTTCAGTATTGAAGGTGTTCAATATTCTGCATGCTTTAGGACAATCTAAAAAATGTGGTGTATCTGATTTATCGCAACGTCTCATGATGTCTAAAGCGAAAACCATTCATTTCCTCGAAACTATGATGAGCTTAGGCTACGTTACGAAAGATGGCGAGGAGTACTCTTTGACTCTAAAACTGTTCGAGCTTGGCGCAAGCCCCCTTGAATTCGTTAATTTAGAAGAACTTGCAGACAAAGAGATGGTGTTTATCTCGGATGTGATTGGTGAAGCAATTCATCTAGGAGTATTAGAAGGTGATTGCTTCGTACACACACATAAGATTGATGCGCAATATAACCTGATTACACATTCAGACATTGGTCGCCCGCGTCCTTTATACAGTACCGCGATTGGCAAGATGTTGCTTTCTGGCTTAGAAGACAGAGCAGTAAAAGCGCTTCTAAAAGATATCGAATTTATTAAGCACACGCCAAATACAATGGAAAACGTTGAGCAGGTTGTGGCAGCGTTGGCTCCAATTCGTAAACAGCATTATTCGGAAAGTATGGAAGAGCAAGAGCCGGGAATCCGCTGCCTCGCTGCACCTATCTATGACCGAATGGGTAACATTATTGCGGGTTTGTCGATTTCTACACCAACCATTCGTTACAACGAGACGCGTAAAGCAGAATGTATTCAACTGCTTCATGGCGCATGTCAGCGCATTTCAGCCCAGCTCGGATTCCATAAATATCCAGTGCCTGTGATGCAAGCTGAAGCAATCTAACTTATTTACTACTTCCCATTTATTAAAAAAGCCACCGTCGATAGAGGGTGGCTTTTACTTATCGAGTGTCTCGTAACAGGTTATTTAGTTAAACCTAACGCTTCATTCATCACGTGGAAGATGTAGTTTTGCTCAACCGCACCTTGGAAAAGGTAAGCTTGAGGACCACGAGCAAAGATAGCTACGTCTTCACCTGAGTGTGTTTCTGAATCCAACTTGATCATTGACTGTTGTAGGTAGTCGATGTTCATCACTTCTTCTTCAGTTGGGTTTGGACGATCTGCACCACCAGTTGCAACGGCTCCAGGACCGTTACCATAGTTCAATGTCGTGTAGTTTCTCCCGTATGCATCAACGCTTAGCTTACCGTTTGATTTTGATAAACCTAGGATAGGGTTACCACGGTCAGCATAGCCGTTAGAAATCAATGTGTGTGCATGGTCAGCAGTAACAATGATTAGCGTATCTTCTGGGTTAGTTTTATCAAGTGCAGCTTTGATTGCGTCATCGTAAGCTACAGTATCCCATAACGCACGAGCGGCATTGCCTTCGTGGTGAGCGTGGTCAATACGACCTGCTTCAACCATCAGAACGTAGCCGTCTTTGTTCTGAGCGAGAAGATCAATCGCTTTAGCCGTCATTTCAGCTAAAGATGGTTCATCACCTTTGCGATCAGCTTCGTATTGCATGTGGCTGCTTTCAAACAGACCGAATACTTTTTTTGCATCAGCTGGGATGCTCTCGAAACCTTTTTGGTCGTAAACGTATTGACCATCTGGGTGTTGAGCTTGCCATTTTTCAATGAGGTTCTGACCGTCTTTACGTTTACCTTTTTTACCTTCTGGATCGACGACATCGACAGGTAAGAATTCACGGCGACCGCCGCCAAATACGACATCCATACCGTTACCCTCGTTGAAGTTGATCAACTGCTGAGCGATATCCACACAGCCTTGATTCTTCGCGATGTTTGGCATTGTTGCGTCATTTTCCCAGTCTCGGTCGGCTGAGTGAGCGTAAGAGGTTGCTGGCGTTGCATGAGTGATACGAGCAGAAGAAACAACACCGACAGACATGCCTTTTTCAGCAGCCATTTCCCAGGCGGTTTTCGCTTCGTTACCTTTCACGGTGTTACAGAAACCACGTTGCACGTTGTCATCAACGCTAATCACGCCTTGTTTCGTTTTCACACCTGTTACCATCGCAGAAGCTGTACCCGCTGAATCTGGAGTTTGTGCGTTGGTATTGTAAGTTTTTGATAGAGCCATGTTTGGCATGCTTTCCATGCTTAGGCGATATTCTTCACCCATTAAACCACGGCGTTGACCTTCAAAAATTCGCGCAGCGGTAATGGTGCCAACACTCATACCATCACCAACGAACAAAATAACGTTCTTAGCGGGCTTATCAATCGGTAGGTTAGCTTTTGCTTTCGCGATATTTTCTTGTGCTTGCTTAAACCAAACATCATCTTTTTGCGGTGCAGAAACACCTGCTGTTTGGCTTTGAGAAGAACAACCTGCTAGGGCTGTCAAAATACCACTGACTAATAGAAGTTTTTTACTTTTCACGGGCATAGGCTCCAAATGTTTTTTCGAATTTCCATGTTGCTCAAAGGCTTAACAGAGTCCAATTACCCAATATCTTTGTGAATAATGCGTTACTGATGTATGAAGTTTTTATTATTGTCATATTACTGTCTTATGGAGCGGGTAGTTTTGGGGCTAACGATAACTAACGTATCTTTCTGATATCAATAGAATTACTGACAATGAAAACAATTCGATTAAAACGTTATGTAAGCATAGCGATAGTGGCAGTGTCGTTCGCGATGGGAAGTATCTCAACGGCTGCTGCACAACAAAAAACGACAGTACCCCGTTCAGATGTTATCACTCTCGACTGGATGGATTTGATTCCTGAAAATGAACGAAACGTGGCTTTGATGCCGAAAAAAGCACCAATCAACCATGAAAGCGATACGCCTCCGCAAAATTTGGCGGGTGGATTTCGTGATGATTTAGATGAAAAACAAGTGCGTATTCCGGGCTTTGTTATTCCCTTGGAAGGGAATGATGAAGTGGTGACTGAGCTACTCTTAGTCCCTTATTTCGGCGCTTGTATCCACGTTCCGCCACCGCCGCCTAATCAAATTATCTATGTGAAGTTTGAGAAAGGAGTACCCATCCAAGGCTTGTGGGATGTGGTTTACATTGTAGGGGAATTGAATGTTGAAATGGTTGAGTCAGATTTAGGGCAAGCCGGTTACCTGATTAACGGTGTTACGGTTGAAGCCTATAACGATTCAAGCTCATAATAGATTTTGATGCTCAATCATTTATTGTTAACACTTTGATTGCTAGCAAAGACATCTAAGTATAAGAAGGCCGCTGAGAGGAAGGAGTTACTCAGCGGCAAAAAATCAGCCTATTTAGGCGGGTGGTGCTCAATCCAATGGCGAGCGATTTGTTCACGAGTTGCAATCCAAACATCTTCGTGAGATTGCACGTAATCCAAAAACTTCTTCAGTGCCATAAAACGACTTGGTTTACCTATGATTCGGCAATGAAGACCAATCGACATCATTTTGGGCTTATCTCTGCCTTCTTCGTATAAGCAATCAAAGTTCTCTTTTAGATATTGGAAGAACTCCTCACCGTGACTAAAGCCATAAGGTGAAGAAAAACGCATGTCGTTGGTATCTAGAGTGTATGGAATCACTAGATGTGGTCTGATTTCACCTGGTTTTTGGCTGTTTGGTACTTCTGTCCAGAATGGCAGGTCATCACCATAGTAATCGGAGTCGTAGAGGATGCCATTTTGCTCTGCAACTAATTCACGGGTGTTGGGTGAATCTCGCCCGGTATACCAACCAATAGGGCGTTTCCCTGTTAAACGTTCAATGATATCGAGCGCTTGCTTCATGTGCTCGCGTTCTTTCTTGATCGGCATATTTTGATAGTGAATCCACTTTAAACCGTGGCACACAATCTCATGCCCATCTTCGATAATGGCTTTTGTCACTTCCGGATTGCGTTCCAAAGCAGTCGCGATGCCGAAAACAGTTAACGGCAGTTCGCGCTTTTTAAATTCATTGAGGATTCGCCATACACCTGCACGTGAACCATATTCATATAGTGATTCCATACTCATATGGCGAGTAGGGTAAGCTTCTGCGCCTGCTATTTCTGATAAGAAAATTTCGGAGTGTGAATCTCCGTGTAGAACGCAATTTTCACCGCCTTCTTCGTAGTTAAGTACAAACTGAACGGCAATTTTGGCATCGTTAGGCCAGTTGGCATCTGGAACGTTATCGCGTCCATAACCAACGTAATCACGAGGATTAAATTCTTCCATGTTAACTTCCTTTTTAACGCATTCTTCTTTTTATATTGTTCTTGTGGATATAAAGATCAGAGTTAATTTGTCACAGGGTTGATCAATGATGGAACGTCGAATTAGGCAAACAGTTTTCCAAAATCCACATGTGTGTCCTGTTTGCCAGTTAGTGAAATGGATGCTTTCAAATGCACTAGGTGGTGGCGCATCCAATGCTGAGCTTCACTAACTAACCCTCTGTCGAGTAAATCAACTAGGCTCATATGATCGCCACAGTCGCAATTGACACTTTCACGACTGCCATAAGCTGCGATCACCAATGAAGAGCGGTAACACAGCTGTTCAACAAATTCTGCGAGCACAAGGTTGTTACCCACGCGGGCTAATTCATAGTGGAACTTAGCCGTGAGCTGAATCGCTTGCGCAACTTCGCCATTGAGATTAGCTTGTTTTTCTAGCTCAACCATTGTGCGGAACTGTTGTGATAACTTGTCGTTCCAATTCTCGCTGATTGCTGGAATCAACAAAGGCTCGAGCAAGATTCGGCTATCCCAAACTTCGGAGGCTTCTCTGCGGCTTGGTCGATTTACTTGCGCGCCTTTATTCGGTTGAATAACAACAAAGCGCTCTAATGCTAATCGTTGCAGCACCTTGCGAATACCTGTACGGCTGACACCAAATGCTTCAGACAGTTTGTCTTCAGGAAGGCGCTCGCCTGGCGGTAGTTGGTGTTCAACAATGGCCTTTAGCATTTTTTGATAAATGATATCGTCGTTAGACATGTGGAACTCTCTAATTACGGTTGTATACAAAGCGGTAGTGCAATATGTATACCAAACAGTCTTTTATTGTTTTCAGTGCGCAGCAGCGATACTTAGGTTGATAATGCATTGTCTTATTGCACTAAGATGCAGCATTTGTTCGACTCTGGTGCATAAAACTGTGTGTACAATATTCAGTAAGCTAGTGATATGGTAGCTTGTGAGTTTGGCACACTACTTGTATTTATAATTGTATACAATTGACGTAATTAAAAGCTTACATGGATATGTAGGGATTATTTAAAGAGCAGACACAATACTATGAATGTAATCGATAAGTTGAAAAAGGAATGGTTTCTCGTTGGCATGGTCGTCGCCATCGCTTTAGCAACGGTGAGCTCGGATGTGGGTAAATCAGGGGGATGGATTCATCTTGATATGCTTACCGGTGTCGGTGTGGCGATTGTTTTCTTCCTCCATGGCTTAGGGCTTTCTCCACAAGCTATTAAAGCCGGTATGACGAATTGGCGTCTGCATTTGTATATTCAAGCGGCGACTTTCGTTGTCTACCCGTTATTGTGGGTGATCTTTGGTGAAGCGTTTATGGCGTATATGCCAGCCGCTTTAGCATTTGGTTTCTGCTATCTACTCGTGCTGCCAAGCACAATTTCTTCTTCTGTTACAATGACCAGCGTAGGTAAAGGTAACGTACCGGGCGCAATTTTCAATGCATCGTTATCGAGCATTATCGGCGTAGTGATCACACCATTCTTAATTCAACTCTTTATGGGTGTTGAAGGGGTAGAACTTGACTTAATGGCTTCGGTTTTATCCATTGCTAAGTTGCTGCTTCTGCCAATGATCGTCGGTCAAATTCTTCGTCCATATCTTGTTGATTGGATCTCTAAACACAAAGGTGCGGTGGGCAAAGTCGATAAGTACGTGATTTTAGCTATTGTTTACAACGCGTTCTGTGATTCAGTAGAAAACGGCATCTGGAGTGAGTTCTCTATTGGGCTACTTGCGACTTCAATAGCGATTTGTTTGCTGATTCTGTTGTTTATGGTGCATTTAATTCAGTGGGGTGCTCGTCGCGTTAAATTCGAACTTCCAGATGAAGTGGCTTCGGTATTCTGTGGCACTAAGAAAACACTGGCTGCGGGAATCCCGATGGCAAAAGTGATTTTTGGAACCGATCCTACACTCGGCATGATCTTATTGCCTATCATGCTTTACCACCCAATCCAGATTTTCTACTGTGCAATATTAGCAAATCGCTATGCGCGCCAACATGAAGGTGCAGCTGTGACGAATTAGTCATTAAGAATATGAAGTTTAGTCGTTAATAAATAGAAAGATAAAAGGAAGTAAAATGACTAAGGATAGTCGAGTCTATTGCTCTCAAGGGCCAGAACAATTACCTGCCAAAGAACGCGGAAGCTTAAGCGGAAAACATTTTGTTTTTAAAGACTTGTTTGATGTTAAAGGCTATAAAACTGGAGCAGGAAATCCTCAATGGTTGGCGACGCATGCTTGTGCGCCAACCACATCTTCATTAATCTCTAAGCTGCTCAATAACGGTGCCGAGTGTGTCGGACGTGTACAAACCGATGAACTGGCATACAGCCTAAATGGACAGAACATCCACTACGGCACACCAATAAACCCTGTTGCGCCAGATTGCATTCCTGGAGGCTCGTCCAGTGGCAGTGCTGTTGCCGTGGCAAACAGTGAATGTGATTTCTCAATCGGCACGGACACCGGCGGATCTGTACGAGTACCTGCCAGTTATTGTGGTTTGTTTGGTCTTCGACCAACACTCGGTTCGCTTGATCTTCACGCGTGCTTTGAACTATCGAAAAGTTTCGATACCGCAGGCATTTTCAGTCGCGAGTTACCATTGCTGCGCAAAGTTTGGCGTGTGTTGTCTGGTTCAAAATCAGAAAGTCGCAGTGCAACTCATCTCTACTTAGATAACCAGTGTGCACAAGTACTCAGTGAAGAACGCCTGGCTCGTTTAATAAGTTGGTGTGACCAAGCTGAGATTGAGTTAGGGCGTGGTGATGTCTTGCAGGAGAATGGTTGGCAATTAAGCGATCTCAGCTTGTTGTTCAGAACTATCCAAGGCTACGACATTATCCAAAAACATGGATTATGGCTTGAACAACATGGTGACAGTTTAGACCCTGCAATTTTGGAGAGAGTAAAATGGTCTCGTACCATTTCTGAGCAGGATTATTTGCAGGCGTTGGATAAGCAGTCCGAATTCCGTGAGCTTATTACTTACCATCTAACCGAATATGCGCTTGCTTGGGCAATTCCAACCACACCATCAGGTCCGCCAGCGTTGACTATGAGTGGCGAAGCACTGGCGACTTACCGAACTCAGCTAATGGGTTTAACCAGTATTGCAGGTCTAAGTGGATTGCCTCAATTACATCTGCCAATGCAAGGATTGCAAGAAGGCCCATGCGGAGTATCCGTTATGGGCTTATCGAATCGAGAAGAAGACCTAATGACGACGGGTGAAAAGCTGATTCAAGGAGAAAGTAAATGAAATATCAAACTGCTTTTACCGCTCCACACTATAAGGCTGCACAAGTAGGTCAAAAGATCCTCGATCAAGGCGGCACTGCAAGCGAGGCAATGGTTGCGGCGGCGGCGATGATTGCTGTGCAATATCCTCATATGAATAGCATTGGTGGTGACAGCTTCTGGTTGATCGCCAAACAAGGCCAAACTCCGGTTGCCATTGACGGTTGTGGTGCGGCTGCAATGAATGTCGATGTTGAGCACTACCGTAGTCAAGGAGCAGAACTTCCAGAATTTGGCGGTCAGGCTGCGATTACCATGGCTGGTACAGTTTCGGCTTGGCAAAAAGCACTAGAGCTTGATTCAACCAACCTCAGTTTGCATACCTTGTTAGACCCAGCGATCATCGCGGCGCAGCAGGGTGTTGAAGTTACTCAAAGTTTAGTGAATGCCAGTGAGAAAACATTCGGTCGTTTAGCGCAACTCAAGTCATTTGCAGAAAACTTTCTCAAGGACGGAAAAACACTGACAGTGGGTGACATTGTCACTAACCAAGCGTTGGCAAACACTCTTAAAACTCTTACTGAAAATGGGTTAGATGATTTCTATCGTGGAGAGATAGCAAAAAGTGCTGCCGCTGAGTTGGCACAAGCCGGAAGCCCCATTTCGTTAGACGATTTCGAGCAACATCAAGCCAAAGTAATGGCTCCTTTATCGGTAGAAACATCGAAAGGTAAGCTTTACAACTTTGGCGCGCCAACCCAAGGTGTCGCATCACTACTTATATTGGCGATATACGATCGATTAGCATCACAAGCTCAAAGCGAAGTTGACCATATACATCTCTTGGTTGAAGCAACCAAACAAGCCTTCATCATTCGAGATAAAGAAGTGTGTGATGAGGAATATCTGACTCAACCACTGCAAGAGTGGCTGAACGATTCAGTGATTGAGCGTTGCACTGCAGAAGTCTCAATGGAACAGGCATTGCCGTGGCCGCATCAGGCACAACCGGGTGACACTATCTGGATGGGAGCAACCGACCAATACGGCACTATGGTCAGTTTCATTCAAAGTATTTATTGGGAGTTTGGCACTGGTGTTGTGCTGCCATCCACAGGCATTTTGTGGAATATCCGTTCAAAAAGTTTCTCGTTAGATGCTAAGCATCACAACGTGCTAGCGGGCGGTAAAAAGCCGTTCCACACATTGAACCCTGCATATGCGGAACTAGCTGATGATCGACGTATGGTTTACGGAACCATGGGTGGTGAAGGGCAACCTCAAACTCAAGCCTGTTTGTTTAGTCGCTACCACTATCAAGGATATGCACTGGATGAAGCAGTTGCACTTCCGAGATGGTTGTTAGGACGCACTTGGGGGGATTCAACCAACAACTTACGCCTTGAAGAATCTCTCTATCAGCAATATGGCGAACAACTGAAACAAAGAGGTCACGATGTTACTTACGTGGCGGATAACAACGAATTAATGGGACACGCTGGCGCTATCATTATTGATACGCATGGAAAAGCCTCGGCGACCAGTGATCCTCGTAGCGATGGAACTTATTTACTTGGAGAATAAAATGACAGCCCATAATGAATTGCATTCAACTGGCAACTTATTTGAAACGCTTAACCCGCCACAACGTCTGCTTATGGGGCCTGGGCCAATCAATGCGTACCCACGCGTGCATCAAGCGATTTCGCAATCCCTGATTGGTCAGTACGACCCTGTAATGACAGGCTATATGAACCAAGTGCAGTCGCTGTATCGTGGCGTGTTTTTTACTAATAACCAACAAACTATGCTGGTGGATGGTACGGCTCGTTCTGGTATTGAAGCGGTATTAGTTTCGGTTCTTCAGCCGGGTGACAAAGTGTTGGTTCCTGTCATTGGTCGTTTTGGTCATCTGCTATGTGAGATAGCGCAACGTGTAGGTGCAGTCGTTAAAACGATCGATATTGAATGGGGTGAAGTATGTCCTGCTGAAAAAGTTGAGCAGGCGATCAAATCCTTCAATCCAAAATTGGTGGCGACGGTTCAGGGTGACACATCCACGACCATGAATCAGCCATTGCAAGAAATCGGCGAGGTTTGTCTGCGTCATGGCGTGCTTTTTTACTGTGATGCTACCGCTTCAATTGCGGGTAACGATCTTAAGGTGGATGAATGGCACTTAGACGCGGTATCAGCAGGTTTGCAAAAGTGTCTTGGCGGGCCTTCTGGTTCTGCGCCAATTACTATAAGTGACCGTTGTGCGGCACTGATTAATCGTCGCAAACATGTTGAAGCAGGTATTCGTGCCGATCACCACACTCAAGGTGAGGATGCGATGATTCAATCGAACTATTTCGATTTAGCGATGATCATGGATTATTGGGGACCAGAGCGCCTGAACCACCATACAGAGGCGACCAGCATGCTTTATGCCGCTCGTGAGTGTGCGCGAATCTTCCTTGAAGAAGGTCCAGAAAAGGTTATCGCGCGTCATAAGCAAGCCGGTGATGCAATGGCCGCTGGATTACGTGCGATGGGACTTGAGTTATTTGGTAATCAAGCATACAAGATGAACAACGTGGTGGGTGTCTACATTCCTGCGAATGTGAATGGTGATGCTGTTCGATTAGAGCTTCTAAACCGTTTTGGTATCGAAATCGGCACTTCATTTGGTCCGCTACATGGCAAGATCTGGCGTATAGGCACTATGGGCTATAACGCTCGTCAAGAATGCGTGCTTTCTACTTTGGCCGCTTTAGAATCGATGCTGATCAAGCACAAAGCGAAAATAGACCCAGGTCAAGCTGTTGCTGCGGCAATGGAATTTTATCAATAGTGGGAGTGTTATGACTGTTTTTATTGAAATGGACACACAAAGTCGCGCGATGCGACTGATGGAGCAATCTGATGTTCTTGCTTCATTTAGTGAGAGTGAAACGGGCTTAACACGAGCGTATTTAACACCACAACATCGTGCTGCGCATGACCAATTAGCATTATGGATGCAGCAAGCGGGCTTAGAAACTTGGCAAGACAGTGTGGGTAATCAGTGGGGCAGAAAAGTCTCGCCAAATCCAACTAAGCCAACGCTGATTTTAGGCTCTCATAGCGATACGGTAGTGAATGCGGGTAAATATGACGGTAACTTAGGTGTCTTGCTCGCCATTGAAACACTGGCAGCTCTACGTGGAGAAACCTTTCCATTTCACATCGATGTTGTCGCTTTTGCTGACGAAGAAGGCACACGGTTTAACACCACGTTAATTGGTTCGAGTTCCGTTGCTGGCTGCTTTAATTCTAATTGGTTACAAGTGGCTGACGCTAACGGTGTCACTATGACCCAAGCGATGCGAGAGTTTGGACTTGATCCTGAGAAAGCGGGCAGTGATGCACGTAAAGCGCAAGATGTGCTGGCTTACTTAGAAGCGCATATTGAGCAAGGCCCCGTACTTGAAGCAGAAAACCTAGCGGTGGGCGTGGTCACTGGTATTGCCGGTGCAAAACGTTTTCAATGTGAAGTGACAGGTATGGCTGGTCACGCTGGAACAGTGCCAGTGCGCCTACGTCAAGATGCGATGACCGGTGCTGCCGAGATGATTCTGGCGATTGAAAAGCTGGCTAAAGATCAAGGCGTGGTTGCCACTGTGGGTAAGTGTGAAATCATTTCCGGCGCGGTGAATGTGATTGCTGGCAAAGTGAAGTTTACGATTGATATTCGTAGCGCGTCACAGTCCGCGTTAGAAACCGCGACTTATGAAATGCTAGAGCAACTGAAACATATCGCTCAACAGCGCAAGCTTACTTTTGACTGTGAAAACATCTATAAAGCGAAAGCCGTTCAATGCAGCAATAAGCTGCAACAGAAATGGGCTTATGTGGTCGAGAGAGTCACCAATTCATCGGCTCGCTTTCTACCAAGTGGAGCAGGACATGACGCTATGGTGATGGCGGAACTGACAGACACCGGAATGCTATTTATTCGTTGCGAAAAGGGCATCAGCCATAACCCAAGAGAGCAGGTTCTGACGTCCGATGTTGAGATTGGTTTGGCGTGTTTTATCGAGATGATTAGAAGCTTTCGATGACTTAAGATATGTTCTTCTGGATTACATTACGCGACTCTTATCTAAGAATTTAATCTTATGCAAAAGGCCTTATTATTTATCTTGTTGTTGCTTTCTGGGTGTGTCAATTATGGTATACCAGAACTTCAATGTCCTTCGAATGACGTTAAGAAAAGCCCGCAATACTATAGATTTAGTGATTTATCACAAATAAATGATTGGGGGCATCATTATAGCTATCCATACTCTGCACAAATTGTTTCAGATCCTATGGATGATAGTAATAAAGTGCTACGTGTCGAAATCAGAGAAGGCGATACATATCGGACATATACAGGAGAACGGCACAGAGCGGAAATTTATGAAGCTTACAAAGCGAATTTTAATCAGCTCACACACTATTCTTTTCGTGTTTTGATTCCTGATGAATGGCAATTTGTAGATGTACGCTCTTTGATCGCGCAGTGGCATGCAACACCAGATAGGCACTTAGGAGAAATCAGTAGGAGTCCTAATTTGGGGATTGAACTCCGCAACGACAGATTTGTAATTCGGGGACAGGCGAGTCAAGTTCCAGTCAATACTGATAATAAGAAGGGAATGCAGCGTAAAACTCATTATGTAAGTGAACCAATAAAGAGAAATTTTTGGTATCAGTTTGATGTCGTTGTGAATTGGAGTTATGAGGAAAATGGTGTAATACAAATTAGTATTAATAGCGAACCAGTTGTAAATTTTAACGGTGCAACCAGCTATTACGATTGTATTGGACCTTATTTTAAAATGGGCATATATCGTGACGATACGCCGAAAACGTTTGTGATTTATTTTGATGATTATCAGCGTAATATTTTATAAATCTAAAACGACTAGCCAACCTTAATCCAGTAAATTAAGGCTGGCTAGTCGTTTGATTATGAAGTTGTTCTAATTAACTTATATCTTCTGCTTCAACGAGTTGAGCGGTTTTCTCTTCATAAGCGTGCTCAAACGCTTTAAGACGTTTGTAGATGGAAAGCAGTTCAACAATCGTCGTCCACGAGTTCACTAAGTACTGGAATGAGTTTTCAACTTGGTTAAATGCGTTCATGATTCGTTGCATCACGCCGAGCGTAAACGCGCCTGCAACGATTGAAGGTGCTAGGGCAATAAACGGAATAAACGCACCAAACTGCAAGTATCCGTAACGAATTACGTTAAAGTATACATAGTGCATATAAAGCTTGAAGTAGTTTTGGCGAACATTGCCAAACAGTTCTTCCAGTGTTAGTGGGTGTGCACGGTCTTCGTAGTCTTCTCCATAAACCAATTCTTTACGATAAGCAGCTTCAACTTTCTGGTTGTTGAACTCTAGTCCCGGTAGTTTGATACCAGCGAAAGCAAGCAACACGGTACCAAAAATGGACCAAATTATAGCAACGAAAACCAATGCTTGAGGAACTTCACCGACGAACGGTAGAGTAGTGACATAGCCCGATAATCCCCATAAAATTGGCAGGAAGGCAATCAGTGTCATCACTGAATTCAGTAGGCGAACACCTAAACTCTCCATAATGCTGGCGAAACGCATGGTGTCTTCCTGAATACGCTGAGCCGCACCTTCAATGTGACGAACATGTTCCCATCTTGCGGTGTAATGTTCAGTCATCGCAGTACGCCAACGAAAAACAAAATGGCTGACGAAAAACGCGTTACCCACTGCCACCATGATAGCAATCATCAGTAGAACCATAACCGTTGAAAGTTCTGAATAAAACTCAGCAAGGGTAATACTGTTTGGTGCTGTGAGTGCTTTTTGAATCAGATTATAAAAATCCCCGTACCACTCATTCAGCATTACGCTCACTTCAACTTGGAACCAGGTGATAAATACAATCAGACCAGAGCCAAGAACTGACCATTTTGCCCACTTTTGTCCGCCGAGTATCATCCAACCGCCAATAAATAATGCGTAACACACGGTCATAAACTGATATAGCCAAGCATTGATGGCGGTTTCCGTTGACGCTTGAAACTCAGCGGTGGCAGCGTCGCTTGCACCTTCAGTCAGAGCCGATGGGTAATCAATGCCGAAAACATGAGCCAAGCTGAGATGAGGACCGAGGTCTTCAATAACGGTGTACCAGCCAATAACACAAACGAGAGCCCAAAAAACAAAGCTCAGAAAAAACAATTTGGGTTTTGGGAAAAAAGAACTAAACACGGCATCTTCCTTTTGATGACAAAACGCTACACCCATCTTTCAAGAATTTGAGTGAGGGTATCTTTAATATCAGTATATTACTGACCGCATAAAATACGATTAGTTTTATACACATCCTAATTAAAACCATTTTAGACGCGGCCAGATTTGTAAAAGAACTATTAATTGGTCGTAATGAGTATTTTATCCTTGAAACGCTCTTTCTTACTCTCTCAATCTGTTTTAGTATCAGAAAACTAAGTATTGGACATGCATCTCACATCGCCAGCCCAGACTTAACGGACTTATCTTTAGTAGTAATTTATTTGTAGGAAAACATATGGCGGCTTTTGGTACTGTATTTATGCCTAAGATGGCATTAGCAACATTCGAAAATAATCAATGGTCAGACGCAGAAATCGTAGCTTCTGACAGCATCTCGCTTCATCCAGGTGCTCACGTCTTGCACTATTCAAGTACGTGTTTTGAAGGTTTAAAAGCATTCCGTCACGAAGATGGTAGCGTGCACGTCTTTCGAATGGACCAAAACGTCAACCGTTTCGCACAAAGCAGTAAACTGCTTTCTCTACCAGAAGTGAATAAAGAACAACTTTCAAAGATGATCGTTGATGTTGTTGCTGAGTTCGCTTCAGAAGTACCTGCTCCTCCAGGTTCTATGTACATTCGTCCAACACACATTGGTACTGAAGCGGCTGTGGGTAAAGCAGCTGCCCCATCTCTTTCATCTATGATGTATGTGCTACTCTCTCCAGTGGGTGACTACTTCGCTGGTGGCGCAAGTGCGCTGCGTCTTCTACTTGACGAAACAGGTCAACGTTGTGCGCCGCATATGGGTATGATCAAGAGTGGTGGCAACTACGCAAGTGCTCTCTCTCCGACACTAGAAGCAAAAGCAAAATACAAAGCTGACCAAGTTCTGTTCTGTCCAAACGGCTACATTACAGAAACAGGTGCTGCAAACTTCCTTTTGGTTGATGGCAACGAAATCATTACTAAAGCTTTGGATTCAAGCTTCCTACACGGTGTAACTCGCTCAAGTATCCTGACTATCGCTAAAGATCTAGGCATGACAGTAAGCGAGCGCGAAGTTTCTGTAGAAGAACTTCTAGAGCGCGCTGCAAAACCGGGTGTAGAAGCGATGCTTTCTGGTACAGCTGCGGTACTAACATCTGTAGGTACATTTATCCACAACGGTGAAGATGTGAAAGTAGGCAGCGGTGAAGTTGGTCCTATTGCGCAGAAACTTCGTCAAGCACTGAACGATATTCAGTGGGGCAAAGCACCTGACACTCACAACTGGCTAACTAAGATTGCTTAATTAAATCTGGTTATTAGATACAAAAAGCCAGCGCTAGTTATAACGCTGGCTTTTTTGATCCTATCTGCTCTATAACCCGATCAAACTCAATTCTATGAGTCTCCCCCGATTCAACACTGCTTGCATTATTATTGTAGAAAATTGATATTCGAAACTCTTATTCCCATCCCAGATGAAACGGTCACTTGCGTTACTAAAGTCAAATAAGAGCATCTTGATGTTGATTTTATGTTAATTGAAAGGCAAAGTGCTCCCCGCTACACCATAGCTCCGTTAAGTTTAAGTGCCAAATTTAGGTCGGAACTCGAAACTTATATAAACCTATAAGGAATTAAGATGATGCATAAATTGGCGATAGTTATATTTGTCATGATTTCTATTCAAGGCTGCTCCTCCGTGACAAGCGAAACTTTTGGTTCATTTAAACGTTCATTGAACAGTAAGTCATACGGCTATCAAGTGGTTGAAGACCCGATTGACCATAACAATAGGTCCCAAGTTGATTACTTTGAAGTGCGAGATGGAGATTGTTCGAGTACGTCAGGGTGGAACGATTGTAGCAATGATCGTGAACGTAGTGAGTTGATGCAACGATCTGGATACCAAGTTAACGGTAGTGAATATTGGTACGCTTGGGAGATTTTCTTTCCTGATGATTACAACAGTATTTTCCCTAGTAAAACTGTGTTGGGTCAGTTTCATCAAGTTAATGGTTCTCCAGTTTTTCTATTCCAAAACCAAAGTTTTAATGTAAGAGACTGGTCGACGATTTCGCAGGGAGGCTATCACCTTGATCGTCAGCTCAAGGGTGAAACCCAGAAATTTTGGGAGCTTATACCTGAAGAAAATCTACGTGGTAAATGGCATCGAATCGAATTACATGTGAAATGGTCTCGAGAAAAAGACGGTTTCTTCCATGTTTGGGTAAATAACGAAAAAATGGCTGGCTACTATGGCCCAACAATGGACAAGTCTCAAGTCTATTTCAAATATGGTATTTATCGTAGTTTCGTATCCCGATATAAGGATGTAAACAAAGCGGACGTTGTTCCAACACAGAAGGTTTACTATCGAAATGTTGCTCGTGGATATAGCAGAGATTCCATTCAGCCAAAGCAGCTTCTTTCTGTGCAGACGTCTGAAATTGATTTAAAAGCTACTAACTAGCAATTTTATAAACAAAAAAACCAGCGATGAGCGCTGGCTTTTTCTTTATCGATTTCAATACATTATAGGTTTTACCCATAAGCCACACTTGGAAACCACAGTACCAGTTGCGGCCAAACGACGAGACAAACCAGAGCAAATAGTTGAATCAAAATGAAAGGTACTACGCCTCGGTAGATATCTTTCAGGGTTACGTCTTCAGGGCAAACACCTTTGAGATAGAACAGGGCAAATCCCACTGGCGGTGTTAAGAAGCTGGTTTGAAGCGCCATGGCCACCAACATCACAAACCAAACCAATGAAGGATCATCAACCACGCCGTGACCGTCCAGTTCGAAACCCAAACTTTTTACTACTGGTGCTAGTAATGGCAGCGCAATTAAGGTGATTTCAATCCAGTCTAGGAAGAAACCTAGGAAGAACACAATCATCAAAATAAACGCAATAATGCCGTATGGACCAAATGGTAATCCTCTTAGGAAACTCTCAATCAGTTCGTCGCCACCCAACTCGCGCAGAACGAGTGCGAAGCAAGATGCCCCTAGAAAAATCATAAAGATGTAAGCCGTCGTACCGTAGGAAGCTAACACCACTTCTTTAACAACTTTCAGATTGAGTTTCTTGTTGTAGACAGCAAGTAAAGTTGCACCTAGTGCACCAATGCCAGAAGCTTCGGTCGGTGTTGCGATACCTGCGAAGATTGAACCCAGCACTACAAAGATCAGTATTACCGTTGGTGTGATGTCTTTGAACACTTGCAGAATTAGACTCCATTCAACCGGTTGAATGTCTTCTGGGATCGGTGCTTTCACTGGGTTCATCTTACCGACGAACAAAATGTAGAGGATATAGAACAGACCTAACAATAACCCCGGAATAACTGCACCCATAAAAAGGTCACCCACAGACAGTCCGAGCTGGTCTGCCATGATGACCAACATAATGGAAGGTGGGAGAAGGATTCCCAAAGTGCCAGCGGATGCCACTGTGCCAAGAGCCAGAGGTAGGTGGTAGCCTTGACGTATCATGGTAGGCAGTGACATTACCGCGAGAAGCACAACCGACGCACCAATGATGCCCGTTGAAGCTGCGAGAATGATGCCTATCGCCATTACCGTGACCGCAAGTCCACCATGAACTTTACCAAATAGTGCTTGCATGGATGCCATCAGTTTTTCGGCAATTCCTGATTTATCCAGCATATTGCCCATGAAAATGAACATTGGAAGCGCGACCAAAATCCAGTTATCCATGATTTTGTAAATGCGGTTTACCACTAAGCCAAGGCTGGTGAAGTTCAATCCGGTAAAAGTATCGAGATAAATATCCGCGAGGTACCCAACACCCGCAAAGAATACGCCAATACCACCTAAAACATAGGCTACAGGAATCCCAGTAAATAGAAGCAGGATAAACGAGCCGAACATCGCGATTACAATCCACTCATTTGGTTCCATGGCTATTTCCTTTGTAAATGATTTCTAAATTGCGCAGCACTTTTGCCAGCATTGAAAGCAGCAATAGTGAGAAACTGATTGGAATAACACTTTTGATTATCCAGCGATAAGGCAAACCAGAAGGGGAAGCCGAGCTTTCATTCACTCGCCAAGACTCATAGGTGAAGTCGTAGGAATGGATGATCACTACAATCACAAACGGTGCTGCCAGAAGCAGCAGACCTAGCAAGTCAATAATCGCTTTTTTGCGCTCACTAAACTTGTGGTAAAAAAGGTCGACTCGCACATGCATATCGCTTATTTGCGCGTACGCGGTGCCGAACATAACGGCGGTCGCATACAAATGCCATTGCAATTCTTCCAACGTGATCTGCCCGTTAGAAAAGACTTTGCGCAAAATAACTTGAAGAACGATAACACCGATAAGAAATACGTTAGTCCAAGCAAGAATTTTACTCGCAGACTGAACAACTCTTTCGATGTGGTAGTAAACAGGAATAGGTGGGGTTGAGCATAACACCTTACTCATTGCTTTCTCCTTGCCTGATTAGGGCTGGATGTTCAAATCCAGCCCATATTTCCGATGTATGTAAGGATTACTCTAGAGTTGCGCGTGGTAGGAAACCGTTCGCTTGCCACAACGCATATCCCTGGCGGAATGTGCTTAGGTCAGTCCATACTTTATCGAAGAAAGGATCTTCAGATTTTTTCTCTTCAACCACTTCTAGCCAAGTTTTCTTGAACAAATCCAACATCTCTTTGCTCCAGTAGCGAATTTCTACGCCATTTTGTTTCGCTTTTTCCATCGCGGTAAACTGAATTGCTTCACCTTCTGCAATCGAATAAGTCATCGATGCCATACACGTGGTTTCGATAGCGTCATGTTGGGTTTGGCTCATTTCGTTCCAAGTATCTTTGTTAATCAACAGTTCAAAGATGGTGGATTGTTGGTGCCAACCTGGGAAGTAGTTGTATTTTGCTACTTTGTGGAAGCCTAAGCGTTCATCGATAGCTGGTTGAGAGAACTCAGAGGCATCGATTGCACCTTTCTCAAGTGCGCCAAAGATTTCGCCACCCGGCAGTTGCACTGTACCAGCGCCCAGTTTCTCCATAACTGATGCGCCTAAGCCGAAGAAACGCATGTTCAGACCTTTTAAATCTTCTGGTTTGTCGATTGGTTTTCTAAACCAACCTGAAGATTCAGGGGAGATGATTGCGCATGGCAGAACTTTTACGTTGTAGCCACCTTGGTCATACATTTCTTGATATAGCTTCAAGCCATTGCCGAAGTACATCCAAGCCATGTATTCACCCGCTTCTGGTCCAAAAGGAACCGCAGAAAACAGCGCGGAAGCCGGTAGTTTGCCTTGCCAGTAGCCAGCGGTTGAATAGCCAGAGTTTACTTTGCCGGTAGAAACCGCATCTAAAATTTCAGCAGGGTTAACCAGTTTACCCGGCTCATAAATTTTCATTTTGACTGTGCCACCAGACGTTTGACCGATGTGGTCTGCGTACCATTGAATTGGCGTACCCAATGCTGGTAAGTGGCTGCCGAAAGCAATCGGAGTTTTCAGGAGGATCTTTTTGTCTTCAGCATGTGCACTAAGTGAAAGTCCAACTGACGTTAAAGCAATGGCAGTTGCAATGGCAGCTTTTTTCAAATTCATAACATAGTCCTTGTTTGGTTTTTATGTGCTAATAAATGTGAACATTTCGTATTTAACGATGTTAATTTAATGTTACATTTGAGCTGAGTATAAGCAGGGGTAAACGGATGCTCTATTGGTGAAATTGCGCAAATTGAGTGAGTAGTTTGGGCAGTTTTTGATACAGGGAATCCGTAAAACTACGTATAAGAATTGGAAGCAAATATGGGCTTTGTCAGGAACAGAAAGCTAACCGTTAACATCATTTTACTGTCGATTGTTCCCTTGATTATTGTGGTGGCGATTGTCGCTGCGATTCTTTTTAGCCAAGCAAAACAATTAGTTGAAGATCAAGTTCAGCTCACTAGAAACAATATTCTGGCTGCCAAAAAACAAGAGTTGCAGCAGTACGTAGAAATGGCAGTAAAAAGTATCATGCCTTACTACCATGATGAGTCGTTGAGTGAAGAACACGCCAAGCAGATTGTTGCCGAAAAATTGAGCCAGTTAACATATGGCGTTGATGGTTACTTCTTTGTTTATAACTGGAAAGGTGATGCCATAGTACTGCCTTATCAGCCAGAACGTATTGGCGTTAACTGGTGGGAAGTTGAGGATGTAAAAGGCAAAAAGCTGCTGCAAGAGTTGATTCGCGTGGGCAGGGCGGGCGGCGGTTTTGTCGATTATTTATGGCACAAGCCATCAACTAAAGAGCCGCTTCCCAAGCTCAGTTACGCAATTTCATTAGACAAATGGCAGTGGATGGTAGGAACCGGCGTCTATCTGGATGATATCGAGCGTCAAGTCTCTCATATGCAAAACGGCTACGACCAAAACGTAGGCAGAACCAGCAGCGCGCTGTTCTTTGTCATGTTGATATCCATCTCTGTTATTGCCGCTTTAGGCGCTTCCTTAAACTTGAACATACGCCGCTTGGCGAATGAACAACTCAGTGTTTTGAACCAGCAGATCATCGACTCTCAGGAAAATGAACGTCAGCGAGTATCCCGTGAGTTGCATGACGGTGTTAATCAGCTTTTAGTCGCAGCGAAATATCGTTTGGACAACGTTGGGAAAGAATTGCATCAAGAACAACAAGTGAGAGAGCTAGACGCCAGTAAGCGAGTAATGGAACAAGCAATTGTTGAACTTCGTAGGATCTCTCGAGATTTAAGACCACCTCAGTTGGATGACTTGGGATTGGTTGCAGGTATTGAAGCTTATATTAACGACATGCGTCAACGTACTGAATTGGAGTTGGTGTTTGAACACGACATTGATGGTGTCGAGATGGTTCAAGAGGTTGAAACAACCTTATATCGCGTGATTCAGGAAGCAGTACATAACGTCGAAAAACATGCTCAGGCTCAGGGTGTTGACATCATTATGCAGCGAGAAGGGCAACTACTGATTTTAACGGTGAGCGATGACGGAATCGGTATCGCACCGACCATAGCAAAACCGGGGAAACGTAATAAACCAAATTTGGAACATATGGGGTTACAGAATATGAAGGATCGTATTCACGCCATTGGCGGAACGTTCGCCGTATCAAGCATACCGGGCGAAGGTACGGAAATTCGCGTCAGCTTAAATATGGAGTTTGTATGATTAAGTTGGTACTTGCTGATGATCATCGCTTAATGCAGGACGGTTTGAAATCTCGTTTAGAGAGGGAAGACAATCTTGAGATTCTGTCTTGTGTCGGTACGGGGGCTGATGCACTCAAAGCGACACTTACACTCAAACCGGATGTGCTTTTGCTGGACATTAATATGCCCAACATGAACGGCATCGAGATGCTTGAAAAGCTTTCCCAATCTAAGTCAGAAACCGCAGTGATTATGCTGTCGATGCACGACAGTAAAGACTACGTGGTTCGCTCGGTAAAAGCGGGAGCAAAGGGCTATGTGTTGAAAGATGTGGGTTCTGAAGAGTTGGTGATGGCGATTAATCAGGTAGCTCAGGGGCGTTCTTATCTTTGCCCTCAAGCATCTGACCGTTTGCTTGAACAAATCAACGATAAACCAGAACCGAAAGACGATGAACTCTCCAAGCGCGAGTTTGATGTTCTCAAACTTATTGTCAATGGAGCAGGGAACAAAGAGATAGCTGACACGCTACACATCAGTGTGAGAACCGTTGAAACACATCGATTGAGAATAAAGAAAAAGCTTGGTGCTACCTCTACCGCTGCGCTGGTTAAACTTGCGTTAGATAAAGGGCTGGTAAGCTGATGACAGGGAAATTGCTCTCCAGTCGCCAGCCAATCTTGGATAAGATTGTCTTTTTCTGTGCGGTGCTGAGAACGGGTTCATTTCGCGAAGCGGCTCTTCAACAAGGGCTTTCACCTGCTGCGGGAAGCCGCTGGGTGAAAGAGCTCGAAGAGGCAATGTCCGTTGAACTTATCAAAAGAAGCACACGACAATTGGTGGCGACTCAGGCTGGGCAGCTTCTTTACGAACGCTTCTCTCCGCTGCTGCCGGACATCAACAATCTGTGTGAAGAGGTTCAGAACCTTGCGGCTGAGCAGCAAGGCGAAATAAAAATATCTTCAACGCCTCTGTTTGCGCGCCAGTACCTGACGAAAATCGTGGCTGAATACATGGAAATGCATCCTCAAGTGCATTTCCGAATCTTTATTGAAGCGGGAGACTTTGATCCTCTCACTATCGATTTTGCATTCAGAGCCACAGCCAATTATGACGGCGACATCTCTCCAGATTCTTTGATTGTGCGAAAGCGCGTTCTTACGGAACCACTTTATCTCTGCGCTTCAAAACACTATTTGCAGGAACATGGTGTGCCTGAAACCCCTGAGTTTTTAACACAGCATCGTTGCCTGTACGCGAGAACTCTATTGGGAGGAAATCGCTGGAGCTTTGAACTGAATGGCAAGCAAGAATTCGTGACCATTCAGGACACACTAGAGTGTGACAACAGTGAAATGCTGCTCGATTTCGCGATGGAACACGCGGGAATTGCTTATCTACCTCATTCACTGGTGCACAAGTGCATTGAAAGTGGCGATTTGATTCAGATCTTGCCCGATTATCGTTGCGCCAGCTTTGATATTGACCTTTTGTATCGTCCTCGTTCGCCGATGCCCGAGCGTTGTGCTCGCTTTAAACAGTACTTGTTAGAGCGAGTGAGTGCTATGCGCAGCGAAGGGATGTTCTAGTACGGATGATTGTTGCAAATTAGAAATTCACAATCTCTATATGTGCAATTATCAAACAGACTCTCTGCGTCTAACCTGAAATTCATCAAATCAAGGAAGGTGAATTGTGGTTAAACAACTTACAGCAGAGCAAGCAGCGCAATGGATTGAAAACGGGCAGTCAGTCATGCTCGGAGGCTTTATTGGCAGTGTAGTACCTGAAGCCATCGAACGTGCCATTGGTGAACGGTTTCAACAGTCAGGTTTGCCGAAAGATCTCACTCTGGTTTTCGCTGCTGGTCAGGGCGATGGTAAATCACGAGCTATTAATCATCTTGCACAGCAAGGTTTGGTGAAAAGAGCCATTGGTGGACACTGGGGGCTTGTACCTAAACTGCAACAGCTAGTGGTAGATAATCTGATCGAAGGCTACAACCTGCCTCAAGGCGTAATTTCTCATCTGCTACGTGATAGCGCAGCCGGCAAGCCTGGTTTGTTTACCAAAGTTGGATTGGGCACTTTCGTCGACCCGCGTATTGAAGGTGGAAAGCTCAATTCCATTACGTCGCAAGACTGGGTGCGAGTCGCGGAAATCGATGGTGAAGAGTATCTATTTTACAAAAAGCTTCCTATTGATGTGGCGATTTTGCGTGGCACAACCGCCGATGAAAACGGCAATATCACCATGGAAGATGAGTGTCTGATTGTTGAAAGCCTCGCCGCGGCGCAGGCTGCAACCAACAACAATGGCAAAGTGATTGTTCAGGTTAAGCAAATCGTACCCGCAGGTACGCTAGACCCACATCTGGTCAAAATTCCGGGCATATTCGTTGATGCGGTTGTAGTGTGTGAAGACCTAAGCGAGCACATGCAGACGTTTGCGAGCCAAATGAATCCTGAGTTTATCGGGCGTGGCAACAAACCATCTCACAGCAAAATTACAGCCTCGAATGTTGAACAAACGGTTGAAGCTGTCATCGACGCGAAAACCATTATTGCCCGACGTGCAGCGTTGGAACTGAAAGTAAACTCAGTACTTAATCTTGGCATTGGTGCGCCTGAATATATTGCGAAAGTCGCTCAGCAAGCGGGCATTCTGGATAAATTCACTCTGACGGTGGAACCGGGCGCCGTGGGTGGCTCTCCAGCCAGTGGATTAGATTTTGGTGCTTCCGCATTTCCTGACGCCATTATCGGACAAGATCAAATGTTCGACTTCTATGATGGTGGTGGCGTCGATCAAGCGTTTTTAGGGCTTGCTCAATGTGATGCTAAAGGTGATATCAATGTCTCCCGATTCGGCACCAAAATCGCCGGATGTGGCGGATTTATCAATATTACGCAAAACGCCAAAGAGGTGTATTTCTGTGGCACTTTCACCGCCAAAGGTTTGGATGTTCAGGTGGAAGGTGGGCAACTGCAAATCACTACTGAAGGTAGCCAAAGTAAGTTCATCTCCAAAGTCGAGCAAATCACCTTCAGTGCCTATCAGGCATTAAAAGCGAATAAGCCAGTGCTTTACATCACTGAAAGGGCGGTATTTCGAATGGTAGCGCAAGGTATAGAGCTGATAGAAGTTGCTCCGGGTATTGATGTTGACCGCGACATACTCCATCACATGGCGTTTAAGCCTTTGATTAGCCCTGAGTTAACAACAATGGATAGCGCCATTTTCCAACCCCAATTTTCTATAAATCTGCACTCTGACTAGATATCAGAAGTGGATTAAAACCCTACAGTTAAATAAAAAAGATAAAACAAAAGGTCAGCAAATATGTTTCAAAACAAGATATGTATTGTCACAGGTGCCGCACAAGGAATCGGTAAAGCAGTGGTTGAGCGTTTTTATTCTCAAGGCGCTGAAATGGTCTATGCATTGGACATGAATGATAAGGCGCTGATGGAAGCTTATTCCCATATTGAGCGAGTCGTACCTGTCACTATCAATATCTGCGACAGAGCTGCGATTGCAGAGCTTGTCGCCAGTATTCAAGCTCAATTCGGACGAGTGGATGTGCTTGTTAACAACGCCGGTGTCACGCGTGATGCTCTAATCGATAAGATGACGGAAGCGGACTGGGATTTAGTCATTGATGTCAATTTGAAGGGTGTGTTTAACGTTACCCAAGCGGTTGCCCCTTTAATGATGGAAAACAACTATGGCTCTATCGTAACTATGTCTTCTGTTGTTGGTACTGATGGCAACATTGGTCAAAGCAATTACGCAGCAACTAAAGGTGGCGTGATTGCAATGAGCAAAAGCTGGGCGAAAGAGTTTTCACGCAAAGGTGCGCAAGTGAGATCAAACTGTGTTGCTCCTGGCTTTATCGAAACACCAATGACGGCGGATCTTCCTGAAAAAGTTCTCAACATGATGAAAGTGAAAACACCGTTAGGGCGCATGGGAACCACCGAGGATATCGCCAATGGCGTAGAGTTTTTGGCAAGTGATAAGTCGAGTTTTATTACCGGACAAGTACTAAAAATTGACGGTGGATTGGTGCTCTAATTGGGGAAATAAAACTATGGCTAACAAAGTTTATATTGTTGCAGCGAAACGCACCGCAATCGGCACTTTTATGGGCAGTTTGTCGCCACTATCAGCGGTAGAACTCGGCAGCGCCACAATTAAAGCTGCATTGGAACAATCGGGTATTCAACCCAAAATTGTGGATGAAGTTATTGCGGCAAATGTGCTCAGTGCTGGGCAAGGACAGGGGGTAGGACGACAAGCAGCAATGCATGCAGGTATCCCAGCTGAAACGCCGGCATACACACTCAATATGATTTGTGGCAGCGGGATGAAGTCCATTTTGAATGCAGTGAACGCTATTCGATCTGGTGACGCAGAGATTGTCGTCGCTACAGGAATGGAGAGCATGAGTAATGCGCCTTTTGTCATGAATAGCAACCTCCGTTCAGGCAATAAAATGGGCGACTTCTCTGCCACCGATACCATATTAAAAGATGGATTAACGGATGCGTTCAGCGGCATCCATATGGGCATTACAGCCGAAAAAATTGCCAAGCAGTTTTCTATTAGTCGCGAAGAGCAGGATAAGTTTGCTTTAGCCAGCCAACATAAAGCGGAAGCTGCAATTAAAGCAGGGCGGTTTAGCCAAGAGATTATCCCGCTTGAGGTCAAAACTCGTAAAGGTACTGTCTCGGTGGAAACCGACGAGCATCCTCGCTTTGGCGTAACACTTGAAGCGCTTTCCCTGCTTCGCCCCGCGTTTGAAAAAGAGGGATCAGTGACCGCAGGTAATGCTTCAGGTATCAATGACGGCGCGTTTGCACTTGTGATTGCTAGTGAGAACGCAGTCAAGCAGCATGGATTGCAACCGTTAGTGGAAGTGGTATCGACAGGACAAGGTGGTGTCGATCCAGAAGTTATGGGTTTAGGTCCAGTTCCAGCGATTAAACAGGCGTTAACTCGCGCCAAATTGAACCTCTCAGATATCGACAAAGTGGAACTCAACGAAGCTTTCGCAGCGCAAGCTATTGGTGTGATGAAGAGCCTTTCAGAGCAGCACAATCTGGAACAATCTTGGTTTGATGAACACGTTAATGTGAACGGAGGTGCTATTGCACTGGGTCACCCTATTGGCGCATCCGGTGGGCGTATCGTCACAAGTTTGATTTATGAAATGTTGCGTTCCCAATCTAAGTTTGGGCTTGCATCCTTATGTATTGGTGGTGGTATGGGAACGGCATTAGTGTTGGCGAATCCTATCAACGTACATTAGATTATGTTTTTTACAAACCGCTATATTGTCGCTTGAAGTGTAGAATTTGTTATAGCGGTTTAATGTCATTGTGAACCCGTTCCTGCAACCCATGAATCTGATTGTTAAATAGAGATGGAAAATTCTATTTAATTCAACAGGAATGCTAGTAGGTTATTATGCTTTGTAGCCTTTTAAAAACACTTGATGTTGGGCCACTCGTTCCATGTGTGCTTTTAAATTAGCTCCATGTTTATCAACGAGGTCTAATGGGATATGGTCCAATACTCCCGAACATAGGTGACGAACCATTAACATTACTCGCAAGTCTGCGATAGTCAGGCGATCATCAGCAAAGAAATCCCCAGCTTGTTCGAGTTTCTTAGCAAAGAACTTTAAATAAGTAGGAAAGACAGTTGCTGCTAGTTTCTCCCGTTGTGACTTTAACTCATCGCCTTGCAAAGCGAACGTAGCTGCCAGTTTTGACGTAAGTTCTTCTGAGGCGTCTAAAATTTCATCACACAACAAGGCTTGGATTGCATCTTCTGGGTAGAGCCCAGTCAGTTTTCCTACATATCGATTAATTGCATTTGATTGAGTGACTTGGTGACCTTCTACGTCAAGTACTGGCACTTTACCTAATGGGTAGTCCTTCGCTCTTTCAGCGAATTCTGCAAATGAGAAACGTACATCGTCGAAATCTATTCCAGCATATCTCAAGGCAATGCGGGCTGGTTCAGCGCGACCGCCTGCAAAATCAAAATAATGAATGCACAGTTTGCTCATATCGTAATCCCTTTGTTCGGTGTTTTTGTAAGCTGATAAGTCGCCAAATTTTGCGACAGCCACACAAAAAATAATCTACCCAAGTCGGATTTGCGAGTTTTTACCCTAAAGGGAGACGAAAATATTTATATGATGTTATTTGAGTTAGGAATACATCTGAATAGCAAAGTCACCTACTGCTTTACCAGCGTAAGTCGAAAATGGGGATTGCGAGCAGTGAGTCTCATCAAGCGAGAATGAGATCTCACCCGATAACTCATACCATCCTAGATAAAAATATGATCAGACTGAGCATCGGCAGAACTGCGAATAGGCGTCAAACGTAAACGCGCATTCATTCTTCCCTGAAGCTCCACCGAGCCATCCATGGCTCGGAGGGTTTGCTTATCGACGCCTATTCACTGATCAGGAAATTATCCAGATTGGTATCAAACCCTGAACTTAGATACTTGACTGTTAAGCTCTAGATACACGTTATTGAGATCATTAAACTGTTGGCGAATTTCTTTGGACGCTCGATCTACTCCATCAGTTTGGTCTTTCATTGATATTAGGTTTTGGTTTATCTCGTTTGAAACGCTGGATTGTTCCTGTGTAGCCATAGCAGTTTGTTCAGATAAATCACGTACCGAGTTGAAAGAGTTAGTAAGCGCATCAAACACTTGAATCACGCTCTCAAAGTTATTTACGGCACTGTTGGCGTTGTCTTTACTCAGTTTAATTGCTGTAAACGCATCTGAAACGCTGTCGGTCAGTTGACTTATCATCTTCTCAATTTGGTTGGTACTTTCACCTGTCTGTGTGGCGAGCTTACGTACTTCGTCGGCCACTACAGCAAATCCTCGTCCAAACTCACCAGCGCGAGCTGCTTCAATAGCGGCATTCAACGCTAACAGGTTGGTTTGTTCGGCAATACCGCGAATCACTTCCAAAACAGATGAAATAGCTTCTGAGTTTTTTTCCAGTTCTTCTGCTTTTGTCATTGTCACATCGATATTGCCGACTAGCGAATCGATGCTGGAGTGTGAAGATCTTACTACGTCGCGTCCACGTTCAATGTATTCTGAAGCTTTAGTTGATTCATCAGACGTATTGGATGCAACATCTGCCATCTGGGCATTTGCCATCGACATTTCACTGGCAGCACTTACAATAGAATCGCTAGAATCAACCATTTTTTGCGTGATGTTGCTGACAGAGTTAGCAACAGCTTCCAACTTCTGAGTTGAGTCTCCCAATGCAGAACTTTTTAGTTGGATAGTATTCATTATGGTTTGTAAATTGCTAACAAAGGCATCGAATTCTATGGATAAATCACCAAGTTCGTCTTTGGCTTCCGAGTTGATTCTTGCTGTTAAATCTCCATCACCTTCAGAGATCTCTCGAATTCGCTGAGAGATATTGTTTACATTCTGCGTAATCTGTCTAGGTATATAGTAGCTGATTGAGAACGCTACGAGGAAACCGATAACCGCTACAACAATGGTGAAGTTTTGGAAACGCTGGATCTCCTCACTAGTCTCCTTCTCTTTTACTCTGCCTTGGTTTTTAACTGTTTCTCCAGCTTTATCCAGTACATCACGAATACGTTCAAATTTCTCGTCAGTTGCTGCTAGTATGTCTTTTTGACTA
This sequence comes from Vibrio ziniensis, assembly GCF_011064285.1. Taxonomy (NCBI): domain Bacteria; kingdom Pseudomonadati; phylum Pseudomonadota; class Gammaproteobacteria; order Vibrionales; family Vibrionaceae; genus Vibrio; species Vibrio ziniensis. The sequence goes on from NZ_CP049331.1 coordinate 1,405,307, forward strand.
CCAGAAATTTTAATTTCATCAGAATCCATAAGAGTTGAACTGTCTTTGAACCAGCCAGAAAACAGGGTATCAAACTGGGCATACGGCGTAACAAACTGAGGCTCTGGCGCCATCAAGGTTCGATAAGACTGAAAACGATTAGTGGCCTGCAGCGCGTTTTCTTGAAAGTCGTTAAGATTTTTCTCGGCATCGCCAATACCTGTTAGGTATTTTTGTTGTGCTAAACGCGCTTGATAGAGGTCGCGATCAGCGTTGAGAACTTCAGCAAGAGCATCCAGATAACGTTTAAGTACTTGGCGATCAATGTTATCAACTGTCAAATTTGACGCGTGGGTCCTAAGTTTTGCTTCAGCATCGTCGAGTAGGTTACGCATAGTAAAAAAGTTTTTATCAATATCAGCCAGACGATTATTAACGAATTGGTTTGCGATATAGATAGACGTGACATTTTTACTGCTTTGAACCCAATCGTCGTAAAGTGTGTCAAAGTTCTTAAAGGGCTCTAGCAGTGCTGGTTCATCTTTCAGATAATTACGGAAGCTTTGAAATCGGTCATAGACTTGTTTAGCGTTTTCATCGAAATCTTGTTGTTGTTTTTGTTTGTCGCCGTAGTCAGATAGCTTTTCAGCTTGAGCTAAGCGTGCTTGATAGATATCCCTATCTGCATTCAGCACCACTGCAATAGCTTCAAAGTAGGATTTGGTTTGTTTTTCCATCGCTCGCTCTTCTATCTTGATGATTATTTCCATAAAGACAAAAATTGAGAGAACTAGAATAGTCAGTAGAATAATAGGGAGCATCATCTTTAATCGAATAGAATGAAGCCTCATACTAACCTCTTAAACTAATAAATGTTGACCACACAAAAGTGGCAGATTTCGTTTAGATCCAGTGTAGTTCAACGTTGCATATGCGCAAATTTAAACCAGAAGATGCTTCAGGTTGATCATTTCTAAAAGGTTTAACGTACAACTTTATGAATAAGCAAAATTGACTGTATGAACCAATAAGTATTGGGTTCGGCTAAAGGTCCGCATGTATGAGATGCTTATCTTGAACAAGGGAAATGCGTGTGATGTGGAACGAGCCAGCACTTTGTGTATCTGGCTCGAATTGTAACTCTTCAGATTAATCGTTTTTCGATGGCATTGGCGGTTTGTGATTTTGCATAAACTCGTCGAGCTCTGCTTGGGTTATTGCGCCGTCGCCATTTTGGTCAATTTGAGAAAAATCGTTGCTGATTGGCCCCTCTAACTCATCGCTAGTGAGTACGCCATCACCGTTGTTATCCATGTCACTAAAGCTTGGTGGTGGTCCCATATCTGGGCGGTCAGGTGGTGAGCTTTGTGCGAAAGCAGAACCTGCGCTAAGTAGGCAAGCAATTAAAGTGCTGAAAGAGGTAAGTTTCATGATCGTTTTTCCTTATTAACGAGTTCATTGAATTTGAGATGAACTATTTGGCTGCTAAATAAGAAAAGAGTTCTGGTGCTTACACAGTTTTACGAAGGGATAAAAAACCACCAGCATTGAGCTGGTGGTTTTCGTATGGTCAGTTAATCGTATTTAATAAATCACCTAACTGTTGACGTTCTTCGTCCGTCATTTTTGTCTTATTGAGGAAAGGCATATCTCCACTCACTACAGCTCGCGCAAGAATTCTCGGTTTCCATCGTTCAACATCTTGCCAGCTATCGAACATCGCACCACCTTGAGCGACCTTAAATACATCATCGGTAGGCGCTGAACTGTGGCACTGACTGCATCGCGTTTGGATGATCTCAAAAGCATCGTGCTGCTGCTGAGTTAAGCTCGCTGTAGTTGTTGTTTCTGCAGTTGTGTTCGAACTTGGGCTGGCCATCACAGCTGCTTCACTGTTTTTCACTTTTGCTGCACTTTTCGCTGTATGCATTTGTTCAGTGGCTTGCCAACTGATCACAACTGCAAGTGCAAACATAGCCGCAGCGCCTGTGTACATCACACTTGGTTTTGACTGACCAGAGTGCTTAAGGTTGAAGTAATGACGGATGTAAGCACTGATAAGCATGATTAATAGACCAACCAACCAACTTTGTGCGTGTTGGTAAATCATTGGGTAGTGGTTACTGATCATTAAAAAGATGATAGGCAGAGTGAAGTAGTTATTGTGGATTGAACGACGTTTGCCTTCCAAACCCGGTGCTGGGTCAACAGGCTCTCCAGCGGCTACTTGTTTTACCATTTTGCGTTGACCAGGAATGATCTTATGGAAAACGTTGTTGACCATGATCGAACCAATTAACGCACCCATATGAATGAACGCACCGCGACCACTAAACATATGCGAGAACGCATAGAAGAATAGGGCACCGAACAAAATCAACACCGCGACAAACAGTGGCGTTGAACGATTTAGCGGAGAACGCATTAAACCTTCATAGACAACTACACCTAGGAAGATTCCGCCCACACCTAAGCTCACCGCTTGAAGCGTGCTAAGTTCCATCACACGTGGGTCAATCAGGTATGCTTGCGCGTTGAAGTAGTACATCCAAATCAGTAATGCAGTACCTGTCATCCAAGTGGTATAAGCTTCCCACTTAAACCAATGCAGCTTTTCAGGCATCTGTTCTGGGCCAACTTGATACTTGGCAACTTCGTAGAAGCCACCGCCGTGCACCGCCCAAAGATCGCCTTTAATTCCTTTGTCTTGTTTCCATTTTGGTGGCGTTTCTAATGAGTTATCCAACCAAGTGAAATAGAAACTTGCGCCAATCCATGCAACACCGCAGATTACATGGAACCACTTGATAAATAGCGCAATCCATTCGTAGAGTTGTGGCCACATAACATTACATCCTTTTGATAAACTAAATTTCCATGAACATAGGTTTTCTCGATCACTCGCTCGTCACCCAGTGTGACCAAAGCGAAAAGTTGCTCTGACAATTCCTGACAACGCAAAATGCGCTGCTTGAGCATTGGAAATGCAGTCAGATCGAGTTCCACGAAATCGGCTTCAGTGCCGATATTAAAATTGCCGATAAGATGATCGAGGCCCATCGCAGCTGCTGCACCTTGAGTACAGAGATAGAGAGACTCGAACGCGTCTAAGCTCACGCCTTGTAGCTGACAAACTTTGTACGCATCGCTTTGGTTGCGGAGTAAGCTCAAGCTAGTTCCTGCACCAACATCGCTGGCAATAGCGACCGGAATTCCCGCTTCTTTTGCTTTTTGATAGTCAAATAAACCACTGCCTAAAAACAGGTTCGAAGAAGGGCAGAACGCAATAGAAGCGCCGTTTGCAGCTAAAGATTTAAACTCACGATCATTAAGATGCAAAGCATGACCAAACAGAGCACGGTCTCGCACTAGGTTATAGCGCTCATACACAGCTAGGTAATCGTCTTCTTCTGGGAAGAGGTCTTTTACCCACGCCATTTCACCGTGGTTTTCACTCAAGTGGGTTTGAATAAAAGTATCCGGATGCTCTTTCGCAAGTTGTCCTGCTTTTGCAAGTTGCTCTGGCGTACTGGTTGGTGCAAAGCGAGGCGTAATGGCATAGAGCGCCCGCCCATTTTTGTGCCAACGTTCGATCAGTTCTTTACTGTCGCGATAGCCGGATTCAGGTGTGTCTTGCAGTTCGTCAGGACAAAATCGATCCATCATGATTTTGCCGCAAATCATTCGTGCATCATGTCGCTCAGCGGCTGCAAAAAACGCATTCACTGATTGTGGATGAACCGTTGCAAACACACTTGCTGTGGTTGTTCCGTGACTGAAAAGCTGCTGGATGAAAAATTCAGCTTGAGCGTTGCAGTAATCCTGCTTAGAAAACCTTAGCTCGGTTGGGAAGGTGTAAGTGTTTAACCAATCCAACAGCTGCTTACCATAGCTTGCAATCATCTCGATTTGCGGAAAGTGCACATGTGCATCTATCATCCCCGGAATAAGCAGTCCGTGGTGTTGAATCACGTGACCTTGAATTAACAGTGCTTTATTCGCAGAAACAGAAAAGAACTCTTTCGCTTCGCCCACATGGGTAATGCGTCCATTTTCCACCACGAGCACACCGTCGTTCCAATACTGATAGTTATCAGCTGGTGACGATGTCACTTGGGGAAAATGGAGTAAACTCCCTCTATGTACCTTAAACGTCATACTAACTACCTCGATAGCTGGAATATGAGTACGGAGATAGGAGTAGAGGAATGTGGTAGTTGCGCTCATCTGCAACGGTGAAATGTACGTCTATCATCGGAAAGAATGACGAACCAAATTGTTCTTCGCAGTATGGTTGTACAAGAAAGCGCAATGTGAAATTGTGCTTATCCAGTGTGATCCCTTCAAAAACCGCACGACCGTCTGCGTTGGTTGTCTCTTCCGCAAGGCATTCAAAACTGCCTAAACGAAACAGTTTAACAACGATGTTGGCTGCGGGATGCCCATTAGAGGTGTCCAGCACATGGCAACTGAGTTTATTCATAAATAAGCTTCCATTCTTATCTGACTGATTTTTTGTTGTTCTATTGCGGCTTGTTGCAACTCTTGTTCACGAGTGCGGTTAATGCGCGCTTTTAACATGGTAAGCATTTCATCTGCGCTTTTGTTGGTAGCGCACACGATGAAAATGAAACCGAATTTCTCTACATATTCTTTGTTGAGTGAAAGCAGTTGCTGCAAAGTGTCATCGGATGCGCCTTTTACGCCACCTTGCTCTTTTTCACTTAACGATTTTCCCTGTGCGTATTTCTTTTGCAGAGTAGAGATATCACCAATCATTGGATGACCAGCAAACGCTTCTAACCAATCTTGTTCTTCAAGCTCTGTAAACGCTGCGATGGCTGCACTTTTAAGCGCATCTGCATCAGCAAAAGGCATTTTTTCTTTAACCAGCGCCACCCATTTTTGGCTGGTGCAGATTTTGTTCAACGCTTGATCGTCTAATTCCAAGCTCGTTTTTACTGCTGTCATTGTTTCTCTTCCTTTAGAACCTTACGAGCTTCATTTGCTTGTTTCCATTGCACTTCTTCAACGTCAGATTGACTTTGCTGGCTGTGGTTTCCTTGTTTGCTGAACAGGCTAATCAACTGCGCTGCAACTGATACTGCGACTTGCATAGGCAACTTACCTTTGACCTCTGGATGACCAATCGGGCAGGTGAGATTGTCAATCAAGCCAACATCTGAAAGTTGTTCTTTTAAGCGAAACTCAAAACGTTGCTTCTTACCTTGTGACCCTATTAGTCCAACAAAAGCAAAGCGGTTTTCCTCCAGTGCCAACCGAGTAATCTCGAAGTCCAGCCCATGATCTTGCGTCATCACAATTACATATGCGTTGCTGGGTACGTGACCTAGCGCTTCAATAGGATTTTCTAGCAGTTCAACGTTGATGCCTTTGTTCTGTAGAGGTTCGAGCCATTCGTGGCGGTTGTCTATCACAGTGAGTTGACAAGGCAGCTCACTCAGCACAGTGGTTAACGCTTGGCATACGTGCCCTGCACCGAAGATAACAACGTGAGGTGTTTGAGTATGGAAATACTCAAACATCACTTGCACTGCGCCGCCGCAACATTGACCGAGATCTGCTGAAAGAGAGAAACGTTCTATCGCCACTTGGTTTTGATGAGAAGCTAATCCTTCACGTGCCTGAGCTATCACTTGAAATTCAAGGTTGCCACCGCCCAGCGTGTCGAACTGACACGCCTGAGTAATGACCATTTTAGATCCACTCGCTCTTGGCACAGAACCTACGTAGGCAACGATGGTAGCGATGCAATACGCTTCACCCTGTTCCTCAAGCATTTGACACGCTTTGAGCCAGTGTAAAGATGGATTGTTCAGTAAACCGTTGTTCAGTAAACCCCTGTTCAGGAAACCTTCGCTGAGAAGGCTTGTTGACTTATGGTGTGACGGCATCTTCAGTCTCCTTAACGGCACTGTGCTCCAGCCAATGCAGCTGCTTTTCACATGCCGTTAGAATCGCTTCACCTGTCGCAGGTGCATGCAGATCTGGCGCATGTTTGTGATCACTGATTGAAGCCACAGCATCGAAAGCTGCACACCAAACACTGATGCCGTGCATGAACGGCGGTTCACCCACCGCTTTCGAGCGATAGATGCTGTGCTCTGGGTTGGCTTTTTCATACAAATCAATGTGCATCTGTTTTGGATAATCACCAATCGTCGGGATCTTGTAGTTCATTGGACTGTTGCTTAGTAGGCGACCGTCTTCATGCCACACAAGCTCTTCGGTTGTCAGCCATCCCAAACCTTGCACAAACGCGCCTTCAATCTGACCTCTGTCGATGGCTGGGTTTAAGCTGTTGCCCACATCGTGCAGAATATCCACGCGATCAACACGCATCTCGCCGGTTAGTGTGTCGATAGTGACTTCTGAGCACGAAGCGCCCAAAGAGAAGTAGAAGAATGGATGACCTGTCGCTGTCTTCCTGTCGTAGCCGATTTTTGGTGTTTGGTAAAAACCGGTAGCTGAGAGAGAGACTCGTCCCATGTACGCTTTTTGTACCAACTGAGCCCAAGTGACGGTTTCACTCATACCCACAAGCTCGCCGTTAACGATATCGACGTCTTCAACCTTATAATGGCTGCGTGCGAACTCTAACAGACGCTGTTTAATCTCTAACGCTGCTTTGTGCGCTGCCATACCATTCAAATCAGCGCCGGAAGAGGCGGCTGTCGGAGAGGTGTTTGGAACTTTGTCGGTACGGGTAGAGGTGACGAGCACTTTGTCTAAGCTCACTCCAAAAGTTTGCGCCACGATTTGCGCAATCTTGGTATGCAGACCTTGACCCATCTCAGTACCACCGTGCGAGACTTGCATTGTACCGTCTGTGTAGACGTGGATAAGCGCACCCGCTTGGTTAAGATGTGTTGCGGTAAATGAAATGCCGAATTTAATCGGTGTCAGAGACAAGCCTTTCTTCAATACAGAATGGGTTTTGTTCCATTGGTTTACTTGTTCACGACGAGCACGATAATCACTGCTTTGCTCAAGCTGCTTCATGATTTCAAGCATGGCGTCGTATTGATCTACCTGCATTCCATAAGGCGTTACATTTTTACCCGCTCGGTAGAGGTTTTTAAGACGAATATCCAGTGGATCTTGTTTCGCTGCAAGTGCCAGCTCTTCCATCGCTTTTTCAATCACGATCATCCCTTGAGGACCACCGAAACCGCGATAAGCAGTATGAGAAACCATGTCTGTTTTTAAGCGGTTGCCTTCAATACAGGCATTTCCCAGAAAATAAGCGTTATCGGCATGGAACATCGCGCGATCGACAATCGCATCAGAGAGATCGGGAGAGTGACCACAAAGTCCATTGACTTGGATATCCGCCGCGATGATTTCACCTTGTTTGTTCGCCGCGATTTGATAGCGGTTATAGAAAGGGTGACGTTTGCCTGTCGCAGTCATATCAATGCCACGAGGAAGGCGCATTTTTACGGCGCGCTTGGTGTGATATGCCCCTAATGATGCTAAACATGCCCATTGTGCTGCTTGGCTTTCTTTACCGCCAAAGCCACCACCCATACGACGCATATCCACCGTTACGTGGTTAAAATCAAGGTGCAGAACTTCCGCGATCAGCTTTTGAATTTCAGTTGGGTTTTGTGTGGATGAACGTACAAAAATACCGCCATCTTCAGTAATTTCGGCAAGACTTACTTGGCTTTCAAGATAGAAATGTTCCTGACCACCGACGTGCATATCGCTGTCTATGGCGATATCCGCATTATCAAACACGCTCTGTTCAATGTGTTTGCCCATTTGGTGCGAAGGAAGCAGCTCACAGGCGTTTTCGTGGCTTAGCACAACTTCTTCTTGTTGGTATTCAACAGAAGCTAAACGCGCGGCTTTCCATGCTTGGTCGTGAGTGGTTGCCAATACTAGCGCGATAGGCTGACCGAAATAGCGAATTTCATTGTCCAAAGCCAGCAGTGGGTCGCCTTTGAAAATAGTACCAATGTCTTTCTCACCGGGAATCGCATCCGCAGTAAAAACCTTAACCACACCTTGGGCATTCTCAACAGAAGAAAGATCCAAGTTAATAATTTTGCCTTTGGCAATGGATGAGATGATAACCGCAGCATGAAGGCAGTTTCTAGGAGTTACATAATCATCAACAAACAGGGCTTCTCCGCTCACTTGTTTATCGGCACTTTCATGTTTGTGCGGTTTGCCTACAGTCGGTTTGTGTACAGTCCCAGTTGCCGATTGTTGAGCAGGTGTTTGTGTATCAACAGCAGTTTGTTTATCAACGGAAGTTAATTTACGCATGTTGCACCAACCTTGTTTCAACTTGCTGTGATTCTAAGTAAAAGCGTTGCAGCAGGTTTTGTACCAGTTTTACGCGATACTCAGCAGAGCCACGAACATCGCTGAGCGGATGAATGACTTGCGTAACTTTTTGACGCGCTTTGTTGACGATAGGTTGGGTCAGTGGCTGACCGACAAAGACTTTTTCCAACTCGAACAGACGCACTGATTTCGCTGCAACACCGCCTGCGGAAATAATGCAGTTTTTCACACGTTTGTCTGAATCAATGGTCATGTTGATAGCCAGAGTGACCGTTGCGATGTCGTCCTCGTAACGCTTACTCACTTTGTAGATTGCGTGGTGCTGGTTAGGTGCCAAACGTGGTAGTTGAATCGCGCTGATCCACTGATTTGGTTTGATCAAGGTTTCGCGATAGCCAGTAATATAGTCTTCAGGCGCATACAGGGTTTTGTTTACACCATCATCGAGTTCAATTTTGCCCTGAAGACTCATCAATAGTGGTGCAATATCACCAATAGGGGATGCGTGACCAAGACTGCCACCCAATGTTGCTCGGTGGCGAATGGTTAAACTTCCTAAACGTTCAATAACTTCATCCGTTGTTGGAAAGTGCTTTTTCATAAATTCATGAACGATGTTCATTGGCACTGCTGCGCCAACACGCCAACCTGATGTGGTTTCCGTGATACCAAGCAGGTCATCCACGCTTGAAATATCAATCAGTTCTGGAATGGATTTCAGTTGTTGCGTGACTTCCAGCGATAAATCGGTACCGCCAGCAATCAGTTTTGCATTCGGATGTTCAGCACGTGCTTTTGCCAGAGCTTGACGAGTGGTTGGCTTGATATATTGAGCACTTTCGAGTGGCTGAACAGATTTCATCCATGCTTTTACGCTTTCGATTTCAGCGCTGAGTGGATCTTCAATTTCAGTGGTTGCAATGGTGTTGGCGGCTTCAATCAGCGGGCCATAACCGGTACAACGGCATAAGTTACCCGCTAAGAAATCTGCTGGGTGTTGTGGTTTTTCGGTCTGTTTGGATAAAGCATAAAGAGACATGACAAAACCCGGTGTGCAGAAGCCACATTGGGTGCCGTGCTTATCTACGACCATTTGTTGAACAGGGTGAAGTTGGTTGCCCTGTTTTAGGTGTTCAACGGTAATAACCTGTTTGCCATGCAGTGAGTGAATTGGCGTGATACAGGCGTTTATCTGGCGATAATTGGTGTTATCACCCTCTAAGCTGACTAAAACGACAGTACAAGCTCCGCAGTCTCCGCTTGCGCATCCCTCTTTAGAGCCTGTCATTTGTTTCTGTTCGCGTAGGTAGTTCAATAGCATGGTATCTGCTTTAGCAGACTCCACTTTGACCACTTCGCTATTAATCATTAGCTCTAACATAACTTCCTCTCTCCCTTTCTAATTGTAGCTGCAGCCTTGTCTATCTGCGCTTCCTTGCTTCAATGAGTACGGGTTTTTGTTATTAAACTTGTCCAACTGGTCAACTATTTGGGTAAAAAAAGACTCGCGTATCTTGAGCTGATACGCGAGTCGGGCTTTATTAGTTAGGAATTTTTGCGTCGATACCTTCTACGTACCACATTACTGATGCCAACTCTTGGTCAGTTAGAGAGTGACCTGCAGCGATCATTTCTTTACCTTGGTTGTCTTTCATAGGACCAGTAAATGGAACGATTTCACCAGAGATGATTTTTGCTTCAGTTGTTGAGATAGCAGTCTTGATCTCTTCAGGAAGGCTAGGGTTGATAGATACGATTTGTAGCAATTCGTCTTTTAGACCACCCCAGTAATCTTCAGATTTCCAAGTGCCATCCATAACTGCTTGCACGCTCTTGATGTAGTGTGGTGCCCAGTGGTCACGTACAGAGAACATGTGCGCTTTAGGAGCAAAGTGGCTCATATCTGATGCTTGACCGATACCCATCATGCCGCGTTTTTCAGCTGCGATAAGTGGAGCTGGGCTGTCGGTGTGTTGGATGATGATGTCTGCGCCTTGGTCCATTAGAGCGTTTGCTGCATCGGATTCTTTACCTGGATCGTACCAAGTGTTTACCCAAACGATTTTTAGTTTGATATCTGGGTTCACGCTTTTCGCGCCAAGGTAAGTTGCGTTGATGTCACGGATAACTTCTGGAATTGGGAAAGTTGCGATGTAGCCAAGAGTGTTTGTTTTAGTTGCCATACCAGCAGCAACACCAGATACGTAACGACCTTCGTAGGTACGAAGTACGTAAGTACCTAGGTTTTTATCCATTTTGTAACCAGTTGCGTGTTCAAACGTCACTTTAGGGAAACGTTTTGCAGCTTTAGCTGTTGGGTTCATAAAACCGAATGACGTAGTGAAGATCACTTCGTTACCAGATTTTGCAAGCTGAGTAATAACACGCTCTGCATCAGCACCTTCAGGTACGTTTTCTACGAATGTCGTTTCTACTTTGCCTTTAAAGTATTTTTCCATTTCTAGACGGCCTTGGTCGTGCTCATAGCTCCAACCGTGGTCGCCAACTGGACCTACGTATACAAAACCGACTTTCATCGGGTCTTCAGCAAGGGTAGAAGTTGAAAACACTGCAGACACTGATAGCGCTGCAACCGTCATCCACTGATTTATTTTCATGAAATTCTCCATTTCAAAGATATCGCTACTTTTAAATAGCTATTTGGTTATGCATTTTTTGATAAGCAAAAAATTAAGGTTAAAAGTTGTATGTAAAAAATGCTTGATACGAGTTTGTTAGCAAAAAGTTGACCAACTGGTCGTGTTTTAAATAAAAAATTTTCAATACTCTCGTAAGCATTGTGCACAAAGGGGTTAGCTACATTGTATACATTGAGTATAGACGCTGGTGTGAAAGTGACTTTAAGTGAATGTTTTACAATGGTGCTTTGTTGTATACAAAACGCACCATTTTGATGCGCGTTGGATTGAGGTAATCAGCAGCGACGGGTATTGCTCTTAGATAAGGCAGGAACTGGATTTAGGCAAGACAGGCATTGTACGTAGACAAGACATTTACTGAATGTAGATAAAAATGCTAGCTGCTATTTCGATGCAACTGAGAGAGAAACAGCCCGCGAAAGCGGGCTGAGTAGAAAGGTTGTTACTGACGTTTAGGGTCGAACGGTTTACCTAAACTCATTGGCGTTGCCAATTTCTGGCGTAGCTCGTTTGAACTCAACAGAACCATGACCACAACAGTTGCAACATACGGTGTCATCGCCAATAGGTTAGGTGAGATATCTATACCCGCACCTTGCATCATTAAATGCATGATGGAGGTAAAACCGAACAAGTATGCGCCTAACACCAGATAACCAATACGCCATGAAGCAAAGACAACCAAAGCCAGTGCAATCCAACCACGACCAGCGGTCATGTTTTCCATCCACATCGGTGTATACGATAATGACATATAAGCACCCGCAAGACCTGCGAAAGCGCCACCTAATAATGTGACCATGTAACGCACTTTGATAACTTTGATACCCAGTGCGTTTGCAGAGTGTGGGTTTTCGCCCACAGCGCGAATCACTAGACCAATACGCGTTTTATGCAGCACCCACCAAGAAGTACCAACAAGGATGAAACTCGCGTAAACCAAAATATCGTGGTTAAACAACAAAGGACCAAAGAACGGAATATCACTCAGCAGAGGAATTGCGATTGGCTTGAACCCTTGAATGGTATTACCTACTAAGCTGCCGCCTAAGAAGGCACTTAGACCAGTACCAAAGATAGTGAGCGCCAAGCCGGTTGCAACCTGATTCGAGCTCAGCGTTAGCGTTAACACGCCAAACAACCACGCCATCATCATGCCTGCAAACATGGCGACCAACACACCGACGAGCAAGCTGCCTGATACCATAGCGCCGGCAAAACCTGCCATTGCACCCATCAGCATCATGCCTTCCTGACCAAGATTTAACACCCCTGTTTTCTCGCAGATCAGTTCGCCTAAAGCGATGATCAGCAGTGGGGTACCTGTTTTAAGCGCCGCGATACACAGCGCCTGAATTAGCATTGCATCCATTATGCGGCTCCTTTCTCTTTAACTAGTGAATTAGCAGATTGTTTGCTTAACGAACGATTCGGAACGAATCGGTAGTAAATTAAGAAATCACAAGCTAATAAGAAAAAGAGCAAAGTACCTTGGAACAAACCAGTGACGGCTGTCGGCAAATTCAGCTCGATTTGAGCAAGGTCACTTCCCATATAAAGGGCACCCATAAACAGCGCAGCGATAATCACACCTATCGGGTTTAAGCGACCAAGATAAGCAACGATGATGGCAGCATAGCCGTATCCCGGAGATACTGAAGGAACAAGCTGACCAATGGGACCCATGACCTCCGAAGCGCCTGCAAATCCCGCCATTGCTCCGGCGAAAAGCATCACGCCCCATACCAATTTGTTTTCGGAAAAGCCCGCGTATTTTGCAGCAGCACGCTCTGAACCCATTACGCGAAGTTTAAAACCTGGCAGTGTTTTGAACAGCATCCAGCCTGAAGCTATTGCCACAATGACAGCAATCACAATCGACATTGTTGCGCGCCCAGATTCCATCAATGGTGACATGATTACCGCATCTACAAACACGGCTGATTCTGGGAAACCAAATCCAGAAGGATCGCGCAGCGGACCATGTACAGCCCAAAGCAAAATGTATAAACCAATGTAATTCAGCATGATAGTGGTTAGGATAATGTTGGTGTGAAAACGACGGTTTAACCACGTCGGGATTCCCGCCCATAACGCACCAGCGATAACACCTGCGCCAACGGTTAGCAGGAAAGAGCCAAAGCCAGAATCGTCAGTCGCGGTGACTGCTACCGCGCTACTGGCAACTGCACCAATCAATAATTGACCTTCAGCACCAATGTTCCACATGTTTGCTCGGTAACATAGCGCCAAACCAATCGCACATAACATCAGTGGTGCGGACTTCACCAGTAGTTCGCCTAAGTTATAGCTGTCTGAAAATGGCATAAGAACAAATACTTGGAAGGCTTTAATTGGATCAACATCCAACCAGACAAACATCAGGCTGGATACCGCCATAGTTAGCGCGACAGCAATGAATGGAGAAAGCCAAGACATCAGCTTAGAGCTTTCTAAACGAGGTTGAACCTTAAGCATTTGCTACCTCCGCATGAGAAACGAAACCACCGGCTATCCATTCCCCAATTTGATCGATAGAGGTATTGCTGGTTTTAACTGCGTCTGACACTTGCCCTTCATAAATCGCGGCTAAGCGGTCACACAAAATAAACAGTTCATCAATGTCTTCAGAGACAACAAGAATGGCAGTGCCTGAATCACGCAGTGCAATGAGTTGACGATGAATCGCGCTGGCTGCACCGATATCTACCCCCCATGTTGGATGGGCACAGATGAGAACTTTGGGCTGCTGAGCTACTTCTCGCCCCATAATGAATTTCTGCAAGTTACCGCCTGAAAGGCTCTTCGCTTGAGAATTTTCATTGCGGCATTTCACTTGGTTATGACTAATGAGCTGCTGAGCCAATTGTTTGAGCTTAGGGAAGTTAATCACACCACGAGAGCTTAGTGCACGAGAGTGAGTCAATAGGGTGTTTTCTTCCAAACTCATTTCCGGCACAGCGCCTTGACCAAGGCGGTTTGCCGGAACATAGGCAAGACCAAGTTCGCGACGTTTACCTGCGTCCCAATCGCCAATATTGATCTGCTGCCATTGAATGCTGTCTGCATTACTGCGAGTGTCTTCACCGCTAAGGACGGCTAATAGATCTTCCTGACCATTACCCGCAACGCCCGCTAAACCGAAGATTTCACCAGTTCGAAGCTGCAAGTTCACGTTCTCAAGACCACAGCCAAATGGGTGAGAAGGTGAGAGTGTGAGGTTGTTTGTTTTCAAAATGACATCGGTTGTTTCCGTTTTCGGATAGCTTTCCGATAGCTGGGTTTCATCACCCACCATCATGCGAGCAATGGAATTTGGTGTCTCTTTGGTCGGGTCACATTCCCCTGTGACTTTCCCGCCACGAAGAATGACTGCGCGATGGCATAAAGAAGTGACTTCTTTCAGCTTGTGGCTGATGAACAAAATGGCGCAACCTTCGCTCGAAAGTTGGTTCAGAACTTCAAACAAACCTTCAATTTCCTGTGGGGCAAGCACAGATGTGGGTTCATCAAGGATCAAAAGTTTTACGTCTTGAATCAGACAGCGAAGAATTTCTACGCGCTGTCTTTCACCAATACTTAGGCTATGCACATAGCGGTCTGGGTCAACGTGCAGTTTGTATTGTTCACTTTTATCGATGATGAGTTTGCGTAAGTCAGAAACTGAATCAAGAAATTCCTTATCTAAACCCAGTTGAATGTTTTCCAATACGGTCAGTGTTTCGAATACGGAAAAGTGTTGGAACACCATGCCGATACCCATTGCTCTTGCTTGGTTTGGCGAGCTGATTGTGACTTCGCGGTTATTCCACATAATAGCCCCTTCACTTGGGCTATTTACGCCATAAATCATCTTTACTAGCGTTGATTTTCCTGCGCCGTTTTCCCCTAACAGAGCTAGAATCTCTCCTTGATGGAGTTTCAAATTCACTTTGTCATTCGCCACGACGCCGGGGAAAAACTTACTGATATTCCACAGCTCGAGAAGTGGTGTGTCCATGTTGAGCAGATTCCTTTCTAATATTTTTTACGGCTATTTTTGTTTAATTATTTATTCTTGGTCTGAATTTACAAAAGCCAAATGCAAAAACCTGACCAAGTGTTCAACATCAATAGGCGTAAGGCTTGGCATTCAACGTTAGTCATTGCTATGCACTAATGTGGTGCGTGGTGTTGAAGTTGGTGCAAAAAATAGGCACTTGACAACACAACCTTAACCATTGATTACTTTAAATATAGTCACGAAATAAAAGGAGTTCTTTTGGATACCGAACTTGCTCAGCACAAGCGGTCAATTTCAGGTGAAATACGTCGCCGAAATGAAACCTTGATCCTTCAAGCTGCTGCTGATGAATTTGTCAAACACGGTTATAAAGGAACATCGGTTCAGGCGATCGCAGATAGAGTTAATTTGCCCAAAGCCAATATTCTGTATTATTTCAAGTCGAAAACAGGGCTTTACAAAGCCTTGTTACAAGACATTTTAAATCTATGGAATGAGGGTTTCTCCGAAGATGCCGCCAATATGCCGCCAGAAACGGTACTGAGGAACTACATCGTGGGGAAAATGCGCTATAGCCGAACACATCCGCAGGAATCCAAGATATTCGCGCAAGAGATTATCCAAGGCGCACCGATCATTCGCGATGAGATTCAATTCCCAGTGGTTGATTGGGCGACAGGAAAATCGTCAGTGATTCGCACTTGGATTGATAAAGGATTGATTCGTCCGGTTGAACCGCTCTATCTGCTGTTTTTGATTTGGAGCTCAACACAGTTTTATTCAGATTTTGATACCGAGATTCAATTGATAAAAGGCTCTCCCATGTCAGAAAGAGAATTTGAAGACGCACAGGATTTTTTGGTAAACATCATCATTCGTGGTTTAGCGGTAACAACATCCTAAGGTTTGTTGGAAAACATAAATAATTTAAGTGAGGGAAAACTTGAGTCAGCACAGTTTTAATCAGCCAAGTGCAAAAATGCCGCTCTTTGGTATTGGCATTGCCGGTAATTTTGCAGGACATTTACAGCAGACCGGAGAAGCAAAAGGATTACAAGGAACCGTTGATACGCAAAGCCCACAGGCTTTGTTTCCGTTTTATGTACCCGGTGCTAGCGATGTTTATCTGGATGTGAATCCGTATTCTTTTGATGTTCTGATGTTACCTAAAGATCCTGCAGCAAAAGTGCAAATGGAGCCCGAAATAGCATTGATTGCTAAGGTTAAATATCTGGGCACTTCGGTACTTGGGTTTGAGCCAGAATCAATGACTCTATTTAACGACGCTACTCATCGTAATGCGGTTGTGGAGAAATTGGCACAAAAGAAAAACTGGGGAGCGGCGTCAAAAGGTATCGCAACTAAAGTGATTCCTCTTGCTGAGTTCAGTAAGAGTGCTGATTTAGATAAATACCGCTTTTGTAGTTTTCTGGGACGAGATGGAAAATGGAGTCTCTGCTGCAATGACGTTTCTCTTGGTGATTATAGCTACAGTTACGAGCAGTTGATTACGTGGTTAGTCAGCCAAAGTAACGCACAAGCAAACGAAGGGGCATTGCATAGCATTCAGGATTTACTAGGGCAGGCTGGATACCCTGAGCGCATTTTGATTTCCCTAGGATCGTCACGCTACACATCGTTTGGTGAGAGTCATCAACTGCTCGTCAAGGATAAAGTATGCGCCGTACTGTATGACTCAACACGTATCGATGTGGATGAGATTCAATCGTTTGTTGAACGTGAAGAAGTTAAGCAACTGAAACCGCACCATGTCGTTTTGTGGCAAGAGTGCCAGTAACTAACAAAAGTTATGTGAATAGCTTGTCGAAAACACGCCTGTGTCCCTTTATGAATTAGCCATGTGATTATGGAAACCTCTTTAATATATATCGGATAATTTTAGTTCATACTATATGTGTCTAACGTGTTGGTGGTTATGTTGGGATACTTCGTTAGACAATGTGATCTGGTTGACACTGGGCTATCTCGGTCGAATTATCTGTATATATGTGGCTATTGAAAGCGGGAATAGCTTAAAAGCCGACTTGCTATACTGTTTCCTCAGAAGTCATAGTTCAAATCGGTGTTGACGGTGGAAATGACAAACGACCAAGTATTTTACTTAATGTAATTTAGCTGCCCTGTTAGCGTAATTGCAGTATTTATAATGAACAATTATTTCGCACAAGACAGAGCAGTTTTAGACCACGCATAAGTCTGCCAATTTTTTCCTTGTGCTGCCTGTTTCAATTTCTCACAAGGATTAACTAAATAGACTCGATCGGCATAATTGCAGAGTGGAAGATCATTAATTGAATCGGTGAAAAAATGCAGTCCTTCATACTCATCAGATTTCTGCTGAAGCCACATTTCCAATCGAGTGATTTTTCCTTCCCGGTAGCTTGGAACGCCGTCAACCTTTGACGTATAACGATTGTTATCTACCACCATATCAATACCAAGTGATTGTGCGATCCCTAGTGACTTGGCTACTTTACTTACGATAAAGCTAGCTGTTGCAGAGATAATCAACATATCGTTGGAAGTATTTTTAAGTGAATGGATAAGAGTTTTTGCTTCCTCATATACTCTCGGTGAGACGTATCTTTCAACAAAATCATACAGCATTGTATCGACAGATTCCGTCGGGATATCAGAAAGAGGCTGCATAACAAAATCGAGGTATTCCTCCATGTCCATTTCCCCTCGGGCATAGCGAGCCATCAGCTCCTTATCGATATCCAAAAAGTTGGGAATATCAACGTATCCCTCATCGACCAAATATTGGTTCCAGAGCATTGAGCAGTCACCATCAACCAGCGTTTCATCCATATCAAAAATATATAAGTATTTAGACATCGTTATCTTTCTTCCTTAAATATCGTTTAAAGTCTATTTGTGAAAATTTGTGTATTACCTGGTTTTGTACCTATTCATACATTGATTCAAGTATGTAAAGCCTAATGCTTGTGATTCTAAGTTTCTTAAACGGTTAATACTCGGAGTATACTCTACACAAATGCAATAAAATACACAATTACTTTGTTGTGCACATGCTTGGTGAGATGAATCCCCAATAAAGTGCAGAAATGATGCCTTTATAATCAGGTGTAAGTAATTGATAAGTTAATTCAAAGCATTTAAGTTATTAAAAAATAACGTTATTAATTTTTAAATATAATTTGGCATATTTAATGCACAAAAAAACACAAACCACATTAATACACAACATCTAAGATTTTTCACACATAAGGAAGGATACTTATGATTAACACCACTCCACGTAAACTCTCTCTTTTTGTAGGTTTATCTCTTGCAGCAATCAGTGTAGCCAATGCTGGAAGTATCACTGTTTACACTGCTCTCGAAGAAGCTGAAATAAAAAGCTATGTTGAACAGGCAAAAAAAGATCTTCCAGATATCGAAATTAATGTGTTGCGCCTCTCTACCGGAGATTTGGGGCCAAGAATTCTTGCTGAGTCTCAGAACCCTCAAAATGATGTGGTGTGGGGATGGGCAGTAACCAGCATGATTAACCCGAAAATTTCAACCTTGCTTGAACCCTATAAAGCTAAGGGAGTAGATAAATTACCTGAGCAGTTTAAGTCACCCGATGAAAAATGGTTTGCCGCAACGGGTTATATGGCTGCACTCTGTGTAAACACTAAATCCTTGGAGCAACTAAATCTCCCGTTACCAACCAGTTGGCAGGACCTTACCAATCCTATTTATAAAGGCGAAGTCGTTATGCCTAATCCGGTATCCTCAGGAACTGGCTATTTGCAGATTTCAGCGCTGCTTCAGTCTAAAGGTGACAAAGAGGGTTGGGAATTTTTGAGCTCACTTGACAAGAATATCGCGCAATATACCAAGTCTGGTTCTCGCCCTTGTAAAGCGGCTCGTATGGGTGAATATGCCATCGGAGCCTCACTAGCATTTTCAGCGCTGCAATCGATTGATGAAGGTTACCCTATCAAGATGGTTGTTCCTAAAGATGCTGCAGGCTATGAACTGGAAGCATCTGGCCTGATGGCATCATCTAAGAATAAAGAAGATGCAAAACGTTTTCTTGACTGGACGTTATCAAAACATGCGACTGAGCTTTATACCGAATATAAATCCATCGTTACCATTCCTGGCGCGCCACAATCAACGGTAGCGAAATCCGCGGGTCTTCCAGAAGATATGTCCACCATTCTCTTCCCTGTTGATTTTGCCAAAAGTGCCAAAGATCGTGATGCAATTTTAGTTGAATGGCAAAAAACCATCGCTCGTTAATGACTATTCTCGTAAACATAAGGGAGCCGTATGTCACTGGTTATAGAAAATCTGCATAAGTCGTTTGAAGGATTTGTCGCATTGGAGCGTATCAATTTGGCTATCGAGCAAGGCGAATTTGTTTGTCTGCTTGGGCCAAGTGGGTGTGGTAAAACAACACTGTTACGTATGATTGCGGGACTACTGCCAAGCGATGGTGGAAAAATAAAATTAGATGGGAACGATTTGATTAATGTGCCCGCTAAAGAGAGGGGGTTTGGTATTGTTTTCCAGTCATACTCCCTATTTCCACAAATGACGATTGAAGAAAACATTGGCTACGGCCTAAAAATACGAGGTGTAGAAAAAGCTCAAATCACACAGCGAGTGAAAGGATTACTTGAAACGGTCAGTTTAAGTGAATTCGGGGATCGTTATCCAAACCAGCTCTCGGGCGGTCAGCAACAACGAGTTGCTATCGCTCGGGCTCTGGCGGTTGAACCTTCTCTTTTGTTACTCGACGAACCTCTCTCGGCATTAGATGCACAAGTCAGAGCGGGTCTGAGACAGGAACTCAGGGAAGTACAACAGAGTTTGTGTATTCCAACATTAATGGTCACTCATGATCAGGAAGAAGCGATGAGTATGGCAGACAAAATTGTCTGCATGGACAGAGGCCGTATAGTACAGATAGGTTCACCAAAGGAGCTGTATACAAGACCAGCCAATCGATTTGTCGCTGAGTTTATGGGGCACAGTAATTTGCTGTTAAAAGATCAGGTTTCGGAATGCTTTCCTGAAATACTGGAGAGTGCAGATAGCAATAAGGATGATCAATCTCTTCTTATCAGACCGGAATATCTGAAACTTAAGAAAGATTCATCAGAAGATGCAAGCGTTATCAATATTCAGTTTTTGGGTAGTATTCAACGCGCGACGATCAGCTGGAAAGGGCAGATGCTGCTGGCTGAAATGCACAGTAATGTCGAGTTGTCCGTTGGGGATAAGGTACTTGTATCAGTAGATGCCAAGGATTGCGTTTGGGTGAATGCATGAAAAATATCACATTACTCTCAAGGAAAGGTAGTGACTACTATCTTACAAAATTCGCGCTATGGGTTCCCCTCATTGCCTTAATTTCTTTCTTCGGTTTACCTATGCTGAGCATACTCTGGCATAGTTTAATTAATGACAATACCGGTGCCGTCGGTTTTACAAACTATCTCTCTCTGGCGCATATGCCGGGTATCTGGCACGCAACAATCAACAGCCTGATACTGAGTGTTACCACGACACTGTTTACGATTCTATTCGCATTCATTGTCGCTTATGGTCTTGAATGTACGGCTATGCCCGGTAAAAAGGCTATTTCTTCTATTATTACCCTCCCGATTTTAGCACCCTCACTTGTGTTGGGTTTAGGACTTATTTTTATACTCGGTCGAAACGGGATTGTCGGAAATATATTGTCGATTCGCATGAACATTTATGGCTTCTGGGGGCTATTAATTGCGAATATTCTCTACGCGCTCCCACAAGCAGTACTTATCATTCGATCGTCCTTAAAGCAGAGTGACGCTCGTCAGTATGAAGCTGCGAATGTGTTAGGGGCAAGCCAGTGGCACCAGTTTAAAGACATCACTTTATCGGATGCGAAATATGGTCTTCTGAGTGCGGCATTTGTTGTTTTTACTATAACGATTACGGATTTTGGTAATGCGATTGTCATTGGTGGTGATTTTTCCGTGCTGGCGACAGAGATCTATAGTCAGGTTAATGGGCAAATGAAATTCGGCATGGGTTCAGTCGTCGGTATTATGCTTTTGATTCCGGCTGCAACAGCGGTGTGGATAGAGCGTTCAGCGATGAAGAGCAGAAGCAAAGTCGGCACTCGCGCTACGCTGCCGTACCAGCCAACCCCACTGCGTTCACGAGACATTTCTCTTTTTGCTGTGAACACGCTTATCGCTTTCTGTGTAGCGGCTGTTATTTTCACTGTCGTCGCTGCCAGCTTTATTAAACTGTGGCCATATAACCTCAGTTTTACCCTGTCACATTACGACATCGAATTAGAAGGGGGCTATCTCCCGTTATGGAATTCTATCTGGATATCATTGATGTGTGCGTTGTTCGGCACCGTTTCATTGTTTTTGTTGAGCTATGGTATTCGCTGCCATAAAGGCAGTGGCCGTAATTTTGCAGTCCTTCTGAGCTCTCTACCCGTAGGGGTGCCGGGGTTGGTGCTGGGTCTGGCGTATGTATTCAGCTTCAATACAGCACAAATGCCATGGGGAATTCTGTATGGTTCTGCTATCTTGGTAGCACTGTGCAATTACTACCACTATCACACACAAGGTTATACCACGATGATGACGGGCATTCGCAGTGTACCGGCAGCGCTCGAAGACGCAACGAAAGTACTGGGTGGTGGCACCTGGCAAATCTTACGTGACGTCTACCTGCCAGCAATGCGTTTAACTTTGTTATCTGTTGGTGTTTTTCTTTTTATGCGTTCCATGGTATCACTGTCAGCCATCATTTTTCTTGTTTCTCCAACAATGCCACTCGGGTCTGTTACTATCATGCGTTTAGATGAGGCAGGATTGACCTCTCAGGCGGCAGCTTTTTCAACATGTGTGATGGGAATTGTCGCGATAATGTCAGTATTATTGCATTATCTGACGGGAAAAAGAGACACAGCCAAATAACAAGGAACTGAAAAGGACATGTTAGAAGAAACCAGATTGCATAGAATTTGTGCATTACTTTCAACTCTCAACCATGTTTCTACGGATATGATTATCCAACATTTGTGTGTATCACGTGAAACTGTAAGACGAGATGTACTCAAGCTGGAAGCGCAAGGACGCTTAAGGCGCGTACATGGGGGCGTGATATCAAACGATTATGAGCCAGAGCCGCCCCTAATCGTACGCACCAGTGTTAAAGGTAAGGAGAAGCGTGCAATTACCAGTGCTGCTGTAAAACAGTTACGTTCGGGGCAAACGGTGTTCATTGATGCAGGTAGCACCACATCATTATTAACTGAGCCGCTGATGTCGATGTCCGGACTGACGATCATAACGAACAGTCTTGAGATTGCCGGAAAACTCTCTTCAAATGAAAATAACTTACCACTGCAACATGATGTTATCCTACTTGGCGGTCATATGGGGAGTGTAGCACAGGCAACCGCAGGGGAGGCGACGATCTCTGAGCTATCCCGATATCGAGCAGATATTGCTTTGTTATCGCCGGTAGGTATTTCTGTGCGTTCCGGTGCCAGCAGTTTTTCACATCAGGAAGCCGCCATTGCGGCTGCGATGGTCAGTCATGCCAAATCGACATTCATTCTTGCAGATAGTAGCAAGTTAGGGGTCACGAGTCGCATCGTTTATGCTGAGCCAACTCAGATCACTAAGCTAATTACAGATGAAGAAGCCAAATCACATCCGGAATTCCTTGAGATAGAGAAGGCACTTGGTGACATCATTATTGCCTAGGACGGTACTGATTGTAGTCATTCAGTAGGTAAGGAGTTGAGCTATCACATATCCTGACCTACATGAATTTTTTCATATTCAGAGTATTGATTCTCTACAAGTGATTTATCTGCTCGTTGACCTAATTTATCTAATACCTCATTATGTGATTAGTGGAGTATGGTTTCTCCACGATGACTTCCTTCCTTATATTTTTATCTGTTAGTCGCTGTATAAGTAATCGGTATCAGTCGTTATTTGAAGAGAAAAAATGTCAATAAAATTAGTGGATGAAACAACATGGTCTGGAATACTAAAGGTTCAGTCTGAAGTCTATTTACAAGTAGAGCCAGAAAGTATTGATGTGTTGAAAAGCAAATGGTATCAATCTCCAGACTGCTGTTTTGTCTGTCAGGAAGATAATAATGTCCTAGGATATTTATTAGCGCATTCATGGAATAAAGAAGTGCCCCCTAAGCTATTCCAACCTTTACCTGAACAGTCTGATATGTCTGGTTCTATATTGTTTTTACATGATTTAGCAATTTCTAATCAGGTAGCAGGGAAAGGGGTTGGCGCTAAAATGGTTAGCTATTTATTAAACGTTGCGATAAGACTTAAATTTGAACAAATCAGGCTGGTTGCTGTTCAAGGCTCTTCTTTGTTTTGGGAAAAGATGGGCTTTACTGAAATTAAGAATCAGAGTGTTTCACCTACATATGGTGATGGAGCAAAAATAATGAAATACATTCTCTGAATCAGTATCTAGGCTTCTATAAATCAAAACTGCCCCGAAGTGTGTCAGTCCAAAATTTAAGACACGGTGCTTTTTTCATTAGTTGACCAAATTTTGATAATGACCAAGATGGTTACGATACCAACTATTCGTTGTTGGCTTACTCTAAGCTAGATCGACTACAAAGCTGACTTATGGAATAGAGCATATTCATTTTGTTACGCTTAGTCATTTTCCTAATGGCAGACATGTGCCTAACATTTATTTGTATCAATACTAATTACTGCTAGTAGATTGTCATTCTTATCTATATATTCATAGTTTAATATAACCTTTAGGTCTCTAAATAGCTTTTGAGACTGGTCTTCGCAAATATATTTAGTTATCTCTCTAAATTTGTCATATCCTACGTTAAAAGTCAGCAAATAACTCTTAACTACTTATCGGACAAAGCGCCCAAACTGGGCGCTTTATTGTTTTAAGACTTATTGATACAAAAAGTAATCAATTTCGCCTGAATTATTGATAATCCCTAACTCAGAAATTTCCAGAACCTTATGATGATGATTTATGGGTTTTGACTAAGTGTAAACGTGGCTTAATTCAACAATATTTATTAAGACATTGGCTCGGTTACATCTAAATATTTAGTTGCTACAGAATCAAGAGAAGTGACATTGAACAGCTTCGCCTTCTGGATAATAAAGTTGGCAAAATTACTGACATGTGATGGCTGAGTACGCCCTTTTAAAGACACAAGATAAATAGCACGTTCCAAAACTAAGTCCCGGAATGGAATAATAGCGATATTTTTATCTTTAAACTGAAATAGCGTTAACCCTGTTACAATACTGACGCCGTAATTGGTAGAAACGAGCCCCATCATAGTTGTTAGCTGCCTTACTTCAAGGCGGTAACTGAATTTTTTATCCATTGTATCCGCTAGCTTATCCATATACTGCCGGATACTGGTTCCTGTCTTAAAACCTATTAGGGAATGATCAGTGAGTTCCTCCAACGATACAGTTGGTTTTATCGCAAGGGGATGGTCTTTATGGCACAAAAGATAAAAACGGTCTGAAAATAAAAAGGTTGAATCAAATGTGTTTATAGAAGGTTGACCTGCCGTAAGAGCAAGATCCGATTCCCCATCCAATAAGGACTTTAAACAAATATCCCATTGCGTATCATTTAATGAAATATGTGTATCCGGATTGCTATCGCCATATTGGACCAGTATATCGGGTAGCCATTCCACCGCCAGAGATGGCAACACACTTAACATTATGTTCCCTTTGTTTCCCGCAGCTCTTGCTTCAATCGCACTAATGGCATCGTCGTGGTTTTGAACTAATCGTCTGGCAATATCAATAAAATGAATGCCGTCGGCATTCAGCTCAACTTTTCGGGTATCTCTGTCGAACAACCGATAGCCTATTTCTTCTTCTAAACTGGCGATCAATGCGCTAAATGCAGGCTGAGAAAGATTGAAAAGTTTCGCAGCCTGAGTGAAGCTGCCGCATTCACTGAGCAGAAGAAAAGCCTTGAATTGTTTTATAGATAAGTTCATTAGTATTGGCTTTTATTATATGAAACATCACGTTCGATAATATCATTTCTATTTACTATTAAATGTTGGTTAATTCTCATTATTCACATTAATTTCACAGAATTCTTATTTTAAATATATCTCACTAAATTGTTTGATGTTTGTAACGCTTTTTTGTAAGTCATTAAAATATAATGATTTTGGTGCATTTGTTTTTTTGTTTAGCTTATTTGTTTTTCAAATAAGCTGTGTTATTCGTTTTTTCTATTAATTTATGTTTTTTTCCAATTATACGAAAAAAATCCCATATGACAGAATGTGAATATATCGTTTTATGAAAGTTTTAATGCAAAGGTTCAAAAATAAATAACGTGAAAATTTAAAATTAAATAAAAGGAGTGTTCTATGCTGGCTTTTTGGGGATTCTGTTCCATTGCCGTTCTTTTGGCATTAATAATGACCAAGCGTTTATCGGTTATCGTAGCATTGGTTTTGGTGCCGATTGTCTTTGGTTTACTTGCTGGACTAGGTCCAAATCTGGGTGAATATATTCTTAAGGGATTAAAAGGAGTTGCACCAACTGGCATCATGCTGACTTTTGCCATTCTCTACTTTTCTGTGATGAATGATGCCGGAATGTTCGACCCAATTATAAAAGGGATAATTCGTTTTGGAGGAAAAGATCCGGTAAAAATCGCAATTGGGACGGCGGTGATTGCTATGGTCGCTCATTTGGATGGTTCTGGAGCATCTACGTTTTTAGTATGTATTCCTGCTCTATTGCCTATTTATGATCAATTGGGAATGGATAGAAAGGTACTTGCGTGTATAGCCGCACTTGGCGCAGGTACCATGAACATAGTTCCTTGGGGAGGACCTTCACTGCGAGCTGCCACTTCTTTAGAAATAGAAATGACAGATTTATTTAATCCTGTGATCCCTGCATTTTTAGCTGGTTTGGTTACAGTTGTCGCTGTTGCATATTGGTTAGGAAAAAAGGAAAAAAATCGCATAGCAGCAGTTACGCAGAGTACTGCTTCTATCTCAGATGTTGAAATCGAACATGAAACTGATCAAAGTCTGAAACGTCCAAAACTGGTTATTTTCAATGCTCTACTTACTGTGGCCACTATTACTTGTTTGGTTGTTAAGGCTCTGCCATTACCTGCGGTATTTGTGGTTGCTCTAGCGATTGCACTTGTCGTGAACTATCCGAACGTAAAAATGCAACAAGAGCGCATTACCGCTCACGGTAAAGCCGCAATTTTAATGATTTCTATTATTTTTGCTGCAGGCGTATTTACCGGGATTCTAAAAAATTCAGGGATGATCACTGAGTTAGCACAGGGGTTAGTCGGAGTTGTGCCAGAAAGTTTTGGTGGACATTTACCTGTTTTAACCGCTCTAACGTCAGTGCCTGCGAGCTTGTTGTTCGATCCAGATTCTTATTATTTCGGTATCTTGCCGGTTTTATCTTCAGCGGCGGAAGCTCTTGGTGCTAGTGGTACTGAAGTCGCACGAGGTGCAATTTTAGGGCAGATGACAACCGGGTTCCCCGTAAGCCCATTAACTGCATCAACGTTTTTGTTGGTCGGTCTGGCTGGTGTTGACCTTGCCGATCATCAGAAGAAAACCATTCCTTTAGCATTCCTGGTTACTTTAGTTATGACGATTGTGGCTGTCTTAACCGGAGCTATCACTGTGTAAAAAATGATTAGCGGGCTGGTAGTACAGCCCGCCTTTGGTGGAGCGACACCTCAATTATTACTGCGCAAGTGATTAAGAATTTTAGGAGAAGTTATGAAAACAATCAGAATAGGGTCAGGAGCTGGTTATGCAGGGGACCGTATTGAGCCCGCTGTCGAGCTAGCTGAACAGGGCGGAATTGATTATCTCGTCTTTGAGTGTTTAGCCGAAAGGACGATTGCTATTGGACAAAAACAGAAGCAAACCAATCCTAACAAAGGCTATAACGAGCTGCTCGAAGCCCGAATGCGAGCGGTGTTGCCTGCATGTAAGAAAAATGGGATCAAAATTCTTTCTAATATGGGGGCTGCGAACCCATTAGCTGCAGGCAAAGTGGTTCTATCTGTGGCTAACGAGCTTGGGTTAGAAAAGATAAAAGTAGCCATAGTTACCGGAGATGATGCATTTGACCTGTTGATCAAACTAGATTTAACGCTTGATGAAGCAGGAGTTCCAGTATCTGAAAGTGGTAAACAGATTTTATCTGCAAACGCTTATATGGGTGTAGAAGGTTTGATAACAGCACTTGGAACTGATGCTGATGTTGTTATTGCAGGACGAGTTGCCGATCCTTCATTGTTTCTAGCGCCTATGATTCATTCTTTTGGCTGGAAGCTGGATGACTGGGAAAGGCTTGGAAAAGGCACATGCATTGGACACTTGCTGGAATGTGCCGGCCAAATTACCGGTGGGTATTATGCTGATCCAGGATTTAAAGATGTAGAAGGGCTAGATCGTTTAGGTTTTCCTATTGCAGAAGTTAATGAAGATGGCGACGCTGTTATCACCAAAGTAGCAGGCTCTGGTGGGCTTGTTTGTGTCGATACCTGTAAAGAGCAGTTGTTGTATGAAATTCATAGACCAGATCACTACATAACACCGGATGTTGTAGCGGATTTTAGTCAAGTCAGATTTGAAAATGATGGAAAAGACAGAGTTAAGGTTTCTGGCGCTTCAGGAAAAGCACGTACACAAACACTGAAAGTATCTGTTGGATATGCTGATGGATTCATTGGTGAAGGCGAAATTTCTTACGCCGGAGGAAATGCTGTAGCTCGTGGTGAACTTGCTTTGGATATTGTTCGCGGACGATTTGATGTCTGTAAGTTCTCCCCAGCTGAAGTTCGGTATGACTTGATCGGTGTAAATGCATTACATGGGGCAACTCGTTCACAAGATTACACACCATACGAGGTTAGAGCTCGTGTTGCGGCGCGTTGTGGTACTCGTGAAGAAGCAGTAAAAGTCGGAAATGAAGTAGAAACCCTTTATACCAATGGTCCGGCAGGTGGGGGTGGGGTAATGAAGTCTGTGAAAGAAATATTAGCTATGGATTCAACTTTGATCCCGAGAGAACAGTTAACTGCATTTGTTACTGTGATGGAGGAATAACCATGAAAATAAGAGATATTGCTCACTCTCGTACAGGAGATAAAGGAAACATATCAAATATATCTTTGATTGCTTTCGATATTAAAGATTACGAACGACTAAAAACTGAAGTTACGGCAGAAAAAGTTAAAGCTTGGTTTGGGGATATTGTCGACGGAGATGTAGTGCGATATGAACTCCCAGAATTAGGAGCAATGAATTTCGTCATGTATAAGGCATTAGGCGGAGGGGTCACACGCTCTTTGGCTCTTGATATGCACGGAAAAGGATTAAGTTCTGCTCTGTTAGATATGCCTATATCTGGTTAATTCAGAAATACACTTCAGCTGTAATTAGCATCATTTCTAATCGGATGATGCTATTCCAAATATTAACCTGAGCTAAAAGTTGAGTAAAACTCAGAGAAAAGAGGCGTTTAACAATGCTTAAAAAAGAGATTTTATCGGCGCAACAAGCAACTACAAAGTTGAGAAATGGCATGACCATTATGGTGGGTGGATTCATGACAGTTGGCACGCCAGAGAAGTTGATCGACGCTATAGCCCACTCCAGTATTAAAGGACTTACTGTCATTTGTAACGATGCCGGTCTTCCTGGAAAAGGCGTTGGAAAGTTAATCGAAAACGGCCAGGTGTCTAAGCTCATCGCCTCCCATATTGGTTTAAATCGTATCGCGGGTGAAAAAATGAATTCCGGTGAGATGGAGGTTGATTTAATTCCTCAAGGTACGCTCGCTGAACGAATTCGTTCCGGTGGTGCTGGCTTAGGTGGCGTCCTAACCAAGACAGGCTTAAATACCCTAGTTGAAGAAGGAAAGCAGAAAGTCATTGTTAATGGCGAAGAATTTTTGCTTGAAGAACCTTTAAAAGCTGACATAGCACTTCTGAAATCGTCAATCACAGATGTCTATGGTAATACCTCATTTAATAAGACAACGGCTAACTTCAATCCTGTCATGGCAACTGCAGGCAAACTGGTTTTCGTTGAGCCAGATAGCCTTGTTGAGCCAAACGAAGTTAATCCTAACTTATTTACACTTCCTTCAGTTCTTATTGATTACATAGTGAGGTAGAGAGATGTCGAGCAAAGATCTTATCGCTAAGCGCGTAGCCAAAGAACTCAATCTTGGAGACTTGGTCAATTTAGGGATTGGTATGCCTACTTCGGTCTCCAATTTTGTTCCGCCTGAAAAACACATCGTCTTCCAATCAGAGAATGGCATGGTTGGTTTGGATTCCACCCCAGAAGAAAATAATGAAGATTGGGATTTAACTAACGCTGGAGGTATGCCGGTAACTGCCGTGGAAGGTGCTGCTTACTTCGACTCTACCCTTTCTTTTGCTTTAATTCGGGGAGGGCATGTTGATGCGACTGTCCTCGGAGCAATGGAAGTGGACCGCCATGGCAATTTAGCTAATTACATGATCCCAGGGAAAATGGTTGCAGGGATGGGGGGGGCGATGGACCTCGTTAATGGTGCCCGAAAAGTTATTATCATGATGACACACTGTAATAAAAATGGTGACCCGAAAATCTTAGATGATTGCACGTTGCCACTTACTGCTGCTAAATGTGTAGACCTCATCGTTACTGAACTTGCTGTAATTGAGCCGACTGAAAAGGGCCTGTTGCTTAAAGAAATTGCTTACAACACAACCATTGAAGAAGTTTTAGATAAGACAGGCACCGAATTGATTGTTTCTGATTCCTTAAAAGTATTTGGAGAATAGTGATGAAAGATGTAGTCATTGTAAGTGCAAAAAGGACAGCGATTGGTAATTATCTTGGTTCATTTACTAACGTGTCAGCAATTGATTTGGGTGTAACCGCTGTAACATCGGCCATCAAGGATGCTGGGATAGATCCGGATCAAGTTGATAATGTCATTCTAGGTAATGTTTTGTCTGCTGGGTTAGGGCAAAATCCTGCACGTCAAGTAGCTAGATTGTCTGGGATTCCTGACTCTAAAACTGCCAACGTAGTATCAATGGTTTGTGGATCTGGACTAAAAGCCGTAATGGATGCTGCAAATCAAATTCGTTTAGGTGAAGCTGAAATTGTTATCGCAGGAGGCATGGAGTCTATGTCTAATGCAGGACATGTACTTCAGTCGCATCGTATTGGTATTAAAATGGGTCATTCAACCTTGACCGATACTATGCTTAACGATGGTCTGACAGATGCATTCGGTGGATTCCATATGGGAATTACAGCGGAAAATCTCGCTAAACAGTATGCAATTTCCAGAGAGGAGCAAGACACTTTCGCTGTTCAATCGCAAAATCGTGCTGAGTTAGCCGTTAAGTCAGGTCGATTTGCTGCAGAGATTGCGCCTCATACAATCCACAGCCGTAGAGGCGATATTGTTGTCGATACAGATGAGTTTCCAAGATTCGGTTCAACAAAGGAAACAATATCAAAACCTAAACCTGCTTTTATCACTGATGGAAGTGGTACGGTAACGGCCGCCAATGCTTCTGGTCTCAATGACGGTGCCGCAGCGTTAGTATTAATGAGTGCAGACAAAGCCAAAGAACTCGGTTTGTCCCCAATGGCGACTATTGTTTCTCAGGCTTCAGCGGGCGTAGATCCAGATGTAATGGGGTATGCACCTGTACCCGCATCGTTAAAAGCTTTGAGAAATGCAAACTTGGATGTCACAGATATTAATTTGATCGAAGCAAACGAAGCTTTTGCATCTCAGGCTATTTCTGTTTGTCGTGGTTTGGGTTTGGACTCTGCGATTACGAATGTCAACGGTGGAGCTATTGCTCTCGGGCATCCTATCGGTGCTTCCGGTGCGCGTATTCTGGTGACTCTTGTACACGAACTTACCAAACGTGAGGAACAATATGGACTTGCAACACTCTGTATTGGTGGTGGGCAAGGTGTCGCAGTTGTAATAGAGCGCACAAAATGAAGATGTGAGAGGATTTTTAAACATCCAAATGCTCTTTATAGAGGGTTCTGTCGCAAACAAATTTAGAACGTTGAAATTGCATGAGTTGCTTTGAGGGGAACTTATGAACCTGATGTAGTGCTTGTCTGAGAAACATAAAAAATCCGAGTGCTAGATTAACACTCGGATTCGACCATCTTGGGAGAAGCATTCAATCAGCTACTGTTCTCTAAACTGATTGGCAATTACTTCAATGGTGTCCCTTTTCGCCACTAACTAAGAAGCATGTTGGTGATTTCCGAACAACTCACTGGTTTCGAGTAAAAATAGCCTTGAATGACTTGGCACCCTTCTGCCACCACAAAATCACGCTGTTCAGCTGTTTCGACACCTTCAACAACCACGCTAAGCTGCAAGTTCGTCGCTAATTGAACAATCGTTCGGCAAAGCTGCTGCTGAGTGGTGTCGGCAGGCAAGCGACTAATAAAAGAACGGTCAATTTTGAGCGTCGAAATCGGCAGAGCATGTAAATAAGACAGTGATGAGTAACCAGTACCAAAATCATCAATCGCCAAACTCACCCCTAAATCACGAATCTTCTCAAGCTGCGGTATCACCTCTTGCTCACGCTCTAGAAATGCAGATTCTGTCAGTTCTAATTGCAATGCTTTTGCAGGAAATCCCGTTTTATTTAAAACTGAAGTCACTTGTTCATATAACTGATCAAAACGTAGCTGATGCGCAGAAACATTCACCGATAGTTTCAGTGTTTCCACGCCTGTTTTTGCGAACCAAATTTGCGCATCACGGCACGCGGTTTCAAGCACATACATTCCTAGTTGGTCGATAAGGCCGGAACGCTCAGCAACAGGAATAAACTCGGCTGGCGATACCCAGTTTCCACCATCATTCCAGCGCACTAGAGCTTCTACACCAATCATACCTCCTGTTCCCGCATGCACTTGAGGTTGGTAATAGACTTCAAGAGCTTGTTTTTCGAGTGCTTCTCTTAGGCGATTACTCAATATCAACGTACGTTGGCTCGCATCAGTAAATGACTGCTCATAGAACTGATAGCTTCCTCGTTTGGCATGCTTCGCCACATACATCGCCGCATCTGCACTTTGAAAAAGGTCTTCAAGTTCCACATTCTGCTGCAGCGCAATCCCCATGCTCAAAGAAGAGTAAACATGGATGTCATTGCCTAGATAATATGGACGTGTCATCAATTTCTGTACTTTCTGGCACAGTGCTTCACACGAAGATAAATCAGCGTTCTTAATTAATAGAGCAAACTCATCGCCTCCAGTGCGTGCCAAAACATAGCCATCCTGACCAAACTGTTCACCACTCACCTTAGGGAGCATTTGTGCGATTTTGTTAAGCAGAGCATCTCCACTGGCATGCCCGTAACTATCATTGATGTCTTTGAAATGGTCCACATCAAACATGATGAGTGCGCTGTGTATAAGATCTTCATGACTGAGTGCATCATCCAACACTCGGCGATTTGGTAACCCCGTCAAGATATCGTGACTTGCTAAATAATGAAGCTGGTCTTGCGCTGCCATGAGATCGTCGATATTAGTAAGCGAAACGATCTTTAATGCACTGCGACCCTTTGTCTTTTCAACATTTGTCACTGTTAGCAAGCCGTGGTGTCCTTGAAATTCAATCTCGATTTTTTGCTCACTCGATGATTCATCTAACGACATCACAAATGACGGTTCTAAATTGAGAAGCGATGTTAACGTTTTCGATGCTGAGGTAATCGATTGAACAGATTTACCGGTGAATTGAGCAAAAGCAGAGTTACAGCGGAGAACGACTCCCTGATTATCAATTACCGCTAATCCATCATTGCTGTGTTCAAATACTGTCTCAGCCTGCTTTAAGCCATACTCTTTATCCTCAATTTCCTTCATCAAATCACGACTCGAACGAAACATCAGTTTCCAATCCAAAGGTTCACCTTGAAGATATTGGGTAAATTCACGACGCTTAACCAATATGTACAATGCGAGTGGTACGCTAAAGGCTGAGGCCATCAGCACTTTACCTGAAAGTCCACCGATCACGATATTTACTACTGGCTCACTTACGCCAAAGGCTATTAAAGGGAAAGCGATTCCATCTGCAACTAACACGCAGATAAACCCCAAAAGATAAACTAACGCAGAAGCAAACATTGGCAACTTCAAGTTTTTGAGCTTCTCGAACAAAAAGAAAAGCACAGCCAGTTCCGTGATAATCAATACGCCGCCTAAGATAATAAACGGCGTAGATATGTGGAAAAATTCAGCAGGAATACTGTGCGGGTTTACGACATCTTGTTCTAGCGTATATTCCGCTAACCCTGCAAACAAGACGTTAAATAGATCGACAATAATCACCAATCGGATGAGGTGACGCAGAATAAAAACATCACGCTCCACCAATACACAAAGTATTGATGTCATCATGAATGCGCCATAACAAAGGTTGCCCCCAGAAATATTGATGGTTTCAGTTATAGGTAGGGAATATACGTTGCCAAAAAAGCCGCCGATCAACAGGTAAAGAGAGATGCAGATATAAAAAGAGGTTCTGCGTATACCGGGATCTAGACGTGTGCAATATAGTGGAAAAAGTGAGAATAAAACAATTTGGCCAACAAACAGTCCTAGCATACTTTCTTCCTTCCTCATGAGGGTGAACATTATTTTCTACTTGATTGGTCAAGGATTTACTGACTTGACCATGATAAGCTAATTGTTAATTAAAGACGACGAGACATTTGAAAAAGGGCAACTGATCTGCTCCTGTGATATTGGACTTGTCATTAACCGATTTATCCATATCTGTAGTTATTCATTAGCAAAGCTTCAGGAAAACTATTGTCCATAGCCGTTTCAGTACTCTCTGGCTAGCAAACATCTGCGCCAAAATTCGTAAGATTAACGACACAGTCACATCTTCATCCGGTGGGAGTTACCTACAGATAGTGATACGACCTCAACTCGCACGCACCACTTTACGTTAGATTAAATACACACAGATAGACAAGTCTGCACTGCCTTTGGTTGTTTACCCTCTTAAAATAATTTCGAGCATCAAGTTTTGATGGGGTGATATTTGTTCTTAACTTGCTGCATGGTTTATCTGGGCTAATACTTGACCTATGGTGTTTCAATTATGCTTTTGGATGTGGTTGTGACGGGGTAAGGAGGCGATTGACATGTTTAGTACCGATAAGTTTATTGAAGATTGTATAAAGGCAGTAACTGAAGGAGAAGAGGCTGTTAATGAAGTCGTTTCACAAGCTATGTCTGATAGAACAACAATAATATCTGCCCTTGGTAAGCAAGAGCATGCTGGAATACATTTATTATTCAGGTCACCATCACTTACCATTATTAATTTTACCTGGGCTCCATATATGAATTTAATGCCACATAATCATCAGATGTTTTCTGTTGTCGGGATTTATTCTGGGAGAGAGGACAATATTTTCTGGCAAAGAACTAAAACAGGTATTGAAGCTTCAAAAGCGATGTCTCTTGGGGCTGGAGACGTATGTGTACTTGACAAAACAGCCATCCATTCAGTCCTTAATCCAATCGGGAAAAGGACTGGAGCCATTCATGTCTATGGTGGTAACTTTTTTGCTCCTCATGAACCAAGAAGCGAATGGGATCACGAAACGTTACTAGAACGTCCATGGGATGTAGAGCGCGTCAAATCTATTTTCCAAGAAGCAGAAGAAAGATTTACTTGTAGCCGACATTGAATCGAACGATACATTTAAATGGTTAAATTTTAGGTGGCTTGGCACACTAATCTGTCCAGAACTCGCTCTGCTGGCACTTCTACTCAGAAGTGCCACTTTCTTTGTTTGCAGAGTGTTGCCAATAGTCATGCTTTCATGATTTTTTCATAACAATTCGGTTCTTCTCCGCTTAGGTGAGCTTGATGTTTGGGTAAAAAGTTGAGTGAGTATCAGGAACCGACGTTTGTCTAATCTTCAATTTGAAATAGTCTGTGTCTCTCACTCCTCTAGCTCTTCGCCTAAGTAAGCCAATCGAGACATTACCTGCTTCAACCCGAGCGTTGGTCAGCTTGTATTTCCCGTAGTTACAGATGCCGACTTTTCTTTCCAATAAAACATTGGCAAAGTTACTTAAGGACAGAACTCTGGTCGATTTTGCGAGACTGCACCAGGCTTCAAGAGCTGCCACCATTGTTTCGTAATCGGGTTCATCCCATATGGCTTGTAGCTGCTCTTTTAGCATATAAACAACGCACAACGTCTTGTTGCTCTCGAGTAAGTCATCGAGTCTGTCAGACTGTCTATTATCCAATTTGTGAGCATTTTTCAGCAGGAGAAAGAGTGTCCCTTTCAACATCCTTTTCTCGTCGTGAGAGCCGTTTCTAAACGCTTTTGCTCTCTCTTTTTTGATTAAGATGCAGTAGTTCTGCATGACATGAAATCGGTCAAAAACAATATCTGCATGGGGAAGCATTTTCCTCACCGCCGATTGATAAGACTGGCCCATGTCCATTGACACTGCTTTGATTCCTGCTTTGGTTTCTTCTGATAACTGCTCGAAAAAGGAGATCAGTACTTCCGCTTTTCGGCCATGCTCAACCCAAATTAAATGCCCAGAGACGAGGTCATAAACGACCGTCATATAATCGTGTCTCTTGGCTCTGGCAACTTCATCGACACCAATATGGATTAGGTTATTCAGTTTCTCAGGGTCTAAAGCTGGCAAGCTTGAACGTAAGTATTCTCTATCTATATTTTTTACTGTTTCCCAACGGATCCCTAAATGCTGAGAGACGGCATGTATGCTCATGTGGCGACATAACCCACTGATGAACATGCAAAAGCGAGCAGTATAACGACCGCCTTTAGCCACATACTCAGCCTCTTCAATTAACCGTCTTCCTTCTTTGTCTCTAGTTTTAGCCAGCTCAACTTCAATCGTGCAAGGCCGTCCACTCACAGGTAAATCCTTAAGACGTCTTTTAACGTAGTGATCGACAGTGCAGGAAGTGCCGGATATTGGCTCTTTGACCTTATACCTTCGGTCTCGACGGCAACGAACGAATACTGATTGGGACACTTCTTCTACTGAACAAGATTCAACACACTGGCCTTTAAAGCTAAATAATGAGGAAGACAAAGACGACAAAATAGACTACTAACTTATTCTCAAAATAAGCATTATAAATCATGTGATTATGATGAATTAGTCAGTGCATTCAGACTCATGAAAGCGGAGAAGAACCACAATTCTAATGACTCGGTTGCACATATACAGAAAAGCCAGCGACATCAAGTTGCTGGCTTTATAACCCATCACAGTATTCCGAGTATTAGCAATGTTTAGACGTAAATTTAAGTATAAGCTCGTTGATTTCATCAGGTTTATCGAGTTGTACCCAGTGAGTTGCATCATTCACACGAGCGAATTCAAAACTGGCATTTTTACCGATGAAATGTACAGAGTCTTTCATCTGTTTTTCACCTAAGTAGTGGTCATGTTCAGACCAGATACCTAGGCAAGGCACTTGAACTAAACCGAGATCTTCTGGTTTCATGGGACTTTCTAAGTTCAAAGCATTGCGATACCAGTTAAGCCCTGGAACAATGTCTTTGCCTTCTTTAAATACTTCTTTCCAGTGCTCCCATTCCGGGTGATTACGAACCCACTCTTTAAGCAGCTTCCAATCTTCGGCAGCAAGAAGATCTTGTGCCATTGGCAATTGGAAGAAGAAGAAATACCATGACATTTCACGTTGTTGAATATTCGGCATGCTCAGCAAACCAAATGGATGTCCCACAGAAATAGCAGTCAGTGATTTCGTTGCTTGCGGATATATGCCAGCAAATGCCCAAGACACACCCGCGCCCCAGTCGTGTCCTACAATATGAGCTTTTTCAATACCGAGATGATCGACAACTGCTTTGACATCAGAGGCAAGCATAGTGATGTGGTAATTCTCTTTTTCGATCGGCTTAGATGTTTTGCCGTAGCCACGCATATCTAACGTAATCACACGGTAGCCAGCATTTACAAATGGATCTATTTGATTACGCCAAGCATTGGCTGAGTCAGGGAAACCATGTACTAAAACAATAGGTTCTCCTTGGCCTTTCTCATAAGCCTGAATGGTGATATCACCATTTTGAACTTGGAAAGCTCTGCCTAGGTGTGACAAATTCGTATTCATATTTTTATCCTTTTAATACTCAGTAGTAGCCGTTAGCTACTACTGAGAGGCTGCAATCAATTATTTTTCAGATGGATTAAGCATTTTTAATAGGTCTTGTAACCCTTTATCATTTTTCCAATCATAGATTGGGTCAAAAAGGCCCATTAATTGTGATGCTTTCTCTTTATCACCTTGAGTTACTTTGACTTTTCCTACTTGTAACAAACCATCAAATGACGCGGTGTTATTGTAAATTTCAGCCCAGACTTCTGGTTTCATCTGTACTGTCACATCTGATCTGGCTTTGCCAATTTCAGCATTATCTAAGTAGTTCACCACTGCTCGGCTGATTTCTAAGCCATAAACGTGCTCTCCACCGAAATCAAACTTGATGGTTGCTTGCGTATTACCTGAACGTTCAGGATTAATACGAATACGGTAATAATTAACGTAGTCATTGATATTCTGTACGATTGCTGTTGGTGCTGCCGGAATATTCTTGATGATATTCACTTGTCCGCGAAGCTCAGCCGCTTGTGCTAAGTAGAACGAACGCGAGTTGGTTGATGTAGCGCGATAGCCCATTTGTTCCAATGCGTCTGCTTTTAGCTCTTTGTTTTTCTTGCTCGGATTATTTTGTACTAAGTAATCCGACACTTGTGCTGACCACAAGTAATCGCCGTTATCAAATGCTTGTTTAGCTAGCTTGTAGGTCTTATCTTCGCCGCCCATTGCGGTAACCATACGCGTTGCTTCATCTTTTGGATGCAACTTGTTTAAGTGCGCAGCATTGCGATCGTATTGACCAAACAACGCGGTATAAATACGTGGTGGCATGACAGAAATTTCGCCATAGTTCTGCACCAGAATAGGGGACTCTTTCAGATATTTAGGTAGTTTTACACTATAACGAAGTTCATCAGGACCTTGACCTAATGCAATATTTTTTAATGTCTGGTCAAGCACAAACGCTAAACCATCATGGTAACTTTTTAGACGTGCATTGATTTTTTCGTTACCCATTAATGAGGTGGAATGGGTTGAAAGTAAGATTTCAGGGTTCAAATCTTTAATTTTATTTAACGCTCCCATCCATTCGTTTGGATTACGGTAACGACCGCCACGAGCACTGTAGATATTAGGGAACCAGCCCCAGACAACGTTGTTCAATACTGTTTTTTTACTTGGAACATAAACCATCAACTGATTTGGAGTATCAGTTCCAATACCGTCAATATAGAAAACCATATCCAAGCCCGCTACATTGATGGTTTGACCATCATGAGTTGGCGATAAGTTCACTGGCACGAATCCACTTTGATCTGGCATTACCGTATTTTTAAATGCAGCGTTATCACCCTTAGTTGGTAGATAGGCGTTAAATTGCTCGATACTACGAGCCATTGTGATACCACTCGTTTCTGGATGAATTGAAGAGACACCGCCATTTTTTGCGATTGATGCATTGGTATTAGGATGACCAATGACGGTAATGTTGTTATTACCACGAGACGCTTCTTGTTCAACGATATAACGTGCACCTAAGGTGTAGTGTTCGTGGGAATACACGATCGCAGCAATAGGCTTATCGGTTTCTTTACGCAGCATGGTATAAAACTCTTCTGCATCATGCATATTGTCGCCTGTATCGTAAATGATAAGACCTTTAGGTGCTTCAATTGCACTCATATTGACAATTGAACGTGAGCCAAATGTCCAGATACCATCAGCAATTTTTATTGTTGTTGGGTCATCGTAAGAAGCACGCTTGTCACTAAGTTTGCCTAAGTTCCAAAACGCTGCAGTTTCTTCGTTTACCTTGGCTTTATTGCCGTTATCTGGAAGATGGGTTAATGGGGTATTTTTAGCATTCATATATGGAGAGCTAAAATCAGGATTATTTTCTGCAAATGTAGGGGTGGCCGTTAAGGTCAGTGCAGAGATTAACGCTATGTTCAGAGCTTTTATTTTCATATCTATAGTCTTCTGTCTGGATCAAATAAATATGATTTTGCTCTTGTGAATATGATAATGACAGTTAAGATTATCTTGCGTTTTTTGCAAGAAGGTGCGTGAATATGAATCTACATAACCGTTATTTGGATTTACCGTTAGAGCTAATGAAAACGATGGTTTTGCTCTATCACAATCCTAACCTTAAGAAGGTTGGAGATATTCTGAAGAAGTCAGAAAGTGCCGTTAGCCGAGATATAACCAAACTGCGTGAAAGATTGAATGACCCGATTTTCATTCGTAGTGCTCAAGGAATGGAACTGACCCCTTTAGTACAGCAACTTGTTCCACAAATAGAGCAGCACTACAATCAAATCGCAAATATATTGAAGAAGACCACAACTTCGCGTACTGATTTTTCACAATACACACATCCTATTGTCATTGCGCTTAACTCTTATATTTACCAGTATGCAGCAGCAAAGTTGGCCGTTGTACTGCTGCAACATTTTCCTCAGGCGACGTTTCATATTCAGCGTTGGGGAAAGAATACTCTCGACGCTATAAACGCGGGGGAGATAGACATTGGGGTTCACTTTAGCGACTTTGAAACCAATAAAGGTATCACTCAACGGCATATTTCTAATTATCATGTCTATTTAGCGTGTCACCCTGATATACAAATAACTAAGATCGAGGACGTGCTTGATAATCTACTGATTATTTCTAGATTATCTTCATGGAATGAGCATCGTTATCGGCTGTTAGAAAAGCTCGATCTTGAACCAACAAAAGTAGCCTATGTCGATTCATTATCAACGGCCTATGACATTGTACAAAGAGTGCCATCGGTTTCATTTTTACCTGACTTTATCTACGACAGTTCAAAGGTGAAAGCCATAAAATTAGATGACAATAATGATTACGCACTTTCGTCGTTTTTCAAACAAAGCCACAGGCAGGAACCATTTACTCAGCATCTGCATAATTTAATACAATCTGTTATTTCACCTAATGTGCAGTGATGTAAAAGTTGGGATATAAATAGTTATCCGTATCTAACTAATTTAGCTAAGTCAATGACTCATTTATGTCCATCTTCGAGTCAGCTTGATCTGAGCTGACTCATTTGTGCCCCTTTCCAAGCTAGCGCATTTATCCGTCAGACTTTACGGATAAGTATTTGAACTACTTTTTTCTAATCAGAGTAGTGTCTAGTGTATTGGGGTCTTATCAGATAGTCTTGGCTAATACTATCAATCCAGGTAAATAGCTCATCCAGATTGTAGTCACCGCTATGAGGGCGGTCCCAGGCCAGTTGATAATTGACATCGTAATCAGCATTTTCAAGACGAGTCGCTAAGATAGCTGAAATGGCTAGAGAGGTGTCCCGGTCATTGGTACCGACACGAATTCTCCAGTGCGGAGCAATGCCTTGTTGGTCCGGTTTAATAAAACTCAGAGGATTCATCATAGAAACAATATCTGCCGGAGCCGTTGCCGGGTTATTTGTTGAGCTATGTTCAGAGGAATACGCGGTAAAATGCATGGCATTGTTCGATATATTACCAAACAACTCATTTTCTCCTGAACTGAGATCTAACGAATCAAAGGCCGGAGGAAGTTTGGCGCGAATAGCGTAGGTGCGATATTTGTCGAAATCGACGTTCGTTACTTTGCCATTAGTGATTGTAAGTCAGTTGAACTGGCTTAAATCTGTATTGTTGTCCAATGCTGACTGAGCTGAGTGCTGAATTAAAGAAATAACATACTGCTTGAAGCTGCCATTACCATTTTTATCCAGTGTCAATGGGTTACCATTTGAATCATTTAGCTTAAGCCCATTCAGATAGCCTGGAAATTGACTGGACAGAGCGTTCGATACGACTTGCTGAGCGTTGATCAGAGTGCCCTTGGTTTCTTTTCGTTGGATATGATAATCCAACATCGAAATATCCATTTTTTTATAATCGTTGTAGCCGTTGAACTGCCATTCATAGGCGGCATCGGCATGGTCAAGGTCGGTAATCGGGCAGAATGTAGAGACGGCGTAAATCTTATCCGAAGCCGGAGCTGCTCCTAATTGTTCTAAATATGTGCCATAGATGACCTGATCGCCACTTGCGCCCAACAATGCCGATAGCGCACCGCCCGCACTGGTACCGTTAGATATAATTTTATTTGCATCTCCAGGGATGAGTTTATCGTTGTAATGCAGATAACGAACGGCTGCTTTCAAATCAACGATGGCGGCAGGGGCTTTCCCTGTGTATATCCCCTGTGAATTTTGGCTGGTTCGGCCACGTGCGCCAGGTGACGCCACCACATAGCAGTGATGGAGTGCAAGCAACAAAGCATTCGCTGAATGGGAATCAACCCTCGGGGTCATTGGTTTACTCGGCATATAACCACCGACACCGTTAGGTAAGAAGATTGGTGCGGTTTGTATGGTATAACCTGAAATAGTTGGGTCTTTGAAATAGCCTTTTGGAACATAAATATTGAGTGTCTGTAGCTCACTATCTACGGGATATTTGACATACGGAATTCCTTCGTAAGCACGAAATTCAACCGTTTGACCATTAACTTCGACAGAGTTTTCAGTGTAGATATTCCGGTTAAATGTTAAATCACTTTGAGCACTGACAGAGAGAGAAACCGCGATAGTAGATAGTGTAACTAAAGTATTTATTTTCATATAAATTCTTCTGTTTAAAGTTTGATCTGTGTGAGTATGTGATGGCTACACAAGCTTAAAGTGTAGTGTAGCTCTGAGGTCAATATTGCTGAG
Organism: Vibrio ziniensis; assembly: GCF_011064285.1. Lineage (NCBI taxonomy): Bacteria > Pseudomonadati > Pseudomonadota > Gammaproteobacteria > Vibrionales > Vibrionaceae > Vibrio > Vibrio ziniensis. The sequence goes on from NZ_CP049331.1 coordinate 1,447,274, forward strand.
CACTTCTTCTGTCAGAGAAAGTTACAAGTTCAGGCAGAGCCAATGTCATTCCGGCTCTGCCTACATGAGTTTTTAAGATTGGTACAATTTGATAACCGCAGTCATGTTTTCGTCCCCAATCCCATTGTCTATCCCTTTTTTGAATACATCACGCACGGCTTCAATGACAGGCGTGGTGTGTCCGGTTGCTTCCAGTGTGTAAGAGAAATCTTTTTCAATCAGCTCAACAGGGAACATCGGAGCAAACATCTGGTTCAGCATCATGGTCGATATACCGTTGGCGGAAGCACTCCACGGAGCGGTTGATGATAGTGCTGAAATGATCTTTTCAACGTCTGCACCTTGTTGACGTTGTAACGTTGAAATCAGCTCGGCTAAAGTGGCGACTTGCATCCCAAGAAGCGTATTAGTACAAAGTTTTGCTAATGCACCATTACCCACTTCACCAGTGTAGTTAATGACAGAACCCATGGTTCCTAGTAACGCTTTACTGTTTTCATAAGCTTCTTCCTTGCCGCCGACAAGATAAATCAATTGTCCGGATTCCGCTTGTGGTCGGGTGCCCGAAACCGGCGCTTCAATAAAGGGAATATTTCGCTCGGAAGCGTGCTGATTGAGTTCTTTTACCCAGTTAACCGAGAGTGTTGAGCTGTCTATAGCGATTGCGCCTTTTTTCATGCTACTAAAAGCGCCGGTGTCAGGGTCCAGCCAAATTTCTTTGGATGCGTTATCGTCACGAACCATTGCGATAATAAAGTCTGCATCCTGAGCAGCTTCACGTGGTGCTTGTGCCAATTTGGCACCGCCAATAACGAGTTTATCCGCTTTGGAAGGGGTTCTGTTCCAAACGGTAACCTGATGGCCAGCTTTGAGTATGTTAGCGGCCATGCGAACGCCCATTGCGCCTAAACCCAGAAAAGCAACTTTTTTCATATTTCAAATCCTGTCATGTCGGTAGAAAAATTAACAAAATGATGAGAATGTTTATTGGTTTAAATCATGACCGATCGAACGTTATAACTCTAATCGCATTTTGTTATTGTCGTCATCACCGATTTGAATACCTGAAGTTATTCAAAGCTCATTACACAGCTCAACAATCGAATCTCGGATCCATCGATGGGCGTCACTGTCATGTGTTCTTTCATGCCACGCCATGATTTTCGTGAATCCGGGAACTTCAAACGGAAGGTTTACCGTGGTGAGTCCCTGTACATTTGTGATGAGTCGTCTCGGTACAACAGCACAGAGGTCACTGGTTTTTAAAATGTTGACCAGTGATAAGAAGCTCGGGACGGATAGCACCACTCGCCGCTGTTTGCCCAGTGAGCGCAGTACTTGATCTGTCATTCCCTCAAATGCACCGCCAACGTAAGAGACAATCGCATGATCGATACTGCAAAATTGCTCAAGTGCTAAAGTGTTATCTTCTAGCAGAGGATGCTCGTCTCTGAGAACACAAACATAGGTCTCATCAAATAAGGTTTTGGCTCGTAAATCCACAGGAGACGCTTCAGGCGTGGTTAACGCAAGGTCAATGATCCCGCGCTCCATTTGCTCGAAAAGTTCATGCTCATTAATCCAGCGAACCGAGACTTTTATGTTGGGTGCTTGTTCCCTTAACGCAAGTAAAAATGGCTCAACAATGGCTCTCAGAGAATAGTCGGTGGCCGCGATAGAGAGCGTTAGTTTAGCAGTCTGCGGATCAAATAGCGTAGGTTCTAAAACAGCATCTAGCTCTCTAAGCAGCTTTTTTATTGGTACCGATAGCTCTTGTGCACGAATGGTTGGCACAATGCCATGTTGACTACGAATAAACAACTGATCGTCTAGGCTGTGTCGCAGGCGGGTCATCATGCCACTGACCGCAGGTTGGCTGACCGAGAGTTTTTCAGCCGCTCTGGAGACGTTTTTCTCATCCATCAGAGTGTCAAAGACGCGAAGAAGATTCAGATCAAGGTTTTTAATATTTGCCATAATCAGAGCTTATTGTTTTATATGGTTATTTTTAATATAGAGCAAAAAAGCCGCTCTCAATGAATTTGAGAACGGCTTTCTAAAATTATAAGTAGCAACTCATTGTTATTTTGCTTTACGGGCTGCTTCAACCAGACCGTCTAACCATTCCTGATGACCATTAATCATTGGGTTAGGCTTAGTTGCTGCTAATTCTTTAGCTGGATTACCATTTTGGGTTTCCTGAGTCAGAATGCGAACTCGGTTGCCAGAAAGGTCTTCAATTAACCAGGCATGGTGTACATCTAAACGAGTGTCACCTTCGCCTGACCAGCCATGCCATGCAACACGTGCTGGTTGACCTTCTACTGGTGCAACATGTTCAACACATTGTGACTCAACCGGGAAGCCGAAAGTATTGAAATAGAATCGAACGTTATTTTCTAACTCAGGGCCTTTTTCGTCATAAAAACGGGGATTAGCAGAGTTCGCATAGTAAGTTGGCCAAAGTGCTGGAGTGTTAAGTAAAGGCCAAATGTCTTTTGTTGAAAGACCAGCGACAATCACTTCATTCGAACAGAAGTTGTCAGTAAAACCGGGTACAAAGCCTTCAGGCCAGATGATGTCACTCATAATGAATTCCTTATGTTTGAATATTGAAACATGTTGTTTCGTTGATGGTGATATCATCCGGTTTTTGAGCTTATCACTCCAATCACAAAAAAGGATATGGGGTATAAGGCTGGCTTATATCTAAAGCTTTGCGACGTATTTTCCCCGGGAATGCCCTTGCCTTATTTGATTTAGAATTTCCGGGATATCGCTTAAGGTAACGGTGGTGGTTTGCGGAGAAGCAATGATGTTCTGCTCAAGAAGGGTATTCATCTCAATACCTGCTTGAGTGATTGATTTCATACCCATTTCGCCATTAACGTGACCGGCCCCCAGACTTAACTGATGCAACGTTAACCCGCGATCAAACGTATTTTGATGTTGTGTAGAATCAATGGTGCTCACCAGTTCCACTAATTGCCCATCAAAGCTAAGCATCGAGGAAGTCAGTGCCTGTGCAGGACCTCCGATACAATCCAGTGCACACTCAATCCCATGATTTTCAACTATAGTGTTCACCTTGGTAAGAAGTTGCTGATCCCGATAATCGAGACAGTGTGTTGCACCTAATGATGTAGCGTAATCAAAGTTATGTTCGGAACAGACAGCAATGATGGTATCAAGCTGAAAATAGCGGCTGAGTTGGAGTGCGTAGCTTCCTACGCCGCCGCTTGCCCCGTAGATAACAATACTCTTTTTACCCGCAAGATGAAGTTTATCGTTCAGTGCACGATAGGCTGTCCATCCGGCACAAGGCGATGCCGCCGCTTCAATATCGGATATGGCAGGATGTTTGGTTAATGTACGGGAGTCATGAACGGAAAATGAAGCAAACCCACCCTGACGCCGGCGCATATTGCCATGATAGAGAACACGATCACCGATATTCCAATCGCTGACCTGACTACCTTTAGCAACAATTACACCAGAGACATCAAGCCCGCCAACCATGTCACGATTACCCGCTTCAGTGATTCCGAACCAATAATTAATTTTCGCATCGACCGGATTAAGGCCAACCGCATGGACTTCGACGATAACGTCGAAAGGTGTTTCTAACACTGGCTTTGCGATATTCGTGACCGCAAAGTGGTCCGATTCAGGGTGATAGGTGACAGCTTTCATTTTCCGTTCCTCTTAATTAGGTGGGCTTAGTTATACGCACCACTCGAATAAGTTAATTCGTAGCTATGGCTATATATCTCCAGAATATTGCCGAATGGGTCTTCCATGTAGATCATGCGGTATGGTTTCTCACCAGGGTAGTAAAAACGAGGTGCTTTCATACGTTTTTTACCGCCAGCAGCAACAATCTTTTCAGCCAGTTCTTCTACGTTTGGATCTTGCACGCAGAAGTGGAAAACACCGGTTTTCCAGTATTCAAAGTTGTTTTCTGGGTTCTCTGCATTTTCAAACTGGAAAATCTCAACGCCAATTCGATCTCCCGTAGACAGATGGGCGATTTTTACACTTGACCATCCCTGCCCAAAAACGTCGGTGCACATTTCTCCGATAGGACTGTCGTCTTCTACAATAGTTGTTGGTTCCATGATTAGGTACCAACCAAGTACTTCGGTATAAAACTTCACCGCTTTTTCCAGATTCGGTACTGAGATACCGATATGGGAGAAGGTTCTTGGGTATGTGTTTGACATTTAGATGTTCCTTATAGAGTTCAATTCATGAGATGTCATTTTAAAAGTTGCCTTGCTAAATAAAAAATTATTAAATATTCTCATTATGATAATTTTAGGTTATTAATGTGCTGAATCCTATCTGGCTTAACACTTTCAAAACTCTGGTTGAAATGGGACATTTCACACGTACTGCCGAGGTGCTTAATATGACCCAGCCTGGTGTTAGTCAGCATATAAATAAATTGGAATCTGCGTGTGGCTATCCGTTGATAAGACGATTCAACAAACAGTTTGAGTTAACGGTTCATGGCCTAAAAGTGTATCAATATGCTCTAAAGCGGATGGAAGAAGAATCTAAGTTATTACAGGACTTAGGAAGAGATGAACCTTTTAGTGGTCGTTGTACCATAGGTTGTTCAGGTACTTTTGCTTGGTTGCTGTATCCGCAATTACTTTCATTACAATCTGAATATCCAGGTCTTTCAATTGAACTTGAAGCTACACCCAATCAACGAATTTTTGAGCAGATACAAAATGGAACATTCGATATTGGTTTAGTGACTAAAAAACCAAATCCTAAGTATTTCGATAGTAAGGTGATTGGCGTTGAATCTTTGGTTTTCGTTGTTCCAAAATTAGTAGATACCGCATTGCCACTTGATCAAGTATTGTCGGGACTTGGCGTTATACGTCATCCGGATCTGGCTCATTATTTTCAAACTTATGTTGAGAAGTCGGATTTATCTCTATTATCAAAGATAGATCTCGATGGTATCTCAACGCAAAGTTACATTAACCAAATTCACCAAATTTTAGTGCCAATTTCAAAAGGAATCGGTTTTACGGTTGTGCCGAAATGTTGTGTCAGTTTATTTCCTGAACGAGATGAATTGCAGGTGTTGGACATTGAAAAAAATGTCAAAGAGCCAGTCTATCTGGTTAGTAAACGTCACTCTCAACTAGCGCGGCGCTATGAGCGAGTAGTAAAAGTCATTGAAGATACGTTGAAACAATGTGAATAAAGCGTGCGTGAAAGACTGAATGGTTAGTGTTGTTTTAGAAGTGATGAGTATTTTAGGAGTATTTAGCTAACGTGAATAATGACATTCGAAATTTAGATTTGAATCTGCTCAAAGCATTCGATGCACTAATGGATGAAGGTAGTGTCACTCGAGCCGCTCAACGCTTAGTACTGACGCAACCAGCAGTGAGTGCAATGCTCACACGTTTGAGAGATTATTTCGATGACCCACTTTTTGTTCGATCTCAACGAGGTATGGTACCGACAGAGCGAGCGTTAACTTTGGCTGGGCCTATAAAACAGGTTTTGTCTGATATCAACCGACTGTTACAGCCAGTACATTTTGAACCTCAAACCGTCCAAATGACTTATACAATAGCAGCGACAGATTATGCTTTGAAGGCTGTTATTGTGCCATTAATGGCTGAGCTTAAAAAGCAGGCACCAGGAGTTAGGGTAGCTGTCATCTCTGTTAACCATGACAGCCTTTCAAGGCAGATGGAACAAGGCGAAGTAGATTTGGCATTGGTGACGCCAGAAACTACGCCCGAAGAGTTACACGGTCGTGCGTTATACGAAGAGCAGTATGTCTGTATGATGCGGGCTGATCACCCTGCAACTGTTTCTGGTCGTATAACAGTAGAACAATTTTGCTCTTTAGAGCATATTCTGGTTTCCAGTAAAGGTGGATTTTGGGGACCTACTGATGATGCATTAGCTGCAATGAAGCTCAAACGCCACATTGGATTATCAGTAAATAGCTTTTTGGTACTGCCTGAAATTTTGAGAATTACTGATATGATTGCAGTGGTACCAAGGCGTTTAGCTTGTCGTCACGATAATCTGGTTATCATGGATACGCCGCTAGAGGTACTTGGTTTTACCAAAAGTATGGCGTGGCATGAACGTTCACATCGGGACCCTGCTCACCGTTGGGTTCGGGCGCTTTGCCTCGAGGTCAGCCAATTACCTCATTTATGATATAAATTTCATTTATATTTCTAATAAATGAATCGATATTCCATGAATAGCATCCGTTCTATAACATGGCACTGGTATTGATATCAGTGAGTTATTTTTTGTATTGACCAAAAAATAACGACTACAGTTCGCGATTAATCAAAAGATGGACCAAATCACAGCCAAAATTTGGGGGCTACATTAGAAACTAATCTTGGATGTTTGGCCTCGAAGTAATTTCATTGGGCAGAGTCATATGATTCTCGTTTTCTATTCACTTAAAGCTAAACATACCTTTCCTATTCTTCATGAAGATGTTAGAGCAGACTCTGAAAACATTCCTTATAGCTATTTTATTTCAGAGTAAATCTAATGCAGTCTCAATAAAGCAAACAACACATAACCTATTGATAACAAATTATTAAGTTAGGTAAACATCCTATGTAAAGGAGCTAAAAGAGTCTTGAAAACAACAGATATAAAGATTTCTGATAAATCATTCGAAGATGGGACCGAAAAATTATCTCCAAAAGCGTTACGTCCGATATTTGTCGGGCTAATGCTGGCAATGTCTCTTGGGTCTTTAGATCAGAGTATCGTTAATACGGCTTTACCGGCTATGGCCAGTGATCTGGGAGGGTTGGCTCATCTGTCCTGGGTAGTGACTGCTTTTATGCTCAGTTCTACGGTTGCAACACCAATCTTCGGCAAACTTAGTGATATGTATGGTCGTAGGGGGCTACTTTTATTGGCTATCACCTTGTTTATGATGATGTCGATTTTGTGTGGTGTTGCTCAGTCGATGACGCAACTAATTATTTTCCGGTTGTTGCAGGGCATCGGCGCTGGAGGCGTCATGACTCTGTGTCAGACGACGATCAGCGATGTAGTTACGCCGAAGGAACGCATACGTTATCAGGGCTTATTTACTGGTACTTTCGCAATGTCCGCTGTGGCAGGGCCTATTTTGGGTGGAGGCTTGACAACAGCACTATCGTGGCGGTGGATTTTCTACATTAATGTTCCTATCGCGCTTATTGCGATATCCATCCTATGGAACTCATTACCTACACTAAAAGCACGCAAGAAGCATGTTATTGATATCTACGGAGCTGTTACTATGGCTTGTGGAGCGTCGAGTATTCTTTTGCTGTTCAGCCTTGGGGGGACACTTTTTCCCTGGCAGTCTTATACTGCGGGAGTGATTGCAGCGATCGCACTGATTTCTATCGCTTTGTTCATCTATGTCGAGAGTAAGGCTGTCGAGCCTATCGTTACGTTAAGTTTGTTCCGCATACGTAACTTTACTATCGGTTCTGTCACTACCGGTTGTATGGGATTCGCGATGATGAGTGCGATGGTCTTCTTGCCTCTCTATTTCCAATTAGTGTTGGGTCTGAGTGCTGCGCAGTCTGGCTCAATGTTACTGGCACAAATTGTAGCCATGCTTTTAACTTCAGTCTTCGGAGGTCAAATTTCTTCAAAACTGAATCGACCTAAGCTCTTTATGATTGCCGGAATTGCTCTGGAAGCATTGGGGTTAAGTGTTTTTGCTGTTTTAGCTTATATGCAAAAAGATACCTACTGGTTTCTCATTGGGCTGGGAATTCTTGGTTTGGGGATGGGTATAGCCATGCCGCATGCTACCGTGATCGTTCAGAATGCAGCACCCAAAAACGCTTTGGGTGAAGCAACATCAAGTATGGCGTTTATCCGTTCTCTAGGAGGGGCTTTAGGGGTCGCTGTATCCGGAGGCGTTATGACAACCAAGCTTCATGATGGACTTAATGAAATCAGTTCAGATATTGATGTTCAGGGAATAATAAACGGGGGGATGGAAGCGGTGGCAAGGTTACCTACAGGCCTTAGACCTAGTATTGAGCTAGCTTTCAGTCATGCGATTACTGCGTCTTTCGTGATTGGCGGTAGTGTCATGCTTCTTGCTCTATTGCTGTCACTTTTACTGGAAAATAAACAGTTACGAAACTAACAAGTTACTCTGTTTCTGATATAAATTTCATTTATATTCCTAATAAACAAATCGCTATTCCATTAATAGTACACGTTCTCTAGCATGGCACTGTTATCTTACTCTTTTGCAAACTAAGGAGAAAAATCGAATGACAGTGCTTTTCGATGATTATGTGTTAAATGGCAAAACGTTAAAAAATCGAGCCGTTGTTGCTCCGATGACTCGGGCCAGAGCACCAGGCAATGTACCTAATGACAGCACGGTTCGATATTACGGTCAGCGCTCAGATGCAGGGCTGATTGTAACCGAAGGTACGCCAATCAGTCAGCAAGGGACTGGCTTCGTCGATTGTCCTGGGATCTGGAATCAGTCTCAAATAGATGCCTGGAGTAAAGTGACGGCCCAAGTACATGATCTTGGCAGCCTTATTTTCACCCAGATATGGCATGTGGGTCGTATTAGTCATACATCATTGCAAAAAGATGGTGCTTCTCCGGTCAGTTCAACGGATCAGCAAGCCACTAATAGTAGCGCGTTTGGCTATGATGCGGATGGAAAACCAAGCTTTGTCCCAGCAAGTAAACCCCATCGTCTTACCACAGAAGAAGTTCAGAATGTGATCGCTGATTTCGCTCAGGCAGCAGAAAATGCAGTTGCAGCAGGTTTTGATGGTGTAGAAATTCACGGTGCAAACGGTTATCTCGTCGAGCAGTTTATTAATGGCGCTGTTAATGATCGTCAGGATCAGTATGGCAGTGAAACGGTTGAAAACCGTGTGCGTTTTGCACTCGAAGTGGTGGATGCATGTATTAAACGTATTGGTGTTGAACGTGTTGGTATTCGCCTTTCTCCATTTGGTCGCTTACATGACCTGGGTGATTTTGAGGGAGAAGAAGAGACCTTCCTGCATTTGGCACATGAACTGAATGACCGTGGCGTTGTTTACGTTCACATAATGGACCAGGCTAGCCGTGGTGCTCCTGCTATGCCTGACGGATTCTTAGAAAAATTCCGTGAAGCCTATAAGGGAACATTGATCCTGGCTGGCGGGATGGATTTGGATAAAGCAAATCAGTTACTTTCTGAAGGAACTATCGATCTGGCTGCGTTTGGAGCGAAATATATCTCCAATCCTGATTTAGTTGAACGCTATCGTCACGGATGGCCAATTGAAGAACCGGATCAGTCTCTCTACTACGGTGGGGACGAACATGGCTATACTGATTATCTACCGTACAGCAGCGTTACTCGCTAACCTATTTCTCTGGCTTTATCTTACCTTATCCCTAACTAACTGAAGGGTAAGGCAATCTTTCTATTTAATTTTTGAGGTTATTCATGTCTTCATCATCTCATTCAATCAAACCTGTTCTTTTTGTTCTGACGAGCCACAAAGACTTAGGACAAGGTCACGAAGACTCCGGCTTCTATTTACCTGAATTAACTCATCCACTGCATGTTTTGGAAGAGGCCAACATCTCGACTGAGTTTGCGTCTATTAAAGGTGGCCTTCCTCCAGTTTATGGTGTGGATTTAACAGACCCTATTAATGCTCATTACTGGAATGATGAATCATTTCAGGAAAAATTGCAGGGTTGTCCCGCGCTAGCTGATGTTTACTCAAGTGACTACAGTGCAATTATGTATGTAGGTGGTCATGGCACTATGTGGGATTTCCCAGACAGTCCTGCGGTTTTGGCTATCACACGTGAAATATATGAACAGGGGCAAATCGTCGCTGCGGTATGCCATGGCCCTGCGGCGCTCGTGAATGTAACACTGAGTGATGGTTCTTATTTAGTTGCTGGCAAGAATGTGGCGGCATTCACCGATTCTGAAGAACATGCGGTCGGCATGGTCGATGCGGTACCATTTCTATTAGAAAGAACTTTGAAAGAGCGAGGTGCTCTACATCAGGCTGCTGAAGACTGGACAAGCAACGTTGTTATTGATGGCTCTTTAATCACTGGGCAAAACCCACAATCAGCGGCTGGTGTCGGTGAAGCTATACGAGATGCGTTGCTGAGTTAAAAACAATCGTCTCATTAACATTGTAAACAAAAAATTAGGCTGAAATCTTAATTGATTTCGGCCTTTTGTAGGTTCAATTAAATATGCATATTATCTATTTTCTGATGGCACTAGCAGGCGGTGCTGGGTTATCAGTTCAGGCTGCGGTTAACAGTCGTTTGAGTTCAGGAGTCGGTGGCCAACCATTGATTGCAGCATTCATTTCTTTTGGTGTTGGAGCAATATGTCTTGGTCTGGCTGCTGCTGTTCAGGCGAATTGGAGTGGGTTTGGAGTTAATATCGTTCAGCAATCTCCATGGAAATGGCTTGGAGGGTTAATTGGTGCTGCCTTTGTCTTCACAACGATATTTCTTGCCCCAAAAATTGGTATTACTAATGTGATGTTCTTATTCATCATTGGGCAATTGGCGGCTGGTTTGTGTATCGATAGTTTTGGTTTGATTGAGATGCCGATTAGGCCTGTTCATTGGTGGCATTTCACTGGACTCGGTATTATGCTGCTTGGACTTATCTGTTACATGTATGGTAATCGTATTTTTCCAAAGTTATAAAACGTGAATACCTTGTCTTTGGAAGAGTAATGTCATTTTGTCCCGATAGTATCTATAAGTGTCCATAAAGCCACTTTTGGGGCTATGTCCCCTTGCATAAAATAGCTCCACAAAAACAGTTCTGGAGCAATATTATGAAAATCACACAAATTCGTAACGCAACGCAAATTATTGAATACGCAGGGAAGAAATTCCTTGTCGACCCAATGCTGGCACCAAAAGATACTTACCCTGGGTTTGGCGGTACAGTGAATGCGGATGTGCGCAATCCAACAGTTGAGCTACCGCTCTCAATGGAAGAGATTATTGATGTTGATGCTGTTCTGTTGACTCACACTCACCCAGATCACTGGGATGAAACTTCCGTCAATGTAATTCCTAAAGACAAGCAGATTTTTGTTCAACACGAAGGTGATGAACAAATTCTTCATTCACAAGGTTTTACTAATGTTCGGATTTTCTCTGAAGAGACCGACTACAATGGTATTTCTTTTACTCGTACTGCTTGTCAACATGGCTCTGACGCAGCCTATGAAAATAAGGAACTGGGAGAAATGCTGGCTGAAGTAACAGGCGTTATATTGTCTCATGCCGATGAAGAAAAGCTCTATCTGGCCGGAGATACTATCTGGACACCGACGGTAGAAGAAACGATGAAACGTGAACAGCCAGACGTGGTAATTCTGAATACTGGCTGGGCACATGTGATTGGCTATGGCCCGATCATCATGGGTAAAGAAGATGTATTAAAAACGCACGTTGCTCTTCCTAAGGCAAAGATTGTTGCTACTCATATGGGAGCTGTAAACCACGCACTTGTGACGAGACAGGAACTTCGTGCTTATGTTGAAATCAATTTACTCAATGATTTCGTGTATATCCCAGAAGATGGTGAGACTGTTACTCTTTAGTTTCCAATTGTAATATGTAGAACTACCATCATCGGTAGCTCTACAATTAGGCTTAAGCAAATGTCTTCGAGAACTCTGTCTCCCAAAACAATGCAGCACATACCTAATGTTTCAGTAATCGTCTTTAATGGATTCAGCCCATTTCATATTTCTGTCCCGAGCATAGTGTTCGGACGTGATACTTTGCATGAAACTTTCTTCAACCTTCAGTTTATTGCGGGAGAGGACGGTCCAATTTTGTCTGATATAGGGATGGAGATTCATACAAAAGCAAAACTCGACTCGCTTGAGAAAGCGGATATCATCATTGTTCCTCATTGGAGGACCGTTGATGAAAGGCCAAATGCTCAGCTTATTAAGGCATTATGCCTCGCTCATGCAAGAGGTGCATTAATCGTTGGTTTGTGTCTTGGTGGCTATGTTCTGGCTTATGCTGGGTTATTAGCTGGAAAGCGTGCTGCAACTCATTGGGAACTAGAGCAAGATTTCACTCAACGTTTTCCGGAAACTTCACTCGATACCAATGCGCTATATGTAGAAGATAGTGGAGTTATTACATCCGCAGGCACCGCAGCCGGTATTGATTGCTGTTTGTATGTTTTCCGAAAATATTACAGCAGCACAATTGCCAACCGTATCGCCAGAAGAATGGTGGTTCCTCCTTATCGAGACGGCGGACAGGCGCAATTTATTGAACAACCCATACCGATAACAACTTCAGATTCACGTATCAATGAGTTAATGGATCGAATCAGAAACGATATTGGTCATAAATATACTCTGGATGAACTCGCGGAGTCAGTGATGATGACCCGCCGTACCTTTACCCGAAAATTTCATAAGGCAACAGGGATGGCGTTTGGAGAATGGTTAGCTTCTGAGCGACTCAATTTGGCTCAGGATTTGCTCGAGTCTACGGATCTATCCATTGAGCAAATCGTGGCTAAAACAGGATTTAGTTCGGTGTTGGTCTTCCGTGATAAATTCAAAGAGCGTTATGCGGTTACTCCAAACCGTTGGAGAAAAACGTTCCATGAACAGAACTAAACATTGGTTCTAGTTGTTATCATGCGATTCGTACGGGTTTGATACAAATTCAACAATTGCCGATTTTACCCACCGCCTTAATTCTTACTGATGTGAGTTTTGCAATACTATAAGTAATTCGTCTGGTACTAATTTAGTAAAGTCACTGACAAGGTTTTGTCCAAAATGAGCTAGAAATTGGTAACAAGCTTTATTGTCACTTCATCAATCTTGGTAGTATCAACAGACCTCACAAATGATCAAACTATACTGCTCTCCGACAGAAGGGGCAGATATTTATCTGAAAAGAGAAGCTGTTTTTATATCAGTCTCGGATTTTTTATTCGTTAATCTCTACAAAATGCATTTCTGAACCTCTTTAATCAGCCATTGAACGCTGTCTTGGCTATCGTATAGCTGATGAGTAAAAATACTCAGCGATAGTTCAGGAGTGCCTTCTGGCAACTCTACAATCCTTACTGGCAGCATTTTGCACAGTTCTGTCGCGATTCTAAGGGGAACACACATTAAATTGTTGGTATTTGATATTACACGGCCACCCACAGCATAGCTTTGAACAATCATCGAAATATGTCGCGCTTGATGTTGTTCCAGTAGCCATCGGTCAATCGGATCGGCACCAGAGTTGATTAACGGCAAGTGAACCTGAGGCGTTTCAAGAAAAGCTTTAAATGTCAGTTTGTTGGGAAGAGGATTGTCGTTAGCAACGATGCCAACGTATGGGTCGGTTAGCCAATGATAGCGATGGTAATAACGAGGCATCGATTGTAATTGATCTACACCTAAAGTTAGGTCGATACGCCCTTGCTCTACTCGCTCCATCTGCATATTTTCAGACAGAATTTCAATAGCAATTCTGACGTTTGGCGCACTCTCTTCCAATGCTTTTCCTAGTCTTGGTAAAGCATAAAATTCAAAGTAATCAATGGCGCCGATATAAAAGGTTTTTGCATCCACGCTCGGATTAAAAGGCTTAGTTTTGGCTAATGCCATGTCGATCGAAGATAGCCCTTTTTGGATGTCCGGAAGCAGCATTTGTACCAGTGGAGTGGGTTCCATACCTGTACGAGTTTTGACGAAAAGTGGGTTGTCAAAACGGTCTCTCATCTTAGACAAAACGTGGCTTGCGGCAGATTGGCTCATAAACATTTTCTGAGCCGCTTTTGATAAGTTTCTTTCTTTTTCCAGTACGACTAACAATCGCAGTTGGTTGATGTCCATATCCATAGGTTATCGAAATTCCTCATATGAAAATAAAAATATTGCATTTCAATAATAACCACATAACCGTTAAAAATATCAACAGATTTTGACTACAAATTAAGGGAATAAAATGAGAAAAGTCACTGTTGCCGCGACTCAGATGTCATGTTCGTGGAATGTTGAAGAAAACGTAGCTAAAGCTGAACAGCTTGTACGCGAAGCTGCTGCGCAAGGAGCACAAGTCATTCTTTTACAAGAACTATTTGAAACTCCGTACTTCTGTATTGAAATCAGTGAGGGCTACCATAAGTTGGCTTCTACACTGGAAGAAAACGATACTTTCAAAAGGCTTACTGCGTTAGCAAAAGAACTGCAAGTTGTTTTGCCATTTAGCTGGTTTGAAAGAGCAGGGAACGTCAAGTTCAACTCCGTTGCCGTGATTGATGCCGACGGCTCACTGTTGGGTGTATATCGCAAAACTCATATTCCAGATAGCGATGGCTACCTAGAAAAATACTACTTCAGCCCAGGTGATACTGGCTTCAAAGTGTGGGATACACGCTATGGTCGCATTGGTATTGGAATTTGCTGGGATCAATGGTTCCCTGAAACTGCGAGAAGTATGGCGCTGCAAGGCGCGGAACTGCTGTTTTATCCAACGGCGATTGGTAGCGAGCCTAGCCAGCCACAATTAGATTCACAACCAGCATGGCAAAACGCGATGCAAGGCCATGCGGCTTCTAACATTATGCCCGTTATTGCTTCCAACCGAATTGGTCGCGAGCAAGCACAAACCCGCGATTTGGAAATCAACTTCTTTGGTTCATCTTTCATTGCTAATTACAACGGTGAAATTCTGGCAAAAGCCGATCGTGAGACTCAAGGCATTCTTATTCATGAATTCGATCTCGACGAAATTGCATTCCAACGTAGCGCATGGGGGCTGTTCAGAGATCGACGCCCAGACCAATACAAACACCTTTTAACACTGGATGGGCAACTAAAGGACTAATGTCATGGAAGACAAAAAAATGGGCGTGACGCCTCTAGCTCTGTTCAGCTTATGTGCGGTGTTAGTGGTGGATACGTTAACGGCATCAGCGTCAATTGGTGTCAGCTCGCTAGGATGGTGGGCGCTAATGTTGGTGGTATTCGTACTTCCATATGGATTGATTACTTCTGAACTCAGTTCTGCTTATCCGGGCGAAGGTGGTATCTACGACTGGGTGAAACGTGCTTTTGGTCCGCGTTGGGCTATTCGCACTACATGGTTCTACTGGATTAACGTTGGCTTGTGGACGCCAGCGGTATACATCCTTTTCGCGGGTACATTTGCCGAGCTGTTTGCGCCTGATCTTTCATTGTTTGCTCAAGTGATCATGTGCGTTGCTCTGACTTGGCTAACCGTTTGGGTTTGCAACATTTCCGTTGATATTGGCGTTTGGGTAACTAACTTCTGCGCCGTATTAAAGGTAATCATCATTTCTGTGTTAGGTATTGGTGGATTCATCTATGCCGCAAAAAATGGTGTTGCCAACGAATTCACTTTTGAAGCTGTGTTGCCATCTTTCGATTCTGGCGTCGCCTTTCTTCCTGCTTTGGTCTTCAACCTAATGGGCTTTGAGCTTGTGGCTACCATGACTAAAGAGATGAAAGACGTTAAGCAAATGCCAAAAGTCGTATTTCTGGCAATGACGGTAACGGCTCTGCTTTATGTACTTGGTACGTTAGGCATTCTGATGGCACTACCTGTGGAAGAGGTCGGCCTGGTTGCAGGCATCGTCGATACGTTGAAAGTCTTGTTTGGTGATGGTGCATTCGGTCAGTTCATGACTTACGCACTGGGCATTGTGACTTTGATTACCTTCATCGGAAACATGGTGAGTTGGACAATGGGTTCAAGCCGCGCTGCTGCTGAATCTGCACGTGATGGTGAACTTCCTGCTGCATTAGGCAAAACTTCAAGCCGTTACTCAACACCGGTAGGGGCGAATGTAGGTACAGGGTTGGTATCCACCGCGGTAATCGTAGTGTATGCGCTCTTTGCAAGCAGTAATGATGAACTGTTCTGGTCTATCTTTGCGTTCTCAAGCTGCGTGTTCTTAGTGCCATATCTATTTATGTTCCCAGCGTACTTAAAACTTCGCGTGTCAGATGCTGATCGTTTACGTCCTTTTAAGGCTCCGGGCAACATGGCCACACAAACGGCTATGACGGTGATATGTTTCTTCATCATTCTTCAGGCTGTCGTGCTGTTCATCTTCCCTGATGTGATTTTCGGATCAGTGGATTGGCAATATACCGCGCCAGTTTTAGCGGGTGTTATCGTAACGGTTGTGATTGGTGAGCTTTTACTGAAGCGTGCGCATTCTCAAACTGAATCATCGGATGTGAGAGGTATAGCATGAGTAAAACATTAGAAGGCTTACCTAAAGATCTTGGCTTTCACATGCCTGGTGAACACGAACCGCAAAGTGAAGTGTGGATGGCATGGCCGGTACGCAGTGACAACTGGCGATTTAGCGGCAAGCTAGCTCAGCAAGCATTTGTCGAGGTTGCCACTGCGATTTCAAAGGCTACACCCGTCGTGATGTTGGTTGCTCGAGAACAATACTCCAATGCACGAGCTCAGTTGCCTGATCACATCAAAGTGGTGGAAATGTCATACAACGATTGCTGGATGCGCGACATTGGAGCAACTTATGTTGTGAATAGTGAAGGGCAACGAGCAGGTGTTGACTGGCATTTTAATGCATGGGGTGGCTTGGTTGATGGTCTCTATTTCCCTTGGGATTTGGATGATGCCGTAGCCGATAAAATGGTGAACTTGACTGGTGATAACCTATTTAAAGCGCCTCTGGTATTAGAGGGTGGCTCTATTCATAGTGATGGTGAGGGAACCATTTACACCACTGAAGAGTGTTTACTTCATCCAAGTCGTAACCCTGATTTGTCTAAACAAGAGATTGAAGCATTGTTGCTGGATTATCTCGGTGCTGAGAAAGTCATATGGCTGCCAAACGGTTTATACAATGACGAAACCAACGGACATGTGGATAACATCATGCACGTAGTGAAAGCTGGTGAAGTCGCTCTAACTTGGTGTGACGACGTGAATGATCCTCAATATAAAATCAGTCGTAAGGCTTACGATGTGCTCAGCACGCAACTTGATGCTAAAGGACGAACTATCAAGGTGCATAAGTTGCCGATGCCAGGTCCACTGTACATTGAAGAGCATGAAGCTTTTGGTATCGATCAAAGTGAAGGAATGGAGCGTGAAGCCGGAGAGCGTCTAGCGGCGTCCTATGCAAACTTCCTCATTACCAATAGCAGAATTGTGTTTCCTTTATTGGATGCCAGTTACGATCTGCTTGCCAAAGCCGTGTTACAAGAAGCGTTTCCGAATCATGAAGTGGTTGGCGTAAATGCTCGAGAAATACTGCTAGGTGGGGGTAATATTCACTGTATTACTCAGCAGGTTCCAAGTCTGATTTAAAACCAGATTAAGATTTCAGACGAAACCACACTGCGCACTAAAGTGATGATAACTTGCATTGCTTTGGTGCGTTTTTTTTAGGCGTTTTAATTTAAATCCTTTTAAAACATGCAATTATAAGTTGGCATGGTCATTGCCTGAGTTAGTTCAACATTACAAATGTTAAAGCAATTAGTTGCGATGAGCATAACTGAGTGAAACACCACAACTAATCACAATTTGATTAAATAGACATCTAGGGTTCCGGCTGCAACGCAGTGTCTGGTCCGAGAGTTGTCAACCTCTTATGAGGTCACACGGCGGGACAAAAGCCCGGGAGGCCAACCAATTTCATTGGTTATGCTCTCGCGTTAATGTTTTTAAAAGTGACTCACATTGGAGGTGATCCTATGAAACCAACCTTTAAACACTCCCTAACCGCATTAGCGTTGTCTGCTAGCGTACTAGCTACTCCTTTTATTTCTCAATCAGTTCAGGCTGAAGAAAAGTCGGAATTTACCGTCGCTTGGTCAATTTATGCAGGCTGGATGCCATGGGATTATGCTGCTTACTCTGGCATTATGGATAAATGGGCGGAAAAATACGGTATTAAGGTCAACATCGTACAGGTGAATGACTATGTAGAATCCATCAACCAGTACACAGCGGGTCAATTTGACGCAACAGTAATGACCAATATGGATGCTTTGACTATTCCTGCTGCTAGTGGAGTGGATTCAACCGCACTGATTGTTGGTGACTTCTCTGACGGTAACGATGGTATCGTCCTTAAAGGTGCCAAATCTCTGAAAGATGTCAAAGGGCAGAACATCAACCTTGTTGAATTGAGCGTTTCTCACTACCTAATGGCCCGTGCTCTTGAAAGTGTAGGTTTGTCTGAGAAAGATGTAAATGTTGTCAACACTTCTGATGCCGATATCGTAGCGGCATTCAGCACAAAAGATGTGACTTCAGTGGTGACTTGGAACCCATTGTTAAGTGAAATTACCGCTCAGCCAAATACTTCTCTGGTTTTTGACTCTTCAAAAATTCCCGGTGAAATCATCGACCTGATGATTGCTAACACCGAAACCTTACAAGACAACCCTAAACTGGGTAAGGCTCTTACCGGAGCATGGTATGAAATCATGGGCATCATGACATCAAAATCAAAAGCCGATGAAGCGAAAAGTTACATGGCTAAACAGTCTGGTACTGACTTAGCAGGTTATAACCAGCAACTCGCCGCAACGTTTATGTACTACAAACCCTCAGACGCGGTGACTTTTACCAATGGTGCAGATTTGAAAGAGACCATGAAAAAAGTTGCTGAATTCTCTTTTGATCATGGCTTGTTGGGTGAAGGTGCGCCAGATGCGGGTTTCATTGGTATTGAAACCCCTTCAGGTGTTTACGGTAATGCAGACAACATCAAACTGCGTTTTACGGCTGATTACATGGATATGGCAGCTAAAGGCGAGCTTTAATCTACGGTGAAAACCACCCATAGCGTTATTAGCCAAAGTGAATTGGAGAAACTATGAGTAAACTCATCAACCGCCACCCATCTCGATATGGACGATTGATGTTGGGAGTGCTGCCATTTGCGATATTAATTGCGTTGTATGTGGTCGCTTCCGATGCCCGATTAGCGATCAACCCAGCCGATAAACTGTTACCAGCATTTAGCAGCTTTTTCGAAGCAATTGATCGTATGGCGTTTACTCCCAGTAAACGGTCTGGCGAGTATCTGCTATGGGTTGACACCTGGGCGAGTCTTCAACGCTTAATGTGGGGTGTTGGTCTGAGTGCATTAGTCGGTTTGTCGATTGGCATTGCCAATGGAATGCTACCTTTGGTGCGCTCTACCTTGTCACCTGTTGTAACCGCGATTTCGTTAATTCCACCAATGGCTATCCTGCCAATACTGTTCATCACCTTTGGTTTGGGTGAGTTGTCTAAAGTGGTGCTTATTTTTATTGGTATCTGCCCGATCATCGTAAGGGACATACAACTGAAAGCCGCATCCTTACCTCAAGAGCAGTTGATCAAAGCTCAGACATTAGGCGGCAATAGCTGGCAGATCATTCTGCGAGTTGTACTTCCACAAATTGTTCCACGATTGATTGAAGCCATTCGCCTAACTCTGGGCAGTGCATGGCTGTTTCTTATCGCAGCGGAAGCCATTGTTGCAACTGAAGGTTTGGGATATCGAATCTTTCTGGTTCGTCGTTACATGTCGATGGATGTGATTCTTCCTTACGTTTTATGGATCACCATATTGGCTTACACCATGGATTGGTTGCTAAAGCAGTTATCGCTAAAACTTAGCCCTTGGTATCACCAGAGTCAGGGAGAATAAGATGGAAAAGCCAATTATCGAAGTGAAACAGGTGTGGAAAGAGTATGGCGATAACATCGTACTTGAGCATCTCAACCTTAAAGTGTTACCGGGTGATTTCGTCAGTATTGTCGGAGCATCTGGATGTGGCAAAACGACTTTCCTCAATATGCTTTTAGGCACTGAGCAGCCTTCACGAGGACAGATTTTGCTCGATGGAGAAGCGCTTTCAGCTGAGCCAGGTGTAGAGCGTGGCATTGTGTTCCAGAAATACTCTGTATTTCCTCATTTGACGGCTTTGGAAAACGTGATGCTTGGGCATGAATTTGTTCATGGCGATCTCAGTTCAAAACTCCTCGGTCGCTCTTTTGGTGCTAGTAAGCAGCAAGCCAAGCAACAAGCGCAGGCGATGTTGAAAGAAGTGGGGTTGAGTGACGCTCAGAATAAATACCCACATGAGCTTTCCGGCGGTATGCGTCAGCGTTTGTCTATTGCTCAGGCTTTGATTAAAAAGCCCCGCATCTTACTTCTTGACGAACCTTTCGGCGCACTAGATCCGGGTATTCGCAAAGATATGCATGCGTTAGTTAAGAAGCTGTGGAGCGAACAGAAACTAACAGTATTTATGATTACACACGACTTGAGCGAAGGCTTCCATTTAGGCAACCGCCTTTGGGTGTTTGACCACACCCGCGTAGATGAACAAGCCCCAGAACGTTTTGGCGCTCGAGTTACGTTTGATATTGCACTTGATAAGAAAGAACAAGTAAGTGCAGTAAAACAGCAACTTCAAGTTGCTTAGGAGAATAGGATGTCCGATACCAACTCAATTTTTACTGATGTGATTCCCGGTGCGGCGCACTGGTCGATGACGATGAAAAAAGGCACAGTCCTCAAGCTTAAAGACTTAGAGGGCGGCGCCAATGTCAGCATGCTTTTTTACAATCCAACTAACCTGCTAGAGCGTTATAACGCGCCGGATACATTGAAGTGTCAGCATACGTTTAAGCTTACTACCGGACACTGTCTGTATTCAGACATGGGGCATGTGTTCTGCTCAATTGTTCGTGATGATACAGGTTGGATAGATACCGTTTGTGGTGTCGCCAACAAACAAAAAGTGACCGATAAATGGGGCGCTCGTGACTATCAGGCAGACCGAAATCAATGGAAGCAAAATGGTTATGATGCGCTGCTAGTTGAAGTAGCTAAGTATGGATTGGGCAAACGTGATTTAGCGGCGAATCTTAATCTGTTTAGTGCGGTAAAAACCAATGAAGTTGGTGATATGGCTTTTGCCGAACAACACAGCAAAGCAGGGGACTGTATTGAACTTCGCTTCGAAATGGACACTTTAGTTGTCTTCACTACTTGTCCGCATCCAATGAATCCAGCCAAAGATTACCCATTTAAGCCGGTTGAGTTTTCTGTTTATGAAGCTGAACCCTTAGCGGCGGATGACCCTTGTTTAACATCGCGCGAAGAGAATGGACGTGGTTTCGAAAACAACCGCCGTTTCCATGCTGCGTGTAGCCATCACTAAGGAGAGAATCATGATTGTAGAAAGTAGTTTACAGGCTGATCAGGCCGTTAGACGCGATATCGTGCTTGCAGGTGATTACTACATGAAAGTCGTTAAGAAAGGTCAGACGGTGCGT
Organism: Vibrio ziniensis; assembly: GCF_011064285.1. NCBI lineage: Bacteria > Pseudomonadati > Pseudomonadota > Gammaproteobacteria > Vibrionales > Vibrionaceae > Vibrio > Vibrio ziniensis. Next base: position 1,468,652 of record NZ_CP049331.1, read on the forward strand.
ATTTTGGACCTTGAGGGCAATCAGGCAGCAGACACGTTGTTTTATAACGCCAATGATCCGGGTGAGCGCTACAGTGCGATTGATACCATTCGTGAGCAGGGCAATGTTTACCTCACAGCAGGAACCAAGATTCTTTCTGATCAGGGCAATATTATGCTCGAGATCGTGGCTGATACCTGTGGTCGCCATGACACATTAGGTGGCGCTTGTGCAACGGAAAGTAATACGGTTCGTTACGCGATTGAAAAGAAATGTATGCACGCCTGTCGTGATAGCTGGTTACTTGCGGTTGCAGAGAATGACCAGTACGGAATGAGTAAGCGTGATATCACCCATAACATCAATTTCTTTATGAATGTTCCAATTACCGCAGATGGTGGATTGACGTTTGAAGATGGTATCAGTGGTGCAGGGAAGTATGTCGAGCTGAAAGCTGAGATGGACGTGATTGTTCTGATTTCTAATTGCCCTCAATTGAATAACCCATGTAATGCCTACAACCCGACACCGGTTGAAGTACTGGTGTGGGATACAGCGGCTTAATCGCTCTAATGAGTCGGGGACGACCCCATTCAAGGCTCAAAAGGATCAACGGGACGGCCCGCAAAATTTGGATTTGCTTATGTTTAACAAGGTACTAATTGCTAACCGTGGCGCAATAGCATGCCGAGTCATCAGAACTCTAAAAAAATTAGGCGTGACAAGTGTGGCGGTATACAGCGAAGCCGATGCTCAGAGCTTACATGTAGTGCAGGCAGATGAGGCATACTCCTTGGGTGTAGGCGCTGCATCTGCAACCTACCTCGATCAGCAACGCGTGATTGAAATTGCAAAACAATGTGGCGCGCAGGCTATTCACCCGGGTTACGGCTTTTTAAGTGAAAACCCAGACTTTGTTCACTTATGTGAGAAGAACAATATTGTCTTTTTAGGACCGACTCCTGAACAGATGAAGGTATTTGGATTTAAGCACTCAGCACGTGAATTAGCCGGACAGGCTGGTGTGCCACTCCTTCCCGGTACACAGCTACTTACTGATATACAGCAAGCGCTGAGCGAAGCGGAGCGAATTGGTTACCCTGTCATGCTAAAGAGTACTGCTGGCGGTGGTGGTATCGGCATGCAGTGTTGTTATGACCCAGAATCTTTAGAATCCGCATTCGATTCAGTGAAGCGTCTTAGCCAGAACAATTTCAGTAACAGCGGTGTGTTCTTAGAAAAATTCATTGAGCATGCCCGTCATATCGAAGTGCAAATATTTGGTGACGGCCAAGGTACGGTAGTCGCGCTCGGTGAGCGTGACTGTTCGGCGCAGCGTCGTAATCAGAAGGTGATTGAAGAGACTCCAGCACCGAACCTATCCGATGATATTCGTCATTCTTTGCATAGCACAGCGGTGAAACTGGCAGAACAAATCCATTACCGCAACGCTGGTACGGTGGAATTTGTTTTCGACCAACAAAACGAACAGTTTTATTTTCTAGAGGTCAATACACGCCTTCAGGTAGAGCATGGTGTCACCGAAGAAGTTTTCGGTGTTGATTTGGTTGATTGGATGGTTCGGTTAGGGGCAGGAGAATTATCAACGCAAGAACTGACCGCGGAAAGACAACCACAAGGGCATGCCATTCAGGTTCGTTTATACGCAGAAGACGCAAACAAATCCTTCCAGCCATGCGCTGGTTTATTGAGTCATGTTGAATGGCCGGTAGTTGAAGGCTTACGTGTTGAGCATTGGATTGAAGCGGGAGTAGAAGTCTCGCCATTCTTTGATCCAATGCTGGCGAAAGTGATTGTTCATGGTAAAAACCGCAAAGAAGCGCTATCAAAACTGATCCAATCCCTCGAACAAACCAGCATTTATGGTATCGAGCACAACCAAGCTTATCTGCAGCAGCTGCTTACAAACGAACTTGTGCAAAGAGGTGAAGTACTGACACGCAGCTTAAATGAGTTCGTTTATCAGCCAACGACACTGGATGTGATTAGTGGTGGTACACAAACCACTATTCAGGATTATCCGGGACGTAAGGGCTACTGGAATATCGGTGTGCCACCATCAGGTCCTATGGATTCATTAAGTTTCCGTCTTGCAAATCAGCTATTAAATAACGATGAACACTGTGCTGGGTTGGAGATAATTCTTTCTGGCCCAACACTGAAGTTCAACACTGCTAAACAGTTCGTTGTTACCGGTGCGCACATTGATGCAACGCTAGATGGAACTTCACTAAATCATGGGGAAGTGCATTTTGCGCAAGCGGGACAAACACTAAGATTGGGTAAAGTCACTGGTCATGGTGCTCGTAGCTATTTTGCCATCGAAGGTGGAATTCAATGTCCGAATTATCTGGGCAGTAAATCGACCTTTACTTTGGGGCTGTTTGGCGGTCACGCTGGCAGAGCGCTACTTGCGGGCGATGTGCTGCATGTTACTGGAACTGCAAGTACGGGTGAGTTAGCCGGTAAATCTGGGGTACTTCCTGCAATGGAAGAGTTGTGGGAAATCCGTGTGATGTATGGTCCTCATGGTGCTCCTGATTTCTTTACCGATAACGACATTTCGGAATTTTTTGAGGCAACGTGGAAGGTTCACTTTAACTCCAGTCGCACGGGTGTTCGTTTGGTGGGGCCAAAACCACATTGGGCGCGTCAGGATGGTGGCGAGGCAGGACTTCACCCATCAAACATCCATGACAACGCATATGCAGTTGGGACGATTGATTTCACTGGTGATATGCCTGTGATTTTAGGCCCAGATGGCCCAAGTCTTGGCGGCTTCGTTTGTCCTGCGACCATTATCAAGGCTGATTTGTGGAAGATGGGACAGCTTAAAGCGGGAGATAAGGTTCGCTTTATTGCTGTGAGCTTAGAGCAAGCTGAAATGGCGGAGCGTAAACAAAACGCTCAGGTTGAATCCGTTTGTTTTGAGCACATTCCTTTGCAAGCGTGCGAATGTACAACAGCCGTTGTTCACAGTCTTTCCGCTGAGCAGGTTGGTGAAGACGTAGTGTATCGTTCCAGTGGTGAAGATTTCTTGCTGGTGGAATATGGCCCGCAAGTATTGGATATTCGTCTGCGTTTTCGCGTTCATGCTTTGATGCTCAAACTGGAGTCGCTAAAGGTTGCAGGCATCGAGGAGCTGACTCCGGGTATTCGCTCACTGCAGGTTCATTTTAATAATCTGGTTTTGTCTCGCTGCAAACTCTTATCTCTTCTAGAAGAGTTAGAGCATGAGATGGATGACATTGACCAATTACGAGTTCCGGCTCGAATCGTGAACATTCCGCTGTCGTGGGATGACCAAGCAACGCGTTTGGCGATTAGAAAATACGATGAACTGGTTAGAAAAAATGCACCTTGGTGTCCTGACAACATTGAGTTTATCCGCCGTATTAACGGACTAGATTCCGTAGACGAGGTTAAGAAAATCGTTTTTGACGCTAGCTACTTGGTTATGGGGTTGGGGGATGTTTACTTAGGTGCGCCAGTTGCCACTCCTATCGACCCTCGTCATCGATTAGTAACCACTAAATACAATCCTGCCCGTACGTGGACACCTGAAAACGCGGTTGGTATCGGTGGTGCATATCTTTGTGTTTATGGTATGGAAGGACCGGGCGGCTATCAGTTTGTCGGTCGTACTTTGCAAATGTGGAATCGCTACAGACAGACCAAAGAGTTCCAAAAGCCTTGGTTACTGAGGTTCTTCGATCAGATTCGCTTTTACGAAGTAAGTGCAGAAGAGTTGCTGGATATCCGCAACAAACATCCGCTTGGGCAATATCCGTTAAAAATAGAAGAGACAACTTTCTCCCTTGCGGATTACCAAGCATTGGTTGAAGAGCACAGTGACGATATTGCACGTTGTAAACACCGCCAGCAAACCGCTTTCGAAGCTGAACGTCAACGCTGGGTTGAGTCTGGACAGGCGAACTTTGTTGTCGAAGAAGTCGAAGTCGAACAAGCCGAAGCGATTGAACTACAACATGGCCAAACACTGGTTGAGAGTCAGGTTGCAGGTAACGTATGGCAAGTCGTCGCCCAACCGGGTAAAACCGTTCAGGCTGGTGAAGTGATTATGATACTTGAAGCGATGAAGATGGAACTTGAAGTGGTAGCACCATGTTCTGGTGAAATTGCGTATTTGTGCAGTGAGCAAGGAACACAAGTTACAGCTGGACAACCGCTAATGGTGATCAATGAAATCACTGCAAGTAAAGGAGCAGCATAAAATGGCATTACTAACGATTGAGCAATTATTAGCAGCCTATCGTGAAGGTTCAGTCACTCCCTTCGAACTTTTATCTGAGAAGCTGAAGAGCGCGCGAAATGACCAACATAATGCGTGGATATCTCTCATCAGTGATGAACAGCTTGCACTGTATATCAAAGGGTTAGAAGGATTTAACGTCGACGATTTACCTCTCTACGGCGTACCATTTGCGATTAAAGATAATATCGACTTAGAAGGTTTAAATACGACGGCTGGCTGTGTCGAATACACATACCAACCACAACAATCTGCATTCGTGGTTGAGCTTTTGATTTCCGCTGGTGCTATTCCTTTAGGTAAGACCAATCTCGACCAATTTGCGACAGGCCTTGTCGGTACGCGCAGTCCTTTTGGCGCGGCAAAAAACAGCTTTAATCCACAATATATATCTGGTGGTTCGAGTTCTGGCAGTGCAGTGACAGTGGCAACCAATCAAGTCTTTTTCTCTCTAGGAACAGATACAGCAGGTTCTGGTCGCGTGCCTGCAGGTTTCAACAATATTCTTGGTTTGAAACCAACGAAAGGGACGTTAAGCAGTACAGGACTTGTGCCAGCTTGCAGAACACTGGATTGCATTACCTTTTTTGCTCGCACTGCCGATGATTTAGAAATTTTGCAAAAAGTGGCTGCTGTTTATGACGACAATGACTGCTACTCACGTGCTTATTTGAACTCTCGAGCGCCTGTTGAGTGCCTTTCAGGTCTTAAAGTCGGTGTTCCAAAAGCTGAGCAGTTAGCGTTCTTTGGCAATCAAGAGTATCAGGTTCAGTTTGAACAGTGTGTGAAGAAGTGGCAGCAGTTAGGCGCTGAACTGATTGAATTTGATCTTTCACCTTTCTTAGATGCTGCTAAGTTACTGTATCAGGGGCCGTGGGTTGCAGAACGATACGCCGCGATTCAAGGGTTTTTCGATGAAAATAGTTCTGCCTGTTTACCAGTGATTGAAACCATTATTGGTGGGGCGAAATCTCTTTCTGCGGCAGACACATTTAAAGCTATGTACAAGTTGCAAGAGTATAAAGTCGTTTGCGATAACCTATTGGAGCAAGTAGATGTGGTTCTGACACCAACCACAGGTTCTATTTATACGATTGATGAGGTAAACGCCGATCCTATCTCGTTGAATTCCAATTTAGGTTACTACACTAACTTTATGAATTTACTGGATTATAGTGCTATTGCAGTTCCTGCTTCTTTTGGCCCTTCAGGTTTACCATTTGGTTTTACATTGTTCGCTCCAGCGTTCAGTGACCGCTTCTTAGTATCTATCGCAAACCGCTGGCAAAAAGCTCAACCTTTACCTTTAGGAGCCACTGGTCAAACTCTTGAACCTCATACGATGATGGAAATTATGGTTTGTGGCGCGCATATGGAAGGTTTGCCGTTGAATCCTCAGCTTGTTGAGTTAGGGGGAGTACTTAAAGCCAAAACTAGGACTTCTGAGAACTATCGATTTTATGCTCTTGCTGGTGGCCCACCATATCGTCCTGGATTGGTACGTGATACAGACTCAGGGCAATCAATTGAGGTAGAAGTTTGGCATATACCCACTCAAAGTGTTGGCAGCTTGCTTGCTCAAATTCCACACCCATTGGGTCTTGGAAGTGTTGAGTTAGAGGATGGGAGATGGGTCAAAGGGTTTATTTGTGAGCCCATTGCTACTAAAGGTGCCGAGGAAATAACGCACCTTAAAAGTTGGCGTAATTACATCAATAAGTAACACCGTTCAGCTAGCTATCTTTGCGTCCATATTGATGCTGTAAAGATAGCTATCTGTAACTGTTCTTGATAAAGGCATTCGCATTCTTGTTAAGGTACATGGCATGATCGGCTTTTGTGATTAGTGCTTCAATATCTGTGTTTTTATCGTTATAGATTGCGTATCCGATACTTAAGCTTGGCTTTATCTCTTTGTTCTTGTGGAAAAAAGATTCGCTCTCGATTTTGCCTTTGATTGATTGAATGACGTTAGTGACTTTTTCAGGCTGATAGACATTTTGCAGAATAATCAGGAACTCATCACCACCAATTCTTGCTACAGTGTCGGTGCTGCGTATGTTTTCTTTTAACTTGATGCTAATGAACTGCAAAAATCTGTCGCCAACATCATGACCAAAATTGTCGTTTACATATTTGAAGTCGTTAACGTCAATACTCAACAGAGTAAAGAAAGCATTGTTATCTCTCTTTGATGACATCTTTCTAAGCAGTTCATTGATGTAGCGTCGGTTGGGTAGTTGAGTTAATTCATCTTGCATCGCTGCCATATGAATGATTTTGTAGTTTTTATAAACTAAGAAAAACAGAGCATAGATAAGTAAAATAGCAAAAAATGCCGTTGTGAGAATTGCTCGTTGAATGAACAACAAATGTGAGCTGTCTGTCAGTTTATATTTAGCGGCTAGTTGCCAGCGACCAAATGGCAGATTTATGAACTGTTGAATATCTGGTTTATCAAATAGTTCAGCTTCACCGTAAAGCATTTTTGCCGTATTTGTAATATTTCTGATCGCTATTTCGGCATCGAAAATGTCGTAGATACCGCTGCTCTTCATCAATGCGTCATAGTCGATAACGACGCTCACTGTTCCCCAATATGCTTTGTTATATGGAAAATCAGAGTATATGGGGTAGCGCGCAATCAAGCCTCTACCACCTTGAACTAAGTTTACGGGACCATCAATGTATACGTGTTGGTTTTGCTTTGCCAATTGAATAGCTTTATTTTGCTCAGGAACACGTGACAAATCTATACCTATAGCGGCTTCATTACCTTTGAGTGGATAAATATAAGTAATCACGTTATTGGGTGAGGCTGTAACGTTACGCACGTGTTGTGATTTCTTTAGAAGTTGACTAGCCACTACCTCCCAATTTTTAAAAGCGACATCAGGGTCGATGGTTATCAATGTTGCCAAACTATCTGCAAGAAAGGTATCCATAAAAATGGAGGCTTCGAAGTTAGAACGAACCAAAGAAATGTTATTAGCTACAACCATTTCTACTTTTTTGGATTCTAAACTGACGTAATGATTTTTGATCGCCATCGTAATTGGTGCTGCAATTGCAAAATAGACGATGGAAAGTACGATAAAAATGAAGTTAGTTTTCTTGTTGTATGACACGTAGTTTTATATCCAGATTATTGAATAGTTGTGTAATAAACCAGTTTCTAGCCTGCCAATACGAATGTTGCCAATTGTTAAAACTATTCTGTAGAAACGTATATATTTATAGTTTTATTTATATAAACATAGCAATTTGTGGTTGAAGCATTTTTATTATGAATGAAATATACCGTTTGTGCGGTTATTTGTGAAGTAACTAGTAAATATCTTCTGGATCAGTTGAATGCAAGCTAGACAATAGATCTACAAGCTATTTAGATTATAGCAATCAGGAAAAGTCACTGTTGCATCGCTACTTAATCTGATCATATTTTTACCCAGAATGTAATAACTCCCTTTCACCTTAGTATATAGAAAAGAACCAAGAGAAAGGGAGATATAAGACTTAGATTAAGTCAAAACGGTCAGCGTTCATGACTTTTACCCAAGCTGAAATAAAGTCTTTCACAAACTTCTCTTTACTGTCATCTTGAGCATAAACCTCTGCGTAAGCCCTAAGTATTGAGTTGGAACCAAACACAAGGTCTACGCGCGTTGCTGTCCATTTCTTGCTATTGGTTTGTCTATCGCAGATATCATAGACATTTTCACCTACAGGCTTCCATGTATAAGACATGTCGGTGAGATTAACAAAGAAGTCATTGGTGAGTTGACCAACTCTGTCAGTGAATACACCATGGGAAGTTCCACCGTAGTTAGCCCCAAGTACTCTCATACCACCAATCAGGACTGTCATTTCGCAAGCGGTTAACCCCATCAACTGTGCTCTGTCGAGTAACATTTCTTCTGCGCTAACAACATAGTCCTTCATTTGCCAGTTCCTAAACCCATCCGCCAATGGTTCTAAAACTTCAAAAGACTCAACATCTGTTTGTGCTTGCGTCGCATCCCCACGCCCGGGGCTAAATGGAACTTTACTATTAAAGCCTGCTGCTTGTGCTGCCATTTCAACACCAACATTACCAGCAAGGACGATGGTATCTGCAACACTAGCACCTGTTTCCGTGGCAATCGATTCTAATACCTTCAAGACTTTAGCTAGCCTCATTGGCTCGTTACCTAGCCAGTCTTTTTGAGGGGCTAAGCGAATGCGAGCACCGTTCGCACCTCCACGTTTATCTGAGCCTCGGAAGGTTCGGGCACTGTCCCAAGCAGTCGCAACAAGTTCATTGACAGCTAAACCTGATGCTACAATTTTCGACTTAACGGCTTCAACATCATAAGAAGTGCTACCTACAGGTACTGGGTCTTGCCAAATTAGATCTTCTTTTGGTACATCTGGTCCTAGATAACGAGCCTTAGGTCCTAAATCGCGATGAGTGAGTTTGAACCAAGCTCTTGCAAAGGTATCTGCGAAATAGTCAGGTTCATCTCTAAAGCGCTCGGAAATTTTGCGATAGTCTGGGTCCATTTTGAGCGCCATATCGGCGTCAGTCATAATTGGGTTGTAGTGTTTTGATGGGTCTTCTACATCGGCTGGTTTATCTTCAGGCGCAATGTTAATCGGCTCCCATTGCCAAGCACCTGCTGGGCTTTTTTTGAGTTCCCAATCGTATTTGAACAGTAGATAGAAGTAACCGTTATCCCATTGAGTTGGGTTTGTGGTCCATGCGCCTTCTATACCACTGGTGACTGTGTCTCGCCCAATGCCACGAGTTTGATGATTCATCCAACCTAAGCCTTGTTCTTCAAGCGATGCGCCTTCAGGATCTGGGCCCAAATTTGTGGCATTGCCATTGCCGTGACATTTACCAACGGTATGACCACCAGCGGTTAGAGCAACGGTTTCCTCATCATTCATCGCCATACGGGCGAAGGTGACGCGCATATCTTTGGCGGTTTTCAGCGGGTCAGGATTGCCGTCCACACCCTCTGGGTTAACGTAAATTAAGCCCATCATTACTGCTGCGAGTGGGTTCTCTAAATCACGTTCTCCGGAGTAGCGACTGCCTTTACCTCCACTAGGTGCAAGCCACTCTTTTTCTGAGCCCCAGTAAGTGTCTTTCTCTGGTTGCCAGATATCTTCACGACCAAATGCGAAGCCAAAGGTTTTGAAACCCATCGATTCATAAGCCATGTTGCCCGCGAGTATGATCAAATCTGCCCAACTGATTTTGTTACCATATTTTTGCTTTATCGGCCAAAGAAGGCGGCGTGCCTTGTCTAGGTTTGCGTTGTCGGGCCAAGAGTTAAGCGGTGCAAAACGCTGATTGCCAGTTGCAGCACCGCCTCGGCCATCAGCGATGCGGTAACTACCAGCTGCGTGCCATGCCATACGGATCATTAAGCCACCGTAGTGGCCCCAGTCGGCTGGCCACCAACTTTGACTATCGGTCATTAGTGCTTTCAAGTCGTTTTTTAGGGCTTCAACATTGAGGTTCTTGAGTTCATCTTTGTATGAAAAATCAGTTCCCAGAGGATTTGTTTTTGAGTCATGTTGATGCAGGATGTCGAGGTTAAGTGCTTTGGGCCACCAGTCCATAACCGACATATCTGACGAAGTCATCCCACCGTGCATTACGGGGCATTTTCGGCCAGTACTTGCTCCATTTTTGTCCATGTCCAACTCCTTATTTCACGTTGCTTTAATACATTTGTCATTAATTTTAAGTGCAGAATATATGTATTACAGGTATCGATATTTCAATTGGTTGCAACTGAATACTGATAAAACATAGTCCAATAAGGGAGTGTCGACATGGAGAATGGATCATTTATTTATAGATAGGTAGATAAGCCTCATTTTTAAGAAAATAGAGAACGGTAAATGATTTAATTACAATATGGAGATTACTGGATGCACCAAAAACGTGAAAGAGATGATAAAAGTTGCGTATTCTGTAACTTCTCATAGACATTAGGTATTAGGCGTGGTGATATTTGATTGTTAAATTATTATAAATTTCGATGTGGTTAACGTTAGTTGCAAAGGATGTAAAACGTTAAATGATCTCTTCCCGATATTCTTCTCTTAGCCGTATTTTTGTTTTCATTCTTATAGGTTTGTTTTGGCCCATTTATACTTGGGCGCAAAGTAGCCTTTTAACGCCTAACTCACTATCAGATTACTATGTCGATACATGGACATCCACAGAAGGATTACCTCATAACAGTATCAATGCAATTGCCCAAACGCAGGACGGTTATTTGTGGTTTGCAACATGGGAGGGCGTGGCGAGATATAACGGTCTAGAGTTTAGATTGTTCGATCGTAACCCTGACACACATATGTTGGATTCGGGAACGCGTGCTCTAGTTTCTGCAGAAGATAATTCTTTATGGGTTGGTGGTGCAAGAGGCAGCCTCAGTTTGAGAACGGGTTTTACTTGGCATCAGCAACCAGTAGCCCCAAGCATGGTGAACCATGTACTGATTGATCAATTCGGCAATCAGTGGCTCGCTATTGAAGGACAGGGAGTTGTTCGTCGCCAACTGAATTCTGACGGTTCTTACAGCGAAAATGTTTGGGTGCTAGAAAATACCAGTGCCTATCGTTTGGTACAAAATACATCCAATAAAATCTTTGCCGCAACTGAAAAAGGTTTGTTTAGACTGTCGGATTCTTCCGCTGAAAGAATTGAAACATCAAGCTTCGAAAAAGTGTATTACCTTTCACTTGCACAAAATGGCGAACTGTTTCTGGGTACAAACCGAGGGGCGTGGCGCTTTGATGGAAACGAACTCACGCTGATTGAGCCAAGTATGGATAAAACAGTTGTCACTGTTGTTGAACAAGACACAGACGGCAATATCTGGTTTGGCACTATCAATAAGGGGCTTGCGCGTTTGTCTGACGGCGTTCTCGAATTTCTGGATGCTAGCAGAGGTTTACCGAACAACCGTGTTCTTTCTTGGTATCAGGATATCGAAGGTAGCATTTGGGTTGGTACTAACGGTGGACTCATCCGTCTGCGTAATGCGCCATTTATGTCTATCACACAAGATAAAGGTTTGGTCGGAAATTATGTGCGTACTTTACTGCCTATTGAGGATGATGTGTTTCTAGCGGGCTCTAGTAACGGATTAAGTCTGATTAAACAAGACACTGCTCAACCGGCAATAAAGAGTGATGTTTCGTTATCCGTGCTTAGCCTTGCGAATGCTTCAGATGGTGGTGTGTGGGTTGGAACGTACCAACAGGGTTTAATGCATTGGAATAGCGGAATTGTTGAGCCTATTGTTACAGATAAACAAGGCTTACCAACCAATGAGGTGCGCGCGATCCTAGAAGATACTCAGCATAACCTCTGGATAGGAACTCCATTTGGATTAGTGAAAAAGCAACCTGATGGAGCCTTATTGCACTTTACCCAGCAAAATGGACTAAGTGACGATTATGTGATGGCATTAGCTGAAGACGAGTTAGGTCACATTTGGATCGGAACGGGGGTTGGTGTTGGATTCTGGGATGGCGACAAGTTTATAAATATAGATTTAGATAAATTGGAACAGTCACAGTATGCTTTTGGTTTTTATTTAGAGAAAGGCTATGTGTGGATTGCAACGGATCGGGGAATTGTTCGCTATCGTCAATCTGATCAATCAATCGCATTAGTAGGGCGTCCGCAAGGTTTGCCGATTGATAAATTTTTTCAAATTCAAAAAGATAACGATGGCTATTTTTGGCTGTCTAGTAACCGAGGTATCTGGAAAATTGATGCAAATAGAGCCCATCAAGTCGCCGACAAAGAAGAATCGAATATTATTTTTGAGCATTTTGATGAAACCGATGGTATGGCAAGCAGTCAAGCTAATGGTGGCTCAAACCCAGCTTCCGCTAAGCTCAGTAATGGTGCTATTTATTTTGCAACAGCGAAAGGTGTCGCTGCCATACATCCTAACAACTTATACAAATTAAGTCGTAATCCATTGCCTGTAGTATTACAGTCTGTTCGCTTTGATTCGGATGCTATTAACCCGGATCTACAGCATTTTGTACCTGCAGGGACGAGCAGAGTCTCCATTAGTTATGTTGGCTTAGGCTATGTAATGTCTCAACGTATCCAATATCGCACTAAGTTGGAAGGGTTTGATTACGATTGGTCTGAGCGTCGTAGTAGCCGCACTGCTGAGTTTACTAATTTACATCCAGGACATTATAAATTTCTTGTTAGCGCCCGTTACCCATACGGCAGTTGGACAGAGGCGAAAATATTGTACGAGTTTGATGTCGAACCTTTATTCTGGCAGCGCAAAGACGTCATCGTTTTCATTATTTTATCCATTGTCGCTTTGATTGGATCGGGAGTTTTTTGGCGCATTCAGATGTTGAAACGCAGCGCCATGTACCTTAAACAACAAGTTGAGTTGCAAACACAAGAACTACGTTCTCAGGCTGAGATGTTCGAAAAATTGTCTCATGAAGATGAATTAACAGGTGTAGCGAATCGACGAGCATTTGATTTGCAGCTTAAGCAGCGATTTGGCATGGCGAAACAAAGTGGCGAAGTTTTGCATGTGGCTGTACTTGATATTGACCATTTCAAGCTCATCAATGACAAGTATTCACACTTGGTGGGTGATCATGCCATTGTTGAAGTGGTTAATGTTTTGAGAAGTTATATTGACAGCGACACCCTGTTAGCTCGATGGGGTGGTGAAGAGTTCACTCTATTATTTAACCATAGTGAGTCTGACATTTATCTTGAGCGTTTGCGCGCTGCAATTGAGGCGCACAACTTTGATAATGTTGCTCTCCAACTAAGAATTACTGTCAGCATCGGTGTTTCAAGTAGTGAGTTTATTGAAGACTACGAAGACCTGTTAAAGCTTGCTGATCATGCGTTGCTTAATGCGAAAAGAAATGGTCGGAATAGAGTGGAAAGAATTAGCCTTTAAAGCATTAAAACGGTCGCAGAAGCGACCGTTTTAATGAGTGTTTGAATGCAGAAAGTATTTTTAGAATACCTTACAAGCAAAACCTTTTAAGTAGAAACCTTCTGGATAAGCGGTATCTGTTGGGTGGTCTGCTGCTTGTTCAAAACGTTCTACGAACTTGACGTCACGTCCTGCGTCTAATGCCGCATCAGCAATGATTTTTTGGAACAAAGCTTGTTCCATCAAGCCTGAGCATGAGTAAGTAAGCAACGTACCGCCAGGTTTTAGAATTTGCATTGCTAACATATTTATGTCCTTATAACCACGACATGCACCTGTCAACTGCGCTTTGGATTCGGCAAACTTTGGCGGATCCATGATGACAACATCAAATTTAGTTCCCTGATCGCGGTATTCACGTAATAGCTTGAATACGTCAGCATTGAGGAACACTGCGCGTTTTTTAGAAATATCAAACTCGTTGAGCTCGGCATTAAATTTAGCGGTATCAAGTGCAGGTTGAGAAACATCAGCGTTGATAACGCGTTTTGCTCCGCCTTTAAGCGCGTACAAACCAAATCCACCTGTGTATGAGAAACAGTTCAGTACATCTTTATCTTTCACATACTTCATTGATTGGAAGCGGCTGTCACGTTGGTCAAGGTAGAAACCAGTCTTGTGTCCGTTGACGATATCAACATTGATTTTGATACCATTTTCTTCGATCACTACTGACTTAGGCGGCAGTTCACCATGAAGTACGCCAACACGCTCTTCCAAGCCTTCTTTTTTACGTACGGCGACATCAGAGCGCTCGTAAATATGGCAGTCAGGGAAACAGGTGTTCAATGCTTTTACTAGGGCGTCTTTTTGGTATTCCGCACCTGCGCTTAAAAGTTGGCAAACTAAGTAGTTATCGTATTTATCGATAGTGATACCAGGTAAACCATCCGATTCCGCTGCGATTAAACGGTAACCGGTTAAGCCGTCACGCTCGATAAAATCATCGCGAAGCATTTGAGCTTGTCGAATACGCTTAACGAAAAACGCGCTATCAATATCTTCTTTTTCAAAGCTCCAAACGCGAGCACGAATTTGAGAGTGAGGAGAGTACGCTGCTTTCGCTAACCACTGACCGTCGTTTGCATAAACGTCTACAGTTTCACCTAACGTTGGTTCACCTTCGATGCGTTGAATACCACGAGAAAATACCCACGGATGTTTACGACGTAATGATTTATCGCGGCCTTTGACCAAATAGATTGCAGAAGTCATTGATCTACTCTGAAGAATGATAGAAAAGGTCGAGTATTGTCGTGGAACTGAGCATGAAAAGCAACTCGACTTATTACATTCAAAATTAAGTGATGTACATCAATCTATAAACCCCCAGCATTTTAGAAAGTAAGATCATTATCTAATAGTGTGACTTAGCTGAAACAATAAGCTAACTATTGGCTATTCTTTATAGGAATTGAAAATTGGGGGATGAATTCGAATGGCAGCGAAGTGTGAAAAATTTATCGTTTCGGGAGTAGTGCAGGGTGTTGGCTTCCGTTATCACACCTCACATCAGGGCCTAAAGCTAGGTTTAACGGGATACGCCAAAAATCTCAACAATGGCGACGTAGAAGTGATTGCATGTGGTTCAAACGAGCACGTCGATGAGTTTTATGAGTGGTTAAAAACCGGACCAAGAACGGCGTCGGTTGAGAAGATTGTACGTACGACGTGCACCACAGACAAGAGTTACCGAGGATTTGAAATTCTGTAAGCCTCTTTCATTAAAAGACTTACAGAAATATGGTGCTAGCTAAAGAATTAGAGGCATTTAGCGGGTTTTGGTAAACCTGCCAGTTTGGTCGCCTGTTTTGCAGGACCTTTAGGGAACAGTTTAAATAGATATTTACTGTTGCCTTTTTCTGGACCGTGTTCTTTTTCCATGGCTTTTACAAGCATACGTATCGCTGGGGATGTGTTGAACTCTTCATAGAAGTTGCGTACAAAAAGTACCACTTCAATATGTGCTTCCGTCAGGTTAATGCCTTCTTGCTCAGCCAAAATATCCATCATACCTTCAACCCATTCTGTTGAATCTAATAGATAGCCTTGAGCGTCAGTTTCAATAGTGTTGCCGTTGTATTCAAACATTGTTTTAACAGTCAGTTGCTGAAATAATTGCGCATAGGGTAGCGAAGGGATTCATTTTGCTCAAGAAGAAAAAAGCCCGAGAAATTCTCGGGCTCTTGTAATTAATCAAAGCTTAACGACTTATTAATCGTCGTTCATGATGCCTAGGATGCTCAGTAGGCTAGTGAACAGGTTAAGAATGTTCAGGTACATAGAGATAGTTGCGCTAACGTAGTTAGTCTCTTCACCACGAACAATTCGGCTAGTATCGAATAGGATGAAACCAGAGAATACTAGTGCCGACATGCTGCTGATTGCTAGTTGACCCATTGTAGAACCAACAAAGATGTTGATGATAGCTGCAACGATAACAATGATTAGACCTGCAACTAGGAAGTTACGCATGAATGAGAAGTCTTTTTTGCTGCTTACTGTATATGCAGAAAGACCAAGGAATACCATACCAGTTAAGCCAAGCGCCTGAGCGATAATCGATGGACCATTTGGAATAGCTGCGTAGTAGTTAAGCATTGGACCAAGCGCACCACCCATTAATGTGGTGAACACGAATGTCCAAACAATACCCATTGATGAGTTGATTGCTTTAGGTAGAGCGAAGAATAGAACACCGATTGCAGCGACTTGCATCACAAGCGCCATGATTGGTGAAATACCCATCGCCATTGTTACTACAGCTGCGATAGCACTGGTTACTAACGTCATCGACAGTAGGAAATAGGTGTTTTTAAGCGTTTTGTTAATCTCAAGTGTGTTTAAACCACTTGTAGAACGAGAATACATAGGAGTGTTCATACTTTTACTCTTCCTCATTGAAAGGTGTTTCTTGTTTATATAGACATTAATGAGGCTAATAGTTCCATTTTTCAAGCCTCTGCCTTGTGTTGTTACTGAAAATAATAAACAAAAACGGTTTAAATAAGCGTGATAAGTTGTAACACAATATTTCCGTTCATTTAAGTTTATCTCTGGTCCAATATTAACACTAATTTAAAGCAGTTGTTGTCGGGATTGGATGAATTAAATCGTTAGTTACAAAAGAAAAGAGGCGATTAAGTCGCCTCTTTAAATAATACAGTACTTGCGCCTTAATCCCGTTACGGATTAATGGTGAAGTATCTGAGACAGGAAGTTTTGTGTACGATCTGACTGTGGGTTCTCGAAGAAATCTTTTGGATTGTTTTCTTCGATGATTTCACCTGCGTCCATAAAGATAACTCGGTCTGCGACTTCTTTTGCGAAGCCCATCTCGTGAGTTACACAAAGCATAGTCATACCTTCACCAGCAAGTTCAACCATAACGTCCAGTACTTCACGAACCATCTCGGGGTCAAGTGCTGAGGTTGGCTCATCGAATAGCATCACTTGTGGATTCATACATAGAGAACGAGCAATTGCTACACGTTGTTGCTGACCACCAGAAAGCTGACCTGGGTATTTGTCTGCTTGATCTGGGATCTTAACGCGTTTTAAAAACTTCATTGCAATCGCTTCTGCTTCCTCTTTAGGCATTTTCTTAACCCAAATTGGAGCGAGCGTGCAGTTCTCTAAAACTGTTAGGTGAGGGAAGAGGTTGAAGTGTTGGAAACACATTCCAACTTCTCGGCGAACCGCCTCAATGTTTTTTAAGTCTTCAGTAAGCTCTGTACCCGCCACAAGAATCTGACCTTTTTGGTGTTCTTCTAGGTGGTTGATACAACGAATCATGGTTGATTTTCCTGAACCTGAAGGCCCACAAATAACGATTTTTTCGCCTTTTTTAACATCCAGATTGATGTTCTTTAGTACGTGAAATTCACCGTACCATTTGTTCATGTCCTTAATTTGAATCATGAAATCTTCTGCAGTTTGTTGCGTCATAATACGTTCCCTGAATTATTGTTTATCGTTTGTGACCGGTATGGAGTTTGCCTTCTAGCCAAATCGAGTATCTCGACATGCTAAAGCAGAACACCCAGAACACTAACGCGACAAATACGTAACTTTCTGTAGCGAAACCAAGCCAGCTAGGGTCAGTGTTTGACGACTGACCAACACCAAGTACGTCAAACATACCTATGATGAGTACCAGACTGGTATCTTTAAATAGACCGATAAATGTATTTACGATTGATGGAATTGTGATTTTTAAAGCTTGTGGAAGAATAATCAGTCCGACTTTCTTCCAGTATGAAAGACCTAAAGCATCTGCTGCTTCATATTGGCCTTTTGGTATTGCTTGCAAACCACCACGAACCACCTCTGCCATATAGGCTGAGCTAAACATAACCACACCGATTAAAGCACGGATAAGTTTGTCTGTTTCTGAACCTTGTGAAAGGAACAGTGGCAACATAACAGAGGCCATGAATAATACTGTGATCAGCGGTACACCACGCCATACTTCAATGTAGACAGTACATAGACTGCGTATAATTGGCATATTGGAACGGCGACCAAGCGCTAATAACACCCCGATCGGTAATGAAACGACAATACCTACAAGAGCGATGATGAGCGTGATTAAGAGTCCACCCCACTTGTGAGTTTCAACTACAGTTAGTCCAAACACACCACCATATAGCAATGCAGCTATCAAGAACGGGTATATATTGACGAAAAATAGCCAAATCCAAGTACGCTTAGGCGTTTTATCGTAAGCAATCAAACCAACAAATACGGCTAGCGTGAAGAAGAACAGGCGAGGGCGCCATAGTTCTGCTTCCGGGTAAAACCCGTACATGTATTGTTGCCAACGAACGCTGATAAACACCCAGCAAGCGCCTTCTCCGGTACATGCATCACGAGTTGTACCAACCCAATCTGCATTAATTAATGCCCAGTTAAAGATGCCCCATATGCCTTGGAAAGCAAAGTAAGCCAAAATAATGGTTACAACGGAGTTGATTGGACTGTTAAACAGATTTTTCTTAAACCAACCCACAATCCCTGTCGTTTTGACTGGAGGTGGAAGACTTGGTTGAAATTGATGTACTTTCATCTTATCTCTCCACCAATGCTACTTTACGGTTGTAGATATTCATCAATAGTGATGTGAGCAAGCTAAGTGTTAAGTAGACGCCCATTGTCATCGCGATAATTTCAATCGCCTGACCTGTTTGGTTAAGTGTTGTACCTGCAAACACAGAAACAAGATCTGGATAACCAATCGCCATCGCTAAGGATGAGTTTTTGGTTAAGTTCAAATATTGGCTTGTTAAAGGTGGAATAATGATTCTAAGAGCTTGTGGAATCACAACCAATTTCAGCGTTTTTGAACGAGGTAAGCCAAGTGACATTGCTGCTTCAGTTTGTCCGTGACTTACAGCATTAATACCAGAACGTACAATCTCAGCAATGAACGATGCAGTATAGATAGTTAGAGCCAATAATAGGGCCGCAAGTTCTGGGATGATGCTCACACCACCTTGGAAGTTGAATCCTTTCAATACTGGGTATTGCGCAGAAATTGGAGAACCCATGATGAAATAAGCAACCAAAGGTAAAGCTACACATAAACCAAGACCAATTCTTAGCATCGGAGTTTGCTGGCCTGTTAAGCGTTGCTTGTTTTTTGCCCATATACTGATAGCGATAGTCGCTATTACGCCCAAAACGAATACCCCTATAACAATACTACTGCCAGCTTCAAATACTGGTGTAGGTAGAAATAGTCCGCGAACGTTTAAGAATATTGCTTCACCTAAGCTTAGACTTTGGCGTGCTGATGGCAGCGTTTGAAGTACGGCAACGTACCAAAACAAAATTTGTAGTAGTAATGGAATATTACGGAATGTTTCGATGTAAACCGCAGCTAAGCGGCTAACGAGCCAGTTTGAAGATAAACGAGCAATACCTAAGATAAAGCCCAAAATTGTAGCAAAGAAAATACCTAGAATTGATACTAGTGCAGTATTAAGTAGACCAACAAAAAACGTACGTCCGTACGAGAATGTTTCGTCATACTCTATAAGAGTTAAGCCAATCCCAAATCCCGCTGGTTGATCTAAAAAGGCAAAGCCTGTTGCTATACCACGCGCGCTAAGATTCGTTAACGCATTGTTGATAATGGTATAGAAGAAAAAGATCAGAGCCGCGATCGCAACCGCTTGGAAGACAATCGAGCGAAAAGTGGGATTGTACAGAAGGTTGGTGCTTTTAGTCGAAGGCTCTGTTGCCTTCTGCACCGAATTTGTCATAGGTTTCATACAGCGATAACCTCTTTATCCATTTAGACAAAGGGCGGCTTACACCGCCCAATTTCTTTCCATATCTATAAACGGAGAGGAATTAACGAATTGGTGGAGCGTACATGAAGCCACCCGCATTCCATAGTGCGTTAGCACCACGAGCAATTTGAAGTGGAGAGCCTTTACCTACAGTACGTTCGAAACTCTCACCGTAGTTACCCACTTGTTTCACGACTTGGTAACCCCAGTCATCTCGAATACCAAGACCAGAACCTTTAGGACCGTCTACACCAAGAATACGTTTAACTTCTGGGTTATCAGACTTCAACATCGCATCTGCGTTAGCCGAAGTGATACCGTACTCTTCTGCGTTAATCATAGCGTTTAGAGTCCACTTAGCAACGTTGAACCATTTGTCGTCATCTTGACGAACTACTGGGCCTAGAGGCTCTTTAGAAATGATTTCTGGAAGTACAACTGCTGAGTTTGGATCAGCTAGGTTTAGACGTAGTGCATAAAGACCAGATTGGTCAGTTGTTAGAACGTCACAACGACCTGCGTCGAAACCTGCAGCTGTTTGAGTTGATGTATCAAATACAACTGGTTTGTAGGTGATACCGTTTGCACGGAAGTAGTCTGCAAGGTTCAACTCTGTAGTTGTACCAGATTGGATACAGATAGAAGCGCCATCAAGCTCTTTTGCACTTTTAACACCTAGGTCTTTCTTAACCATGAAACCTTGACCGTCGTAGTAGTTAACGCCTGCAAAGTTCAAACCTAACGCTGTATCACGTTGAAGAGTCCATGTTGTGTTACGAGATAGAATATCGATTTCGCCAGATTGTAGTGCTGTGAAACGCTCTTTAGCTGTTAGTGGTACAAATTTTACTTTAGTTTTGTCGCCAAGAACTGCAGCAGCCACTGCTTGACAGTATTCTACGTCAATCCCTTCCCATTCGCCTTTAGCGTTAGGGTTAGAAAAGCCTGGTAGACCAGTACTTACACCACATGACAAAACACCAGCAGCCAAAACTTTGTCTAAAGTACTTTCTGCTGCCGATGCTGACGTTGCTGCGAAGGCAGAAGATGCCGCTACAACTGTGGCAAGAAGTGTGAGTTTATTCGCCATTTGTATCCTTCCTGTATGATCCATGTTTGACCAGGTAATCCCTGATACAAGCTTTATAAATGTTGTGTTTTATAATTAATTTTGCGATTGAGTTGCTCTTTCATGAGCACTTATTAATCAATCGTTTATAAGCGTAGATATAAAGCGCGGATTTCTCAAATACATAATTTAAAAAGATTTTCGATGGAAATCACATACCTAAGCTATGTTTAGAATGTCTAAATGTTGTTCCAATGTAAATAGTGCAACTAGGCTCATCATTGGTGCAACAGAATGTCTTCGGGATAATTGACTGAATGGTTAATATATAAAAATGCTCTTGTAAGATTTTTCTTATATTTTCATCTATTGATAGCGCAAAATTCAGTCATTAATTATTTGATGGGCTTTAACTAGTGATTTTGTTGCACCTTTTTTGTTAGCATAACCGAATAGTTATATACATTGTGATGAAAAATAAATGCAATATTTTCCTCTGTTCTTAGATCTCTCAAATAAAGCCGTTTTAGTCGTTGGTGGAGGCGAAGTTGCATGTCGTAAAATTGACGCGTTACTACGTGCTGGCGCTAGAGTGACAATCGTTTCGCCTCAGATAGCTCATTACTTACATACGCTTGTGGAGCAAGGGAAGTGCGAATGGATTCAGAACTTCTATTCCCCTAGTGTTTTAACCAATCGCTTCATACAGGTTTGGGCGACTACGGACAACCCGTCTCTAAATCATCAGGTGCATAAAGATGCAAAATCTGTTGGTGTTTTAGTCAATGTGGTGGATGATTTACCATACTGCGATTTCATCACACCTTCGATGATAGATAGAGGGCGAATTCAAATTGCTATTTCCAGCGGAGGCGCGTCACCAGTGCTTGTGCGCAACATTCGAGAGACATTGGAATCGGTATTGCCACAAAATTTAGGTCTACTGGCTGAGTTTGGCGCTTCAAAGAGAAGTTCGATAAAAGAGCATCTACCAGCAGTTGATCTACGTCGCAAGTTTTGGGAAATGTTTTTTTCATCAACGCAAGTGAAGGAAGCAAATTCGCGAGAACAATTGGAAGTTCTGTATGTATCTGCTTTAGAAAATGAGATCGAAAACCATAGTGATGTGACATGGATAGAATATGGTAACGACGTTGAGCTTCTACCGATGAAGGCTCTAAGGTATATGCAGCAAGCAGAAATCGTTTTGTTTGAAAAAGACTGTTTGTTTAATGTAATTGATCTTTGTCGTAGAGATGCTGTGAGGGAAGAATTTAGCAGTCCTGCTCACTTGGGAGAGCGTTTAAAACAGGTTAAAGCAGACAGGAAGCGTGTTTGTGTTTTGCTATCTAAGCTAACGCAAGAATTTTCTTTGCTTCACAGTCAACAACGAGTGATTAAACCTGGCAGTGAAAAGAAATAGTCAAAGTCTGATTAGACTGGGCTACAAAGTTTAAAAATATGGGCTTTGAGATCACCACTCTAATAGAAAAGGGATGAATACCACTGATAGGATTCATCCCTTTATTGTTTCTGTATCGTTAGTTACAACACGAATTTTTCAATCGCCGCCGCGACACCGTCTTCATCGTTGCTCAAGGTAATGTAATCCGCGATACGCTTTGTTTCTTCCATCGCATTGGCCATCGCAATACCCATTCCTGCGTATTCAATCATATGATGGTCGTTTTCAGCATCACCCATGCACATAACCTGACTAGCAGGTACGCCAAGATGATCGGCAATGGCTTTGATACCTACACCTTTGTTGCTTTGCGTATTGAGGAACTCTAGGAAGTGTGGAGCACTTTGTACAACCGTAAATTGTTCATGCATGTGAGCTGGAATCTTCTTTATAGCAGCAGAAAGCAGACTAGGTTCCGCCACAATCATGGTTTTTATGATTGGGTGATCGTCTTCGAGTTCTGAAAAATCCATCTCAGTAATTTTTAAACCGTCATTAATTTTTGATTCTAGCTCGGTGAACTCACTGACGCGTGGAGTGATCAGACCGTGAATTTGGCTAAATGCATGAGTATTGACGCCAAGCTCTTCAGCAAGTTTAGCTACGGCTTTTGCGGCTTTACCATCGATGATTTGTTTATAGATAACTTCGCCAGTGGCTACATTCTGAACCATCGAGCCGTTGTAGTGAAGGACGTAATCTTGATCTGATGTTAACTCCAGTTCTTCCAGCTTGCTGCGCATACCATCAATAGGGCGACCTGATGCAAGCACCACACGCACACCTTGTTCTTTCGCTAGGGCAATAGCCTGTTTGGTGCGAGGTGTAATTTGTTTTTGGCTATTGAGAAGAGTGCCATCCATATCAAGGGCGATGATTTTGTACATGAGATACCTAGAATGCGTTAATTAATTTGGAAAAGAATATCTATAATTTATGACAGTTTGCTCGTTTGTAATGTAAAGCGCAAAACAAATTGCATCATTTGTTTGAACTCGAAAGTAACTGTTTTGTGTGTAAAGCGCATGATATTTGTGATTTAGGCGAGGTTTAAATTGACCTCAAGGAGACCATCTATTAAGGTCTGCGGCTGCGATTTTTCGGAAAAATTGAATTAGGCAACTTACTTTGTACAAAGTTAATGAAATGTTTGAAACGATACAGGGAGAGGGCGTGTTTACTGGCGTTCCTGCTGTCTTCGTTCGTTTACAAGAATGTCCGGTCGGTTGTGCGTGGTGCGATACTAAGCAGACATGGGAAGCCGAAGCGAAAGACCAACAGTCTTTTGAGCAGATTATTGTCAAAACAGGTGATTCTCCCAAGTGGTGTTCCGCAAGTGCTGAGCAGGTCATTGCTATGTATCAATCACAGGGCTATACCGCGAAGCACATTGTTATTACAGGCGGTGAACCTTGTATTTATGATTTGGTTCCTCTGACGCAGGCGTTTGAAGCGATTGGTTGCAGATGCCAGATCGAAACGAGTGGTACCTTTGAAGTGCAAGCATCCAAAGACACCTGGGTGACAGTGTCACCAAAAGTGGCAATGAAAGGTAAGCTATCCGTTATTCATTCGGCTTTGTTGCGTGCTAACGAGATCAAGCATCCTGTGGCTACCGACAAAGACATCGAGAATTTGGATCAATTGCTGCAATCTGCCAACGTACCTAGTTCAACTGTTATTGCGTTGCAGCCTATTAGCCAGAAGCCTCGAGCGACTCAATTGTGTATCGATACGTGTGTGGCGCGAAATTGGCGTCTATCCATTCAAACTCACAAGTATCTTAGTATTGCCTAAAGGAATTACCCATGAAAAAAGCGGTTGTGGTATTTAGTGGTGGTCAGGACTCAACAACATGTTTAGTTCAAGCGCTGAAAGATTTTGATGAAGTTCATGCGATTACGTTCGATTATGGACAGCGCCACAAGCTCGAAATTCAAGTGGCTCAAGCATTGAGTAAAAAGCTTGGCGTAACTGCGCACAAAGTTTTGGATGTTGGTCTGCTCAATGAGTTGGCGATCAGTTCCCTGACTCGTGATGATATCCCTGTATCTCATGAGCTTCAGGAGAATGGACTGCCGAATTCATTCGTTCCGGGTCGCAACATACTCTTTTTAACTCTCGCTGGTATCTACGCATATCAAATTGGTGCTCAAACCGTCATTACAGGTGTGTGTGAAACCGATTTTTCGGGTTATCCAGATTGCCGTGATGAGTTCATCAAGTCGATGAACAGTGCTCTCGTTAAAGGTATGGATCGCGAACTGGAAATTCGTACACCGCTTATGTGGTTAAACAAAGCCGAAACGTGGGCTCTCGCCGATCAATATGAATCGTTAGATCTCGTGCGTAATGAAACGTTGACTTGCTATAACGGTGTTATTGGAAGCGGTTGTGGCGATTGCCCTGCTTGTCATCTGCGTAAAGCAGGATTAAATGATTATTTAGACAATCGTGCGGCGATTATTGACTCTTTAAAGCAAAAGAACAATTCATAGTGTCACTGCAAGCATTAAATATACAGTTTTGGCCTTGTTCTTTGGTCTTGTAAAGTGCTTGATCTAAAACGGCATAGAGTTGATTGAAGTCGCTGATTTGTGAAGCCGTAGCCACGAAGGCAAAGCTAGCAGATATATACAGCGGCTTTTTACTTTCTGTATCATTTGTTTTGTAGGAATAAGGTTCTGAGGTAAGTGCCTTATGTAAAGTTTCTACACTTTGCTGTACTTCGTACTGTTCTACGTTCCTTAATACAACGATGAATTCATCGCCGCCTAAGCGCCCCCAGAAATCTTGTTTGTTCAGCTTCTTTTCAATAGTGGTTGAAATAGATCTTAATGCTTGGTTGCCAATTTCAAAACCGTATCTGTCGTTAATCAGTTTGAGATTGTCTATGTCAAAAAGGATCACCACGTTTCTAGTTTCTGAAGTTAGGGACTTACCAATACTGTTAAATTTTTTGATGAAAACTGTGCGATGAAGAGCATTAGTCAAACAGTCCATTTGTTGATTATTTTTTGTGTGTGCTGCCTTGTGAATAAGATGCGCAATGACCAACAACAGTGCTACTATCAGGAAAAGAAAACAGCGGCGTTGTTGTTTCATGTATTCGATATCGGTGTGTAGTTGTTCATTTTGCGTAAGCAATTCCGTGCGTAATAATTTTTGTTCGAAAGACGATGTTGATTGGTCAAGTGCTTCCATAGCTTTGAAGTGCTCGCGATCACGCATGGTGATTTCATTGGTAACGTATTCACGATAGTAGGAGAGTGCCAGCTCATATTTACCGTTCAAGTCAGCAATTTTCGCCAGTTGGCGTAAGGCTTGAGTTAAAGTTCGAGTGTTCTGTGATTCAACGGCAAGGGTCTTCGCTTTCGAGGCGTAATATTCCGCCTGTCTGTAATATTGTTTTTGAACGTAAGAATCGGACAACGCTAGAACTACGTCCATTTTTAGGCTTGTGTCGTTATATTGGATTGCATAGTCGAGTCCTTTAAGAAGTTGATTAACACCTTCATGAAATGCGCCTAATTCGGTGTGCGATTTCCCCATTCCAAGATATACATAAGCTAACCCGCGAAGATCGTTTTGTTTAAGATGGATTAAACGGGATTTGTTAAAGTGCACAATACTTTGATGCAACTCTCCTTTGTGGTAATACACCTCACCTAAGCTGTGTTCGGTATATGCTATGCCAACATCATTATGGTTTTCGATATGTAATGTTAGAGCGCGATAAAGATACTCTAGTGATTGCTGATACTGTCCTAATGTGCATAGCAAAATTCCAATATCATTAAATACGGATGCGGCATTATTGCCTTCAGGTAGTTCGTCTAACAACCGTTTATAGATTGTAAGTGCACCTTTATAGTCCCCAAGATTCTCACGGTTTTTGGCGATAATACTGAGCGTACGATAGCGAGGAATAAGGGGATTTACATCTATATCTTGTAAATACTCTAGCTGAGTGCAGTAGTTTTGGCTTTGAAAGTAGTCTCCTTGAGAATTCAACAATCGGCAAAGGTGATATTCGAATAGAAATATACCATCACTGTCTTTTCGCTGTTTCATTCGAGCATAGAGATCTAGGTATATCTCTCTGGCTTCTAAAAAGCGCTTATTTTTTTCTTCGTTGAGCCCTTCTAAAAAAAGCTTTTCTTCGTAGCCATAGGAAAGCTGAGAAACGCTTTTATCGCCAAAATAATGTTGGCCTTGTTGAGTCATGTATTCATGAATACGGCTAGCAATATAGAGTTTTTCAGAGCTTGGCGATAGTGAGGTATATCTGTCTTTTAAAAGCTGCAATACGGATTCTGGGTCTCGACTTAGAGATTTATTGACCACTTTTTCCCACTCAGACCTATCATTGGCATAGCTATTAGGGGACAAGGCGAAAAGCGATAACAAGAGTATAACTGTGTGAATATTAAGCATTGCAAGCATACGTGACGAGAAAACCTGAACACTATATGCTTGTGGAAATAGGCTCTCAATTCGTTATTTCAGTCAGATGATAATCTGTGAAATGTGCCGAAATTCACTTCAAATAAGTTGCATTTGTAAGAGTGTTCTCGTTTTAAGCTACTAAATTTAAATAACAAAGTGTAGTACGATCGAA
This sequence comes from Vibrio ziniensis, assembly GCF_011064285.1. NCBI lineage: Bacteria > Pseudomonadati > Pseudomonadota > Gammaproteobacteria > Vibrionales > Vibrionaceae > Vibrio > Vibrio ziniensis. Next base: position 1,495,384 of record NZ_CP049331.1, read on the forward strand.
ATTACTAACACTAATTGAAAACTAAGTGGATAATGCCGCGCAAATTATCGGAGCACTGACTTCGAGATCATTACTTTTGCTATTGCGAGGAAATGCTTTGAACGCAACGGATATCATGACTCAGTTTAACTGTTATGAACGAATGCATATTGAGATCCCAGGTTGGGAAATCTATTCAGATCAATCACTTGTTAGAGTAGTTTCACCGGATGTAGATGGAAGCTTTATCGCTTATTTCAAATCAGATGCATCACATGCCTCTGATGTCGTTGAACAACAAATGGATTATTTCTATCGCTTAGGTAAGAACTTTGAGTGGAAAGTGTATGACTTCGATGAGCCTAGTAATATGGAACAAATACTCTTGGACAAAGGCTTTTACCAGCAGGAAGAAGAGTCATTCATGGTGTTAGATCTCAATGCTTATGAAGTACTTCCGGAGCTTCAAGAACAGTGTATTGAAGTGTTTGATGCTTGTGGGATTAGAGATGCCATAGAAGTAAAGCGTATCCAAACGGGTGAAGATTTTAGCGCTTATTATTTACATTTACTCAATCTCAAACAAACTCGCCCTGACAATATTCGTATTTATGTTATCTATGATGAAGGCCAGCCAGTTTCTTCCGCATGGATGATCTTTAACAACGACCATTCACCGTTTGCTGGTATATGGGGGGGAAGCACTGTACAAAGTCAGCGTGGGCGTGGGCATTATCAAGCGTTACTCAAACAACGTATTCGTGATTCAATTTTAGCTGGCAAAAAGTATCTATATATCGATGCTTCTGAAATGAGCCGCCCAATCGTAGAAAGATACGGTTTTAAAGTTATTTCAAAAACGGTGCCTTATTTTTATAGACACCCAGATTATTGACTAATGCTTTATAAAACAAATATTTGCAATGTGAATGCATTAGGATCGTTAAAGATCCTGTACTAAGATCTCATTCACAATTACTGTGTTAATAACCAGTATTTTTGTTGACAATTATGTAACCTCAATTATACTGTATACATAAACAGTGCTAGAGGAGGTAACTTATGTTGTTAGAAACATTAGAACGCATTAACCGCCTACGCCAAGAGGCGATGTCTAACCCTGAGTTTATTGAAATGGCTAAAGAACATGAAGCCACACTCAAACATGTCGAGCAAGAATTTGAGCCCAAAAGATCTCAACGTCATGCCACGAAAAATAAATCGCTTGCCGATATTTATAAACAATCAGATTTCGGCTCTAACCCTTCAGGTGTTCAACATTAAACAAAGATATGTTTGAACGGACATAACGAGTGAACAAAAAAGGCTCATGTGCAATAACATGGGCCTTATGTATTTAGGTTGTTTGGTATTTTACAAAGCAGAAAACAACGATTAAAAATCGGCTTTTTTCACAAAATAGGGGTTGGTATATTTACGTTCCGGTCCAAATTGAGATGTCACTAGTTTATTCCACAAGCTCTTATCAAATTGTTCTTTAGGAATCGATGGGTAGAGAGTTTCTACTTCTTCCCAAGCATGAATCATCAGTTCTTTTTTCTTTATCTTATTGTATTTATTGACAATGTAATTGTACTTGTGCATCCACTCGATTTTGTATTGGCGTAAAGCTGGTTCCGCCTGTTCAAGTGGTAAACGAGACAAATAGACTCGCTTATACGACACTTTCTTATCAATCATGGTCAGCATAGTCGTTTGAATATATTTGCCATGATGTGTAATAGAAATATCGTCTTCTGAAAATGGTGTTAAACACCAGCCTCGAGGAAGAAAATCTGGTTTTTGGAATTGTTTATTACGAACCATTAATGCTTCATGCAAAACAATATCTGAGGTGCCACGAAATGTCGCTTGCCATTTGGCAATACGAACCTGAATAGAACCCGGCAGACGATAAACGTTAGTAAACTTATCTTTATCCATTAGCTTTCACAATCTTTGAATAATGCTGTCAGAGAATTAGTACGAAAGTTATTGCCATTTCGAATGATAAGGTAGTGAGACTACTCTATACCTTGGGGCGCACATTCTACAACGGTTTATAGTTCAAATGCGAGTCCAAATCAGTGCGTTTTTTCATCTAATTGAAAGAAAATATATACAGGATTGAACAAATAAAAAGCATTTTCTTGTCATTTAACGTTCATGATCTCTTTTTAAAGTAAACCGAACCCAAAGATGAACTTCTTGGCTCGGTTTACTAACGCAGTTCATGAACGATTTAGTGAGAAATGAGTGTTAATCCATGTGGAAGCGCATCACCAAAAATGCGTTTAGATTCGGTTTCACTTAGCTCGCTAATATTTTCCACCAATTGGATCCAAGTCTCTGGTGCTCGGCTTTGTTTAAGTTTTTCCAGTACAGAAGCTCTGAAGTCATCCGAAATGTCTAACGTTCTGTCGCCGGTCTTTCTGCAAATCATTACAGCGGCAAACGCGATCATTGGCTCCTTAACCCAGTCTTTATCCAACAGTTTTGGTAGCCATTGTTGAACTTGCTCGCGGGACACAACATTATGTGCACTGCCGTAAAGCGGTGTTCTAGAAAGAAGACGACCCGCGGCCCACCAGTGGGCCTGCTCAAACAGGGTTTGATTCAACGCTTTGTTAATAAACCAAGTTGCTAATAGAACTTTATCTTCTACATCCAAATGTTCTAGCGATGCCGCTAGACGAACCATGGCTTCGTAGCCTTTATCCTGTGCTTCTTGATGAGATTTAGGATTACGTGAAGCACCCGGATGCAAATATTTTGCAATGTCCGCTAACAGCGTTTCTTGTTGCTCTTGGTTTAAGCCACCAGCGATACGTCGCCAGAACACCCACCAATCACTCCAGCCCTGATGGTTTTGAAACTGAATACCTTGTTGGTATAAGCTCCAAATTTGCTCAACTCGCCAGCTATCTGTGGCGTCGCCAAATCCTGGACGCAGTGCAAAACCTGCCAAACGTAACCAGTTTTTTTCGTGTTGTTCGGATCGGCGGCGACGCTTTCTGCCTAAAGCCAGCGTATCGAATAGAGAGCGAAGAACCGAAAAGTCCCATTCATCACGTTTACCGAGTAATTTTTCTAGATCTTTGTTTAATGTTTTGACGGCATTATTGTCGGCGCTGTTTTTATTGCCACTGAAAATCTGAATTACCAATGCTTTTGCTTGTTCAAGTTTAGGATTCGGTTTATCCATCGCTTCATTAGCTTGGCTTTGGTTATTTTTACGAACTTCAAATTCCATCAACCAGCGTTTAGTTTCATCACTAGAGGATACACATTCCATTTTCAGTGTGCCTACTTCTGTAAGTTGACAGGCGAGAAGTACTTCTTCACGCTGCTTTTGATTGGCTTGAAGTTGAATGCTTTCGTCACCTTGTAACGTGGTGATGTAGGGGGGTAATGGTTGGAATTTATCCGCGTCGATATCAACCAACATTCCATTTTGTATTCTGGTGTCGTTAGATATTTGATCGTGCGTTGACGTTAGCAGGTTAAAACGCACAGGCATACCTAGCGTTAACGAAAAACGTCGACTACTTAAGCGAATTTCTTGACCTTCTTCAGTTCCTTTGGCTAATAGACACAGGGCTTTCCCGATATTGTTTTTTTCTTGCAAATGAAGGAAGTAAGAGCGAGCCGATCCTCCACCGATTTTAAGTTGTACGCCACGACGAGCTTTGGCAAACGCTACGGCTCCGAGAGCTACTGACCAGTCAGGATGAGGGTTATCAAGTTGAGTGATACTCTCGCCACGCCAGTGACCAAGCAATGTCTTCATTCGCTCTATAATCAGATCGCTGTTAAATACCCCACCGTTGAGCAGCAACCCTACAGGGATAGAGGGCTTATCAGATTCGTTTTCGTTTAGCGCGGCTTTTGAGACTTGCTGATGTTGAGTCAAGAATTCAGCGACATGTTTACTTACAGCGGGGTCAGCAACATAGGGAAGACCAAATTCCATCATGGCGCTACGGCGTTTATTTGGCAACTGAGAGAAATCGGAAATAGGGAAGAAACCATCTAAAGCAATTTGGTGTACTTCTTCTTTAGTTAAACTTACGCTTTTTGTTCCACCAAGCAGCTTGGAACCACTGCCAAGCATGGTTATTTTAACGGTTTCTGGAGCGTTACTTGAGAGCAAATTTTCTTTTGCTTGTCGTGTCTGCTGTATCAGTTTCGTCAGGCCCGCCGCTGTTAGTTTTTTAGTTTGATTAAATCGGCTTTCCGCTAAATGGGCGAGCGCAAGGTCGAGGTTGTCACCACCGAGCATCAAATGCTCACCTACGCCAATACGGTTAAGCGCCAAATTACCGTTATCAAATTTTGCTTCAATGAGACTTAAATCGGTTGTGCCGCCGCCCACGTCGCAAACGAGAATCAGAGGGATATCAGCTAGCTGTTCACTTACCGAATCTTTGTGTCGAGAATACCAGTCATAGCAAACAGCCTGAGGTTCTTCCAACAAAATAATGTTGTTTAACCCTGCAAGTTTCGCCGCCTCTAAAGTCAGATTCCGTGCGGTTTCATCAAATGAAGCGGGAACGGTAACGACTACTTCCTGCGTTTCTAATGGATTGCTTGGGTGCCGGTAGTCCCATGCTTGGCGAATATGATTGAGATAACTAGCACTTGCGACCACCGGTGAAACCTTCTCGACATCAGTAGCGCCTGCCCAAGGAAGAATTGCTTCTGAGCGGTCAACCGAAGGGTGAGATAACCAACTTTTAGCACTGGAAACTTGGCGGCCTTCGACCTTTGCACCTAAATCTCTTGCCCATTGTCCAATAATGGCAAGCTCGGTGTCGCCGGCAACAGGTTTGTTATCCCAAGGAAGCGTTAAATCGCTTGCGGCAATTTGTCCCGGAGCTGGATGATAGCGAAATGACGGTAACAGTGGTTTACGGACAACTTCACCAGGGCCAATCAGTTGATCGATCGGAAAAAGTTCTACAGCGGCGTGTTCGAGATCATCCATTAATTCACAGAATGCAACCACCGTATTGGTGGTTCCTAAATCGATCCCGACAAGAAAACGTGGTGCTGCCATTTAGAGAAACCTCATTATACTCTTCCTATTTGAAGCAGCAGTGCTTTATGTTTTGGTATAGGGGCTATGTTCGCACCACAATCCCATAGTTTATCTATGCTCATGGGGATTCACTCACTTGCCGCATACCTGCAACTCCAAGTAGTTTGAGTATTAATCTTTAATTAGAGTCGTTATTAATAACGACACTTTGAATATAGATAAACGGCATCGCTAAGGATGCCGTTTAATAGTTAGTACTGTGAATCTTCTGATTCTTCGTTGGATTCTCTTACATCGAACTCAACATGCCATTTTTGACCGTTGTCTGCTGCAATCGCTTCAAGATAGAGAGTACCAAGTTCTGTTACACGCGAAGCAAGCGTGACAGGAACGACTTCACCTTCACGGCGACCTTCAGATACAGGCAGTGTTACTTGAATTTCAGGTAACTCCTCTAACTCCTCTGGAGCCCAATAGTCAAGGTGAGTACCGGCAGTATCATCGCGACGAGTGGTTGAACCATAGAACTGGAAATGAACAGGTTGACCAATGACTAGACCAAATTGTTGGCTAGGAACTTCAACATGAGATCCTTCTTCCATACCAAATGGTGCAACACATAAAGCTTCCATAGGAGGCGCCATTCCCGGAATTGCAGGCATAGCACTTTCGATACCGACGTAATAGGCTGACGCGATACCACCGCGAATTCGAACACCCTGACCACGACGAACATTGCCGTAGTAAGCTGCGCCACTAGCAACGGCTAGATCAAGATCCAGACCCGACAGACTTTTCGCCTGCGGGGCTTGTGCGCTGCTTAACCACTCATTAATGGTGTTAAACAGGCGATTGGCTAATAGGCCAGATTTAAGCACGCCGCCATTGAACAAAATCGCGTTTGGTTTAATGAAGTCGACAGTAGGCGCAGGCATGCCCGGTATGCCTGCCATAGTTTGCTCACCATAGCTATAATCGCTGTTATCACCGTGTCTTTGAGCATCAGCTTGTTTTGACAGGAAAGCGGCAATGTGGCGAGTAATACCCGCATCTTGCGCATAAGGCAGACCCATATGGGTTAACGCGCCGCGCGTTTTTTGAATTGGATGGTCAGAAATAGCAACTTGCGGGAAGAAGCCATCTACCAGCGTTTGCTGAACTTCCTCTTTGGTCAGTTCCGTTTTTAACGTCGCACCTAGCAATTTAGATCCACGGCTTGGCACCACAATCGGTACAGATTGCAGCTCAGAATCTTTTAGCAGTTCTTCTTTTGCATCACGGCAAGCGTGCGTCATTGCTTGAACTTGCCAAGGTTGCAACTCTTTACCTTCTTGAGCCAGCTTCATTTTTAGGCGGTATGCCAGTGCAAGATCCATATTGTCGCCACCAAGCAGAATATGCTCTCCAACCGCAATTCGGTTTAGCGATAGATTACCTTGGTCTTCAGTTACTTCCACCAAGGATAAATCCGTAGTACCACCACCGATATCGACCACCAGAATCACTTCACCTACAGATACTTCATTGCGCCATGCATCAGCACTGTTGTTGATCCAGCTGTATAGCGCCGCTTGCGGCTCTTCTAACAGGGTTAGTTGGTTGAACCCTACATTACGTGCCGCTTCTGCTGTGAGGTCACGTGCTGCAGGATCGAAAGATGCTGGTACTGTAATTGTCACATCTTGCTCTGAAATAGGATGAGTAGGGTGCTCATGATTCCAAGCTTGTTTAATGTGTTCTAAGTACAGCTCAGTCGCACGAAGTGGTGAAACTTTTTCCACATCTTCAGGGCTGCCTTGTGGCAGAAATGCTTCACGGCGATTTACACCACCGTGACACAACCAAGATTTCGCACTAGCGACAAGACGAATCGGAGTTTTGACACCAAGGTTACGCGCAATAGCGCCAACCAGAGCAGGTGGTTTATCAGTCCAAGGCAAGCGTCTTGAAGACTCAGACATCTCATGTTCATGAGGCTGATACAAAAACGATCCCAGTTGGTCACGTGTTTCAACCGTACCCGGAGCCGTCATCTGAGCGATGCCCATGACATTGACGATTGGGTTTTCTATTTGAGTATCTACATAGGCAAGTACACTGTGAGTAGTGCCTAAATCAATACCAATACTAAATTTTACGTTTTGTTCCATTATAGCTCAACCTCAGCCGGAGCAATGATAGAAGCGTCATAGTTCTCTGCAAGTTTTGGCAGAGTCATCGAATCAGCTTTCCAACCTTTATGAATCAGAGTGCCAGTAAATGGCGCTGAACCTGATACGTTACCAATTAGGCGTACTTGTTGAGCGTTAAAGCCTTCTTGCAGAGTGATGCGTGTTTCTTCTTCTTCACTGCGAACAGGAGATAGAGCCACATACTCTTTTAGTACTTTCTGACCACCAGCGTGAATAACTCGTGCTGCTGCACCTACTTCTTCATCAGAAAAGCCTGCAACGTCTTCTTTTAGGAAATCAATCAGACGAGCTTCCTGTTGAAATAAAGAAAGTAACTGCATTGCCGAATCTGTATTTGCAGTCGCCAGTTTCGATTCAACTTCAACGACTTTCTCGACGATTTTTTCTACCTCGACAACTTTCTCAACTTCAACGATTTTCTCAACAGGTTTTTCGACTTCAACAATTTTCTCGACAGGCTTTTCAATCACCTTCTCAATAACTTTGGATTTGCGAGATACGGCAATCAGAAGAAGTAGAACGCTAGACGCGGCTAGACCAGCATGAAGCATATCGAAAGTGGTTGGAATGGCGTTTAAATCGAAGTTCATGATGAATTCTCTATTGATAAATGAATGCAGATAATGTTGAGTAAAACATCTGCACCATTAGATAAAAGTTAGCAAAAAAATAGGGGCGAATCTTACCATATTCAAGGATTAAGGCTTACAGAAAAGCGGTTTTCTCACTATTAATCTAGTTCAATAGACTATCTTTTAAACACATTAGCAGAACAAGTAAGCGAATATGTGAGTTTAGAGTTGCTATATAGGGCAAAATTGCGTTTGAACGTCGAGTTTTCATTTTCGTTCAGGTAACATAGCGGCTTTTCAGTTTTAGATTTTCAGTTTTAAAAGAAAGGGTCTAGATTTACCAATGAACTATAACCGTGTTGTTTGCTTCGATTTGGAAATGTGCTGTTGGAATGAAAACGGAGTGGGCACGACTGGCGAGATCATTGAAATAGGACTGGCTGAAATTGATTTATCAGCAGGCGAAATTGTGAAACGAGCTCAGTACTATGTGAAACCTGAGCAAGATGAAATTTCACTGTTTTGTGCAGAGTTAACGGGCATCACTCCGAGAAAAATAGAAAAGCAAGGCCGTCCATTGGCTGAAGTACTCAAATCGATGGTTAAGAACTTTGGTGGCGCGCATAAGATTTATGCTTCTTGGGGCCACGATGATCAAATCTTAATTAAAGAGTGCCAAGGAAAAGGTATTGAAGTTCCGTTTAGAGAATTCCTCAATCTCGCCACTATTTACCGCATTCAAAATCGCCTTAAAGATAAGCGTATCGGACATCGAGCAGCTCAAGAAGGTAAAGGTATTGAATGGGAAGGCCGCCAGCATTCGGGATATGTCGATGCGTATAATTTAGCAAAACTTGCATTGACCATGTTATAGATGGTAATTAATCAAGCCCATTAAAAACAAAAAGGCACTTAAAGTGCCTTTTTGTTTGTCTAAATCACTTCCTGATAACGATTCTAACAAAGCGGGAACATCTATTTTGATGATTTGTCGATCGTCATCAGTTTCGCTCGGATAAACTGGTGATGGTCAACGTAGAGGAGCTCAGAAGCCTTGCGGATCACAGCGTCTTCTAACGGGTCAATTTCACCGTCAGCGTGGGCGACTTCCCACATGGCTTTAATCAGTTCGAAACGGGTTTCTTGTGAAAGCTCACGTAGTTGAGATGTGAAATCATACAGTGACGCAGAATGTTTAATTTGTTCATCCGCTTTATTTACCAGCAGTTGTGCTTCATTTTTATCAAGACCCAATAAACGTTGAACCAAATGCAGTTTGGCTACTTGTTCTTCGCTGTCTGTTTGGTAGTCAGCCCCTGCGACTTCACTTAATAAACAGGCGATTGCAAGATTTGGGCTTTGTTTTTGCTGACTTAGATCTTGACCATCAAGTAACTGTTTAAATAAAGAGGTAATTGCGTTGAACATAATATAATCTCACTCACTTATATTCTGATTGTTAGGTCTATAGACCTCAATATAGAGACCAATATCACAACAAACAGTTCAGTAAAATTTTTATCGCTTTATGGCTCGGCATCTATAACAACAGTGAGAGCTAAAACTGTTCATCTTCAGCAAACGGCTCTATTAACTCAATAAATTCAGAACTGGTGCGCTCGTGTGCCATGATCAGCAAAGTGAGTAAGGTTTCAGCTTTAGTTTTGATGCCTTTGTTTTCTTCACTAAGCAGAGTTTCGATTTGGCTGCGAATCATCTCGATTTCATGCTCGACAAAACCACGACCTTCTTCGTCCCCCTGATCTTCTTCTGGCGCATTATCAAATTCTAGAAACAAAAAATCGCTATCAAGATGGGTATTGATCAGGCGTTCTGGCAACCAGTCTTCACCCATAACTACGTCTGGGTCGAAACCTTGTGGAAGAGCGTCTAGTAGAGCTTTAAGTTCTGATGCTTTCAAAATCGGGTCTTATTGGTATTTTAGTCTGCGTATATTAACGGCCAAACGTTATGAAAACTAAGTATTCTTATCTTAATTCTCTAAATAAATGTGGTGTGTGCCACCAAATTTGTCCAATTTCCATAACACCAATAAAAAAGCAGCCCTAAAAGGACTGCTTTGTAGTGCACTGAATTATGGACTACTGGCTATGTAGTAGCTTTTACAACTATTGGAGATTACAGTGCGATAGCTTCTAGTTGAGATTGTGCTGATTCAATCCCTTTAGCCGCTGGTTCTTCGCCCATGTTTAGGGCTTCTGCGTACACAAACTCAACGTTTGTGATACCAACAAAACCTAGAATCGTTTTTAGGTAAGGCGTTACGATATCTGTTGCTGAGTCTTTGTGGATACCACCACGAGTTGTGATAACCACAGCTTTCTTGCCTTCAATAAGACCTTGTACGCCCGCTTCTGTGTATTTGAATGTCACGCCCGCACGAGCAATCAAATCAAACCAGTTTTTAAGCTGAGTAGGGATGGTGAAGTTGTACATAGGTGCTGCGATAACAATAGTATCTGCCGTTTTAACTTCTGCGATTAGCGCGTCTGAAAGCGCAACAACTTCTTTTTGTTCTGCAGTTAGATCGTCTGTAGCGCGAAGAGCTGTAGCAACCGATAGATCAAGTACTGGAAGTGGAGAAGCAGCCAGATCACGAACAACGAGTTTGTTTTGATCAAATTTGGTTAGGTAAGCATCAATCAGTTTACTTGATTGAGAGTAATCACCAAGGATGCTGGATTTAAGTGCAAGTACTTGAGACATAGTTTTTCCTTTGCTGAAGATATCAGATTGATGCTTACATAATAATGAGAGGCGGAACACATAAAAAGCTGGAATATTTGCATGACTCATTCAAAAAAATTGAATAAGAGGAATTGCTAATCCTTAGCGCACTCTGTGGTACAATCGGTCCAGTTTTGTTAAATAAAAGAATAGGTAAACGCTTTGACTCAGTCACAGCCAAATACAGAATCAAAGTCCTCAGCAAAGGCGAACAGTGCGGAATCTCTGAAGAAAGCACTAAAGCAATGTTTGCTGAAAGATCGTTTTCGTTTAAGTAAACGTATTTCGGGCGCAAGTAAAATTAATAAAGATGTTGCTCGTAATGCAGTATTTGATGAAATCGCATTAGATATCGCGCAATCAATGATGGTTGTGCAGCAACGAATCAATCAGAAAGTCACTATCGAATATCCAGAGCTTTTGCCTGTAAGTCAAAAGCGTGACGATATCGCAAAAGCCATCAAAGAAAACCAAGTGGTTATCGTGGCGGGTGAAACGGGCTCAGGTAAAACCACTCAGCTACCGAAGATTTGTGCAGAATTGGGTCGAGGTAAGTACGGTCTGATTGGGCATACCCAACCACGTCGACTTGCGGCTCGTTCGGTTGCTACCCGTATTGCAGAAGAGATGGAAACGGAACTGGGTAACTTCGTTGGTTATAAAGTCCGGTTCAACGACCAAATTTCCGATCAGACTCAAATTAAATTGATGACGGACGGTATCTTACTGGCTGAAATCCAGCATGATCGTTTTCTTAATCAGTATGACACCATCATCATCGATGAAGCGCACGAACGCAGTTTAAACATCGATTTTATCCTTGGCTATTTGAAACAATTGTTGCCACGTCGTCCAGATCTAAAAGTCATTATTACTTCAGCAACCATCGACCCTGAGCGTTTCTCAAACCACTTTAGTGGTGCGCCAATCATTGAGGTTTCTGGACGAACATATCCGGTTGATACGCGTTATCGTCCATTGGCGAGTGACGAGGACAGTGATCGTGATCAGCTAGAAGGTATTTTTGAAGCTGTTGATGAGCTTTGCGATGAAGGGCTGGGTGACATACTCATATTCATGAATGGTGAGCGTGAAATCCGCGATACCGCAGATGCACTGTCTAAACGTAATCTTCGTGATACTGAAATTGTGCCTTTGTACGCTCGTTTATCGGCGGGTGAACAAAACAAAATCTTCCAACCACACGCAGGTCGCCGAATTGTACTTGCAACCAACGTAGCAGAGACGTCACTGACAGTTCCGGGTATCAAGTATGTGATTGACCCAGGTACAGCGCGTATCAGTCGATATAGTTATCGCACCAAAGTTCAGCGTCTTCCAATTGAGCCTATTTCTCAGGCAAGTGCGAACCAGCGTAAAGGTCGCTGTGGTCGTGTGGAAGAGGGTATCTGTATCCGTTTGTATTCCGAGGAAGATTTTAACTCGCGTCCGGAGTTTACTGACCCTGAAATCCTACGCACCAACTTAGCATCAGTTATTTTGCAAATGACGGCTCTTGGGTTGGGAGACATCGAAGCTTTCCCATTCGTAGAAGCGCCAGATAAGCGCAATATTCAAGATGGTGTGCGCCTGCTTGAAGAGTTAGGTGCAATCAAAGAAGACTCGAAAAACAGTGACAAACAACTCACGGAAGTGGGGCGTAAACTGGCTCGACTGCCAATTGACCCACGTTTAGCTCGTATGGTTTTAGAAGCGCCTCGTATGGGTTGTTTGAAAGAGGTGATGATCATCGCCTCTGCACTATCGATTCAAGACCCACGTGAAAGACCAAGCGATAAGCAGCAATCTTCTGATGATAAACATCGCCGTTTCCACCATGAAGAGTCTGACTTCCTTACGTTTGTGAATTTGTGGGAATACATTAAGCAACAGCAGAAGGCATTAACGGGCAATCAGTTCCGTCGTCAATGCAAACAAGACTATCTGAACTATTTACGTATTCGTGAATGGCAGGACGTTTATTTCCAATTGCATCAATCAATGCGAGAAATGGAGTACAAGCTAAACGATGAACCGGGTAGCTATGACGCTGTTCATACTTCGATTCTAGTTGGCTTACTGTCTCATATTGGTATGAAAGACCCAGAGAAAAACGAGTATCAAGGTGCTCGTAACGCTCGTTTCAACATTTTTCCAGCATCTGGTCTATTTAAGAAACAACCTAAGTGGGTGATGTCTGCTGAGTTGGTTGAAACCTCAAAACTTTGGGCGCGTATCGTCGCGAAAATCCAGCCAGAATGGATTGAACCATTGGCGAAACACCTCATCAAACGCAGCTACAGTGAGCCGCACTGGTCGAAGAAACGTGCAGCTGTCATGGCGTATGAGAAAGTGATGATTTACGGTATTGCTATTGTGCCTAACCGTTTAGTGAATTATGGCAATATTGATCCGGTGTTAAGCCGAGAGATCTTTATCCGTAGCGCTCTTGTCGAAGGTGAATGGGAAACCAAACATAACTTCTTCAAACTTAACCGTTCGCTATTGCAGGAAGTGGAAGAGTTAGAGCATAAGTCGCGTCGTCGTGACATCTTGGTTGACGATGAAGACTTGTTCCAATTCTACGATCAACGTGTTGGTACAGAAGTGGTTTCTGGTCGTCATTTTGATACCTGGTGGAAAGCTACAAGTAAGAAAACACCAGAGCTACTGAACTTTGAAAAAGAGATGCTGTTTAAAGGCGATGCTAGCCATATAACAGATTTAGATTATCCGAACTTCTGGTACCAGAATGGACTAAAACTCAAGCTCAGCTATCAGTTTGAACCGGGTGAGGACAGTGACGGTGTCACGGTTCATATTCCATTGCCTATCCTTAACCAAATTGAACCTCAGGGTTTTGAGTGGCAAATACCGGGTTTGCGTCATGAACTCATCGTTAGCCTGATTAAGTCATTACCAAAAACGGTACGTAAGAATTTTGTACCAGCCCCAAATTATGCGGATGCGTTTTTAGCTCGCGTGACGGCAATGGAACTTCCGTTGCTCGATGCTTTAGAGAAAGAACTGCGCCGTATGACGGGGGTTGGGGTGTTACGCGATGATTGGAACTTATCGCAAGTAGCGGATCATCTTAAAGTAACGTTTAGAGCCGTTGACCACCGCAACCGCAAATTGCAAGAGAACAAAGACCTCTACGAACTCAAAGAGAGTCTGAAAGAGAAAGTGCAAGAGACTCTTTCTCAAGTTGCGGATGATGACATTGAACAATCAGGTTTACACACTTGGTCGTTTGGTGAACTACCAAAAGTCTATCAGCAGAAACGAGGCGGATTTGACGTTAAAGCCTACCCAGCATTGGTAGATAAGAAAGACAGTGTTGAAATAAAACTGTTCGAGACTGAACAAGAGCAACAAAGCGCGATGCGTGAAGGTCAACGCCGTTTAATATTACTTAATGTTCCGTCGCCAATTAAATATCTACATACCAACTTGCCGAACAAGTCTAAATTGGGATTGTATTTTAATCCGTTCGGCAAAGTAATGGATTTGATTGATGACTGCATTGCCTGTGGCATTGATAAGTTACTCGAAGAACGTGGTGGTTTAGCGTGGACGCCAGAAGAATTTGAGTCTCTTAAAGAGTTTGTCAGGGCTGAGCTGGGTGACACGGTTGTTGATATTGCAAAGCAAGTTGAAGCGATTCTAACTATGGCATTCAACATCAATAAGCGATTGAAAGGTAAAGTCGATTTTACGATGGCGTTTGCATTGTCAGATGTCAAAGCTCAAATCGAAGGTCTCATTTTTAAGGGCTTTGCGACCGAATGTGGTTGGAGACGACTGCCAGATATTTTGCGATATATGAAGGCAATCGAACGTCGCTTAGAAAAACTGCCAGTCGATCCTAATAAAGATCGTCTACACATGTTGAAAGTAGAATCTATCCGCGATGATTATAAAGAGCTGTTAAACAAAATTCCGAAAGGAATGGCGTTGCCTGAGAACATCAAAGAGGTTCGCTGGATGATAGAGGAACTCCGCGTCAGTTTCTTTGCTCAACAACTCGGGACGCCTTATCCTGTCTCGGATAAACGAGTGAAGAACGCAATCGATGCTTGCTCGGTATAATATTTGCTTAGTTGAACGAAATCACTATAATTTGACGTTATGTGGCAACGGATAGCCGAGTTTGGCAAGTTGTCTCGCTTTATCAGAGAAGGTTTATTATGAAAAAAACTCTATTAGCAGTTGCTCTTATCGGAGCATCAACAACTGCGTTTGCTGATTCATGGATTTACGGTGGTGCAACTGTTGGTCAGTCAAACTACAAAGGTGAATCAAGCGCGTCTTACAACGTGCATGTAGGTACCGGTATTTTACCTATTATTGGTGTAGAAGCTGGTTATACCAAACATGGTGATTTTGACCTTGGCGCAGGCAGTGATACCTCTCTGAGCTCACTTTATCTTGCATTAAAACCAAGCATTGATGTTGGTCCTTTACATATTTATGCAAAGGGTGGCTTGCAATCTTGGAAATCAGAAGTTGATGGTTCTAAAACAGATGATGGCGTAGATATCATGTACGGTATTGGTGCTGAGTATTCAGTTATGGGTCCATTTACTGTAGGTGCAAGTTACAACAATTACACCATCGACAACGATGAAGTTGATTCATTCTCACTAAGTGCAACCTTCCACTTTTTATAAGTTCTATAGCACCGAGATATAAAATCCAGCCGAAATAGGCTGGATTTTTTTATCTATAACTAGTTTTTAAACAGACTTTTAAGCGTTTAGAACTTATAACCACCGCCAACCATAAATACCCAAGAGTCAACTTCTACATCAATAGTGTATTTGGTTCCGCCAAATGTATAGCTTGCCTGTGTATCAATATCGATATACCAAACTGAAGCGTTTAAGAACCAGTTGTCGGCAAGTGTATAATCCGTCCCTGCATTTGCTGCAAGTCTCTAAGAGTCATCTAACTCAAGGTTATCATGACCGTTGGTTTTACCATTATTAATGAATCTTTCGTTAAAGAAGTACGAATATTCTTTGTTGTAATATCTAGGTTAGGTGTCCTGCTGGACACCTAATTCATAGATTTTATAGATATCGGTTGATAAGGTGCTGTTTGAAATGTGCAGGATTGAGAGTTTCACCCGTTGCATGCTTTACCAGATCATTGGTAGTAAACAAGCTGCCTTTACTCCAGATGTTTTCTGAAAGCCAAGCGAAGATAGGTGATAAGTCTCCCGAGCGAATGACTGCATCCACATCCACAGTTTTCTTCATTGCTGCCATAAATTGAGCTGCATACATGGCGCCTAACGTGTAGCTAGGGAAGTACCCAAAGCTCCCATCTGTCCAGTGGATGTCTTGCATACAGCCATTCTTGTAATTGTCTTTTGTACTTAATCCAATGTAAGACTGCATTTTTGCATCCCAGAGTTCTGGTACATCGGTGTGCTTTATCTTGCCGTTCATCAAGTCACGTTCTATTTCGTAACGCAAAATGACATGGCTAGGATAAGTAAGTTCATCAGCGTCGACACGGATAAAATCTCTTTTTACTCGAGTGTAGAGCTTTTTCATGTTCTCAACTTCAAGTACTTTTCTATCACTGTCTTTAAAATGGGTTGAGGCTAAACCCGCTAAGTGTTGAATAAAGTTTTCGTTGCGACCAATTTGCATTTCAAAGAACAGAGATTGAGATTCATGAATACCCATGGAACGTGCTTCACCAACAGGATTTCCAGCTAGTGATTTCGGTAATCCCTGTTCATAACGAGCATGACCTGTTTCATGCACTATACCCATCAGCGATTGAACGAATTCTTCTTCGCTGTAGCGAGTAGTAATGCGAACGTCGCTTGGAACGCCTCCACAGAATGGATGAACGCTTTCATCGAGTCTTCCATGGTTGAAATCGAACTGAAGTAACTTCATTACGTCTAAACCAAGCGCTTTTTGTTTCTCTGTCGCATAATGACCATCTGGCAAAACAATTTGTTCGGATCTTTGTTTTTCTATAGCTGCATCTATCAATGCAGGAAGCCAGCTTTTCACATCATTGAAAACCAAATCTAAAGATTGTGTGGTTGTTCCGGGTTCGTAGATGTCTAACATTGCATCATAAGGTGTTAGCCCTGTTGCAGCTGATCGAATTGCCGCTTCTTCTTGAGACAGTTTAACAACTTCTGCCCAGTTCTTTTCAAAACCAGTCCAGTCGTTCGTTTTACGCTGGCTTCTCCAAGCATGTTCACATTTGGAACCCGCCAGAGACTTCGCTTGGACTAAACTTTCTGGCAGAACATTGGCTTGCTGCCATTGGCGCTTCATTTCTCTTAGCGTTGATAGCTGTTCACTATTGAGTGTTTCGGATGAGGCATTAATAAACCACTCTTCAAGTTGCGGTTTAGTCATAAGGTTATGAATATGTACAGATAACTCTGCCATCGCTTCAGAGCGTGCCTGAGCGCCACCGTTTGGCATCATCGAAGCTTGGTCCCAACCACAGATTGCAGATAAGTGGCTGAAATGCGATATGGTTTTAAAGTGTTGAACTAACGTGTTAAATGCACTCATTAGAAAGTGTTCCTATATCCATGATGACGTTTATTGCAGTGTATCATACAAGTTACTAACCCGTTTTACGGCGCCCAATCCGCTGACCAAAGACGTTGATTAATGCTCCTATCACTATGAGAGCCCCGCCAATATATGTCCACATTGCTGGGATTTCATCGAAATACACTAGCCCAATAACAATGGAAAATACGATCTGTACGTAAGAGAAAGCAGAGGCTTTACCCGCCTCTTGGGTCTTCATTGCTTTCGTTAAGCCATATTGCCCAATTTGGGTGAAGACACCGATCATGATTAGCATGAAGGTCAACTTCATGTCTGGCCAAATGAAATCATTCCATACCAAAAGAATTGATATCGGAGTCGCTATCATTGGGAAATAGAGAATGATGACGGAACTGTCTTCTGTTTGGCTTAACTTACGTACGATGACATAAGCAATTGAGCTGCCAAATGCACCGAGCAGTGCGACTATAACGCTTAACGTTGGTAGGCTCACCTTGCTTGAACCATCTAACTCTGGAAGCAATATACAGTACAAACCCAGTATACAAAGCACAATACAGATCAACGTCGGAGGTTGAATGCGTTCTTTAAGGAAAAAGACAGCCAAAAGTGCAGTGAAAATAGGGTGTGTGTATTGAAGAATAGTTGCTTCAGCTAATGGTAACGATGTTACCGAGTAGTACACGCATATTAGTGAGAAAGTACCTATTGCACCTCTAAGTAACAGTAATGGTCTGTTGTTGCCCCAAACAGATATACCCTTGCGTTTCACGTCTGCATAACTAATGACAAAAGAAACCAAAGCCCTTACAGCGACAATTTCAAATACAGGAATGCCATATTCGTGTACCGCTTTTACACAGGCTGTCATTAAGGAGAAGCCTAGTGCAGAAAGAAACATAAAACGGACGCCCACAGGGATCGTCAGTAAAGGATTGGATTGCATAATAAAGGGTGACTTAGTTTAAAGCAGAAATAGGGCGTTACTTTATCGCTACAAACTGTTGTTGTCGCGTTTTTTCTTATGGATGATTGGTCGTACGAATAATTTATCGAACAAAAAATAGTAAGTTTGTTGCCTTAATTTCGCTTTATTCGTTATTGTATTTTTGTCTGAAGGCTTGCCTGATGATTTCATTCGTCATCGAGAGTGAAAGTAATGTCGCCATGCTCATGGTGTTTTATCAACGACAAAACCGTTGTCTTAGAGAAGTGTGATGAGTACTAATGACAACAAATTAAGTCCGATTCCCCTGAAATGGTTGAAACGGCTAAGGATATTTATGAATGCAAACTATCTGGATTAAGAATCCTCTCGCGATTTATACAGGGAATACCAACGATGCTCGTGGTGGCGTGGTAATTCGCGGAAACAAAATTGTTGAGCTGGTTGCGTTAAACAGTTCACCTTTAATTTATTGTGATTACTCTATTGATGCTTCACATCATGTTGTCACTCCCGGCTTAATCAATGCCCATCATCATTTCTATCAAACACTTACCCGTGCGTATCCTGGCGCTTTAAACAAAGAACTGTTTCATTGGTTGAAAAGCCTTTATCCGGTTTGGGCAAATTTGGATGATGAGATGCACAGCGTTGCAACTGAATTGGCGCTGGTAGAATTGATGCGTTCAGGCTGCACAACAGCGTCTGATCACCATTACTTACTGCCTGCTGGACTTGAACACGCCATTGATATTCAGGTTCAGACTGCACAAAAGCTTGGGGTTCGAACTATCTTCACTCGTGGCTCGATGAGTTTAGGTGAGGATGAAGGTGGCCTTCCTCCAAGGCATACCATACAGCAAGAGCAAACCATCATTGATGACAGTGAACGATTAATACGTGACTATCATCAAACCGATGATGGGGCGATGACTCAAATTGCGTTAGCACCGTGCTCACCTTTCTCGGTAACGAAAGATTTGATGAAAGAAACTGCGCATATTGCAAAACGCGAAGGGGTTATGACGCATACACATCTGTGTGAAACCATAGATGAAGAAAATTTTTGTATTCAACGTTTTGGTATAAGACCAGTTGACTACTTGGAAGATGTGGGTTGGTTAAATGATAGGACTTGGCTAGCACACGGCATACATTTCAATTCAGAAGAAATTCTCCGACTTGGCAAAGCGGGGGTGGGTATATCTCATTGCCCGACTTCAAACATGATGTTGGCCTCCGGAATGTGTAAAAACCTAGAGTTAGAATCTGCAGGGGTCAAAGTGGGGCTGGGGGTTGATGGTTCTGCTTCCAACGATGGTTCGAATATGATTGCCGAAGTCCGTATGGCGATGTACTTACAGCGTCTTCAGTACGGTTCAGCAAAAGTCACACATTTCGATGCATTACGTTGGGCGACGAAAGGTTCTGCCGCTGCTATGGGCCGAAGGGATATAGGTGAGTTAGACGTTGGTTTGCAAGCAGATATCGCCATGTTTAAGCTTGACGACATTCGTTTCTCAGGCAGTCATGATCCTTTGGCCGCGTTGTTGCTATGCGGTGCTCAACAAGCTGATAAAGTGATGATCGCAGGACAATGGCGAGTACTAGATGGCGAAGTGGTTGGGGTAGATATGGTGCAATTGCTAGAACGACATCGCGCTGCTGCTAAACGATTGGCACAGCTCGCCAACTAATTAATCTTTAGCTTAAAAGTCATAGAGACAGTATGAGATCTTTGTTGTATAACGAAGATCTCATAATTCATCAAGGATTGATAATGTACATCCAAAATTTCGAAGCTTTTCTTATTGCAATTACCATCTTGACTCTTACTCCGGGTTTGGATACCGCGTTGGTTATCCGCAACACTTCACGAGCGGGATTAGTCGATGGTTGTACTACTAGCTTGGGAATTTGTACGGGACTTTTTGTCCACGCTACCTTTTCTGCAATTGGTATTTCAGCGATTTTAGCTCAGTCAGCGGAGCTGTTTCATTTTGTAAAAATGATTGGTGCGGCCTATTTAATTTGGCTCGGTTTGTCGAGCTTGAGAGCGTTAATGGCTTCTGGTCAAGGGCTGAATGTGGCTGTAGAAACACATTCAGCATTAAACCTAAAACGTTCATTACGTGAAGGTTTTTTATCTAATGTTCTTAATCCTAAAACGGCAGTGTTTTATTTAGCGTTTTTGCCACAGTTTATCAATCCTGAGCATTCACCATTGCTTCAGTCTTTATTTATGGCAGCAATTCATTTTGTGATTGCGATGATTTGGCAGTGCGGACTGGCGGCTGCGTTGAGCTCAGCGAAAAACCTACTTAAAAATGCTTCATTTATGCGTTGGATGGAAGGAACAACTGGTATTGTACTGGTTACTTTAGGTATTAAGTTGTTGTTAGAGAAAGAAACGGTTTAATCAAAAATAGATAAAGTACTCAATGAAAATGAAAAATAGCGCCATCGGGCGCTATTTTTTCGTAAATTAAATGGCTGCTATGCAACGGCTTTAGTGTATCGCATGTGTGCTTCGAAGTAGCGTTTAGTCTCTTCAATCACCACATGTCGCAGTGCAATCAAGCCGATGAGGTTTGGAATTGCCATTAGTCCATTCACGATATCTGCAAGAATCCAGATCATATCCAAATGAAGGAATGCACCTGATGCCACAAGAGCGATAAAGATAATTTTATATGGTAATACGGCTTTGGTTCCTAACAGGAATACCACACAACGTTCACCATAGTAGTTCCAGCCTAGAATAGTAGTGAATGCGAAGAACATTAGGCCAATTGAAACCAGCATTGGTCCTAAGGTGTCAGCATTCAAACCAACAGCAAAAGCGTGGGTTGTCATCGCGGCACCAGCAAGATCTGATTGCCATGCTCCTGTAAGTATCAATGCTAGACCTGTCATCGTACAGATGATGATGGTATCGAAGAATGTTCCTGTCATTGATATCAAACCTTGGCGTACACAGGAATCTGTTTTTGCTGCCGCGGCTGCCATTGGAGCACTGCCAAGGCCTGATTCATTTGAAAACACACCACGAGCGATACCTGACTGGATTGCCAACAAAATGCTTGCACCTAAGAAGCCACCAGTCGCTGCTGTAGAAGTGAACGCTGAAACTAGAACTAACTCTAGCGCGTTGAGCAGTTGATCTGAATTGGTGATGATAACGCTTAAACAAGCTAAGATGTAGAATACCGCCATTGTCGGCACCACTTTACCCGCCACTCTAGCAATAGACTGAATACCACCGATCGTCACGAATGCTACAAGCAATGTAAGTACAACTGCAGTCACTTCACGTGATATACCAAATGAAATCTGGGTTGCATCCAAAATCGCATTGACTTGCGGGAAAGTACCGATACCAAAACACGCTACGCCCACAGCAAAAACAGCAAAGAGAGTCGCAAGAACTTTTGAACCAACACCGTCTTGCAAGTAGTACATTGGTCCGCCGACCATCTGACCGTTTGAGTCCGTTTTACGGTATTTGACCGCAAGTAGACATTCCGCGTATTTAGTCGCCATTCCAAATACCGCTGCTAGCCACATCCAAAACAGAGCGCCAGGCCCCCCAACTTTGATGGCTGTTGCAACACCCACAATATTACCTGTGCCTATTGTCGCTGACAGAGCAGTACACAAAGCAGCAAAGCTAGATACGTCACCTTCTTTGTTTGAGTGTTTGTCTTTTGAAAAGACCAATCTCAACGCAGTAGGAAGATGGCGAAACTGAAGTAAACCAAGACGAAATGTGAAATAGATACCTGTACCCACAAGTAATATAAGAAGCGGTGGGCCCCAAATAAAATTGTCGATGGATTGTAATAATGATTGAACGTTTGTCATGAATTCCCCTTAAAAACAACAAATAAGGAGAAGAGAGAAAGGATGTAAAATAGTATATAGATCTGTGGCGCATAGACACTACAGATACAAAAAGCCTTTCACTCCTCTGTCCTTTTGCCTGAGAGTTTCACCCTGCTATACGCAAGACTTGCTCCTTCGGCGACCGATTTAACGGTTCTCTCCAGAGGTTCCTCCAACTACAGTCCTCGCTCATTCCAAATGTGGAATAAAGCACCTGAAAGATTTACTTCTTCGGCGGGTAACACTAATCTAACAATTTATTATTAGATTAATAACCTCTCTCCTGCAGTCTTCATCGGAACAATTATCCATATGAATGGATAATTTGCGTTGGGGATATTAGCGAAATCAAAATGTGATGTCACGCGCTAGATCAAATTAATGTAACATTGTGGTTCAAGTTACGGATTTATATACTTTCCCATGACCTTTTAGGCAATAATAAGTGATATAAGCTAGTCAACATGAAAGGGAGGAATCCATGAACAGGTTAATCGCTATCGCTGTATTGGTGATACTGGCTTTTCTGTTGATCCGTTATGGTACTAACGCGAAATTTCAAAAATGGATTGTAACCACGTTGGTTTCTGCGTTTGTTATCTATGTTGTCACGGTTGTTATTGCCGAATTGATCCGCTGATGTTTGAACTAGGAGTTGAGAATGAATCAAACAGATTTAGATGATAATGATGATGTTGTTGTCATCGAACAGCGTGATAAAAACGGTGTTATTTATATAGCGGTTGCTGCGGTATTGGGTTTAGCGCTTGGTGGGCTGATTGGTTCTTCATTGACGGCTTCAAAGTGGGAAAAAACTTATCACGTTTTAGAGTCTCAGTTCCAGAAGAGCCAAGATGCTAAAACTGAACAAGCCGCAGTGGTTGAACAGAACAAAACTAATGCCAAAGAAGAGTTTGACAAACAGCTAGCAGCAGCTTTGGAAGAGCAGCAGCAGAAACATCAACAAGCGATTTCGGATATTGAATCACAGCTAACTGAACTTGAAAAAGTGAACATGTCTTTAGAAGCTCAAGTGGCT
Organism: Vibrio ziniensis; assembly: GCF_011064285.1. Taxonomy (NCBI): domain Bacteria; kingdom Pseudomonadati; phylum Pseudomonadota; class Gammaproteobacteria; order Vibrionales; family Vibrionaceae; genus Vibrio; species Vibrio ziniensis. The sequence continues at coordinate 1,518,349 of NZ_CP049331.1, forward strand.
GAACAAAAATCTCAGTTAGAGCAAGCAAGTCAGCAAAACGATAAGCTTAATCGTCAGTCAGATATGCAAACAACCATGCTTGAACGTTCACGTGAGTTATTTCAACAAGAACTGAAGATTAAGCAAGAGGTTGAAGCTCTGCAAAAAGAACGCGATGAACTTATTCCTAAACTAACAACGTTGAAGAAAGAATGCGATGTTTATCTTGAAGGTAAGTCATGGGACGCCACCTCTGACTCTTGCGATAAACAAGATGCAGCAAACTCGCGTATTAGCCAAATAGACCAGATGTTGAGAATCCATCAGATGGACTTGGAGCAAATCAAAACACTGTCTGAAGATCTTGGGCTTTGATATCAACTCTTAACCAGTAAATAAAAAACCAGTCCGATGACTGGTTTTTTGTATCTTCTTGCTTTGTAAAACGAAGGACTAGTCGCGGAAGTTATTGTATTGGAACGGTTGTTCCAAATCTGAACCTCGTAGGAAGGCGATCACTGCTTGCAAATCATCACGCTTTTTACCTGTTACGCGTACTTTGTCGCCTTGAATTGAAGCTTGAACTTTCAACTTCTCATCTTTAATCATCTTAACAACTTTTTTCGCTAAATCGATCTCAATACCTTGTCTGAAAACCACTTCTTTCGACCAGGTTTTACCCGATGGTACTGATTTTTTTGACTCCATAGAGCGAGGGTCAACACCGCGTTTAGCGAGGTTGTTACGCAGAATGTCCATCATCTGAGTGATTTGAAAATCGTCCGGAGCAGTAAGTTTTACTGTTTCATTCTTTAGTTCAAAACTGGCTTCAACGTTACGAAAGTCAAAACGAGTCGCTAGATCACGAACAGAGTTTTCTACTGAGTTACGTACTTCTACAGTATCGACTTCAGAAACGATATCAAAAGAAGGCATGTTAAGTTTCCTTATTGTTGATTAGAGCGGCGTAATTTTATCGACTTAGCCAGCATCGCAAGCATTGTCTTGGTATCTTCCCAACCTAGACAAGGGTCAGTGATAGATTGGCCATAAGTAAGATTATCAAGATCCACCATAGACTGGTTTCCTTCTTCGATAAAACTTTCAGCCATAATACCCGCTATTTTATGACTACCGGACTCAATTTGCTCACAAATGTTTTGAGCTACGTCTAATTGTTTACGATGCTGTTTTTCACAGTTCGCGTGGCTAAAATCAACCACAAGACGTTCCGGCAAATTAAATTGAGCTAGTTGTTGACACGCGTTATCAATAGACGCTGCATCAAAGTTTGGACCGGATTCGCCACCACGTAGAATCACATGACCAAACGGGTTACCAGCGGTGCGGTAAACCGTCATACGTCCATTTTTGTCTGGTGAATAGAAGTAGTGTGACGCATGAGATGCGCGAATAGCATCTATGGCTATCTTCACATTACCATTTGTTCCATTCTTAAAACCGACAGGGCACGACAATGCCGAAGCCATCTCACGATGAATTTGGGATTCTGTCGTACGTGCGCCAATGGCCCCCCAAGTAATCAAATCGGAGATGTATTGACCAGTGATCATGTCTAGAAACTCAGTAGCGGTAGCGAGGCCAAGTTTATTAATGTCTAATAAAAGCTTACGAGCTTTATTTAAACCTGTCTCCAATGCATATGAACCATCCAGATTTGGATCGGTAATTAAACCTTTCCAACCAATAACTGTGCGTGGTTTTTCAAAGTAAGTTCTCATAACAATGAACAAATCATTGCTATATTGATCTTGAATTGCACTGAGACGTTGACCGTAGTCCAAAGCAGCATCTGGATCATGCACAGAGCAAGGGCCAACGATAACCAAAAGGCGATCGTCTTCTCCCGTAAGAATTTGTTCAATTTGTCTACGAGAGTGAGCGATACGCTGTGCAACTTCTTCCGTAATTGGATGTGCTTGACTAAGTTCTGCCGGAGTTGGCATTGGTCCCAACGCTTGGGTTCTTAATTCATCTGTTTTGGTTGGCATGGAGAATAGCCTGTCCTTTTATTGCGAAGCGCTTAAGATAGCGAATTTGGCTGTCAGAATAAACAGTTGCGAGCATTTGACGCTCATAAAAAACATAAAGTGAAATTATATTCATTTTCTCATCATAACTATTGAATATAAGCTTGTTTTTCTCTCGTTGACTCGGTATTTTCGAGCAAACAACAAAACGATAATTGGAGCAGTAATGAGTTTTGAACAATCAGAAATCATCCAACAAGAACTGGCTTTGGGAAATACCCTACCAAGTACAGACTCACAGCAAAGCAGCCATGCTTTATTTGTATCGCTGTCTGAATTGATTGCAGAAAGTGTTTTTTATCATCCTGCATTAACCGCAGGTGGAGTGGATTTGCTTCCTGAGTTAGAACAAAACTCATTGAAATCGCTGCTGAATGACCAAACGATTGAACAACATTTTGTCTCTGTTCTTGTGGATCAAATTGCAAAGTCTATTAGTGACAAGCATACCTCAATTCGTATTTGTTTGAGTTCATCCGACAGCTACGCCTTCAAAGCATTAATTGGTGGAAGCATAGAAGAAGACGAAGTAAACCCTGCAATGGGGGTTCGTGGTGTTTCACGATTCGCTTCCAGCAAATATTCACCAGCATTTGCTTTAGAATGCAAAGTGATTAAAGCATTACAAGAGAAAGGGCACAAGGTTGAGATTGTCGTACCGTTCGTAAGAGCATTGAGTGATGCTGCAACGATTATCGACAGACTGGCAGAGCAAGGTTTACCTCGCGGTTTAAATGGTTTGAAAGTGCTGTATGTGTGTAGTGTTCCTTCTGCAGCGCTGGTTGCCGATAAGCTGCTTCAATATTTTGATGGTGTTGTTATCGATTGGGATGAACTGACTCAAATGACTTTGGGTGTTGATAAACATAATGAATCTCTTAGCTACTTATATAACCCTGAAAGTGAAGCTGTATCTCAGTTAGCGAATTTTGCTGTTAGCGCAGCAAACTTAGCTAAAAAGCCAGTTGTGGTTGTTACCCATGGCTTGGAAAGTTATCCGAAGTTGCAGGAGCATCTTTCAGAAACTATTCAACCAGAGTCAGTTTTTAACTTTTAAGTCGAATCGTTTGTAATTTTCAAATAGCACAATTCGGCTGGTAACTAAGAGATTGGTAAGTGGTTCACTGATCTCTTAGTTATTGTTAATGAAATGTTGACACTTAACTAGGCTTGCCTTTAACTGACCTAACAAAAATAAATCTAAGTACCCTTAAGGTCAGTATCATGCTCTCTCCACTTACTAAAGCAAATTGGTATCTCAAGTCATTTGGTTTTTTTAAAGTTCCTTTGATCTGGGCATGCCGTCCTCAAATTTTGTCTCTTAGCGATAAATCGATCGAAATTCGTATTCCGTTGAACAGACGTAACAAAAATCACCTAAACAGTATGTATTTTGGCGTTCTTGCAGTGGGAGCTGACGTTGCTGGTGGTTTTATGGCAATGGATAAAGCTGGAAAGCGAGGTGAAAAAGTTTCATTGGCATTTAAAGCAGTAAAAGGGGATTTTTTTAAACGTCCAGAAGCAGATGTCCACTTTCATTGCGATGATGGTGATTTGATAGATGCTATGCTAGATGAGACTATCGCAACAGGTGAGCGAATCAATAAAGACGTTAAAATCGTCGCCACATGCCCGTCGCTGCATGGAGACGAGCCAATGGCGGAATTTTTATTAACACTCTCCCTTAAGCTCATCGATAAACGAACTTAACCAGCTATTTATTTAGAGCTTGGTTAATTAGAGCTTGGGACATCTATTTCCGTCTTCTCTATATCGACAATTCTGCTACGGTTGAGAACCACTTTCCAACGGTAGTAACGTGGAGCTTGTTGATGCCCATCCTCTTTAATGATGACGTTGATTAAGTGGCGTTTCTCAACAGACTCACGACTTACCTGACCATTGTTTAGTTGGTAGATTCGGTTTGAACCTTTATCCATCAAGCGGGTAAGGGCACGAAGATCGATAAGCATTACGTCGCGAGTCTCTTCATAGCCGCTCATGAAACGTGACGTTGTCATTTCTGTTTCTGAGCGGTAATGGAGAATTTGCTCTTCTCGTTGCACTACGCGTTTCTTTCGTATCATTTGGATTCTATCTGCCAGTGCAGTCAGGGGTTTATAGTCCAGCCATTCTATTTTCTGCCCAACTTGTTTGCCTGTTGTTGGGTCGAAATAGCGTCGACGCCATTTGGGTTTACCTTTGCGAATCCAGCGCCACATCATGTCTTTCAAATCGTCTTTAAAGATCTCACGTAGAGCGTAGACAAAAGACATAGCGATAATGAATGATGCTGTGATTTCACCCCAGTAATCACGCGCAAGAATAGCAGTGATGGTAACAAACACCATCACTAAACCCGTTGCCATGCCTTTTACTGCACGCCTCATGTTCTTGCCAAGCGAAGTGACTTTCTCGGTAAGAATAATCGGATGCTCAATCAAACGGCGCAATAACCGCATTTTGTTGCTTAGACGAGTGATGTCTTGGTCTGCTTTGACTGAGTTATAGCTGTTTAAGGCACGGTGTGCTTGCTCTCGTTCAACTAGGGTAATCAAACGCTCTTTTATGGTTTTGTACTCTTTGTCACGAGTAAGTTTAGAAACCATAGATAAGAATTTTTGTTCGGTATACCAAGAAAGATAGTTGTCGATATTGGCGTAATAACGTTTTAAGCCTTCCTCGTAGGGTATACTTCTACGCAAACGCTTTAGAATATCTAGTGAGAGTTCAATCACGGTATCAACTTCATCCTCAGTGACGCTGTCACTAGATAGATTGAGTTGGTTTACAGCTTTGTCTAAAGCAATAACATATTGATAAGCAAACAAACTTAAACTTACGCGGTATTGAGTTGCGGATAGTCTGCCACGTTGGGCGAGTCGACTGTGGACGAGAGGAAGAAGTATTTTATCACTGTAGTAAGCGCGCTTTTGATGTATGGCGCTATAGAAAAATTCGGACTCAGTCATCACATCTGAGGTTAGTCCCAGCTCTCCGGGAATAAAGAGATACAAATCCAAGTCTAGCTTTTTGCTCTCTGACATCTCTGTGGTGATTTTGAGTGTAACCGCGTCTTGCTTGTCTACCGTGATCAACAATAACTCCTACAATATCTTCGAAAAATAACAAAATTTTCTCTGATGAACAGGCGAAAGCATAACAGAGATAACGTATAATCTCTGCAAATTTGAGGTGAGACAGTAATTAATGATTAACGTTGGCAAGAATAACAGTCTAGAAGTGGTAAAAATCGCAGAGTTTGGCGTGTTTTTGGATGCAGGTGAATATGGCACAACACTGTTGCCTAAACGTATGGCACCTGAAGGCGTCGAACTTGGCCACTATGTTGACGTATTTTTGTATTTCGATTCCGATAACCAACTCGCGGCTACCACTGAAAAACCAGTAGCAGAAGTGGGCGAATGGGGCGTAATGACGATTGAAAGTGTCAACAGCACTGGTGCATTCGCAAGTTGGGGTATTAAGAATAAAGATCTACTGCTGCCATTCAGTGAGCAGCGTACACGCTTTAAGCCAGGTCAAAGTGTTCTGGTTTATGTCTACACAGATAAAGCGTCTGGTCGTATCGTAGGTACAACCAAATTCAATAAATGGCTAGATAAAACTCCAGCTAATTACACCAAAAACCAGCAAGTTGATCTGATCATCGCTGAGCGTTCTGATTTAGGCTTTAAAGCGATTGTTAATGGTCAACACTGGGGTATGATTTTCCCATCAGACGTGTTTGGAAAACTCTTCATTGGTAAAAAACTAAAAGGCTTTATTAAAAACATTCGTCCGGATGGCAAAATTGATCTTTCTTTACAAAAGATTGGTGTAGAGAAAATGGATGATCTGAGCGAGAAGATTTTGGAGACTTTGGCTAAAAAGGGTGGTTCTTTACCATTAAGTGATAAGTCGTCCCCAGAAGAGATTTTTGCTGCATTTCGTACCAGTAAAGGTACGTTCAAAAAGTCCATCGGTACCTTGTACAAACAAGGCAAGATTGTGATCGAAAAAGACGGTATTCGATTAGCTTAAATCGGTCTCCCTGAAGCCAATAGCTTTTTATATCCTCCGTTTCCTCTAGACCAAAAAAAGGCCCGAAACGCTTTGCATTTTTGGGCCTAGGGGAATGGCTCCGAAGAGCCTGCGCTAATCTCTACTTACCGTTAAGTGTAGTACAGGCTCCTCAATTGGCGAGTGTGAATTAGAATTTCATACGATAGTTTGTTTTTTTAATAGTAGTTTGCTTTTACAAAAGAGGAGTTTGCTTTTTAGAATAGGTTTTTATCTCTAACCAGTTCTCTCGGCAGACCATTTTTCACTCTATTGCCAACCCATTTCCCTAATCCAATCACATCGTTACCGTAACGTACGATGACTTCACCTTGACCGCTTTGTCCTTGTGGACGGACATCTCGTCCCATATACCATTCTCTCGCATCTTCAATCGAGAGTTCTACACAGTTATCTTCATATCCGGTTGCCAACGTCGTTGCTACTTGGTGCTGCCAGCGATAGCCTTTCTTATGTGTTTCAGCGATTTTGATCCCCATACGTGAGAATCGCAGTTCACCCAGCATTGGCTCTAAAGCATCTGGGAACAACCAAACATCATTGTCACGCAACCAAATTGAACTGTGTTCTGGCAATGAAATGCCCAAGCATTTTTGTAGCTCTTGATTAACATCGCTAAAGGTTTTTGCGTTTGCTTTTTCAAATGGGAATTTACCCAAGCGTTTTTTCACCGCTGGAGTGTCAACGCTAGCATTTTTACGAATACGAGCAACAAAGAAGCCTTCACAGTCATAAACTTGCGGGAAAATATGGAGGAAACCTTCCTCTGTTAAGGCTTTATTTGCTTCAGGAAAGAGTGATTCTAAGGATTCGAAACTGACCGCATCGCCGAATATGTTTTTAAGATGCCAGCACACATCTTGGTTTTCTTCGCGACTTAGGGTACAGGTTGAATAGACAAGTACTCCGCCAACTTTTAGTGCCTGAAAGGCGCTTTCAATCAACTCTTTTTGTGTATCTGCAATACTCTGAATGGATTCTTTGCTCCAGTTCTTGAGTGAATCTGGATCTTTGCGAATGGTGCCTTCTCCTGAACATGGAGCATCAAGAAGTACGGCATCAAATTGCTCAGGTAGCCAGCCACCGAATACTCGACCATCAAAATTGGTTAGGGCGGTATTGCGAATACCACAACGTTCGATGTTCGCGTGCAGAACTTTTACTCGGCTAGCCGAAAATTCGTTGGCAACCAAAATGCCGTCATTTTTCATTAGTGCGGCAATTTGGGTAGTTTTTGATCCCGGTGCCGCTGCCGTATCCAACACAGACAGGTATGGAGCATCTTTTTCAGTAAATAACGCCGACACAGGCATCATAGAGCTAGCTTCTTGGATATAGAACAACCCTGCCATATGCTCTGCGGTATTGCCTAAAGGCACTTCGCTTTCATCCGCATCAATCCAAAAACCAGTGTTGCACCAAGGTACTGGTTCTAATGCCCAACCTTTCGTTTGAGCGCGCTCCACAAACTTCTCAACAGAGATTTTCAACGTATTGACGCGAACACTTTTACGTAGAGGTCTTTGGCATGCGGCAATGAAATCTTCCATGTTTAATTCTGTTGGAAGAATCTCGGCCATTGACGTCAGGAAAAGTTCAGGAAAGGAAATATTAGAATGCAAAGCGTAACCTCGGCTAGCTAGAGGAATTGATGTTATTAGGCGGGAGATTATAGCGGCAACGTGTTTCTATTTGAAGTCGTGGTTGATTTCGCTGAGAGAGAAGTGGAGTGTTTTATATCAATCTGGAAAATCGTTGCAGTATTGATGCTTAATCTGGTCACATTTCTAGCTCGAATGGTATTACTAAAGAAATAAGCGTGTTTCCACGCTTATTTGTATTGAATCGCCTATCGTTAATTCGGGTGTGGAATAGGCGTACGCCATTGTTTCCAGCCTTCTTCTGCTCGTGGATATAAATAGAACGACTGACCGGCTTTGGCTGCCGGCATAAGCTGCTTTTGTTCTGGCGTTGAGAACGTAATACCGCCTCGAACAATACTGTCAAATGTGCCGGCTTTGATGTCAGCGCCCGATAACCCTATAGAAACGTCTACCCCAGAAACGTTCCAGAACACGCTATTTTGGCGAATGAGGTAACTGTACTCTGGCTCGATTTCAATTGTTGAGATGATTCTGTCTGATAAGTTACCCAGCTGAACTTGAGTAACTCGACCCACATCCATACCTCGGAATAATATAGGAGTACCTATAGATACTGATCCTCTATCTTCGCTTTGCAGGGTGAACGATATACTTGTTTTCTTATATGGCAGTTCCGATAGTGGAAAAGAATAGGTTGGCTCACCGTCTCCAGGTTTAACTTCAATGGATTTGCTCAATAGGTTCTCTAAATTTTCTACACCATGTGTCAAGCTGACCTTAGCTTCGGCTATCCAGAATACGGAACCTTTTGTTGCAATGTTTTTACTGTACTCAGGTTTGATTCGTGCCTCGATGGAGATTTTGTCTGAGGTGAAACTCGGAGTCACGCTGAAGACTTCACCAACCGAAACACCTTGATATTTGATGTTGGTACCAATGGGTACGGACACATTACCAGATGCAGTTAAACTAATGGTTTTTCCATATTTTTGCGCTTGTTGATAGCTTGGATAAAGCAACCAAGCATTGTCTATTTTATTTTCGACACCAGTGATGTTATCGAAGGCAATACCACCTTGAATCAATGTTTGCAGCGGTGCCGCTTTTACGCTAATACCTGCCAATGACGCATCAATTTCAACACCTGAACGGTTCCAAAACACTGTCTGGTTACTAATCAGGTGCTTGTATTGATTCTCTATTTTGATTTTAATCTCAACGCCTTTAGACGTCAGGGTGTAACCGGAAACACTACCTACTCGCAGGTTGCGGTAAAGTAGTGGGCTACCTGCATTAACTGGCGGAAGTTCATCTGCCATTAAGGTCAACGTTTGAGTTCCAGACTGATTGTATTTGGCCAATTCAGCTAATGATTGACTTTGATAGAGGCGATATTGTGATTGAATTTGTTTACTGCCTTCACTAACAAAGCTAATAGAACCTGCCAATAGCTGTTTAGCTGGCGGAATAGAAACATTGAGACCTGATTCGGTTAGCTCTGCCGTTGCTGTTCCTGTGACATAAAAGCGACTGTTGGACCCAATAAAGGAAACGTATTCATCATCAATAAGCGCATCAAATTCAACGCTATCCTGTTTGAGGGATACTTTGGTCACACTACCAACAGCAACACCACGATAGATAATTTCCGTGCCTGAACTCAGACCATACGAACTATCGGCGATAAGTTTTAGTGCAATCGATTTGGCTTGAGTACGGTTAAATTCGAGTTTACGAACGGCAGTAAAGTGGCGAGAGCGTTCTCCCTCTCCTGGGATCAGCGTTAGGTAATTCCCTTTAACAAGGTTCCCTAAATTCTCAACGCCTGTCAGAGATATTTTTGCTTCTTCGAGAATGAAACTACTGCCATTGTTCAACATGTCGCTAAACGCCGGTTGAATTGCTGCTGAAGCAATGATTGTTTTGCGCTTATCATCCAGTTGTAGGTTTGTAATTTGCCCAATTTCTAGACCGCGATACATGATAGGTGCACCGGAAATACTGATGTTATTGTCATCTGGCAGCGTAATTTTAATTGCTACGCCACGACCGGCAGTTCTAAGATCAGGATATAGCCTAAACTGAGCATTTTGCTTCGCGGGTTCGCCATCATCTGGAGAATCCACAGCGATAGCTCCGCCAAGTAAAGCTGTCACGCTCTCCAGTCGGATATCTACTCCCCCTAAACCTAGACTTGCGCCGATACCACTTACGTTCCAAAAACGACTTTCAGTGGTAATCACATTTCTATATTGTTCCTGAATCGAAGCATCAATAATGACTGATTTGTTATCATCTGCTAGTTGATAGTTATAAACCTCACCAATAGGGATTTTTTTATAGACGATTTGGGACCCGACCGAAATCCCGCCAAGATCCCTCGCTTTTAACGTAATGGTTAAACCTTGGTTGGCAAGTAAGTCAGAAGGCGTAGAGTCTAAAGCTTGGTAACTTTGAGGATGTTCGTCATCATCTTTTATAATTTCGTCGCCGGGATGAATGGCTATATAGTTACCGGATACCAAGGCATCCAGTCCAGAAACGCCAGACAGACTGGCAGTCGGTTTTACTAGCCAGAAGCGGGTTTTGTCAGATAGTAGTCTTTTGGCTTGTGGATAAATGTCTGTATCGACATAGATACTGTCTAGGTTAGGTGACAGTTTGATATCTCTGACCATGCCTACTTCCAAGCCTTGGTAACGAACCGGTGTTCTTCCTGCCACTAGTCCTTGTGCATTAGAGAAGTAGATTTGGATGCGCTCTCCCGCATCATGAATAGACTTCATAATGAGCCAACCCGCCAGCACGACGGTGAGAATGGGCAAAATCCACAAAGGCGATATCCCTTTGTTTCGTTTTACATCAGGTTTGTAGGAGGTTTGCTGAGTAATATTTTTATTCATCAACTGACTCTTGTTTAGTGTTATCGTCGCGGTAGTTATCCCAAATTAGTCTTGGGTCGAGACTCTCTGCGGCTAGCAGAGTGAGTACGACGACCATTCCGAATGCTATAGCACCGTACCCGGGAGTGAAATCAAGCAGTTGCCCACGATCAACCACTGATAACATGATAGAGATAACGAACAGATCCATCACAGACCATTTTCCTATCCATTTGATTACAAAGTATATGATCATTCTCTGACGGAAAAAGACTTTTCTCTTAAATTTAATTGCCAATAATAGGTACGCTAGACCAAGAATTTTGGCAACGGGTACAACAATACTGGCTACAAAAATAATGATCGCGATGCCAACCATTCCACTATTTATTAGTGAAGCTACACCAGAAAAAATCGTATCTTCTAATCTCTGTCCGTTGGTGAGCAAAATAGAAATAGGCAGAATATTGGCGGGGATTATTGATACTGTTGCTGCCAATAAATATGCCCAAGTTCGTTCTATCGAATTGGGGATTCGGTGATAGAGCTTATGATGACAACGTATACATCTTGAACTATCTGGTTGAGATAGATGACAGTTGTGGCAATGGACATGTTTCACTTCTAGTGGATATTCAGTTTCTGGACGCCATGCTTCCCAATAACGTCGAACACTGATTCGACTGATAAGTAGCACAGTAAATATCTGCAGTAAGATCAGTCCGTATAATCCAGAACCAAAGAAGACATCTGAGATGTCAATCAGTTTGAAGCAAGAGACCGCAATACTTACCAGAAAAACGTCTATCATCACCCAAGGTTTGAGTTTGGATATAAGAAGCAGTGAATATCGCAGCAAAGGGAAGTTGTTATACTTTAACGCAACATGGGCTCCAACAACGGAACTGCAAAGTATAAATGGCGCGAGAGATGCGCAGAAAAATACCAGTAATGCTAAGCCTGTGTACCCTTCGTTATAGAGTGCTTCGATACCAGATGGGAGTGTTGCAGGGATCATCACACCAATTAGACGAATCCGGATGAAGTCAAAAAAATGAGAGGGTATGAATAGTAAAAGGCAAGTGATTGCGAGTGCTAAGTTACCCGAAAGAGATGGGCGTCCGCCTCGATAAAGTTGCGTACCACATCTTGGGCAATATGCGCTTTTACCTTTTTCTACACTGACAATATCAACGGGCAGCTCACATCCTTGGCAAAGGCGTATTCCTGACGGTGTGGATAGATGTTTTTCTATCGCCTTCACTTTCATCGAATACACCTTAAATTGAGGGTGACAATGCAACTAACTGACGTAGGACTGTGCAGAACCATAAAGGGTCTGATAAAGGCCTTCTTGTTCAACCAATTCTCTATGAGTTCCCGTTTGGCTAACATGTCCATCTTCCAAAACATATATCAAATCTGCTTGCTTCACCGCTGAAAGTCTGTGTGCCACTATCAAGGTGGTACGTCCTTTTAAAAACTCGTTGAGTGCCATGTGTAATGCACTTTCAGTTGCGGTATCGAGTGCTGATGTTGCTTCATCTAAAATGACGAATTTGGGATTACTTAACACCATGCGTGCAATAGCAAGACGCTGGCGTTGACCACCAGAGAGGCGAATACCATTACGACCAATTTGAGAATCCAACCCGTGATCGAGCTTACTGATGATATCTTGCATTTGAGCGATTTCTAGAGCACGCCATAAAGATACTTCATCATACTTACCACCAAGGGTTAAATTGTGCCTTAAAGTATCATTAAATAGTATAGGTTGCTGGAGAACAACGGCGATTTCTCCTCGGATAACATCAAAACTGATGTCATCGCACGTTTCTCCATTGAAACGGATTTGGCCCGAGTTTGCGCGATACACCCCGATCAATAGCTGTATTAGAGTCGATTTTCCTCCGCCACTTGCTCCGACCAGTGCTACTTTTTTCCCAGCTGGTATTTCTAAAGACAGATCACTCAGCACGTTGTTTTCACCGTCGTAAGAAAAGTTGACGTTGGACACCGTGACGTCAACCTCTTTGTCGTTTGTGAAAGGGTTAATTTTGCTAACTGGACGATACTCTTCCTCTAAATCAAGTAATGTGTTGATTCGTCCGAGAGCGGCTTTGGCGCTATACCAAGAAAATTGAATGCTCAATAGTTCCTGAACGGGTGAAAGCATAAACCATAAATAGCCAAATACAGCAAACATCTGACCTATAGAAAGATCACTGAACACTACCATTAGCATTGCAGCCGCTCGAAAGAGCTCAAAACCTAGTAAGAAGAGTAGGAAAGAGAGCCTACCTGCTGCTTCGGATTGCCAAGCATATTTGTCTGCACTTAAACGTACATTGTTAGCTTGCTCCTTAAGCTCGGTAAGAAATACTCGTTCTTTATTGGCGGCACGCAGTTGATATATACCATCGAGTGTTTCCACCAATCGATTTTGAAAACGCTCAAAGGCTTGGTTTTCACGCTTTTTCAGGTGTTTAACCTTGCTGCCCAGTATACGAGAAAAATAAACCACAACTGGATTTACAAGCAGGATAAACAGACCTAAACGCCATTCTATCCATAATAAAACCATCGCTGTACCACTGACGGTGAGCAAACTGATGACAAATTTACTTAGCGTAGAGCCTATAAATTGGTCTATTGTTTCGATATCCGTGACTAAATGGGCGTTTATTCCACCACTTCCACGTGTCTCGTATTGTTTTATGCTAATTCGTCCCAATTTATCTATCATCTTACTACGCATCTGATAGGTGATGGTTTTTGAGACAAGTGTGAACTGCCGACTTTGCAAAATATTGAGTATTTGGCTAGCAGCACGCATGAGTACGATAAGTACTAACGTGAAAACGATATAACCCGTTGCTGAGTGCCATGACGTAGGTAAAATTCGGTTCATCACCTCGATACCCGATGAAGGCTTATTAAGTAGCACTTCATCAACCATGAGTGGCATAAGTAGAGGAATTGGCACGCTGATTAGTGTTGCAACAATAGCAATTACATTGGCAAACAATAACTTGGATTGATGCTTTTTCGCTTGTGTTATTAGCCAAGAACGGCTAATAGTGTCTGTGGAGTCTGCCATCTTTGTGAGAATAAATCCTATTTAGTTTTGGCCCATTATATGTAAAGCCTTTAGGTAATCAAAACTTAAAGGCATTTAAAACCTAAAGTGAAGTTTATATTTTTCAATTGGAAGTTTAGTTTATATGAAATTAGAACATTACCACCGCTTAACAAAACAAGCTGTCGCACTACTAGAATCAGAAAAGGACTTGATTGCGAACTTGTCTAACTTAAGCGCGCTGCTCAATATGGAATTAGAAGACCTTAATTGGGTCGGATTTTATCTAATGCGAGACGGTGAGTTGGTATTAGGTCCGTTCCAAGGCAAGCCTGCTTGCGTACGTATTCCAGTTGGACGTGGTGTATGCGGAACAGCCGTCGCTAGTAATAGTGTACAACGTGTTTATGATGTTCATGAGTTTGAAGGACATATCGCGTGTGACGCTGCCAGCAATTCAGAGATAGTTATTCCATTTTCAATAAATGGTGAGGTAGCTGGTGTACTTGATATTGACAGCCCAAGTGTAGGGCGTTTCTCTGAAATTGATGAGGAAGGTCTTACATTTTTGATGACAGAAGTAGAAAAGCTGCTCAATTCACAGGCTAACAAGGCATAAATTGTCTTTTGCCTGTGGTTTTTCGTATTCAGGTCACTATAATACCGAACATATTTACTCTTAATGCTCGCGGACAAGCCGCATAAACCAGGAATCCTCATGGAAAACACTGAAAAGTTAAAAAACAGCAAAGAAGTTATTGCGTACATTGCTGAATGTTTCCCTAAATGCTTTACTTTAGAGGGTGAAGCGAAGCCTCTTAAAATTGGTATTTTTCAAGATCTTGCTGAACGCCTTGGCGAAGATCCAAAAGTTAGTAAAACTCAGCTTCGTGCAGCGTTAAGACAGTACACCTCTTCATGGCGTTACCTACACGGCGTAAAACCTGGTGCGGTTCGTGTAGACCTTGATGGCAACGCTTGTGGAGAGCTTGAAGAACAGCATGTAGAACATGCACAAGCAGCGTTAGCAGAAAGTAAGGCTCGCGTGGACGCTCGTCGTAAAGAACAAGGTAAAAAAGCTCGTGAAGAAGCGAAAGCTAAGCCGAAAGCTAAGAAAGCTGCTCAGCCTCGTCGCCCTCAAAATAAAGGGCCAAAACCAGAAAGTAAACCTGTTGAAACTAGAGCTTTAAATACTGACGAAATCGTTGTTGGTAAAGAAGTGAATATCAACATGGGTAAAGGCAACATGGCTGCGACCATTGTTGAAATCAATAAGGAAGATGTGCGTGTTCAACTTGGTAACGGCCTACAAATGGTTGTAAAAGCGGAGCACTTGCGCGCCTAAAGGAGAAACTCCTACGCATGAAATGCCGTTCAAAATGGACTCTGATTGCTGCTAGCGTTTGGCTAGCAGCATCATCAGTTCAGGCTGTTGAAGCCCAAATTCAAAAGAAAGATTTACCAGTTCTTGCTCCTGAAGCTCAACATGAAACAGCAAGCAAAAGGGTAACTTCTCGTTTTACTCGTTCTCATTACAAGCATTTCAATCTTGACGATCAATTCTCTCAAGCGATTTTCGAACGTTATATTGAGCTTCTAGACTATAATCGCAGTCTATTTACTCAAGCGGATATCGACTCTTTCCAGTCTAAAGCAGTTCAGTTAGATGATGAACTCAAGGCAGGTAGTAACGCTATTGCGTTTGAAATATATAACCTGTCGATGAATAAGCGCTTCGAACGTTTCAAATATGCTTTGTCACTGCTTGATAAAGAAATCAAATTTAATACTGACGAAACAATTGAAATAGACCGTTCGAAAGCAACTTGGCCTAATGACAAAGCTGAGATTGATCAGTTGTGGCGTAAGCGCGTGAAATACGATGCTCTGAGCTTAAAACTGACAGGCAAAGAGTGGCCTGAAATCAAAGAGACGCTTTCAAAACGTTACAACAATGCTATCAAACGATTAACTCAAACTCATAGTGAAGATGTATTTCAGCTTTACATGAATGCGTTTGCTCGCCAAATAGATCCTCATACCAGTTATTTGTCTCCACGTAACGCAGAACAATTCCAGTCAGAGATGAGTTTATCTCTGGAAGGTATCGGTGCTGTTTTACAGATGACTGATGACTATACAGTGATTACCTCTTTAGTCACTGGTGGTCCAGCTGCTAGCAGCAAGCAATTGTCTGAAGGTGATCGAATAGTTGGCGTTGGTCAAGATGGAGAAGAGCTAGTTGATGTTATCGGTTGGCGCTTAGATGACGTGGTTCAGCTTATCAAAGGTCCAAAAGGAACTAAGGTTAACCTTGAGATTCTACCCGATGGTAAAGACGCTAAACGTCACGTTGTAACAATTGTACGAGACAAGATTCGTCTGGAAGACAGAGCAGTTAAATCAGAAATAATTGAAAAGGATGGTAAAAAAATTGGTGTTCTCGAAGTACCAAGTTTTTATGTTGGCCTTTCTCAAGATACGGATAAGCTAATTACTCAGTTAAAAGCGGATAAAGTAGATGGCATTATTGTTGATTTACGTAACAACGGTGGTGGTGCTTTAACTGAAGCAACAGCGTTATCTGGTTTGTTTATCACCAGTGGTCCTGTAGTTCAAGTCCGTGATAGTTATGGTCGTGTTAACGTAAATAGCGATACTGACGGGAAGATCAGTTACTCGGGGCCTATGACGGTATTGATCAACAGCTACAGTGCGTCTGCATCTGAAATTTTCGCTGCGGCTATGCAAGATTATGGACGTGCAATCATTCTGGGTGAGAACTCCTTTGGTAAAGGCACTGTGCAACAACATCGCTCTTTGAACCATATCTACGATATGTTCGATAAAGAGTTAGGTTATGTGCAGTACACCATTCAAAAGTTCTATCGTATTGATGGTGGCAGTACGCAGAATAAAGGGGTAATACCTGATATTGCTTTCCCTGCTGCAATCGACGCTTCAGAAACGGGTGAAAGTGTGGAACCAAATGCACTTCCTTGGGACAGTATTGATCAAGCTAAGTACTCGAAACTTCAAAATTTCTCAGCGCTTATTACTTCATTAACACAAAAACATGAGGCGCGTATTACCTCTGATCTTGAGTTTGGTTTTATCCAACAAGATATTGCTAAATACAAAGCCGAAAAAGATGATAACTCATTATCTTTAAACGAGAAAGTTCGTAAAAAGAAGAGTGAAGCAGCTGATGAAGAACGTTTAGATCGAATTAACAAACGTCAAGTTGCTGCCAACAAAGCAGAATACAAGACGTTGGATGATGTGCCTAAAGATTATGAAGTACCTGATGCGTATTTGAACGAGTCGGTATCTATCATGGTAGATATGCTGAAATCATCAAAAAAATAGTAATTTCAATGCATTACTAAAGCGAGCTTAACTGCTCGCTTTTTTTATATCTCTATTGTCCATATGCAACCTAATGTGACATATATCAAATAATTTAGCGAAATCTGACATGAGATCCTAAGCTTAAAAAAAGTGAGGGAGATCGCTATGAAATGGATAACCGTTATTTTTGCTTGCATTGCATTAGCAGTGACTGGACAAGCCTTTGGTTCAATGAATGGACCGTTAAAAGATTTAACACAATTTGACCAACCGTTTCTGCTTGGGGATTGGTATCTGCTGAATCCTGCACCGAATGAAACGGAAGAGAATTTTCTAGCCATAAAGCTTAACTTTGAATCTGATTATACGTTTGCCATCGATATTC
The DNA here is from genome assembly GCF_011064285.1 of Vibrio ziniensis. Classification (NCBI taxonomy): domain Bacteria; kingdom Pseudomonadati; phylum Pseudomonadota; class Gammaproteobacteria; order Vibrionales; family Vibrionaceae; genus Vibrio; species Vibrio ziniensis. Next base: position 1,535,766 of record NZ_CP049331.1, read on the forward strand.
AGAAAAAAGACTACAGTGTCGATCATTGGGAAGGTATGTTTACGGCTAATAGTGATACGATCATTCTCGGTTTAAATAGTGATGACCCTCAAGTTTATGAATACAAAAGTAATCATAACCTTCTGTTTTTAAACGGGGTTACTTTTACAAAGGCGTTGCCGAATGCGTTAGCGGGGATGTGGTCTAGCACTTCTCTCTCCGGGCAGGATTCCTATGCGGATAAACTCACAGAAGTGTTGCTTATTCTTCAACCAGACTTTGTCTTTCTTTTTAAGGCCAGTGGTAGCGATGGTAATGAAACCACTCATCAAGGTGTCTACTACATGGAAGGTGAGCATTTAGTCTTACTTTACGAAGATGGTGAGCAAGATACGCGTTACACATTGCAGCAAGATCAGCTAACGTTAGATATGGAAGGTGGTTCAATGTATGCGGTATTAAATCGCGTTCGTTGAGTTGTAAGCAGAATGTTTATTAACCAATTGCTTTATATTTATGAGAGATAGCCATCGTTGGTTATCTCTTTTTTTGTTCTAGGGGTTGTTATTGCCTGTAACAAGCCTAAGATCTGTTACTGTCACATATCATTATGTCAAAAGGATTCCGGCAATGGCTCAAACTCCTCAAGCCAAATATCGTAAAGATTATACTCAACCATCTCATACTATTTCTCAAATCGAACTTACCTTTGATCTCTTTGATAATGAGACAACGGTAACGGCTGTTTCACAAGTTAAACAGATGAAAGACAGCACGACATTGGTTTTGGATGGTGAAGAACTAAAACTACAAGCACTAAAAGTTAATGGCGTAGATTGGACTGAATTCACTCAACTTGACGCGGGTTTAGAAATTCGCCAATTACCAGCAGAGTTTGAGTTGACGATTGTTACGCTAGTTAACCCAGAAGAAAATACTGCATTAGAAGGTTTGTACAAGTCTGGCGGCGCTTTCTGTACTCAATGTGAAGCTGAAGGTTTCCGACGTATTACTTATTATCTAGACCGCCCTGATGTACTGGCGAAATACACCACAACAGTCATTGCTGACAAAGCCCAATATCCATATTTGCTAAGCAACGGTAATAAGTTGGAACAAGGTGAAGTGGAAGGCGGTCGTCATTGGGTGAAATGGGAAGACCCGCATCCGAAACCTGCGTACCTATTCGCTTTAGTGGCTGGTGATTTTGATGTTCTAAGAGACAAATATGTTACTCAATCTGGTCGCAATGTTGACCTAGAAATCTTTGTAGATAAAGGCAACCTAGATAGAGCAAACCATGCGATGGTTTCTTTGATTAACTCGATGAAGTGGGACGAAGAACGCTTTGGTTTAGAATACGACTTAGACATTTATATGATCGTTGCGGTTGATTTCTTCAACATGGGCGCAATGGAAAATAAAGGGTTGAATATATTCAACTCGAAGTTCGTGTTAGCTAATGATCAAACCGCTACAGACACTGATTATCTTGGTATCGAAGCGGTAATAGGGCACGAATACTTCCATAACTGGACAGGCAACCGAGTAACTTGTCGTGACTGGTTCCAGTTGAGCTTGAAAGAAGGATTGACTGTGTTCCGTGATCAGGAGTTTTCGTCTGATTTAGGCTCCCGCGCAGTTAATCGAATCGGCAACGTTCGCATTATTCGCGGGCCGCAGTTTGCTGAAGATGCAAGTCCAATGTCTCACCCAATTCGTCCAGATAAAGTAATAGAAATGAATAACTTCTATACATTAACAGTGTACGAAAAGGGCAGTGAAGTTATTCGAATGATACATACTTTGCTTGGTGAAGCGGGCTTCCAAAAAGGCATGAAGTTGTATTTTGAACGTCATGATGGCACTGCGGCTACTTGTGAAGATTTTGTTTCTGCCATGGAAGATGCATCAGGCGTCGATTTAAAACAGTTCCGTTTATGGTATAGCCAGTCAGGTACGCCAACAGTTTCTGTTAGCAGTAAATATGATGCAGTAGCTAAAACCTATGCGCTGACGGTCTGCCAATCAACAGAACCGACTCATGACCAAAAAGAAAAACAAGCACTGCATATTCCTTTCGATGTAGAACTGTATACAAAAGACGGTAAGGTTATGCCATTACAGTGTAATGGAAAGCCAGTTGCGAATGTTTTAAATGTCACTCAAGCAGAGCAAACCTTCGTATTTGAGAACGTAGCAGAGCAACCAATTCCATCATTATTGAGAGAGTTTTCTGCGCCGGTAAAACTGGAATATGACTACTCAGATGATGAGTTGGTGTTCTTGATGTCTCATGCGACTAACGAATTCGCTCGTTGGGATGCTGGTCAAATCCTAATGGCTAAGTATATACGTGACAATGTCACTCGATTGCAGCAAGGGAAAGGTGTTGAATTAAATGAAGTTGTTATCGATGCGTTCCGTGGTGTATTGCTCAGTGACTCGTTAGATCCAGCATTTGTGGCAGAGATGCTTTCATTACCTAGCCACAACGAAGTTTCTGGTTGGTATAAGTGTGTTGATGTCGATGCCGTTGCGAATGTGCTTAAAGCGTTCAAAGTTATTCTTGCTACTGAGTTAGAAGATGAACTTAGCGCGACTTATCAAACTCTAAGACAAAATGAATACACTATTAGTCATGATGCTATTGGTAAGCGTGCATTGCGCAATATTTGTTTGTCCTACTTGGCGTATACCGAGCAAGGTAATGCTTTAGCAGAGAAACAATATAATGAAGCGAACAACATGACTGATACTATTGCTGCTATGAGCGCTGCCAACAGTGCGGGCTTGCCATGTCGCGAAGCCCAAATGGCTGATTACAGTAACAAGTGGAAACATGACGGTTTAGTTATGGATAAATGGTTCACTCTTCAAGGTTGCAACCCTGCAGGTAATGCACTTGAAGTCATCAAGAAAACGATGAACCATGAAGCCTTTAGCTTGAAGAACCCGAACCGTACGCGAAATCTTATTGGTGCGTTCTTAAACAGCAACCCAGTAAACTTCCATGCGAAGAGCGGAGAAGGTTATCGCTTTGCTGGTGAAATATTGCGTGAACTCAATAGCAGTAATCCACAAGTGGCTTCTCGTTTAATTGACCCGTTACTTAAGTTCCGTAAATACGATGAAGAGCGCCAAGGATTAATTAGAAAAGAGTTGGAAGCGTTAAAATCGATGGATAACTTAGCGCGAGATCTTTTTGAGAAAGTGTCTAAAGCTCTAGAAGAATAAAAGACAAACAGTGGTGGCATTTCGATGCCACCTTTTTTTCATCTGAACTTTTTGATCTTTAAATTTCAACATAGAGCGCTTTAGTTGTTATATGCAGCATTACTACTTTTCACTCAATATTTCTTATCAAGCGTATTTGGCTCATTACTCAGGAGCGGCAAGTTCCGTTTTAGTTGTAACAGAGCAGGGATTGCGTTTGCAGTTGCCAGCATCAAAATTTCGACCATTTCTTAGTCAAATTGGAGTAAAAGGTCGATTTAGACTGATAACCGACCAAAATAACAAGTTTATAAAGTTAGAAATGCTGTAATGAAAGATAATGCCAGATGTTTAAATAGGTATCTTAGTCACATTCTCAAACTTTTGCCTGAGTGTAAATGTTAAAATCATTAACGTTTAGTTTCTAAAACTTTTACAATAAGGCATGCATTACCAGCAGTAGGCTATATTCTTACTGCATCCCCTACAAAACATAATTCTAATCTGGAGTCGCCTATGACCGCGCGTGAGACTTTGATGCCGGTTCTACTTGAAAAAGTTTACCAACTTATTCAAGACAAACTTGAGCAAAAACAACAACCCTTGGTTACTCAACTTGCTCAACATTTATTTAGCAATGTATCGCAAGATGATTTAGCTGAAAGAAATGAATCCGATTTATATGGTGCAGTAGTCAGTCTCTGGCATCATATCAGTGAGAAGAAAAGTGATGATTACTCTGTGCGAGTTTTCAATCCAACGGTAAGTCGTCATGGTTGGGAATCTACCCATACGATTGTTGAGATTGTTGTCCCTGATGGTCCTTTCCATGTTGACTCTATTAAGATGGCACTTAGCCGACTTGATCTTACTTCCCACTTAATGCTAAACGGTCCAACTCAAGTTGATCGTGATGACAAAGGCGCAATCAAGAGTGTCAATAACGGAGAGGGAGATCTTCAGTCTCTGTTTCACATTGAAGTCGATCGGCTAAGTAACAAAGATGAGATGAAAACTCTTCAACAAGAATTGCTCGAAATTCTTTTGGATGCGGCTTTGGTCGTTAAAGACTGGAAACCTATGGTAAATAAACTGGATCAAGTTATTAGCCAGCTTGAAACAAATGTAGATCTTTTACCAGAATCAGATCGTTTCCAAGAAACTATGGCGTTCCTACGTTGGTTGGGTAACCATAACTTTACTTTTATGGGCTACAAAGAATACGATCTTGTTGATGTTGACGGCGAAACAACTCTAAAACCAACAGCAGAGCCGGGTCTAGGTTTGTTCTCTCAAAGTGAACGTGTTCGTTCAGTAAAACTTTCCGAATTCTCTGACTCAGCTCGCCTAGAAGCGAAAAAAGCCTACTTACTTATTCTAACTAAAGGCAATAAGCAATCTCGTATCCATCGCCCAGCCTATACAGACTACATTGGTATTAAGAAGTTTGATAATAACGGAAAGGTGATTGGTGAGCATCGCTTTACCGGTCTTTATACTTCAGCGGTGTACAACCAAGCAGTACAAAGCATCCCTCTAATTCGTGAGAAAGTGGAACGTATTCTAAGTGCTAGCCGCTACCGTGTTGGTTCGTATGCTTATAAAGCACTGCACAACATATTGGAAAACTACCCACGTGATGAGCTGCTTCAAGCAACAGAAGAAGAACTGTTAGAAGTGGGTATGGGCGTTGTACAAATGCAAGACCGAGATCTTCTTCGTCTGTTTGTGCGTAAAGATCCGTTCGGTCGTTTCTTCAGTTGCATGGTGTACGTAACAAAAGAACGTTACAACACTGAGTTACGCCGTCAAACGCAACGTATTTTTAAACAATATTTTGGTTGTGAGCAAGAAGTCGAATTCACAACGTATTTCTCTGAAAGCCCACTTGCAAGAACCCATTACATCGTTCGTGTTGATAACAACAATATGGACGTGAATGTGAAGAAAATAGAGCAAAACTTAATGGAAGCATCAACAACTTGGGATGATCGTTTAGCAGAAGCGATTGTGGCAAACCGCGGTGAAAGTAAAGGTTTACCACTTGCTAAAGAATACCTGCATGCATTCCCACGTTCATATAAAGAAGATGTAATGCCAGCTTCTGCGGTGGCAGACATTGAGCGTTTAGAAGCTTTAAACGAAGAAAACAAGTTGGGTATGTTATTCTACCGTCCGCAAGAAGAATCAACAGATTCTAAAGCGGTTCGCTTGAAACTTTACCACCGTGATGAGCCAATCCATCTTTCTGATGTAATGCCAATGCTTGAAAATCTTGGCTTGCGTGTTATCGGTGAATCACCATACGAGATAGTGAAGTCAAATGGTCAAGTTTACTGGATCCTTGATTTCTCAATGCTTCATAAGAGCGAGAACCAAGTTGATCTTCGAGAAGCTCGCGATCGTTTCCAACAAGCGTTTGCTGCTATTTGGAATGGTGATCTAGAAAGTGATGGTTTCAACCGTTTAGTGTTGGGCGCTTCATTAACCGGCAGAGAAGTATCGATTCTTCGTGCTTATGCTCGTTACATGCGTCAAGTTGGTTTCCCATTCAGCCAACAATATATTGAAGACACATTAAGCCATTATCCTGAGGTCGCTAAAGGCTTGGTGGATCTATTTGTGCGTCGTTTTGATCCGAAACATAAGGGTGCGCAAAAAGGTCAAACGGATCTAATTAATAAGCTTACTGAACAGTTAGATCACGTAGAAAGCTTAGATGATGACCGTATTATTCGTCGTTACATGGAGATGATCCTCGCGACATACCGTACCAACTATTATCAATTAAACGAAGACAAACAGCCTAAGCCTTGGTTGGCATTGAAGATGAAACCAAGCGAAATCCCAGAGATTCCTGCTCCAGTACCAGCGTTTGAAATCTTCGTTTATGCACCTGATATTGAGGGCGTACATCTACGTGGTGGTAAAGTTGCTCGTGGTGGCTTGCGTTGGTCAGACAGACAAGAAGATTTCCGTACTGAAATCCTTGGTTTAGTAAAAGCACAACAAGTTAAGAACACAGTGATTGTTCCTGTGGGTGCTAAAGGTGGTTTCGTTTGTAGAAAACAGTACCTGTACAACACCCGCGATGAGATTTTTGCTGAAGGTCAGCGTTGTTACAAACGCTTCATACGTGCGCTATTAGATGTGACTGACAACATCGTAGAAGGTGATCTCGTTGCTCCTGTGAATGTGGTTCGTCACGATGAAGATGATCCGTATTTGGTTGTTGCGGCAGACAAAGGTACGGCAACATTCTCAGACCTTGCTAACTCAGTATCGGCAGAATACAACTTCTGGCTAGGTGATGCTTTCGCTTCAGGTGGCTCTAATGGTTATGACCACAAAGCAATGGGCATTACAGCGAAAGGTGGTTGGGAGTCAGTTAAGCGTCACTTCCGTGAGATTGGCATCGATTGCCAAACCACCGATTTCACCGTAGTGGGTATCGGCGATATGGCGGGTGACGTATTTGGTAACGGTATGCTGCTGTCGAAACACATTCGCCTACAGTGTGCATTTAACCACTTACACATCTTTATCGATCCAACGCCAGATGCAGCATGCAGTTGGGAAGAACGTAACCGCTTATTTAATCTACCTCGCTCAAGCTGGGAAGATTACAACCCTAAACTGATTTCGAAGGGCGGTGGTATTTTCTCACGTAAGGCAAAATCGATTACTTTAACGCCTGAAATTCAAAAGATGTTAGGCACTAAGAAAGGATCTGTTGCTCCAAACGAGTTGATTAAGATGATCCTTTCTATGGAGGTTGATCTACTTTGGAACGGTGGTATCGGTACATACGTTAAGTCTTCCCGCGAAACTCATACCGATGTTGGTGATCGCGCGAATGACTCACTACGTATCGATGGTCGTGATCTAAACGCTAAAATCATTGGTGAAGGTGGCAACTTAGGCATGACTCAACTGGGTCGTGTTGAATATGCACTGAAAGGTGGTCGTGTTAACACGGACTTTGTTGATAACGTTGGTGGTGTAGACTGCTCGGATAACGAAGTTAACATTAAGATCTTCCTAAATGGTCTTGTTGCCAATGGTGATATGACAGTTAAGCAACGCAACCAAGTTCTTGAGTCTATGGAAGATGAGGTTGGCGCGATTGTAATCGAAGATGCTTATGTTCAGTCAGAGTCTATTTCAGTGACTGAACAGCAAGGTGTTGCGGTAGTTAAAGAACAGGTTCGCTTTATTCATCAATTGGAGAAAGCAGGGCATTTGGATCGAGCGCTTGAGTACATTCCTGATGACGAAACTCTACTTGAACGCGAGAAACAAGGTCATGGTTTGACCCGCCCTGAACTTTCAGTACTCGTTGCTTACGGTAAGATGGTGTTGAAAGATGAGTTAGCGTGCGAAGACATTGCGAATGATGAGTTCCATGCACAGCAACTTATCAATTACTTCCCAACTGAGTTACGTCGTAACTATTCACAGCACATGCAAAACCATCCGCTACGTGCTGAAATCATTGCAACAGCACTTGCAAATCAGATGGTTAACGAAATGGGTTGTAACTTCGTTACTCGTTTGCAGGAAGAGACTGGTTCAAGTGCCGTTGATGTGACTAATGCTTATGCCGCTGCGCGTGAAATCTATAATTTAGGTTCAGTGCTTGAAGAGGTACGTAAGCTAGATAACAAAGCGGATGCATTGACTCAGTATGAAGTGATGTTCCATGTTCGTCGTACTCTTCGTCGTTTATCACGTTGGTTGCTACGTAATCGTCCAGGTAAACAATCTGTTCTTGAGTTGATTGCACTGTACAAAGCCGATGTAGAAGCGATTGCCAATAAACTGGATGATGTACTTGTCGCTGAAGAAGTGGAAGAGCACAACATTATGGCTAAAGCGTGGATCGAGAAAGGTATCGAACCGACATTAGCAAACTATGTTGCTCGTTTATCTAGCCTACATTCAGTACTGGATATATCCTCAGTGGCAAAAGAAAAGCAAAAAACAGTCGAACAAACTGCAAAACTGTACTTCAACCTGGGTGACCGTTTGTCTCTGCACTGGTTCTTGAAACAGATTAACAACCAAGCGACAGACAACAACTGGCAAGTATTGGCTCGTGCAGCATTTAGAGAAGATTTGGATTGGCAGCAACGTCAATTAACAGCTCAAGTGCTTAACTGCAAATGTGAAGACGGTGAGTTGGATGTGATTAAAGCTCTCGAAGAGTGGATGGAAGCAAATTCTGTGTCACTGCATCGTTGGGAAAATATCCTGAACGAGTTCAAAGTAGGTACTGTACATGAGTTCGCGAAGTTCTCTGTCGCTTTAAGAGAATTGATGCTGCTCAATTTAAACTGTCAAGCGGTTGAATAAAGTTTGAATTGTTAGCTGAATCAGACAATAATTACGCCCCGTTTAATCGGGGCTTTTTTCTATCGGAGGCACAATGCTCTACCGCTTAGCCAGAACTGGCTTTTTCAAATTGGATGCTGAAAAGGCGCATGATCTTGCCATCCAAAACTTTAAACGTTTCACCGGCACTCCTCTTGATCTTTTCTATCGTCAACATCTTCCAAATCGACCAGTAGAATGTATGGGATTAACATTCAAGAACCCTGTTGGCCTTGCGGCAGGTCTAGATAAGAATGGTGAATGTATCGATGCATTTGGTGCGATGGGATTTGGATTCGTTGAAGTAGGGACGGTAACTCCTCGTCCTCAATCAGGAAACGACAAACCGCGTTTATTCCGTATCATTCCTGCTGAAGGGATCATTAACCGTATGGGTTTTAACAACCTAGGTGTTGATAACTTGGTTGAGAACGTTAAAAAAGCCAATTATGACGGGATTATCGGTATCAATATCGGTAAAAATAAAGATACACCTATCGAAAAAGGTGCTGATGACTACTTAATCTGTATGGAAAAAGTCTATCAGCATGCAGGTTATATCGCTGTAAACATCTCATCACCAAATACTCCAGGGTTACGCTCACTACAATACGGCGAAGCGCTTGATGAGTTGTTAGCTGCGTTAAAGGTAAAGCAGGCTGAGTTAGCGAGTAAATACGATAAGTATGTTCCTCTAGCTCTTAAAATTGCACCTGATCTGAGTGATGACGAAATTAAACAAATTTGTGCATCATTGCTTAAGAATAATATTGATGGTGTGATTGCAACGAACACAACTTTGGATCGTACTTTGGTTGAAGGTATGAAACATGGCAATGAAGCGGGTGGGTTAAGTGGTAAACCACTTCAATCTCGCAGTACAGAAGTGATCAAATGCTTGTATCGTGAATTGGGAGATCAAATTCCAATTATTGGTGTTGGTGGTATCGATTCATATGTTGCAGCGAAAGAGAAATTACTAGCTGGTGCTAAACTTGTTCAAGTGTACAGTGGTTTTATTTATCAAGGTCCACGTTTAGTTGCTGACATCGTAAAAAATATCTAATTGAGACTTCTGTTTTTAAACAGAACAGAAGTGACAAGGTAATGTAGAGAGGAAATGAGAGAATCATTTCCTCTTTTTTTTTGTTTTTCCTCTCTTAGAATTAAGTGCAGTTAGTTGGCAAGGGTAATTAAGCGTTTTACCTAATAGTCTGATAATAAATAAATAGCGAGTCAGGACAATGCTTAAACCGAGTGACAAATGGAATTGGTACTACTCAGATAGCGAAGGCTATCTGATGTTAGAACTGGGTGATGAGATGGTGTTTCGCACCAATCTAAGTAGCAATCTTTTAGTAGATTGTGCTTTTGCATCTAATCAATTTACTGTTGACGACGCTTCTGACTACCAGACTTACAAAGAGCGCATTGATTACCTCAATCTCAGCGAGCCACGCAAAGTAGAGTTAGTCCTTTATTGCGTTGCAGCTAAGCGTTTCCATAAGCCAGTCCAACCTAAGAGCTGGTTCTTTGATTACCAAAGCAGTGGTTATTCTCCAGACGAGGGTGAAATAGTAAGCCTCGTCAATGGTAATGGCCAAGGTTACTTCATCGTCCTAGAAGTGGGTGACAATGCTAGCTTATGTGCATTAGTCGACCTTGAAGATTTTGTTCTAAACAGTTCTAAACAGCTATGCTTTGGACAAGTGATTAAAGTGATGCATGACAGAATGGCATCAGCAAATCAGATTTTGCTGCCACAGCCTATGGCGTTGGTGGGTTAAGTTTCCCTAGTATTTTCGTTCCTTTGTTTTATTTCCCATCGGCGTAAGCCGATTTTTTTTGCCTTCAATTCACCTCAGTTGAGTGGTGTAGTTTCTATATCGCCAATCATATTTCTACTTCTGACAAAATATTTGCATTTAAATTGCCTTAAATGTGACGATACAGACCAGCTTATTTCCCATTAAAAGTACCAAAATATTCCCGTTTTAACTAAAAGTGTAATTAATTTACAGTGTAAAAACTACTCTGGTATAGTCCAGATTTATTGTGAATAAATACTCACTATCGCTATGAGGTAATAAATTAGGGAGATAAGAATTCAGTAGTGGTTTTATTAACAATTAGAAGAGCTGGAAATGTAAGTTTTGTGTTTTTATGGATTTAGGTTGTTTAGATTTGGGCAAGTTGTTCTTTGTCAGGTATAATCTGACACCATTTTTATTAGCTAAAGAACACTATGAATCAGTATCTAGCGGTAACCTCAAACGGTCTTGAGAACCTATTAGTAGAAGAATTAACAAAATTAGGGATTTCAGACGCCAAACCTGTGCAAGCAGGGGTGAAATTTAAAGCGTCAAATGAGCAAATTTACCGTTGTTGTTTATGGAGCCGCCTTGCTTCACGATTTGTACGTGTTATTACAGAATTCAATTGTCAGAATGATATGGACCTGTACCTGTCGGCGACGTCAGTGAACTGGGTTAATCATTTTCATAGCTCTAAAAAGTTTGTGGTTGATTTCAACGGCACAAACAGAGAGATCCGTAACAGTCAATATGGCGCAATGAAAGTTAAAGATGCTGTAGTTGATTGTTTTGAAAAGAAAAACCTCCCAAGGCCGTCGATCAGTAAAGATCATGCAGATCTTCGCATTCACGTTCGACTACATAATGATAAGGCTCTACTTGGTATCGATATGGTCGGAGGTGGCTTACATGTTCGTGGCTACAGAACGGAAGCTGGTCGTGCCCCACTTAGAGAAACACTAGCGGCGGCTATCATCCTACGAAGTGGCTGGGATGCATCAAAGCAATTGTTAGACCCTATGTGTGGTTCAGGTACTTTGTTAATTGAAGCGGCGATGATGGCTGCGAATATTGCTCCTGGTCTTAAGCGTGAAAAATGGGGTTTTGAGTCCTTACAAGACTTCGACCCCGAACTTTGGGCGCAAGTGAAATCTGAAGCTAGTGTGCAGGCGAGAAGGGGTGTCAATAAAACTGACACTAAGTTTTTTGGCTTAGATAGTGACAGCCGTGTTCTAAAAACCGCTAAAGATAACGCTAGACGAGCTGGTGTAGAAAGCTTGATTCAGTTTGAGCTTGGAGATGCCGCACTGCTTAAGAAGCCGCAAGGTTTTGAAAGTGGTGTAATCGTCTGTAACCCACCTTATGGTGAGCGCTTAGGAACACATCCAGGTCTTATCGCACTCTACACAGCATTTGGTGCGCAGCTTAAATCTGAATTCGGCGGTTGTCAGGCGTCTATCTTCTCTAGTTCAGATGAATTACTTAGCTGCCTACGTATGCGTGCTGAGAAACAATATAAGTTGAATAACGGTGCGTTACCTTGTCACCAAAAGAACTATTCAATTTCTGCTCGTGAACGTTCTGAAGACGAGCAAGAAACGCAACAGACTCAAATCGCGCCTGATTTTTCAAACCGTCTGAAGAAGAACATTGCAAAAATTGGTAAATGGGCGAAGCGTGAAGGTCTAGATTGTTATCGTATCTACGATGCTGATCTACCTGAATATAATGTTGCAATCGACGTGTATTTAGATCAGTTAGTCATCCAAGAGTATGCTGCACCGAAGGATATCCCAGAAGAGAAGGCAAAACGCCGTCTCACTGACATCATTAGGGCTGCGATTCAGGTTAGGGGCACAAATGCCAACAATGTTGTTTTGAAAGTCCGTGAAAAGCAAAAAGGCTCATCTCAGTATCAGAAGTTTGGTCAGCAGTCTCAAACGATGGAAGTCAATGAGTATGGTGTGAAGCTGCTTGTTAATTTACATGACTATTTGGATACTGGACTTTTCTTAGATCATAAGATTACTCGTCGTAAACTTGGTGAAATGGCTAAAGGTAAAGACTTCCTGAACCTATTCGCTTATACCGGCTCTGGTACAGTGCACGCAGCTTGCGGTGGTGCGAAATCAACGACAACGGTCGACATGTCAAATACCTATCTAGAATGGGCAAAGGACAACATGAAGCTAAACGGCCAAGTAGGACGCCAGCATCAGTTTGTTCAAGCCGATTGCCTTCAGTGGCTTGAACAAGCTTCGGGTAACTATGATCTTATCTTCATTGATCCGCCAACATTCTCAAATTCAAAGCGTATGGAACAATCTTTTGATGTTCAGAGAGACCATATTCAATTGATGAAGAACTTGAAGCGTATTTTGCGTCAGGACGGCACTATTGTTTTCTCAAACAATAAACGTCATTTCAAGATGGATATGGCTGAATTAGAGAGCTTAGGTTTAGAAGCTAAAAATATCTCTGCGCAGACACTTCCACTCGACTTTGAACGCAACAAGCACATTCATAACTGTTGGGTAGTTACTCATAAGCTAGTTTAGTGAATGAATAATAGGGAAAGTTGATTGATAACTTTATACAGTACTGAAGGTTGCCACCTATGTGAGATGGCCTTCTCATTACTTATTCAGGCTAATGTTGCTTCACATGTTGATGTAATCGACATTGCATTCAATGATGAACTGTTTTCTCGTTACGGGGTCACTATCCCCGTAGTATCATATCAAGGTTCAGAGCTAAACTGGCCTTTTGATTTTTCAGAATTAACTCAGTGGTTAGATAATAATGGCATTAATTACCATTCATAACGGTTTACTCGCTTTTGGTGACCATCCTTTACTTGATCACGCAGATTTCGCATTGCAAGAAAATGAGCGTGTTTGTTTGGTTGGCCGAAATGGAGCAGGCAAGTCAACGCTAATGAAAATCATCGCAGGTGAAATACTGTTAGATGATGGCAAAATGCAAGTGATGCAGGATGTCATTGTGTCGCGTTTAGAGCAAGACCCTCCGCGCAACCAGGAAGGTACTGTATTTGATTATGTTGCTGGTGGTCTACAAGAAGTCGGCGAGCAACTTAAGATCTACAATGATCTGCTCGATCTTGTCGCTGTTGATCCATCAGAATCCAATATTAAGAAGTTGGCAAATGTTCAAGAACAGCTAGAGCATGCCGGTGCTTGGCGCTTTGAAGACCGAATTCAGAACGTTTTAGCTTCATTAAAGCTTGATGGTCATACAAAGTTAACGGATCTTTCAGGTGGTTGGCAGCGAAAAGCCGCTCTAGCACGTGCTTTGGTCTGTGACCCTGATGTATTACTGCTTGATGAGCCTACCAACCACTTAGATGTTACGACAATTGAATGGTTAGAGGGATTTTTAAAGGATTTTCGCGGATCGATAATCTTCATTTCGCACGACCGCTCGTTCATTAAATCGATGGCAACACGCATCGTCGATTTAGATCGTGGCCAACTTAACTCTTTCCCTGGCGACTATGAAAACTATCTTACTGAAAAAGAAGAGTTATTGAGAGTCGAAGAGTTACAAAACGCAGAGTTTGATAAGAAACTAGCTCAAGAAGAAGTTTGGATCCGTCAAGGTATCAAAGCTCGCAGAACACGTAATGAAGGCCGTGTTAGGGCACTTAAAAAGCTCCGTCAGGAACGTAGTGAAAGACGTGAAGTGCTGGGCAAAGTTAACTTACAAATCGATGACGCGTCTCGTTCTGGAAAGATCGTATTTGAAGCAGAAAACCTCAATTACGCTATTGAAGACAAGTGCTTGGTTGATAACTTTAGCTTTAATATCATGCGTGGCGATCGAATTGCTCTTATTGGCCCTAATGGATGTGGCAAGAGTACGCTCTTAAAGCTTCTACTTGGCCAATTGACCGCAGATAGCGGTCGTTTGCACTGCGGTACCAAATTGGAAGTAGCATACTTCGATCAGTATCGCGAAGTATTAGATCCTGAAAAAACAGTAATCGATAACCTGGCAGACGGTAAACAAGAAGTAACGGTTGGTGGTCGTCAACGACATGCGTTGAGTTATCTCCAAGATTTCTTGTTTGCGCCGAAGCGCGCGCGTACTCCTGTTAAAGCACTGTCTGGCGGTGAGAAAAACAGACTTCTGCTTGCTCGTTTATTCCTAAGACCAAACAACTTGTTGGTACTGGATGAACCAACAAACGATTTAGATATCGAAACTTTGGAACTTTTGGAAGATTTGCTTGCCAATTATCAAGGAACTTTATTGTTGGTCAGTCACGATCGTGAATTTGTCGATAATACAGTGACTACGAGTTGGATATTTGAAGGTAACGGTAAAATAGAAGAGTTTGTTGGCGGTTATCATGATGCTCAGCAGCAACGCTTTCAAGTGATGCAGTCGCGTAGTGTTGAAAACGTTGTCAAACAAGATAAATCGGTTGAGCTATCTCCCAAATTGGAGTCAGTGAAGCCTAAATCTAAAAAGTTATCTTATAAACTGCAGCGGGAATTAGAAACTCTGCCGCAAAAGCTCGAAGAGTTAGAAGCAGAGATAGAATCACTGCAAGAGCAAGTTAACGATGCCGATTTCTTTAGTCGATCTGTTGATTTGACCCAACCAATTTTAGACAAGTTATCTGCCAAAGAGCAGGAGCTTGAAATTGCTTTTGAACGCTGGGAAGAGCTGGAAGCAATGCAACAGGATAGTTAATGACTTTATGAATAACAATTTGTTTAAGCTGAGTATTATTAGCGCAGCAATTTTAACAGCTACGCACGTATCAGCCGCTCTTTATAATGTGGTAGAAGTAGTTCCAAGTACGTCCTTAAGCTACGAAAGTTCTTTCGGTGAGGCTATCCAACCAGCAGCAACTAATAGCGCTGCTGATAACTGCTTTGTAACTAGCACCATTGAAGGTGATGGTGTTGATTGTAGTTCTTATGTGTTAGCCGGTGAGACTCGAATTGCAAAGTTAAATGCAGGTGGAGAAGTTGATGGACTGAGCTTTCGAGAAGAAGCTCCGTTTGCAATGGATAGCTCGTTCTATTATATCCAAGATTATTCCGATTTTGATAATTACTGTGAAGCTCAATTGGGTTATTCAACGTGTGAGCAATGGGCGACAGTTCGGTGGGATATTTGGGAGTCTGAGATTGATGGTGATACAACACCGAATTCTATAGCTTTCATCGAAGATGAATCTGGTAATGTTAGCTCAGTTGATTCGACAGAATCATTAAATGTAGTAGTTAACAGTATTTCTGATTCGGGGACTGTTATTGGGATTGACTCCACAGCTGGAGATGTTACTGATTATCGTCGCAATTCTGTAGAAGCTCGTACGGAAGGCACAGCTCCTAGTGGTTATCTACAGACCCGAGCTTGGAAAACAGATGGCACTTATACAGTCGGTAGTGTGTCTACAAGTTACGAGAACGATTATGGTACTTTTTATACTTCCAATCCAGCCATTTGGGATAATGACTCTGGAACCGTGGTTGAAATACCATGGCCAAGTGGTACAGCAAGAAAATCTAATCGTTTAGCGCAAGGTAGCATTCGAGATTTCGTTGTTGATCAAGATACCAATATGATTTATGCGGTTGGATTCAATGCCTATAATTCATCTTACAATTATATGAACGCAACGGTGTTCAGTGTATCAGTAGATGACTACCAAACGGATACTGCTTGGACTTCCACCGCAGTCAATAATGCTCAGGTTAAAATCGACGGTGAAACAATTCATAGTAACTCAGTTGTAACATCGGTGAATAATAATCTAATTGCTATTGGTAGTGCTAAACGGTTAGGCAGTAAGCCTTATAACGGTGCTGCTGCTAACCGATTATTTATCATTGATGATGTCACCGCAGCTTCACCTACTGCGATATATCTTTCTGGTGGTATAGTATTTTCTGGCTCAGGCGGTAAAGCTGGCGCCATTAATAACTACAATGAAATCGTAGGCCAACTTGATTTTGATGATACACGCGAAATTGATGGTAAGCCTCGGGCAAAGCGTGGGTTTATATATCCTTACGATAGTACCGGAAGTGATTCAACTCGTATGGAACGTTTTGGAAATAAAGCTTGGTTCCTAGACGACTTAACCAACGATAATGAGGCTACAAGTAATAATAACCAATACCGTATTATCGACGCTACAGATATTAATGATGCTGGTGTTATATCTGGTACAGCTTTAAAGTGCTCTGGCGGTTACGAAACAACAGCACATAACTCCAGTTGCAATGGTGATGAATCTACAGTCGCTGTTAAACTAGTTCCAATAGTTGATTCTTCAGTAACCGATATCAGTGAAAGAGGTTCGGACGCCCAAACTTCGAAACGATCTGGAGCTGGCTTAGGACTGTGGGGATTTATTCTGCTTGGTTTAGCTTGGTTCCGTAGAAAATAGTCATTTTTTGTCAAGAAAAGCACAAGCTCACAAAAATAAGCTTGTGCTTTTTTTTACACTTGAGAAAGGTCAGTTTTTGCGCGATTCTTTAAAGTGTGGTCATAAAAGATCCACACTAATGTAATAGTTGTAAGTAAGACACAAGTTACTGTATGAGGACTGCACTATGAAGAGACAAAAGCGTGATCGCCTTGAAAGAGCACAATCTCAAGGTTATAAAGCTGGGTTGAATGGACGATCTCAAGAAGAGTGTCCATACCAACAAAGCGATGCTCGTTCATATTGGCTAGGCGGTTGGCGTGACGCAAGAGATGACAAACACTCTGGTCTCTATAAATAACCCCCACATACTAAAGGATCTTAAGCCCCGAAAGGGGCTTTTTAGTTGGTGTTATTTATAACGCACTATAACTAAGTATATTGAACAAAATTAAAGCAGCCAGATGGCTGCTTTAATCAATATAGCTAAAACTAAAATGCAGAAGTGTCTTGGAAAAGGCCAACTTTTAAATCTTTAGCAACATAAATTTCTTTACCATCAACCAATACTCGTCCATCAGCAAGACCCATTACAAGCTTACGGTTTACTACACGTTTCATATTGATTTCATAAGTAACTTTCTTCGCTGTAGGTAGAATTTGTCCTGTGAATTTGACTTCACCAACACCTAGAGCGCGACCTTTACCTTTACCGCCAACCCAGCCCAAGAAGAAGCCAACAAGCTGCCACATAGCATCGAGGCCAAGGCAACCAGGCATGACAGGGTCACCAGGGAAATGGCAATCGAAGAACCATAAATCTGGAGTGATGTCTAACTCAGCTATAATTAAACCTTTGCCAAATTCACCTTCAGTTTCAGACATTTTGCTAACACGATCCATCATTAGCATATTTGGTGCTGGTAACTGAGGGTAACCTGGGCCAAACAGCTCTCCACGGCTAGAGGCTAATAGGTCATCACGATTATATGAGTCACGTTTATTTTGCATTATCATTTACTCCAATTTCTGATAGGGTGCATGTTAGTGAACACGTGTACGCCAGACAACTCCGATCAGTACTAAACAAACCAGTTTCTGATACGGTCCACAAACCCAAAGGGTTGTACATGTTTCTCAAAGTTTTCAATGCGCTCCGCAATTTTACTTATTACGCTTTCTTCATCTTCACCTCTAAATGGTTTGCCCATTACCAGAGGAACGACTTCATCAACATGTGAGACTGGCCAAATATGAAACTCACCATTCTTAATACTTTCTACTACAGTTTTATGCAGTGCTAGATGTTTTAGATTACTTTGAGGAAGAATCACGCCTTGCTCGCCTGTGAAACCTTGATGCTGACAAACATGGTAGAAACCTTCAATCTTTTCATTTAATCCACCAACAGCTTGTACTCGACCAAATTGGTCAACGGCTCCTGTCACCGCAATTTGTTGATTGATTGGATACTCAGAAAGAGCACTAACTAAAGAGCATAGTTCAGCCAACGAAGCACTGTCACCATCAACTTCACAATAAGATTGTTCGAATACAACAGAAGCAGAATAAGGCAGGGGAACATCTAGGTTTAATTCACTACTAACAAAAGCTTGCATGATCATCATGCCTTTAGCATGTAAGTTCCCACCTAATTCTACTTTGCGTTCAACATCTGCAATATCGCCATCACCAAAATGGATTACGCAAGAAATACGAGCTGGTTCTCCGTAAGACACTGGATGACCTGCAACATCGACAACGGTTAATCCATTAACTTGTCCAACTTGTTCACCCTGAGTTTCGATATATACCTGCCCATCTAGAATATCGTCTAAAGCACGCTCAGGAAGATAAGATTCTCTGAAATTACGAGCATCTATCGCTTCGTCTAAGTGGCGAGCTGTTATTAATCCACCATCAGCTTCTAGTGATGCCTCTTCCAACAAAGATCTGTGCCACATAACACAAAGCGGGGCATAGTGCTGGTCTTCAGTATAACGAGCTCCTGCAGTCATCAAACGTTCAAGTGCATCGGAGCTCAATTCTGGTAACGCGTAGTAATGGCATAGCCATTTTACAAAGCAGAGATATTGTGTAATTGAATCTTCATTAATCTTTATATCTAGCTCTAGCTCACTGTAAACACACAGACCGGAGTGGATATCAGCATCCAAAAAATCAACATCACCTAATTGGTTCCTATCACCCACAATGATCAATTTAACATCGTATTGATTATACGACGCTTCTTCGATAAGAGATTTAGGATCACAATTGAATTGTGCGATGGGTGTACCAAGTACAGCTGATTTGAGTATTGGCCAATGGCGTGGGTTTGCCAAAAGTAAATTTGCAGAGACTATAAGATAGCCACCGTGAGCTCGGGATATGAGACCTTCAGATTTAGAAATAATTTTGCCATTTTCTGCTTTTACTTGTCCCAAAATTGCTTCCATATCTAAAGATTCTGTAGAAACAACTGGTAAACCGTCAACCAAGCTTTCTACTTTCTCTTTTAACAAAGAACGATAGATGGAATTGTCTGGAGAGTTCACAACCAAGACACGGCTAAATCCTTTAATATTAAGAAATCTGTCGATTGCTTTTGTTAACCTAGTTTGTATGTCGATTAGCGAAATCGGCTGTAGGTTAGGGTACTGATCGAGCTGAACTTGAAATTCATCGTACTGGGGAGTTGCAAGGCGCCAAATATCTTGAGTCATTGAGTTTCTGAATTGTTTATTAAGAGACAAAGAATTATATAGAAAAACCTCTAGCTCGAATAGCACACAAGATGAATGATCTCTATCTAGTTTTTGTTAGGATTAATTTGAACATAGATACTGATTGGGTTACGCTGTCACCCTAAATTTTAATGGATTGCCTCAAATGAAATATCAGCAGCTTGAAAACTTGGAATGTGGTTGGAAATGGCAGTACTTGATTAAGAAATGGAAAGATGGCGAACCAATCACTTGTCATATTGATCGTAGTGAAGCGGAATCAGCCATTCAAAAATTGAAATCTATAGAACACGAACCAACATTAGTCTTAGAATGGATAGAAAAAAATATGGCTCCTGAACTTGATAACAAGTTAAAGCAGGCCATTCGAGCTAAACGTAAACGTCATTTTAATGCTGAGCAGATTCATACACGTAAAAAATCAATTGATCTTGACTACCAGGTTTGGGAAAAGCTTTCAACTAGAGCTAATGAACTTGGCTGTACCTTGTCAGATGCCATCGAATATCTATTAAGTGAAGCGTCTAGAAGTGAGAAAGCAAGTAAAGCCGTATCGAACTTAAAAGAAGATTTGAGCAAGTTGTTATCCAATTAGGAGTCTACTCATGTTGTACGTAATTGTAATCGCGGCTGTAATCATTTTTTGGCTTGTCGCTGTTGATCGACCTGTTCTCAAAGTAATCTTTAAAGACGGCACCTTACATAAAGTTAAGGGGCATTTTCCGCCAACGTTTAAACACAATGTGTCAGAGATTGCTGAAGTAACACCTTTTAGCGGAGAAATGAAGGTATATCAGCAACGAACAGGAATGAAATTAGTATTTACTGAGCAAGTGCCTAAAAAAGTTCAACAGAGAATTCGCAACGTATTTCCGCATCAAGGATTTAAGAGTTCGGGCGACAAGACAAAAAAGAATCGCTGAATAGTACATTCGATTAGCATAGTGTTAATAGTGTTAATAGTGTTAATAGTGTTAATAGTGTTAATAGTGTTAATAGTGTTAGAAGTTAGCGCATAGGAATCTGTTGCCGCAAGCTCGCAGTTGAAATGAAACTTACGCTAGAGAAAGATCAGCAAGCATACGCAGCAGGAATTTACACACCGCACAGTTCAAGTTATGCCATAAACAACTTTGGCGGCTTAGAGTTAAAGCGTTTTGGAATGGTTCTGGACGCAATAGACATCAAACAACAAGATATAAGACGCTAAATCAACGCCTTATCTTTATCATATCTAAGTGCGCATTATGTCGAATTACGGTAAATTTCCTATATTTAACAAATAGATACAGAATGTCATTTTTATGCACTAGAATCATCTTGAGGTCTAGTCATGCATAAAAACAGACTTTTTCGTGAATTCGAATGTGGGTTAAGTGTCGAAGAAACAGCTGAATTGTGTTTCAAAAGTGCGAGGACTGTCACTGATTGGGATAAAGGAAATATCATTCCTCCAGAATGTAAAAGACTGATGCGTTTCGCAAAATGTCGGCAGATCAGCCATCACGAGTCGTGGCAACAGTTCAAAATGGTGCGCGATAAACTCGAACTTCCCACCGGTCAACTTGTCTCTCCCCAACAGATTGTCATCGGCATTGCACTGCTCGAAATCCAGTCTGAACTAGAGCTTAAAACTACACGTAAGCTGATCCGATTTGCGCGGGTGTTAGCTAAGATGCTACATAATTCCAAGGCACCTAGATAAACACATCAAATATCACAACAAATAGAGGCGCAATTGTTTATCGTAAACTAGATTCTGCCCCATTGTATGCTACGCAATGTTTCAGGACTCGTTTCATTTGTCATTAATTGAATTATTTTTGGTAATACTAAAAACGATAACCTTGTCCAGATTGTTTTCGGCTTCCTAAAGTGAATATTCAGCATCCAACCGATAATCGAGTATCGTGGATTGCCTAGCGTATGTGTCGTGCAACTGACGTGGAAAACTTATAGCGCTCCTGCAATAATTGTTTTTTGTATGTCTTCTGGGGAAAGTTGTAAACGATGGTAAATCAAGAACTAATCAAAAAGCTTCGTTCTGGAAAGTTCTGGTCTCAGGAGCAATTGGCATTCATTGCAGGGATAAGCCTTCGAACAATTCAAAGAATAGAGAGTGAAGGTAAGTGTTCGTTAGAATCAAAGAAAGCTATTGCAGCTGCTTTTGAAGTCGATGTTGCTGAATTAAGTGTTGAATCAGAATCAGCGATTTTAGATGTAAATGATAGTAGAAAAGAAGATGCTATATCATGGTTAGAGACCGTTGATTTAGGTGAGTATGCCTTAAGTTGGAGTGAGGCTGCTCCTGTATTTCAAGAAAGAATATCAAGTTCCAAATGGAAAAGAATGCTCACCCAAATACGCGCACCTTTAGGACAAATTATTTCTCGTTCAGTTAAGAGAGCATCTGAACACAACTCTCTTCCTGGAGTTGCCGATGGTCAGTATCTTGTTATCAATTTTGCAGCAAGTTTTGGTCAAAAAAGCTCGGCTATAGAAACTGTAACGTTGCAGAAAGTAGCAAACAAATGGCGAGTGGCAGGATATTTCATTAAATGAGGAATCAAAAATGCGAATAGTCCAATCAATAAACAAAGATAGTTTATGCACCTTAAAAGTTTTTGCTGACATCTAAATGCCCCAAAGTGAGTTACCAGCGACATCAAAGTAAATAGTAAAATTGGGATTATGAAATACTTTAACTAATGGTAAGAAAACTTGGTACTATGGCTTATTCAAATTTAAATAGGGAGTCGTTAATCTCTCCCTATTTAACAGTTCTTAAAAATTATACTAACATACGCCTAATTGCTCATTAAGAAAATCTTTAAAACGGACTTGGATCATTTTACGAGCATCTGTAATCTTTTTCTTAGACGGCTCAAACAGCTCTAGTATACGTTCAAGTTCATCAATACACGCCTGATTATCAAGATCACTACGAACTTTTCTCATATATAGTATGTAGAATACTTTTTGTTCAATCTTCTGTAGACTTTCCTTTACTGAGTCATATGATTTTTTAATGTCAAAGTAGCTTTCTATAATCTCTGGTGCATCAGATATATTGAAATTTCTTTCCGAGAAGATGTCGTCATAATACTTACCAAAGATATGTTGTTTTTGGTTAGATGATTTTTCAGGATTACCTTGAATTGCAAACAGTATCTGTCCAAATAACTCCATGCTAATTTTGTATTTGTAATTTTTTTGATCATTCATGCCAGTATCACCATTCTTTCTTGAATAGATAATGTCATGTTCATCCAAAAGTTGTTCTAGTTGAATTTGTAGAGTACTCAAAGACTTTAAATCTACATTTGAGATTGAGTTTTGGCTATTAGTGTATTCTGCGATTTTGTTAACGGCATCACTATTTGAGGCATTGAATATTCTAACTAAGACTTCGCTTTTAGATAAAAACTCAGATATATGAGAATCATCTTGAGCATTGAAATTATGAAGCGTTCGGAGCGTTTGACCTCCATTTAGCACTTGGAAGTCACTGATGGAAATTCTTACTTTTTTGTTACCATTAACAGGCTCTGCTTTAATATCTTTAGCAACAATTGTCATGCCATTGTTATACATGAAGAACTTGCTAGGATCTTCTTTTAGAGAACGCGCTATGGCTTCATTGTATTTTGATTTTTGAACAAAGCCTCGAACATTGTCGAATAAAACTCCATAGTCTATGCGCTCTTTAGCTAAAACTTCAATTTTCTCGCAATTGTAGTTATTTCTTAGCTCTTGATTTTTACATGTTATTCTAATTATATCTGCCGCATTTAATCTTACTATATATGACTTTGATGTTGAGATGGTGTTTTCCGAATAAGACATTAAAGCGTCATTGTCGATTATAAGCTCTGAAGATATTGGCTTTGGCCGAATAGACATCATTGATTTAATTTGAGGAAGACAGATGGAAATAACTTCCATATCATAAAAGTCTTTCAGTTGCTGAATAGCTGTCTCATCATTATTTATTGGAACTGCTTCATTGCTAAGCATATAAAGAGAGGTCTTCCAGACATCATTACTATTGAGTCTTTCTATCGCGTCATCAACTAAACTCTTTAACTTTCCCTCTAGACCGTCGGAATTCCCATTCAAGATACAATTTACTAGTTTCGTTGAAACAAAAGCTTCATTTGAACTTTGCATCTGACCTGGTTTAAATGATTCTCTAAACTTAAAGTTGAAGAGTAATATTTCTTTACTTTCATCATTAATATAAATCGCATCAATACCTTGGTCATTAAATCGATTACCCGTTAGGTATGCGTTGTATTCAGTATCAGTGATAATATCACTGATACGATCAAGATCTTTCTCATCACACAAACTTTCAAGCATGAACAGGTAAAAACCAAACCGTTCCTTTAGCTTGTCATTCTCGGGTTGCTTAGCAAAGACAGCGCCTTTTGAGTAAAGGTCAAAGTACTTTTTACATTTAATATTTAATAACTTGAAATCGTTTAAACTAGCAGCACCAGACATAGAACCTCTAAACTAATGATTTTTCATGGCAATATCATTGTTGCATATCATGGTGAGCAAAAAAAGTATGACTTTAGGTTTGTTGATTCGTTTTAAAAGTATGTATTACGCTTTTGGTGATCAAGATCATAAACTGTATTTTTCTCGCTGTTTCCCTAACTAAATCTAATTCGAAGGTACATACCGAGATTGCCAACCTTAACTCGAAATTGTCCAGAGACGTGTTACATGTCCATGGGGACAATGCTGTCATATGGATAATAAAGCAGGAAGCGTTTATTGCCACTAAGCTATATGTGAATTTACTCGCATTAGATTGTTCATTTAACTATATGTAATTGCGAAGAATTGAGGGTTATCGGTATAACGCATATCTTTTAAACGCGCAGTTAATGAAACGTCCACGTTATACAAAAAACCAACTCTTTCGTGAAATTGAATGCGGTCTCTCAATTGAAGAGACCGCTGATCTCTGTTGTAAGCATATCAATACTGTGAAAGCATGGGACAGAGGGCGTGAAATGCCTGAATGCTGTCGTCGATTAATGCGGCTTAACACAGGAAGAGTTATCAGCCACAAGAAGAACTGGGAAGATTTCAAAATATCCCATGATCATATCGTTACACCAACTGGTGAAACTATCACTCCTCAACAAATCCTCTTGGCTCAAGCTCTTATGTACGGTCAGGATAAAGAAACCCTCCAAACAAGTTCAAAGTTGTTAAGGTTAGCTAGAGCTGTAGCGAAAATCTTAGTATTAGAGAGGCGCTAAACGTCCTCAAAACAGAGAACGCCGATAGTTCGGTGGAATTTACCCCCGTAATACAGATTCGGGGGTTTTGCCTTTCCTTCAAGCGCATCACGTTTGTGCGTGCGCTCGTTCCGAGCACACACTCAACCGTAATTGCGCTTTATTAGTCAGACGGAAAGCCGCTATACGTATGCTGCAAAGCTATGAGCAATTTTGGGCGTTTTAGGTGATTAGGTCGTTTGGCTTAGCAGGAAGAGGGAATTTGATGCCATAAGAATATTTGGGAAGCTCCGCGCCATTTAACGACACGAGACACTCAGCTTTAGTGTGGGCTTGGTGTCTCGGTCGCGTAAAACGCTCCCTTATCCCTTCGGGGCGTACTTAGATAGTAGCTAAATCACGCATCACTTTAGCTCTCATGGTCATGAACATATGTAATGTATCGTTAAATCCTGCAGCGCCATAAAAACCAAAAGAATCCACTCCAAATTCGTGCGTTAAATCTAATTTTTTCCGCAGCTTCTGAATGTATTGCTTATCGTAATCCTCTTTACCTTTGCTCCCTTTTTGCAAGATGGATGTTTTTAATACGCCATCCTTATAAATAGGTATAGTTCTACCGTCACATTCCCCCACGTCATAACCAAATCTAACAAGGATTTCTCTCAACTGCTGAAATTTAAGAGGATGTTCACCATTAGTTCGTCTTCGAGAGTTTTTCTTCAGCCATGTTGCTATCGACTTTAGTTCGTTATCACGACTACATCCTAACTCATGAGCAGCTGCTTTACGTGTAAACTCAAACATTTCAGAGTCTGTAGGAATGGTTAACCAGTAACCGTGTTCGCTCATGTAGACAATAGTGGAGAGGAGTGCTGTGCGCTTGTTGCCATTGTGGAAACAGTGGTTGTTGATAATAGAATGAAACAGAGCAGCACATTTGTTATACACACCTATGTAAGCGTCTTTTCCGCCAGCCGTCATAAGTGGTCTGCAAACTGCTGATTCTAGTAGTTCTTCGCTTTTAATACCGGCAGGGGAAATAGGATCATCTCTATTGGCGAAGTATTCAACTAAGTATCCATGTATGTATTTAATTTCTTCAATTTTCATAAAAGTCCATTTGCTCATTTTTCATACTTTAGCAAAAGCTATTATATTTGAACGACCAAATGGAACAATCATAATTTTCAATAAAAACAAATAATTCAAACAATTCTTCGATGTTTTGACATACGGTAGATTTGGTCGATTCCTTGTTCCATTTTACGTCTAGCGGATATATTAGCGGAATGAACTTTAAGCCTTGGTGGCTCAAAATTATTCAAGACCATTTGTTTTTCAATCCACAAAATAACATCATATCCAGTCCCTTTGCGGTCATCACCTAAGTCGTGATCAAGACTGATTTCTGTAACCTTGCCATCCGTTAGCATTGAAATAACTTCATTAGGCCAATAAGCACGAACCCAGCCTTCTGGAGTTGTACGTTCATCATCTAAATATACTTTCATGATAAACCCCTAATCATGACTACGAAATCCAAACTTTCGCCAAACAACTTACATAAACAACACTAGACTATCGACACATAATTATCGAGACTAATGTAACAATTTTAGAAACAACATGGTCTTATATGTACAATTAAACGTACAGTAAGACGATTCAAGTACCGAGATGACTTTATATGTTTAATTATTAATCGTTCTGGGTCAATAGAATTTCGGAAAAAGGTCAAAGATTAATCAAATTGCCACAACATGTAGAACTACATCCAATGTCCGGTTACTGCTTTTCTCCGATTCAGAACGAAACAAAACGCCTAGGTACGGGATGTCACCAAGCACCGGTACTTTCATTGTCACGGTTTGTGAGTCTCTCGCCATCATGCCGCCTAGTGCGATGGTTTGACCGGATTTGATCGTGAGAACGGTATCTATTTGTCGCTTGCTCGTGACAATGTCACTGGCTTCCACAGATTTATCAACACGACTAAGCTCTTGTTTTACCCTGAGTTTAATATCCCCATTCAAACCAATCATAGGCTGGACCCAAAGCGATAAGCCTACATCTTTACGTTCAATCGTCTGAAACGGTTTACTGCTTCCATCAGTTTCTGTGGTGTACGAGCCGGTGATGATAGGCAGCTCCTGACCAACACTAATCAAGCCACTGTGACCGTGCAAGATGCTGATTTCAGGGCGGCTCAATATCTCGGTTTTGTCATTGGACTCAATCCAACGCACAAACGCATTAAAATCGTCATTGGTTGCGGTGAAATTAGGAGAGCCGGTTAAGAACGCAATGGCTGAACCATCAAACGCCGTCTTAATTGCACCCGCACCGGCAGCGAGATTGACCGTTAAATCTCGTAAATCACCGTCTACCGTTTCCACAATCACAGCGCGTATCTTCACTTGTTTAAGTGGTTTGTCGACCGTATCGATGAACTCGACAATGTCACTGTGCATCGATTTAGGCGCGGTGATCATCAGTGCAGAGCCTGCAATGATACTGTCTACATTGGTTACATCAGGCACATCGAGCACGGACGATTGAACAACGAGGGACTTTCTCAGCGGTTCAAGTAAATCATCAGCAGTCAGATAGAGCAGCTTATAGGTGCGCGTGATGATTTCATTGCCGCCAGTGAGTTTGTTGCGCTTGTCTACGCGAATGACCGAACCCGATTCGATGTAAGTGAGGCTGTGAGCGCGCATAACGCTGAACCACACATCACGAAAGTTCGCCGCGCCCGAGGCTTGATAGAGCTTCAAGTCACCGTTCACTGACGGGTCAACGATGATGGTCTTATCAAACACTTTGCTTGAGATAATAAAGAACTCATTGAGCGTCTTACCGGCAAGGTTGGCTTCAAAGGCAAAGGCTCGGGAAGCGAGGCACAGCAAGGCGAGGGCAAGGATGCGTTTCATTAATAGAGCCCACCTTTGTTAAGCACGACATTGTCACCATTAGAGCGAGTTTGAGCGGTTTTACGGCGCTGATGGTTATCGCTTGAGACTTCAAACGGGTCAAAATACCCATAGCGGGCGATATTAAAACAGGCATGATCTTCCAATGCGTAGGCGGTGCCTTGCTGGGTAAAACAACTGCATTCATCATGCATAATCACACAAGTCAGCTCGGGATAATGGTTGGCTTCGTGCGTTAGTCCGTCATACACCGGTGCTGAAAAAGGTAGGGCATCGAGCCTTGGCAGAAATCTTTCTAGATACACTGTATTTATATCCAGTATTTTTGTTTCTTCCGTATTTTCGGCACTTTCAATGGTTGAAACCTCGCTCTGAACCACTTCAACAGATGCCGGTGTGACCTGTTTTTGAAACCACGAATAGAGGTAGAACGCCGCCGCGCTGATACCTAAAATGCCGACCGTTAAGCCGATGATGCCTTTCTTTAACTGCGGGTCGATTTTGACCTTTTGCGTGTGCTTGATGGAGCTGAGATAGACGCCATAGTATTTGTTATCGCGTTTGACTTTCTCTTTCTCAGCCTTGGCTAGTTCCG
Organism: Vibrio ziniensis; assembly: GCF_011064285.1. Classification (NCBI taxonomy): domain Bacteria; kingdom Pseudomonadati; phylum Pseudomonadota; class Gammaproteobacteria; order Vibrionales; family Vibrionaceae; genus Vibrio; species Vibrio ziniensis. The sequence goes on from NZ_CP049331.1 coordinate 1,564,093, forward strand.
TCTTGTTGGCAGGGTCAAAGCCTTCGATGTGGAAATATCGATGCAGCCAATCACCGCCGATGAATTCGTAATGGACGTAATACTGCATACGCCGGCGGATGATTTGGTCAACATCTTTAAAGTCTTGGGAGATGTAGACTAAATCAATGCCTTTGTGCCGGTGTGTGGTTACGAACTTCACATCAGGCGACATGGCTTTACCCGCCGTTCTGTTGCCCCATATGTTCTGCACTTCATCAACCAGAATCACCGAACCGGCAGGCAGCGTGTGGATCTCTGTGGGATCATCAAACGCCGTCCAAGACAGGTTCAAGTGTTTAATGTCCTGATAGGTGATGGATTCTTCATCAAGTTCAAGCACCGCTAACGCTTCTTTAAATGCGGCGAGGCGCTTAGGGGATGCCAGTTTCTTAAACCAGTGCATCCACTGTTTGAACGGCTCATGTTTCTTGTAGTGAAACGCCAAATAGGGAAAGTCTTCGAGTGTCGCCAGACGTTGCTCGGTTTCAATGCGCAGCAGCTTTGATTCCAGCTCTTTGTTGTGACTGTTGGCAGGAAAATAGACGCCATAGAGCCAGCCTTGAAAACTGTTACACACCTTGTAATCGAGAAGCATCACGCGAATGCCGTGATAGTACACAGGACGGTCGGCAAAGTTGTCGTTCTCGATGATAAACTTGATGGCGTTAAGGCTTTTGCCTGTTCCCATCCCGCCACTGAAACCGTGCAACATTGCTTTTGCTCCTTATGCAGGGTCAACCGGTTTGCGCCACGATGGACGATAGCCGGTCGCCGACATTAAGCCGTTCAACGTAAACGAGAACACCACACAGGTGAGCACTACATTGATGTAGGTATCGACGCCCGCCATGCCCATCAGTGCCGCGAGTTTGGGTGTCACGCCGTTCATGTTCGACTGTATGTAGTCGGCGATCGAATCGATCGCCATTGAAACACCGGTGTAAGCCACAAGAGAGAAACCAACCGAAAGCGCCACATAGGTGGCGAGTCCTTTAGCCAAACTTGGAATGAGTGGAACCAACACAGTGGCTAAAAATCCAATAAAATACTGCATATTAAACGGCTCCTTGTGTGCGACCGATGATGAACAATCCCGTTAACCAGGCGAACGCGATAAGTAGGGGTCTTAACAATTCGGCGTAACGACAAGCGGGATCAAACTTAAATTCGATGGATTTGGATTCACCAAAGGCGCGAAACGAAATTCGCTCAGGTGCAGGACAGCCGCCGCCTCCAAAAGAAACGCCGCCGCTGAGGTACTTTTGATTCATGCGTGAGTAATCAACGGTGTCGCTCTGCACCAACAGCGTTTCATTGTTGAGTAACTTGATGCCTTTAAACGCCTCTTCCAGTTGCACCAGTTCGTCAGCCGTGCATGTGTTGTCGTACTGAACTTTGAGCAGGGCACATTGAATGACATCGCCGCGACACTCAAAGATAGACTTGTCACAATCGGCTCTCGCCATCGGCTTTGTCGTAGGTTTACCGTCGTTTCCTATTTCATTCGGGATCACCACTTTAGTTCGGCTCAGTGACTCAAGCATTTCTCGCAGTACACCCAATTGATGTTGGGAGAACTCATTGCCTCGCGCCAGTTGATCAAGCAATTGACCACCGAGGTTTTTGAGATTGGCGTTCACATTGCCCAAATGCTGATTAGTGACCGAGATTTCTTGCACAATCTCGCTGTCACCCGCCGATAATGTGGAGTTGATTGGCGGCTTTCTCACGGGATTGGGATTGGGCTCAGCGCGGTTTACTGGAGGTTGCTGCTTCTCACACAACTGCGGATTCATATCACAAAAGCTAGGAATGTTTTCGACCGTATCGTAGGTGCTGCCACCGATGGGCGGCAAGTCTGACGGAGTGGTGCTCTGCGGGGGAAGTTCACACTCCTCTTTACTGGGATCACAATAGGGTAAATCATTGTCGCTTTTACAACTCAAGCCAACAATACAGTTATTGGGGTTATAGTGACAACTTGATGACATGGTTGGAGATTCTCCCTCAACGTCCTCACACGACCAACGGTAATCGGTATTCCACAATTGGCTATTAGGGTTATTTATCTGGCACACATACTGTGCTTGCTGAAATTCCTTTTGTATGTCCGAATCGGCACAGGTTGGAATAGGGGGATCACACGACGTATTGGGAAACGTAGGTACTTGATCCGACTTGCAATTTTGCGCGGATTTTCTATTGATGAGCTGCCAGCGGGCGAATCGAATGGAGGCAGAAAACTTGCCCCAATAAAACTTCATTTGGTAAAGATCAGAAGTAAATTCAACATGATAGGTTTCGGGACTCGGTAGTGTCAGTGATTCATATATTTGGCTTTTGCATTGCTCCTTCAACGCCTCCGTAGCCGTTTCCTCTTCGGTAATGATAAGGCAATCACGGTAGTCTTCGGTCTTCAGTATCCAAGTGGCCTTAACTTCTAATGCCGTGCAAATCGGTGTCCAGACTAGGAGTGCAGCACAAATAAGCCGAGTAAAAATACGCAAATGACATACATTTCTAACGTCATAATGAACCATCCTTAAACCCTCTTAATTGATCAAAAAAGGGCTGAGTAAACAGCCCTTGAATTAGCAAGCAAAGGCGCCATTAACCACCGATTTTGCCCCACGCTTTTTTAGCAATGGTCAACAACAGATAAGCACCGCCAAGCGTACCAATCACTACACCAAATTCACCAATACTCGCCACCGCACCTGTGACATCGGGTGCCGCAGCTGAAGCCGCACCTGAAACCAAAGCCAAAGACACAGCGGAGACAACACTTGTTACATTCAACGTTTTCATAAAATGTTTTCCTTTTTAGTGGTGGAGAACCTTCTTCCAACACCAACAGAGGGCAAGAAACAATACTGTTTCAGGCATGACCTGTTTGAGTTGGTCGAGGGTCATATAAGGCGGCGCCAGTTGAGTGGAGATCTCTTCCAACGTCACCAAACGATAGCCACTTGAGCAATCGGGATACTCACAAGTGATAATGTAAGTTCCTGAATTTTGACTCATTATTTGGTCATGCCTGATGCTTTAAAGTGGGCTTTGATTTCATCATCAATCGGGATCAACTCCGTTACGATAGCGCCCGATAATGGGTCGGTCGGGTTGATTTCCATCTTGAGTTCGTATTCACGACGCGGAACTAACGCGCCAGTTTTTTCCAGTTTCAGCGCGTACTGATAATCGAGCTGAATAGGGTGGTCAAACTGCGGATTGACATCGCCCGACTCACCTAATGTGCGGCGTTTGAACTTCTCGACGTTGATTTCACGCAGTGGACGCGAGATATTGAGCTGAGCACCATCCCCCCGAAAACTGTTCCAGATGATGTCCACGCCTAACACAAATACACCTTTACTCATGATTAACACTCCAATGGGTCTGAGACAGACCGGTTCGTAATGGACTGGATTAACGCCGCATACGTATCAGGGAAGCGGAACTTGCGTCCGTCCCGTTGCAATAATCCAATGACCTTGGGAATATCGCCGTCGAATTCTTCAATCAGCGCGTTAAGGATCTTTCCGTACTGGCGACGCATCCAATAGGCAGCACTTAACACATCACACGCGACACGCTTTTCAGGCTGAGGCTTGGTATTAAAGACGGGAGTACTGCTTATCGATGCACTAAAAGCGTTCAATGCCGCAAAGGCGCCGTCAGGATTTAATAGGGCGTCGATGTCCCATTTTTTTAGCTCACACTCGGTGCGATACCAAACCATGCCGTTCTGAGCGAGATTCTGTTCAAGGGCTTTGTTGTAAATACGCCAGTAAATGCGAGAAGTTCGGGAGCCGACGGTGACCATTTCTTGGCTGTAGTGCTTAGTGCCGTTTTCACCAAAACGGTACTTGTGGTTTTCATTCACTGTCGGTGAAACGCCTCGGGAGGCGGTACGAAACGCATCTTCATAAGCGGCTTTGAGCGCGTAGTTACAATCGAACAAACCGTGATAATCGTCGAACGCCAAATCCAGACGCGCCAGCTGTTTGATACCTAACACGTTAGACAACCAACCGTGGAGCTCCCAAGCCGGCAGCTTGGTAAACACGTGTTTGCAGCCGGTGCCGTTAATCTGAAAATGCACTGTGTCTTGGTTGCCACCGATCCCCACGAAACCGCAAAAGTCTTCGCCATCGGCGGTGGTGAGTTTCATCGATTCGGTGTAGAACTGAAAACCAAATCCACGTGGTGCCGTCATGGTTAAACCGAGTACGTGCGTGGTAAACAATCGAAGGCAACGTTCTAAATACTCGGTGTACTGCGCTCGGAAAAATTCACGATACGTTTCAATGTCGTCGGCGCTGTGCGCACGAAAGTCGGTGAGAAATACCGGCTCTTGTGGAAAAAGGCGCGCTAACGGATTTATCATTACCGTATTACGCCGTAACTTTTTCATTACTTTCGGATCGTGTTCATGAGTATCCATGAAAGTGGCGCGTCCACAGTGGCGTAAATCTTTGACTTTGAAGGTGAAACAGAGGTAATCAATACTGACAGCCATCGAATACCCCCAAGTTCATCCGCTGTTGAGCGGTCGTGTTGGTGATGTCAACCAACTCATACTGCGTCACTTCCGCATCAGCCCAAGCGCACAAGTGATTCATACTACGAAATACATCCCATTCGGTTGAGCCGTACACCAGTACGGACACCGAATAATCGGGCAGCAAGTCGTAGTAGATCTTCGTCGTGTGCTTGAGCATTTATCGGATCGCTGCCTATAATCAGAGTGGTCAGGAATTGGCTAGAGCTTAGTAACCAAATATGGTGAATGCAAGACTCACAAAATACTGATTTTTAGCCTGTAATGACAAAAACGGAGAATGTGTGATGTACCAAAACTTACTAATTGAAGCCTATAAAAAGGCTCAAAACTACCAACAAGACCAACAGATTGCAGTGGATTTGGACATTCCTAAGCAGCGAATCAGTGATTTCCGCAAAGGAAAGCGTTATATGTCTGATGAACAAGCAATTTTTCTCGCAGAAAAAACAAAAATAGCCCCAGAACTGGCACTCATTGGTTGTCACGTTGACCGCAGCAAAAGTGTGATCTCAAAGGAGGTCTGGGAGCGCATGGCAAAAAAGTTCAGTAAGTATGGATTACAAAGATTTTCAATGAGTTATGGAGCAATTGTTATGGGATATGGTGTATTTCAACAATCTATTAATGACTACGTATTATGTATGTTATGTTAAATTATATTATTATGAGCCTACAGTTATACTCATCTCTTTTAGTGTTTTACATAATGGGTATTTACCATAAAATACCTAATAACTACATTTATAATCACTGTTTATAAATGTAGTTATTAGGATGCGAACTTCTCTATCACGGATGAGATTTCATTTATACGCATTGGTTTAATAATAAAACCATCCATGCCTGCTTTGAAGCACTCATCTTTATCGTCTTCCATAGTATGCGCTGTTAAAGCAATGATAGGTACATTAAGATTTTTGGAACGAATATGTTTTGTTGCTTCAATCCCGTCCATGATTGGCATGGAAATATCCATGAACACTAAATCAAATTGAGCGTCATTTTTGATTAGCTCTACTGCCTGTAGGCCATTATCTGCTAACGTCACGTTGTAACCTAAGCGACTTAACATCAACTGTATCACCATTTGATTTGTCTTTGTGTCTTCTACCACCAATATGTTATAGCTTTTTTCGTTGCTCTTTTTAGTTACTGTGTTTGTTATTGTATTCTGGTGTTCTTTCTGACAACTTTCTTTCAAAGGAATCGTTATTTCAAAACAACTTCCTTCATTCAATGCACTGTTGACAGAAATTGTACCTTTCATCAGTTCGACTAGGTGCTTGGTGATGGTTAATCCAAGACCGGCGCCGCCATAATTTCTTGTATTTGAACTGTCCGCTTGTATGAACGGCGAAAACAATTGCTCAACTCTTTCGCTTTCAATACCAATCCCTGTATCGTTCACTTGAATATACAATTTGCTATTCACATCATTTAGTGACACTGTCACCATGCCGTTTTCAGTAAATTTGACAGCATTACCGACAACATTAAATAATATTTGTGTAAGTCGAACTGAATCTACAAAGTACTCAGCATTAGGACATAGTTTGACATCTATACAAAACGTAATCCCTTTATCTTCAGCAAGTTGTCTGTGATATTCGAGAGCGTGATTAAGTTTATGGAATAGATTAACATTGTGACACTGTAGCTTAAAATGGCCAGATTCTACACGGCTTAGGTCGAGGACATCATTGATTATCACTAAAAGGAGCTCCGCAGAACTTTCCATTTGTTCAAGTAGATCTAATTGGTGTGTATTAGATGTATCTCTCAACACATCGATTAATCCTAACACTGCATTTAGTGGTGTCCTTAGTTCATGACTCATCATGGCTAGAAACTGAGATTTAGATTTGTTGGCCTGCTCGGCAATCTTTTGGGCTACAATTAGCTCTCTGGTTTTTAGGTCGACTAAGCTTTGCAGCTCTTCTTTATATTCAATATCACTAATAGCTCTCTCTAAAAGAGGTCTAAATCTGAATAAGGTCGATTTCATATCAAGGCTAAATTGCCCTTTGTTTCTACCTAGCAGCAATAACACTGAATCTGAGGTTTGAGTTCTAATGCCTGTAATAAGTGCCGAGTTAATCTGCTCTTTAAGGAAAGAATTGAGGTTTTTAAACTCATCAAGTTTAATCGGTTCAAATAGGATAATGCTTTCGCCATTAAGTACACGCTGAAATTTGCCCCCATTAACCCACTCTTTTCCTGTGAATGAAATATTTGAAGTCAGGAATGTGGAGTAGCTTTTGACTCCTTTTCCTTTAGATATCACGACAAAATCACTGAATTTTATATATCGACTAAGTACTTTCTTGAGTTCATCAAATATCTGGTACTTGTTTTCAGCCTGGCTTAATGCTGAAAGTGCTGCCAAAATTACGCGGTTTTCTTCAGTTATTAAACGTTCTCGCTCTCGGCTACGCTCTAGCTCAAGTAACGTCTCATTGAAATGTTCTATGTATTGGTGCTTCATAGATAATGCTCTGAGTCGTAAAAAATGGCTGATGAAATCATTAAATTGCCGTGAGCATTTTCGCCTCCGACAAGTTTACCTTGTTCACCAAACGTGAATGGACAGATAAATGGCTGCTTATTCATTTGAGCTGAAATCTTTTTATACACTTCTGTCATTTGTTCACCTAGATGTAACATTGAACCTGCACAAAATATAAGAATTCCGCCAACCATCTCTGATTCATTGTAGTTTTTGGTATTGGCGTCTTTAACTACTCGCGAGGCTCTTTCTACAAGATGCTTCTTAGAGCCAGTCATCAATGTAATTGTCTCTCCTACTTTGCTCTCAGAAAACATTTCTAATGCATCATCTTCGGTGATACGAATTGGGTGTGACAACTTGAAGTAAGGCTGGCTACCTATGTACCCGACGACATTACCGATTGGAAACTCAGATACATAATCAAACAGATATTCATCTAAGATTGTGAGACCAGAATGAACTCTTAACCATTCTTGATAAATCTGCTTAGCTGGTTTTTTGTTAATAGAATATATATATCGACCATGAGCTTTGGTCACTAAGCCATAATATTCTGTAGGTGAATATCCGACACTTAGCCCAGTAGCTATGGGTATCGAAGGGAAACCTACGAGAAGAGTTAATGCTTCGGATGATTCGTTATCTTCGTTAAAGACAGACCAATTGCCGGCAATATTATTGTCTGCAGCACTACCACCGATAATAGGTACTTGGGTGCCAAACTGCGCATCAATCGCCTCGATAATACGTTCTTCATTACCTGGTGTTGCATGAAGAATAATGAAATCGGGTACTTCACCAACTCTATTTGCTTTAGATAGCGCCTTGTTTATCGCTGAATTAACGGCTTGCTTGAAATCGTTGCAGTCAGTTAGGCTGACGTTTGCCGTGCCATAGGCGCTATATGGCGAATTATCATATATAGCCATTACTCCGATGACTGGACCGCAATGACACCCTGATTCCGTCATAAGTCCTTTACATGAGGAGCAACCAATAAGTGGAATATTAGGAAAGTGGCGAGACAGAACGTTGGATAGATTCTGATTACAGTATGCTTCAGTGTAGTAACAGACTATAGCTTTGATACCTTCAATGCTAATAGATAACTTGATGTGTTCGATTGCTGCATTAGCATCTAGTTCATTTGATATAGCCGTCTTAAGTCGCATTTATGAGTTACTTATATATATAAACTGAATTAATTTATACCCCATATTAATTCAGATAGGTAGGACACTCTCCTCTCCATGTCACATAAGCCCTATAAATTTAACTAAAGTGAACTAATTTACAATTTGAATCTTTATGGAATCATTAATAAATAAAGAAGTACTTGTTTGAACATTGTTGGAATTAGGAAACAAGACTACATGTTGTTCATCTCTTGTTACTTCACCATCATATTTTATTTCCCAGCTTGAAGGGATTGGATAAATATCAAACACCCCAATTTGTTTATCATCTTTTGTAACAGTTATTTTTTGGTTATTTACAAATACAGAACAATTTGGCTGTGGATTACAAATAACAGTGCTTACCTCTCTATATGTGATCGTTCTCCAAAAGAATGCGATAAGAAGCAGTGTTAATGTGACGACAATTTGAGCAAGTCTGTGTTTTGTAAGCTTTTCAGCTGCCATTAGAACGGGTTCCTCGTGTAACAAAGTTCAAAGTTTTGAAATAAAAGAGCAAAACCTGATAAAGGGTAAGGTTACTACACTGTCATTGAATTGTTAATTGCAGTATACTTTTCCGCTTGAAAATGCCACTTTTTCGTAAAGTCAGCAATAGCTATTAACGTTTTGATAAAACTTAATTATGTTATGGATTTGGGTGGCATTGCGACATTTGTCGTGTTGGAAGAAAAGTGTAGTTAATTAGACATTGGAAGCATGCAAAATGAGCCAAGAAAAGCAGCTTGAACAAAACTATAACTATACAGTCGTTCGTCAATTTACCTTAGTGACTATTCTCTGGGGTATTGTCGGAATGGGTGTAGGTGTTTTGATTGCCGCTCAATTAGTTTGGCCACAGCTAAACTTTGATACGCCGTGGCTGACGTACAGTCGTCTCCGTCCATTGCATACTAATGCGGTTATATTCGCGTTTGGTACAAGTGCCCTATTCGCAACATCTTATTATGTTGTTCAGCGTACTTGTCAAACTCGTTTATTCGGTGGTCCGCTTGTTGCATTTACCTTTTGGGGATGGCAAGCAATCATTTTATCTGCAGCAATTTCTCTACCATTAGGTTTTACCTCTGGTAAAGAATATGCTGAGTTAGAATGGCCTATCGATATTGCTATCGCACTAGTATGGGTTTCTTACGCAGTGGTGTTCTTTGGAACACTTGTTAAACGTAAGACTTCTCATATATATGTAGCAAACTGGTTCTTTGGAGCCTTCATCATTACCGTTGCTGTTCTACATATCGTTAACAGCATGGCGATCCCAGTATCAATGACTAAGTCATATTCGATTTATTCAGGTGCTGTCGATGCTATGGTTCAATGGTGGTATGGTCACAACGCAGTAGGTTTCCTACTAACAGCCGGTTTCCTAGGTATGATGTACTACTTTGTGCCGAAGCAAGCGGAACGTCCAGTTTACTCTTACCGTTTATCAATTGTTCACTTCTGGGCATTGATTTCACTTTATATCTGGGCAGGTCCGCACCACCTACACTACACCGCTCTTCCAGACTGGACACAGTCTTTGGGCATGGTGATGTCGTTGGTTCTTTTCGCTCCTTCTTGGGGTGGTATGATCAACGGTATCATGACGTTGTCTGGTGCTTGGCATAAGCTACGTTATGACCCGATCTTACGTTTCTTAATCGTATCTCTATCTTTCTACGGTATGTCTACCTTCGAAGGCCCTATGATGTCGATTAAGACTGTAAACGCGCTTTCTCACTACACTGACTGGACGATTGGTCACGTTCACTCTGGTGCATTGGGTTGGGTTGCAATGGTTTCAATCGGTTCTGTTTATCACTTGATCCCACGTCTATTTAACCAAGAGCGTATGTACTCTGTTGGTCTGATTAACGCTCACTTCTGGTTAGCGACAATCGGCACGGTGTTGTATATCGTCGCGATGTGGATCTCTGGTGTAATGCAAGGCTTGATGTGGCGTGCAGTTAACTCTGACGGCACTTTAACTTATAGCTTTGTGGAATCAGTTCAAGCTTCGTACCCATTCTACACAGTACGATTCATCGGTGGCTTCATCTTCTTATCTGGTATGTTCTTAATGGCATACAACACTTATAAGACGATCTCTGCTCCGAACCACAGCTTAAAAGCTATCCAACAACCAGCGTAAGGAGATTTAAAGAATGAGTTCAGATTCTAATAATCGCCACGGCATTATCGAACGTAACGTCGGTTTGTTGGCAATTATGATTGTATTCGCCATCAGTTGGGGTGCTTTGGTTGAAATCACACCGTTGATTTTCCAAAAGCAAACTACTGAGCCAGTAGAAAACCTGAAACCATATACTGCGCTGCAGTTGGAAGGTCGTGATATTTACATCCGTGAAGGTTGTAACGTATGTCACAGCCAAATGGTTCGTCCTTTCCGTTCTGAAACTGAACGTTACGGACACTACTCTGTAGCCGGTGAAAGTGTATGGGAACACCCATTTTTATGGGGTTCCAAGCGTACTGGTCCTGATCTTGCTCGTGTTGGCGGTCGTTATTCTGATGAATGGCACCGTGTTCACCTGATGAACCCGCGAGAGCTAGTCCCAGAATCAAATATGCCTGCTTTCCCTTGGTTAGCTGAAAATGTATTAGACGGAAAAAATACTCAGAAGAAACTTGAGGTTTTCCGCAATCAGTTCGGCGTACCATACACAGATGAGCAAATAGCGAATGCGTCAAAAGATGTTGAAGGGAAAACAGAGATGGATGCCATCATTGCTTACCTTCAGTCTATTGGTCACGCAATGAAATAAACAGAGGTATTTATGGACATCGGTACTATTCACAGTATTTGGACCATAACGTTGTTTGTCTGCTTTATCGGCGTTGTTTGGTGGGCGTTTGGCAAAAAGCGTAAAGCGCGTTTTGACGAAGCTGCAAACCTTGTCTTTGCAGATGAACAAAAAGAAACACCCTCTAATAAAAACAAGGAGTGACTGAGTAATGACTACATTTTGGAGTCTTTGGATCATCGTAATTACGGTTGGTACCCTACTTGGATGCGCAATTCTTCTCGTTTGGTGTCTAAAAGACAAAATGGGTGTTGAAGAAGGCGCGGACATGGGCCACGAGTACGATGGTATTCGCGAAATCAACAACCCGCTGCCTAAGTGGTGGACTTATCTATTTGTTAGTACGTTCATCTTCGCTGCTGTCTATTTAACACTTTACCCAGGATTGGGTAACTTTAAAGGTGTTTTAGGGTGGCAGAGTTCAGATCAAAAAGTACGTTCATTAGAAGAATCAAAAGCTTCGATTTCTAATGCACAAGAGACAAAAACTCTTGTTCAGTATGCAAAAGAGCTAGATGACGCTGATGCGTATTTTGGCGAAGCGTTCAAGCGCCTAGCGTATAAAGATGGCGGTTCGGAATTACGTCCTGTTACTGAAATTGCAGCAGATTCTGATGCATTAAAAGTTGGACAACGTTTGTTCCTACAAAACTGTTCTCAGTGTCACGGCTCGGATGCCCGCGGTCAAAAAGGTTTCCCTAACCTAACTGATAACGCGTGGCTATACGGTGGCGAGCCTGATGCAATCGTGACAACAATTCGTCATGGTCGCATTGGTCAAATGCCAGCATGGAAAGATGCTCTTGGTGAAGACGGTGTAGCTGAAGTTGTTAGCTACGCACTAAGCCTAAGCGGACGCTCTGTAAATGCTCGCGAAGCTGAAGCAGGTAAAGCACGCTTCGTAGTATGTGCTGCTTGTCACGGCACAGATGGTAAAGGTAACCCTGCTGTAGGTGCTCCAGACCTAACTGACCAAGACTGGCTGTTCGGCGATTCACGTGCTGCTGTAACAGAAACAGTAATGCATGGTCGTTCAGGCGTAATGCCAGCATGGCTTGATATTTTAGGCGAAGACAAAGTGCAACTTGTTGCTTCTTATGTCTGGAGCCTAAGTAATTCAGATAAATAGTAAAAATCTAATAACAGCCCCTTTTCTAGGGGCTGCTTTTTTCTTAAATTTAAGTCTTCTAACTTAAGCCCTTCTTTTTCGTTGTAGAGAACTTTTTTATGGTAAAGCCTTGGTATAAACAATTTTGGCCGTGGTTCCTGATTATCCTTCCACTTACTGTCGTTGTTTGGACAATCGCTACGGTTATCGTGTTTTCTAATAATTCAGTTTCTTTAGTTACTGAGGATTACTATAAAAAAGGCAAAGGTATCAATGTAGATTTGTCTAAGATACACGTTGCAAAGGATTTAGGCCTTAACGCTGCTGTCTATTCTCAAGGTAGCGATATCGTTATTCAATTTAACAAAGGTAAATTGGATCACTATCCTGCTATTCAAGCAATGTTCGCCCACAGAACATTACCCGACAGAGATTTTACTCAACTGATTACCGCTGATGCTAAAGGTAATTACAAAATTACCCGCGATAGTGAAATGCAAGGTCCTTGGTTTATTGAGTTAACACCACATAACGGTGAATGGTTAGTTCAAGGTCGAGTAACATTCCCTTCAGCAACGCCAACACAACTAATGAACTAGAATCATGAATAAAGCGTGTTACCACTGTGGTGAAGATGTACCAGAAAACACCAACTTTAAAGTCACGATTCTCGACGAAGAACGGGATATGTGTTGTCCCGGCTGCAAAACTGTTGCGGAAACTATCATCGAGAGCGGACTTGTCTCCTATTACCAATTCAGAACAACAACCGCAGACAAAGTAGAGCTCGTTCCTGAACAGCTAAAAGCGTTAATTCATTACGACAACTCAGACGTTCAAGCTGAGTTCGTAAGAAATGTCGATGAACACGCAGAAGTGACATTGTCACTAGAAGGGGTTTCGTGTGCTGCATGTGCTTGGTTAATTGAGAAACAACTTGTAAAACAACCGGGCGTAATCGCTATCCGAGTGAATACTACTACAAATCGCGCCTTGTTGAGCTGGGATAACTCATCTGTAAAACTGAGTGACATTCTTTCGCGAATTCATAATTTGGGCTATAAAGCAGCGCCGTTTGAAGCTGATAAGCACGAAGCTCTTTATCATCAATCTATGAAACAGTACCTCTATCGTCTTGGCATCGCTGGCTTGGCAACAATGCAAGTAATGATGCTGGCTGTTGCTTTGTATTTGGAAGCCTTTGGTGATCTCGATAGCGAGTTTAAAAACTACTTTCGCTGGGTAAGTTTGTTATTTGCAACACCAGTGCTTCTCTATTCTGCTTTCCCATTTTATGTCAATGCATGGCGAAGTATTAAAGGTCGTACGCTTGGAATGGATGTTCCCGTATCTATTGCGTTGATATTTGCTTATGTTGCTAGCCTGTTTGCTACTGTGACTCAACAAGGTGAAGTCTTTTTTGAGTCGATCTCAATGTTCACCTTCTTTTTGTTGGTTGGTCGATTTCTTGAAATGCGAGCACGACGTAAAGCTGCAGCGGCCAGTGGCAATCTATTAAAATTGATTCCTGCTATAGCAACTCGCATTGATGGTACTCAAACACCTGTTAAAACTCTTCAAGTTGGAGAGAAGATACGCGTCTTACCTGGTGAACATATTCCTGCCGATGGAGCAGTAATATCTAACCGAATTCATGTTGACGAATCAATGTTAACCGGGGAATCACTACCAGTTGTGAAAAATGTTGGTGATGCCGTTTATGCTGGAACACTTAATGGTGACGAATCTTTTGAACTAGAAGTAACAGCGACAAAGGCGGATTCTGTAATTTCAAATATTGTCCGTCTTCAAGACGACGCGCAATCGTCTAAACCAAAGATTGCTGAAATGGCAGATGTTGTCGCTAGGTATTTCGTTGCGATTATTCTCGTCATTGCGCTCGGTACATGGCTTTTCTGGCATAGTTCTCGTCCAGATGATGCTTTCTGGATTATGCTCTCAGTACTTGTTGCAACCTGCCCATGTGCGCTTTCATTAGCAACACCAACTGCGATCACCTGTGCAACCTCACGCCTAGGTGGTTATGGGATACTGCTACGCAAAAACCATGTGTTTGAGACGCTTTGTAATGTTAACCATCTCGTATTGGATAAGACAGGCACACTCACGCACGGTAACATTGAAATCCGAGATGTAGCGATTCACTCCCAACTGTGGACGAAAGAGCAATGTCTATCTATTGCAGCGCAGTTAGAACAGTATGCAAACCATCCGATTGCACGCGCGTTTAAACCTTACCTCAAAAATCTAACGGTATCTGGTGTCAAAAACATTATAGGTTCAGGTATTGAAGGTATCTACGAAGAACATAGAGTACGTATTGGCAACGCAAATTACGTTTTAAATAGTAACGATGATCTTAAGGATCACAATGCTGTATACATGGCGATTGATTCTGTGCACGTTGCTACATTTTATTACCAAGATCCGATTCGAGCAGAAGCGAAGAGCTTTATTGATAAGTTCCATGAAGCAGGGATTCGAATAACGTTGCTTACCGGTGATTCTCAAATTAACGCTCAATCTGTAGCAAATGAGCTTGGGGTGGACCAAGTGGTTGCTCAGGCCAAACCTGAAGATAAACTGAACTATCTACGTTCATTAGATGATAAAGACATAACATTGATGGTTGGCGACGGTATCAACGATGCTCCTACTCTTGCCGGAGCACATTTGTCAGTTGCTATGGGCGGCGGAACTGATGTTGCAAAGGCATCTGCTGATATGGTTTTGCTAGGCGATAAATTAGACCGCTTGCTCGATGCTAGAGAACTGGCACTGAAAACTCGTAGCATCATCAGACAGAACTTAGCTTGGTCTTTAGGATATAACGTGGTTATTTTGCCGCTAGCTGTTGCTGGATTTGTTGCTCCTTATATTGCAGTGGTCGGTATGTCGGCAAGTTCGATTATAGTAGTATCTAATTCTCTTCGATTATTGAAGGACAAGAATAACTAAATGGAAAGCCTATATATTTTGATCCCAATTGCCATCGTTATTGTTGCTGTAGCTGTGGCAGTATTTTTGTGGGCGGTTAAAAGTGACCAATTCGAAGATTTGGAGCGCCAGGGCCACAACATATTATTTGATGAAGATGAGCATCTAGCACCAAAAAGCAACGATTCTAAAAACAACGGCAATCATGACCGCTGATTTTATCGGAGCTTTTATTGTGGGCCTTCTAGGTACCGGGCATTGTGTTGGCATGTGTGGTGGTTTAGGTGCACTCCTTAGTATCGGAAATGGAGCATATAAGTCCACTGTCGCCATCATCTTTTATAATGTTGGAAGAATCTTAAGTTATAGCCTTTTCGGAGCGCTTATTGGTGGATTAAGTACAACGTTAAGTCAGTTATCTATGCTCAATCATTCTCTCGTTTGGCTACGGATTTTATCTGCAATCATGATGATTATTCTCGGCTTATATGTTGGTCGGTGGTGGTTTGGTTTACTGAGACTAGAAAAACTTGGGACTGGAATATGGAAGTACATTTCACCTTTAGGGCGTAAACTACTTCCATTAAAAAAAAGCTGGCATGCTCTACCTTTTGGAATAATCTGGGGGTGGCTACCTTGCGGTTTGGTCTACTCTGCGCTAACGTGGGCGGCTGTTTCCGGTGGTACCTTAGAAGGTGCTCTAATTATGGGGGCATTTGGCGTTGGAACCTTGCCTTCTATGCTCTTGGTGGGATTAGGTGCAACACAAATTAAACAGTTGCAGCAGTCACCCACATTTAGGACTATTGCTGCAATTTCAATCATTTGTTACGGCATATATACCGGCTACAGTTCAATAAATATGCTAATCAATCTTAGCTAGATGTTTGATTAGAAACATGATTTTTTTAACTATCCTTTAGTGTGAAGGGATGCTAAAATATTGATGTAAATCAATTAGTGAAAGGTCGTTATGATTTCGGAAAAGCCTGCTGCGAAGCGAATTCAATCTGGTGGATGTGCGATTCACTGTCAAGACTGTAGTATTAGCCAACTATGTATTCCATTCACTCTTAACGAGTCTGAATTGGATCAACTTGATCAAATCATTGAGCGTAAAAAGCCAATTCAAAAAGGTCAGGAACTATTCAAAGCTGGCGATGAGCTTAAGTCTTTATACGCAATCCGTTCAGGGACTATCAAGAGCTACACCATTACAGAACAAGGTGACGAGCAAATTACTGCATTCCATCTTGCTGGTGATTTAGTTGGTTTTGATGCCATTACGGGCGATGCACACCCTAGTTTTGCTCAAGCGTTAGAGACTTCTATGGTTTGTGAAATACCATACGAAATCTTAGATGACCTTTCAGGCAAAATGCCTAAGCTTCGTCAGCAAATCATGCGCTTAATGAGTAATGAAATTAAGGGCGACCAAGAAATGATTCTGCTACTTTCGAAGAAAAATGCTGAAGAGCGTTTGGCCGCTTTCCTATTCAACCTTTCAACTCGTTTTTCACAACGCGGATTCAGTCCTAGAGAGTTCCGTTTAACCATGACTCGTGGCGATATTGGTAACTACTTAGGCCTAACCGTTGAAACTATCAGCCGTTTACTTGGTCGTTTCCAAAAATCAGAGATTTTGAGTGTAAAAGGCAAATACATTACCATTATTGATCACGATGCTTTAATGGATCTTGCTGGCGTCTCTAAAGAAAGTAAATAAACATCAATGACGTAGCTCAATAATGAGCTACGTCATACTTCTTCTATAATCCCGCATTTTTTGCTAAACCTCTCGCAACTTCTAAGCTACAGTTAAATAATAAATCTCCGAAACGATAAAGGAGTTTGTTATGAGCATTTATAACAAAATCTTAGTTGTAGCTGATATTAATCATGATGAACAACCTGCTTTAGCCCGAGCTATCCAACTGGCTAAGAAAAGCCGCTCTACAAGCCATATTACATTTTTTTTGTCTATCTATGACTTCTCATATGACATGACATCCATGTTATCCGGGGACGAACGTGATGCCATGAGACGTGGTGTCATTCATCAACGTGAACAGTGGATGAAAAAGGTAGCTGAACCTTATATCAAAGAGTCTATAGTTTTTGATGTTAAGGTTGTTTGGCACAATCGTCCTTATGAAGCGATCATTGGTGAAGTATTTGCTGGTGAACACGATATATTGATTAAAGGTACACGTAAGCACGATGTTTTGGAGTCGGTAATATTCACGCCTACTGATTGGCATTTGTTACGTAAATGCCCTATTCCAGTCTTGTTAGTGAAGAATTCTGATTGGCCGGAAAATGCAAACATTCTTGCGTCTGTCCATGTCGGTTCTGAAATTGAAACTCATCTCGATCTTAATGACAGAATGGTTGACCAACTTTTAAATCTTTCTGAACGCTTAGGCACAACACCATATCTAGTCAATGCTTATCCTGTTACACCAGCAAACATTACTATTGAACTACCAGAGTTTGATCCTACTACTTATACCGATGCCGTTCGTGGACATCATCTAACTGCAATGAAAGCGCTGCGTCAAAAACATGGCATTGATGAAGAGCACACTATTGTTCAACAAGGTTTACCTGAAGATGTGATTCCTCAAGCTGCGGATAAGCTTAATGCAGCGATGGTTATCTTAGGGACTACTGGTAGAACCGGACTATCAGCCGTATTTATTGGCAACACTGCTGAGCAAGTCATTGATAAAATAAATTGTGATGTATTGGCGTTAAAGCCTAGGGGCTATGTAAGTCCTTTAGACCCTACAATTGCATCTTAGAATTTTAACTAGCTTCAAAGTCCCCTGACGACAGTTTGGGGACTTTTTTTCGTGCTTGAACTCTTAACTCTGGTATATCGAAAATTTATCCGTATCATACGCACTTCATTTTGTTTCTAAGATTAAGACTGCAAGCTGATGACTGAGCAAACTCAAGAGCTGACAAAGGCTCAACAATACAATTTCAACAAATTGCAAAAGCGTATTCGTCGTAATACTGGCCAAGCAATCGCTGATTTCAACATGATTGAAGATGGTGACCGTATAATGGTCTGCTTATCTGGCGGGAAAGACAGCTTTACTATGCTTGAAATTTTGATGAGCTTACAAAAGAGTGCTCCAGTCTCTTTTGAATTGGTGGCAGTTAACCTCGATCAGAAACAACCTGGATTTCCGGCTGATATCTTGCCGGCTTATTTAGAGCAATTAGGTGTTGAATACAAGATTGTAGAAGAAGACACCTACTCCATTGTTCAAGATAAAATCCCTGAAGGTAAAACAACATGTTCGCTATGCTCTCGTTTGCGCCGCGGTATTTTGTACCGTACCGCTAAAGAACTAGGTGCAACAAAAATTGCTCTAGGACACCACAGAGATGACATCATTGAAACTTTGTTCTTGAACATGTTCTATGGTGGGAAAATGAAAGGGATGCCACCGAAACTGGTATCGGATAATGGTGAGCATGTTGTTATCCGCCCGCTGGCATACTGTCGTGAAAAAGACATTATTAAGTATGCTGGTATGCGAGATTACCCAATTATTCCATGCAACTTATGTGGTTCACAGCCTAACTTACAACGTCAGAACATTAAGCAAATGCTCAATGCATGGGATAAACAGTTCCCCGGCCGAATTGAATCTATGTTCCGCGCTATGCAAAACGTAGTACCTAGCCACTTAGCTGACTTTGAACTGTTTGATTTTAAATCAATTAACCGTGACTCTGGTGTTATTAACGGCGGTGATATTGGTTTCGATAAAGAAGATATTCCAGTTATGCCCGTGCAAGATGAAGACAGCGTGATGGAATTCGACCCAAGTTTGAAACTAGATGTGACAAACGTATAGAAGAAAGATTAGAGAAAGGCTGCCTCAATTGCAGCCTTTTTTGTTTTACTTTTTAGCCGTTGGTAAGTACGGAAGAACTCGGATCGTTTTTTCAGGAAGTGTTATCCAACCTTCTTTTCCTATCTCATCCAAGGTTACTTGAGCTTTACCGTTAACAATTTGTACGCTGTTACCATTACTTAAGCTGACAACACCGCTTAAATTATTAGCGAATTCCAAAGTGACACCGGCGACTTCTGGAGTAAACCAACTTGAGAACATTCCACCCAAGGATTCAAGAATATCTTGCATCTGTGGAAGCAACTTTTCGATGTCATTGTAAGTCACTTTCCCAGTCAAAGATTCTCTGGTCATGACAACAAGGGAAAAATCGCAACGAAGATCTTTTGGAGTATCAACAAAGACTAAAGGGTTAGCTTGTTTTAGGTTATCGTCGAGCGGCAATAGCAGTTCATTATTCGGACTGCTTTCAAGTAATTCATAATGTTCTTCTTTTTCCATCCATGCTTTTTCAATGGAACAAAGCTGTTTGGTATCGGCGTTTAAGAAAAAAACGCCAACTTTTACATCTGGATACTCAGGCTTGTTGTTGTTTTTAAGAGATGAATACAATTTACTATATGTAAACATGTATTCTTGTGCAGTAGCATGGATAGAGAAACTCGCACAAAGAAGCCCTAAGGCTAACGCTATACCCTTCATTAATTTGTCCAAAATTGTTCGTTATGACGCATCATTGTCTGTAAATCTTTCACGTACGCTTCACCGCGCTCGGAGTATTTTAGCAGGCCATTACTCATTTCCATTGCACTACTAATGTTCAGCAAATCTGCACCATCTTCTCTGAGTTGAAAGCGTATTTCACGCAGGTCCTGATAGGCTCGGTTCCGATTTACATTCATGAAATAGCGATGGATGGATTCTTGTACAGAACTAAATTTTGCTACTTCATGAGTCATACCTTCGCTACGTTGCAAAGGAACCACACCGCAACCTTTGCTGTAACACCACTGACCAAAATAGTTTTTTGCCGTGCGGGCAAATCGCGAAGTACCCCATGCGGACTCATTTGCTGCTTGGGTTAACACTAACGCTTCTGGGATTACATCGACGCGATGTAACATGTCATCAATCCAGTCGTATGTCAGTTCATTATTTTGAAGTTCGATCTGATACAAATGAGAAAGTTTTGCAGCATCATCTAAGTCTGAGTCTGAAAGGCTTCCAGATTGCAGATGTTCTCTAAGTCTATTTAGCCTTGTTCTTTCTTTTTCAATTCGTTGGTTTTCTAAATCAATTCCAGGTTTGAGATATGAGAAGAAAGCATGTTTCTTCTCATTCACATCAGTGTAAACAGTAAAATCTGGTGCTTTTGCTACTGCTTTACCTTTGTTAGTAATAGATTCATTGAGGTTATTCTGGCTTTCGAAATTGTAATAGCCATAACCAGCAACTGCGATAATTCCGCCCAAAGCGGCTAACTGAAAGAACTTATGCATTAAATACCTGAGAGTTATTATCCTGATTGTCGTCGCTGTCTTTGTTGCTCGTGATGATCTTTAAACGAACCCCAAACATGTTGCGATAGATAATTCCTTTTAAGTGAAAGAAAAAAGGAACAACAAAAATCAAACCTATTCCGTACAAAAGTGCCGCAGTAACAAACATAATCATGACGATTAAGTAAAGCGACGCTAAAGGCAAAAGCTTTTTGTTTGCAGCACGCAGTGACAAAAATAGCGATTGCACAGGTGGTACTCGTTTTTCGCAAATTAGCAAAATAGAGTTACTAAAAGCAATAGATAGATACATAGAAAGCAATGGGAAGATCATTCCTGCGATTCCCTGAAGCACTAAACCAATCAGAGTGGCAAGAATCACAGGTACAGTAAACTGTAACCCTTTACTCATGTGCCTTGTTTGGGTTTTAAGCCCAGCCGCATGGCTCATCGCCATTAAACTAACACCAGCAAAGATTGGTGCACTCACCACTTCATAGCTAAAATTGGCAATAAAAATGGCTTCGATCATACCTTCTGGAAAGTTGCTGCCCTGCTCAAGTGCAGTAATAATTACTGAAGGATCGCCAAGCTGTAGCTTTAACGCTATGAAAAATATTGCGATTTGGATGGCAACCATTATCACGATTGCTGGAGAAAAAGAGACAAAATGCTTAAGTGTAGTATCCCAAGACTCCTTCAAAACCTCACCAACCTTTAGTTGGTATTGGCCTGATAATGCTTGCTCAACTGTCCCACCTACGTTGAAATCTCTCTCTATATCCTTGTTCATAAAATGCCCTAAGTTGGCGAGTCATATTTGGATTTAAAATATGACAACATGAAATTTTGAGTCATTATACTGAAATGCACCCGAGTCTAAAATCCAATCTCAATTTGCATCTTGCTTTCTTATTAATATGGTTGATAATTAACCAGTTGAAAGCATTGACAGTTATCGAAACATGGATGTTAATGAAAGTTTGCTTTTAACTACAAAACTTTTTGTGTTTCAAGTTAAGAAAACGCTTTGAGATCGCCTTTTTCGTGATTATTATGCGCCCCTAATTTGTATTTATTTGACAGGTCCAACAAGTAGATAGATTGCTGCAAGTAGATAGTTAGCTACTTATCTGCGGATCAAGGTGGAGAAAGACAGACGTTGAACAAACCAAATTCAGTAGGAAAACCAGTTGTTAAACTATCTGGTATTAGTAAAAGCTTTGATGGTAAACAGATCATCGGAAATTTGCAGCTAGATGTTAACCATGGTGAATTCCTAACAATTCTTGGCCCATCAGGGTGTGGTAAAACTACCGTTTTAAGAATGATTGCAGGTTTTGAAACTGCAGATAGCGGTCAGATTCTACTGGATAGTCAAGACGTTACTCAAGTTCCTGCTGAACAGCGACACGTCAACACCGTATTCCAAAGTTATGCATTGTTCCCTCACATGACGGTTTTTGAAAACGTAGCGTTTGGTCTACGTATGCAAAAAGTGCCTGCGAATGATATTGAACCCCGTGTAATGGAAGCATTACGCATGGTTCGCTTAGAAGAGATGGCACAACGTAAGCCTCATCAACTTTCTGGTGGTCAACAACAACGTATCGCTATTGCACGTGCAGTTGTTAACAAACCAAAAGTGCTTCTGTTAGATGAATCTTTATCTGCACTTGATTACAAACTGCGTAAGCAAATGCAAATCGAGCTTAAACAGCTACAACGCCAACTGGGCATCACTTTCATCTTCGTAACACACGATCAAGAAGAAGCTCTATCAATGTCCGACCGCATTATTGTTATGCGCAACGGTAACATTGAACAAGACGGTTCACCTCGTGAAATCTACGAAGATCCTAAAAACTTATTCGTTGCTCGTTTCATCGGTGAAATCAACGTCTTCTCTGCTAAAACTATTAAGCGTCTTGATGAGAAGCGCATCTTAGTTGAAACCGAGGGCGTTGAGTCTGTGGTTTATTATGACAAACCAGTAAACGAAGGCGACAAACTCCAAGTTCTTCTTCGTCCAGAAGATTTACGTATTGAAGAGATCAAAGAGTCAGAGACCATTGGTATTGTTGGTCACGTGACAGATCGCACCTACAAAGGCATGACTTTAGAATCTGTTGTTCAATTAGATTCAGGCATGAGTGTAACCGTTAGTGAATTTTTTAACGAAGACGATCCTGACGTTGACCACTCTATCGGCCAAAAAGTTACTATCACTTGGGTAGAAAGCTGGGAGGTAGTCCTCAATGATGAGCAAGAAGCTTAATCTTCAAACATCGATCATCAGTTTAATTGTTGGCTGGTTAGTTCTTTTTGTTCTAATCCCTAACGTGATGATTATCGGTACGAGTTTTTTGACTCGTGACGAAGCGAATCTGATTGAGCTGACGTTTACTTTTGATAACTACTTAAGATTATTAGACCCGCTATATGCGAGAGTAATGCTTCATTCGTTCTATATGGCGATTGTTGCGACAATTCTGTGTTTAATTATCGGTTATCCGTTTGCATACATCGTTGCTAAGATGCCAGAGAAGTGGCGTCCAATCATGTTGTTTCTAGTTATTGTTCCGTTTTGGACAAACTCATTAATTCGTACTTATGGTTTAAAAATTGTGCTTGGTACTCAAGGTATTTTGAACAAAGCATTGTTGGGTATCGGCCTTATCACTGAACCTTTGCGCCTTATGTACACAGAAACGGCCGTAATGATTGGCTTAGTATACATTTTATTGCCTTTCATGATTCTACCGCTTTATTCAGCTATAGAAAAATTGGATGGAACGTACATTGAAGCTGCTCGCGATCTTGGTGCAAACAAAATCCAAACGTTAACCAAGGTAATCCTTCCTCTGACGATGCCTGGCATTATTGGTGGCTGTTTGTTAGTTCTACTTCCTGCTCTAGGTATGTTCTATATTTCTGACTTACTAGGTGGCGCGAAAAACTTGCTGATCGGTAACGTTATTAAGAGCCAGGTCCTGAATGCTCGTGACTGGCCGTTTGGTGCAGCTACAAGTATTGCATTGACGATTGCAATGGCAATTATGCTTTACGCATATTACCGTGCTGGGAAATTGTTGAATAAGAAAGTGGAGCTAGACTAATGGGGAGAGTTGTTAGATTTAGCTTTATGAGTGCAGTGTACCTATTTTTGTACCTACCTATCATTGTGCTGATTGCAAACTCATTTAATTCCAATAAATTCGGTATTAAATGGGGTGGTTTTACTACTAAGTGGTACCACGCTTTGATGAACAATGACAGCTTAATGCAAGCTGCATGGCATTCAATCAGTGTTGCTGTTTTCTCTGCGACAGCTGCCACTATCATTGGTAGTTTGACTGCTGTTGCCCTATTCCGTTACCAGTTCCGTGGTAAGAATATGGTTAACAGTATGCTGTTTGTTGTAATGATGTCACCAGACATTGTTATGGCAATTTCTCTACTTGCACTATTCTTAGTGTTAGGTGCGAAATTGGGCTTTTTGACACTGCTGATCGCTCATATTACATTCTGCTTGCCATTTGTCGTTGTAACTGTATTCAGTCGACTTAATGGTTTTGATGTGAAAATGCTAGAAGCAGCAAAAGATTTAGGTGCAAGCGAATGGGTAATTTTGAAAAGAATCATTTTGCCTTTAGCAAAACCAGCTGTTGCAGCCGGTTGGCTACTCAGTTTTACCCTATCTCTTGATGACGTCATCATTAGTTCGTTTGTAACTGGCCCAACATACGAGATTTTACCTTTGAAGATTTACTCAATGGTTAAAGTTGGTATTTCACCTGAAGTGAATGCACTAGCAACAGTGATGTTGGTAGTGTCGCTGGCACTTGTTGTCACTTCACAGCTAGTGGCAAAAGAGAAAATGAAATAATTTTCAGTTAATTGACTAACTGAGATTCGAACCGGAATAACCTATGTTATTCCGTTATCCTTTTAAAATGCCCTTGAGGGCAACGTTTGGTTTGGAGCTAACGTCAATGAAAAAATGGGCTACTTTATTAGCTGGGATTTCACTGTTATCTGCGCAAGCAGTAGCAGAGGATAAAGAACTGGTATTCATGAACTGGGGACCATACATCAACAGTGGTATCCTAGAGCAGTTTACTGCGGAAACCGGTATCAAAGTAATCTATTCAACTTACGAGTCGAATGAAACTTTATACGCGAAGCTGAAGACTCACAACGTAGGCTACGACCTTGTTGTACCTTCTACTTACTTCGTGTCTAAAATGCGCGACGAGGGTATGATTCAGAAGATTGATAAGTCAAAACTTACTAACTTCAAGAATTTGGATACTAACTATCTAAATAAGCCTTTCGATCCAAATAACGACTACTCTATCCCACACGTTGTTGCTATCACCGGTCTTGCGGTGAATACAGACATGTATGATCCAAACGACTTCCAAAGCTGGGGTGATCTATGGAAGCCTGAGCTTAAAGGTCAATTGATGCTAATGGATGATACTCGTGAAGTATTCCACATTGCACTTCGTAAACTAGGTTACTCAGGTAATACTACTGACGAAAAACAAATTGATGAAGCATACGCTGAACTACAAAAATTAATGCCAAACGTATTAGTATTTAACTCAGACAACCCTGCTGACCCTTACCTAGCTGGTGAAGTTGGTCTAGGTATGCTTTGGAATGGTTCAGCTGCCGCTGCACAAAAAGAAGGTCTACCTCTTAAACTTGTATTCCCTAAAGAAGGTGGTATCGGTTGGGTTGACAACTTTGCTATTGCATCAGGTGCAAAAAACATAGATGCTGCGCACAAAATGATCGACTTCCTACTACGTCCAGAAATCGCAGAGCAAATTTCTAACGATACTGGTTACCTAACTGCTGTTGCTCAATCTAACGAGAAATTCAAAGATGTAGCTCCACTATTCCCTTCTCAAGAAGATCTTGACCGTGTGGAATGGCAAGCAGCTGTAGGCGACAAGACTGTGAAGTACGAAGACTACTTCATGAAGCTTAAAGCGGGTCAATAACCCAGCAAAAAGAATTAAATAGGCAGCTTTGGCTGCCTATTTTGTTTGTAGCTGTTATACTGTTTTTCCTTTTTGATAACGCGTTTGCCTAGGTAGGCTCTTGCACAAAACATGGAAAAGTAATGAAAAGTAAACTGTATGTTGGTGCTCTTTGTGCCGCGACTCTATTCACTACCAATGCAATGGCTAATGACCAAGAACTCTATTTCTATAACTGGTCAGAATATATACCAAGCGAAATTCTAGAAGACTTTACCAAGGAAACAGGTATAAAAGTCATCTACTCTACATACGAATCAAATGAGAGTATGTATGCCAAACTAAAGACTCAAGGTTCAGGTTATGACTTAGTGGTCCCTTCAACTTATTTTGTTTCTAAAATGCGTAAAGAAGGAATGCTACAAAAGATCGACAAGTCTAAACTGACTCATTTTGCTGATTTGGATCCTAACTACTTAGATAAACCTTTTGACCCAAACAACAACTACTCTATTCCTTACATCTGGGGCGCAACTGGTATCGGTATTAACACTGATATGTTGGATAAATCCAATATCCACAATTGGGGTGACTTGTGGGATGCTAAATGGGCTGGTCAACTCATGATGATGGACGACTCACGTGAAGTCTTCCATATTGCTCTGGTTAAACTGGGTTATTCACCAAATACTACCGATGCAAAAGAGATAGAAGCCGCATACGAAGAACTGAAAAAGCTAATGCCAAATGTATTGGTATTTAATTCAGATTTTCCCGCCAACCCTTATCTAGCTGGTGAAGTCTCACTAGGCATGCTATGGAATGGCTCTGCATACATGGCTCGTGAAGAAGGTGCAAAAATCGATATTATTTGGCCAGAGAAAGGCACTATCTTCTGGATGGACAGCTTAGCAATTCCTTCTGGTGCTAAGAATATTGAAGCTGCTCATAAGATGATTGATTTCCTTCTTCGCCCAGATAATGCAGCAAAAATTGCTGTTGAAATTGGTTATCCAACACCCGTTAAATCAGCATACAAGCTACTTCCTGAAGAGTTTGTAAATGACCAAAGCGTATTCCCGCCGCAAGCGATTATGGATAGTGGTGTGTGGCAAGATGAAGTTGGCGACGCAAGCGTACTATACGAAGAATACTTCCAAAAACTTAAAGTCGATAAGTAATCGAACAAAGTTAGTGGATAAAAAAGCGGCATTTAGCCGCTTTTTTTTTAATGGTTGCTGACTTTGCAATCAGGACGTTGAAGTTCCAATATCTCTTCTACAAGACGAGGTACTTCAATACTCGCTTTACCATAACGCTTTTCAGCGAATTCACTTTCAACCGCACTTGGCTCTAGGTTAATTTCTATCGTATGTGCGCCATGCATTTTCGCATCATGTACAAATCCAGCGGCTGGGTAAACAACGCCGGATGTGCCGATAGAAACAAATAGGTCGGCTTCTTCCAATGCTGAATAGATGTCTCCCATTCTCAGCGGCATTTCACCAAACCAAACGATATGTGGGCGCATCTGTGCTGGGATTTGGCAGCAATGACAAAGATCGCCAGTTAGTAGATCGCCTTTCTGCTCTATAGTCTGATTAGAGGTACTACAACGAGCTTTAAGCAGCTCGCCATGCATATGAATGATGTTCTTGCTTCCACCGCGTTCGTGCAGATTATCGATATTTTGAGTGATGATAGTCACTTTCCCATCAAGCTCTTGTTCAAGCTGACCAAGAGCGATATGAGCTGGATTCGGTTTAATCACATCTGACTGCAATTTGCGTCTGCGTTGATTGTAAAAATCTTGAACTAAGTCCGGATCTTTAGCAAAACCTTCTGGGGTAGCCACATCTTCAATTCGGTGATTTTCCCAAAGTCCATCTTGAGCACGAAAAGTCTGAATGCCCGATTCCGCAGAGATTCCAGCACCGGTTAGCACAACAACATTGCGATACGGAAATTTCATACTACATCCTTATTCTGATTGGCTTTTTGGTAGATTAGCACTGAAGCCAAACCAACTGTAGTTTTCACCGTTAGACCATAGTCTTAATTTTAGTACTAATTGTGTATTCTGTGATTCAGAAAAGCCAAGAGCAGGCATATGGCCTGCTCTTGTAACTTTGTTTCAATGAGTTTAACAACGCCAGTTATTACTCTTCGCTAACCGACGAAATCTTATGAATTGCTAAGTCAGCACCAATAAATTCATCTTCCTCAGATAAACGTAGCCCAGTCAGCATATTAAGTGAACCATACACAACAAAAGCACCAACTAACGCAACGATGATACCCATAACCGTACCAATTAACTGCACGGTGAAACTCACGCTACCTAAACCACCAAGCGCAGTTTGGCCAAATATCCCGGCAGCAATACCACCCCATGCACCGCAAACACCATGCAATGGCCATACACCGAGTACGTCATCAATCTTAGTTTTGTTCTGAAGTTGCGTGAATAGCCAAACAAACAAAGCGCCAGCAACGATACCCGTCACTAAAGCACCTAGTGGATGCATTAAATCTGAGCCAGCACAAACCGCAACGAGTCCAGCTAAAGGTCCATTGTGAATGAAACCAGGGTCGTTCTTACCTACCACAAGTGCAGCCAAGATACCGCCAACCATAGCCATAAGAGAGTTCATTGCAACAAGGCCGCTAATTCCTGCGAGTGCTTGAGCTGACATCACGTTAAAGCCAAACCAGCCTACACAAAGTATCCATGCACCTAACGCTAAAAACGGAATATTTGATGGAGCAAAGTTGGTATGTTTGCCCGCTCGGATACGGCCTTTACGCATACCGAGGAAGTACACCGCAACCAGAGCAATCCAACCACCGACACTATGTACTACTACAGAACCGGCAAAGTCATGAAAGCCCGCGCCAAAACGGTTTTGCAATGCTTCCTGAATACCGTAATTGCCGTTCCAAACGATACCTTCAAAGAAAGGATAGATAAGACCTACAGTGAAAAATGTGGCGATAAGCACAGGGTAAAAACGTGCTCTTTCTGCAATACCACCGGATACAATCGCTGGAATAGCAGCGGCAAAAGTAAGCAGGAAAAAGAATTTAACCAGTTCATAGCCATTGCCTTGGGCTAGGGTCTCTGCATCAGCAAAAAAGTTAGCGCCATAAGCTATCCAATATCCTATAAAGAAATATGCGATAGTTGATACACCAAAGTCCGCTAGTATCTTAACTAATGCGTTTACTTGGTTTTTCTTACGAACTGTCCCTACTTCCAAAAATGCGAACCCTGAATGCATTAAAAACACCATGATGGCGCCAAGCAGCAAAAATAAAGTATCTGAACTTTGGGTCAGGACTTGTACAGCCCCATAAACCTGACTTTCAGTTTGAGTCATTCTCGTTACACTCCATGCAGAATAAAAATCGCACCAACTGGGTGCTAAAGGTTTTGCAATTCACAATATTGGTGAATTTATTATGTTTGTGCCCTGCATGAGCAAATTACATTCCATCACTATGGGGAAATAAAGATTTTTTAATAAATATCTGATTTATAGCTAATTAAAATTAAATCAGAGTATAAGAGATGCTAGATAAGAGGGCTTTTACGTTTCCATGAAGCACCACATTAGTTCATTTGAACTAATGTGGTGCGCACAATTATTGTACAAATATTATCCTGTATGAGTGTAGGAGGATATATTTTTACAAGTTTGGTCCCTTTGATGGTGCATGTGGAATGTTGTTTTTTAGCTGCTGCATTCCTTTGTACATCCTTACGAACCATATAGTAATAGCGAAAAGAGCTATCAATGCACCAACATAAGGGATTGCGCCTCCGACGGTTGTTAACCACGAATGGGCATACCAGTAACGGTTAACTCCCATAATCAGCCCATTTGTAGTCGCAACACTGATAATGAGCACAACGAAGAAAGTTAAAAATAGGAAAAAGGTACGAATCAAACCGTAATAGTGTGAATTCGCCACTTCACCATCTTCGTTCTTGTCTAAGCGGTATCCAGCGTAAATGATTCCAATCACACCGGAGATTAGACAAGTAAACGGCGTAAGTATATTAGCGATGTATACAAACCAAACGGATTTGTTGTCTGCGGCATTTTTCGAATTAGCGCTTGTCATGCATTGGCTCCCCTATCGGTAAAGATTGAGAATTGCTTATCGTGGCATCAGCTTCTTCGATCTCGCCTTTTGCTTTCACTTCTTCATACCATAAGTCGTGATGCTCTTTGGCCCATGTTTCATCCACTTTACCAGTCACCATACCTTCTAAAGCGCCTTCCATACCAAACAAACCAATGTAAATATGGAAAACAAAACCACAGATCAAAATAAGTGCTGAGAACATGTGTACAAGATTCGACATTTCCATATCTCGGCGTGTTTGACCGAAGATCGGAAAATCTAGGAACAATCCGCTAACAGCTGCAAAAGCTCCAAATACAATAAGCAGCCAATAAACGGCTTTTTCACCTGCATTGGAAAAGCCAGCAGACGGATGAGTACCTTTGTGTTTGCCAACCATTCCGCCTAACTTCAAAGCCCATTGAATATCCACTTTAGTGAACAGAGATTTTCTCCACCACTTGAGCAGAATAAACACCAACAAGACAAAGAACAGAGGGCCAACGTAGTTGTGATACTGCTTCGCAGCGAAAACTATATAACCCCACAGCTCTGTTGGTATGTATGGTTTTAAGAAATGCTTACCGTAAACCAACATCAAGCCACTGAACGCTAGAGTAAGAAATGTGAAAGCCATTGACCAGTGTAATGCCCTGTCTAATCGAGACCAACGGTTGAGCTTTCTCCCTGTTCTAGGTTTGCTTAACATAATGGGGCCAACAATCACATAAGCTAGCACAACTAAGGCAATACTGCCGAATATGGCAATTGCACCCGCTGGAGACATCCATTTTTCTTTCAAAATGAACCATGTTTCGCCCGGCTTACTGATCAGTACTCCATGTTCTGGCGATTGAGAAGTCGTATCTCCAGATACACCTTGACGAACTTGTCGCCAGTAATCAGCACCAGCGAGTTGGCTCATCTCACTTTGCGCAACATCAGCCTTGCCATTTACTGCTTTGCTACTGTCCTCTGCGAAAGCAGGAGGAAATGCTAAGCACAGCAGTGCTGCCAATAAAGGCAGCACCCGACTAGCAGCGCGAACAATTAGATTTCGCATAAACTACTAGCTCCTCGTTGCGTCATAAGAAAGATCTTCACCGTTTGTCCAACCAGCTCCTTTCGCGCCACGCTCAACAACACGTTGACGGAAGATGTCTGAAACTGTTTCTGCATCGCCCGCCATAAGCGCTTTGGTAGAACACAAAGAAGCACACATTGGTAGTTTGCCTTCCGCAATACGGTTAGCACCGTATTTTTTACGCTCTTCTTCAGAGCCTGCTTCGGTTTCCGGACCACCTGCACAGAATGTACATTTGTCCATTTTTCCACGTTCACCAAATGCAGTTTGCTTAGGAAATTGCGGAGCACCAAACGGACAAGCAAATAAGCAATAACCACAACCGATACAAAGATCTTTATTGTGTAATACTATGCCGTCTTCAGTGTGTACGAAGCAGTCTGCTGGGCAAACAGCCATACAAGGTGCATCTGTACAGTGCATACAAGCAACAGAAATCGAGTTTTCGCCCGGCTCACCGTCATTCAATGTAACGACGCGGCGGCGCTGAATACCCCATTCTAATGCGTCGTCGTTTTCGTTTTTACATGCGGTCACACAACCATTGCATTCGATGCAGCGCTTGGTGTCACAAAGGAATTTCATTCTAGCCATCGTGGTGCTCCTTACGCTTTACGGATGTTACATAGTGTGACTTTGGTTTCTTGCATCTGAGTCGTTGGATCGTAACCGTAAGTGGTTGCAATGTTTGCTGACTCGCCAACAACATAAGGCTGTGTACCTTCTGGGTACTTACCTCTTAAGTCTTCACCTTGGAACTTACCGCCGAAGTGGAAAGGAATAAATGCCATCCCCGGACGAACTCGACGAGTAACCATCGCTTTTACGTGAATACGCCCTTTTTCCGCACCTTCAACCCAAACCATATCACCGTCTTTGAATCCTAAATCATTTGCATCTTTAGGGTTCACTTCCACAAACATCTCTTGTTGAAGCTCAGCTAGCCATGGGTTTGAACGAGTTTCATCACCACCACCTTCATACTCAACCAAACGTCCAGAAGTCAGAATAATTGGGTATTCTTGAGACTTATCCTGAGCCTGAATTGACTTATAAAGCGTCGGCAGACGATAGATGGACTCTGCGTCATCCCAAGTTGGGTAATCAGCAATCAAGTCACGGCGTGGTGTGTATAACGGTTCGCGATGTAACGGAACTCTATCTGGGAATTCCCAAACAATGGTGCGTGCTTTCGCGTTACCAAACGGAATGCAGCCATGTTTAATCGCAACACGTTGAATACCGCCAGACATGTCGGTTTTCCAGTTTTTGCCTTCTGCTTCGGCCTTCTCTTCAGGGGTAAGATCATCCCACCAACCAAGATGTTGCAGTAACTTAGCACTAAACTCTGGGTATCCATCTTCGATTTCACTTCCTTTAGAGAAGCTATCTTCAGCTAGTAGGTTTTTGCCTTCAAATTCCACACCGTAGCGAGCACGGAATGTACCACCACCTTCTGCCACTGTTTTAGATGTGTCGTAAAGAATATGGGTACCAGGGTGTTTCATCTCTGGAGTACCCCAACATGGCCAAGGTAAGCCATAGGTTTCCCCATTCGCTGGACCACCTTCTGCTGCAAGCGTCGTTTTATGGAAGGTGTGCCAGTTTTGTTGGTGCTCTTTAAGACGTTCAGGGCTTTGACCTGTATAACCAACCGTCCACATGCCTCGGTTGAATTCGCGAGTCACGTCTTCAATTACTGGCTGGTTATTCTCGACACGAATGTTTTTGAATAACTGCTCTGCGAAACCCAGTTTAGTGGTCAGCAAATACATGATTTCGTGGTCTGGTTTAGAATCAAACAAAGGTTCGATAACTTGGTCACGCCACTGGATTGAACGGTTTGATGCAGTAACACTACCGTAAGTTTCAAACTGAGTTGTGGCAGGTAAAAGATAAACACCGTCTGTACGATCGTTCATCACAGCAGCCACCGTTGGATATGGGTCTACAATGACCATCATGTCCAGTTTCTGCATCGCTTTTTTCATCTCAACACCACGAGTTTGTGAGTTTACTGCGTGTCCCCAGTAGAACATTGCTCTGATGTTGTCGTTCTGTTCGATGTTTGATTTGTCTTCTAGCACGCCATCAATCCAACGAGATACGGGAATACCCATATTATTCATTGGCTTGTGGCCACGATATTCTGTTTGGTCGAATCGATTTTTAATCCATTCGTAATCAACATCCCACACGCGAGCCCAATGTTTCCAAGAACCATCAAGCAAACCGTAGTAACCCGGCAATGTATGAGAAAGTACACCTAAGTCGGTTGCACCTTGAACGTTGTCGTGGCCACGGAAGATGTTTGCGCCCCCTCCCGACTTACCTAAGTTGCCAAGAGCAAGTTCAAGTACGCAGTATGCACGAGTATTATTGTTACCTGTGGTGTGCTGAGTACCACCCATGCACCAAACGACACAACCAGGGCGATTTTCGGAGAGTATTTTCGCTGTGTGATATACGTCCTCTTCGCTCACACCTGTTACACGTTCAACTTCTTTAGGATTCCACTTAGCAACTTCAGCGCGAATTTCGTCCATACCAAATACACGTTGGCGGATGAACTCTTTGTCTTCCCATTGGTTGTTGAAGACATGCCATAGAAGACCCCAAATAAACGCTACGTCAGTACCAGGGCGTAAAGAGACAAAGTGATCTGCTTTTGCTGCAGTACGGGTACGCCGCGGGTCTGCGACGACAATCTTACAGCTGTTTTTTTCTTTAGCGATTAAGATGTGTTGCATTGCAACAGGGTGAGCTTCAGCAGGGTTTGAACCAATAAACAGAATTGATTTGCAATTATGCATATCGTTAAAAGAGTTGGTCATTGCCCCGTAGCCCCATGTGTTTGCAACACCGGCTACTGTAGTTGAGTGACAAATACGCGCTTGGTGGTCAACGTTATTGGTACCCCAAAGTGACGCCATTTTTCTAAAAAGATATGCCTGTTCGTTGCTGTGTTTTGCACTACCAAGCCAATAAACCGAATCTGGACCTGATTCTTCACGGATCTTCAGAACATTGTCACCGATTTCGTTGATAGCTTGATCCCATGAGATCTTTTTCCACTTACCGCCTTCTAGCTTCATTGGATATTTTAAACGGCGCTCACCATGACCATGTTCTCGCAGAGCTGCACCTTTCGCGCAGTGTCCACCAGCATTAAATGGATGATCAAACGCAGGCTCTTGTCCTGTCCAGACACCATTTTGCACTTCAGCGTAGATACCGCAGCCAACAGAGCAGTGAGAACAAATCGTGCGTTTCACTTCTGTTTTTGCATTACGGTCAACTTCTTCAGCTTGTGCCTTTTTGATCATACCAGGAGCAAACAGTCCTGCGCCGACAACTGCGCCACCAGCTGCTAATGAACTGTTTTTCATGAAAGCACGACGGCTAATCCCGAGCTGATTCTTTTCTTTTGTCACGTTATCCGAACGTTTAGTTAGTCTCATCTGCGAGCTCCTATAGCGTGTCGTAGTAATCACGGATGTGTTGAGTCTCGTGATAACCGTCTTTCTTTGTTGTAGGTACAGTTAAAGATGGCTCTTGTGCACTGACACTTTGTGAAACGGTTGCTCCTACAGCACCCGCTACCGCGGCAGTTCCAAGTCCTTTGAGCAGGTCACGTCTGCTTGTGTCGATGTCTTGTTGTTGTTTTTTCATCATTGCTTCCTTATCTCGTCCCTGCTGTTGCCAACAAGGTAAGTCTGAAGGTGCGTTGGCACTTATTCAGTCAGGTTCTTTACTTCTATTTTGTGAGTATTGCGTTTACTTACCTTCGCCTCAGTAAAAGACACTTTTTCTAAAGACAAAAATGCATCCATCAATTTGGCGACCGCATGGTAATAACTGGTGTGTTGCGCATCGGTAATTTGAGTGACAAGTCGCTCATACCATTGCGCTAAATGACTATTGAAAAACGATTTCTGTGCCGATTCAGTTTGTTCACATAAATAAGCCATCGTTTCACAAAGCGCAGCTATGTGATCTTCCGGTTCTTTTACATTCTCGCTACGCTCAAGACCGAGTTGGCTGAGATCTAAACGAATATCGGCAAGTGGCTTTTCCATCAATGAACCGGTTAAGTGCCAAGATGCAAATGGCACAACTTCCCCACGGCCAATTCCAATGAATAATTCGTGATATTCATCCTCGACCGCTTCAAGATTGATTTTCGCTGATGCTATCGATAACTCAGACCACGCTTGAGCCATTGGTGTGCCGTTATCTTCAAACTCTAAATCTGAAAGAAATTCCAAAAGTTCTTTTGTCGGCGGTTGTCTGAACAAAGTTGCCAGCAATAAATAGATATCTGAGCGCATTGATTGTTGCTGTTCCATTCTCTACTCCTAATATCTCAACTGTTGTTCTGGATCGTTAGCCATTGACTCGAACACATCGATCACTCGGCAGTCTTCGCACATAGCAATACGGTTCAAGGCTTCAGGTGTCGCAAAGTGTGAGTGACCTTGTAACTTATTTTGCAGCATTGTGATCATCGATTGTGGTGCGAAAGGTTTATGACAGCGCAGACACTTCGCTGGCTCTTCTTGATGCAGTGTGACCGCAGATCGACGCGCAACTTTATTCCAGTTCATTTGCTGAACGCTTGTTAGCGCATTTTCAGGACAAGCTTTGATACATAGGCCGCATTGAACACAATCTTGTTCAACAAACTTAATTCCGGGAATGTCTCCATCATGATGAAGGGCGCGAGTTGGACAAACTGCAACGCACCCCATACATAAGGTGCAATCTTTAGTCGAACACTCTATCGCTCCATACACTGAAGAGGCTTCCAGTGGCTGAGTAACTTGAGCAATATTGAATTGTTGGGCGAGCGCATCAAGTGACGTAAACAAACGAGTACGTTTATTGCCTTCTAACTCGCCCAGACGAAGTTGTAGATCTTCAATAACTAGATTTGGAGCTCCTTCACGAAGCGTTTCCAAATAAAGTATGTTGATAGTCTCTTTAGCTAATCCTAATTGCGACAGCAATGTTTGAGCCGTTGCAACCTCTTGTTCAAGAACACGTTGAATCGTTTTGGGCATACGACGACTTGCGGCAAATAGCACTTGTGTTGCACCATTCGTTAATGCCGCAAACCAAGTATCTATCCCCACAGATGGTAGTTCTTCTACGGTAACAGGAATAACATTCTCTGGTAGGACTTTCAGCGCCATTAAATTATGAGTTTCATGTTCTGAACCACAGATAAGAACAATCGGTTTTTCGCCACCAGCCTGAAAATAGTTTCTCAACAAACGTTCGATAAACTTTTGTGTCTCTTTTGGTGTAGGTAATGCGTAGTGAATAGCTTCAGTGGGACAAGCTGTCGCACATGTACCAACGCCTTGACATAGATAAGGATTTATCTCGATTCTATGGCCGGTTTTATCCGAACCTTCACTTGATAATGCGCCGGCTGGACAGGCATCTACACAACGTTCACAGCCTTTTACACCGCGAGAACTGTGCGCACACAGATCGGTATCCAGTCTGAAAAACTTCGGTTTATCAAATGTACCGACCAAGTTTGGGATTTGTTCTAGTGCATCAGCCAATTTAGGATAGCCACGTCCGACAGGAAAATATCCGGGAACAGGGACTTCTTCAGTCATCACACCGTTCAAAGACATATCGAGGATAATATCGAACGAGTCTTTACCAATAGCTACTTTAGATAGCGAGGTTGAGACACCATGATTTTGTATTTGAACATCAAAAGCACCGAGATAGCCGCTAATTTGAACACTATCTGCAAAGTAGACATTCGGCTCTTTACCTTTTTCTCCATCAACGGAAAGTAAAGAGATAGATTGAACTTGAGGTAATTGCTCTGCGATACGTTCGATTAGGCTTGTTGGGCCGATAATCAATGTATCTCCAGAGGTTTCGTAACTCACGGTTGGAGGAATAAGGTTTGCTAGTTCGACGGTATTTTCAATGGCAGAATACCGCGCGATTCCATTTTGCGAAGTCGATTGTTGTAAGTATTGTTTTAGCATTTGCTCGCTTCCAGTGTTTATCCACACACTTTTTATCTGGATATGAACCTATATTAGCAAATAGTGTTCCAATAAATTTATTCAATAATTACAACAATATACGTAGATAACACTAAGCTAAGTAAGGATGTATCCATGTTATGAGACAAATTGTCTCACATGCTTATTTATCGTTTAGTCAAAATGTACCTATGATTTATATGGTATTTTTTGTCTCACCTTCGAATTGAGAATGCTCGGCCAAAGGCTCTATCTCGTTTTCAATCGACTCGGCTTGGTCTAACGAGTCCAAATCGGTCTCTGAACCTGTTGATCCATCAATAATCTCATCCATAGCTGGCTGGTTTTCTGTCAACAATTCACCTTGTTGCTCTGAGTTTTCAGTCGACTCCTTCAACCATCCCCTTAGAGTCTGCGCAACTTCCGGAGAGAGAGGTTTAATTGAACTGAAATCTTGTGCGTAATCATTCATTCGACACACTTCGCTAAACTCTCCACCTAAAAACAATTTACGCAGAGCAGCCTTTTTGATTTCTCTATCAGCTTCGGAGGTAAGTAACGAAGCAAGTGTTTGAGCCTCTTCATGGCTCTTAGAACCGCTGTCGGCATGATGGGCTAAGTTACTGACGGTTTCACTTGCTGAACAGGAATCCATTGTCTCTACTGGCGAATTCCCAAGACAAACATTTTCCTTAGCTGTTTCTGGATCGTTATTAACGTATTGTGTTTCAATCGCTTTCTTATCAGCCGATTGAGAGACAGAATCCTCTTTCTCACTTTCAAGCTTGCGCTTGGACCAACGCGTTAAGAATGAATCATTGACCACTAGACCTCCCCGCGCCTTTGCGCTTCTTACCACGGATTTCTAACAGTTCTCCGTGTCTACCGATGAAGGCTTCCATCCATGCTTGAACGGGTAATGGCATGTCATTGGATAGCACCAAGTATTCTCCATCCATATACTGACCAGCCACGCTTTGTGATGCGATTAAGCGGATAATTTTTGGTGTTTCACCGTCTTCCGGTTGTTCCAAGATTAGAAACAGTTTTGGGCTTTGAGAACTGAGATTGAATCGGTAGTCTGTGCGTTCATCCCGATAGAGCTCAAGAGTAGCAACGTGCTCTGAACTCTCGTCCACAACTAGGTCAAATCCAAGCAATTGCCATTGTGTGGTTACCCACATCCCTGCCGTGATTTCATGTTCTTTGAGGCGACAATTTATCGGCCAACTGTTTTCTGTTTTTGCCTTAGGTTGGTTTGCTACAAGAGGCTGAGCTTGTACTTGTTTTTCTGACATAGGAAACCTAATCAATTCTTGTTTTTGTTTATGTTTATATAGTTGTGTAAAGTGACATAAAGCAAATATTAAGCCATTGACTCAAGCCTAGTTGGTATTTTGCGAATGTCATGGGTTAAATGTCGCATTAATTTGCGCTTAAATGATGAAAATGTCCTAATCGGCTCAACTCACTGAAAAGCAGTGGAATAGAAATTGCTGTTTCTAACTTGTTTATCAATCAGTGCCTATTAATTTGTTTAATGCATCAACACTCCATCAGGAATATCACGTGGCAAAACCAAAAATCATAAAAACCAGTGAAAACCCACTTCAAACTATCGAAGTTGACGTATTCGACGAATACGGTGAACGTTTAACTAAATCTATTGCATGCGAACGTCCTTTAACAGTCATGCTTAACTGGAAAGAGATAGTCACCTTAATGACATTAGGCTCTCGGCCTGAAGCCTTGGTACTTGGGTATTTGAAGAACCAAAGTTTTCTCAACGATCCTGAAGCACTTGAATCAGTCATTATTGATTGGGAAACCAATAGTGCTGTCATCATTACCAATGAGTCTCTTGAGCATTTAGAACCTGCGTTGAAGAAAAAAACTGTTACTTCAGGGTGCGGACAGGGAACCATGTATGGCAATGTGATGAAACAGCTTGAAGGCTACAAGGTTCCACAATCTCCGATTAAGCAATCGGCAATTTACGATGCGCTTGAAGCTCTCACCCATCATAACGACACCTATAAAGCCGCTGGCGCAGTTCATGGCTGTGCGGTGTGCCAAGGTCATGAAGTACTTTCTTTTGTCGAAGATGTTGGCCGCCATAACGCTGTAGATACCCTGGCGGGAGAAATGTGGCTTAACGGAGAGACTGGTGACGACAAGATTTTCTATACCACTGGGCGATTGACTTCAGAAATGGTCATCAAAGTCGCTCAAATGGGCATTCCCGTTTTGTTATCACGCTCTGGTGTGACACAAATGGGTTTAGAGTTGGCACATCAGTTTGGCATAACCACGATTGCACGAGCTAAAGGTCGTCGTTTTCAAGTGTATAGCGGTGTGGAGAAAATAGAATTTGATGTTAAAGGTCATTTGGCAGATGAATCTGAGTGATGAATTCAATCGCTCACAAAATAAGTCACTCAAATAAGTAAAAACTCTCTATACAACCTTATATACATGGGCGTATCAGATTTGATACAGCGTTATTTTGATTACATTTTTTACTCAGTGTTCCTGTATCTAAAACCCGATATACGATCTACACTATTTTATGAAATCAATGGCTTACTTTAACGATAACGCATATGCAAAATTTGTTACGTCTTTTCTTGATATTTTGGCTAGCCAGTGGGCAGCTTGCTCACGCTGAATGGGATGCTGATGATATCAGCACAACTCCCAAAGCGAATAACAGCGCTTTAGAAATTGAACAACAGATAAAAAAGCTTCCAGATTCGCTCTTTATGACGCAAAGAGAGTATCTGGTCGTTTCTAATCTGTTGCATACAACACTATCTCTTCAATCCAAGAACATCAGTGACTTCTCTCAATCTCTGATTGCTTATCGAAACCAGAACGATGACTTTAACTGGTTTAACTTGGAGCAGAGCTATCTCACTCAAGTAAGTTTAACTCAATCGAAACAACATCTGTTACGTTCTGTCGATGAACATACTCGCGCTGAAATTACCGGCTTTGGCCCAACGGGTGTCACTCAGTTCAAGCAAGAATGGAAGTTGGCTCAGCTCAACGTTGAATACTTGTTCTTCTTTCAAATTAGAAGTTTCAAGTCACTGTTCGATGACTTATTGATATCACCAGTGCCCTTCATTTGGTCTGTGTGTAAGGTGTTGTTTATTTATTTTCTATTGGTCTGGTGGTTACGTCACAGTCGTCGTCTGATAGAACTGTTTAGAAATACATATTTAAAAGACAAATCTGAGCCGTCATTATGGGCGAGGATCATTTGGTACGCCAGTAAAGCAAACAAAGCAATTGCCTGGCTAATTGCCATTACGCTTTCACTGCAAGTACTGGCAGAGATCAAGAGTCTTCAACACCTTGTTTTCCTAGAAATATTTATTTGCTGGATTTGGGGCGGAGCTATTGCGGTTAGCTTGATTCTCGAATTTACCTATCGAACCAGCCATACCTCTAACAAAACGTTAATGGCTTTAAGGCTCAGCACTATTCGTCGTATTGTATGGACAGTGATTATTACAGGTGTGATCCTTCAGCTGTCTATGCGAACTTTGGGTAAGGGAACCATCTATTACTGGATTCTCAACACTATGTACGCATGGTTCTTTGTCATGATTGTCTCAGTGCTCAACCTTTGGCGTGAGCGCATCTTTGCTTATGCAGAAAAAGCTTCAGACAGACCTCTGTGGGTAAACTGGACCATCAGCAAAAAAGATGCATTTGCGGTAAGAGTTTTTGCAACCACACTCACTCTTGCTTGGTTATTGATGCACGCATTGCAATACCGCCTAATTGCTGCACTATCCAACTACACCTTCTTTAGTCAGGCTCTTGCCTATTTATTTAGAATTGAAGTGGCTAAGCAGAATGAGAGTATCGCTTCAGATCACAACCACGTTCGGATTAAAGGCAATGAGGCATTTGAATACATATTGCCGGGTTCAATCGACAGTGAACTGATTGATTACGCTTCCGATGAGATTAAGCAGTTATCTCGATATCTGATGACAGACAGCCCTGCGATCTGTGTAGTAACGGGCGAACGTGGCATCGGTACGACAACGCTGCTATACACCTTGCTACACAAAGTGAAAAACGCCGAGCCTTTGTATTTAAACTGCCCATATTCAGGCTATACCGAATTGCTAGAATTATTGGCGTTAAGTTTGGGGTTAGAAGACGACGCATCTGAGATACAAATACTCTCCCATTTACGTAAAAGCGAGCAAACATATCTCATCGCAATAGATAACGCCCAACGTCTCGTAAAGCCAATGGTCGGTGGCTTAAACAGTTTGATGAAGTTAACGAATCTACTTCGTCGCTCTAAGAAAAATCATCGTGTCATCATGGCTATTGAAAAATCGAACTGGCGATTTGTTGATAGAGCACGCGGTGAACGCTTGTTGTTTGACTGGGTGACGGCTCTGCCTCGCTGGAATGAGAAACAGATGCAAGCACTGCTGGATAGCCGTATCAACCGCGATATCGAATCACCGGTTTGCTTTGATGGCCTCGTCGTTCCACGTCAGTGGGATCAAGATGATTCCAGCGATGACGAGCGTGCAAAACAAGGTTTCTACCGCATACTCTGGCACTATTCGGATGGTAATCCTACCGTTGCATTACGTTTCTTCCGTCGCTCGTTGAATCGCAATAAAGAAACTGGTGTTGTGAATGTCAGTTTATTTCATGTTCCTGATTCCCAAGACCTTGAACAAATGCCTAAGCCAATGCTCGCGGTATTGCGTTCTATTGTGCAACTTGAAGTAGCATCGAGTGAAGAGTTATCTAAATGTACTCAACTTAGTATTGCTGAAGTGATTGGTATCGTGCGTTATTTCCAAAGCCGTGGATATCTTGAATGGGCGGAAGACAAAGCCCGAGTTTCTGATCACTGGTATCGCACTATTACCAACGTTCTTGATCGCCAACATCTACTGGTGAAATAAACAATGATGAAAAGTATCACACATTTATTTTCTCGTTTAATTGTAATCGCTTTATTGGCACTAGCATGGCCAACTTATGCAGCGGAAGAATCTGTCAATGCAGAAAGTTTCCAACAGATTGCCAGTTTAGTGCGATGGAGCGGTGTGTTCTTCTCCATTCTCATCATCGCAGGCACGTGGCTACTACTGAAATTCATGAGTTCGATAGTCGATACTGTAGGGAGTCAATTCGCACAATATCGAATGCTGCTGCAGAAACTCCAATCTTTCCTTCAGTTCTTTATCTATATGACTGCTGGTGTAGTGGTATTTGTCTTGAGCTTTAGGATTAATGATCAAATATTAACACTGATTGGTGGTACGCTAGCAGTTTCCATCGGCTTTGCACTTAAGGACTTAGCTGCATCATTTATCGCCGGTATGACAGTGATGATTGACCGCCCATTTCAGGTAGGTGACCGCGTCACCTTTGAGGGGCATTATGGTGATATTATTACCATTGGTTTGCGTTCTGTTCGCATGCGAACCTTATCAGATGACATTATTACGATTCCAAATAACAAGTTTTTAAACGAAGTCGCAGTCAGCGGTAACTATGGCGCACTTGATATGCAGGTGGTAATACCTTTTTATGTGGGCATGGATGAAGACATCGTATTGGCACGTAACCTTATTCAAGAAGCGGCATCTTCCAGTCGTTATATCCACTTGCCTAAGCCTGTCGCAGTGTTGGTTAAACAAACCATTACTGATAACTATTTGGCGGTGCAATTAACCTGTAAGGCTTATGTGGTCGATACTACATATGAGAAGCTATTTGAAACTGATATTACTTTGCGCGTTATGGATGAATTCAAACAGCATGGCATTAAGCCGCCAAAGATAGCGATTCAAACTCAATAACTCGGCTCAATTAGAGAGACCTCCATTTGGAGGTCTTTTCTTTTCAATACTTGAAACATCAAGAGACTGTTTTGGCGATGATGACATCTGTTTCTGCTTTGACTGGCAAAAAGACACTGAACACACTGCCCTTACCAACCTCCGATTGCACACGAATTTCTCCCCCAGTCTGACTGAGCATACTTTGGGAAACCGACAGTCCTAACCCAGTGCCATCACGTTTTGTTGTATAGAAGGGGTCAAAAATGCGTTTGAGGTTCTCTGGTTTGATACCACAACCTTCATCTTCAATCATGATAATTGCGCCAGCACAGCGGTCTTCTTCATACCAATCTTTACTCTGTATTGTCAGCTTTCCTTTTCCGTTCATCGCATGTATGGCGTTCATCTGTAAGTTGACTAGTATCTGCAACAGAAGATGTCGATTCACTTCCACAGAGGTACGAGCTTTAAGATCGACAACGAAATCGATGTCACGCTTCTTCGCTCCAGTTTTTACTAGCGTAATACTCTCTTCAATAATTGGATTTACATGTTGCCAAGTAATTTCATCCTGCACGCCGCCTTGTCGGCTGTACTGAAGCAAACTACGGGTGATATTTCGTATTCTGTCTACCTGTTCGAGAATAGCTTGAATCTCTTCTTCCACTCTTGCACTATCCTCGCCTAGTTCAAATTGAATAAGTTCGGTATTGCCGAGGATCACTGCTGTCGGGTTATTAATTTCGTGCGCAATTCCAGCCGTTAACTCGCCAAGAGCTGCCAGTTTTTCATGAACGATAAGTTTATCTCGAGTGGTGTGAAGCAGTTCAATATGGTGTTCTAGCTGCTCGGTTTTTTCTCTCAATTTGGTAGTACGGGAATGGACTTTCTCTTCAAGTTCATTGGCTGCATTTTGAATTTCATTATTTCTTTGCTGAAGGAGATCAAGCATGTTGTCGAACTGCTTAGCTAGCTGCGCAAGCTCATGCTTTTCATCCAACCCAATTTTCCCTATGCGTTGGTTTTTACCCAATTGAACAAGTTTTACTACCCTATGTATGCGTTCAATTGGGCGGAACAAGTCGCGAGATCCGCGATAAACAAACAAACTTGATACCGCAAGTAAAACCAAGGTTGTGACAGCGATTTCTAAAATATTGGTAAGGTATGTCTTAACAAAAGGCCACATTAAATAACCGGTGTATAGCATCCCTATAACCTGCTGATTTTGATCTCGGACTGGCTGATACGCAGTGATATACCAAGCATCGTATACATAGGCTCTGTCTATCCAATCTTTTCCTTGCACTAAAACTGCTTGCTTAACTTCATTGGAAACCTTTGTGCCAATTGCACGCCCTTCTCTCTCATCACTATTAAGAGGGACGTTAGTACTGACGCGTAAATCATCCAAAAATAGGGTTAACGTCCCAACAGGTCTAAGTTTATCGTGTGCAAATGGGTAAACAATGTCACGGATCTCATCAATTAATGTCGTGCTGTTGTTTAGCAACAAACCACCATCAAGAAATCCAACAAGTTGTTGCTCTTCATCCTTTACAGCGATCACGGTTCGGCTTACTAACCCTCTACTTTCAAAGGATTCTTCAGCCAGTTGTTTGACTGTTGCCCTCCGAGCTAGATCTGGTGAGCGGCGATTAAGTTCACTGACTGTGAGTACGTCAAAAAACGCCTGTTTCTCGCTCAGAGTGAGATAATTCTCTCTCTCTAGAGAGCTATCAATAGTTTGGAACGTTAAGAAATCAAGCTTATACCGTTCCCTCTGATTATTGACCCACAGTTCAACATCATGAAAAGGTTGGTTTTTAAGCCTGCTTCTAAACTCATATGAGTCTGCAAGCGCTTGGATTCGGTTGGCTTGGTTATCCTGCTGCATTGCAATAGAACGATTTGCAACCCCAAGACGCTCCGCCACATCAATGAGTGTGCTCTGCCATGTGTAATGTAGCGACCAGTATACTGAAATGCCGATCAGAGCGAGTAACGTGAAGCCTATTGGTACAGATGTGAGAATCAATAAACGATAACGAACCATAGTTTGGAATCGGTTTTTCCATTTACGCCACAACGGAAAATCATTCCACATTTTCAGATCCTTCGCTTTCCCACTCTTTATATTTACGTTCTAGTGTTTTTCTTGCGACGCCCAAATCTCTTGCCGCTGCAGACTTATTGCCGTCATGAAACTCAACTAATTGTTCAATGTGTGCGCGTTCGACATCTTTGAGCGTCCA
Source organism: Vibrio ziniensis (assembly GCF_011064285.1). NCBI lineage: Bacteria > Pseudomonadati > Pseudomonadota > Gammaproteobacteria > Vibrionales > Vibrionaceae > Vibrio > Vibrio ziniensis. The sequence continues at coordinate 1,608,951 of NZ_CP049331.1, forward strand.
AGCGTTGGGATAACCTGTTGCAGGCTCTCGATCCCTTGTTTCTATATACTCTGGCACGCCTGCCACATGTGACAATGTCACTGAAATATTAGTAGGATGCGGTATACCACTAATCTCACGCCAGTAATGTGCTGGTGGTTTACCGAGCAAAATACAACGTTCAATCAGGTTTTTGAGTTCTCGAATATTGCCCGGCCAATTGTAGTCGTTCATTGCACTCACATCTTCGTGAGCCCATTTTGGTAGTGGCATAGCCAGCTCTTTACACAGTTTCTGAGTAAAAAACGGCACTAGCTCCCTTAAATCACTTTTACGGTCACGTAAGGGGGTGACATCAATTTTAAGAACGTTTAAACGATAGTAAAGATCACTGCGAAAACGTCCTTGTTCCACTTCTTTTTGCAAATTGCGGTTCGTTGCAGCAACGATACGCACGTCAACGTTAATTTCTTTTTCAGATCCTACAGGACGGATAGCGCGCTGCTCCAATACTCGCAGCAATGATGATTGCATGGTTAATGGCATTTCCCCTATTTCATCCAGAAACAAGGTGCCACCATTCGCAACTCGGAATAAACCTTCACGACTTTTCTTCGCTCCGGTGAAGGCTCCAGAAGTGTGTCCAAACAACTCACTTTCTAATAGTTCAGGCGCAATAGCTCCGCAGTTCACTGGAACAAATGGTCCTTTACGCCCACTCGCTTCATGTATTCCTCGTGCCACCAATTCTTTTCCTGTCCCGGATTCACCTTCAATTAATACAGAAGCTCGAGAAGGCGAAAACTGCACGATAAGCTGTTTCAGTTGCTTAGTTTTCTCTGACTGGCCAATGATCTGACTGGTTGTATGACGTTCGAAATCATGTTTGAGCGCATATTGCATACGCTCATTTAAGCATTTATCCATACAGCGCTTAACGGCTTGCATCATTTGTTCGAGGTTAAAAGGCTTGAGAATAAAATCGGATGCTCCTAGCTTTAAAGCACTGATTGCCGTTTCCAAATCCGCGTAGCCGGTCATGAAAATAACTTCTGCTTTATTATATTCGTCGCTGAAGACTTCTTCCCATTCGATGCCAGACCTACCCGGCAAATTGATATCGAGGATAATCAAATCGTAGTGATTTTCGCTACGTAGTGACTCAGCTTCATCCACTGAACTTGCGCAATCAACTTTAGAAAACCATTTAGTGAGCGCCTTTTTTAAAATGGTCTGCATTCCCTGTTCATCATCGACGACAAGGACTGAAAATGCTTGGTACAAAGGCGCTTGTTTGGAGTCTATAGTATTAGTCATGATTTTCTCGAAAATAACTCATTAGGACAGAACGACTCACATAACAATACTACCAATGTGTCTATACTGAGACATTTTGTCCCTACAATTGTGCGCTATCGCCTAATTTTCTAATACAAATCATGATATTGTCTATTTCCCATACAAAAAACCTTGGTTTAAATCTGGCATCTAGTTTGCTATAGAGTCTGCTTTGCTAACTTTCTCAGTGAAGGTTAGTGAATGAATTAGCTCAGCCCAAAATCAAAATGGATTTCATAATGAATAATAAAGTTTCTCTTACTCTTGCAACGGCGTCATTGGTTTTAGTCAGCTACTCAGCATCAAGTGCAGATGATGCACACCGTATTCGTTTAGCGACCACTACCAGTACGTACCATTCAGGCTTACTAGACTATTTGCTGCCTATTTTTGAAAAAGAAGCAGGCTACAAAGTTGATGTTATTGCTACTGGAACCGGCAAAGCGCTTAAAATGGGCGAAAATGGCGACGTTGATTTAGTGATGACACATGCTCCTAAATCAGAAGCTGACTTCGTGAACAGCGGTTTTGGCGTTCTACCTCGCAAATTGATGTACAACGATTTTGTTTTGGTTGGTCCAAACAATGATCCAGCTAAAGTCACTGAACAGAAAAATGTGCTGGATGCGTTTAGCCACATCGCGAAAGATGGCGTGACTTTCATTTCACGCGGCGATGATTCAGGTACTCATAAGAAAGAGCTAGGTATTTGGGCTCAAGCGAAAATTGAACCAAACTTTGGCGGCTACAAGTCTGTTGGTCAAGGTATGGGGCCAACGCTTAACATGGCGTCTGAAATGCAAGCTTACACTCTGACTGACCGTGGTACTTGGCTGGCATACCAAAACAAACTGGAACTTAAAATTGTTTTTGAAGGCGACGATAAGCTATTTAACCCTTATCAAGTCATTCTCATTAACCCAGAACGTTATCCTGCAACGAACTACGAAGGTGCCAAGGCCTTCAGTGATTGGTTAGTTTCTGCAGAAGGTCAGCAACAAATCAACAGTTTTACTCTAAACGGTCAACAGCTTTTTGTTGCTAACGCTGACAAATAACGGTCTTGTATGAGCCTTTGGCAAACTACTCAAGAAGCATTTACGTTACTGATCAATTTTGATGCTGAACTATGGGAGATCGTTGCGGTCTCCTTTAGTGTCTCTCTTTCTGCTATCTGTGTGGTGTTAATCCCCGCGATGTTGTTTTCCTTCGTACTTGCGTACAGTAACTTTCGAGGGAAATGGCTGTTGTTGTCGGTAATAAATACCCTACAAGCAGTGCCTACAGTCGTCATTGGTTTGTTGCTGTACATGCTTCTTTCTCGTTCTGGCCCCCTTGGGAACTGGTCTCTGCTCTTTACTCAGAAAGCAATGATCATTGGTCAGATGATGATTTGTTTCCCTATTCTCGTGTCTATGATGCACGGCACATTGCAGTCGAGTGACAGGCGTTCAGTAGAGACGGCAATGACTCTTGGCGCTTCAACGCCCAGAATTGCAGCCACTATCATATGGGAAACCCGATTTCCTCTTCTCGCTGCCGTTATTGCGAGTTTTTCACGAATCGTTACTGAAGTAGGCTGTTCTATGATGGTTGGTGGAAATATTATGGGCTTGACCCGAAATATCCCAACAGCTATTGCTATGGAAAGTCACAAAGGCGCTTTTGCTCAAGGAGTTGCATTAGGAATGGTGCTACTATGCCTAGCACTAGCCTTGAATTTTGCTCTTTCTGCAATGCGTGGAAAAGGCTTTTTGAGAACGTAAGGATAAGAATGTCGATAACACTTAACGCTCAACAGTTATCAATGCGTTTCAAAGATCGTGTGTTATTTCATATCGATCATCTTTCTATAGGACCAAACGATGCCATTTATCTCAAAGGAGACAATGGTGTCGGTAAAACAACGTTACTGAAAGTCTTGGCAGGTCTTCAAAAGCCTTCAAAAGGCAATGTTTCTAACTCTTTACCTTGGTGGCAACGAGTTTTTCAATCATCAGCACGCCAACAGGTTATCTATTTACATCAAACACCTTACTTGTTTGATGCAACTGTCTACCAAAATGTGCTTTACGGCATTAAGTTTTCATCACTGAGTACCAAGGTAAAACGTTCTACAGTCATCAATGCTCTACGAATGGTTGGCTTAGAAACGTTAGCTGATGAGCATATCTCCGTTCTTTCCGGTGGAGAAAAACAGCGAGTGGCGATGGCCCGCGCTTGGATTTTAAATCCCTCCATTTTGTTGATGGACGAACCAAGTGCTTCACTTGACCAAGAATCCATCGATAGATTGGTCATCATGGCGAAGGACTTGCTAGCCAGAGGCTCTAGCCTTGTCATTACCAGCCATCAAGCCAACGCCTTGACTGCAATTTGCAAGAAACAATGGTGGATAAATGACTGCACACTTATCGAAACACCATTGCTACACATAGTAAAACCAGAAAAAGAGAGTACCAATGTTACTTCCCTCTCAAACTAGTTGGGTCATACTTGCCGGAGGGCAAGCGACTCGAATGGGTGGACATGATAAAGGGCTTATTAAGCTTAATAACAAACCGCTAATTGAACATGTCATAGAACGTTTGAAACCACAAACATCTAAGATACTTATCAATGCGAATCGTAATCTAGAACAATACAGCCACTACGGAACGGTTATCAGCGACAGTTTTGCAGGTTACCCTGGACCTTTAGGTGGTATTCACAGCGGATTAATGAATGCACCAACAGACTGGGTTGGATTTGTTCCCTGCGATAGCCCACTGATTTCTGAAGATTTAGTGGAGCGTTTTTGTCAGGTTGTGACCGAGCAAACCGATATCATTGTCGCCCACGACGGTGAACACTCTCAGCCGGTTTTTACGCTTTACCATAAACGTGTCCTTCCTAAGCTCACAGCATTTTTAGAACGTGGAGATCGAAAGATAATCTTACTTTACAACGACTGTCATACTGAATATGTCGACTTTAGCGACTCACCACAGTGTTTTGTTAACTTAAATACGCCAGATGAACTAACCCAATTCGGAGCGTTACAAATATGAGCTTACAACGCCCTCGTCTGCCCCTTTTAGGCTTTGCCGCATATTCAGGCACAGGTAAAACGACGCTGCTTGAAGCGCTTATCCCAATGCTTACCAGTGCGGGTTTGCGTTTAGGTGTACTAAAACATGCTCACCACGATTTTGATGTCGATATACCAGGTAAAGACAGCTATCGCTTACGCAAGGCCGGAGCTAGTCAGATGCTGATTGCTTCACGTAATCGACACGTGTTGATGACGGAAACGCCAGAGGCAGAAGCGGAGTTCAACTATCTTCTCAGTCGTTTCGACAGTGAAAAACTCGACATCATCTTAGTGGAAGGCTGTAAAAACATAGCTTTCCCAAAGGTTGAATTGCATAGAAGTGAACTTAACAAGCCTTGGCTCTACTTAAACGATAACAACATCATTGCAATTGCCGCAGATGAAATCGTTGAGTCCGATCTCCCTCAACTCAACATCAATGATTTAGAAAGCATTGCCAAGTTTGTCGTTGATTACGCTAATCGTTTTGGTAAAGAAAAACTGCCTCCTGAAAGCTGTGATACGTTATCTCCAGCCTTTCTTTCAGTAGAACAAGGTCGCCAATCCATTCTAGATCGCGTGCCTGTTCTATCAGATATTGAAACAATTCAACGAGCAAACATTTATAACCGAGTGTTAGCTAAAGACATTTCATCCCCCGTCAATGTCCCAACTTACAGAAACTCAGCGATGGATGGCTTTGCTATACGCAGTGATGACCTAAATCGCGAGCACTATCAAATAGTCGCTGAAATTATGGCTGGTGACACTTATTTGAAAGTTGTTGAATCTGGTCAAGCAGTAAAAATCATGACGGGTGCTGCCGTTCCACAAGGTGCTGACACTGTTGTCATGCGAGAACAAGCCACCGTATCTGGAAAAACAGTAACGTTTGGTGACGCGAAAATAAAAGCGGGTCAAAATGTTCGCCAGGCTGGTGAAGATTTGGCAATTGGTCAAAGTGTTTTTGCAACAGGCCAGCGCTTACATTCTCCAGAAATGGGGATGATTGCTTCACTAGGTATGGACGCTGCTCCCGTATTTCGAAAACTGAAAGTTGCCATTTTCTCAACGGGTAATGAAGTACAACAACCGGGTATCCCTGCCAATGATTCTCGAATCTTTGACTCCAATAGATACACATTGATGGGGCTTTTAACTCAGCTAGGATGTGAAATCATTGACCTTAGTATCATAGAAGATAACGAACAAGCGATGATTGATGCATTACATAAAGCATCACAATCAGCGGACGTTGTACTCACCTCTGGTGGAGTTTCGGTTGGAGATGCTGATTTTATTAAGTCAGCACTCGAATCGTTAGGCTCAATTGAGTTTTGGCGTATCAATATGCGACCAGGTCGCCCGCTCGCATTCGGCAGCATTAACGATAAACCTATCTTTGGTTTACCGGGAAACCCAGTGGCGGTAATGGTCTCATTCATTAATTTTGTTGAACCAGCATTGCGTAAAATGCAGGGCGAGTTGAATTGGCAACCGTTAAAAGTTAATGCTATAGCGACGGAAGAACTTCGATCGCGCCAAGGTCGGACTGAGTTTACACGCGGTGTCTACAGCATTAACCAGTTTGGGCAGTTAGTAGTTAAGTCGACGGGAAAACAAGGCTCTGGAATATTACGCTCGATGAGCGAAGCTAACTGCTTAATCGAAATATCACCAGCAGTAGATACAGTTAAATCCGGTGAAAGCGTGACAATTATTCCACTTCAAGGCAGAATCTAGCGTTTGAAAAATGCTGCTAACGAGAGAAATTATGGCTCGCACTATTATTTATACCTACAAAGATGAAGAGAAAACGCTGACTTTCTCTTACCAACAGCACAGAAACATTCATGAAGCTGTAGCAGAAGCTGAGGGTATAGACATCACTGATTATTTGAAAATGGAACAGCAGCTAGAGCAAATTTCTGATACCAAAGCTGTTCGCAACTATCGCGATAACCATTTCAAAAAGTTAGGCTTTGGCATCATTACTCTTAAACCTAAAGAGAATTTGGGTGTTGGACAAAAACCAAAGCCACAAGTTAAATAGTTAAAAACTTCTCACAATCATCATTACCGCCAATAAGCATCAGCGAACAAGTTGTTAGGGATGACAGTAAAAAGGGCTTGAATACTCAAGCCCTTTTCTATTTAACCAACTGAAACTCAGTGTTATTTGATATTCAAGAATGCAGCACCACGAACACCACCTGAATCACCATGTTTTGCTTTGATGATTTTCGGGCATTTTGCTACTGAAAGAAGATGTTTAGAGATACGTTTAGGTACTTCTTGATAAATCAAATCAAAGTTCGATAGACCGCCACCAAGAACAACCACATGTGGATCATGCGCAGTGAAAATGTTACCAAAACAGATTGCCAATAGTTCCATGAACTGGTCAACGTGCTTAACTGCTTTCTCTTCACCTTCATTGTATGCATTGATGATGTCGATAGCTTTCTTCTTTTCACCGTTGTTGTGTGCGTAAATTAACTCAAAACCACGACCTGAAAGATAGTTATCCATACAACCTTTGTTGCCACAACCACATTCCAATAATGGCGCTTTATCGCCGCCTAAATGGAACCAAGCATCAATTGGCAAACGCATATGACCGATCTCACCCGCTACGTGGTTACGACCTGAGAACACTTTACCGTTATAGATTAAACCGCCGCCAAAACCTGTACCTAGGATCAAACCTAGTACTGATGGCTCATCTTTCAGTTCTTCATCCCATGCTTCAGAAAGAGCAAAGCAGTTCGCATCGTTTTCAATTTTTACGCTACGACCAATTTTAGCTTCGAGATCAGCACGCAGTGGTTTGCCTTTTGCTGACGGTACGTTTACTGTCAATACCGTTGCGTCGTCAGCATCTTCCATACCTGGCAAACCTAAACCTATCGTACCTTCTACGCCAAATTCAGCATCATACTTAGCAACTAGCCCAGCAATTGTTTCAACAAGCTGCTGGTAGTCTTCTGTTGGTGTCGGTACACGTTCAGTAGCAACACGCTCAAGTTTCTCATTGAACGCACCAAATTCAATCTTAGTGCCGCCGACATCAAAGCCGTAATACATGCAAACCTCTCCTACTCAATCCCAGTAATAAGGAAATTATTTAAAGCGATTCACGCACCAATTGCGCCATCCTTTAGCTAATTAACAAAAGCTGTTAAATAACCAAATCACCCAAATGACCGAAGCTATCTGACTGATATCAGCGTAATTAATTCGCGATTAAAAAATATTGGCTTATTATCCATAACCCACCCCATGCAATCCGTGACCAAACACTTATTTATCCGGCTACACATTTTGATTGCGCAAATGTAAAGCAGTATTGAGTGTTCAGTCTCAATCTAGGCTTTGCGTGAATTGCAAATATTCTTTAAGCGCCGTTTTTTCTTCCTTGGGTTTTATACGAGTCTTACCAAGCAAATAGCTTTCTTTAAAGGTTTCAAACCACAAGCGTAACGTTTCAGCGCCCAATTTTTCCCCGAATTTATCCAGAACAAGGCTAGCGACTTCAGCGGTAGCAAGATGCTGCTCGTTGTCTGATTTTCTCATCACATATTGAGAAAGAACTTGAGGCTCGATTGAGATTAAAGGCAAATGTGATAAGTAAGGAGATCGGCGTACAATTCGGTTTGCTTCACGCCAGCTTCCATCGACGAAAATAAGCAGTGGTTTCTTACCCGTTGCTATACTTTCCACTTCTTGCATCACTCGAGCATGTTCTTCTTCTGTTTCTGCAGGAAAAACTAAAACTGGGAAATAGGATGGATCTTGTAAAAGATCCAACATCTGAGAATCAGGCTCTGTGCGATTCCATTGATAAACGTACGTTTCTTTTACGATGTCTGCAATCAGTCGACCAGTATTGCTTGGCTTAAAAACTTCTTGTTGAGAAACAATAAGTAATACCGCAACTTGCGTATCAATATCAGGCTGATGCTGACACAAACAATGCGTCAGCCCCACATTACAGTATGCACAACGTTGAATTTTGCAGCCGCGAGCTAAAAAAGGTTTTGTTGATCGTTCGAGCCGATATTGGTACAAACGATGGAAAGCATGGATTCTCATATCTGTAGAAGTACGTTAATTTTCTAGTACTGATAATTTTTGTACTGAAAAATTTTATTGACTGAAAGTGGCGCAGAGTTTAACCGCTGTTAGTTGAGTTCTCCAGCGCAATTTAAGTTTGAAACTCTGATTAGTGATTGGATTACATCACTTTGTGAAACAGTAAATGATGTTCAAGAAATACATGGTTATGACACGGTAAATAGGTATTACACGGAGGTGGTTATGTCCTACCAACCAGAAACCATTAGGTTAGCATTCTTTGTTTTGGTGCTATTGATTTGCGCATTTTGGGAGTCGAATGCTCCACGTAAACACCTTTCTCAGAGCAAGTCTGTACGTTGGATTAATAATCTCGGCTTAGTTGGTCTAAACAGCGTACTAATTACACTCCTTATGCCGATTGTCGCCCTCTCTGCAGCAAGCTGGGCAGAAGCCCATTCTTTCGGCCTTATGCACTGGCTGAATGTATCTCCTACATGGTCTCTGGTTATTTCTGTAGTTTTGCTCGATGGCATCATTTATTGGCAGCACATTATGTTCCACAGTGTGCCATTCTTATGGCGACTCCATCGTATGCACCATGCAGATCAAGATATCGATGTGACCACTGGCGCACGATTCCATCCAATTGAAATTCTGATTTCTATGTGGATTAAAATTGGCGCGGTAACACTGATTGGCGCGCCTGTTTGGGCCGTAGTTACTTTTGAAATTGTACTTAATGCGAGTGCTATGTTTAATCATAGCAATGCAAGATTACCGTTGAAACTGGATAGGTTGATGCGAAAACTCATTGTGACGCCTGATATGCACAGAGTTCATCACTCGGTTATAGAACGAGAAACTCATTCTAATTTTGGATTTTTCTTATCGATATGGGATCGAATATTCGGTACTTACATCGCTCAACCTTATTTAGGTCATGATGAAATGAGGATTGGTTTACCGATGTTTAAACGTTCAAGAGAACAATGGTTGGATAAAATGCTTACCCAACCATTCAGAGAAAAATAATCAATAATTAACTTAGAGCATATTTGGCAAGCATCGCTTTTTGTTGACCTGCGATGTTTGCCACTTGCTGTGAGCTATCAACCATCGACTCAAGCTGAAGCTTCGTTTGTGTAGCTTGGTCAGAAATTTGTACAATCGAGCGGCTCACATCGGCTGTCGCTCGTTCTTGCTCTTCCGTCGCAACAGAAATTTGCTCTACTCTCGCTCGAATATGTGTAACCGCACTTTCAATATCAGCAAACGTCAGTTTTACTTCGTCACTAGATTGAAGCGCAGAGACCATCTCGTTTCTGGACTCTAATACTGCTTGACGAGACTTCGCAGCAGAAGCTTGTAGTTGGCTCATCATATCTCGGATACTACCCGTTTGCTGAGTGGTATCTTTAGCGAGCTTACGAACTTCGTCAGCAACAACAGCAAAGCCTCGACCATGTTCACCTGCACGTGCCGCCTCAATCGCTGCGTTTAACGCTAATAAGTTAGTGCTTTCTGCAATACCATTAATTAAGTCAACCAGTTCACTGATTCGCGAAACACTGCTGTCAAGTTCACTCATAGCGGACTCATTGATATTCAATGACACTTCTAGTGCTTCTAATCGATAGCGGTTCTCTTCTACTGCTTTTACCCCTTGCGATGAGTGCTCAGAAGCTGTCACAGAGTCGGTGTATGAATCATTGGTGACTCCAGCAATTTCACGGATTGATGCCTCCAATTGGTTGATAGTTGTAACCATGCTTAACAGGGCTTCATTTTGGATTGTTAACCCCTGATTAGAATTCTCAGCAGCATCGTGACTCAATTGAGCAGTCTGATAAAGCGTTTCACAGTTAGACGTTACCATCGTTAGAGATTCATTAGTTGATGCAATGACTAGGTTAAGTTTTACTGCAATATCATGGAATTCCATTGGCCCCGTTAACTTAGCCAGATGACTAAAATCATGCTCAGTCATATAGGTAAGGCTAGTAGTTATATTCTTCATACCTTTGTTTACCCAAACTCTAAGCCCAAGCCATGAAACAACGACAAGAAAGACAAGTACAGCTCCCCCAACTAACAAAGCTAATGTAATTTCGTTAATGGTACTTTGAACTTCCTGTTCTTTAGATTGAATAATATCGGTTGTGATATGAGATAGCGCTGCTAGCTGATCTGCAATGTTATCGGCCATTAAAGCTGCTTGGGAAAAATCCGAATTTTGGCTTTGCGCTGTTTCTAGACGAATCATTATTTGGTCGAGTATTCCACCTGACTTAAAGCCTTCCAAAACCATCTGATAAGGAGCAGTGAGGCTGGAAAATTCATTCACGTCAGGATGCCACTCCTTGAAATCATCGAACGCGAGTTCAAGTCCTGAAATACGTGTTTTTAGCTCTTTGTACTCTTTTTGTGCCAGTTCCTTCTCTTCTTGAACCATAAATAGAAGAAATGTACTTTCCATTACACCTGAAGCGGCAACAAATCGGTTTGCCGCATCCATTGATTCCGGATTTTCGATAGCTAGAAATGAGGCGATACGGTTCATTTCTGGACCAATCGAACTAAGACCATATCTGAAGCCAGCAGCCTGTTCAGTAATTTTTGCCGTTTGTTGTAGCTGAGTTTGCTGTGACTGGATAATCGCTGCTGAATATTGAGAAAACTTTGCGATATTCTGAATTAGTTCCTCTTGTAGCATCGGATCTATTAGAGAACCGAATTCTTGAGTGATTCCTTTCATCTCTTTCAGCCGAACATTGACGTTTTGATCCAACTTTAATAAATCAACACGAATACTATCTAATTGTTCAACCGATTTAGCTCTTGTCCCATAACCGATATATTTAACTTGTTCGAGTATGTTTTGCGTTAGGGCAGCATTATTGGTCGATAGTGGAAGTGCTCGTTCTGATAATTGACTAAATTGAGATCCTATTTTGTCAATGCCACGAACACTAGTGACAGAAAGTACAGTGACAAGTATGGTTATGGTGACAAAAATAATAGAAAGTGTTTGAATAAGTGAGAACGTTATTCGGGGCTTGGCAGAATTATTCATTTCAAAGGCAGTCCAATACCAGTTTAAATACAACATCCGGTATTTTAGGAAATTTTTATGACACATTTATTTCAGAAACCAATAACCTATCACTCATTACTAATGGTTATTGTATTTTCCTTGGTAACTGGATGCGCTCAAAATCAAAGTTCAAAAAACCTCGATACAAAAGAAGATAAATCGTTAAATTCAAGTATCGATGTTGAAAGCATAATTGTCCGCGAAGAATCTTTTTTTAATGTCTATAACCAGTGGCAAGGTGTTCCTTACCGTTTAGGTGGAAGTAATAAGAATGGGATTGATTGTTCTGCGTTCGTTCAGATTGCTTACCGTGATGCATGGCAACTTCCTTTGCCAAGAACGACAAGGTCGCAAAGCCAGATAGGTGAAAATATTAAGTACGATGCTGCTAAATACGGTGATTTAGTTTTCTTTAAAACGTCAAAAACGACGAATCATGTCGGCGTGTATCTGGGTAACTTGAGGTTTATGCATGCTTCTACATCTCAAGGGGTCATCATTTCTCGTCTTGATAACCCCTACTGGGCTGCTAAATTTTGGCAATTTAGAAGAGTCGACAGTCTAACGAAATAGATTAATCGTAAATAGCTACCGCTGTATCAAATAGATTCTTCACCAACGCAATGTATTCATCTAGGAAAATGATTTGATCATTCGTCGCTGGTTTCGCCCATACTCCAGCTAACACCTCACCTAAATCTTCTACTACAGAATCAGCTTCTTTCAGAAGTTGAAAGCGTACGCTCGAATGAAGTTCAGGGTTCTGTTCGAAAACTGCCATGATATTACTCGCTACCATGTCAGTAACGACATCTTCGACACTTTCTTTACCGGTGTCACCGCCACGGGTGAATACATCCATATTGAATGCAAGATGTTCTATTAGCGCTAAATAACCATCGGTTTCTACAACCACTTTAATTCTCCGCTTTACTGCTTTATCACCAGTAACTCACTGTGCCTTCAATAATACTAAGCTATGTGAAGAAAATTTCACACATTAGATATGTTTGCTTGATGAAATTTCAAACGATTCATTGATAAAAATCTAACTTAGTACAAGAAAGCCATAAACTTTACTTGCTTGCTATGTTAACGACGAAGTCTTTTGTTACACTCATTTTGACTTTCTATTCATTCAAAAGGCAACAACGTTGATGAATCGTTTTATGAGTAAGTTCACAAATATGCGGATTAAGTGCATAACAAAACTAAGTTAATGAAATTATTTGCTTTACGGTTCAGTAAAGTCACATTTGATGTTCTAAACTAAAACGGATTAGAGGACGGTCATGGAGTTCATACTATGTGGCAAGCTATCACCCAGCAACTCTCAGATACTTTAATGTTTCAATTCGACCTTGTAGAAAAAACCAAACTGCAAGGCGGAGACGTTAGTGAAAGCTATATGATTACCGACGGTAAAGAGCGGTATTTTGTAAAGTTAAATGACCGTAATTTTTTACCCGTTTTTGAAGCTGAAACCGAAAATTTACGAATTCTACGTGAAAGTAATAGTATCCATGTCCCTGAACATGTCCTTACAGGAAGCACTAAGGATCACTCGTTCATTATCTTAAATTATTTGGTGACTAAGCCTCTTGATGATTCAACAAACAGTTTTAAGTTGGGTCAACAACTCGCCAAATTACATCAATGGGGCGATCAAAAAGAATATGGGTTTGATATTGATAATTACCTAGGTTGTGTCGTTCAGCCGAACAACTGGGCAAAGAAATGGTGTCAATTTTTTGCAGAGCAAAGAATTGGTTGGCAACTACAATTAATGCATGAAAAAGGTGTGCATCTCGTCAATATTGACGAATTCGTTGAAGTCATAAAACAAAGATTAGCCAACCACACTCCGCGTCCAGCTTTATTACATGGTAATCTTTGGAACGAAAATGTAGCCAATTCGCCACTCGGTCCCATCTGTTACAACCCAGCCACTTATTGGGGTGACCGAGAATGTGATGTTGCTATGAGTGAGTTGTTTAGTGGTTTCCAACCCGAGTTCTATCAAGCATATGAAGAAGTTTTACCATTAGATATTGGCTACGTAGAAAGAAAAGACATCTACAACCTTTACCATATACTGAATCACTACAATCATTTCGGCGGTCACTATTTAGATGAGGCCGAGTATCTAATCAAGAAAATTCTGTCGTTCTAAACTTATTCATTACCACTCTATGTTATTAATAATAAACAAAAAAAGAGCTAATCAACTTTAGCTCTTTTTTCTATGTTCAATGGTCAAAATTTACACTTATTTCTCGTTCAGAATCAACTTCTCGTCTTACTATTAAATTGAGAACAATAAAAGACAGAGCGAGAATCAAGATGAAAAACTTTATCCAACAATCAATTATTTGCCCCCACTGTGGGCATCATGTTCCGGTAACACTAGACTCTTCAAATGGCAGCCAAGAGTTTTATGATGACTGCCCTGCTTGCTGTAATTCAATTCATATGAATTTGATGATCAATGAGCAACTAGATATCGTTGAGCTACAAATCGATGCTGATGACGAGCAAATTTTCTAGACCTTGATATTTTTGTTCGCTGCTGCGCTCTAGTTAACGCTGGACTTATTGTTTAGCAGCAAGCACTCGTTCAACGGTATCCACAATTGCTTGAGTTTGCGGATCAAGCTCAACGTTTACTTTGTCACCGACAGCTCGTTGACCAAAGAGTGTTCTTTGCAATGTTTCTAGAATCAGATGAACATTGAAACTATTTTCACTGACATCACCAATTGTCAGGGAACAACCGTCTAATCCAATAAATCCCTTCGGCAAAACGTACTTCATATACTTTGGCGCTAACTCAAACCAAATTGTTTTGTTGTTTGGCGTATCAATCACTTCTGTAATCGTCGCGGTGTCCATAATATGGCCCGACATGGTATGACCACCAATTTCATCACCGAATTTAGCTGCTCTCTCGACATTCACCATAGAACCCACTTCAAGTTCACCTAGGTTAGTCAGTTTGAGAGTTTCTTGCATTAAATCAAACGAAACACGGTTGTCATCAACGTGAGTTACCGTCAAACAGCAGCCGTTGTGAGCTATCGAAGCACCAATTGTTATCCCTTTAATTAATAAGGGTTCTAGCTCAATAACATGGGTTTGAAACTTGTCTTTTTTATCAATAGCAACGACTTTCGCCATGCCTTGAACAATCCCAGTAAACATTTTGTATTTCCGATAGTTTTTCGTGGTGATCAGTGTGACATTTCTTTATCATTCCCACCAGTACGACCCACCGATTAATTAAGCAGTAAATATTCCCTTCGGAGAAGTTTGTGCAACATTATAAAAATGAAATAAAAAAATTAGTAAAGTTATCAACGCCAGTTCTTATTGCTTCCATCGCTCAAACCGGTATGAGTTTCGTAGATACCGTTATGGCTGGTGGTGTAAGTGCAATCGACTTAGCTGCTGTCTCTGTCGCTTCCAGCATTTGGATGCCTACCATTCTGTTTGGTATTGGCCTTTTAATGGCACTGGTACCAATAGTTGCCCAGCTCAATGGTTCAGGCAGACAGCATAAAATTGCGTCTGAAATTCATCAGGGGGGATTTTTAGCTTTAATTGTTTCTATTCCAACAATCTTAGTATTACTGCAAGCCAGTACTATTTTAAAGCTGATGGAAGTTGAACCATTAATGGCTGAAAAAACCATTGGTTACATCAGTGCAATGATCTTCGCTGTACCTGCTTTTTTGCTATTCCAAGTATTGCGTAGCTTTGCAGAAGGTATGTCATTAACCAAACCAGCCATGGTCATTGGCTTCTTTGGTCTATTGATTAACATACCTCTAAACTGGATCTTCGTTTACGGTAAGCTAGGCGCTCCTGCCTTAGGTGGCGTTGGTTGTGGTGTAGCAACCTTGATCGTGTACTGGCTGATGTTTCTGATGTTGCTGTTCTACGTGGCAACTTCAAATCGACTTGCTCACGTGAAACTGTTCGCTCACTTTCATAAACCGCATTTCAAACCTCAATGGCGTTTATTCAAGCTGGGTTTACCTGTAGCCGCGGCTTTGTTTTTCGAAGTCACTTTATTCGCTGTGGTAGCAGTCGCTTTAGCTCCTTTGGGCTCTTTGGTCGTAGCTGCACATCAGGTTTCTATTAACTTTTCATCATTAATTTTCATGTTACCGATGAGCATCGGTGCAGCCGTTTCTATCCGTGTGGGACACTCGCTCGGTGAAGAAAACGTTCAAGGCGCAGCGGTTGCATCCCATGTTGGGCTGTTTTTTGGCGTTGCTACCGCTATAGTTACTGCGGCTTTCACTGTGGTCTTCCGTGAACAGGTAGCGCATCTTTACACGGATAATAGAGAGGTTATTGCCCTATCTATGCAGCTGCTTATTTTTGCTGGTATCTATCAATGTACTGACGCAATACAAGTTATCGCGGCTGGTTCGTTACGCGGATATAAAGATATGAACGCAATTTTTGTTCGTACTTTTATTGCTTACTGGATCTTGGGATTACCTACGGGATATACCTTAGCAATGACCGATTTAATCGTAGAACCTATGGGTGCGAAAGGATTTTGGATTGGATTCATTGTCGGACTAAGTTCAGCGGCAATTATGCTAAGCCTG
This sequence comes from Vibrio ziniensis, assembly GCF_011064285.1. Taxonomy (NCBI): domain Bacteria; kingdom Pseudomonadati; phylum Pseudomonadota; class Gammaproteobacteria; order Vibrionales; family Vibrionaceae; genus Vibrio; species Vibrio ziniensis. The sequence continues at coordinate 1,625,137 of NZ_CP049331.1, forward strand.
AGACTACTCTGGATTCAAAAGCAGGATCAACAAGTCCAATTAGATTTCGCTTCAAAGTAATCTATAACTCTTTAAAAACAAAAGGTCAGCATATGCTGGCCTTTTTAATACGTGACTTATTCGTTTTCAGTTTCTAGGTAGGTATTTTCTAGCCCAGCAAGCACACTTTGGTAAGTGTCAATTTCACATACAAAAACGATCATTTTTTCAATAAAGCTCATAATGTGCTCCTATTATTTCAAACTGTGTACGTGCATACGACCAGCAATTAAACCCATGCTGTATCCATGATCTAATGCCCCTTTATTCATGGTTAGACGTTTAACTGCAAAATGTTCAGGTGGAGCGATAACTCGAATGTTCGCATCTTTAGGCGGGTTACGAATGAACTCCAGCGAACCATTGTATTTCTCAGCCCTTGCGGTAACCGATTTAGCAACTTCTGGATAGCGAGCAAACAGTTTTTTCATCATCCATTCACTTTTAACCTTGGGCATCTCATAACTTTCTGGATGAGAAAGAACAACAGTGATATCACGTGCACCACGACGATAAGCTTCTTTCACTGGAATAGAGTCAGACACGCCACCATCGGTATAGCACTGCCCATCGAAACAAGGGGTTTTCTTGTAGACAATAGGCAACGCAGAGGTGGCTTCTATCGCTGTTACAAAATTATCCGGAGTAATTTGATAGTAATCAGGCTTGCCCGTCTCGATGTTAGTGGCAGCTGCATAAAAAGGAATTGACGAGAACAGCGCTTCTTCGTTGATCGGGTAACGCTCATTTGCTTCATCAATTAGCCATCGAACATCAACTAAGTCACCGCCTCTTAGGAAACGGCCAGGGTTATAAAAACGACTGCTAGTAGCAAGTTGAGTTATCACTTGATAACTGCGTAGAGGTTGATTAGACAAATAGCCGACAAGATTTGAAGCACCAGCAGAGACTCCCATAACGAAATCGTATGGACGGTGGTTTAATTCCATAAATGAATCAAGAACGCCACTGGCAAAAATGCCGCGCATTGCCCCACCTTCTACTACTAACGCCTTTTGTCCTGCCATTTTTAAACCCTTATTATCGTTTTAACCATTTAAAGATAATTCTTACTGGTTAACCTCGCAAATGGGTTTAACTTATCAATCAGATAGATATCGCCGATTAAGCTGCGACCTGTTGTACTGCGATTGCAGCATTCGCCTTGTTGCTCTCTAAACGTGGACAATTTGCGCATAATGGTCGCCCTTCACATTTGTATACAAGGCAACAACTGGTTCTGACCACTTTTAAGCGGTCGGTGGCTACATCGACTATTAAGCTACTGATGTGTTTATGAGGAAGATTAAAAGCATCCAACCAAAGTTTGGCTTGTTGCAAAATAGCGCCGTTGGAATAACTTGGTCTGAGTTCTTGTAAGCGGACTAAGCAACTCAATAGCTGATCAGCGAGTAGATGATTCGTAAACCCAGGACGAATTCTGCCCCACTGGTTAATTGCCTCTCTATAGTTTTCAAATAGTTGAGAGAGTAGTTCACCCGCTGTTTTTATCAAGGCTGATCGACTTGCATGCGTCCATTCGTGATCCATAAAACTAAAACCAGAAATAAAACAGTGTTGTTGTTTCTGCAAAATCGTCGCCACATCTGGCAAGGCTTTTTGTGTATAAATTGCAATGAATGAGACAAATACGGGTTGCCAACACAGCAAATCCCATGTGCGAGTCAACCAATAAGCTTGACCCGCTTCGGGATGTCGATTTGCAATTTGTGTGTAAAGAAATTCGATCGACTTTGTGCTCAAGTCATGGTTTAAACAGCTACTTTCATGTTCAACAAGGTTGCCATCTAAATAGGGTGTGATGTTTCGAGCATGAACGAATAGTTTTTCGAAATGTACTGTGGATAAACCCATTGAAGATAGCCGTGCCGTTAAAATAATAGTAATGATATAAATTATCATTACATACTGCAAACTATTATCATTAGCATAACAAAGGGCCTATAAAATAGGCCCTCATTTACGATGTTTGGTTGTCTTTTGCTTTTCGCAGCTGAGTTAAATACTTTATCCAGCTCTTTGCTTCATCCGAAGGTTCAATATTGTTAGCTTTCTTAGCTTCAATCAGTGCTGGTTCAAGTTGGTTGAGTTTGTATAACGCTTTAGTACGGGCTAAGGCAACTTGAGCTTGTTTACCTTTCTCTTTTACGTTATCCAATTCAGATAGTGCATCATCGTAACGAGCTTGCTGCATTAAGATCTGAGCGATGTTCCAGTGGTACTTACCGTCAAATTTCGCAGCTAATGCCCAAGTGTCAATGGCTTTATCCCATTCTTTTGCACGCTGCCAATAGAAAGCGCGTTCTGTAATCAAATCAACATTTGTTTGGGCATCTTTCAATTGCTCTAATACAAGACCAGCTCGCTCAGGGATGCCGTTATGGGCATAGAGCTGAGCCAATAAACGTAAATCTGCATCACTCAATTCGATTTTTTGCAATTGAGCTAAACCCAAACTACTCAATGCATCTTTTTTCTTGCCGGTTCTCAATTCCAGATTCACCAATTGTAACCACCAGTTGCTACGCTCCGGTTCTAGATTGATTAACTTCTTGAGCGTTGGGATGGCCTCTTCCCAGCGTTCTAGTTGAAGCTGCGCACCTAACTTTACTGACAATGGAGTAACTGCGTCAGGCTGTTTATATTTGTCATACTCCGCAATTGCGTTCAGCGTTTTTTGCCATTGTTCAATTTGGTAGTGTACTTGACTAATGCGCAACCATAGTTCGCTTGCATTTTGCGTCTGTGGGATATTTTTGCTCAGCTGATAGTAATGAGGCAGAGCTTGCTTAAATTGTTGATTCATTAACAATAAATCAGCCAACATACGTTCTGTTAGCCAACCCTGGTCATCTTTTAATTCACCGCTAGCTACCGCTTGTTCTAGCGCATTAATGGCCGGTTTAATTTGCTCATTCTGCCAGTAGAAAACGCCCAACATTCGAGAGAAGTACGCTTTATCATAGCCACGAGAAACATCAGCGGTTTTTAGCGTCTCGATCGCTTGAGACAATTTGTCTTCCTGCGCTAGCTGGTTAGCTTTCATTGCTTTATTTGCAGCATATTGGCTTAGTTCGGCAGCAACAGCCATACGGTTTGTTACACTCGAAGTGGATACCAGCAACAATAGACTGACGATTATTCGTTTCATCATTTGGCTAACTTGAACTCCAATTTCACAGATTGTCCCGGTTGGGTCACCGCTTTACCATCCAGTAACTTAGGTTGGTATTTCCAGTTTCTCAACGCCCGTATTGCATCACGTTCAAACACTCTCTTCGGCTCTGCTTCTACCACTTGAATATCCGTAGGTTGCCCAGTTTCATCGATGGTGAAACTCATGACCACATAGCCTTCAATCCCCCTTTGCAAAGCACGTGCTGGGTATGTTGGCTCTACACGATGTAATGGCATAGCTTGTTGGTTAGCTCCAAAATCACCAAAGGTTGGAGCATTGATCGAAATACCGCTAATTGCGGTATCTAAACCTAATGATGGAACGCTAGAAAGCTGTTGCGTGTTGGCCACCGAAGTCTGTTTCTGCGAAACAGGAGATTGTGGAGGCGGTTCTGGCAATTCTGGCTGCTCCGGAACACTTCGTTGTCTGCGCTGCACCTGATTTTCCTGCTCTAACATCACCATGTTAAAACTAAGCGGTTGGCTAGCTTTAGGTGCACGTTGATTACCGTTATCAACCATCCAAGCCATAAAGGCGAACAGGCTTAAAGAGATAAGAGCAGCAATCGGTGTTGCAAACAGTAAACGCAGCATTAACGCTTCTCCGCAGCGAGCGCAATACTCTTCACACCAGCGCCTTTAGCGGCATCCATCACCTGAACAACCGTTCCATTGTATGCGTGCTCGTCAGCTTGAATCACTAAAGATGCTTCAGGCTGTTCCAATAGCAAATGCTCAAGTGTGGCTTGTACGCGCTCCACATCGACTTGGCGTTTATCAATGTAGATGTCATTTGCAGATGTAATTGCTACGAAGATTCCAGCATCTTTTTGACTGACAACGTTTGAAGCTGTAGGCCGATTAACTTCCACACCCGATTCACGTACAAAAGAGCTGGTCACGATGAAAAAAATCAACATGATAAATACGATATCCAGCATAGAAGTTAGATCTATTTGTGCCTCTTCTTGCTGAGATTGACGTCGACCGAGTCTCATAGCTGACTCCTTAAAGATTTTTCTAATTTCATTTCAAATAGACGACACGTTTTCACTAGACGCGCATGAACAAACATGCCTGCCAAAGCCGCAACCATTCCAGCCATAGTGGGCAGTGTTGCCAATGAAATACCTGAAGCCATCAATTTCGGATCGCTGCTGCCTTGCGTTGCCATCACATCAAAAACCGAGATCATCCCAGTAACTGTGCCTAGCAAACCCAACATCGGGCAAATTGCAACCATCACTTTGATAACGTTGAGGTTCTGAGTTAAAGCAATATGAGCTTGCCCTATCCAACCTTGTTTGATGGCGTGAGCATGCCAAGAGTTGTGTTCCGTGCGTTGGTGCCAAAGATCTATCCAGTGTTTACGCTGCTTAGGAAAGGTAAACACCAGATAGATAATACGTTCAACGACCAACAGCCAACACACTGCTACAACCGCAGCAAGCCACCACAATACTGCACCCCCCTGATCCATAAATTCGGTCAGTGGTAAAAACAGATTATTGAATGACGTAAACCAGTTAGCTTGCATGTTCAACCCTTACGCCGCATTGACCATTTTGGCAGAAACCGCTTCACTGCTTTCCCGTTCAGCTTGCTCTGCAACTAAACCGATGCCCTGCTTCTCTAAGATATTTCGAATGTTCTCTGCCTGTGAGCTCAAGATATTGTGCGCTAACAGTAGTGGCATCGCAGCAACTAAACCAAGTACGGTGGTTACTAGTGCCATAGAAATACCACCAGCCATCACTTTAGGATCACCATTACCAAACTGAGTAATGACTTGGAAAGTCTCAATCATACCCGTCACAGTTCCGAGTAATCCAAGCATCGGTGCTAGTGCTGCTAACAGTTTCAGCATTGACAGACCTTTCTCTAAGCCCGTTTGCTCGTCAACAACTGCTTCCAATAAACGCAGCTCTAAAGCTTCTACAGTACGATGCTTTTCTTTATCGTGTACCGATAACACACGACCAAGCGGGTTATTACCAGGTTGCTGTGGATTCTTAAGCTGGGCAGCTATCTTTTGTCGAGCGATAGCCAAAGAGGCACCACGATACAAAGCGATAATCAAACCAATTACTAATAGCCCTAGAATGATTTTCCCAACTACACCGCCAGCTTCAAGACGCTGACCTAATGTTGGTGTAAGTGCTAGTTGCTCAAGCAAAATCCCATGAGAAGGATCTAATACCACCGAAGCAACGTTCCCGTTTTCCAGTGTATTCAATGAGTTTAAGGTTGGAGCATTTTCTGGTTGAACCTGATAAGCAACCGCATCTTTACGACCGTTGTTCCACTGTAAGTAACCTTGCTCTGAAACCAATCCAAATGCACCAATACGTGTAGCTGGAACGGTTTGCTTACGTCCTTCTCCATCAATTAGTGTGACGTTTGTTGTTGATACTTCACTGCTTGCTATGACTTGTTCTTGCATTGCTTGCCATAAACCAGTGAGCTGTTTCATTGATGGTAAAGACTTCGCAGCAACAATCTCTTCAATCACATTTGCGTTAGTTTGGCGATCAACACCTGTAACTGATTGTGAAAGATCACCTTGGATCTCTTTAGCGTTTTGACGAACAACGCCAAAAATCTCACCCAGGCTTCCCGTTTCTAAGCGCAGTTTCTCTTCCAAGCGAGCAAGTGAATCCTCATTTTTAGAAAACTCAGCAGAAAGCTTGTCAGCTTGGCTTTGAAGACTATTACGCTGTGCCAAGAGTTGCGCTTTTTTGTCTTTGAGTTGCTGTTCAGTGAGCTTAAATTCCGCTTCACGCTTTGCATCGTGACTGCGTTGTGCCGTGTTTTCCGTTTTTGCTTGGCTGACAATATCGTTCGCTGCAACAACAGGAGCGTTAACGCCAATAACTAAAGCTGCATATAATAACGGAGCAAATTTGTTCTTCATGTTAATTTGCCTCCGCATTAACAAGCGATACAGGGAGAGTAACAAGCGTTGGTGCAATCTGTTTAGATGCTAAACTATACGCAGTATCAAGGTTAGTTTTATAACTGCTATCTAAACCTTGCCATTGTTTCTGTGCTTGATTCCAAGTCCAGTATTGTGTGGCATTTGGATTTCGAGCAATTAACGCTACACGCCCCAAATATAAGATATCCGCATCAACAGAATCGTTGTCACTCAACGCAACTTGACCTTGGTATGAACCTAGCTTACGTCCGTAGTCCATTTCAATTTGGTAGGCTTCGAGAATTCTTCTGAATTTCTCTGCATCGCTGACATCGGCTCTCGGCATAAGAGACTTTAGCTGCTCAAGACGTTCGGTACGCGCTTGTAAACGAATTGGCTTGTCTTGCTCAAGTGTGGTTTGCAGACCATCAATCATCTGATACATAAGAGGAACAATGCCCTGACGAGTATCTTTGATCTCTTCAATTTGTTTATCCAAGCTCACCATTTCTTGTTGCTGGTTATCAACCAATGCCTGTAAGTGGTTTCGATAAACTTCTAAGTTCTTTACTTGCTCGCTTAACTGTTCGATTTCAGCTTGAAGCTCAATTGCAGCATTCGAACTCTTGTCGATTTTTTGCTGACTGGCAGCGGAAGCCGCGTTGGTTTTATTTTGAATCGCTTTCGCATCGTCAAGCGTATTGGCATGAATGGGTAAAGCCATTGCTGCGGAAATAAGGATAAAACTGGGTTTTAAAAGATTCATCATGGTAATCAAATAGCGCGTAGTTGTGCAGGAATGTTATTGATAAAAACTCTCATTATCAACTAGATTTTCATATATTAGCGATTTTTCTAACTAGCAACAATGATGTGACGCATTTTAGCGAATGAAAAACCTATTGAAGAAGCAACCGTAACTTTAAGCTTCGGATACATAAAAGTTTGGATAAAAGAAAGGTGGCATCTGCCACCTTTTCTATTTGGTTTCTTTAGTCACGGTGTATTTAGCAACTGTCTATTTTAATAACTGTCTATTTTAATAACTTAAACCGGTCAACTTAGCGACATTGACCATCTGGTTACGAAGATTGGTTGTGATCTCGTCCAGACGCTGTTTCTCTTCGTCAGTAAATGGGTGAATAAGTATCTTCTCTACCCCATTCTTACCTATAACAGCAGGCAGACTAAGAACAACATCCTTATAGCCGTATTCACCGCGCAATAAAGTACCCACTGGAAGCACTGAATGTTCGTTGATCATGATCGCTTGGATAATACGGAAAACGCTGGCAGCAATACCATGAACTGTATTGTTCTTGCGTTTAAAGATTTCGAAACCTGCTTGCTTAACCGATTCCAGAAGCTCATCTGCATCGATTCGCGGGATATTATTGGAATCACAGTAGTAGTCTGCAGGCTGACCAGCAATACTGATCAAGCTCTTAGGTGTGAAACATTCACTACCGTGTTCACCTAATACATAGCCAAATACGTTTTTGGGGTCTAAGTTAACCCGCTGCGCGACAATCGCCATCAGGCGAGCAGTATCAATCACACAACCAGAGGAAATAACACGCTGTGGGCTGTAGCCCGTATTCGCAACGATGCTATGAGTGACAATGTCACATGGATTGGTGACTACAATCAAAATCGCTTTAGGCGCGACACGCTCGATCTTCTTTGCGATATCAACGCCAATCTTTGCGTTGATTTCCGCTATATCCATACGTGTTTGCCCTTGCTGAATTTGAGCACCGGCAGTGATCACGACAATATCAGCACCAATCAATTCCATATAATCGTCGGTTGGCGTAATACGCGTGTTCTTCGAGAAAGTCAGCGCCGCTGTATGTCTAAAATCGTATGCTTCCCCTTCCGCACGTTTCACATCGCGGTCAAGTATAGTCAGCTCACTCACACTACCTAGAGTTAATAAGTAGTTACAGATACCTACTCCAACTGCGCCAGCACCAATAACACCAATTTTCATATTCGTTCCTTGAACAACTTAACAAGATCAAAATCAGGATTGTAGATTTTACTAGTATTAGCAACATTCATTCCAATTATATTTTGCAAATTAGGTTCTTTATGGCGTTATTTACTGCAATATCGATCCTTTATAGTTCATTAAACATTCACAGCAAACCAAATTGGTGCAATAAAACTGCCATTGTTTAATGTGATTTAAGTCACTTGATCCATAAATCTTTAACCTCAGTGACATTTTTCGTCCACCGATGTGAAACATTTCTTCGCCACCATAGCATCAAACGAAACACAAACAGTATCGTTCGAAACTTAACAAGGAATAAAGTCAATGAATAAGCTATGGGTAGCAGGGTTGCTTACAGCAACTGTTTCAGGAACTTCTTTTGCAGCAACTGAAATTACGTGGTGGCACGCAATGGGTGGACAACTGGGCGAGACGGTAAACAAAATCGCTTCAGACTTTAACGCCTCACAAACTGAATACAAAATCACGCCTGTATTTAAAGGTTCGTACACAGAAACACTGACTGCAGGTATCGCTTCATACCGCGCTGGCAAATCACCAAACATTCTTCAAGTGTTTGATGCCGGCGCTGCGACAATCATGAATGCACCGGGCGTAGCAAAACCAGTTCAGGACATTATGGTTGATGCAGGTTACCCGTTCTCTGCGCAAGACTATCTTGCCGGTGTGCGTAACTTTTACGCAGATAACAACGGTAAGATGGTTGGTATGCCATTTAACAGCTCTACCCCAGTTCTTTACTACAACAAAGATATCCTAGCGAAAGTCGGTGCAGAAGCTCCGCAAACTTACGAACAACTTGAAGCGCTTGCTGAAAAACTAAAAGCAAAAGGCTATGTAGCATTCTCAGAATCACATACCCCTTGGATCATGTTCGAAAACTTTAAGTCTCGCCATAACCTACCGCTATCTGATAAAGAAAATGGCTACCAAGCACTCTCTTCGAAAATCATGTTTAACACTAAAGACATGGTGATGCATTTCAACAAACTGAAAGAATGGTCAGATAAAGGTTATTTCAAATATTACGGCAGTGACTGGGACGCAAACCAAACACCGTTCGAACGCCAAGAAGTGGCTATGTGGATGGGTTCATCTGGTTCATTCGGTGGTTTACGTAACCGCGTGAAATTTGAATTGGGTACGACGTATCTACCTTACTGGGAAAAACTGAATAACAAAGGCGTTCATACTTTCATTGGCGGCGCAGCGTTATTCGCGTTAAGTGGTCACAGTAAAGATGAAGATAAAGGAGTCGCTAACTTCTTTGCTTACCTAACCAAACCTGAAGTCCAAATGTACTGGCACAAAACAACTGGCTATGTGCCGGTGACTAATGCAGCTTACGAACTTACCAAGCAATCTGGCTACTATAACGAACAACCTGATGCTGAAGTTGGTGTTAAACAACTTAGCTTGGCTTCGGGAGAATGGAACAAAGGCTACCGTTTAGGTTTCTATCCACAAATCCGTGAAGTTATGCACCGTGAGTTTGACAACATTTTCGCGGGTCGTTCAACGGTTCAGGCAAGTCTGGACAAAGTAGAAGACGAAAGCGATAAGCTACTGGATCGTTTTGCTCGTACAGTGAAATAACTCTTCCCATGCCCACTGTATATTAGGTTCAGTGGGCATTTTCTTTACACCTATTGGACAAAGCTTGTGGAACGTCGACAACAATTCTTTCACTCTCCCATGCCCTACTTTTTGCTTGCTCCGCAAATCGCCATTATTGCCATTTTCTTCGTCTATCCAGCAGCAAAAGCCGTTTATCTCTCATTCATGCTTGAAGACCCTTGGGGTATGTCTTCAACGTTTGTCTGGTTTGAAAATTACCAGATTCTTTTTCAGTCTACCGAATATTTAGAGTCTCTTGGATTCACGCTCATTTTTTCTATTCTTGTCTCATTTCTCTCGTTAGCCATTGCGCTTTTACTGGCGGTCAAAGCCGATAATGTGATTCACGGTCAGAGCGCATACAAAGTCACACTCACTTGGGTCTATGCAGTGGCTCCGGCTATTGCTGGGATTATTGGTGGCTTCCTATTTAACCCGCACATCGGTGTACTTACAGATTTCTTAGAACACATTGGTTGGAAATTCAGTGTTCAAACTGATCCGCTTGACGCCACCATTGCTTTGATTCTGGTATCAGTCTGGAAACAGGTAGCGGTCAATTTTGTCTATTTCCTCGCGGGTCTCCAATCCATTTCTTATGCCGTGAAAGAAGCGGCGACATTGGATTGTGTCAGTGACAGCAAACGTTTCTGGACGATTACTTTCCCGCTTCTTGCACCAACCGGATTCTTCTTGTTGGTCATTAACCTGACTTACGCATTTTTCGACACCTTTGGTGTGATCGACACTCTCACCGACGGCGGCCCCGGTGGCTCTACAACGTCATTGGTTTACAAAGTCTACCGTGATGGATTTGTCGGCGCAGATTTAGGCGGCAGCTCAGCTCAATCAGTCGTTTTATTACTGCTGGTGTTGGCGTTGACCTTCATACAGTTCCGATTTGTCGAAAAACGTGTGCATTACTGAGGAGATATCATGAAAAGCAATTCTCTTTCCGATCATTTGATATTGATCCTTGGGGCTCTTTTTATGTTGGTGCCGCTATGGTTGATATTCGCCAGTTCAACTCATGAGCCAAACGTATTAGTCAGCCAAGGTTTACAGTGGGACATTGGCAACAACTTTTCGGCTGTTTACAACGAAGCATGGAACAAAAGCTTAGGTTTTACGGGCGATGTAACCGCGCAAACCATGATCTTTAACTCCGTCATCATGGGGCTAGGTTTTGCTATTGGGAAAATCATCATTTCAATGATGGCGGCCTACGCGTTAGTTTATTTCCGCTTACCGTATGCCAGCGCTTGGTTCTGGCTGATCTTTGTCACTTTGCTGCTTCCATTGGAAGTTCGAATTATCCCTTCCTATGAAGTCGTTTCAAGTTTGGGGATGCTCAACAGCTATTCCGGTTTAATTCTTCCTTTGATTGCATCGGCTACAGCGACCTTCTTTTTTCGTCAGTTTTTCAAAACGATTCCAGACGAGTTACTCGAAGCTGCTCAGTTGGATAATGCAGGCCCTATTCGCTTCTTTATCGACATCTTATTTCCGCTATCCAAAACCATGATGACAGCGATATTCATCATTATGTTTGTTGTGGGTTGGAACCAGTATTTATGGCCAATCATGATGACCACTGATGAGCAGTACAACACCATCGTTATGGGTATCAAGCAGATATTGAATAACATCAATGAAACCAATAGCCCACGCTACGACTATGCCTTCGCCATGGTCATTCTCGCTATGTTGCCACCCGTTTTGGTCGTGGTGATATTTCAACGTTGGTTCGTCAAAGGATTAATAGAAAGTGAAAAATAGTCATTCAATGCATCTCGTACACAGCTCTGCGAGCATTAAGCAGGACAACGTAATGTTAGATATCAAACAACTTGTTAAAACATACGAAAACGGTCATCAAGCAGTAAAAGGCGTAGACTTGTCTATCGATAAAGGCGAATTTCTCGTACTTGTTGGCCCTTCTGGCTGTGGCAAATCTTCTATCCTGCGTTCAATCGCTGGATTAGAAACTATCACCAGCGGCGAAATACATTTAGCGGGTCGTCGCGTAGATACAGAAAAACCAGCCAAACGCGACATAGCTATGGTATTTCAGAACTACGCTCTCTATCCGCACATGAGTGTTTACAACAACTTAGCCTATGGGCTGAAAAACCGTGGTGTGGATAAAAACACCATTGAACTGAAAATTGAGAAAGTGGCTAAAACACTCAAAATCGAAGAGTACTTAGATCGTAAACCAGCCAAACTATCTGGCGGACAACGTCAGCGCGTAGCTATGGGACGCGCTATCGTTCGCGATCCTCAGTTATTTCTATTTGATGAGCCATTATCGAACCTCGATGCTGCGTTGCGAGCGCACATGCGATTGGAAATTAAAAAGCTACAAAGAGAGCTTGGTGTTACTAGTGTTTACGTTACTCATGACCAAGTAGAAGCGATGACCTTGGCAGACCGAATTGTGGTGTTGAAGTTAGGTGAAATTGAACAAGTGGGAACACCTGCAGAGGTATACCACAAACCAGCAAGCACTTTTGTGGCAAGTTTTATAGGCAGTCCAGCCATGAACTTTATGCCAGCGACATTACAGAACGGTCAACTACACGTTGCGGGTAAGCAATTTTTCTTACCAGAGTATGATGGCTTAAGCATCGAGAACATTACTCTCGGTGTACGTCCTGAGCACGCTGAGATCACTAGCGCGAACTCAAGTCATGATTCCATTTCGTTGGAGCTATCAATACATGTTGTAGAACCATTAGGACCTAACCAATTGGTTCATGGTAGCTTAACTGGCGTCTATAACGATGACAGCTTTATCGCTGTCACAGCGGAAATGCATCTTGAACACAATCAGCCGCTAAGCATCTCAGTGTCACGCAGTAACCTTCATCTTTTCGATGTACAGGGAAAGCGTTTGTGCCCTAGTTCATTGGCTAAACGAGCGATTGCATAAGGATTGATGTGAGTTTATCTACCAGACAAAAACAGATACTCGAGTACCTGCAACACGCTCATGGCGTGTTGTCCAGTGATCTGCTGTCACACCGCTTCGAGGTGTCGGTTCAAACGATTCGTAAGGATATGAATGATCTCAGTGATAAAGGCATGGTACGCCGAGTTCATGGTGGGATTACCTTGCCAAGCCCTAATGACAACTTGTCATTTACTAATCGAGAACTGATTAATCTCTCTGCAAAACAGAAAATCGCACAGCGTGTGGTCACCGAACTTGAAGAAGGAACCAGCATCTTTCTTGGTATCGGTACCACACCGAAATACGTCGCTCAGGCGTTACTTGATCATCCGGGTCTGACGGTGGTGACAAACAATATTAACGCGGCATTAATACTAAGCCGCAACCCCAATATCGCTATCTACCTTGCTGGGGGCGCAGTGCGTCCTTCAGATGAAGATACCGTAGGAGAAACCACAACCCGTTTTTACCGACAGTTCAACATTAAAGTCGGTATCTTTGGTGTCGGTGGTTTCAATTCCAAAGGTCAACTACTTGATTTCACGCCAGAAGAGTCTAACTTAACCCGAGCCATTATCGAGCAGAGCCAGCAATGCTGGTTAGTTGCAGACAAAACCAAATTTGGGCGTTATGCTCCCGTGGTCAGTGGTGAGTTGTCGGAAATGCATAAATTATTCGCCGATGAAGCCACCCATGAATTTACGACGTTGTGCTACACACACCAAGTAGAATTGGTGGTTGCATAACATCTTGCTGCTCTCGTTTTCAACAAAGGAATTTGTATGTCTCTGATCGTTGTCGGTCACAGAGGTGTTGCAGGCACCTATCCAGAAAATACTCGCGTCAGTGTCCAAGCCGCAATTGATATGGGCTTATCTTGGGTTGAAGTCGATATTCAGCCAACAAAAGACAACGTACTGATCGTTTGCCATGATCACACGATAAATCGTTGTAGCAACGGTAAAGGTCGCGTCGATGCCTATACTCTCGATGAACTGAAAGCCTTTGATTTTGGTGCTTGGTTTGCACCACAGTTTAAAGGTGAAGGCATTATGACCTTGGAAGAACTGCTGGAACTTGCTCAGCAGCATCAGCTTGGTCTGAATCTCGAAGTTAAAGTTGATAAGCATGACGTGACCAGTGTTGTTTCACAACTCAAGCAGCAGTTAGACCAACACCCTATCGCAAAAGAACAGATCGTACTTTCTAGTTTTAGCCATGACATCATTCGCGAGCTCCACCAACATTGTGCAGGCTACAAATTGGGTGTACTGAGCGAACGTCTATCAACCAAAGATAAAGAACTGCTAGACGAAGTAAATGCGTTCAGTTGCAACCTCAACTATAAGTGGATAACCGAGAAACACATCCAGTATTTACGTCAGCATCAATATCAGATTTGGTGCTACACAGTAAATGAAGCTGAGCGTTTCCCTCTTCTAGATAAAGTCGATGCAATTTTCTCTGACTGGCCAAGTCGGTTTATCTGATTTCATTCTAGGTAGAAAGATGATCAGATTATACATTGGTGCAACAGTAATTAGGTATAGAACGCAAACTCGCATCATTCTAAGTCCCTCGCGTTTGACCAATTTTCTTTAATGATTCAGTATGATTATGGTTAACATTTATACATATCGGCTTGTCATTCTTGACTATGCTACGGTTTACACTACCTAATGAAGCCAATGTGCAAACGAAACTAAGGAGGGTTTCATGACCAATAAACATCAAGGTTCATGCCTTTGTGGTAGAGTGAAATATGAGCTTTCTGGTGATTTCCAGTCTTTCTTTTTGTGTCACTGTACTCGTTGCCAAAAGGATACTGGTTCTGCTCATGCTGCTAATCTATTTGCTAAAGCAAGCACTTTAACTTGGCTACAAGGTGAAAGTGACGTTAAAACCTACCAGCATCTAAACTCAATGCATGCAAAAAGCTTTTGTCAAATATGTGGGTCTGCACTTCCCACTATAGCTGAAAGTATTAACAGTGTTGTGGTTCCCGCTGGTAGCCTAGATAGCGTAATTTCAATTGAGCCTACAGCAAAAATCTTTGTGAGCAGTTGTGTAAACTGGTTTAGGTATTTAGATAATGTGCCTAACTATGAAGAACTACCGGAGCAAGTTAACAACTAAATAATATGTATGAGGACTCATCATACTCGCCATGGACTATATTATTTATGCCCCATATCTTATTAAGTTGACGCGTTCTAGCCATAAAAATAAGTCATACACTTACAGAATTGAGATGTCCACCAGCATCATGTTAATACTGGTGGTTTTTATGATTAGACGTTCACTTTTCTAAATCGAATCAAACCAAATACGGCTAATCCCATGAGTGAGATGATACCAAATGAGCCGCCTCCAGATGAATCTCTTGTCGCGCTATTTGCATCGCCGTCTGCATAGCTTATCGGAAATGAAGTATTTGTCGTATTACCGAGATAAACGGTTGATGATACTGTTGCATTTTCAGCGCCTGAAATACTCTCGCTATTGGTGCTTACACCTGTATATGTAACGGTTAGTTCACAGCTTTCCATAGAACCCAGAGTAACTTCACAACCGCTTACAACGAATTGGTCAGAGTCATCACCTTGTATAAAAGGTGCCAACGTCTCATCGCTATCTGTGAAGTTTTGTATGGTGAGTGTCGTTTCGAAACTGTCATCGTCACTTTCGAAATTCACAGAGTTTGGCGCAGCAACAGCATTGATTGCACGTTTCAAATACGGCATATACCAAGTCAAGGTTAATGCATCAAATGCACCGCCAGTTCCATAAGAACCGTTTATGTCTGTCTCATGCATTGAAAGCGCATAAATAGTATTATCAGAACGAAGTGGTAACCCTAAAATAATGTTGGCGTAAACCTCTGCTGAGCTAGAAGTGCTAGGTTCCACCAGCATCACCCCTCCACCAGAATAATAACTACAACCATTTGGTTGCTCTATATATTCTTTCGAAACTTCATCGTAAATAAGTGATCCGCTTGCGCAATAATTGCCGCCCATATCAGGAACGTTGGGGGTATACCTATTCTGAATTGTACCGTTGCCTCCCGTTGTCGCAATATAGGTGGCATTCTGCCAATAAAGGTAATTTGAACCAAAAGTTCTTGTTTCGCTGTAGTTCGAGTTTGTTTGCAACCAGCTTTGATATGTTAACGTGGTTGGACTAGTGATTTTGAATGTATTTGAATCGGAATTAAATATAGCGCTAAGCTTTGGTTGCGTTAACTGAGGGATCGCTGTCCCGAGCTTTATCAATGCAATATCGAAAGACATATTCTTGCGTATATCGCTGTCGCTCAGTCCTTCTTCTGTCCAATTGACATACTCATAGCGACTGGTCACATATTCGTACTCTTTCTTAAATTCACTAATAAAGTCGGTGCCACTGTCGTCTATTAAGTTTACCACCGAGTACGTTGTTGTATATTCATGCCTAGGCTGGTCGATATTCACTCCCTGCGAAACTATAATTTCATTACTTGAACCCGATGATATATAAGTGGGGAACTGTCTGACACCATCTACATAATCATCACTATATGTGCCTACACATTCAGCCAGCGTTAAAATGTATTGTCCCGCTATAAGTACCCCACCACAATCAGTTCCACTTGCATGACTCGGTGAGCTCGAGTCTGAACTAACAAAGAATCTGACTTGATAATCTTTATAATCAGAGGCGCTTACTTGTGTAAAGTTACTTGAAAACCAACTTTCTATTTCTGAAGTTGCGTATACCACATGCGATGTAGCCATTACTGCCAAAGCAACAACACTCATTTTTTTATTCATTATATTTGGGACTCCTTTTTTTGGCCGAACTTAGTTTACCCATCGAATTATGTATGTCATTGATTATTTGTGAATTATTAATTGGTTGATTAAAAAAGAAACGGTTGGCACATCCTGATAGGTTAGGACTAGGGTTTGGGTACTGTTTTAGTTTTAAATGGTTAAGAATTTTGAGGTAGGGGCAACTAACAAAGGCGGCCTTTGATATTTTGGCATACAACAAATTAACTGAAATTGGGATTATGGGGGATCTACGCAAGCAAACTTTTGTCCAAAAATAATTTTGTAAATGATCAGGCTTTATAGTCGTCTACTTTGGTTTAGGAAGGCAATCGAACTCAAGAATGATCACTTTTTAGCGGATCATTGAAGATAATTAAGACAAGATAATGCCGGTTTCGATACAAACTTTTTCCTTCAATAAATCTCACCGTTACAGAAAAACAAACGCCCGCAATTGCGGGCGCTTTTATATCGAAAAATCGTCGTAGATTACGCAAACAGCGCTTTATCTACTTTGATAACAACTTTACGTACAGGCATTGGCTTATCATCAACAGCAACCAATGGGCGGTGAGGTTGACCTGGGTAGAATACGATAAACTCACCCGCAGTTAGCTTAGCGAAGTGTTCAACGTCCATTTGCTCACTGAATGCTAAATCTTTCTCAGCTAACATATCTTCGTCTAAACCTTTGTAAGGAGTTAGACTGTAACCAAATGATTCGTTACCTTCTAATAGAATTTGTACATCAAGGTAACGGCTGTGACACTCTGATTTACGTTGTTCTAGAAGTTGGGTGTGATCATTCACCAACATAAAATATGCATTAGCGCCTTCGATCTCGTGACGGCCGTTTTCAAGTGGAGTCTCTAGACGGTCTAGTACTGAAGCAATAATTTTCTTAAGTTCTGGAGCAAGGAAACCAGCAAACTCAAGTTGTGACGTTTTACCTACAAACACGACATTGATCCTATATAAGTGTAACAACTTACTCATTTTAGCTTTCTCTGAAAGGAGAAAATGTGATGATTGAAACGTTGTTTTAATAAAAACAAATTAAACCAAAAATAAATGAGACTATCCTGATATAGGTCAATCTCACGGTACATTCTACAAGCAGAACCGTGCATATATCGAACACAATCGAACAAAACGCAAAACGCCAATCCGTTAGATTGGCGCATGCGAATGTTTTAAAACGATGCCAGTGCTTAATCGAGCCATGCACTTAACATCCAAATCAGCTTCTCTTGGTCTCGAATGTAGTCACTCATTAATGCTGCTGTACCTTCATCCCCCACTTCGGAAGCGTAACCAAGCACTTTACGTTGCTGAGCAACCAGTGAGCTAAATCCTTCAACTAAACCTTTCATCGTACTTACACCGTCAGTTGCATTGGTGTGCTCTTTAATTTTTGAACGTTCCAAATACTGACTAAAGCTGTGAACAGGTTGAACTTCAAGAGTCAGAATACGCTCTGCTATTTCATCAATCTTCAGTTGCAAATCTGTATAGATTTCTTCAAATTTTGCATGTAATTCAAAGAACTCTTTGCCTTTAATATTCCAATGATAACCACGGGTGTTCATATAAAACACCTGATAATTAGCCAGTAAATTGTTCAATGCTTCTGCTAGCTGTAGGCTTTGTTCTTTATCGAGACCAATTAGATTCTTTTTCATAACATCACCTCTTAATGTTTATATTCTTCGTTTCGCTGAAAGAATAATATTCGCTCACGATGTTAAATAGAAATCGTATAAAACCATTGATTTGATAGGGATTAACTATTAAAATCAACTCGGATAATCTCTGGTTTCACTCCTCTGCTTTTACTTTTCGCCTTTTCCTTGATTTATCTCAGGGTCAACCATTGGATTGGAAGGCATGGTACTTCTCCTGTTTTCCCCAAGAGATAATCCTATGCCTGCAATCAACGATCAGCGCCTCATCGAACACTTCCTTGAACTTGTCCAAATCGATAGCGAATCAGGTAACGAAAAGCAAATTGCTGATGTCCTTTTTCTTAAATTAGAACAACTAGGCTTTGAAGTTCACAAGCTTCCAGTTCCAGAGAGTATTTCAAACGGCTACAACATATACGCACGTCTTGAAGGTGCTCTTGCGGGTAGCACAGTATTCTCTTGCCATATGGATACAGTAAGCCCTGGCAAATCAATTCAACCAGTAATTGAAGACGGAATCATTCGTTCTGCAGGTAATACGATTCTCGGTGGCGATGACAAATCAGGCATCGCAGCAATTCTAGAAGCAGTCAAAACACTGCAAGAAGAAAAAACACAACATCAAACCATCGAAATCGCATTTACTGTTCACGAAGAAGGCGGGCTGATGGGCTCAAAACATTTCGATATGAGCTACGTTAAGTCCAATCACGCGATTGTTCTGGACAGCGGCGGTCCAATTGGCACCATTATTACCTCAGCTCCAGGTCAGCAGAAACTTAAAGTAACAATTCATGGCAAGCCCGCACATGCCGGACTCGCGCCAGAAGAAGGCATTAGCGCTATTTCCGTAGCAGCCGATGCAATCACAAAGATGAATTTACTGCGTATTGACGAAGAAACAACCGCAAACATCGGTATGGTAAACGGTGGTTTAGCAACAAACATCGTCATGCCAGAGTTGACCATCGTAGCTGAAGCTCGTTCACTGAATAATGATAAATTGGATGCACAAGTAAAGCATATGGTTGAAACGTTTGAAGCAGTAGCTGAAAAGCATGGTGCAACGGTTGAAATAGACTCACAGCGTTCTTACAACGCATTTGTGATTGCAGATAACAACACTCACATTGCAGCAATTAAACATGTCTTTGAACAAATGGACGTTCAACCCATCACTAAGAGTACTGGTGGCGGTAGTGATGCAAACAACTTCAATGAGAAAGGCTTGACCACAGCTAACCTCTCGACAGGTATGTCTAAAGTGCACACGACTGAAGAATTTATTGCTGTTGCAGATTTAGTGAAGATCAGTGAATTCATTAAAGCGTATCTGACTCGTTAAGCCGAACGCTTATAAGTAAAAGCCCATTTAACTGGGCTTTTCTGATGATGCAGTTAGTTTGATCATCAAAACAAATACAATAATAATCGCTGGATATCGAGAAATTTCTACCACCAACGATTCTATGCCGCTTGATGAAACCGTTGTCGCGAGATAAGAAATACTCATATAGACCGCTGACAAAATAACCGTAAACAGTACGCACTGAAATAACGATAAATACTCTCTCTGGCTTTTCAATATCGTAGTAATAATGGCCATCACCACTAAAACGACTAACCAGGCTGAAAACACTGGAAGCTGCCAATAATAAGTAAAAACCGCAGCCACGAGACTAATTCCCCACCATATACGTCGAGACCCCATAATGGTTCGTGCTTTTTCGGTACGTTTTATGTCAAAGCGAACAATATTCCAAGTGATTAACAAGCCAAGGAAAGCACCTACTGCCATGTCAACGATAAAAGCACTACCTGAGTAGAACTTGGATAGCGTCAACCAAATGGCCGAAACAAGATACACAGCTATAAACCATTGCCCCCCTAGCCTGTCTTTTTCGGTCATGAGCAAAATACCAATGCTGCTCCACACTGCTATTGGCAGGCTTGGGAATCCATTGCCGTAACTGGAAATAAGCTGCAAAGAAGGGAAATATACATGTGGTCGAGGAAGTGCGAACCCTTGCTGAGCAAACAGACACAGCAATGAAGTAATACTTATGGCGAAACTGACTTTGTAGCATACGGATTTACCACAGCGCCAATACAGAAGTGGAAACAAAATGATGCCACAAATAGGTGATGCTAAGACATTGCCACTAAACAGCAGATTACGAACAAAATTACGCCACTGTTCAGGCAGTTTATTCACCCAAATTTGGAAGGCTTGAATCCACTTCAATTCTGTTTGATGAAAATTGGGCGCCGCCTGAACCAAGTCTGCCACAATTTTAATCGGTTGATTCGTCGCTCGATGGAACATGTCGATTGTAGACTGCCACTCATCGGGATAGCGATATTTATGGGAATCGACATATGATGGATCAACCAAGGTTGCGCTAGAAACTTCAATTCCGTAATCGGGCGCAAACCAGATCGGAAGTTCATGCCCACCAATCAAATTCTGATGTTGATATGCAATGATTTCTGAGGAGCTTACGCAATCAAAGAACACAGCTTTATCTGTGCGCCCCAATTCGTCACCTACCGCAACGACAATACCCGTTTCTTCCCACGTTTCTCTTTGAGCCGCTCTTTCAGGAGGCTCTCCGGGCCTAATTGTCCCTCCGGGAACAGAAAGTCGTTTCGTTATGATTTCATTGACGAGAACAAGCTTATCATCTGCTTTTATTACGCACATGGCGCCCTCATAAGGCGCTGGCTGTTTTTGAGCGATAGCAGTCACCTGTTCTTGGGCTTGCACCGTCAACAGGTTTACACAGAGCGAGACAATACAAAAAACTGCTATCAGCCAACGTTGTAACACTAAATTTACTCTACCTTTTTATTCTGTAATTAGAGCTATTTAACCGATTTTCTTAACCATGAAATATGAGGTTCAAACCCAGTATCTTCATAAAAGTGTTGTGCATTCTGATTAAATGCCCAGACCTCTACAAAGACTTGTTGAACACCATAATCGATAAATGTCTTTTCAAGCTTCTTATAGAGCAAGGTTGCTACTCCCTGTTTTCGATATTCAGGTAAGACATACAGCTCATCGATACTACCCATTTGTACTGGCTTACTGACTGTCGACACCAATTCGCAGAAATGGCCAGTAATGAAACCGATGATTGAATCATCATCTTTCGCGACATAAACCAAACATTCAGGAGTATCAAGATAACGTGCGATGCTCTTTTCCTGCTCAATATCTTCTGCAGTTTTAAAATGCTCTGGACAGGCAACATGGTGTTCATGATGCAGTTCATACATCAGGTCATTGAGCTCTTCCAAATCTTCTTCGCGAGCAGGAGCAATCAAAATGTCAGACATGCTTTTATGCCATAAAAATTAAGCTTGTTAAGATTTTATAAGATAATGTTGAAAAGAACACTTCGTAAAGCGAAATATTTCCTGATTACAAATAGTTAGTTTTTCTAACTTCAATAACAGACGCCACCTTTATACCATCCTAGATAAAAAGATGATCAGATTGAGTATGCGTAATAGCAAATGGACCAAATGGACATAGAAAACAAACGCCGTGAACATCCACTGAGCCATCCCTAGCCCAGCGGGGTTACTTAGCGATGTGCTTTCACTGACCTATTAATTTTCCAGATGGGTATTATTATCTTTTTCATTAATAGAAAACGCCCATAAAGGGCGTTTTATTTATGTGTTACTTACTTGCTCCCGGCCTACGTAGCAAAATTAGTAGTGGCAAGGTAAATATACATACGTACATCATCAATCTAAAATCTTGCAGGTAACCGAAAATGGCCGCTTGGTTAGTCACTACGTTATTTAAACTGACTAACCCAGCAGTGGTTGAAAGATCATACGCGCCTTTCTGAACCGCATCCTGCAAAGCCGGGTTGAAGTTATTGATGTGCTCAGCATAGACCGCATGGTTAATCTGCACACGATGTGACAAATAAGTGGTCACGACCGAGATACCGATACTGCTACCAATATTTCTGACCAAGCTATACAAAGCCGTCGCTTCATTACGATAGCGCGGAGCTAAAGTTGAGAAGCTCAACGTTGAAAGAGGAACGAACACTAAACCTAAACCTAAACCTTGTACGATGCCTGTCCAAATTATTTCCCAGCGAGTAATATCAACAGAGAACTTCGTCATCTGCCACAGAGAAATAATCATAAGGACTAGACCCGTAGCAACCAGATAACGTAAATCAATTTTTCTGGCGACCCGCCCTACAATCATCATACCGGTCATAGTACCGAAGCCACGCGGTGTCAGTAATAGTCCTACATCGAGTACTGGATATCCCATGTAGTTTTGTAAAAATGGCGGTAACAATGCCATCGTTGCTAGCAATATAATCCCAATCATAAAACCGAACAGTAAACCAACGACATAGTTACGGTCTTTAAACATCATAGGTTCAAGGAAGGGCGCTTTGTGCGTGAACATATGCACTGCAAACATATAAAACGCCAAGACCGCTAATGAGGCTTCAATTATCACTTCTAGGCTCGAAAACCAGTTAAGTGACTCACCTCTATCCAAGAACATTTGTAAACTGCCGATAGAAAGACCGAGCAAGGCAAAACCAAACATGTCGAACCGTCGTGTAGTATCGATTGCTGTTTCTTTTACGTAAGCGGCAATGCCCATCCAAGCCATAATGCCGAACGGGACGTTGATATAAAAAACCCAACGCCAGTTGTAATACTCAGTGAGCCAACCACCTAATGACGGACCAAGGATCGGACCGACCATAACCCCCATTCCCCACATTGCCATGGCAGAACCATGTTGCTCTGTTGGGTAAGTATCTAGCAGTACAGATTGCGATAGCGGCACCAAACTCGCACCAAAAATACCCTGCAAAATTCGAAACAGAATGATTTGTTCTAAGGATTGAGCTGCACCACAAAGCACAGAAGCAAAGGTGAATCCGAGTACTGAGTACAAAAATAAACGTTTACGACCAATACGAGCTGCAACAAAACCAGTTAAGGGCATGGCTATGGCTGATGCTACAATGTATGAGGTTAATACCCAGGAAATTTGGTCCTGAGTAGCCCCCATAGTACCTCTCATGTGTGGCAGTGCAACATTCGCGATAGTGGTGTCGAGTACTTGTATTATCGTTGCAAGCATAACTGACAAAGTAATAAATAATCGTTTACTACCTTGGTTATCATCTGCATTAGTTTCGACGTGAGATGTCATCGTCTAACTCCGCTTACAGAGACAAGTGACGTTGATGATTAGTGTCAACAGTCACCACGGCACTCAAACCAGCACGAAGTTTAGGAGCACCTTCTTCTTGCTCTAGACGAATGCGAATTGGCAAGCGTTGAGCAATTTTTACCCAGTTACCCGTTGCGTTTTGTGCAGGAATAACTGAGAACTCAGCACCTGTTGCAGGACTCAAGCTTTCCACTGTACCTTTCCAAGTAAAGCCCGGTGCATAGTCCACTTTCACTTCAACATCTTGACCAGTTTTCACGTGTGTTAATTCAGTTTCAGTAAAGTTTGCCTCAATCCAGATATCCGAATCCGACACCAACATCATTGCCAAACTTCCCGGTGAGATGTACTGACCTTTCTCTACTACTTTTGTCACTACACCATCAGCCGGTGCATAAAGGTTTACGTGTGCAAGATCGTTTTCTGCTTTGTCTAATGCTGCTACTGCTGCACGATATTTAGGATGAAGTTCGGTCGGTGCGTTTACATCACCACCCAGACTCTCTTCAACCTGTTTTAATCCTTTTTTTAGTGCGTTCACTTCAAGCTCAACAAGCAGTGTATTTTGACGTGCTGAATCATATTGAGATTGAGAAGTGTACTTTTTCTTCAGCAGATCAAGTTGGCGCTTTTCTTCTTTTTTAAGGTAATCGTGTTGGCTTTTCGATACCTCAATGTTTGCTAATTTGCTTTGATATTCTGCTTTGAGTGTTGTTAATGTGGTCTTCACATCATTTAAATTGGCGCGAGCCTGCTCTACTGCTATTTTGTAAGACGTTGGATCAATTTGAAGCAATAAATCTCCCGCCTTCACTAACTGGTTCTCTTCAACAGGAACGTCAACGATGCGACCCGATACCTCAGAAGTGATCGATGTTTTATCCGCTTTCACATAAGCATTTTCTGTTTCAACGTATCTACCACCGTGCAGATAAATAGCGACACCGCCAGCCACTGCCAGTAAAGGGACAATAAAGAGCATAACGGCGCGCTTCGTTTTACGACGTGATTTAGGCGCTAATGTTGAAACCGAATTTTCCTGCTCTGGTTTGGTATTAGACATACAAGGTGTTCCTGAAAATTAAGACTTAGGTTTGTTATCAATAGTTAACTTGTTATCAATAGTTAGATTGCTATGAATATGTTGGAGCATGCTAATAAACTGCTCCTTCTCTTGTTCCGATATACCTTCCAGCGCTTCCGCCCATATGCCATTGGCGACACTTTTTACTTTCTTAAGCTGTTCATCTGCTGCTGGTAACAAGTAGATAAGGTGCGCGCGTCGGTCAGTGGGATCGGGACGTCTTTCAACAAATCCCTCTTCCACCAAAGAGTCGATCACACGAACTAGCGTCATTGGCTTGATATCCAACACTTCGGCTAAATCCACCTGTTTTACGCCTTGTCTACAAGCAATGTGCGACAAAGCCTTTGCCTGAGCGAGGGTTAAGCATGTCGAACTGGACGCTGATTCATAACGTTTACGAACTAAGCGCGTTACGTCCCAAAGCAGATACCCTATCGATGGAGTCGTCATAACATTACCTATGTTGGATATTTTTTGGTTTACGGGTTGGTATATGTAACAAAGTTTTACACATAGTAAGCTTTACTTATTATATGTAAAGCCTATAAATTCATCTCACTTATATTTCTTGCATTAACCTACTGTTTTTCAATGTATTTCAATTTGTAATTTTTTTGAAGGGTATTTAAAAAGACATAAAAAAAAGTGCCCCGCGAGCGGAGCACAAAAGTTCGCCATGAACTTATTTGCAGGAAATGAAGAAGTGGAAAATATGTACCAGCAGCAGATTAAACGTGCAGAATTTTCTCTAGTTCATTCAAACTACTTGGATCATCAATTGTAGAAGGGACAGTGTAACTTTCTCCATCAGCAATCTGACGGATAATACGGCGCAATATCTTTCCTGAACGCGTCTTCGGTAATCGCTCTACTACCAAGGCATGCTTAAAACAGGCTACGGCGCCGATATGGCTACGAACACTGTTTACCAGTTCAGATTCCAGAGATTCCAGATCAACTTTTACACCGTCTTTCAATACAACCAAACCTAATGGGAGTTGTCCTTTGAGTTCATCGTGGACACCGACTACCGCACATTCAGCAACGGCTGGGTGCGCGCCCACAATCTCCTCCATCTCACCCGTCGACAAACGATGCCCAGCAACGTTAATCACATCGTCGATGCGGCCCATAATGAACAGGTACCCCTCTTCATCGAGATAGCCGCCATCACCCGACACGTAGTAATCAGGGAACTGAGCCAGATAACCTGTTTCAAATCGATCATGATTACGCCATACCGTTGGTAAACAACTTGGTGGTAATGGTCGTTTCAATGCAACAAAACCTTGTTGGTTTGGCGGTAATACCTCACCCAATTCGTTTAGGATTTCAACCTGATAGCCCGGAATAGGTTTGGTTGCAGACCCTGCTTTAACAGGCATTAATTCAATACCTGTCGGGTTGCCCGCAATTGCCCAACCAGTCTCTGTCTGCCACCAGTGATCAATGACGGGTTTGTTGGCTTTCTCTTGTACCCATTCAAGTGTCGGAGGGTCTAACCGTTCGCCTGCCATAAATATCGTTTTCAGATTGTCCAGACGATACTGGTTGAGGAACTCACCGTTCGGATCTTCCTTTTTAATGGCTCGAAAAGCGGTTGGCGCTGAGAACAACGCAGTCACCTTGTATTCCTGACATACACGCCAGAAAGCACCTGGATCAGGAGTTCTCACTGGTTTACCTTCGTACAAAATGGTAGTACAGCCGTGAATGAGCGGTGCGTAAACAATATAAGAATGTCCTACGACCCAACCCACATCAGAGGCTGCCCAAAACACTCCATCTTGCGGCATATCGTAAATACAGCTCATCGAGTACTTCATCGCAACAGCATGTCCGCCGTTGTCACGAACAACACCTTTCGGTTTGCCCGTAGTACCTGACGTATAAAGAATGTAAAGCGGATCTGTCGCCAGAACCGGTACACAGGCATGCGGCAGCGCTTTCTCGTATTGGGCGCTCCAATCTAAATCACGTTCGTTGTCGAGATCCGCCATACTTTCAGGACGCTGAAAAACAATTACTTTTTCTGGTTTCCAGCGACTATCCATGATCGCTTTATCGACCATTGGTTTGTATGGAATAACCTTGCTGATTTCGATCCCACAGGAAGCGGTCATGATGACTTTAGGCTCAGCATCTTCAATGCGAACAGCCAATTCATTAGGCGCAAAGCCGCCAAAAACAACCGAATGAATCGCACCAAGACGCGCGCAAGCCAGCATAGCCATCGCTGCTTCTGGAATCATCGGCATATAGATAATGACACGGTCGCCTTTCGTCACACCTTGATCAGCCAGCATACCTGCAACACGCGCTACAGTGTCACGTAATGCAAAGTAGCTATAACGTTGTTTCTTACCGGTTACGGGAGAATCGTAAATCAACGCTGTTTGGTCGCCTCGACCTTGCTCACAATGGTAATCCAGTGCTAGCCAACAGGTATTGAGTAAGCCATCGGGATACCAGCGCTCTATACCATTTTCGTCTTTCTTTAAAATGGTTTGAGGAAATTCAAACCAGTCGATTTTCTGAGCTTGTGCATGCCAGAACGATTCCGGTTGCTCTTTTGCCCATAGATATTCCTTCAAATACGCAGACATTGTGCTTCTCCTTTTTATACCCCAAGTTTTATTGCCAAAGACAACTTGGAATAATGTTCTGGCTTAACAAGTTTCGATTGTTTCATCAGGCACTCTCACCCAACCTTCCATCAACACTCGTGCGCTGCGACTCATAACGGCTTTTTCTACTTTCCAGCCGCTTTCTTCAGTCGCACTGGCTTTTGCTCCAACCTTTAATGTTCCGGACGGATGACCAAAAGTAACAGATTCTTTTTCTCCACCACCTGCCGCCAAATTAACTAAGGTGCCGGGTACACAAGCCGCCGCAGCGATGGAAACGGCAGCTGTCCCCATCATTGCGTGGTGCAATTTACCCATAGAGAGCGCTCTAACCAGTACATCAACATCTGAATCTAGAACGGTTTTACCACTCGACGATTGATACGTTTTCGGTTTGGCAACAAACGCCACCTTCGGCGTATGTTGTCTTGTTTTCGCTTCTTCCAAATCTTGGATTAAGCCCATCTTTAACGCGCCATGTGCACGTATTTTTTCAAACATCGCCAATGCTTTTATGTCGTTATTGATATCTTCTTGTAATTCCGTACCCTGATAACCAATAGCAGCAGCATCGACAAAAATCGTTGGTATTCCAGCGTTGATCATGGTGACATTCAACGTACCAACGTCAGGTACGATTAAATCATCAACCAAATTGCCGGTTGGGAACATCGAACTTTCACCGTCCGCTGGGTCCATAAAATCGACCTGAATTTCTGCGGCTGGAAACGTCACTCCATCCAGTTCAAAATCACCCGTTTCCTGAACCATTCCATTAACAATGGGTACATGAACTACGATGGTTTTACTGATATTCACCTGCCATACACGAACTTCTAAAATACCGTTTTCAGGAATCCGCGATTCTGGAATTAGACCAGCATGAATCGCAAATGGACCGATAGCTGCAGACAAGTTCCCGCAATTGCCACTCCAATCAACAAATGGTTTGTCGATAGATACCTGACCGAACAGATAATCAACATCGTGGTCAGCACGATCGCTTTTTGAAACAATTACCGTCTTGCTTGTGCTTGAAGTAGCGCCGCCCATACCATCAATTTGTTTGCCGTAAGGGTCTGGGCTACCGATAATACGCATCAGAAGTTTGTCGCGCGCTTCACCTGCGACTTGCGCTGCTTTTGGTAGCTCATCAAGCCTAAAAAACACGCCTTTACTGGTTCCACCACGCATATAGGTAGCAGGAACTTTGATTTGAGAAGCCATTCTTTATCTCCTACTGCGCCAAGAAGTCTTGCGCAAAACGCTGCAACACACCACCTGCGTTATACACGTTCACTTCATCGGCGGTATCTAGGCGACACGTGACTGCAACATCCAATTTTTCACCGTTGCTACGGGTAATCACCAATGCCAAATCCACGCCCGGCTTGATTTCGCCCGCTACATCGTAGAGTTCTGTACCATCCAAGGCTAAAGTGTTGCGATTCACGCCATCTTTAAACTGCAGCGGTAATACGCCCATGCCGACTAAGTTAGTACGGTGAATACGCTCGAAGCCCTCTGCGACAATCGCCTCAACGCCCGCAAGACGAACGCCTTTTGCAGCCCAATCTCGTGAAGAACCCTGCCCATAGTCAGCACCCGCCACAATAATCAGCGGTTGTTTACGCTCCATGTAGGTTTCTATCGCTTCCCACATGCGAGTTACTTTGCCTTCAGGTTCAATACGAGCCAGAGAGCCTTGCACCACTTCACCATTTTCCTTCACCATTTCATTAAACAGTTTCGGGTTCGCGAATGTTGCGCGCTGTGCAGTCAAGTGATCGCCGCGGTGTGTCGCGTAAGAGTTAAAGTCCTCTTCCGGCACTTTCATCTTTGTCAGGTATTCCCCTGCCGCGCTGGATGCCAAAATCGCATTTGAAGGCGACAAATGGTCAGTGGTAATGTTGTCACCGAGCACAGCTAAAGGACGCATACCTTGCAAAGTACGCTCCCCCGCAAGTGCACCTTCCCAATAAGGCGGACGACGAATATATGTACTCATTGGGCGCCAGTCATACAGTGGACTGCTGCTCTTTTGTGCGTCATCCAGTTTAAACATCTGAATATAGACTTGGTTAAATTGTTCTGGCTTAACGTGTTGACTGACAA
Source organism: Vibrio ziniensis (assembly GCF_011064285.1). Taxonomy (NCBI): domain Bacteria; kingdom Pseudomonadati; phylum Pseudomonadota; class Gammaproteobacteria; order Vibrionales; family Vibrionaceae; genus Vibrio; species Vibrio ziniensis. Next base: position 1,654,449 of record NZ_CP049331.1, read on the forward strand.
CTTGGTCAATCTCTTCATCACTTGGCCAAACATCATTAAGGTAGATTGGGTTGCCGTTTACGTCATGACCTAAGGCATCGCGTTCAATATCAAAACGAATGGTGCCAGCTATAGCATAAGCAACCACAAGCGGTGGCGAAGCGAGGAATGCTTGTTTTGCATAAGGATGAATACGACCATCGAAGTTACGGTTACCAGACAATACCGCGGTAGCGTATAAGTCACGGTTAATGATTTCTTGCTGAATAACTGGATCTAACGCGCCGCTCATACCATTACATGTGGTACATGCGTAGCCGACAATGCCAAAACCAAGCTGCTCTAATTCTGGTAATAATTCCGCTTCTTCTAGATAGAGTTTTGCCACTTTAGAGCCTGGTGCAAACGAAGTTTTCACCCAAGGTTTGCGAACCAGCCCAAGTTGATTGGCTTTTTTCGCTAACAAACCGGCAGCTACCACGTTACGAGGGTTACTGGTGTTAGTACAGGAAGTTATTGCAGCGATGATCACCGCGCCATCTGGCATCTCACCTTCTTTTTCTTCCCACTTACCAGCAATACCGCGAGCAACTAGTTGAGAGGTAGGTAAACGACGATGCGGATTTGAAGGTCCCGCTAGGTTGCGTTCTACACTCGATAAATCAAATTCAAGTACACGTTCATACTCAGCGTTTACAAGACTATCAGCCCATAGCCCCGTCTCTTTTGCGTATTGCTCTACCAAAGCAACCTGCTCAGCATCACGACCAGTCAGTTTAAGGTAGTTGATGGTCTGCTCATCGATGTAGAACATACCCGCACTCGCACCGTATTCTGGTGTCATGTTAGAGATAGTGGCACGGTCGCCGATGGTAAGATCTTTGGCGCCTTCACCATAGAACTCCAAGTAACACGAGACCACTTTTTGATTACGCAGAAATTCGGTAATAGCCAGTACGATATCCGTAGCGGTAATCCCCGGATTACGCTTACCTGTCAGTTTCACACCAACAATGTCCGGTAAGCGCATCATTGAAGGACGACCGAGCATCACGGTTTCAGCTTCTAAACCGCCTACACCGATTGCAATGACACCCAGTGAATCCACGTGTGGCGTATGGCTGTCAGTACCGACGCAAGTATCGGGGAACGCTACACCATCTTTTAGTTGAATGACAGGCGACATTTTTTCGAGGTTAATCTGGTGCATGATGCCGTTACCCGCTGGGATAACGCTGACATTCTCAAATGCGGTTTTACACCATTCGATAAAGTGGAATCTGTCTTCGTTACGACGCTCTTCTATCGCACGGTTTATTTCAAAAGCTTCAGGATCAAATCCAGCATGTTCAACAGCAAGAGAGTGGTCAACAATCAGCTGTGTTTCGACGACTGGATTAACTTTTGCTGGGTCACCGCCCTGTTCTGCAATTGCATCGCGCAGTCCCGCAAGGTCAACTAATGCTGTTTGTCCTAAGATATCGTGGCATACAACACGCGCTGGATACCAAGGGAAATCCATATCGCGTTTACGCTCAATAATCTGTTTCAGAGAATCGACCAGTGTTTCAGGGTCGCAGCGGCGTACTAAGTTTTCTGCAAGCACGCGCGAAGTATAAGGTAGCTTTTCGTAAGCATTTGGAGATATCTGATTCACGGCTTCACGAGTGTCAAAATAACTAATCTGGCTTCCCGGAAGCGTTTTTTTATAAGTATTGTTCATCGCTTCTTCCTTCTCACTCCGTCCTATCAAATTTTTTGGGAGTGACTTTATGGTGTATGAAACAAGGCGCTACTCCCTACAAGCACAGCGCCTTTCTATACTGTTAACTACGTATACGATTAACTGCGTTTTTCGATTGGAACCCAATCTTGATGCTCAGGACCTGTGTAATCAGCACTTGGGCGAATAATTCGGTTATTCGCACGTTGCTCGTACACATGTGCAGCCCAGCCCGTTAATCGACTCATCACAAAAATAGGTGTGAACAGCTTAGTTGGAATACCCATAAAGTGATAAGCCGACGCGTGGAAGAAGTCCGCGTTACAGAACAAGTCTTTTTCACGCTTCATCACCGCTTCAACACGTTCTGAAACTGCGTAAAGTTGTTTATCACCAACGAATTCAGAAAGCTCTTTTGACCAACGTTTGATCAATGCGTTACGCGGGTCGCTTTCACGATAGATGGCATGACCAAATCCCATGATTTTGTCTTTATTTTCAAGCATGCGCAGAATGTTTTGTTCCGCTTCATCAGGTGTCTGCCAGTTCTCGATCATCTCCATTGCCGCTTCATTAGCACCACCGTGAAGTGGTCCACGTAAAGTGCCGATTGCAGCAGTCACACAGGAATGCAAATCAGATAAAGTAGAAGCGCAAACACGAGCAGCAAAGGTTGAAGCATTAAATTCGTGCTCTGCGTAAACGATTAGAGAGGTATGCATTACCTGTTTGAACAAATCACTTGGCGCTTTATCAGTCAGCATTTTTAAGAAATAACCGCCGATAGAATCTTCGCTGCGATCTTCTGTATCGATGCGTACGCCATCATGGCTGAATCTATACCAATAACAGATAATGGCAGGGAACAAAGCTAACATGCGTTCTGTAGCAGCCACTTGTTGTGAGAAATCTTGCTCAGTTTCTAGATTGCCCAACATTGAACATCCGGTACGCATTACATCCATTGGATGAGCGTCGGCTGGAATCAATTCAAGTACATCCTTAAGAGGTTTAGGCAGACCGCGCAAACCAATCAAGCGAGTTTTGTATTGGTCTAATTCAGCTTGGTTTGGTAGATGCCCAACTAATAGTAAGTGGGCAACCTCTTCAAACTGCGCATTGTTGGCTAGATCTGTGATGTCGTAACCACGATAAGTTAGACCTGTACCTGTTTTACCAACTGTACATAAAGCGGTGCTTCCAGCACTTTGACCACGTAGGCCAGCTCCGCCTAGCTCTCCTTTAGGGGAATGAGGCATGTTGAACTCCTTTTGTCGCGTTGCTTCGGGCTATAAAAGCCGATCTCATTGGGTCCACCTCTTGGGTGCTGTAGCTCAGCGGTTTCACGTTATTGGATTATTTTTGAAAACGCAGGCTTTACGTTTTCTTGTTTATTTCTTAATAATTTTTTTCACACACTATTTTCAATTTTCTTGGGCTTCCCTACTTCTGTGTACGCACCGTATGGCAGATGTATAAGTGGGATTCTTTTATTAATAAATTTCTAATAATTATTTGCTAAACAGTTGATCTAATTTGTCTTCGTAACTGTGATAGTTCAGATATTCATACAGCTCTTTGCGGGTCTGCATATTATCGAGCATGGCTTCCTGATTACCATTTTCTAAAATGTGGCTATACACCATCTCAGCAGCTTTGTTCATCGCACGGAACGCACTCAGTGGATAAAGCACCATATCGACCTTGGATTTAGCCAACTCTTCGCAGTTATACAAAGGCGTCTGACCAAACTCAGTGATATTGGCAAGAATTGGCACATGCTTGCCCGTTGCAGAATGCAGAGCCGTTGAGAAACGTTCATATTGCTGAAGTTCCGTCATAGCTTCTGGGAAAATCATATCCGCACCAGCTTCAACACAGGCAATTGCTCTTTCAATCGCACTATCCATACCTTCAACCGCAAGCGCATCGGTACGAGCCATAATCACAAATTCTGGATTATCACGAGCATCCACAGCGGCTTTAACTCGATCGACCATCTCTTCCAAACTAACAATCGCTTTGTTAGGGCGGTGACCACAACGTTTTTGCGCTACTTGATCTTCCATGTGAACAGCCGCGGCGCCCGATTTTTCCATCGCTTTTATCGTACGACCAATATTGAATGCACCACCAAAACCCGTATCAATATCCACAAGAAGTGGCAAATCACACGCGTTGGTAATGCGGTCAACATCCACCAACACGTCATTGAGTGTGGTGATGCCAAGATCCGGTAATCCGTACGACGCATTAGCAATGCCGCCACCGGAAAGATATATCGCTTGGTGACCTAATTTCTTCGCCATCATGGCGCAGTATGGGTTTATGGTGCCTACAATTTGCAGTGGGTTATTGGTTTTAACTGCAAGTCGAAACTTTGCTCCTGGGCTTAACATGTGATTCTCCTTAATCTAGATCTTTAGCTTCGCTTAGAATCTGTTGTTCTATTAAACGTCGGCTTCTTGATATATGGCGACGCATCAGCATTTCTGCCAGCTCTTCATCTCTGTTACGAATGGCTTGCAGGATAAATTTGTGTTCGTCCAACGCTTCTACCGGACGAGACTGTGCACGTGGTGACTGATATCGATACATACGCAGCAAGTGATAAAGCTCATCACACAGCAACGAAACCAATTGGCTATTACGGCTTGCCTTTATAATGCGATAGTGAAAGTCAAAATCGCCTTGTTGATGAAAGTAAGACGCACCATCTACTTGGTCGATATGTGCAGAATGTGTCGACAATAGCGTTTCTAAGCCGACAATTTCGATTTCGGTAATGTTGCGGGCTGCAAGTCGTGCCGCCATACCTTCTAATGCTTCACGCACCGCGTATAACTCAACCAGTTTTTCTGATGAGAATTGAATAACGCGTGCACCTATATGCGGAATACGCTCGATTAACCCTAATCCTTCGATACGCATTAATGCTTCTCGTAAAGGACCACGACTAACTTCAAAACGCTTGGCCAGCTCAGGCTCAGATATTTTGCTACCAGGGGCAATCTGTCCCTCTACAATCGCTTCAATCAAATACTCAGTCAGGTTTTCTGATTTGGTATTTTCTTTTTCACCAACAAGCGGCTTTCTCAATTCACTGTTCATCATGTCTTCTTAATCGTACTTGCGAGTTCTTTTAGGAAGCTCACTAAGGAATGAACACACTATAGATGTACAGATTGTCGACAATCAAGATAATTGTCGACAAATTAGACTAAGGTATAAAGCAAGAAAACCGTAGCTCAGAACAACAAATTAAGTATCTATATGTTTTATATGTGTTAAATTTTAAATTTCGAAAATACTTAGATACTAGCCTGCATAGACTTTAATCAATAGTGTCGACAATAAGTAAAGTTGACGACAATAAAACCATACAACTGTCCTTTTGTTGCACCTAAGTTAACTAACGAAACCTAGAGCTAACATTTAAATATTTTTGAATTTATTAAAAATATTTTTAACATCTATCCTATTGTAATTTATAGGTTATTTAGTGAAACGATGTTTTATTTCAAAAAAAAGATGTAAAACACCTATTGATCTCGATCACGTTTAAGAATAAAGTGTGAACACAGTCACAATGAAGACGCCAAAAAATTTCCGCTTCATTGTCTAGTTCAAAGAATATAGAAATAGATACTAAGTCGAGGTTGCGTTATGAACACTTTAAATATTGAAAGCCAAGCATCAAACCGTTTAGCTGTTAAGTTTGCTAACTTCCTAGCTTCATTTTTATCTGTTAGCACTAAAAAAGAAGGCTATAAAGGTCAATCATTTACTTCAATCGATACTACAGCACAGCGTATCGGTTGTGACATGTCACACTTTAACTACATCTCTTAAGCGATAACTTAGTATCTGTTCACATCGCTTAAATTGTTAAAGTGCCGCTGTAAGATAGGAACATAACGCAAGTTTCCTTGCAGCAATGTACAAAGCAGTCGTAGACAAGATAAAAAACCGCGCAATAAATTGCGCGGTTTTTTTATTTGTGGAAATGTTTGCTGATAGCATTGATGTGTTCTGGCCCAATGCCACAACAACCACCAATTAACGTCGCACCTTGATGTCGCCACTTCTCTGCCAACTGAGTGTAGACATCAAAGTTTAAGTCGTCACGAAGCTCATCTAAACCATCGTTAGCGGTCGCTTCTTTTGTCGTTGGAGGGAAAGCATTAGCATAAACCCCTAACTGAATCCCTGTTACATTCAATGATTCAAGTGTCGTACGAGCTGCTATTAAAGCTTCTTCCATCACTTCAGGTTGACTACAGTTGAACAAAATTGCGTCTACATTTAGTGCCGCCATTGCCTTTACCGCATCTTTTACCGTTTCGCCAGACCGAAGCTTTGGAACGTTGGTTGGTTCACTGTCTTCAAGCGTAAACGATACCCAGAAAGGCTTATTGTTGGTACCTAATGCTTTCACCTGCTGATAAATCGCCGTAGATTCTGCAATTAAGCTTTGAGTTTCTGCTAACCACACATCAATATGTTGGTCTAAACCTTTGATGAGTGGAGATGCAATTTTCTCAGCATTCTCAGGCTGGTAGAGATCCGCACGGTAAGAACCAAACAGTGGAGGAATAGAACCTGCTACTAACGTTTGTTTACCTTCTAAAATCGCAGCTTCACGCGCCACTTTACCAGCCTTGTCTGCTAACAGCTGAGCCTGAGCATCAAAACACTCTTGTCCAATATGAAATGGAACCAACGCATAACTGTTAGTTGTAATAACCTGAGCGCCATTTTGGATGAACGAGCGGTGCACTTCACCCACGACTTCAGGTGCTTCCATCATAGCCAATGCTGACCACTCTGGCTGACGAAATGGAGCTCCACGACGCTTCAACTCTCTTCCCATACCGCCATCTAATATGGTTATTGGCTGCTGACCTGACATTCGAAACTCCCTTATGTTTATTATTTAGATGTATAGACGTCTGAAGATTAATATGAGTTTTACTCCTAATCAATCTCTTTTGCATACTGATTCAACGCCTTAACGGGTAAATATTCACGATGTACATGTGAAACGATACCTTGTGTCAGATTCACCACTCCTATATCCCCAGCAGATGCTATTTAGTTTATCAATAAGACGTTTTATAATCGTCCAACGTGTGAATAGAATTTTTACTCTAATTTAAATTCATTACCGCTATAGCTAGTTAATTGCATGGTTATGCAATTAACTGACTTTAAATAATGAGACAATATATCTCACCGAAATATAAGGTATAAAATGTTTTTTCAATTGTCGGTTTCACGAAAATTAGCCATCGTTGATTTGGTCATTTTGGCTATCGCACTGACATACACTTTTGCTATCAACAATAGTATTGATGTCGTTGTCTATATCGCTGTAGCTTTTGCGCTAGCGCTGGTAAATATGATTGTGGTCTACTTAAGTGTTACCAGTAAACTTACTGGCATAGAGAATAGTCTTTATGCTCAGTTAGATAAAAACTTACATTACTCTTTATCACGCAATACTCATTGCCTTGATCATCTTGAAACAGGTTTTAATGCACTCATAGAGTCCAACATCAACCAAAAACAGCAGTTGCTCAATGCTCAAGAACAGATTCAGTCTTTTAAAAACCAAGTGTTAAATCTGGAAACATCTCAAACACACAAACAACAGTTACTCAATAAACGTAGTAACGAGCTTAATTCTTCACTTTCACAATTATTTACTATGATTGAGCAACTATCTGAAGATATTGCTCATAATGGCGAAACTATGACACTTCTGACGAGTGAACTGTCTAGCAGCTACGGAAACATGCTTGCTGCTGCCAACGCGACTAAAGACGATGCGGATTTTATTAGCGGTTTTAAAGGCCAAATCGCTCAACTCGGTAGTAGCGTTGCAACAATCAATAGCTTAGCACTTGAGATTAACGATATTTCCGATCAAACAAATCTGCTAGCGCTTAACGCCTCAATCGAAGCTGCGCGTGCGGGAGAACAAGGACGTGGATTTGCAGTCGTTGCAGATGAAGTTCGTAATCTAGCTGCGCGAGCACGTTCTTCAAGCACAAAGATTGAACAAAGCATCGAATCAGTAATTAAAGAAGCTAAAGATTGTAGTGTAGGTATAGAAAGAATCAGCTCGCACGTAAACCAAGCGGTCATTTACAACTCTTCTGAAACGGAATCGATGAAAAACATCGTAGCGCGCTTGAAGCAAGTTAGTCAGCAGATAAACCAGCTTAACAGCAATGTTGAACACCAAAGATCTCTTATTTCAACAACACAGCATCACCTTACAAAAACAAACTGATTATAGCTTGTCGATCATTATATTAAAGAGGAGGAGGCTTTGACTTCCTCCTCGATTCATTTGTAAACCTTATAACGCCAAATCTTGATTATGCAGGGCTCGGAAGGTCAACTCCATCATCTTGCATCTTGCCCATGCGATTCATCATAGCGTGCGCAGCATCAATAAAAGGCATTGCAAGTGTAGCACCACTGCCTTCCCCTAGCCGTAATTCCATATGTATAAACGGTTTTAAGCATAAATGTTCTAACGCAACCACTGCTCCTTTTTCCGCTGATTGATGTGATGGAATCAAATAATCCCATACATTCGGTTCAATCATGCATGCAATCATTGCTGATGAGTAAGATAAAAAGCCATCTAACACCACAGGAATACGCATAGCAGCAGCACCTAGAATCGCACCGGTCATACCTGCTAAATCAAATCCGCCCACTTTCGCCATGATATCGATGGGATCGGTAGGGTCTGGGTGATTAAGCGCAATCGCAACGGAAACAACATCGACTTTGTGTTGAAGTTGGCTACTCGGCAAATTTGCGCCAAGACCAACCACATGCATCGGTAACTGATTGGTCACAATACTGACAATAGCAGCCGCTGGCGTAGTATTGGCAATGCCCAACTCCCCTACACCAATAACGCTTAACCGTTCACGATCGATAACTTGTTTTACATAGTTTGCCGTATCAAGAATAAGCTGCTCTGCTTGGTCGTAGCTCATTGCCGGACCTTTAGCTATGTTTCCACAACCACGCGCCACTTTCATATTGGTGATACCATCGATTGGGTCACAATCAATCCCAACATCCACCATTTCAACATCAACACCCGTGGTATAACTTAGCGCAGCAACACCCGTTAAACCTTTAACCGTGTTCACTGCTTGCATGGTAGTCACTTCTTTAGGCGTCACCGCTACACCTTCTTCAAAGACACCGTGATCACCCGCCATGACGAAGATTTTTTTCCTTCCGGTCTGCCATTTCATGGTGCGATAAATCGCAGCTAACTGACATGCCAGTTCCTCTAATTGCCCTAAACTGCCAATTGGCTTAAACAGTTGATCAATATGATGTTGTGCTCGTTTCCGAACCTTTTCATCGACAGGGATAATCGATTCTTTCAAATCATTTAATAACGTACTCACAAGCTATTCTCCTTCCATGTATGCTGGCTGGGTACAGCTGAACAATGGATATAGAACGCAAACGCACATCAATTCATCCTTGAAGTTCCGCCGAGCCATCCATGGCTCGGAGGGTTTGCTTTCTATATCCATTGCTTACTTGAACAGTCGTTGGATTCACTTTCTAGTGACAAAAAGGTCTAGATACTAAGCGTCCAAACACTGGTCATAGCCATTAAAAAACATAATTCAAACAATTCGTTACCTGCACCAAGCGTGTCCCCAGTTTGCCCGCCGATGGTGTTATTGATATAGCGGCGATAAATCAAAGCGAATCCCCCAGTTACACAAAATGCAATCAGGCTTTGCCAGCCTAGCATCCAAGACGCGATAGCAGCGCCAATAGCGAGGGTGAGATAAAATTGATGGGACGAAATTCTGTTGATGTAGATATGTCCTAACCCTGATTCACGAGCATAATTTTGCTTATACATAAGAAGTGACATCCAAGCGCGACTAATGCACGGTGCAATCACTAAAATAAGTAGCGCTTCTTCGGGCTCAGTATCTAGAATCTGTGTGACGGTGAGAATCTTTAACGTAAGAACAAAAAACAGTGCCAGCGCTCCATGCGTTCCCAAACGGCTGTCTTTCATGATTTCTAACATACGTTCTGGGGTTCTGGCAGAAAATATTCCATCACAAGTATCCGCAAGTCCGTCCAGATGAAAACCACCAGTTAACAGTGCCAGTGAGAACACGTAAGTCACTGCACTTAGGGGGCTATTCCAGCCAAGCCCCATATACAGGGTGACCGATATAGCTGCAGCGATAATACCTAGAATGGCGCCGACAATCGGGAATGTCACCACACCACGATAGGTCTGATCAAAATCGTAATCGCTGGTCCAGCTTTGGGGAACGGGAATCCGTGTAATAAATTGCAGAGTAACTAAAAATGGCTTCATACCAAGCATTCCTGCTCTTTATTAGCCAGTGTTAGTGGGAACTCATCCATGATTCTCTCTAGCTGGTCGATATCTAAGACTTCTCTTAACCCATCCGCCAGAAGATCAAACTGCGCACTCTTGTAACTTGCATAATCGAAAGCATCCTCCGCTAATGGCGTTAAAGTTTTTCTTAACCGCAGTTGATTTAAGAAGTGTCGAGTGAAAAGGCCATGGTCAAATAAACCGTGAATGTACGTACCCGCAATCAAACCATCCGCTGTCACTGCGCCATCCAAAATGCTTACGTTTTGCTGATTACGAGACCGTATTTCAACGAACGGTTTCATGTCACCGATCACCTCAGTTTCACCCATGTGGATCTCGTACCCACTTAGCTCCATTCCATCAACATCGCAGAACAACCCACGACTATGGCTGAGAATCTTCCCTTTTACTTGCGTAGTGTGTTTGGATTGCGCGAATTTGGTCACCGTATCAAGCAACCCCAGTCCATTCATCCGATCAATGCCTGATTCAACACCATCAATCAGTGTTTTACCAAGCATCTGATAGCCACCGCAGACACCCAATACCGCGCAGCCCTGTTTCGCTTTGTTGACAATCGCAGATGACAAACCGCATTCATTCAGGTAAGTGAGATCAGCTAAAGTATTTTTGCTTCCGGGTAGGATAATCAAGTCGGGATTGCCAAGTTGAGACACTTTAGCAACGTAACGTAAATTCACGTCGGGCTGAGCAGCTAACGCATTGAAGTCTGTGAAATTGGAAATACGAGGAACTTTGATCACTGCGATATCAAGTTTATCCGCGTCACTTTCTATTCCTAGTTGATGACGTAACTTTTCAGGTTGTAATGCCACACCATCTTCTTCTTCCAAGTCCACATCAAGATAAGGCACGACTCCGATAACCGGAACTTGTGTCAGTGCTTCTATTTGCTTTATTCCCGGTTTGAGCAGTTCTACATCGCCGCGAAACTTGTTAATAATCACACCTCGAACACGCTGCCGTTCTTGTTCTGACAACAACATCAACGTGCCGTAAATGGAAGCAAACACACCACCTCGGTCAATATCAGCAATAAGAATCACAGGCGCATTAATAAGCTCAGCCATGCCCATGTTGACGATATCTCGGTCGCGTAAGTTAATCTCAGCTGGGCTGCCTGCGCCCTCCAGAACTACGATGTCGTTTTGCTCGGCAAGCTCTGTAAATGCACGGAAAATCTTCTTTTGCAGTTGGGGTTTGAATTCGTGATAAGTCACCGCATCCATGTTGGTCAGAACTTTACCCATCACAATCACTTGCGAATGACGATCACCTGTCGGTTTAAGTAAAACAGGATTCATTCTTACATCAGGCTCTACGCCTGCTGCTTCAGCCTGAAAGATTTGCGCTCTGCCCATTTCATCACCGCTACGTGTGATCCCTGAATTCAGTGCCATGTTTTGTGCTTTGAATGGCACACAGCGATATCCGTTTTGTGCCAAAATTCGACAAATACCCGCCACCAACACACTTTTGCCAACGTCAGAAGCGGTTCCTTGAAACATGATTGCACGACTCATATCGACTCCTTAATTAGACTACTCCCAGCGACCATTTCATGTTCGTGGCGAAACAGTGGCATACCAAACTCTTGGTGCATTTTTACTAACCAAGGCTGTTCCAGACCGACTTGCTCAATAAAGCGTTTATCAAGGAAAACGTTCTGTGGTTCACCTTGAGAAACCATCTCTCCCTGACTCATGACGTAGACGTAATCACATACGTCGTAAATCAAATTGATGTCGTGACTCGACATCACTACGTTCTTGCCGAGATCAGAAATAGAACGTATGAGCGCTTTCATCTGCTTAGTTCCGTTTGGATCCAGTCCCGCTGTCGGTTCATCTAACAGCAAATACTCGGAATCCATGACCAGTGAACCTGCCAGTGCGACACGTTTTTTCTGACCATAACTGAGATACTGTATAGGCTTATGGGCGAAGCTCTTACCATCCACCAGATCTAATGCTCGTTGAATTCTTTGTTCGATTTCATGTTCCGCTATTCCAAGATTTCTCAGACTGAACGCAATATCGTTATACACATCGGTATAGAAGATTTGCTGGTCGGGTTCCTGAAATAATAAGGTGACATTTTTGCGATGTTGGATAAGTGCTTTCTTGCTGTAGTCAATGGGTTGCTGCGACCAGTTGACACTGCCTTCTGTCGGCGTATGCAGACCAAGTAGCAGTTTGAATAAAGTGGATTTTCCACATCCATTTGCACCAACCACACCAATGACAGAGTGAGTGGAAAAATCCATGTTGAGATTCCTCAACACCGGATCACCTTTTTCATAAGCAAAACTCATTGAGCTCACTGATAACGTCATTGATGAAATTCTCCTTGATACAACTTAACTGCCAGAGCACTTTGCATATGGTGGTGACGAATCATCACTCTTTGCAGTAACACACCCACCAACATCGCTAATGATTTCAACCATAACCCACGTTTGATATATCCAAACCTCAGTGTTTGAGCGGTATAAATGGCATGAGTTTCTTCGATAAAGATAAAAATGAATCGGTAGGTTAATAACACTTGCTCAACCAAAACCGAGGGTAACCGCGCTTTTTTTAGTAACGTCACGCACTGATTAAAGGGCGTGATAATCACGAAACACAACGTCGCGGCAATAGAACATAAACACCGAAAAAATGTCGTCATCGCAGTATCAACTGTTTGAGCACTAACCCCAACATAGCCATCGAACATTGGCAAACTTGCAATCAAGTGTGCTGAGTTATCACTGTATGTGACAAGCATCGCGATAAGACTCATGGCTAAAAAGCCAAAAGGTAAACTCAGCCATTGCAGATACTGCTTCGAAGTTAACCTGCCTGCGTAACAAGTGACGACACTGAGCAAAATGAACAGAGCGAATTGCCACGCTATCGGTGTCATCATGGCTGTCACCAAAACCGCAAGATATGCCCACCATTTATAGCTTGGCGAAACAGCAACCCAACGGTTTTGATAGGCGTACTTATCGATGATCAGCATCGGTTCTTCTTCTGCCGTGGTAGAAGCCTAAAATGTAAAAGATCACAGCCGCACCCAATGAGCCTTGAAGCGTAAACACTAAACTTTCTATCTCTCCGCTCGCAGGTTCAATTAAAGGTTCAATCCATGGTTTATAGTTTGGTGCTACTTGAGTTATCAAGGACTCTGCTTGACCATCAGAGCCAGAAAACTCAGCGCTCGGATTCATTAGTAATGGAACAACGACTAAGGCACACAGCATAGCCATCAGTATTAGATTTTTTTTCATCGTAATACCCTCTCTTGAAACGAAATGAGCGAACGTTTAGTCAGTTGTTCATAGATAAGAACAGTAAGCAGACCTTCAGCGATCGCGATTGGTAGCTGAGTGAACAGGAATATGCCCATGAACTTACTCATAGAAGCCATTACGCCAAACTCAGGGTCTGGGAATGCTGCGCCAAGCTGCAAAGAGGTGACCGCATAAGTAGAGATGTCTGCGACAAACGCCACTAAGAATACAGCGATATCTTTGCTTAAATTCAAACGGTTAGCGGCAATCCAGACCAAGTAACCGATCATCGGACCGATGACCGCCATCGACATACCGTTTGCACCTAACGTTGAAATGCCGCCATGAGCAAGCAACAACGCTTGGAACAGTAGAGCAATACCGCCAAGTACAGGCACAACCATAAAGCCAAATAAAATAACAGCTAAACCAACTCCGGTTGGATGGGAGCAACTGCCCGTAACTGAAGGAAGCTTTAGCGCTGAAAGTACAAAAATAAACGCGCCGCAAAGGGCTAGCAGTACTTTCTTATTGGCATCATCAGTAACGATCTGTTTTAGATTCCTAACGCTCATGATCACAAACGGAATGAACAGAGCCCACCAAGTTAACGCCCATGTAGGCGGTAAAAAACCTTCCATAATGTGCATTGCATTGGCATTGAGTGGTGACATCGCAATAGCGCCTACCCATGCCATGAGCGCCATGCGTTTGGTATTGAACTTCAGTGACATACACGAACTCCTTCTAGTGATGTTTCCAGCTACGGTTTACCACTATGGTTGAGAAGTAAGGCAGAGCTTCACCCTCTTCTACTTGTGACAAATCCGGATAAAAGATCTCATTCTCCATTGAGGCGTTTGCCATCAACACAGCATGTTCAAGCAAACCTTGCTCAATCAACAACTGACGCACTTTGTCAAAACGTCCGTAGACTTTCATCAGCACCACTGCTTCGTGGTCTATCAAAGCACGGCGAAGTACTTCTATCTCTGCAGTACATGACATCACCGCCAACGACTGTTGTTCCATACACAGTGGGAAGCGCGCTTGTGAGGCGATACAAGAGAAAGAGGTAATTCCGGGAATGATGTCTATATCAATTTTGTTTTCGAGACGTTCGAGCAGAAATACCCAAGTGCTAAACAACATGCTGTCACCTAAGGTAATGAAACCCACTTGTTTCCCGTGATTCACATCTGCTTCAATTTCCAATGCTACGTCATCCCATGCTTGCTGCTTTTCTTGCGCATCATTGGTCATTGGGAAATGGCGCTCTTTGATCAGAACTTGTTTTCCGATGTATTCACGGACAATCGACAGTGCAAGGCTATCGCCGCCTTTGCGACCTGCAGGTGCATACAAAACATCCAACTTATCAAGAAGTCGAGCTGCCCTTACAGTAATAAGGTCGCTTGCGCCCGGTCCCGTTCCAATCGCATAGAGTTTTCCTTTATTCACGCGACTTTCTCCTTAACCAATGGCTTATTTGCTAATTCAGTAGCAGCTAAGTGATCGACAAACATCTGTCTGATAAGCGGATTTTCTCCCAATCCCTGAACGATCGGTTCGGCAACGATGCCCGCTTTTTGAATCAGTGTTTTCCATGAGTCAGGTTCATCAGAAGCCATGTCATTGATTGCGTGATCACCGGCAACCAGCATCAGCGGCATAAGATACACTTTGTTAACGCACTCATTTTCCAACCTAGAAATCACGCTCTCAATCTCTGGATAGCTCTCCACCGCGCCAACAACATAGGGTAAATTTCTCGCCATCATCATGTGGTCAAGGCAAGCGTAAGCAGAGAAGGCATGGTGTGTTGCTCCGTGCCCCATAAGCACCAAACGTTCATCGTGTTTCAGTTGTGGCGCTTGATGTTGAATGGCTTCAACAAGCTGGTCATAGTCATCCATACAACTCAACAGAGGCAGACCTAGCTGCAAGTTGTCAAATTCATCGCGATAAGATTCCACTTGCTGAGAGATCTTTTCGTATTCGTCACCATTGATGATGTGTAAAGACTGAATAACCACATCACGATAACCAGCCTCTTTCAGACGTTGCAGAACCTGCTGTGGGTTATCAATATGAATACCATCGCGCTTCTCCAGTTTCCTGATGATCATCGAAGACGTAAATGCTCGGAAGAAGTCTCGATTGGGATAAGCCCGTGCAAGTTCGGCTTCACATGCTTCGATGTTTTTCTTCATTGCATGGGGATAGCTGGTGCCAAAGCTGATTACAACTAATGCTTTTTTCATACTAAACATGCCTCTTGTTGCCAACTGTCAAACAGCTCTTCACAGCCGGATAAGTTGGTCTGATAACTCACGTATTGGTTAATCGATGTTGTTTTTGGCCGTTCGATCACAATGCAAGGGATACCCAGCTCGATACACGGCTCTACTTTTCCCCCAAAACCACCAACACTGCCCGATTCCTTTGTGATCACGACATCTGGCTGAAGCATTTCATACAGCGCATGATTCATGTTTCGAGTAAAAGGACCTTTCATCGCGATGATATTTTCAATACCAAGTCCTAATGCGTTGCACTCACTGATCACTTCAGCAACAGGTAACACTCGTGCAAACAGCACTTTGTCTCTCAGCATTCGCTTGAACGTTTCCAAATCTTTACTGCCAGTGGTGAGTAAAACCCGTTGCTGGCTGCCTGTGATTTTTCTGCACGCGTCCATTACATTGGTTGCCTTGATAACCAAAGGCGAATCATGAATAGATTGTGACTTTTCGTTTGTAGCGCTCTCCAATGTGGAGTGTGATACTTGTGGCTCGTAACTGGGGCGCTCATAACGCATGACCGGACACTGAATACCTTCACAGGCCACCACTATCGTGAGTCGAAGAACCTGCGCGTAGGGATGAGCAGCATCAATAACGTAATCCACGTGGTTGCGTTGAATAAATTCGCGCATGGCGGAGCTGTCCATACGCCCTAAGATAACGTTGGATTCAAATTGTTTTGCGCTGTGTTTACCTTCTTCGGTTGCAACTGACAACGTAAAGTGAATGTCACGCGCAGCCAGTGCCTCGCACAACATCAAAGCGTCAGAAGTTCCTCCAAAAACAAGCACATGGTTTGGTTTCACAATGAATACCCTCTCGGCGTAATCATCATGCCCTGATCGAAATAAGTAGACTGATTACCCACAACAACCAAAGTACGCATGTCGACCAATTCAAAATCCATCTCTTCGAAAGGCATAATCCATTTTTCTTCCTTACGTCTGCCCGCTTCTTTTACGATGCCAACAGGCGTATTTGGATTTTTGAACGGAGCCATCAGCTCAAAAGCACGTTTTAGATGACCTTCTCTACCGCGACTTCTCGGGTTGTAGAAACAGATAACGAAATCGGCTTCTGCCGCATTAATGATGCGTTTTTCAATTAACTCCCAAGGCGTTAATAAGTCACTCAAACTGATGTGACAGAAGTCGTGCATCAGTGGTGCGCCAAGTACGGAACCTGCTGCAATACTCGCAGTCATGCCCGGTATCACTTTGACTTCAACGTCCCATTTTTGTTTAGTGACCATTTCGAGAATTAATCCAGCCATACCGTACACGCCGGAATCGCCACTGCTAATAATGGCGACCGTTTTTCCAGATTGAGCCAATTCCAATGCGGTCTGACAACGCTCAATTTCTTTGCACATTCCGGTTTTAATTACCGGCTTATCGCCCACCAACTCTTTGACTAAATGGGTATATGTTTTGTAACCCACAATCACTTCAGCCGCTTCTATGGCTTCTCGAGCTTGGTAAGTCATCATGTCGAGTCCACCCGGACCAATTCCTACCACGTATAACATCAGTTCAATACTCCATAGGTAATAGTGATTCCTTGCTGTTTAATGGTGTCACCCAGCAGAGAGCCGTTGCTCAATAACCAGGCTGCAGGCTGCGATACAGCGCCTACGCCCACGGTTTTCGCAACAAAATCAGAATGAGGAAAACGGTCTGCGCACTGAATTAACTCATCGGCGCTAAACACTTCGAAAGGCACATCATAGTATTTCGCCAAATTGACGATGGCATCTTCATTGCGTTTGACATCAATGCTGCCAATGATGCTCAACGCTTTAGGATGAATATTCAGAGCCTGCAACTGGCTATTGAAAAGCGACTTCAAGAGGTCTGGTTCAACACCTTTGCGGCAACCGATACCTGCCACTAGGCGTTTAGGAATTAATTGGAAAGTAGGAACAGACCAATTCGGACGTGTTGATTGCATAGACACGTCAATCAAAGCATCCAGTGAATACTGAGAAATCGTCTCGTCGTTAACTATCGTTAAGCCGCGTATATCAAAGCTGTGAATATCAAAATCCAGTTGGTTAACAAGGAATGGATCAACAATGATGCCGACCTGCTTACCACTGACCAACATCTGGTTAATGGTTTTGGTAGCGACACGAAAATCGATGGTGTCGGCACACATCTGCTTGGCTAGCAAATCAAACGAGCATGTCTGATTGACATCCGTTGATGTGGTAATCACAGCCGTACCGTCAATCAGGTGAGACAGATAACGGGCTAGCTCATTCGCACCACCGACATGCCCAGATAAAAGGCTGATGACATGCTTACCTTTTTCATCAATAACCAACACCGCGGGATCGGTAAACTTATCCTGAAGTAGCGGTGCAATAGTTCGAACGACGATGCCACACGCTCCAATCACTATGATGGCACTGTCACGCAGGAATGCCTGACTCAATGTGTTTTTGAAGCTATCGACAAACGGTTTGAACCCATCCTGCAGATATTTTTCAGAGCAGTAGCACTCCATCGGCAGATGTTCGCGCAGCTTATTCGCCACCTGCTGACCACCCGGTGTTAACGTGAATAAAGAGACCGATTCACACCTAACGGTATTCATGGCAGAACTCCGCGTCATACAGCTTGGAGTAGTGATACTCTTCACCGAGGAAACGCCCAACCAGAATCAGTGCTGTTTTATAGATACCCGCTTCCGTTACCTTTTGTGCTATATCAGCTAGCGTTCCTTTTAAGATTTGGCAATCTTTCCACGTGGCTTTGTAAACGATAGAGACCGGTGTATCTGAGGGATAACCGCCCGTCATCAACTTATCGACGACTTCCCCAATCCCTTTCACTGATAAGAAAATCGCCATAGAGGTTTGATGCTGAGCAAAACTTTCCAGTGACTCCAGTTCCGGCGTTGGCGTTCTGCCAGCCATACGAGTGATGATGAGACTTTGAGAGACTTCTGGAACGGTGTATTCAACACCAAGTTCAGACGCTGCACCAAGGAAAGACGAAACACCCGCCACTGAACGAAAACCAATGCCCAGTTTTTCCAACTCTTCACCTTGTTCACGGATTGAGCCATATAAAGAGAGATCGCCGGTTTGAAGACGAACCACCAATTTCCCTGCGTTTACTCCCTCTGCCATCATGGTGATGATCTGCTCTAAATGCATATACGCACTGTCATGGCATTGGGCAGTCGATTTACAGTAATTAAGCAACTCAGGATTAATCAACGAACCTGCGTAGATGACGATATCTGCTTGTTTTAACAGGTTGTAACCTTTCAAAGTAATCAGCTCTGGATCACCTGGACCTGCGCCAACAAAGTAGACTTTAGAATGATCAAAGTTATCCATGACGTTGATTCCCCTTAATACATGAAACGATAAATGTTGGATTATTTGGCTTGAAGTAGTAGCTAGTGCCGAGAAAAGTCATAGAAGAGACTTGGATTTGGCTACACTCGAATTCGTCGATAGCGCACGTGTTTAAATGGTCTAGTGCTTGGTTAAGACTGCCGTGCAAAATGAAGTTCATCACAAGGCGACCGCCCTCTAATAGGTGGTCTAACGCCCAATCAATAATCTGTTCCAAATTGCCGCCTGAACCACCAATGAACACCGCATCAAATTTTCCACTCAATTCACAGGGCGCTATTTTGTTGATGAGATGAATATGGTTACACCCGAGGCGCTCCATGTTTTGATACATGATTTCTACGGCGTGCTCATTCTTTTCAATGGCATACACGTGTAAACGTTCAAAGCTAAGCGCTGCTTCTAAAGCGATGCTTCCTGTTCCCGCGCCAACATCGACAAAACGGCTGGCATAACCTAATTGCAACTTATCAAGTACTATGGTACGTACTTCTTGCTTGGTCATCGGTACTTTTTCTGCTCGCAGAAATTCACTGTCTTTCATTCATCACCACCACCACGTTCATGTCATACTCACGCTGTACTTGCTCAGGTTTAAGCACCGAAATTTTCTGATTTTCATACCCCAAGTTTTCACCAACGATGACGCTGCATTTGAGATTGCGTTTTATCGCTTCCTGAGCAATTTCATAAGGACCGAGAATTTTGTCTGTCACCAGAGCAATCTTTTTATGTAAGAAGAGAAAGTCGAAGTCAGGCTGTTTGCCGTGGCTGCTAGTAATGTAAAGATCGTTCATATCAATCCCTACTTCCGAAAACAGCATTTGAATAGAGCTTATGCCTGGAAGACATCTGCGTTGGTCTGGCGCAAAATGCTCACTAATACGCTTACCGATACCAAATAACATTGGATCGCCGGACGCTAATACAACCACCAGTTGAGATTTGAATTCTTCTAATGTGGCTAACGTGTTCTCAATGCTTCCCGACAATTCAATTCGTTGCCCTTTGAAATCGCCAAAAGCACTTAATAAGCGAGGCCAACCTACGAGGATATCGGCCTTCGCTATTAAGTTTTCTCCAGCGACAGTCATAAGATCTCTGCGTCCCGGCCCAGTTCCTACTACGTAAATCATTGGAAATCCTCCACGATCTGTTCAACAGGACGATTACTACCTAACACTTGGTTATCAAAAGAAAACAACACTACGTCACACTTAAAATGATGCTTGGCATACTTCAACATTGCCGCAACTCTGCGTTCTATCTCTTGAGCGATATTTTGGTAAACCGCCTGATAGCCATGCTCTTCAATCAGCTCAAGCGCTTCTTCGGTGGTTAAGCAGTGATAGATTTGGCGAAGTAAATCATGGGGCGCATTGAGTAACGCCAAGTGGGTGACCAAAGTTTCTAAACGTGCATCAGCAATATGGGAATGGGTGTGAAAAACCCCAGCTGCGATTTTGATAAGCTTACCTAAGTGTCCCACGATAAGAACTTGTTCGAAGTTCAAGCGATTCGCTTCTTGCAACATGTAGCCCACGAAATTGCTCATGGTCACCACAATGTCTTGTTCGATATTGAGTTGTTGCTGAACAAAACGCTCGCCGTGGTTGCCTGGGACTAAGACGATTTTACTGTGTCCTAATGAGCGTTTTTGTTCGAGTTCTATCGCAAGGGAGCGTTTCCAGCTTTCTTCCGACATAGGAGTCACAATGCCTGAAGTTCCGATGATCGAGATACCGTTTTTAATCCCCAATCGTGAGTTGTAGGTTCTCTCAGCGCGTTCTTTGCCTTCAGGAGCAAAAATGGTGACAACCGCGCCTTTGTTAGGGCCAATCACATCACGCACTTCTTGTTCTATGGTGTGACGCGGCGTTTTGTTAATCGCGGCAACACCTACGGGTAAACCCACGCCTTTGCGTGTCACCACACCCACACCTTCACCGCCAAGTATTTCAATAGTTTGAGTATCGTTAACCGTTACTTGGGCGTAGATCAACATTCCATGGGTAGCATCCACATCGTCACCGCCGTCTTTACGTATCGCGGCAACAGCACTATGTAATTCCATGGAAGCATCTTCTACATTCAGATTTAACGCGACACCTGAAGGTGTCACAATGGAAACCTGATGGATGAGTTGCTGACGCATCACCATTAGTGCTGCCACTTTGGCTGCGGCAGTCGCACAAGAGCCTGTGGTATAACCCTTGCGATATGATTTTCCTCTATGCCAAACAATATCCGCTTGAGCTGTTTGACTCATAAAGCCTCCCGCATGTGGTAAAGCACAGCATTGACGATGGCAGCTGCAACATTGCTTCCACCTTTTCTGCCCAGAGCAGTAATGAAGGGAAAATTGCTTTCGTAAAGCGCTTGTTTGGATTCTGCCGCGCCAACAAAGCCAACAGGTACACCTATGGTCATGACAGGTTTATTGACCGCACTTTCTAGCAGTTGAAACAAAGCAGTGGGTGCATTGCCGAACACAAACACTTTGTTACCTTCATCTTTTAAGGCCTTTTCTACCGCAATCATTGAGCGTGTTTTGGATTGCGCTTTCGCCTGTTCTGCCACCCAAGGGTCAGCGATGTAGCATTTAATGTCACAGTCAAACTGCTTTAATAGGTTCTTATTGATGCCAGAGAGAGCCATTGTTGTATCGGTGTAGAATGTGCAGCCTTCATAAATACCCGTTTGCAACGTCGCTAAAGCATCCGGTGAGAACTTCAATATCTCCAGCCAGTCGAAATCGGCAGTAGTATGCACTGCACGAGTAATGACTTTCTTTTCAAGTTCATTAGCAAACTGATAATCAGGAAATTCAGTGGCAATGATCTCGTCGATGATTTCAAAACTCGTCGATTCAATTCGTTGTGGCTGCTGAATAAAGTTCATACGGCTATCCCTAAATAACAATGATGTAAGCGAGTGAAAATAGAAGTAGAGCTAAGGTTGACGTTAAGTACATTAAGCGCGTTGATTGACCTATGTCCTCTGGCTCGATTTCTCTAAGGAAATCTCCAATCCAAGGCTTTTCTACCAATTGACCAAAGTAGTTACTTGGACCACCAAGTTGCACACCAAGCGCTCCCGCGACCGTCGCTTCAGACCAAGCGCTGTTAGGGCTTTTATGTTGATATCGGTCTCGCCAACCAACGGTAAATGCAGATTTACCATTGCACCCCATTAGGAAGGCAGACAATGAAAACAGCAGCCAAGAAATACGAGCAGGAATAAAATTCGCCACGTCATCCAAACGCGCAGAGACAAAACCCAACTCTCTATAGCGATCGTTTTTGTAACCAACCATAGAATCAAGGGTATTGATCGCTTTGTATGCCATCGCAAGTGGTACACCGCCTATAAACAGATAGAGCATCGGTGCAATCACACCATCTACCGTGTTTTCAGCCACAGTTTCGACTGTCGCTCTGGTGATCTGTTTTTCATCCAGTTGGCTGGTATCACGTCCAACGATGTAAGAGACTTTGAGGCGTGCTTCTTCAAGGTTATGAGAACGCAGCGGGATTAGCACTTCATAAGCCGCATCTTTTAAGCAGCCTGTCGCAAGCACAGTGAATGCAAGCCAAAGCTCGACAACTGTCCCAAGTAGCCAGTGGATGTCATAACTCAAATGAATCACTGCCCAAGTAATTAAACCTGCAGTGCCAACAATCCAGAGCCACAAAATGCCGCCAGCGATATAGAGCCATACTTTGCTGCTAAAGATTTGTCGGATTCGTTTCTCCATATTGGAAATTGAAATCCCGATCAAACGTACAGGATGGGGCCAACTGTGAGGATCACCAATCAACAGATCCATAAAGAACGCGGTGAAATATAGAGTTAAGGTCATCATAGGCTTCGCGCCCTCTTAAACCACTCAAGCAACATCTCCGGAGACTGCGCAAAATGCACATGGAGATACATCGCTAACGTATTACCTACTTGATAACCACCTCGCCAGGTTGCAAGCACTTCGCCTTCATGGACTTTACTCAGTGTGAATGCCGGCTCCATATCCGTAACAAAATCGGAATAATGAAATTCGTGACCACGTAACTCATTTCCAGACAGGCACAACAAAGTGTCTACGTTTGCTTTTGCATTGCAGTAACCAAAGCGATTCAGCTTGTTAGACATAACGCTTTGACCTGACAAGATACCGACCATGGGATAGATGTTTTCTTCACTGTCAGAAAGTGAACTCCCTAAATACATCAATCCGCCACACTCTGCATAAATGGGCAAATTGGCTTGATGAGCCGCAAGGATTGATTGCAACATCGAACGGTTTTTCGAAAGCTGCTCCGCGTATAGCTCAGGGTATCCGCCACCGATATACACCAAATCGCATTCAGGTAATTGTGAGTCCGTTAGAGGGCTAAAATATCGAATTTCAACACCGCAACTGGTTAGGAGATCAAGATTCGCTTGGTAATAGAAGTTGAATGCCTTATCCATCGCGACTGCCATAACTAAGCCTTTACCCTTACCTGCCATCGCTTGATAAATCGTCTGCGTTGTACCTTGGTAAAGTTGGGAGCAAGCAACACTAAGCAAGCCATCAACATCAACATACTGTTCAATAGCGTCAGCCAGTTCATCCCATTGAGAATCCATATCTTGTGATTCTTGAGCAGTCATCAAACCTAAGTGACGAGAAGGAAGTTCAATATTGGGTAACTTAGGTAATCGACCAAACGCTGGAATGTGGCAATAGGTTTCTACGGCCTGTTTAAGAAGCTGGTAGTGCTTATCTGAATTGACGTTATTAAATACAACACCTGCAATGTTGATCTCTTTGCCGAACTGCTGAAAGCCCATAACAATCGCGGCAGCTGATGTCGACATAGCTTTACCGTCTACAACTAAAATCACTGGGCATTTGAGTGCTTTGGCTGTACCTGCGCTGCTGCAATAGTATGGATCGGTGCCATAGCCATCGAATAACCCCATAACACCTTCTATCACTGCGATGTCGGCATTTTGTGTTTGTTGATGGAATAAGGCGTTAACAGTCTGCTCATCGAGCATAAAGGAATCTAAATTATGGGATGGAACGTTGGCGACTTTGCTGTGCCAAGCGGTATCAATGTAGTCTGGGCCAACCTTAAATGGCTGAACTTTTAGCTCACGGCGACACAAGGCTCTTAGTAAACCTAATGTGAATGTTGTTTTGCCGCTTCCGCTGTTTGTGCCCGCTATAAGTAATGCTTTCATAGTCCACTTTCAGTTACGTTTCTGAACGGACGGTGGGCAGGTGAAAAGTCGTAGGGTCTTAAGACAGGAACCTACTTCTCTCACTCTCTTCCCACCGAAGGAGTTATTGAGTTCAACTTGATTCGTCTTCTGGCTTAGCTTCATCCTTCTTGATTCCTTCCCGTTTCACCTATGAAACAGTGGTATAACCAAGTCGTCAGCATTACAGCAGCGGGGGCTGCGGAGGATTCTCACCTCACTTCCGTAATCCCTTGCGGGATATATGCCCAGTCTGGGGCATAACCAAATTGAAATATCGTGTTTCGACAACTAAAACTAACTACATATCTTGTTCCTAAATCTCACTATAGGCTTCTAGTAAATAAATTCTGGCTACCATGATGATGAATTTCTGCCAAATTATCACCTTCAATGGTAATAAATTGTCATGCTAACCTAAACAACCATTTAAAACAGTATCTTACAGAGTTAATTAAAACATACAAATGGTAATTTATTGTCATTGTGCAATATTCAAATATGTTAAGTGGCACCGGTTATTAAACTCAAGTGCCACTTAAAAATTAAATCACTTATTTTCTAGATCAACTAATCGTGAATTACCGCATCTTGATAATGTTTATCTCTATATTCTTGTGGACTCATACTGCAATTTTTTCTAAATACTTTGCAGAAATAACTGGTCTGAGAAAATCCCAAATTTTTCGCAATTGTCGCCACAGGGATACCACTGCTTTTTAACATTTTCTTGGCGTGCATAATACGGCAATTATTCAAGTACGCATTGAAACCAATGCCAAGATGTTTCTTGAATAACTTCGAAAAGTAGTAAGGGCTCAGATAGATATGGGCAGCGACATCTTCCAATTTAATGTCGTCACTAAAATGGTGCTCAATAAAGCGCAACGCCTTTTTGATCTTATGATCATTGTTATTGATAGAGAGCTTTTGTTGGTCGTTAATGCCAGTATCGTCAATCACTACAAGGTTAATGTGCTTACGAATACAGTTCTCAACAATCAGTTGCAGCAACTCGGCAGAAGCCAGGACTTTTTGGTAATCAACGACTGGAATATCTTCAAAGCAATGACGAAGCTCCTCGTCTTTTTCCCACATATTTTGAGTGTGAGCCATCCCTTCAATGGACTCATCTTCATGGCCGATAAGTCTTACCTGCCCGCACAACACAAAGCCAACCAAGTGTCCTTCAACGATCAAAGGAATTGAGAAATCCGTAAGCCCAGCATGGCATTGGTACACACACGGTTTGTTATCAACAGAGGCTTTGAGGCCACCTCTTTTATCACTGAGCATGCATTGATTGTAGAGTTCGGGGTTCTGTCTGATCTTCTGACAGAAATCTGAAAAGTTAAATCGTTCTGATATTTCCTCTCCATGTATATTTACGACGACCACGGCTAATTCTGTCGCTTGTGCAAAATCTGAAGCGATCTTTCTTATTAATGCTGAGTCTAATGAGGTAACAGAAGACATAACCACCTTCTTAGTCCATTGATACGATACAAAATACTTCGTCCCGAAATTCGAGTTTATATGTAGCACCAAGATGAAAACAAATAAGTGATCAGTAACTAAATTAACCAATTTATTTCGTCAGATTTATGTAAAGAAACTTTGATGGTTAATATTTTGATAATTAATTGTTACATGCAACTAATTTACTTAGAGAAAGGAAACACTTTAATTTATTCATATAACGAAATTAAAAAACCTGTCTAAGTGACATAAATGTGAAAAAATTTATTCATATCACTCAGACAAGAAATAAAATAGACGTTTATTCCAATATTTTAACTACCTAATTCATGAGCAGTGAGAATCGCAGAAAGGACTAATTCTGGGGTCACTTTAAATGGCATGTTGTGGATAGTTTCCCCTTCTGCACATGCTGCTTTCGCCACGTTGAGTAGCTTATCTTTGTCTATGTGCAGAACACCCATATCGGTTAGATTGGTTGGTAGCCCAACATTGCAGCAGAATTCGATCACTTCATTGATTTCTTCCATTGGTGCATTTTCTAAAACCAACTGAGTAATGGTACCAAACGCCACTTTTTCACCATGGTACAAATGATGGCACTCTTCTAGAAGTGTCAAACCATTATGAATCGCATGTGCAGCAGCCAAGCCAGAGCTTTCAAATCCAATTCCGGAAAGATAGGTATTGGCTTCAACAATATTTTCCAGAGCACGGCTTGAAAGGTTGTTGTCACACGCTATTTTAGCTTTCAACCCATCGCTCATCAGAATTTGGAAGCAGAGTTTTGCTAACGCTTGCGCCGCTTTTGTTGGTGCGCCGCCAGCCATAGTTCCTTTGCCGGAACGCTCGTTTGCCCTTGCTTCAAAATAGGTAGAGAGTGCATCCCCCATACCAGAAACAAGTAGACGTGTCGGCGCTTGCGCTACGATCTGAGTATCCATAATCACAACGTCAGGGTTTTTGGTGTAGAAGCGATATTCGCTGAACTCGCCTTCTGGCGTATAAATTACTGACAATGCGCTGGTGGGTGCATCAGTTGACGCTATCGTCGGCACAATTACCACAGGAATACTAAGCTCCGCACCAACGGCTTTCGCAGTATCTAATGTTTTACCGCCACCAATACCCACCACAGCTTCAACTCGCTGATCTTTTGCAACGGCAGTTAAACGTTCAATTTCTGGCTGTGAACATTCACCACCAAAAAGTGCAAAGTACCCTTCAATATTTTGCTCACTGAAACTTACGCTCACTCTTTTTTCTACTAACTGAGTAACGAAGTCATCGGCAAGCACAATAACGGAACTCCCTAGAGGCTTAACGTACGCCCCTAAGTTATCCATCACGTTTGGTCCTTGTACGTACTTACTTGGGCAAATAATAATGTTATCCATTGTTGCTCCTTAGGGCTTTAAGACCCTAGTTTCACGTTAAAAGTAATCTCAACGTCATACTTAAAGCTGCTGTTGTAAAAAATGATGCCTCACCTTTTACAACTCGCAGCTTTAAATACCTGTGCATAGGATTATATTTTGTTGGTTCTACTCATTAGCAAAACGGTGAATCCAGAACGACTTCTGTACACGTTAAAGTTGTGTCTGGCCCTCAACCTCCTTTGCTGAAGGTTTCTCCGCTTCTAAACCTTTACCAATAAAGAATTTGTAGCCTGCACCACCCACGCATGCACCGATGATCGGAGCTATGATTGGCACTAAGAAATAAGGAATATCGCGCGCGCCAGTCATGGCAACATTTCCCCATCCTGCTAAATAAGCGAATAGTTTTGGTCCGAAATCACGTGCAGGGTTCATCGCAAATCCTGTTAATGGGGCTGTTGATGCACCGATAACTGCCACAAGAATACCGATTAATAGAGGAGCCAAAGCACCTCTAGGTACACCGTTACCATCGTCGGTCAAAGCAAGGATCAATGACATAAGTGTTGCGGTAATAATGATTTCTACAAAGGCTGCTTGGAAAACGGAAATGGCAGGATGAGGATAGGTACTAAAAATACCGGCCAAGTAGAGACTCTCTTCAGAACCACGCACCATATTGTTGGCCGTTTCATATGCGGTGAAAAGGTCTTTGTAAATTAGGTAACACATTGCAACACCAAAGAAAGCGCCCGCAGTTTGAGACAAGCTGTAAGGAATCACTTTACGTTTGTCAAAGTTCGCAAACAGCCAAAGGCCAATGGTTACCGCTGGATTCAAGTGTGCACCAGAGACGCCTGCAGTTAGATAAACGGCTAGAGAGATCCCCAAGCCCCACACAATACAAATTTCCCACAAACCATAAGACGCTCCAGCGACTTTGATAGCAGACAAACAACTTGCACCAAAAAATAAAAATAGCCCTGTTCCGAAGAACTCAGATATACATTCGTTTCGTAGGTTACTCATGACATTATGTTCCTTTTTATAGAAATAAACGCTGCCTTATATAAGGTGTTTATTTAATTAAATATAAATATAACCCCTATTCCACGAAGCCAACTCACGGTTCATGAAATGAAAAACTTCGACATAAAGTATATTTTTTTAATTTATTACTTTTTTGCCATCAATTCACACTTTATAGGTATTTTTTAAATACCCATTAATAAAAATGCACAAAATTAGATTAAATGATGTTTATTTACAACAACTTATACAACATAACGAAAGGTAAAATATTGCTTATATTAAATTTCAATTATTGATACGGAAGTCCCATAAATCCGTTATTTATGACTAACTTCAAATTATTTGTAACTTTGCTAAATGTCACAAAAATAAACAATAAAAAAATAGCTAAATAGCAATTTTTTACCAATAGCCTATTCCTCATGAACCCTGAAATTACTTATACCTACATTTTGAAAGTGCAATTTTTTCACATATAGCACTAATTAGTCGCAATTAAATCCCTCAAACTAAACCATTATTTTTCGTCCGACTTTTCTAATATCTCTGCGCAACATTATGAAAATACTACGAGGTATAAATATGCAACAAGAAGCACTAGGAATGGTCGAGACCCGTGGTCTAACCGCTGCAATTGAAGCTGCAGACACAATGGTCAAATCGGCAAACGTAGTCCTTGTCGGATACGAAAAAATCGGCTCTGGCTTGGTAACAGTGGTTGTTCGTGGCGATGTGGGTGCGGTTAAAGCTGCAACTGACGCAGGCGCATCTTCTGCTGCCAATGTTGGTGAAGTTGTCGCAACACACGTTATTCCTCGCCCTCATACGGACGTTGAAAAAATTCTTCCAAAAGGACTTAACGAATGAGTGACAACCCATTAGTTGAACAAATCATGAATCAGGTGATCGCTCGGGTTCAGAATGGTTCACCTGATGTCTCCTCAGCGAAAAAAAATCGAGGTGAAACAATGGATAAAAAAACATGCAGTCTTACTGAGTTTGTCGGTACTGCTATTGGCGACACCATCGGGTTAGTCATAGCAAACGTCGACACGGCTCTTTTGGATGCTATGAAACTGGAAAAACGCTACCGCTCTATCGGCATCATGGGTGCTCGTACTGGTGCTGGTCCACACATCATGGCAGCAGACGAAGCAGTGAAAGGTACAAACACTGAAGTGGTTTGTATTGAACTTCCTCGCGACACCAAAGGCGGCGCAGGTCATGGTTCTTTAATTGTGTTTGGTGGTGATGATGTTTCTGACGTTCGTCGCGCTGTTGAAGTTGCACTTAAAGAATTGGATCGCACATTTGGTGACGTATATGCAAACGCAGCTGGTCACATCGAACTTCAATACACCGCTCGCGCAAGCTACGCACTAGAAAAAGCATTTGGCGCACCGCTAGGTAAATCTTGTGGCGTCATCGTGGGTGCTCCTGCTTCTGTGGGTGTTTTGATGGCAGATACTGCAGTGAAATCTGCAAATGTTGACGTAATCGCGTACAGCACTCCAGCAAACGGCACAAGTTTCAGTAACGAAGCCATCTTAGTAGTTTCCGGTGATTCAGGCGCAGTTCGCCAAGCAGTTATCTCTGCTCGTGAAATCGGTAAAACACTACTAGGTGCATTGGGTGACGAGCCAACTAACGATCGTCCTTCTTACATCTAATCAAATTAACGAGGTTGGTTCATGCGTTCAAAAAGATTTGAAGCACTGGCAAAACGCCCAGTTAACCAAGATGGATTTGTAAAAGATTGGGTCGAAGAAGGCTTTATTGCAATGGAAAGCCCGAATGATCCAACGCCGTCCATAAAAATAGTCAACGGAAAGGTTGTTGAACTGGATGGTAAACCCGAATCTAAATTCGATTTAATCGATCACTATATTGCACGTTACGGTATTAACCTTGCCAATGCAGAAAAAGCAATGGCAATGGACTCCGTTAAAGTCGCGAACATGCTTTGCGATCCTAACGTTAAGCGCGCAGACATCATTCCGCTCACTACCGCAATGACACCAGCAAAAATTGTTGAAGTCATGTCGCACATGAACGTGGTAGAGATGATGATGGCCATGCAAAAAATGCGTGCTCGCCGTACTCCGTCTCAACAAGCTCACGTTACCAACGTGCGCGACAACCCTGTTCAGATCGCTGCCGATGCTGCAGAAGGTGCGCTGCGTGGTTTTGATGAACAAGAGACCACAGTAGCCGTTGCGCGTTATGCACCATTTAACGCTATTGCGCTACTTATCGGCTCTCAAGTTGGTCGCCCAGGCGTACTAACTCAGTGTTCATTGGAAGAAGCAACTGAGCTAAAACTAGGTATGTTGGGTCACACCTGTTATGCAGAAACTATCTCTGTTTACGGTACTGAACCTGTATTTACCGACGGTGATGACACGCCTTGGTCTAAAGGTTTCTTGGCATCATCTTACGCATCACGCGGCTTGAAAATGCGCTTCACTTCGGGCTCAGGTTCTGAGGTACAAATGGGTTATGCCGAAGGCAAATCCATGCTCTACCTAGAAGCTCGCTGTATCTACATCACTAAAGGTGCTGGCGTACAAGGTCTTCAAAACGGCTCAGTAAGCTGTATCGGTGTACCATCAGCGGTGCCATCAGGTATTCGTGCAGTACTTGCAGAGAACCTTATCTGTGCAGCTCTCGATCTTGAATGTGCATCCAGTAACGACCAAACATTTACGCACTCGGACATGCGTCGTACCGCACGTTTGTTGATGCAGTTCTTGCCAGGTACTGACTTCATTTCTTCTGGTTACTCTGCTGTTCCTAACTACGACAACATGTTCGCAGGTTCAAACGAAGACGCTGAAGACTTTGACGATTACAACGTTATCCAACGTGACCTTAAAGTCGATGGTGGCTTACGCCCAGTTCGCGAAGAGGAAGTCGTTGCGGTTCGTAATAAAGCAGCACGTGCAATGCAAGCTGTATTCGCCGGTCTTGGTTTCCCAGTGATCACCGATGAAGAAGTCACAGCAGCGACTTACGCTCACGGTTCGAAAGACATGCCAGAACGCAACATCGTTGAAGACTTGAAAGCAGCTCAAGAAGTGATTGAGAAGAGCTTGAGTGGTCTAGACGTAGTGAAAGCGTTAGCGAAAGGCGGTTTCGAAGATGTGGCAACCGACATGCTGAACATTCAGAAAGCGAAGATCTCAGGCGACTACTTGCACACCTCAGCCATCATCGTGGGTGACGGTCAAGTGCTATCCGCCATTAACGATGTCAACGACTACGCAGGTCCCGCTACGGGATATCGTTTACAGGGTGAACGTTGGGAAGAAATTAAGAACATTCCAAATGCCCTTGATCCTCAAGATCTTGGATAAGGAAGGCGAAAGATGGTTGATATCAATGAAACACTGTTGCGTCAGATTGTTGAAGACGTACTAAGAGAAATGGCAGGCGCAGATAAGCCAGTTTCTTTTGCTAAATCAGCTCCAGCTGGCAATGAAGACTCATTCCTACGTGAGTTAGCACCAGCCAAAAACGGTAGCAGCAAGGATGAAGTGATTATCGCAGTTGGTCCAGCATTTGGTTTAAGCCAAACAACCAACATGGTTGGCACACCGCATAAAGCAATCATTCGTGAGCTCAAAGCAGGCATCGAAGAAGAAGGTTTAAAAGCACGCGTTATTCGCTGCTTCAAATCGTCAGACGTTGCGTTTATTGCCGTTGAAGGTGACCGCTTAAGTGGTTCCGGTATTTGTATCGGTATCCAATCAAAAGGTACTACGGTAATTCACCAAAACGGTCTTCCACCGCTTTCTAACTTAGAGCTTTTCCCACAAGCACCACTTTTGACGCTAGAAACTTACCGTCAAATCGGGAAAAACGCCGCTAAGTATGCAAAAGGTGAATCGCCACAACCTGTTCCAACACTGAACGACCAAATGGCTCGTCCTAAGTACCAAGCAAAATCTGCGGTATTGCACATCAAAGAAACCAAACACGTTGTGCAAGGCAAAGGTGCTGTGGAACTTGAGGTCTTAGATTAACGAAAGGAAATGCTATGAATTCTGAATCTATCGAATCCTTAGTTCGCGACGTGTTGTACAAGATGAGCAACACAAGCGATGCGCCGGTTTCGTCAAGCACAGCTCAATCTAACAGTTCAGTGACTGTTAAAGATTATCCTCTAGCGAACAAACACCCTGACTGGGTCAAAACCAGCACAGGTAAAACACTAGACGATATCACTCTCGCGAACGTGTTAAACGGCAGCGTGAAATCAGCAGACATGCGTATCACTCCTGAAATTCTGAGAATTCAGGCAGACATCGCACGCAGTGCTGGACGTGAACGCTTGGCGATTAACTTTGAACGCGCGGCAGAACTGACTGCTGTACCTGATGATCGTGTTCTTGAGATTTACAACGCACTCCGCCCTTATCGCTCCACCAAAGAAGAGCTGATTGCAATCTCTGACGAACTCAAATCCAAATACCACGCGACGATCTGTTCGCAGTACGTTCGTGAAGCGGCTGATTTGTACGTCGAGCGTAAAAAACTCAAAGGCGATGATTAATCTGAAAGCGCATAAGAAGTTGACGTTAAAGGAGTATGGTGATGGCGTATATAGTGGGCATTGATATCGGTAACTCTACGACCGAAGTTGCATTAGCAGTTCAGCAAGCCGGGGAAACTCGCTTTGTGGCAAGTGCAATTACAGAAACAACTGGTATCAAAGGCACCAAGCGTAATTTGTTTGGTATCTATACTGCGCTGGATCTCGTGGTTAAAAAAGCCAATTTAACACGTGAAGACATTGACATAATCCGCATCAATGAAGCCACGCCCGTAATTGGTGATGTAGCGATGGAAACCATTACGGAAACCATCATTACTGAATCAACAATGATCGGACACAACCCCAAAACACCCGGTGGTTTAGGACTTGGGGTTGGCATCACCATCACCTTTAACGACTTACTGCATTGCGACAAAAGTAAGGCTTACATACTCGTCGCACCCGGCGAGCTAGATTTCGCAGACATTGCTGCCATGATCAATGCCGCAACACAAGCAGGCTACAAAATCGAAGCTGCAATTTTGCAAAAAGACGACGGTGTACTGGTCAGTAACCGCCTCAATAAAATTATTCCTATTGTCGATGAAGTGAAATACATCGACAGAATTCCGATGGGCATGCCCGCTGCTGTTGAAGTCGCCATGCCTGGACAAGTGATCTCTACCCTATCCAACCCCTACGGCATTGCAACTGTGTTCGAACTCGACGCAGACGAAACCAAAAACGTAGTGCCAGTGGCAAGAGCACTTATCGGTACTCGTTCAGCCGTTGTTGTCAAAACGCCTGAAGGTGATGTGAAAGCCCGTACGATTCCCGCGGGCCACATCACTCTTTATTCAGAAGGTAGAACAACAACCATCGACGTTGCTCAAGGCAGCGAAAAAATCATGCAAGGGGTTTCTGCCTGCAAAACATTAGACAACGTGACGGGTGAAGCTGGCAGTAACATCGGCGGTATGTTGGAAAACGTTCGCCAAACCATGGCAGAACTGACCAACAAGCCAAGCAATGAAATCTACATCCAAGACTTGTTGGCTGTAGATACTTTAGTGCCTATTAATGTCACTGGTGGTTTAGCCGGCGAGTTTTCTCTTGAGCACGCGGTCGGTATCGCCTCAATGGTGAAATCGGATCACTTGCAAATGGCGCGTATCGCAGAAGAAATACACGGCACTCTCAACGTCAAAGTTCAAATAGGCGGTGCTGAAGCAGAAGCGGCTATCCTCGGTGCACTCACCACTCCCGGTACACAAACGCCGTTAGCAATTCTCGATTTAGGCGCAGGTTCGACAGACGCTTCCATCATTGACGGCCAAGGCAGAATGACAGCCATACACCTAGCAGGCGCAGGTGACATGGTCACGATGATCATTGCTTCCGAACTGGGATTAGATGATACCTATTTAGCCGAAGACATAAAAAAATACCCACTGGCTAAAGTAGAAAGCTTGTTCCACTTACGCCATGAAGACGGCACGGTGCAATTCTTTGATAAACCTTTACCAAGCGAAATTTTCGCACGCGTTGTCGTCGTAAAAGAAACCGGATTTATTCCATTAGCAGGCGAAGAATCGATTGAAAAAGTGCGCATGATTAGACGCACGGCGAAACAACGAGTCTTCGTTACTAACGCTATACGCGCGCTTCGCGCAGTCAGTCCAACAGGCAATATTCGAGATATACCTTTTGTTGTCCTTGTCGGTGGTTCTTCACTCGACTTTGAAGTTCCACAATTAGTCACAGATGCATTATCGCACTACAACCTTGTTGCTGGTCGAGGCAACGTTCGTGGAACTGAAGGTCCACGTAACGCTGTAGCGACTGGGTTGATCCTTTCCTATCACACTAGTAAAGGAGAAGCCCATGCATAGCCAATTACAAGAAGTTCCTGCCATTTGGGTTTATCTGGAACAAGTAGACAACAAACAACTTCATCAGATGCTTTGGGGAATAGAAGAAGAAGGCATTCCCTTCAAGACAACTGAAAAACAGATAACCGACATAAGAAAAGAAGCACATAACGCGGCATCACTCTCACCTCTAGCGGTTGGGATTGCATGTACTCATCAGGAGATCGTGGTGCACTCGCGCAACCTCACTCCTGAAAGCCCGCTATTTCAAGTTTCACTGCACACACTCGGCGCTCAAGGCGAGCTTTACAGCCAGTTACGCAATTTAGGCTGTAATGCTGCCCGTTTAGTGAAAGGTCTGCCTTTTAAACCTGTGAACGATGCAAACCAGTGAAGCTATTTAAGTTAAGAGCGCTCTAGGAGAACGAGATGAACAACATATTTAAGCATTTTGAAACCCTCTTCCCTAGCAACCAATAACGTGACATTCAAACCAAGGAGGCACGTGTGAGAAAGTCATTAGGACTATTAGAAATCAAAGGGTTAGCTAGCGCTATTTTAGTAGCAGATGCAATGGCTAAAACCGCATCTGTCACTATTGTGGGGATCGAAACCTGTAAAGGTGGCGGTTGGCAAACCATCAAGGTGGTGGGTGATGTTGCAGCGGTTCAAGCATCACTCTCTTCTGGTTGTGAACTGGCAAAACGTCACAACGCATTCGTAGCAATGAAAACGCTCTCCAGACCTGATCAAACCATTATGGATACGTGGGGAACGCCAGTAAAAAAAGCTGAGTTGAAAAAGCCAAAAACTATGCCACCTAAAGTTGAGCATGCCGTTGAACCTACTGATGTGCAAAAGACTGAAAGCATCGAATCAGCTTTTGAAAAAGAACCAGTTTCTGAAAACGAACCCGTTTCGGAATATGACATCGTTGTCGAAGAAGTTATTGCTGAAAATCAACCACCAGCAAGTGTTGAAGCGACTTGTAATTTATGCGGAGACCCGCTTTGTGAACGCGTGAAAGGCGAACCTCACACCAAGTGCATCCACAATACCAAGGTGAAATAACGTGAATATTGTTGAAGTTAAACAAGCAGTTTGCAACGTGTTGACCCAGATGCGAGAAAGACCGATCCCCGTGGGTATTTCTAATCGCCATTTGCATCTGTCTCAACGCGATTATGACTGCTTGTTTCCAAATCAAGCGATGTCGGTTCGCAAAGAGTTGAAACAACCTGGGCAATACGCCGCGGATCAAACCGTAACGCTCGTTGGTCCAAAAGGAAAATTGGAAAAGGTTCGTATTCTTGGCCCTGTGCGTAGCTCTACTCAGGTAGAAATATCCAAAACCGATGCTCGCACCTTAGGTATTCCTGCTCCGATCCGTTTGTCTGGTGACCTTAACGATACTCCTGGAATCAAGCTGGTCAGCGATATGGGTGAAGTGAACCTGACTAAAGGCGTCATTGTCGCGCTAAGACATATTCACATGTCGCCTCTCGATGCTTTGTTGTTTGGGGTAAAACACGGTGATTCTGTATCGGTTGCTATTGAAGGCACACCAAGAGGAACGGTGTTTGAAGAAGTATCGATTCGCGTGTCTCCAGATATGGTGTTAGAGATGCACCTCGATACTGATGAAGCCAATGCTGCGGACGCGGACAATCCGCAAGCGTTCGCCAAAATATTGAAGGTGTCATCATGATGAAACTGGATGACAAAGTTATTGCAGCCATTGTTGAACGTATCGCAACCCTACTAAGCGAACGTGAGCATGCTGTCTACACCACTACACTTCCAGCGCTGGCTTCTCCTGTTGAACTCGGTGTTCTCGCTCGTCATGGCAAGATGATGGTCGAGTCTGTTGATGCCAATAGCATTTTGGCACTGGCTCGTTGCCAAACAGAGACTCCAGAAGTGAAACACTTACTGAAAGTTGTGAGTTTTGGTGTTGAGGTTACTTTAGTCATCCACCCTTCTCTTTGTTCAATGCTGCCTGTTAAGGCTTTGACTAACTTGCCATTTATTTGGCAAACCAAAGATGGTCAGCCCGTTGTTTTATGGGGGCGTTCTGTTCTGGCTTACGGCGATGTCTGCCAACTTACTCATTCCGTCGTGGTAACCAGACCAAACACCATAGTTACAGCAATGGCAAAAGACGTAATGACCAAAAATCACATCATTTGGTCCTGCTCGGAGGACACATTATGGATTTAGCAAAAGTAGTCGGCTCAGTGGTTTCGACTCAAAAATCAGAAAGCTTAGTTGGACGCAAATTGCTGCTTGTACAGCCAGTTGGAACCGATGGACAGAGCCCTAAAATGCCCGGTTTTCCACCTGAAGTAGCCGTTGATTGTGTGGGCGCAGGTGACGGTGAATTTGTGCTGCTCACCAGAGGATCGTCAGCCAGAGCTTGCCTGAATAACGATCGCTCCGCAGCCGATTTATGTGTGGTTGCCATCTTAGACTCTTTGTCTGTGTCGGATAAGTAAGGAGAAGTCTCGTGGGCATTTACACCAAAACCGGAGACAAAGGCACTACTTCTCTTGTAGGTGGCGTTCGCATAGCAAAAACCGACATACAGGTTGAAGCTTACGGAACCGTCGATGAACTCAATGCCAACATCAGTGTTGCTCAGAAATTGGCGACGGTTGAAAACACAAAACAGCTGCTTGATAGCATTCAATATCAACTGTTCTATATCGGCGCTGAGCTAGCATCCCCAGATCTCAACGTTAAATCAGACAATCAGCAGCAAGTGGGTGAACAAGAGATCAAAGCGTTAGAAGACGCAATTGATGCTGCTATGGCTCAAGTACCAGCACTGCACAGCTTTGTGTTACCGGGAAGTTCGGTTTCAGGGAGCCAAATGCATCTTGCTCGCGCAGTATCTCGCCGTGCAGAAAGAAGAGTACTGGCAGTGAACGAAATCAAACCGGTTCGCCCAGAGTTAATGAAATATCTCAATCGACTCTCTGATGCGCTCTATGCCTTAGCGCGACTCGAAGACCACGAGAATCAAATTAAATGTGTGATTAGCAAAGTTGTTCAGCGATACCAAACGCTCACAGCAAACGGCGTACACCACTCTCCGGCTCAGGACAAGGCAACACAGACTGCGTTGAAACTGTTACAGCTCGCAATAGCAGAAGCCAAACAGATCGGCATTCCTATTGTTTTTGCTCTGGTCGATGCCCATGGCAACACCATCTTAAGTTATCGCATGCCACACGCTCTGTTAGTCAGCAGCGAATTGGCGCTCAAAAAAGCCTATACCGCCGTGGCTCTAAAAATGGCAACTCACGAATTACATAACCTTGTTCAACCGGGTCAACCTCTGTTCCAAATCGAAGCCAGTTGCAGTGATCAATTGGTCTCTTTCGGTGGCGGCTACCCTATTTTCGCTGATGGAAAAATCATAGGCGGGATTGGTATTAGTGGCGGCTCGGTTGAAGAAGATATGCAAATAGCGCAAGCCGCATTAAAAGGACTCTAAGGAATCATTATGAATAGCACAGAACTCGAAGGAATCATTCGTACCATCCTGACTGAAAAGCTTGCCAGTGAAACAGGGAAAGTATCAAACAGTGAAGCGCCTAAAAGCATCGCTATCTTTGACGATGTCGACAGCGCAATCAAAGCAGCTAACGATGCCTATCGTCGTTACCATGAACTACCATTGAAATGCCGTAGTGCAATCATCGCAACGCTACGCGCAGAGCTAGAAGCCGATATTCCTTATCTTGCAGAAGAAGCAGTCAAAGAAACTGGTATGGGCAATGTTGGTCATAAGATCTTAAAAAACAAACTGGCTCTGGAAAAAACGCCGGGCATTGAAGATCTCAAAACCACAGCGTTGACTGGCGATGACGGTATGGTGTTGTTTGAATATTCGCCATTTGGCGTGATTGGTTCAATCACACCAAGTACCAACCCAACGGAAACGATCATCAACAACAGTATAAGTATGCTTGCGGCAGGTAATGCGATTTACTTTAGCCCTCATCCGGGTGCGAAAAATCTTTCAATCTGGTTAATCAAACGTATTGAGAACCTAATCTATAAAACCTGCGGTGTGCATAACTTAGTCGTGACGGTTGCTACGCCAAGTTTTGAAAATACCCAGTTAATGATGCAGCACCCAGACATTGCTGTATTAGCCATTACCGGTGGACCTGCGATTGTGACCATGGGTCTTAAAAGCGGTAAGAAAACCATTGGCGCCGGAGCGGGGAACCCGCCTTGCTTAGTTGACGAAACTGCCGAGATTACTAAAGCCGCGCAGGACATCGTTTCTGGCGCTTCCCTTGATAACAACATCCCATGTATTGCAGAAAAAGCGGTTGTGGTAGTCAATCAAGTCGCTGACGAACTCATCACGCAAATGGTGGATTACGGAGCCCTGCTGATTCGCAGTTCAGAAGATGTCAAAGCACTTAAAGCAGCCTGCATTATTGACGGTGGAATCAATAAAAAACTGATTGGTAAAAGCACCACAACCATTCTTGAAGCTGCAGGTCTGCCAGTTCCGCTAAAAGAGCCAAAACTGATCATCGTCGAAACCGCAAAAGATGACCCACTTGTGGTTCACGAGCAGCTCATGCCAGTGTTGCCAATAGTGCGTGCAAAAGACTTTGAAGAAGCCTTAGCGATATCGCTCAAAGTCGAAAACGGACTGCACCACACTGCGGTCATGCATTCACAGAACGTGTCGCGTTTAAACAAAGTCGCACAGCTGATGCAAACATCGATATTTGTTAAAAACGGACCTTCATACGCAGGTATCGGTTTCGGAGCTGAAGGGTTTAACACCTTTACGATTGCAACGCCAACGGGTGAAGGAACAACGTCTGCCAGAACCTTCTGCCGACTAAGACGTTGCACGTTAACTAACGGCTTTTCAATCCGTTGATTTTGGTGGCGAATACCATGAAACGTTTTTCTATATCAACCGCCATATATAGTGGTGAAAACAGCCTGAAACGCTTGAACAAATATCAAAACAAGCGCGTTTGGATTGTCTGCGATGAGTTTCTCGCTAAAGGCACACCTATTGAGCGTGTCAAAGCGGAACTCAAAGGCAATGAAATCCGAGTCTATACCGATATTCAGCCTGATCCGAATGTGTTGACGGTTGTTTCAGGCATGAAAGACCTCATTGCGTTTAAACCCGATGTAGTCATTGGTTTTGGCGGAGGATCTGCCATTGATGCAGCTAAAGCAATGGTCTTCTTCGCCACCAAATTCGATATCAAGCTTGAACGTTGCATCGCCATACCAACCACCAGCGGTACAGGCTCGGAAGTCACTAATGCAACCGTGATCACCGATGAAAACAAAGGCATTAAATACCCAATATTTGATGCCACTATCTACCCTGATGAAGCGATACTGGACCCTTCATTTGTCGTTACTGTGCCTCCCCATATCACTGCCAATACGGGGATGGATGTGCTAACACACGCCATCGAAGCTTATGTGTCAACCACAGCCAATGACTTTAGCGATGCTTTAGCAGAGAAGACCATATCTTTAGTGTTTGAGTATCTACCCACCGCTTGTGTCAAAGGCAATTGTGAGAAAACTCGGGAAAAGATGCACAACGCATCGTGTATGGCGGGCATGGCATTTAGCCAGTCAGGTTTAGGAATAAACCACGCTATCGCCCATCAGTTAGGTGGCAAGTTCCACGTTGCTCATGGATTGGCGAACGCAATTTTGTTGCCCCACGTGATTCGTTTCAACGCAAAAAACGATATTCGCGCTCGCAAACGTTACGCACGCATCGCGAAAGCGTGCCGCTTCTGTCATCCAGATGCGTCTGCTGAAGCCGCTGTGAATCAACTGATCCACAA
The DNA here is from genome assembly GCF_011064285.1 of Vibrio ziniensis. Classification (NCBI taxonomy): domain Bacteria; kingdom Pseudomonadati; phylum Pseudomonadota; class Gammaproteobacteria; order Vibrionales; family Vibrionaceae; genus Vibrio; species Vibrio ziniensis. Next base: position 1,694,953 of record NZ_CP049331.1, read on the forward strand.
CATCGTCAGATTACAAAAAGAAGTGAAGATAGCCACTTCATTACACGTATTAAAAATTACCCGCAGAGACGTTCTCGCCCAAATGGATGCGTTAGTGGAATCCACATTACAAGATTCCACCATGACAACTACTCCGTATAAAGCGAACCCGCTGCAGGTGAAACAAATCATAGAGGCAATCCTATGACCCTAACTAATAGTATGACGGAAACGAAGGAAGCACCGTTACGTAAAATGAAATCTCTATCCGCTGAAAAAATCGCGGATATTGCGCGTGAATCTGGCATCGTCGGTGCAGGAGGCGCGGGTTTTCCAACCTATGTGAAGCTGCAATCGAAAGCTGAAATATTTCTGGTCAATGCCGCTGAATGTGAACCGATGCTGAAAGTTGACCAACAGCTCATGGTGAGCCACGCCTGTGAGCTGATTCAAGGCATTCGCTATGGCATGAAAGCAACTGGTGCGAAAGAAGGCATCATTGCTCTCAAAGCTAAATACAAAAAAGCGATTGCCACACTTACCCCCCTGCTTACCGACAACATCCGCATCCATATTCTGCCAGATGTGTACCCTGCGGGAGACGAAGTCATCACTATTTGGCTTGCTACAGGTCGACGCGTGCCACCGGCACAAATTCCGATCAGCATTGGTGTAGTGGTAAACAATGTTCAAACCCTAATTAACCTAGCCAAAGCGATTGATGAAGAGAAGCCCGTCACCCATAGAACGCTCACCATTAATGGTGCAGTAAACAAACCAATGACGCTTACTGTTCCTATCGGTACAAAAATGAGTGAGTTGATTGAGCTTGCTGGAGGTTGCACTGTCGACCATCCAGAGTTCATCAATGGTGGTCCCATGATGGGCAAATACATCTCTGATATTGATGCTCCTGTTACGAAAACCACAGGGGGCATTTTGGTATTTCCCAGAGAACATCTGCTTATTCAGCGTCGTCTTAAAACCGATCAACAAATCATCGCGATGGCGAAAACCGTATGCGAGCAATGCCGCCTATGTACCGACTTATGCCCAAGACACATCATCGGTCATGAACTATCACCGCATGAACTGGTTAAGTCGATGAGTTACAAACAGTTTGCTAAACCTTCAACCTTGCTATCGGCGTTAACCTGCTCGGAATGCAGCGTCTGTGAAAGCTACGCATGCCCTGTTGAGATTTCGCCTATGCGTATTAACCAGATCTTAAAAGGTGAATTACGCGCTCAAAAAGCAAAATACGAAGGTGAAATAGAGCCACAAGATCCGATGGCTGAACATCGTTTAGTCCCTATCGGACGTCTGGTTAAGCGTCTTAATTTACTGCCTTACTACCATGAAGCACCAATGGTTGAACCTTTATGGCAACCAGAGTTTGTTTCCATCCCACTGCAACAGCATATCGGTGCTCCTTCTGTTCCTGTTGTCAGTGTTGGTGATGATGTTGAAGCCGGAGATTGTATTGCAAAAGCAGCACCTGATGCGCTCAGCGTTGCTCAGCATGCAAGTATCACAGGCACCATTACGGAAGTTGACACCAAAGTTATCACAATGCGTCGGGGGTAATGTATGCATCATGCAATTGGATTAGTTGAACTCAACAGTATCGCCAAAGGAATCGAAGTTACCGATACGATGCTAAAAAGCGCCAATGTAGAACTTTTGACAGCGAAAACCATCTGTCCGGGTAAATACATCATTATGGTTGGAGGAGAAATCGCAGCTGTAAAACAGTCGGTAGAAAATGGAGAACGACAAGGTGAACACATGGCAATTGATAGCTTTGTGTTGCCCAACGTTCACGCCTCTATTCTGCCCGCTTTAAGCGGTGTCACAGTCACCGACCATAAGCAGTCTATTGGCGTAGTGGAAACCTACAGCGTAGCAACTTGTATTGAAGCCGCAGACGCTGCTATTAAAGCCTCCAACATCGAATTGCTCAGAATTCATATGGCGTTTGGTATAGGTGGTAAATGCTATTTCGTCGTAAATGGTGATGTTTCTGATGTGCAAACCGCCGTCACTGTCGGCAGTAACCGAGCAAGTGACAAAGGCTTACTGGTTCACGGCTCTGTGATTGCAAAACCACACCCTGAGTTATGGCGTCAGTTGATGTAACGAGGTTGCTATGTTCGATAACTTAGAAAAAAAAGAGCGCGTTATTCAGGAATACGTACCGGGTAAACAGGTGACACTGGCGCATCTTATCGCCAATCCGAATAAAGCGGTTTACAAGAAACTTGGGTTGAATGAAGCCGCAAATGCTATCGGTATTATGACGATAACACCTAGTGAAGGTGCAATCATCGCCAGTGATGTAACGACCAAATCCGGCAATGTCGAAATCGGTTTTATCGACCGTTTCACCGGTGCGGTAGTGATCACCGGAGACGTATCTGCGGTGGAATATGCGCTTAAACAGGTGATTCATGTGCTGAGCAATCAACTCAAGTTCACCCCATGTGATATTACTAGGACCTAAGCAATGAAACGTCTGATGTTGGTAGGTCAAACACTGAGTGGCAAAACCACGCTGCTGCAAAAACTACGCGGCTTACCATTACGTTATCAAAAAACTCAGTCGTTGGAATGTGAAGATCTATCCATTGATACCCCTGGGGAATACTTGGAAAATCGCTGTCTCAACAGCGCTCTGATCACCACATCCTACGATGCCGACATCATAGGGTTAGTTCACAGCGCAACAGCCATTCAACAAATGTTCTCCCCTTTATTTTCCAGTGCTTTCACCAAGCCTGTGATCGGTATTGTCACTAAAGCCGACGCCCCTGATGCCAGTATTGGAGAAGCCATCGCCCATTTAGCCAATGCAGGCGCAGACCCAATTTTTGTTACCTCCTCATTCAATGGCGATGGTATTGACGATTTGGTGGAGTACCTCAGTGAAACTAAGGATCAACAAGCTTTAGCACTTGTTACAGAAAGGAATTAAGCACGATGTCACTTAACGAAACATCTCAGAAAATTATCGCCATTAACGCTGGCAGTTCTTCTCTTAAATTTCAGTTATTTTCAATGCCTGATGAAGTTTCTCTATGCCAAGGTTTGGTTGAACGTATTGGTTTAGCCGATGCAATTTTTACCATGAAGTTCAACGGACAAAAAGTGAGTAAGACCATCAGCATAGCCAACCACCAGCAAGCGGTGGATATGCTGCTTACCAGTTTAATTGAGTACCGAATTGTTGCTGATTTAAAAGAGATACAAGGAGTGGGTCATCGAGTGGCACATGGAGGTGAATACTTCCCTGATAGCGCCATCATCAATGATGACACGATTGAAAAAATCACTCGATTAAGTGACTTGGCACCGTTACATAACCCTGTCAACTTAACCGGAATACACGCGTTTAAACAGGCGTTACCCGATGCAAAAGCAGTCGCCGTATTTGACACCTCTTTTCATCAGACCATGGCAAAACCTGATTACATCTACCCTATTCCGTACGAGTATTACCGTAAGCACGGTATTCGTCGCTATGGGTTCCATGGCACGAGCCACAAGTACGTTGCGAACCATTATGCCGAAATGATTGGTAAACCGATTGCTGATTTGAATCTCATCACCTGCCATTTAGGAAACGGCTCCAGTATTTGTGCCATTAAAGGCGGTGAATCGGTTCATACTTCGATGGGATTTACACCGCTTGCTGGGGTAATGATGGGGACTCGTTGTGGAGACATCGACCCTTCTATTCTGCCGTTCCTAGCTGAAAAAGAATCGCTAACTTTGTCTCAGTTAAACGAGATGATGAATAGCCGCTCAGGTTTTCTAGGTGTATCAGAACTATCTCACGACTGCCGCGATATACAACAAGCATCAAAAACCAATCAACAAGCCAAGTTAGCGTTGGATATGTTTGTCGAACGTGTACGAGCTTATGTTGGTCAGTATCTGGTGAAGTTAGGTCGCGTAGACGCCATTTTATTTACCGGTGGTATCGGGGAAAACTCTACCGATATCCGAGAAAGCGTATGTTGTTCACTAGAACCACTAGGAATTTTTGTCGATGTGAACAAAAACCGCTCTAAATCAACGATTTTTTCCACTCAAGAGAGTTCAATTTCTTTAGCGGTAATTGAAACTAATGAAGAACTAATGATTGCTAAAGACGTCATGAGGGTATCACTATGAAAGGGAAAGTTTGGTTAGTGGGTGCAGGTCCGGGCGACCCAACACTATTAACAGTAAAGGCGCTGTATTGTATCCGTGAGGCCGACGTCATTGTTTACGATAGGCTGGTAAGCAAAGAGATATTGCAGCAAGCACCAAGCAGTTGCCAAATGGTCAATGTGGGTAAGTTACCGAATTTTCACCCAATTCCTCAAGATGACATCAATGAAACCTTAGTGAATTTCGCCCAACAGGGCTACAATGTCGTGCGCTTGAAAGGTGGTGACCCCTATGTGTTTGGTCGTGGTGGTGAAGAAGCCGATGCCTTGGTAGAACATGGAATCGAATTTGAAGTCGTTCCGGGAATTAGTTCTGCCATTGGTGGTTTAGCTTATGCGGGTATCCCTGTCACTCACAGAGATCATGCCTCCTCCTTTCACGTAGTAACAGGACATCTAAAGCAAGGTAAAGATCCACTCGATTGGTCTTTGTATTCTAAACTAGATGGTACTCTCGTTATTTTGATGGGTATGAGTCAAATCGAAAACATCTGTCAGCAATTGGTCGACGGCGGTAAAGCTACGGATACTCCCGCAGCGGTGGTTCGTTATGCTAGCCGTGATAACCAACAAGTGGTTACTGGAACCGTTACTGATATAGCACAGCGCGTGCAAGAAGAAGGTATTACTTCGCCAGCCTTGATAGTGATTGGCGGCGTTGCTCAGAAACACGCAACACTTTCGTTTAAAGCCACATGTCGTCAAATTAGCGAGTTAGCACAACTTCAACTCGATTTAGCTTAAAGGCAGTCAATATGGCGATAAGTGGACAACACGGTGGTAATGTCCTGCAAATGGCAAATCAATTTGGTCTCGCTCCCAGCGATGTCATTGATTTCAGTGCAAACATCAATCCTCTGGGTATGCCCGGAGGATTAAAACATCTGCTTGTAGAAAACCTATCGCGCTTAGAACAATATCCCGATATTGATTACCACCTGCTGCATCGTCAGTTGGCTCGTCACCATCAGTGTTCACAAAGCCATGTAATTGCTGGCAATGGCGCAACTGAGCTGATCTTCCTTTGGGCTCAATACGTAAAACCCAAGAAAGCACTACTCGTGGAACCAAGTTTTGGCGAATACCGCCGCGCGCTTACACGCGTTGGTTGTAAAATCACCAACTATTTACTGTGTGAAGAGGAAGAATTTCGCGTAACCAAACGTATTCTCACTGCTCTGTCACCCGATCTTGATTGCTTGTTTTTGTGTACACCTAATAATCCGACAGGACTGCAACCTGACCCAGACTTGCTGATTGAAATCTTAAATCGTTGTGACGTCATGGGCATCAAGTTATTCGTTGATGAATCGTTTCTTGATTTTATGCCCGATACTAAAAGTCTTTGCAGGTACTTACCTGACCACTCAAATCTTTATATCTTACGCTCTCTAACTAAGTTTTATGCCCTGCCCGGTTTACGTTTAGGCTATATGCTCTCTTCCGACGCAGAGCTTTTACAACAGATCCGTGAGCAAAGAGAACCTTGGACTATCAATGCCCTTGCTGCATTAGCAGGAGAAGTGCTGTTTGATTTCATCACCTATCATCAAGCAACCTACAACTGGCTTGCCAAAGAGCAAACTTATCTATTAGGTGAATTGCAACAGTTTGAACAAATCAAACTCTATAAACCTTCAGCGAACTACATCTTTTTCAAACACTTGGATAGTCAGTCGGCGCTGCAATCACAGCTAATGAAACACGGCATTTTGATTCGTAGCTGCGCTAACTACATAGGTTTGGATAAGTGCTTTTACCGTGTAGCAATTAAATCCAGAGCAGACAATGAACGCTTAGTGTCAGCCCTTAAGAAGGTTTTTAATCATGGCTGAAGCGAGCTGCCCAGCTTCGTGCGGAGAGCTAATTCAAGGATGGATTTCCGGCGGTGAAAAGCTGGTGTCTTGCCCTATTGATTGGTTCAGTACCGTCGAAGTCAGCTCTGGTTTGGCTACGCTAAGTAATCAAAGACCGATGATGCGCAAAGCGCTGGAGTTAACCCTAAAGCAGCTCAATATACCAAGCGCAGAATCTCAGCAATTAAAGATCGACTTTCACTCTACTATTCCCGTAGCAAAGGGGATGGCAAGCAGCACCGCCGATATCGCAGCCACAGTCGCTGCAACCTATCGCTATTTTCAGTGTGACTACACAGCAGAACACCTTGCTTCCCTTTGCGCTCAACTCGAACCCACCGACAGCACCATGTTCAATGCCCTAACCTTATTTGATCACAACCAAGGCGTTGTGGCAGCGCAATACGGTTCAATGACAAATCTTGATGTGTTGGTATTGGAAAGCCCAATACAGCTCGATACGGCGGCATACCACAAAGTCGATCACCGCCATTCATTGATGAGTTCTTCATTGAGATTAGATACGGCGAACACTGATCTGGCAGATGCCATTAAATTGCACAACCCGAATCAACTAGGCAGAGCAGCAACTGCAAGCGCTATTGAAAGCCAGATCATTTTGCCTAAACCTCGCTTTGAACAACTACTTAACATTGTCGAAAAACACGGCCTGTACGGGTTAAATGTTGCTCACAGTGGCAGTGTGGTTGGGCTACTTTTTGACGCGAAAATACACGATATTGAACACGCTATTTTCGATATGGAAAATCTGGGAATAAGACATTGTTACCCCCATTTTCATCAATGCAAGATGGTTGACGGCGGTATTCGCTAGTATCAATCAAGCGAACACCACTAAACTGCTTTTTCTTAAGCAATTCGCATCTGCCCTTGTAGAACGGTGACAGCTTTTCCTGAAAGTTTGACGGTGTTTGCATCAAGCTGTTCTACGTCAACATAACCACCTCGACGAGATGCTTGATACGCTTTTAACTTTGTTTTGTTAAGTACTTTTGACCAATAGACACTCAATGCACAATGCGCTGAACCTGTTACTGGATCTTCGTTAACGCCTACCCAAGGTGCAAAATAGCGTGACACAAAATCAACACCCTTAATTTCGTTAGTCTGACTTTTTTGAGCCGTCACCAACACACCTCGTCCTTTCAGTTTTGCCATTGCGCTAAAATCAGGTGCAAGTTGGTAAAGAAGTGCTTCATCGCTAATCACAATGAACTGCTTAGTATCGAAAATCCCGTAATCCACGATGTTAGATTTATGAAGTCCGATTCTTTCAATCAGCTCCACGTTTATTTCAGCATCGAATTCTATAATTGGTGCAGGAAAGGTAAGGTGAATTTCATCAGTATCCAGCTCAGCGGTTAGCAAACCTGACAAGGTATGAAAGCCAATAGTGTCACCCGTCTTATATAAAGCCAGTTGTTTTAAAATATGCGCAACCGCCAACGTGCCATGCCCGCAGAGTTTGACCTCCACTTCGGGAGTAAACCAGCGAAGCTGCATCGAATCCATGGAGAAAAAAGCGGTTTCAGATACCGCCATTTCTGCGGCAATTGCATACATTTGGGTTTCATCAAGAGCGGAGTCTGTAATACATACACCGGCAGGATTCCCTTTGAACACTTCAGACGTGAATGAATCGACTTGATATACGTTAACTTCCACAAACATTCCCTTAATGCGCGCTAGTGAGTTCCTTGCATGCTAACAGATTGCGCGAGTTTTCAAACCCACACTTTACAATGAGATGCTAGACCGATTTCAACGATGTCTACACGATCAGAAACGTTTAACCAAACGTTTACAACAAACTGATTTTTTGGTGAATAAACATCACTACATTTAGCGACCAATACAGAAAACAAAACACAAAACGATCGTCGATTTTCGTATTGATCACAATAACTCTATAGATGGTTGATATGCCCTAGAACAAGCAGAACTGCCTGGATTAAGGGAATTTTAAAATCAAATATGGATGATTGAATCGCCTGTGCATTTGGCTGTTGCAGGCAAATTAAGTAGCGTTCATTTCCTTCAGTAACAGAGTGAGATTATGAAAATAAATGCCACTACTTTTCTGGCGTATGTCTTGTTGATTCAAAGCACCATCATCGCCGCTTTATTGTGCTCCGCTGAACTGTTAGAAACCGTTGCGGCTACCATTGTTACTTTGACAACGGGATAAGACAAAAACAATCACTAGCTAAGTTGGCTTATCAATAGACAGAAAGGCAAGCAAGTTCAGATACTCACTTGCCCCTGAGTAAGCTCTATTCTTGCGAGTTCTCTTTAGCATTGATATCAGCATAGGTGTGCAATAGCTCGGTTAACGCATTCACCCAACCGAATGCATCTACAGGCGCATTTACCAGCAGCTTTTCAACCAATTCACAATGAGTTTCAAGCGTAATAGCTTGTTCCAAATTGAAAGAGATGGCGTAGAAATGCCAAAGCACTAAGCGGGTCATTCTTTCACTGTTTTGTTTCGCGTTGTCTGAATCATCAAACGCTTGCTGAATTTCACTCAGTGCGATTGCAGTCATGCGAAGCATTGCGTCTAGACGTGCAGACATCATGCGCTCTTCACTGTCGACCTCTTCCTGTTCGAAAGTAAAAATTTCGCTCATCACGTCTTCTGGAACCATTTTACTGATCATTCGAACGGCGAATTCTTCCAGTTCGTGGCGAGGCATGGTTACAAGGCAGTCAAAGGTATAGTCACGAAGCATAATAGTCACTGTTTAGGTGGTTAAACTGAGCCCGTATTTTAGTCACAAAGATTTGCTTTACCACCTTTAATGCTCAGAAATAGCAAAGTACAACTATTTTGCCGCAAAACAAAACTATCGCTTGGTGGCTACAGTCTTTATTGAGACAATGCCCTACGTAACTTCCATACCAACGGACATCTATGAAAATCTTAGTTCGCAACCTCGCTCGCACAACAACTGAACACGACATTCGTAAACTGTTTTCTGAACACGGTTCAGTGGCTCAATGCACACTGGTGTTAGATAAAGAAACTGGCTTATCGAAAGGTTTTGCATTCGTCGAAATGCCTGACGTATCAGAAGCGAAGTCGGCGATTGCTGCACTTAATCTAGCTAGTGTTGCCAAAAGCAAGATTCGCGTAAAAGAAGCGCAATAATCGAATTATTAAACCAGCTGATGAAGCTGGTTTTTTATTAATCAACAATAAAAAGCTTAGCGCCAACTGTAGTTGAAGAACGATGAGCCTCTGCATTATCTGCAACTTGGTAACTCATACCCGGTTTCAGGGTGTAAACTCGGCCATCATCAAGTTCAGTTGTTAACTCTCCTGATATGCAGAATAAGATGTGTCCTTTTGAGCACCAATGGTCTGCCAAATAGTTTTCAGAATACTCAACCATCCTTACACGAAGCTTATCAAAGTGCTTGGTTCGCCAATAAGCCGTGCCTGTTTCACCAGTGTGCTCTGTTCTCTCAACATCGCTCCAATCTGTAATTCCAAAAGGCAGGTTATCTATTTCCATTCTTCATTCCTTGAGTAAATTCGATTAAATCCCATACAGCGACATAGATAACGCTTAGTTAAACACCAAATCACCATACACATCTTGTGACTTTTAACGCCAAGTAAAGCACTGGCAAATGCATAAATGCTTTACCAACAACCTACTAGCTTTGTTGGCTTTCAACATGGCATTTAAAATTATTAAGAATTGCTTGCCAGCCATCGATTTGCATGTCGATTGGGTTTTCGTCTTCGGGATCAAATTTAATGTCAATGCGTGTTCCCGTAGCTTCATCGGCAAAGACTACCTGTGCGGTTCTACCACCAAACTCGTATTCGATGAGATGCCCAACTTCTACATTGGTATAAGTTCCTGCAAAGTCGAAACCAAAACTACCATCTTTCGCTTCCATTCGAGAGCAAAACTGACCACCAACACGCAGATCCACACTCGCTTCGGTGGTGTGCCAATCGTCTGAAGCTGCATTCCATTGAACGATGTCTTCTGGCGTTGTATAGGCTTGCCAAACTTTGTCTTTTGGTGCGTTTACGGTAGCCGAAATGTGAATTTTCATCCCCTTCCCCTATTTATCCAATAAATGACAGCCAACACTACATTAAGGTATTTAGAACACTAAAGCGTACATATTTTCGAATGAATGGCTTCGCTACGAGTGTTCCACCACACTTATGAAGTTATAGAAATGTTCATCTTCTGAGCTGATTTCAAACTTCAACTGCTTATACAGGTTAGCTGCTGGAAGATTGTTTTTAAAACAGCTCAAAGTTAAATCTAATCGCTGTGAATTCGCTTCAGATTTGATTGCTTTAATAACAGACGACGCAAAACCTTTTCTATGCTGATGTTCAAAGATAATAAGTAAATGGATATGAAGGCTACTGGATTTTATGCGACTACAGACATAGCCCACTTTTTCTCCATTCGATAGTATCCAGCGAAACCACTCGGGCTGTAACCTCGATTCGAATGATGATCTTTGAAAATCTTCATCCCACCCTATCGCGCTATCCACGATTGGCTTCATATACCGTTTAAATTCGGAGAACGCAGGCAAATGCTCATGCGGTTTAAATTGTGAAAGGATGATGTCCATATGTTTCCTGTGTCGCCCTGTTAAACGAACATTTCTTCAAAGCTATCAATGCAAGCTATTGCGCCGCTCAAATCGTTTTTCCCGTTGAACGCATGTCTCACAGCCACCACATCACAACCGCTTGCTAACCCAGCTAATACTCCTGCATTCGAGTCCTCAAATATCAATGCGTGTTCAGGTGTAACATCGAATTTTAGCAAAGCTAAGTTAAACGCTTCTGGATCTGGTTTATGCTTTGTCACGTGATCTTGGGTAATCACTACTTCAAATGAATCTCTGAGTTCCAAGGCATTGAGAATATTGTCCACCATCCAAGTGGCTGCTGAACTAACTACTGCACAGCGTTTCCCTTCATCGTTCAGGTACTTAATGTAGGCTTTCGCACCAGGGTTTAACTTTAAGTTTTCAGCTAAAAGCTGCTCGTAGTGAGCCCGAAAGTGTTTATTGAACTCTGCCAGTTCAGGAAAGATATTTGCGTTTTTGAAAAAGTGACGGGTTACCATTTGCCAGTTTTCACCCATCACATCTTTGTAGATGTTGAAATCCACTGTTGAACCATAATCACCGCAAGCCAGCGCTAACGCTTTTCCTTTTAAGGGCTCAGAATTCACTAAAGTACCATCCATATCAAACAGGTACACCTGATACTCTTTCAAAACTCTCTCCCTATAGTTTTTTCTTATTTCTATTTCAAACAGTTAATTGCGTCAGATACCGTTTCAAACTGAATTTTCGTTAAACACACCTCAGCAAGGCAAAACTCATGACGTTGAATGAGTTTTGAGGCATCATCCACCGTAATTTGAACTTGCTTGTTGAGCAGTTCAGTATTCGAACCGTTGTAAAATATTGAGTAAGTAAAACCTTCAGAATCAATGACAAGATCTTCGTGGCTAAGAATCAAACCAGAACATTCATTGTTCAACTCACTCTCCGACTCCAAGTAAATAAGTTCATCATCTCTATCCAGTTTTAGAATACAAGGCCAATTAATCACCAGCACCTCCAACGTATAACGCCACACTAAACCTTCAATTCAATCCTAAACAAGCAGACTTCCCTGTGAAGCTCAATTTAAAGCAAACTCGCCAAATATTCACAATAGTTATGCAAAGCAAAACTAAAAATAATTGCCTTCCATTTAAAACCTATTCGCAAAACGTTGGCATTGCCACTTAAATCGGCAGTTGTATGATATTTTATAAACCTAGCTTTACTAACAATTCTGAAAACGATGCATCTATCGTTTTACCTGCCGTGTCAATTTTAACTACATCAGATTGCCAAGGTTCATAATGTCTATTTTGAACCTGTAGCCAGTTCGGAAGTTCTAGATTGGGAATATCTGTCACACGAGTATTTACTCTCATCTCATGCTCTTTACTGTCGGAACAATTAATCTCTATATTTACAAAATTAGCTCCGACGCTTCCCGCGAGAACTTCCCACTCAGCGCGAGTTAACGCAATAGGATTACAGGAATCTGCAATAGCACTGATACCTAGCGATAGGTTATCTCGAATAATTCTATAGCTTAAGCGGTACCCCTCACCTTGGACGTTAAAATTACACAGGTCACGTAGTCCTTGTTCTACTGTGTCAATTCGGACGTATATAGAACTCGTTTTCTGAGAAAGTAGCTTAGCAAGTGTTGATTTCCCAGAAGCAGGAAGACCAGAAAAAACATATAGCGTTGGTTTATTCAAATTGAACTTCGCTCCATCGTAATTAACGTCTAATTCAGTCATGAGCAACGTATTGAACAAGCCAATGAAACCACCATAAACATTAAAGATGGATGTAAACAAAAGCTGTTACTGGCTGCGAATATTCTTAAATTGCTTGTTATGTGATTTAGGTTGTTGAATGCTTAGCCATTAAAATATATAGATATATCATACCGTATAAACTAATTGAATTTTATAAAATAAATATGAAAGTAACCACAAACCTCATTCAGAGCACAATACAACAGCTCATAAATCAAGAGCCCGAGCAACACGCTCAAATTCGCCAAAATCTATATGATCATTTAGCTTTATCATTTGATAAACAACTAGCCCTTTACTCAAATGTTTTAGGCCCAGCAAGCTCTGGTAAAATTGAAACACACAACATTAGCAATGCAGTAAATACTGCGATTAAACTACTTGATAAGTCCACATCTTGATGCACCTATATGGCCCTTACTCTAAAATGGGCCATTGTTAACGCAGCCTAAGGCGCTAAACTCTATTGCGCAAAACACAAACAAACCAACTTATTGACTAAAATTACTGCAAACCAAAAGTGCCACTCGTTGGCTTTCGGTTTCAAGCTTTTGCTATCTTTATTTGCGTATATTCGGAAATCGACGAACATCGCACAAACACTCATTTAGCAGTGGTTTTACGTAACGTTCAAAGTCATGATATAAAACAATACGATTTATCCCTATAAGAACAACAGAACCAATAACAACTGACCATGAAAATGCTCCTAACATTACCCATAAAGTCAGTGATGTAAGCAAAAATGTTATCACTAATTTTAGGATAACTGTCGGTTTTATATACACTTTCGAACGTGTAATCGCTAATTGAATGGCACGGTAACGAGTTCTCTCATCCACATTTTCGAATATGGGATGGTCTTTAAATCTGTTCATGTTGCCCTCTAGATATAACGCCCCCTTATAAGTGAGAACAGCGCAATCTGCATACAGCCTTAATAACTAAAATTGACACATAGTAAAAATGCCAAATCAAACCCAAACCGCCGAGCGTTGCAAATCCGCCGTGAAACTTTTGTTATGTGCACTTTTTCAACATGATCTGCCAATCGCTCTTAGACACCCAAGGTTCATATACCTTTACCCTGTGATAACCACTACTAGTCAAAGAAGTAACACGTATATACCGTCGACCAAGTATTGATTTCTGGTATCTCAATGCAGCTGGAATACCAAAAAGATAAATCTCGTCATTATCAGCTGAAAGATTGCTCTCACATTTCCATACCGTGGTTTTGTATTGAAAAATTGCACCAACGATCACAGCCCCATAGGTAAATGCATTTTGATCTATAGAAAATATAAACTGCATTATCAGTAGCATTGCTACACCACCAAATACAGATGACATACTCAAAGAAAGTGCTCGGGCATGACCAATGAACTCAATTTTACGCATCATAGAACCTCCTTTTATATTGTTCTATAAAATGCGGAAAAATCAGCTAAAACCAATAAACAATGCGAGTTTATTCTCACATAACGCTGAGTTAACTGGCTGAAAGATTTGAATTAAAACCGCCGAACGTTTGCTGTCCTTCTTGAACGCATTGTTATGTGCGTGCTAGACGATAGCGCCTTACCGTACCCTCACGGTCATCTGTGTAGTTACCGAGATATTCACCCCCACAGTTTTCGATGACTTTTTGAGATGCTAGGTTGTCAATTGAGCAAGTAACAATAACTGAGTCAGTGACAACGTGGTCGCGAACCCATGCAAGAAGAAATGAAGCGACGCCTCTGCCACGAGCGGACGGTCTAGTTTCGTAGCCAATGTGACCAATTGTATTTTCTACATTGGCATTAGTGCCTTTGCGAACTCGGATTGCACCTAAAATTTCAAAGTTCGACACACAATAGTAAGTTGTACTGGGTAAATATCCGTTTGGTAACTCAGAAGTTGCCTTAGAACGTTTGATCAAACCAGATAAATAAGCTCTCGGATTTTGCTCTACACCCGAATATTTAGGGATACCTGAATCTAGGCATTCTTTTGCATAACTGGCTAATATTGGATCCAAACTAGGATTAGCCTCTACCACTTCCATGTCAATTTTCCTGATAAACATATAACTTCCGCCTAAAGGGCTGACAACACATAACACCAAACTTAACCACGACAACCATAACCACCGCGGCTCATTGAGACTGGAAGCCCCTCGAGGCGTTTATTAGCCAAATCCTTCCAACCTAAGCAAACGATAGCTTCCACAATCAATGCCTGTATCTTGATAGCCAGCCAGGCTTTCAAACACGTTGAAATGAGAAACAACTATTACCTTAGAGTAATGCGTATATCGAGATAAAACATTTTCTGCACGGTTTCTTAGTGCTGCCCATGACTCATAAGAAACATTCTTAGGCACCGCATTATTTTTCAGTGAGGCACGATACTCATGCCAGCGACGATCTCTTTCTTGAAGGCCTACATAGCCACCGTCCATGTCCGCTCGCCATTCACGTAGGTCATGCTCAACAAAGAGTTCTAAACCGAGTGTACGATTAATAATTTCAGCGGTTTGGAGTGCTCTTGTATAAGGTGACGATATAATAACTTCTGCTTTTTCGAGTTGGATTTCTAGAGCAACAGCCTTTAGCTCATCTATGTGGTCTCGATTTAAAGGAGCATAATCCTTTTCCAGTTGGCTCATTTTTCGCTTGTCAGATAGCGAATAATCAGGCACACCATGTCTTACAAATACGATGTAGATTCGTTTCTAAATCTCCGTTTTGACGCGATTAGCGTAACGCCCCGTTAAGCTGCTGAACGGTTTGGATAAATTTACGATAAAATGAGCATACGCGAATTTGTAAATTTAGCCAAATAGTGTGAGCTGGCTTGAGATGTTTGTTAGCTATTGCTACTCAGAAATGGTGCGATCCTATATTTGAAGATCTGGCTTTTCATCGATACTAACGAAACAACTTTATTTTGGAACATTGTAAGAACAATACCAGAACCAAACAAAAAAACTGTTTTAATGAGGAAAAGAGCCATGTTTCCCGCTGGGTTTTGCGCTAAATAATTCCATGCATAAAATGCAAAAATATGCCACAAGTAAATCCATAGAGAATTTGATGAAAGCCAAGATATCGCATTTACCATATGTTTATTTGCGATATTTACCTTGGAAACTACAAGGTAAACCATAGTCAATGCAAAAAAGGCGTACGAAAGATAATAAATTGTTGGTGGATATTTGAAGTTTTGAGTTGCTACGAATGAGCCTGTTTCAAAGTACTTTAGATAAGCCAACGTAAAGAATAGGATAAACGAAGACAAAGAACAAACAAGCAAGTTCCTTCTTGTCAACCTAGCCATTCTAAAAGAAAATAAATACAGTATTGAATATGGTAATATAATAAAAACAACATCGTTAAATAATCTTTCTATTGGACCGTAAAAATAAAACCTCATCAAGTGATTTAATAGCTCATAGATGAAATACATAACTGCCAAACCACAAAAATATAATCGATTATTTTTAACCATATTATTTAAATGCACTGCTAAAGGCGTTATCAGGGCCAACATTAAATAAATCTTGAAAACCCAAACAAAACCAATTCCACCCATAAACAGATAAGAGAAAAGTATTTATTTAAAATTAAAGAGATATTTTTCATCAATCAATTCAGACACACCAAGAAAAAAAACAAAGAAAAATGTTAGAAATATCCAAGCAGGAATTATCAACCTTTTAAAGCGCTTAGAATAAAATTTCTTAACATCAATTGATCTTGATGAAAAAATTAACGCATATGTAAGACCAGAACCAACTACTAATAACGGGGTTCCGAAGTTCCTTAGTTGAAATAACCAACCAGGTGGTGACGCATGAGCAATCATTATGGTTAATAACCCTAATAACCTAATTAAGTCATAATTCAGGTTTCGTTGTTTTTTCATCCAGTATAACCCCTCAGTGATGCCTAGCGCCCGCTTAATCACTAAAATCAACGCAAAGCAAAAATGCCGAGCGTTGCGAATCCGTCTTAAACGTTTGTTATGTGCTCGCACTTTGAGCTAGCTAAGTCTCCAGGGACCAGACTCCATGACCTGAGCAACTACACCTTCTTGCACAAGTTGACGTGACAAAGCTACTAACCAAAATTGTTGCAGCAATGAGGTTGCCTTATGTTTTCTTCTCCACCCAAACCCACAACGCCTGAAAATCTCTGCCTGCTTCATTCCACAACAATTTTGGGAACAATCGGGATGACTTTGCATCAACTCAACAACTAGATCTTTGGCATGATTACGTAATAACTCACCTTTCGACTCGAAACTATCCATATTGAATACCTTCCCTCTTAGACGTCACTTAATAATAGTGAACTTCCAAGTTTCTAGGCAAAAAAGAACCCAAACCTTACCATCATAAACACCGCTACCAAATTGAACTAAGAGCGCCAAGCGTTGGAATCCAGCTTAAAGGCGTTTGTTATACCTTGATCTGATTGATGTACATTGTAGGAACTCCTTTATCAATTGCCATAGTCCCGTATAATCGTGCCCAAATTACACCACACCAATCACCAGTGAGTTTCAAATGTCCAAACTATTTTTTAAAGGTCGAATCGATGCTCGACAAAACCACGTCATTTCAGGCTACAACGTAAAGCGTGATGTGAAAGCAGGCACTGAAGAAGCTCCTATCAATGTTGTCGTTCCAACCGAGGATCGTAAAGCCGAAATTGAAGCATTGCTTTCTGAGCACTCTATAGTGGCCAATATTGTCATAGACTCAAAGCAACCAGAAAACATTATTGAACTTGATACATTATTACATAAGCCTAAAACTATTACCTTTGACAAAACACCAAACCGTAATGATCCGTGCATTTGCGGAAGTGGGAAAAAGTATAAAAAGTGCTGTGCTTAAGCTTTCGGTAATTACATTAGAAGCCGTTTTCTGACGGCTTTTAAACTAAAGCCTAAGTTAAAATGGTATAACGAAGCTAAGTGGCAGCAAACACCACTAAACCTAAAAAAACCACCTTAAACACACTAGCCAATTGAACGAAAACCGCCACAGGTTTGCAGTCCGACTTGAGCGCCTTGTTATATGCGTGGTGAAATAGGATCAAATGGTATTTCACATATGTTCAAATAGCCTTCTTCACCGAAAAGAGACTCGGTTAACTCTATTTCACCATGTGATGTATAAACATCAAAAAGCTCATTATTTTCTTCTAACTCATTTTCTAGCTCGATAACTCTATGATTAGCTTCAGCGCAATTTCCATGCTGACCAGATTTAAAAGCGAGAAATATATCACGTACCGATTTTACAGTAAGAGCACAATGAACTTGTTCATGGCGGTAAAGTTTCTCTGTATATGAGCGAAACTCTTCTGCTGATTCAGGTGTAATGGTCGAAATTTCAATTTGGGGCAACGTATAGGTAACGCGCAAACTAAAGTCGTAAATTTCACAAGTATCATCATTTGTGTGGAAATCATAGTTCCATGACGTATAACCATCAAAACCGTTCTTTTTAAGAAAATCAGGTTTGCTTTCATTAAAAGAGGTCTCGATTTCACCAATGCTATCTCCAACAACCTTATATATTTTAAAATCTATACGAAAGGGAAAAACGAGGTCATTATCAGCGTAGGCATAGCTGGATACCAATAAGCAAAGTATTACAAATACGGATTTTTTCATCATTTCCTTAAAGCATATAACGCCGTGTTAAGGGGTGAACGCCGCATAAACCAAGTTTCCGTAGACCACTTTCATCACCAGAACTCACCGCATGCCAAAAATGCCACGCGGTATGAATCCCTCTTAAACACCTTGTTATGCTTACTTTAGCTTCACGACTTTACCCGTTAATGCAACGCCAGCGACCATTGTCCCAGCACCACATTGAAAGGTGTCAGAGCTTGAAGTCAGGTTGTTTTTGTAGTTGGATTTGATATCAACTACCGCGTTACCACCTTCTTTAATTGCTCTTTCTTTCAGTACTATCATGGCCGACAAAAAGACCCAGTTACACGCCTCTTCATCTGTTTTGTTAAATGCATTTGTCTTTTTGTTCGTTTTGAACTCGCCAAACTCTGCCACAACTTTCGGAAATTTCTGCTCTCCGAAGTAAAATTTTACATCTGTACCTAACTTGTTCTTTGCCGCCTCTGAGCTTAGAGCATTTTCTATTGAATATGAGCCAATATCATCTCTAGCAAAAGTGTAAGAAGAAAAGAGAATTAGTGAAGATAGTGTCAGTATTGCTATATTTTTCATATTGTTAAACAACCTTAGTTAATAAAAATTTGATTGTAAGCATAACGCCTTGTTAAGGGGTGAGCAACGCAATACCTGAGCTACTGCATACCACCTTAATCACTTAAACCAACGCATGGTAAAAATGCCACGCGTTGCGGATCCCTCTTGAAGCGTTTGTTATGTGTTTACTCAAGCAATTTCCTAATACCGTTTTGAGCTTGTTTATATCTTAGGTTAATTAAAGTCATCGCAACCTGCCCAACATCTTCATAAAGGTTATCTGCATATTCGTGAAGGTTAAGTGCTGGATCATATTTCTTGGCTTGAACAAAACTCTCTACTTTGGAAATTCTCGCATTAGCGCCCGGCCCAGCCTTGATGAGCATGAACTCTTTCCATGGTTTTTGTTGCTTTTGATTATTGCAAGGAGAGCAACATGGCACTACATTACCCCACGCATGCAAACCTAACGCTGTCTTATTCATAGGGATTAAGTGATCTTGTGACATAGACTTTCGGTTGATTTCAACACCACAAAAACAGCATTGGTGATCGAAAAACTCTAAAAGCTCATCTTTCTGCGCAACCTTTGGTCCAAAAGGCTCATAACCTCTAGCTTCATCATAGAACTTTCCGACGTCCTGAAGAAAAATACGAATTGCACTATTTGAGATGTCAGATTTACTACGAGCCATACGAAATTCCACTTTAACATGCTGAATTGATTGTTTATTGTCGCCTAACTTTGCCTAAATACATAACAGTTCTTGTATGGAACTATTCCACAAAACCTGTTCCATATAAGTCACTTACTGTTAAAACATATAGCCAATTAACTTAATTAAAACAATGAGTTTTGTATTATTTACTTAAAGTCACATCGCAAAATGTGGACTTAATCCTGTTAATATATCCACATGGTGGTTTCATAGCGCAAGATGCAACTTACTTTCACAGGAAATAGTATGAGGTCGCCATTCTTAAACGAATTAACCGAATTTATGCTTGCTCGACATTACGCCAAAACAACTGTGCACGCATACTGTTACTGGATTGTTCAATTCATTCGTTTCAATAACAATCAGCATCCAAAAGAATTGGAGCGGGCAGAAGTTGAAGCATATTTAACAAACCTAGTTGCAAAACTTAATGCATCGGTAGCCACACAAGCCCTCACTTTGAATGCACTCGTCTTTCTATACCGAGATTTTCTATTGAAGCCTCTTGATTTAGATATGAGATTTCAAAAATCGACGAAAATCACGAAATTGCCTGTTGTGTTGACGACAAAAGAAGTCGTGCACGTTTTTGAAATGATACCAGTACAGTCTCGTTTACCATTTCACCTAATGTATGGTTCAGGCCTACGTTTGATGGAAACTGTTCGTCTTAGGATCAAAGATATTGATTTTGATTATGGAGCTATACGTATTTGGAATGGTAAAGGCGGAAAAAGTAGAGTGGTGACATTGGCCAAAGAGCTTCATACACCTCTATATAATCAAATAGCTAGAGTTCGCCTAATTCACCAACAAGACTTAAACACACCTGAATATTCAGGTACGAGCCTCCCCTTACGTCTTGCAGAAAAATACCCGTATGCTCCTATGAGTTTAGATTGGCAGTTTTTATTTCCTTCATTGCACCTAAGTCAATTTGGGACAGATCCAAAATGGTATCGGCATCATCTTCATGAAAGCTCTCTACAGAAAATAATCAGAAAAGTTTCAAATGAAATGAACACACATAAAACTATCACCTGCCACACTTTTCGTCATTCTTTTGCAACGCATTTACTAGAATCCGGCTGTGATATTCGGACTGTACAAGAACAACTTGGCCATTCAGACGTAAAAACAACTCAAATATACACACATGTCCTTAATCGTGGCGCTAGTGGAGTAAAAAGCCCTTTGTCAAATTTAGGGCTATAAATAGTGGAATGATTAATACTTATTTTGTTTAGAACATCTGAGAATTACTTTCCAGCAACAATGCGCTGACAACTAAATTGTCAGCGCAGATAACATCGCGTTAAAACTTCAATTCAACTTGGTAACGGTAACGTTCGCGGTCAAGTTTAAACTCGTCATGTACGCTCGGGGTCCATGAATCATCGCCACCAACACCCATGTGGAATCCATCAATTCTCACAAACAGCATGCCACTATCTTTCAGCTCATTGGTGTGTTTAGCTTGAGCGATATTGTTTTGAGCAAATCGACTCACGGTGAAATGAAAATCACCTTGCACACTTAATTCGCCAATTTGCGCTTGTCTCACATCGCAACGCAAACCGTTCTCCGATGGGAAAATGTATCCGGTATGCATCTCATCTTGACTTACTTTGTAGCGACTAATGTGTGCTGAATCCAAACGATCTGGGTAGTTTTCATGTGGTCCACGCCCAAACCATTCAACCATTTGCTGCTGTTGCGGTAACCCGAGTTCCATACCTACACGAGCCAATGGTGGAACACCTTTAGCGACGCGAGCATCAACGTCAATCGATACCGATCCATCTGAAGATATGTGGTATGTCCATATTGTTGCCATCAATACACCATGCCTAGTTTTGTGCGTAAACTGAGTCACCACTTCAACTAGGTTCGGTTTATCAAACAGTTGCAAGTCTATACATTCAACATCCAAATCATTAATGCCTGCGGCATCCCAACGAGCAGACCATGCGTTTGGATCGACACGGTCAACTTCACTCACACCGATATCGTTATCCAACGGTGCGCGATAGAAGTTGTCTTTTGGTCCTGAGATTAATTTCTCTTCTCCATCCACAATCCAGCTATCAATCACACCCGTTTCTTTGTTAAAGCGAATAGCAAAACCTTCACCGCTTACTGTAGCGTTATCAATATATAAGGCTGAAGACAAAGCACTTTTTGATTTTACTCGCTTAACAAGTAGTGATTGTGATGATGGCAGTTCAAACTGATGCGTTGCAGTTGTATGTCCCGCTTGTGCCCACGCAGTATCCGCAATCAAACTGACCTGTAGATTCAAGTGATATAATTTACCGATTTTAGCTTCCGGCAAAGCCCTAATAAGTTGTAATTCAAGAGACTGCTCAGCATCGACAACTAGACGCATTTCCCCGCTTTCAATAACCAAACCGTCTTCTGTGATTGTCCACGAAAGTTGTTCATTCTCTGAAGAGGTAAATAGGTTTTCGCTGGTCACTTTAATGGTTAATGGCTCAGTCCCAAGCAATTTAAATTGGTAAAACTGCTGTGCGTGTTTTGCCTCTAGTATCGTCGGATGCACAGTACGATCTGGGAAAATTAGACCATTGATACAGAACTGACGATCATTGATTTCGTCACCAAAATCGCCTCCGTATGCCCAGTATTTCGTGCCGTTTTCATCTATTTTTGTAATGCCTTGGTCAACCCAGTCCCAAATAAAACCACCTTGTAGACGTGGGTAGTCACGGAAAGCTTGCCAGTATTTGTTAAAGCTACCCAAACTGTTACCCATAGCATGTGCGTATTCACACAGAATCAGTGGGCGATGCTCACCCGGTAAACCGAGCCATTTCTTCAATGCATATTTAGGTGTCACTGTTGGGTCGATGTGATGCACTTGATCTTTATCGACACGTGAATACATAGGCGCGATGATATCAGTCGCTGCTGTATTTGAACCACCACCCTCATATTGAATTGGACGTGATGGGTCTCGATGTTTGGTCCATTGATACATAGCATGGTGATTGCCACCAATACCTGACTCATTACCTAAAGACCAAATAATAACGCTGGGATGGTTCTTATCACGCTCAACCAAACGGGTTATTCGTCGCATGTATGCATTAAGCCAAGCCGTGTCATCAGACAAACGACACATCGGGAACTGTCCATGTGTTTCAATGTTGGCTTCATCAACCAGATACAAACCGTATTCATCACAAAGCTCATACCACAATGGATGGTTTGGATAGTGAGCGGTCCGCACCGCATTAAAGTTATGCTGTTTAAGAAGCATGATGTCTTGCAACATGGTTGCTCGTGTCATGGTATGACCGGTTTCTGGATGATGCTCATGACGGTTGGCACCACGAACCAGAATAGCCTTGCCATTAACTTTGAGCAAACCATCGGTAATTTCAACACATCGGAAGCCTACATTGTATGCTTCGCAATCTAGTTGTTCTTCACCACTGAACAAAGTGACAACGCAACGGTATAAGTACGGTGACTCTGCACTCCACTTACGTGGATTCTCAACATAGATGTTATGTTCTGTGCGCTCAAGCCAAGGACCTTTTTCGTCGATGATACGTTGTCCACAATTTGCAGACTTAACACCAAATACCGAGTTACCTTGTGCATCAAACAACTCAACTTCCACACGGTTAGCTGCGTTTTTCTGGTTAAGGTGGGTAGTTACATTCAACCAAGCATCGCGGTAACACGCATCTAGGAGAGTTACGATTTGTACATCCTGAATAGAGACTTTTGGTTTTGCGAGTAACGTAACATCGCGAAAAATTCCGCTTAGCCACCACATGTCTTGGTCTTCAAGATACGAACCGTCAGACCAGCGCATTACCATTGTTGAAAGTTGATTTTCGCCTTCGACTAAGAAATCGGTTAAATCGAATTCTGCTGCTAGACGGCTATCTTGTGAATACCCCACCCATTTGCCGTTACACCAAAGATGAAACGCTGAGTTCACACCGTCAAAAGTAACCGTTTGGCGCATACCAACGAAATGTTTTGGTACCTCAAAAAAACGACGATACAAACCTGTAGGGTTATCGAATGGAACATACGGCGGCTTGTCTGCAAATGGATACTTTATATTGGTATAAATAGGTTTGTCATAGCCATGTAATTGCCAGTTGCTTGGTACTGCAATATTGTCCCAGGCAGAATCATCAAAGTCAGGTTCAACCGTTATCGCTAAAACGTTCTCTGGGCGATCAAATAACTTGAATTTCCAATCTCCGTTCAATGAGAGTTGGTTGTCCGATTCTTGATTATTTAATGCGTTTTTTTTACTGGTATACGCTTTTAGCGGTGCGTGTGCAGCAACAACATTATGGTGTGTTACATGCTGATTTTCCCATTCGCGAGCACTGATAACTTGTTCAAATGTTCTCATTTTTATTATTCCAGACTTATGTAGCCCTGCTATTTTGGCTGATGACTTTGTGTAAACGTTTACAGCTCATTATAATAGAAGTTCAAACTGATATAAGAAGGACTGAAATAATCCGTGATCCGTAGTGCACTATTTCTCAATAAGAGGGGTACCAATAGACTTAATACTGAAGAATGTTTGCTCTTCAAATTTGTTGATTTGAATATGAGTAATACTTTGATTACCTATTGCCAGCGTGGTGTAAAGCTGCGGATTTTGCCAATCCAAGCCTAATATGTGTGCGAGTATGTAACGGATAGGTCCACCATGAGCGACGATTAAGGTGTCTTGTTCACAGTGTTGAATGATTTGTTCCCACGCTTCAACCACTCTTGCATACCCTTGTTGCAGAGGCTCTGCGTTTGGTAGGGTGTTTTGTGCGGGGTTGGCCCAGAATTGCTCTAGCCTCTTCCATTCGTGCGTGAGTTCGTCAAAGGGTACACCATCAAAGTCACCGAAGTTCTGTTCTTTCAAACGCGGTTCAATCACTAGCTTTAATGCGGGTTTAAGCTCTGTGACCAATTCAGCCACTCTTTGACACCGAATCAGTGGCGATGAATAAACTTTGTGGAAGGAATAGTGCTTCAAAAGCGCATGAGCAATCGAACTTTGAATTGACTCATCAACAGCCACATCAATATGACCATTTAATGCTGGTTTACCTTGAGTTTTCCCGTGCCTTAATAAGTAAAGGTTCATCGTCATTTCCTTCTGCCTTATTGACCACCTTTGAGATTCATTGGTAACCCTGCCACAACGAAATCGACTTGATCAGCAACTCTTGCGACGGCTTGGTTCATCCACCCTGAATGGTCAACATAGAGTCTGGTGAGCGCATTCATCGGCACGATACCAAGCCCCACTTCGGTTGAAACACACAACACAGTAGCTTGAGTTTGGCACAGAGCATCCGTTAACTCATTAAGTTTAAACTTGATTTGCTCACTGTCAGCGTTATCACCCAAATAATGAATGACATTGTTTAGCCAAACCGTCAGACAATCCACCAACACTACATCATGCTGCTTAAATTCTAGTAACGCTTTTGGTAGTTCTACCGGGTATTCATGATTAACCCACTGCTCATCACGACGAGCTTGATGGAGTGAAATGCGTTCTTTCATTTCATCGTCGAATGGTTCTGCGGTTGCAACATAATGGAGACATGTTTGAGGGTGAATGCGTTTGCCTTCTTCTAACAATCTCAATGCTTGCTGTTCTGCAAAAGCCGATTTTCCGCTACGAGCGCCACCCAGATACAACCTTACTGCCATGTTGTGTTCTCCACTATTTCCAACTCCATGAATTAAGCCACATATTTGCTATTAAGCACAGTGAGTTATCGCACTGTCTTACGAAAAAAAGCTAGTGAGAGAATACTAACGAAAGAATGCTAACGAAATGAATAACCAGATTGTTTAGCTCCGTCTCACTTGAAGAAGCCGTGAACTTTATGAACAGAATCACCACAATAACCAATATTATTTTTATCTCGTCTTTACAGACTTATCGTTAACACTCTCATAACATTTCACTACCCGTTAAGCAATTTCTGCCCTACTCGCGGGAAATATAACTATAAGCATCGTTCGTATTGGAATGGTGCGGAAACATAAGGAACGTGAAAATGTTAAAACATATCAAACCGACCCTAGCTGCGTCGCTTCTTGCAGCCGTATTCTCACTACCAAGTATGGCTGCAGAGCTAGAGAAGATTCATTTCTTGATCCCTGGCGGCGCTGGCGGTGGTTGGGATATGACAGCTCGTGGTACTGGTGATGTACTGATGAAAACACACCTCATCGATAATGTTTCGTACCAAAACCTATCTGGTGGCGGCGGTGGTAAAGCTATTGCTCACCTTATTGAGACAGCTGATCGTCAAGAAGACACCTTGATGGTGAACTCTACACCTATCGTCGTTCGCTCTCTTTCTGGCGTGTTCCCACAGTCTTTCCGCGATTTAACACCTGTAGCGGCAACTGTATCGGATTACGGCGCACTTGTTGTAGCTGGTGATTCTAAATACAACACATGGGAAGACGTCGTTGCTGATTTTAAAAACGATCCTAAAAACGTAAAAATTGCTGGCGGCTCTGCACGTGGCAGCATGGACCACTTAGTTGCTGCGGCTGCATTTAAAGGTCAAGGACTAGACCCTAAAGCAGTGCGTTACGTAGCGTATGACGCGGGCGGTAAAGCAATGGCAGCTCTACTTTCTGGCGAAACTCAGCTGCTTTCAACTGGTCTGGGTGAAGTACTGGAAATGTCGCGTAATGGTCAGGTGAAAGTATTGGCTATCACTTCACCAAAACGTCTTGAGTCTGCTCCTGATATCCCAACACTTGCTGACTACAACAACTCAACGGTATTTGCTAACTGGCGCGGCTTCTTCGCTGCACCGGGTGTTAGCCAAGAGAAAGTGGACGAGTGGAATGCTGCTCTAAGCAAGATGTACACAACAGATGAATGGAAAGTGGTTCGTGACCGTAATGGTTGGATCGACACCTACAAAGCGGACAAAGAGTTCTTTGCGTTCTTAGAAGATCAAGAAAAGCAAATGGGTGACTTAATGCGCGAACTAGGCTTCCTGAAATAATCTCTCCTTTGGGGTAAGTAGCGCTTGCCCCAAATCTTTTACCCGTAATTGAGTGTGCTTATTACTCCTTTGTTTATTGGTTGGACATTCGACTAGCAGCGAATGACTTACTCTTGGTTAATGACCTTCATTACCTTGCTCAATTACGGTTTTCTTTCCCTTTAATTTGTAGAACATGGAGTTGGATATGTCGGAATCGCCAACGAATTTATTCAGCAAAGAATCCTTACTGTGCCGTGACCGTGTAGGCGCAATGATTTTTCTCGTGCTGTGCCTTTGCTATGGGTATCAAACGTCGCTGATACCTATGTTTCCCGGCGATGAAGATGAACCTTTCAGCGCCAAAACATTACCCATCATTTTGACCTACATTGGTGTTGGTCTATCACTGCTTCTGCTGGTGATGGGGCAACCAGATAAGAAAAGTGGTGCGGTGTTGGATTTCAACTGGAAACTGCTGATTGGCTTTTTGTTACTAATGACACTGTACGGCATCGGGCTCACCTATTTAGGCTTCGTACTGGCAACGGCTTTCTTCCTGTTAGCTGGATTCTATTTGCTGGGCGAGCGCCGTAAGTCTGTGCTTTTGGGCGCATCTTTCCCGTTTGTCATTGCTTTCTATTTGCTATTAACCAAAGGGCTGGATGTTTACCTAGAGCCCGGACTTATTTTCACTATTTGGTAGGAACGGATTATGTTAGACGGAATTTTACAAGGACTCTCTACCGCCGTAATGCCATTTAACTTGTTGATGGTTATCGTCGGTTGTTTTGTCGGTACATTTATTGGGATGTTGCCGGGTTTAGGCCCGATTTCTGCCATCGCCTTGATGATACCTATTACATATGGCTTAGAACCTTCTTCAGGCCTTATTTTGATGGCGGGTGTTTATTACGGCGCGATTTTTGGCGGCTCAACATCGTCAATCCTGATTAACGCGCCCGGCTGTTCTGCCACTGTGGTAACTGCGTTTGACGGCTACCCTATGGCGCAAAAAGGTCAAGCAGGTAAAGCATTAGCATTGGCCGCTTACGCTTCTTTCACTGGTGGCACTTTATCAGCCATCATGCTGCTTGTAGCCGCGCCAGCTTTAGCAAAAGTATCACTTAGCTTCCAATCATCCGACTACTTCGCATTGATGCTGATGGGTCTATCCGCTGTTGCTGCCTTCGCAGGTAAAGGGCAAGTGATTAAAGCGTGGATGATGACCATTCTTGGTTTGATGCTATCAACCGTAGGTATCGACAAAGGTATCGGTGTAGAGCGTTTTACTTTCGGTTTAACTGACTTAATGGATGGCTTTAGCTTCCTGCTGCTTGCTATGGCAACGTTCGCGCTTGGCGAAACATTAATGGGCATTTTGAAGCCAGAACTTGATACGAGAAATGAAGAAAACGACAAACTTGCCAATATCGGCAGTATGAAAGTAACCAAAGAAGAAGTCCGTGAAGCTGCGCCTGTTGCACTACGCTCTTCTCTACTCGGTTTCTTTACTGGTGTTTTGCCGGGAGCAGGAGCAACGATTGCTGCGTTCCTAAGCTACGGTATGGAGCGTAACATTGCACCAAAACACAAACGTGACGAATTTGGTAAAGGTTCACTTCGTGGTCTAGTCGCACCAGAATCTGCAAACAACGCAGCTTCAAGTGGTTCGTTTGTTCCGCTACTAACGCTTGGTATTCCGGGCTCAGGTACGACGGCGATTATGCTTGGTGCATTGATCGCTTACGGTATTCAACCAGGGCCTAGACTGTTTGTTGAACATCCAGATGTGTTCTGGTCAGTAATCATTTCAATGTATGTGGGCAACATTGTTTTGCTTATTCTGAATTTGCCATTGATCCCTTACATTTCTAAGTTGTTGGCTGTACCAAGAACAGTGCTTCTACCTATGATTTTGTTCTTCTCAATCACAGGTGTGTATCTGGTTTCGTTCAACACCATGGACGTGTTCATTATGATTCTCATCGCAATGGGAGCGATTGCCCTACGTCTAGCTAACTTCCCATTAGCGCCGCTACTACTTGGGTTTATCTTAGGTGGTTTGATGGAAGAGAACTTGCGCCGTGCATTGATGATCTCCGATGGTGAAATTAGCTTCTTGTGGGAACGCCCTATCACTCTAACCTTCACGGTTATTTCAGTGCTAGTGCTTGTCAGCCCACTGCTAGCTGTGATTGCGAATAAGCTTCGTCGACCACAAACGGCTAAAGTGCAATAAAGCACATTAGTAATAAAAACCATTAGTCGTAAAAAAGAACCGTAAACATCAAAGCCTAGTGTCTTCACTAGGCTTTTTTGTTTTCGATATAAATAAACTTAAGAATGAGTTTTCTATTTTCTGTCGACATAATTTTCACACTTGCCCTCGTAGTATCACCTGCATAGAAACACATTCTCTAAAGGTATTTATTGTGAAACCAGGCAGAACAGGCATTCAACGCATAATTTTTGCGACAGGCTATTCCATGAAAGGTTTACAAGCCGCATGGATAAACGAAGCAGCCTTCCGTCAGGAACTGGTTGCTTCCGCGCTTCTCACCATCAGTCTCTTTTTTCTTCCTGTCACCAACTTAGAACGCATCGCTATGGTGGGTTCTTTAACACTGGTTTTACTAGCGGAACTGCTTAACTCAGCCATTGAAGCGGTGGTTGACCGAATCGGTAGTGAAAAGCATGAACTCAGCGGGAGAGCGAAAGACATCGGCTCAGCAGCAGTGTTTGTTGCTCTAGCATTCGCAGCTTTTACTTGGCTAATTATTTTGGTGTAACACTATGAAACTGATTAAACCAAATTTCTCACTTTCTTATGCCGGCGTGACTCTCGTACTGGCTACATTTTTCGCTTTACTGATGAATCTGCCTGTATATGCAACCCTGGCAGACATTTTCGATAAACTTGATAGCGTGAAAATCGGCTTCATTATTTCATTGCCTTTCTTTTTTGCAGCTGCTTTGAACTTGCTTTTTAATCTGTTCAGTTGGCCATACATCACTAAACCAATCTTTATCGTTTTGATTATTGTTTCTAGCTTTGTCAGTTATGCGAGTTTTAATTATGGAACACTGTTTGATACTGACATGATCACCAATATTGTTGAAACAGACTCGAGCGAAGCAGGTTCTTACTTAAGCTTTTACTCAATCGGTTGGGTCGTAGTACTCGGTCTGGTTCCTGCGGTAATGTTAGCGTTGACCAAAATTCAAAAGCCCAGTTCTTGGATTAACTTCACTCTAAGAAAGCTAGGATCAATGGCTGCATCACTTGTTGTGATTGGCGTCATCGCTATGCTTTACTACCAAGATTATTCATCGGTTGGACGTAATAATAGCTATCTGAAAAAGCTCATCATCCCAACCGAATTTGTTTACAGCACAAGTAAATTTGTTAAACAGAAATATTTCGCTAAACCTATCGTATATAAAGAACTGGGTTTGGATGCTAAACAGTCTCCCAAAGCGCTAGCTTCAGCAGAAACTAAACCAACACTATTTGTTTTCCTGTTAGGTGAAACTGCTCGTTCATACAACTATGAACTCAATGGTTATGAGCGCCCTACCAATCCTTACACTCGTAACTTAGATGTCATTTCGTTTAAGGATGTGAGCTCATGTGGTACTGCTACTGCGGTTTCGGTGCCTTGTATGTTTTCTGCTATGGATAAAAGCAACTTCAATCGTGATATCGCAGACAATCAAGACAACGTACTAGATATTCTCAGCCATGCAGGTGTCGACGTTGCTTGGCAAGACAACGATGGTGGCGACAAAGAAGTGGCTAAACGTATCAAGAAAACGGAAATCAACCGTAAACGCGTTGATGATATGTGTAACGGTGAAACTTGTTATGACATGGCAATGTTGGAAAACTTTGACCAAAAAGTTGACGCGTTACAAGGCAACCGCATGATGGTTATGCACCTCATCGGAAGCCATGGCCCGACCTATTTTCAACGTTATCCAAAAAACATGGGCACATTCCAACCAGATTGCCCACGCAGTGATATCGAAAACTGTAGTGTTGAACAAATCGTCAATAGTTACGACAATACCATTGCCTACACAGATTATGTGGTAGCTCAAACCATCGACAAACTACAAGCACTACAAGACAAATACAACACAGCCCTTGTGTATATCTCCGACCACGGTGAATCTCTGGGTGAAAACGGCATGTTCTTACACGGTATGCCTTACGGACTGGCTCCGAACAACCAAACTCATGTCCCACTTATCGTTTGGTTCTCCGACGGTTTTAAGCAAGAGAAACATCTACAAGCAAATTGTCTTGAGAACCACGCTACAAATCGTCAGTACTCACAGGATAACGTGTTCCATTCGCTACTTGGCATCATGGATGTCAACACAAAAGCCTACAACCCAGATATGGATTTATTCGCTAGCTGTCGTTCTTAATCGTTATTGATGTTTTCACAATTCACTGTGTGATATTTGCGCCCTAACTGGGCGCTTTTTTATACCGCAAATAAAAAGCGCTGCCGAGGCAGCGCTAAGAACAACTTTAATATAGATCTTATTTCTTGTTTGCGTACTTCATTGAGTCCAATGCTACCGCGAATACGATGATTGAACCTTTGATGATGTACTGCCAGTAAGGGCTAACACCGATGTATGTCATACCGTAGTTGATAACGGTAAAGATTAGAACACCCGTTACAACGCCTGCGATACTACCAACACCACCCGCGAATGACACACCACCTACCACACAAGCTGCGATTGCATCAAGTTCGTATAAGAAACCTAAGTTATTGGTTGCACTACCGATACGACCCGCTTCCAACATACCACCGAAGGCATAGAAGACACCTGAAAGTGCGTACACTTTTAGTAGAGTCATTGGTACGTTAACACCTGATACTTTTGCAGCTTCTGGGTTACCACCTACAGCGAAAATGTTTTTGCCGAATACAGTCTTGTTCCAAAGAATCCACATGAATATCACAGCGATAATAGCGTAGAAGGTTATATACGAGAATCGGAACCCACCTATTCGAATAAAACCTTGGGTGAATGCTGTGAAGCGCTCGTCGAAGCCTGCGATTGGTGATGCACCAACTGCGTCGTAGTAAAGTGAGTTGATACCGTAAACGATGATCATTGTGCCTAGTGTCGCGATGAAAGGAGTTACTTTCATGTAAGCAACGATAACGCCGTTCACCAGACCGATGATTGCACCGATTAAACATACACAAAGGATAACGGCAACGATTGGCACTTCACCAATGCTTGGGAATACTTTGTTAACGTTTTCAATAGACTGTAGCAAGGTTGCTGAGATAACCGCAGCCAAACCTACCTGACGACCTGCAGATAAGTCCGTACCTTGTGTGACGATAAGACCCGCAACACCAAGTGCGATAATTACGCGAACTGATGACTGAGTTAAAATGTTACTTAAATTTCGTAAGCTTAAAAATGATGGTTCTTGAATAACGATAACCGCTAATAAAATAAACAGAACCGCGTAAATTGCACCTTCTTTTAAGTGCTTTAATGCAAATGACTTAACAGCATCCATAATATTTTCCCTAGAGGTAACGAGAGGCTAGCTCTAATATTTCAGTCTGAGTGGTTTCTTTAGTATTCACGATTCCCGCTGCGCGGCCGTTACTCATTACTAAAATTCGATCGGTAGTACCTAATAACTCTGGCATTTCAGAGGAAATCATAATGATTCCTTTATTTTTCTTCGCGAGTTCCAACATTAATTGGTAAATTTCAAATTTAGCACCCACGTCGATACCACGAGTTGGCTCATCCAACATTAATATTTCTGGCTGGGTTAACAACCAGCGCCCAATAATAACTTTTTGTTGGTTACCACCTGAGAGTGAGCCGATTTGAGTTTGATGCGTTGGTGTTTTTACACTCATCGAATCAATTACCCATTGAGTATCACTCTTCATCTTTTTATTACTTAATAAACCCGATTTGGTTTTATACTCATCGACGTTTGCAACTAATGAGTTGAAAGTAATATCAAGGTTGCCGTAAATACCTGTTGAGCGACGTTCTTCAGTTACTAGAGCGAAACCATTACCAATCGCTTCATGTGCATCGCGGTTTTTCATTTCGCGACCATGAAGAATAATGTGCCCTTCGCTTCTTTCACGAATACCGAAGATGGTTTCAACGATATCTGTACGACGTGAACCCACAAGACCTGCTACACCTAGAATTTCACCCGCTCTTAGTTCAAACGAAATATCTTGAATTGAAGGTTGGTTTAGAGCTGTTAGGTTCTTAACTTCTAAGATGACTTCTTTAGGAACGTTAGTCTTTTCAGGGAAACGGTGAGTTAATTCTCGACCAACCATCATTGCGATGATCTTATCCATATCAAGACCTTTCAGTGGGCGAGTATCCACCCATTGACCATCTCGTAGAATGGTTATTTCATCACAGATAGCAAATATCTCTTCCATTTTGTGAGAGATATATACCACACCACAGCCTTTATTCTTTAGCTTATTGATAATGGTAAATAAGTGATTTACTTCTTTTTCAGTTAGAGAAGAAGTTGGCTCGTCCATGATCACTATTTTTGCATCGTAAGAGAACGCTTTAGCAATTTCTAACATCTGCATTTGAGACACGGATAAAGTCGCAACTTTAACTCGTGGATCGATATTAATATCTAGCTCTTCGAAAATAGCTTTTGTATCACGATACATTTTGTCGTGGTCTACAAATAAACCTTTCTTTGGATAGCGACCAAGCCAAATATTATCCATTACTGAACATTGCTTAACTTGGTTTAATTCTTGGTGAACCATGGAAACGCCAGATTCCAATGCTTCTTTAGAAGAGGAGAAGTTAATATGTTTTCCTAAGAAAATAATATCACCTTCATCTTTTTCGTAAATTCCAAATAGACATTTTAATAGCGTCGATTTACCCGCTCCGTTTTCACCCATTAATGCGTGAATTGAGTGAGGTCGAACTTTTAAATTAACTTTATCTAATGCCTTTACACCTGGAAATGATTTACTCACCCCTGTCATTTCTAACAGGAATTCATGTGTTGTATCTACCATGGCATCACTTAATTTTTTAAATTTGAAACCAATAAATATCAATTAATAGCTATCAATTAATAAATACTAATTAAGATATTAACGGGTAAATATAGGGGGCTTAGCCCCCTATATTACAGTTATTACTCTAGAGTTGATTTATCAACACCTACGTAAGGAACGCGAACAACTTTACCGTTCATTTCCCACTGAGTACCTTCAGTTGCCTTTTTACCTTCCGCGAGGTTACGAGCTAATTCGAATGTTGCTTTAGCTTGTGAAGTTGCATCGTTTAGTACAGTACCAGCCATTTCGCCAGACTTAACTAGAGCTAGAGCTTCTGCTAGAGCGTCAACACCGAATACTGGGATTTTTTGACCAGCGCCACGTAGTGCTTCGATTGCACCCATTGCCATACCGTCGTTGTTTGCGATAACAACTTCGATTTTGCTACCATTAGGGCCAGATAACCATGCATCCATTTTATCTTTAGCCATTGCGGTATCCCACATACCGGTATCCATGTGCAATTCTTGAGTCTTAATGCCGTTCGCATTGATTTGCTTAACAGAATAAGTAGTACGAGCTTCTGCGTCTGGGTGACCAGGTTCACCTTTCAACATTACATATTGAAGTACGCCATCACCGTTTTTGTCCCAAGATTTGTTTGCTTTCCAATGTTGGGCAATTAGGTCACCTTGGATAACACCAGACTCTTTAGAGTCAGTACCTACGTAGTAAGCTTTGTCGTAACTTGCAAGCGCAGCTGCACTTGGTTCTTTGTTATAGAAAACAACTGGAACGTCATCAATTTTCGCTTTGCTGATGATAGAAGGTGCAGCAGCAGGGTCCACAAGGTTGATAGCAAGCGCTTGAACACCACGAGCCAGCATAACGTCAACTTGGTCGTTTTGCATTGATTGGCTGTTTTGAGAGTCGTTCATTAGAAGACGAACATCTTTATCGCCAGCAGCTTCTTTTTCGATAGCTTGGCGAACAACAGACATGAAGTTGTCATCGTATTTATAGATAGTGAAACCCAAAGTGGTATCAGCAAGAGTTTGTGTAGCGAAACCCATACCAGCAGTAAGCATAGCAAGTGCAGTTAGCTTTCTCATGTAAGTGTCCTATTTGTCTTTATTAATATACGTGTAGGGAAACGTTTACCATTCCAATGAAAACGTTTACGCATTGAAGTATATTGATTAACAGGATGAATTGTGTGAGCCAGATAGGATTTTGTTAGCGCTAATTTACAATTGTAACTATTTGTTTAAATTGTTTGAGACCACATGCAAAAACAGACCTCGTACGTAACATAGTGTAACAGCGAGAGCTATTTCGCGTTTTCAGGGTACTACAGATCACATTTCGATGGAATTTAGTTCATATATGAATCAAAAGAGTTAAGAAATGCCATTCCAAATGAATAACATTGCTCAGTTCATTGTTATACCCGTAAATGAATAAATTTTGAATATTTATATTTCATTTTATGTTATTGGCATATGCTATTTATAGGTTCATTATTTTATTCCCTCACCCACCTCACGCGTCAAATTTAGTGAAAACGTGACACCTTGTGAATATGTGGGTTACTTAACATCCTCAAGTCATTACAAGGACAAGGCAATGAAATACGCGATTCCTATCTGCAATGGAAAACTGTTTAATCATTATTCAAAATCACCTCAATTACTGGTCATTGATGATGTAACGGGACAGCATGAGACAATTGAGGTCTTACAACCTAAAATTAATAGTACATGTGGTAAAAAAACTCAGATCATGTCTCTTCTGTCACAACAGAAAGTCGATGCAGTTATTGTTAAAAACATCGGAGAGGCCATGCTATCCAGTCTTTTCCATCAGGGCATAAAGGTTTTCACTATAATTAGAGGAGCTGAAGTCACCACTTTAGACTTCTCTAAGCTTGTACCTGTTACTGATATTAGTTTTGCTAGGCCGTCTGTGAACAAGCAGCACAAAGACCATCAATGTTGTAAAAACAAACATGCTCAATTGGAAAACAAGCTTGCAGTTCGAATGAACCAACTTAGTCCTAAAACACTAAGTAAACTACAAAGAATCTACGGTATTGATCGTTGAACGGAGATAACCACCATGATTTATTTGATTACCTTTGGTGCTTTTATCCTATTTATCGTATTGATGACACTTGGTGTAATGGCGAAAAGAAAACCAATACAAGGAAGTTGTGGTGGGTTATCGAACGTAGGCGTCGACAAGGTGTGCAACTGTGAAACTCAATGTGACGAGCACCAGAAAAAGCTATATAGCATAGAAGAGCCAAATTCAAAGGATTAGTGGTCAACAAAGTGTGTAAGTCAACCCACGGTTAACTTAACGACGGGTTGTTACTTTTTAGTATTCGTTCATTTAGTTACGTTCAGAAAACAGCAACATTGGTTTTATACTATCGGGTAATTCGAAGACTCATTTCAATGGAATTACTATGCTTGCTCTGCCTCCACTTGCCACACTGCTGATTGCGATTTTGCTAGAAGTTGTTGCTACTTCTTACTTGCCCAAAACAAATCAGTTCACGTCTTTGACTATTACTGCAGGAGTGCTGATTGCTTATGCCCTCGCCTTTTATTTTCTTTCGATTACAGTGCAAACCATGTCGTTAGGTATTGCTTATGCGATCTGGTGTGGTGTAGGTATTGTGCTCGTTGCGAGTATTTCGTGGCTAGTCTATGGGCAGAAACTCGATATTTACGCCATTACTGGTATGAGCTTTATCCTAATTGGTACCATTATTATTAATGTTTTTTCTCAATCAGTGACGCATTGATTTCGGTTCACATTAATTGCCAAAAAGAAAAGCTCATGAGAATCCCCATGAGCTTTTCAACTTGTTATTCAGACTATTGTTGTGTCTGTTTCATCGCTTTTTCTATGGTTTCTGCCATATCAAATGTCGAGCCACCTTGGGTTGGTGGATATTCAACCAATGACTGAACATGCTCTTTAACGATTTCTTGTACCGGAGCCAACAACCAAGACATTTTTTGAACCAAGTGCCCATACGCATCAATACTGTCGTAGCTTTCGTATGGATCAGCTCTTAAGTTAAACAACCTTGGTTTAGCAAGAGTTTTAAGGTTGTCATAATAGTTTTCTGCTGTCGCAAAATGGAACTTCCAAGGTCCAACACGTACTGCCGACAATTTCCCTTCAAAGTAATAAAGAATTGAGTTTCGAGCAGAATGATCAGACTTACCCATCCAATAATCGAGGTTATCAACACCGTCAATATACTGTTTCTTCTGTTTCAACATTTGCTCTTTGACATCTTTTACACCAGCAGCATCAGCGAGAGTAACAAACAAATCTTGATGCCCTTGAATGCCGTTGAGAACTTGTCCAGCAGGTATTTTACCAGGCCAACTCACCATTGTAGGAACACGGACACCACCTTCATAAGTGGTCATCTTTTCCCCACGGAATGGCGTTGTACCACCATGAGGCCAAGA
This sequence comes from Vibrio ziniensis, assembly GCF_011064285.1. Classification (NCBI taxonomy): domain Bacteria; kingdom Pseudomonadati; phylum Pseudomonadota; class Gammaproteobacteria; order Vibrionales; family Vibrionaceae; genus Vibrio; species Vibrio ziniensis. The sequence continues at coordinate 1,731,942 of NZ_CP049331.1, forward strand.
CGAATGCTCAGGACCGTTATCCGTTGTATAGAGAATAATGGTGTTATCTTTAACGCCGCGTTTTTTCAGCTCTTCAAGCAAGAACCCTATGTCGGCGTCATGCTGTAACATACCGCTGCCATAGTAATCGTATTCGCTGGTGTATTTCTCTGCGGCGTATCGCCATTCATCATTAAGACGAGTGTAGAGATGCATGCGACTGGTGTTTATCCACGTGAAGAAAGGCTTGTCATCTTTCATCGCTTTATCGATGAAGTTCAGCGCCGCTGGTAGCATTTCTGCGCGGTCAAAATCTTTCATCCGCTCTTGACCTAATGGACCGGTATCTTCACATTTTTGCTTACCGACTTCGCCAAAACGAGGATCAACCGTTTTATCCGCTTTGTCTGTTGCGTAACAGTGTAGAACACCACGTGTACCAAATTTCTTTTGATACTCTTCTACTGAGCCAGAATAAGCTTTTGCAAAATTTTGATAGTCGCGTTGCTCATGCTCTTCTTGAGTATTTAGATGATATAAGTTGCCAAAAAATTCATCGAAGCCGTGGACTGTTGGCAATGCAAAGTTATGGTCACCTAAGTGGTTTTTACCAAATTGACCTGTCGCATAGCCGGCTTTTTTAAGTACCTCCGCCAAAGACGGTGATTCTTTCTTAATACCTAGTGCACCCCCAGGCATCGCTACCGTAGTCATACCGGAGCGAATTGGATACTGACCAGTAATAAAAGCTGCTCTTCCCGCGGTTGAACTAGGCTGAGCATAGTGGTCGGTAAATTTAATACCTTCGTTTGCAATACTATCTATGTTGGGAGTGGTATACCCCATGGTACCCATGCCGTATGCACTTACGTTCTGCCAACCAATGTCGTCACCAAAAATAACCACAATGTTCGGTTGGTCAGACTTTGCCATTGCTGCTACGGGCAGCAGTGCACACATTGCGGATGCAAGGGGTGTAAGACGCCTGACGTTTGTCTTCATAATTCTATCCTTAGTTAGACGAAAGCATGCTAGCTAAATTCAGCTAACATGCTGTTAACTATAGACAGAAGTTGAAACAATGCCTAAAGATGCATAACTAAATTTCTCATATTATTTTCTCAAATATTAAATATGCGACGCTAATTCCAACAGCTCATATTGAAAATCGCTAACGGCACTCAGTATTTTTCAGTCCTTTTTCAACGAGGGATTGTTCGATCCGCTGAGTTACATTTAACGCATTGGTATAGTCGCAACGTGTGATGAACTCCGCTAATTGAATGCTGCAGTTAGGAACAACCGTGTCGAAAAGAGATTTTTGCTCAAAATAATAATCTTCTGCGGCTAGGTTACTTTCTTTTAGCAACTCATTGAGGCAGGTGAACTTTTCAAGAATATTTTCAAGATCGATGTCTTCGGAAACCTCAACTTCAGTTTGTCGGTAAATTTCCTGATGACTGCTATTACTGAGTTGTAATGAGCCATTAGGTTTGTCTTCACTAAACTCGGTATGTGTTTTTAGAATGAGTTCGAACCAAAATGTACTACCCTCACCTTCGGTGCTTTCTACACCGATTTCACCGCCCATTAGTTGAGCAATGCTACGAGAAATAGTTAGCCCTAATCCTGTACCACCATACTTGCGTGTGGTTGAAGCATCCGCTTGTTGAAAGCTTTCGAAGATTTTCAACTGCTCTTCATTCGTCAAACCAATACCTGTATCGGCCACTTCAATACGAATTCTCTTTTTACTCGGAAGAGTTGCAATCACACCTATATTAATACTGATGTCACCGTTACCTGTGAATTTAACTGCATTGCTTACAAAATTAAGCAAAACTTGCTTAATTCGTAGCGGGTCTCCCATTAAGGTTGGAATGTTTTCCTCTACTTTAACGTGAAAACCTAGTCGTTTGGCAGATACTTTTGTTTCGAATAACTCGTAGACATCCTGAGCGATGGAATAAACATCGAAAGGGATCGTTTCTATTTGCAGCCGCCCTGACTCAATTTTCGACAAATCTAGAACATCATTAATCACCAATAACAAATGCTCGCCAGATTTTTTAATTCTGATTAGAGAGTCACGTTGATCACCGTTCACCGCTTTTGCCAAAAGCATATCTGATAGGGCTAATATAGAGTTCATCGGTGTTCTTATTTCATGACTGATATTAGAAATAAACTGGCTTTTGGCAATATTGGCTTCTACAGCTTCGACCTTGGCGGTTTTGAGTTCGCTCGTCAGCTTACCTAATCTGTTACCCATTCTTATGGTGGCATTGGCTGTGTCATTTAGCTCTTTAAGATGAAACTTCTCATGAGAAACATCGAAATTACCTGTACTCATTTTGTAGAACATATTGCGAATTTGAGAAAGGGGTGCAGCAATAGCTTCACTCATACGTTTTGAGACCAACCAAGTAAATGCAAGGAATAGAACATAGAAACTAATCAAACCGAATATCATGATGTAACCAATACTTTGGTATTTGTCTTTTAACTCCATCGACTCTTGGTACATTTCCTGTTCATCTACTACGAATAGAACCTTCCAGTTAGTTTCAGGTATGGTGCCCCAAGATACCAATTTGCTTTCATTATTCAGGACTAACTTGGTCAACCCTTGTTTTTTTTCATTAAATCTGAACTGCAATGGTGCAGTGTCAGCTCTCTTGAATAGGTTAAATACTTCAGGTTTGAACATCTCTTGAGTAACTGCGCCATCATAATCCTGATGTTTCAGTTCCTTAATATTCAGATCCTTTTCGCCCTTTGGCGGTAGAGCCATAATTGAACCCTCACTGCTAACCAACATGGCATAACCGTTCCAAGGAACGATCAAGTTTTGGATATTGGTGACTATGGTATCGACAGTAATATCTAACCCAATAACCCCTTCTAATATCCCCTCGTTATAAACAGGTGCAATAGCGGAAGTCATCCAACCTTGGCCTGCGGGATCAAAATAGACATCCGTCCAAACCACAGTTCTTCTAGGGTTATATTTATCCATGGCTAAATAGTAAAAATTGTATTCAGGAATATTCATATCTACTGGGTACTGTTCAAATGTTTGGAACCAAGGATAAATATGGTTGTAGGAATCCCAACTATTAAAATAGACAGCAGCAATAAACGGATCGCTATTTTTTATTTGTTTCATTAAAGGATCTAACCGTGCAAGCTTAAATACCTTATTGACATCCTTTTTATTATTTTCAGTATAAGATGAATAAAAGGATGCTGATCCACCTCTGTCTTCTTTACTATATAAAACACCATTATCGCTGAAAGCCAAATTGGACATATCTACGTCTTCGATATCGAGTTTTTCTGTTAATACTCGCTCTGTTTCCTTTCTATATATCTCAGCGAGACGCGATATTGCATTGATTCTCTCTCGCACTAAATCACTTTCCATTGTGGAAGCAATATTGAGTTCATTATCGACCTGTGAACGGATATAGTTCATGTTGTCGGAGCTAATAAAATGGTTACTCACTAAGTAAATAGCAACCAAAGCGATCTCAACCAAAACTAATGGGATAACCCCTGTTTTGACCATAGAACGCCATACCCAAGACTGGACACTTAATTGATCTTTTTTCGTCATAACATATCACGCGTAACGTAGGGCAATAGCATTAAACTCATCGGTCACGTCTAGGAAGGCATCAACAATATTCGGGTCAAAGTGAGTACCTCTGCCATTTACAATCATATTAATAGCTTCGGGATGAGAAAACGGTGGCTTATAAATCCGTTTGCTAATTAATGCATCATAAACATCAACAACCGCCATTAGACGAGCTGAGAGAGGAATACTGTCACCCACTAATCCTTGCGGATAGCCCGACCCATCCCATTTTTCATGGTGTGAATAAGCGATTTCTTTAGCGACACGTAGAAAACTCATCGCTTTACCATTGATCTCTTCTGCTTTATTAATAGCTTCAAAGCCAATGGTAGTGTGGGTTTTCATTATTTCGAATTCTTCAGTCGTCAACTTGCCATCCTTAAGCAAGATATGATCTGGAATGCCTATTTTTCCTATGTCATGTAAGGGAGCTGACTTGTAAAGCAAATTTATGGTGTTGTCATTTAACTGACTCGAGTAGGAAGGGTTCATGCTAAGACGTTTAGCAAGCAACTTAATATAGAGTTGTGTCCGCCTAATATGGTTTCCAGTTTCATTGTCGCGGGTTTCTGCTAACGAAACCATAGCGTTGAAAGCCACATCTTGAATGGCATGCAACTCTTCAATTTGCTTAATACTTTCCCGAGTTCTTCTTTGGACTTCTTTTTCTAAAGACTCGTTCTCTCCCTTTAGAAAATCTGAAGCTATTTTCATCGATACATGTGTACTAACACGAGCCTTTACTATTTCGGGTACAATTGGCTTGGTTATATAGTCAACAGCGCCAAGCTCAAGCCCTCTCCTTTCGTCAAGACTTTCAGTTTTCGCAGTTAAAAAGATGATCGGAATGTCTTTGGTTGCAGGGTTTTCTTTCAAATACTCACAAACTTCAAAGCCATCCATATCAGGCATCATCACATCAAGTAAAATGAGATCAGGCTTATCATTTCTAGCGATGGCTAAACCTTTATCACCACTGTTAGCGCCTTTAACTTTGTAGTCATCTTTTAGTAGCTTATACATTAAGCTAAGGTTTTCTGGGATATCGTCTATAACAAGCAATGTTGGTGTGTAAGATGAAGATTGATACATCTCTTCTTCCTTATATTATTGATTATAAATGTATTGCCATGCGACGAGTTGAATTTATTTTTATTCTAATAATCAATATAAACAAGCAATTGTTTTAATTAGAAACTGCTTGTTCATGATATATAACTTTTATTATATTAAAAGGCTGTGACATAAATCGGATTATTTAGATAGCTGAAACAAATAAATCATTTTGGAGTAAATACTCTTTTATTTAATTTGGCCATTCATTATTATTAAATGAATCATCGTTAATTTAGATCTTTAACTCTAATAATTTATTAACTTATTAATATTTCGATAATTTAATTCGCACTAAAAGAAGCTGAAGTTGACATCTTGTTAAAATAGACGTTTTGATGAGCTATGAACATGGTATGCTCACATACCAAACGAAGTACCATCAAATGGACAGAATGAAATGGAAGTATTTGAGTGTGTGTCGTTCATCTTTGTTAAAGATGGACAAGTACTATTAGAGCAACGTTCGAAGTCTAAAGAAACGGATCCTGGTTTGATTGCAATACCCGGTGGACATTTAGAATACGGTGAAACACAACAGCAAGCTCTACTTAGGGAGATCAAAGAAGAACTCGATGTGGTTCCTAACAACGCAACGTTCCTCTGTTCACTTTACCACCCTACCATCGAACTGCAGCTGCTTCATTACTACGTTATTACTGAGTGGGAAGGTTCAATTCTCTCACTAGAAGCAGATGCCGTTGCTTGGTATCCTATAGACAATGCACCAGTTGCAACGGAAGCTGACAAACTTGCACTTTTAGAAATTGGTCGTGTAAGCCCGTATTTATATCAATCGTAATTCAGTTTTCTTTTTCGATGCGGTAAACACTGCTGCTTTGCTATGTGACTTTCAAAGTCACAATCATGCAAGTTAAATTTTTGCAGCATCCACTGGATAGAAGAAAGCGTTATCATTTTAGGCATGAAAAACAATTTCGTCATTTTCAGTTTTAATCAGGCATGCTTTGTTTTGACCAATCAGTTGAGCGGCAAAAGGTGGTGTAACAGCTTGAATGTCGCCAACTTCTCGAGCAGTTAAACTTTCCCACTCTTGATCTCGGTATTTTCCAGCTTGCGTGTATTTGATCAGTACTTTCATCAGCGACTCTCTTTGTTATTGTGTAAATTATTTGTTTCAACAACGTTATTCCCTTTATCAAACTCTTGCACCTGCTAAAAATGAAACTTAAGTTTCACCAAAAATGAGTTATTCATCACACATTTATTATCCTATTAATTCGTAATTAATACATATCTCTAATAAAAAGCTTACCAAACAGTCTTTTAAGTGATATATCTCACAGCTCACACCATAAGGAGATAAACGTTGTTCAAGACCCAAACTCCAGTTCTATTCGCTATGAATGGACTTACTGCACTTGCTTTTGCCTTTATTATGCCCATTATGAGTTTGTTTCTTGTAAGCGAACTCCATACTGAACCTGCTCTTATTGGGCTCTATACGTCCCTCACAGCACTGATGACAATTGTTGTAAGTCAGAAATTGACTGGATTAATTGATAAAGGGGTTTCCAGCAAGCTTTTGCTTGTCGTCTCTTTAGCTGGCATTTTTTCTGCAGCCATGATGTTTTCCTTTGCTACAGAGTTTTGGCATGCGATCACTATCGGATGTGTATTGATGCCTCTTGCATCTAGCTCTATTCCACTTATCTTAACGGTGATAAGACGCTATGCAGATTCAACTGGTAAGAACAGTGCAAAAATGAACTCTCAAATGCGCTCTTCTGTTTCATTTCTTTGGATATTTGGTCCACCTTTGGCGTTTTTGTCCGTTGACCAATTTGGCTTTGATAACAACTTTTATATCTCAGCGGCAATCGCAGGATTCGTTCTGTTATGGATTGTTTTTCTGTTCAAGGCACCGGTCATTGAAGCCGATAAAATTAAGAACAAACCAAAAACCAAGCTACCGATGGCAGTTTGGCTACTTGGTGTTGTGGTGCTGCTTGCGAACATAGCCAACAGCACTTACATCAACGCCATGCCTTTGTTTATGACTCAAGAACTTGGTTTTTCAAAATCCTATCCCGGCATTTTTATGGGGATAACGGCCGCAGTAGAAATACCAGTAATGCTTCTAGCTGTTGGTTGGGCACAACGTTTTGGTAAAAGCCAAGTAATCCGATTGGGCTTTATAGCGGGTGCAGTTTTCTATATCGGAATGTATTTCAACACATCATTGAATATCTTCTTTGCACTTCAAACCTTGAACGGGCTTTTTTTCGGCATTTTTGTTGGTTTGGGTATTACGATCATGCAGGATTTTGCACCAAGTTCTGTGGGTAAAGCTTCGGCGTTTTATACTAATGCCATGCTTGTTGGAACTATGATTGGAACCAGCACTATGGGTATTATTTCTCAGTACTTTGGCTTTAAAGCGCCACTGTTGCTATGTCTTGGGGCTATTACTTGCTCGTTTATCGGTTTGATACTTTTCGATGCTTATATTGCAAATGAACAACGTAAAATACAGTGTGCCTAACAATCAGGTTGATGTTAAATACTTAACAAATATACACCTTACAAGCATGTGCATCTGAGTGTGAATTATTGTAAGTGAGTGACTTGAAAAAATAGTTACATTGGTGAAAGAAAGGTGCTCGCAACATATCAATTATAATTACTCCTAAACATTAAATTTAGGAGTAATTAAAGAACAGACGTCACCCTATTTTACTAGGCTACCTCAGCTGCGGTAGGATCGATAACAGATGTAACCTCGTTGATCTGGTTGGCAGGAAAACCACCCATTTCAGCGTGCTTACGGACTAATTCTTTATTTTCCGCGATAAACACACAGTAAATTTTGTTCGGAGTAACAAACGTCTCTTGCCACTGTACTTTTGGGCCAAGTTGCTGTAGCACTCCACAAGACGTTTGAGCAATTTCTTGAAGTTCTTTCGATGTTAAATTACCAGCACCTTCAACTTCTCTTTCGATAACATATTTAGGCATAATTACCTCCTTTTAGATCAGTTAAATTCTAGTTCAAAAGCTTTAGAGGTAAATATAAAAATAAGAATTATTCGCAAATCAACTAATTATCAAAATGTTACAACGTCTAGCTGTATTCTAAACTACCAAATACACCCAAACATAATCTAATACTCTGATAAATAAATATTAATGCAATTTCTTCAGTAAAACAGATTGGTCTAAATCACTTTGCCACTCAGTATAATCAAGGCCTATATCGAAGATATATTCCGTCACTAATGTCCGAACACATTCTATTAATTCGCTTGTTCCCCACGGTTTTTCAAAATATCGATTGATACCGGCGCTATTGATTGCATTGATAGTATCAGAATGCGTTGCCTGACCCGTTAACAGTACTTTTTTGGTATGAGTAAAGCGTGGATCGCCACTAATTTCAGTAAGGAACTCAACACCTGTTTTTTCTGGCATAACGTGGTCAGAAATCACTAACGCAATGTGTTCTCCGTCAGAATCTAGTTCATCCATAAGATCTAAAGCTTCGGATGCTGACTCACAGTCTTCAATATTCAACCAAAAGCAAAGAGGCTCAAGGTCTTGCAACACCGCGCTCAGTACTTCCCTTTGGTCGTCCACGCATATGATATTAAGTTTCTCCATGATCATCCTCTACTGGTAACTTTATTCTGAAAATCGTTGCGCCTTGGTCGCTCTTTACCGCAATACTGCCACCGTAGCCTGAGACAATTCGTTTCACTATCGACAAGCCCAAACCCAATCCAAACGACAAGCCATCTTTTTTAGTCGTAAAACTTGGTTGAAAGATCTTCCGTCTTGTAACTTCGTCTATTTCCGGTCCGTTATTGGTTATGGTGACCAATAGACGGTGCTTACTAAACTTCGTTTGGATATCTAGCCTTGGCTCTGATGTCACCATCATAGCGTCACACGCATTTTTAATGATGTTCACCCAAACCTGAACCCACTCCGTTTGTGACCCTTTTAATCTTGGTAACTTACCTGGCCTCATACGAACAGAGACTCTACGTAAGTCACTTTGCAATAAAGTAAGCGCACGATTTATGGTGTCGTTGACATCCAGCACCTCATCCAAATTGACTTCACTTCTTGCAAGCTGTTTTACCGACTTTACAATCCCTACGGTATGGCTTGCGGCGACACGTAAATCATGCAAATCACGCCCCATTTGCCAGTAGCGAATGGCAAGATGAGGATTATCCAACCAATGCAAAGAAAGCTCATCTTCTGGCACTGCTCTAGCCAACTCTCTGGCAACATTCTTTGGCAACTGATACTTATGTTCTAAAATTGCGCCTCGTCTTCTTGCCTCACTCGAAGAGACTTTTTGCCCATGCATCAATCCATAATCAAAAAACTGACTCGCTTCAGGATGAACCTCTTCTAGCAACTCCATAAACAAGCTTTCAAGACGTTCACTTTTACTGCTCACAACCCCAATGGCATTATTCAGCTCGTGAGAGATACCTGCTGCGAGCTGTGCCAATGTTGTCATTTGCTCTGCTGTATGTAATTTTTCCAGAGCTTTCTCTTTGGCGACGGCCTCCTGATGAGCACGTCGTTGGCGACGGTTAAGTTCAGCGACCATCACTGGCATAAACTGCGTACTGAGAGACCCGTATTTTATTTCCTCTACAGCTTCACAATGTCTATCAATCCAACTTAGCGTGACATCCGTTTGAGCAATAACCGTCGAAGACGCCGTCCAGTTTCCAGAAAAGAAGCTGTGTACACCAATAAATGCCCCTTTTGACGCTGAGAACACTTTGACATGACGCCCTTCGTGCTCTTCAAAATCTCCAGACAATTCACCGGAATGCACGTAGTAAAGCCGGTCGTTGTAACCGTCCTGCTGAAGAACTTTACTCCCAGCTGGCAAGGTTATCGTTCGTTCACTACTTCTGAAATATCGCTCAACCAGTGTGCGTTCTTGCTCGTTCATGTTATTAATCGTCAACTAACCAATGAACCCAACCATATGAAGTGCAGCTACCATTACAAAACTTAGCATTACACCTACCACTCCTAACACAACACCAACTTTTGCCATCTGATGACTCTGTACATACCCCGTAGCATGCGCCAAAGCATTTGGTGGTGTACTGATGGGAAGAGACATACCTAAAGATGCGGCAAAGGTAACGACAAGAATCAAAGTAACCTCGCCACCTAATGAATTGAGTGATGTCATTGACGCACCCAAAGCAGCCATTATCGGCATCAGTAGGTTAGCGGTTGCAGTATGAGACATAAAGTTCGCCATCAACAAACATAGAAAAGCCGCGCCAAACAACACCACATAAGGTGAAAACTCACCAAATGGGATACTGTGAACAACCAACTCAGCTAGGCCTGTTTTATCCAGAGCTAAGCCTAGAGCGATACCACCTGAAACTAACCACAGCACATCCCAAGATATTTTTTTTAAATCTTCTTTGTTGATTATGCCAGTAACGGAAAACACAGCGACTGGAATCAAAGCTACGGTATAAGAGTTCATACCATGTAGATCCCCAACCAACCAAAGCAGTATCGTGGCGGCGAAGGTTATATACACCACCAAAGCTTTCGGTGTTTTTAGAAATTTACCTTTAATCGTGAGTTCAATTTTTTGTTGATCTGCTTGGTATAAAGAGCAAATCAAGAACCAAGATAGCGCCATCATCACAATCACAAACGGCACACCGAACGCCATCCACTCTCCAAAGGTGATCAGATTGTCTCCGACGAGATATTTAAGCGCTATAGCGTTAGGTGGTGTCCCGATTGGCGTTCCTATACCACCAATATTGGCTGCCACAGGAATGCAGAGTGCAAATGCAATTCGCCCCGGATCTTTTGGTCCAAAAACCGCAATCACAGGTGCCAAAATCGACAGCATCATTGCTGTAGTCGCTGTGTTTGACATAAACATCGAAAACACACCAGTAATCAGCATCAAACCCAGCATGACGTATTTAGGATTTTGCCCGAAAGGCTTGAGTAACACACGCGCTAAGTTAACGTCCAAGCGGTACTTAGTGGCCGCCATCGCCAAGAAGAACCCCCCAAGGAAAAGCATGATAATGGGGCTTGCGAACGTTGCCATAATGTCGCTGTATTTAAGCAGATGTCCAAACTCCGGCCGGGATTCATTTAAACGAAACAATATCAGCCCTTTATCAGACAGCATCAACAGCTCAAGGACAATAATGACTACCGATGTGGCATATATTGGTATCGGCTCAAACACCCAAAGCAATGCTGCCAGTAAGAAAATCGCGATAACGCGTTGCTGAATCAATGTCAGGCCATCAAATGGAAAAGCCGACAACGGCATAAGTAAGATCAGTAGCGGAATTGCAATTGGAATAATGAATTTTAAGTAGGGGCGTATCATGGACACTCTTCCTAGCAGCAGGTTAATCCAATTTCAAACACTAGAGTTTAGACTCCAGAATTCAAATCAATGGCTACATTATGGAAGAGCAAAAACAAAAAATTAGGCGTGAGATCAACGATCCGACATTCCTTCAAAATAACATGTCAAAAATGAGGGCTTAAACACACTAGAAAAGAATTACATAAAGATAAATAAATGATGAAAAAGAAAAATCCAGCCTAAGCCGGATTTATGATTCGTTGAGCAATCTTTACTCATGCAGGCCAAGTTTCACTTTGCCATTGGTTTTAAACCACAACGCCTCTTTGCGGCGACGACCGAGAAGAATTGGACCATCATCGTAGAAAAGGAAGTTCTTCCAATGACGTTTGAACACAGACCATTTGGTTTCTATTACGTTGTATTTTTCATAACAGAAATAGACGGTAACATCATCCTGCCAGTCTATATGTTCTAATACCGCTTGAGGTAGAGCTTCATCATCACTCTCCCACTCTGTCATCCAGTCGACTTCATTAGACCAACTGCCCGCTTTACTCGGCCAGTCTTGAGAACTGAAACGTTCTGCATCTGGACTTTGTGAGCTCAAATTTTCTTTCCAATACTGAGCTGCGCGAAGCTGAGCCATAGGTTTAATCTGCACCAAATCCTCTTCCGGAACTGGCATAGATTGATGGGTGAAAATCCATTTTCTTTGGTAATCATCCAAAGGCAAATACGACATGGAATGTCCTTAAGCTTTGAGCCATCCGTTTTCGGTGGCTTGTTCAATCATTTGCTGCGCATATTCCCACAGCGTATGTGAACCATCGTCAATACGGCGATTCACGGTTAATGCTTGTTGGCGAGTTACGCCATTCTCGCGCCAACCAATACCCTGATTATTAAAATTGAGCATCATCGGGATTAATCGGTCGAGTGCTTTCGCAAATTTTGCATCTGCGGTTTGTGCGGATTCAAATTCACGCCATAAAGTAAACAGTTCTTCACCCTGTTCTTGTGGCAATAGTCCAAACCGTCTTTGTGCAGCAGCAAGTTCTTTGGCTTCCTGCTCCTTTGACGCTGCAGAATCATATACAAAGGTGTCGCCAGCATCAATTTCAACCATATCGTGCATCAACAACATTTTCAGCACTCGGCTGATATCGACTAGTTCATTAGCGTGCTCTTGCATGACTAGGGCCATCATAGCAACGTGCCAGCTGTGCTCAGCACTGTTTTCCAATCTGTCATCCGCACATTGAATTCGGGTACGACGCAACACCGATTTTAATCTATCTAACTCCAATACAAGATTGAGCTGTTGTTGCAGTCGCTGATTCATTTTATTCCTCTTTCCAATACGCGTTTATCAAAGACATCAGGTTATGGTCTTCCCATTTTCCATCTATCAGAATGTAATCTTTGGCATGCCCTTCATGCAAGAAACCCACTCGCTCTAACACACTTTCACTACGTTTATTGCGTGGAATATAAGCCGCCATGATTCGATGCATATTTTGAAAAGAAAACATGTAGTTACATGCCATCTGTAGTGCACGCGTCATGGTTCCTTTTCCTTGCGCGATATGAGCTAACGAATAACCGACATTACAAGTATGTATTGGAAAACGGTTGAGGTTACTAAACGAAATGGTGCCAAGCATTTTATCTGTCTTGATATCAATAATGAGCAAGTAAAAACCCAAACTCAACTTGTGTACCTCTGAAAGTTTCAGCAATCTTTGCTGCCAACCCCCAGTGGTAAAAAAAGCATCTTCTCGGACAGGATCCCACGGCTTTAAATGCTCACGGTTGTCTCTGAAGTATTGCGCAATACGTTCAGCATCACTAAGTTGAGCGGTAACCAATAATATTTCGCCATCTGTTTCACAAACTGACGTAGGTGTACTGTTAGATTCAATCAACGTTTCTTAATTCCATAATCTCGAAGCTTATTAGCAACCGATGTGTGTGACACGTCTAAACGTTTAGCCAGTTTACGACTAGAAGGGAAAGACTGATACAAACGATCAAGCACTTGAGCTTCGTACTCTTTCATAATGTCATCTAAAGAACCATCAAGGTTAATACTCGTCACTCCTGCATTGCTGTTTTCTAGCTGCGGTAGATGGAATAGCTCAACCGTCAGAACATCATCTTGAAGTTCTGTTAACGCTCGTAACACCATGTTGTCAAGCTGGCGCATATTACCCGGCCACTGATATAAAGCGAGTTGGTCAAGTAAACCTTCATCGAGTTTTGGTTTCACCATACTCAATTTAGCCGTGTGTTTAGCGATGAACAACTCTAATAACGGCTGAACATCACTAGGGCGCTCTCGAAGTGGTGGAATGGTCAACGTGAGTACGTTTAAGCGATAGAAGAGGTCTTCTCGAAACTTACCTGACTCTGCCAACTCGGCCAATTTGTAACGAGTAGAAGCAATAACGCGCACATCCACGTGAATTTCATGTTCCTCACCCACACGGCGAAACGTACCATCCTGCAAGAAGCGTAGTAGTTTAATTTGTAAATGCGGGCTCATCTCGCCGATTTCATCGAGTAATACGGTACCACCATTGGCTTGCTCGAAAATACCTTTATGACCTTGCTCGTGGTTGAACGAACCCGGCGCGTGACCGAACAATTCGGTTTCTGCAACATCATCTGGCATTGAAGCACAGCTCAACACCAAAAAAGGATAATCCGCACGATCAGAGCGATTGTGGCAAGCACGCGCAAGCATTTCTTTACCTGTACCAGTGTCACCTTCAATCAATAGAGGCTGATCAAGCATCGCAAGCTTCTTCGCTTGTGTGATAAGCGCTTTATGTCTGTTAGATACACCAACAAAATGTTCAAATCCCAAGTTATTGTGCAAAGAAAGCTGGGTTTCGGTCGTAACTGCACTTACACGAGGGCGAATAATCATCATGGCACTAGCAAAGGTCGACTCTTTGGATTCACCGGTGATATACACAGGCATCATTTCCATTAAATAATCCAAACCATCTAACACAATTTCTTCACGCAAGCGTGACTTACTACCTTCAATCCAACGTTGAAAATTGAAACTAGGTAACAGTGCTGAGATATGTACACCATTCATATCACCACTCTCTTTATTGAACAGAGACAATGCAGAATGGTTTGCCATATCCACTGAACCTTTAAGATCAATAGATAAAACAGCATCAGGAAGGTTGTTCAGTAAGGAGATAAGCTCTGTGTTGTGCCTTTCCATCGGCATAAACTGAATTTTGCGTACATCTTTAACGCCGGAAATTCTGCGGATTTCAGCCATTAATTCACTGAACGTTTCAAAATCAATGTCTGGGCAGTTTAAGTAAATAATTCCGGAAATATCGATTTCAATACCACGTAAATCGATATTTTTAGAGGCGAGTATGTCGAGTAGCTCTCGAGTTAGACCAAGTCTGTCTTCGCAAAATACTTCAAGGCGCACTGAATAATTTCCCAATAAGAAAGTGTCACGAAAAGTTGACAGTAGTTTCTATCAAGGTCTGATAAGCGTCAAGTAATCTGTGTGTTTACAGTGTGCTTTATCTTATTTCACGGTCAGCGCGGTGACTTTTGCAACGATTTGCTTACGAATTGCACTTAATTTTACAACGCGATCTTTATGCCATGGTAACGGTCGTAATAACGTCATTGCTTTTAAACCCAGACGAGCCGTTAAAATACCCACGCCAATACCTTGCCCAGCGCGTGCTGACACTTTCCCTGCCAAATCCATAGAGAGCAGATCTATACTAGCGTCGATCACCAGTTCACTTGCACCTGCTGCAGCCATGTTAACCAGTACAGACTTAAACAGTTTTAAGCGAGACCAGTAGCCAAGCTCCACTCCGTAAAGCTGTGCAAGCTGATCGATCATGCCGAAGTTACGCCATGCTACCAACAACATATCCGCGAGGGCTAATGGACTAATCGCTACCAATGCCGCCGCTTCAGTCGAAAATTTAGATACGAGCTGAGTTGCTTTTTTATCTTGTTCACTCACAACCAATGCGTCATACATATCTAAAATTTCAGCATCACTGTGACTATCTGTGACACTGTTTTTCCAACGCTGATAAGCGGGAGCCGAGGATAACACACCACTTTGCTTTGCGAGCGATTGACAAAACACCTCGCCCTGACCTACCAAGTCTTTTGTCATCAAAGTTTCAGCCTGCTCTTGAATAGAAAAATGATTGCGCAATTTGCGCAGTTTCCAAAGTTCTCGCCCAATGGCGCCAAGTCCAAGTGATGCAAGCGTGACAACAAATCCCGACCAACCGAGACTCAGCCAATCTTCGCTTTGAATTGCTTGAACGACGGAATCCAAAGCTTGCCATGTCACTAACCCACTAAATCCCACCAGCAAGCTGGTCGCTAACCAGCGACGTCCTCGTTTAGGTCGGATAATCTGTTCTAACTGGATTTCAACTTCTGTCTCTTCAATTTCGGTAACTGAAGGAACGAATTTTTGTTGCTGAGAAAATTGTTTTTGCGCAGTGAACTCAATGTTGCCTTTCTCTTGCTCTAAAGACTGAGTGAAGACTTGTTTCGCTTTTAAATCGCTCATTTCAATTTATCTCCAATCAAGGTATCTAAAGCTTTGTCTATACGTATATGCTGACAAGGCTGATCTTGACTTAACGTCATTGGTCTAAATGAAGTGAAATCAAAATGGTTATTTAACCAGAAATCCGGATTTGGTAGCTTACTTGGTACTTCTCCCGGATACAAAGTGATAGGCTCGTCAGTCTCAGTGACGCCCTGTATGGCAGGAATCCTACCATCATTGGTATCAATATGACCTGACTTGGTCGCTCGAACCGATGCCATACTAATGCAGCTCATTTCAATATTTTCGTAGGCCGCTGACTGCCAAGCAGGATGAATCATCTGCTGAAGCAGCGACACCAAATTTCCATATTGATCAGGAGTTATGTGATCCGCTTTAGTGGCAGCAAACAGAACTTTGTCGATCTTAGGCGAAAAAATACGTTTTAATAGACCATTTCTCCCATATCGGAAGCTATGCATGATTTGATCTAGAGCACTGCGCATATCCATAAAGGACTCATGACCTGCATTGAGAGGCGAAAGACAGTCTACCAATACAATTTGACGGTCAAAGGTAGAAAAATGGTGTTTGTAAAACGCCTTAACTACTTTATTTTGATACTCCTCATAACGTCTTTTTAGCAGCGCTAATACACTGTGCTTGTCCGCTTTTGTTTCACCATTAAGATTTCGACATGGGAAGAACTGTAATACTGGTGCGCCTTCCAGTTCCCCGGGCAACACAAATCTTCCCGGTTGCACCCAATGAAGGCCAGACTCCTTACACTTATGCAGGTAATCCGTATAAAGCGCAGCAATGTGAGCCAAGGTTTTCTCACTTGCCTCTACAGTGAGATCGAGCTTATCTAACTCTTCTACCCAAGGCTTTGCCAATTCAGCTCTAATACCGTGTATGGCATTGAATTGTTGTGCAGACCAAGTAGCAAAGTCTAGCTCAAGCATAGGCAAATCAAGCAGCCACTCCCCCGGATAATCGATAATATCCAGATATAGAGTTGATACACTGCTTAGAAGCTTTTTGGTTCGCTTTTTGGTTTTGTATTTGATGGCAAGTCGTATCTCACTGACATCGCGAGTAGGTATCGGCCATTGTGGTGGCGAAGATTGCAGTTGCGCCAAAGCATTATCATAGTCAAAACGTGGCACCATAAGATTGGTCTGCGGAACTCGTTTAGCACCAATGATTCTCTTGTCACGAGCGGCACCAAGTAGAGGGAGATTGTCATGGGTTGAAGTATGAAGCAGTTGATTCACCAAAGACGTAATGAATGCCGTTTTCCCTGCGCGAGAAAGCCCCGTTACAGCCAATCTCACATGCGCATCTAAACCACGATTAATTAAGTCATTCACTTCTTGGCGAATTCGATTCATTTACAGTCTCCCAGAAAATCTTTAGTGCATGATGACGCTGTTAATCTTAATACGAGATGAATAAAAAAGCCTCTGAATAAAATCAGAGGCTTAGTGTTCATTGTTAATAGTATTAGTCTTCTTCAATTAATTTATAGATGACAAATAAGGTAATTTGCAGCATGACGAATAGTACCAAAGTAATCGTTACGTACTTATCATCAAAAATGCTGATACCATGTAAAATCAAATCGTAGCCAGTGAAGGCACCGATCACCACTGCGATAAGGATTTGAAGAATTTTTATAAAGCGAGGCATGATGCTCTCCTGACGTTTCAATAAGTTAGATATTATTAAATTATTATATAGACAAAAAGTGCCGCTTTCGCTGCACTTTTTGTGATTTATTGGTTAATAATATCTTTGTTAAGAATTACTTGGCAGCTTCAGCAATTTTTACGCGCCAAGTATCTGGGCCCATCTGGTGAGCATTTGCGCCAGTTGAATCAACTGCGACTGTTACTGGCATGTCTTCAACTTCAAACTCGTAAATCGCTTCCATACCTAAGTCTTCAAACGCAACCACGCGAGCTTTCTTAATGGCTTTCGCAACAAGGTAAGCTGCACCACCCACCGCCATTAAATAAACCGCTTTGTGTTTTTTAATTGACTCAACCGTTGCTGCGCCACGTTCTGCTTTACCTATCATACCCATGATACCTACTTCTTCTAGCATCATGTCAGTAAATTTATCCATACGTGTCGATGTGGTTGGACCCGCAGGACCTACTGCTTCATCTCCCACCGCATCTACGGGACCTACGTAGTAGATAAACTTACCTTTCAGATCAACACCTTCAGGCAGTTTCTCACCATTCTGTAGCATAGTCTGGATACGTTTATGAGCCGCATCGCGTCCAGTTAGGATCTTACCAGATAACAGTACCGTTTCACCGGTTTTCCAAGACTGAACTTCTTCCGCAGTTACGGTATCTAGGTTTACTCGACGAGTATTTGAACCTGCTTCCCAAGTAATTTTCGGCCAGTCTTCTAGCTTCGGTGGAGTCAATTCTGCCGGGCCTGAACCATCAAGGGTAAAATGAACGTGACGAGTTGCAGCACAGTTTGGAATCAAACAGACTGGCTTAGACGCTGCGTGTGTTGGTGCACTTTTGATTTTTACGTCAACAACAGTTGTTAATCCACCAAGACCTTGCGCACCAATACCTAATCGGTTTACACGATTAAAGATATCAATACGTAATTCTTCTTCCGCATTTTGTGGACCACGAGCAATCAGCTCTTGGATATCGATGTGTTCCATCAACGATTCTTTTGCCAGAACTGCCGCTTTTTCAGCAGTACCGCCAATGCCTATGCCAAGCATACCCGGTGGACACCAGCCTGCACCCATCGTCGGTAAGGTTTTTTCTACCCATTCTGCAATATCGTCAGACGGGTTAAGCATTACCATCTTAGTTTTGTTTTCACTACCGCCGCCCTTAGCCGCGATTTGAATTTCAACTTTGTCACCCGGAACCATATTGATATGCACAACAGCTGGCGTATTGTCTTTAGTGTTAATACGTTTACCAGCAGGATCCATCAGTACAGATGCACGTAGCGGATTATCAGGATTGGTATAAGCCTGACGAACACCTTCGTCCACCATCTGCTGAACCGTCATATCAGTAGAGTCCCATTGAACTGCCATACCGATGTTCACGAAACAGGTAACAATACCTGTGTCCTGACAAATAGGACGATGGCCTTCTGCAGACATGCGAGAGTTGATCAAAATTTGCGCGATAGCATCTTTAGCAGCTTGGCTTTGTTCTTTGTTGTAGGCTTCTTCTAGGGCTTTGACAAAATCTAGTGGGTGATAGTAAGAAATGTATTGTAGAGCATCAGCTACACTACTGATTACGTCTTGTTTGCGTATTACCGTCATTGCGTGCCTCGTTATATTTATGCTTCCTTGAGCTGAGCTTAAACAGCTCACCTTTGAATCACGAAAATTGCGTTGGAATTGGTGAGCCCATCAAGTGGCTTTATGATACTCTTGCTTTCCTCAACGCGCCATTCGGTGATCAGTCTCTTTGTCACAATTTACCAAAATGACCATCTACTAAAATGAAGAACAACGAACAAAAAAGCATTCAGTCAAAAGCACTTACCTATCATGCGGATATTGCAAACCAACTGTTTGCGACAGTGGAAAACCACCCTTGGGCCATGCTGTTACGCTCTGCTTCAAAGAAACATATTGATAGCCGTTTCGACATTTTGGTGGCCAACCCAATTGTTACTCTTACCACCTTTGGTGAAGAAACGATTGTCAGTGAGCCTTCAGGCATTACATCCTCATTGGAAGATCCTTTTGCCTTAATCGCAGAGCTACAAGCACAGTACCTTCCAAGTCAAGGCTACAGTGAAACTATTCCATTTGTTGGCGGCGCTGTCGGCTATTTTGCTTACGATTTGGGGCGCCGCGTTGAAAAACTCCCTGTTACGGCTCAGCACGACATTAATATGCCTGATATGGCGGTTGGTCTTTATGAGTGGGCTATTGTGGTTGATCACCATAGTAAAACGGCTCAGTGGATCGGTATTAACTTAGAACAAGCCGAGCAATGGTTGAACGTACAGAGTCAACAATCTCTTAATAATGAAGAATTTGCGTTAACCACACCTTGGCAATCCAACATGACTCAAGAGAGTTACGCGCACAAATTTGCTCAGGTTCAGGAATATTTAAAATCGGGTGATTGCTACCAAATCAATTTGGCACAACGCTTTGAAGCGCACTATCAAGGCTCTGAATGGCATGCTTATCAAAAGCTTGAGCGCTACAATCAAGCGCCATTTTCAGCCTTTATCCACACACAACAAGGCGCGATTCTCAGTGTTTCCCCTGAACGTTTCTTGCAGCTAAGAGGTACGGAAATAGAAACCAAGCCAATCAAAGGAACTCGACCAAGAAGCGAAGATAAGATTCAAGATGAAGCTTATGCAACTGAACTGGCGAATGCTGAAAAGGATCAGGCTGAAAACCTGATGATTGTAGATCTGCTGCGTAACGATATTGGTCGTGTTGCGGCTCCCGGCTCAGTTCATGTGCCTAAATTGTTTGATATTGAAAGCTTCCCTGCAGTGCATCACCTTGTGAGCACTATTCGTGCGCAGTTAGACAGCCAATATTCTGCCTGCGATTTATTGAAAGCAGGTTTTCCCGGTGGTTCAATCACTGGCGCACCGAAAGTACGAGCTATGGAGATTATTGAAGAGCTCGAACCTCACCGTCGCAGCGCTTACTGTGGTTCTATTGGATATATCAGCCGTCATGGTCAAATGGATACCAGCATTACTATTCGTACGCTTGTTGCCCATGAAAACAAAATCTACGCTTGGGCTGGTGGAGGCGTGGTGGCTGACAGTCAATGTGAATCAGAATTTCAGGAAACATTGGACAAACTGAGCAGAATTTTGCCTATATTAGAAAGATAAGCCGAACACACGATAAGTCGGAACAACCATGTTGCGACTTATCTGGCTACTTCTAACGACAGTAAATTTATATACCTAGGAATTAAGCTATTAGATAAGCATTAAATCTTCTAGGTAAGCATCAAAGCCATTGGATAAGCATGAAAGCCAAAACACCGCTCACTAAAACGGAACTGATACAACGATTCCAACTTCATAGAACCGTTGACTATCATATTGAGTCCACGAGACGTTTTGACAAGATTCCTAAAGATTCGCTACGTAAAGCTTCAGTATTAATTGGCTTTGTTCAACGAGAACATGGTTTAAACATCGTGTTAACCAAACGAGCGGAGCACCTTAAACATCATCCGGGTCAAATCAGCTTTCCCGGTGGAAAGTACGAAGAGAGCGACCATACACTCTATCGAACCGCTATCCGAGAAGCAGAAGAAGAAATCGGCATCGCCGCTTCCGATATTGAAACCTTTGGGCAATTGCCTGAAATAATCACTATCAGTAAGTTTTCTGTGACACCGATTATGGCTTTCATTAATCCGGACTATCAGGCAACGATTGACCCGAATGAAGTTGAGGAAGTATTCGAAGTTCCGGCTGATCACTTACTCGACAAAAACAAACTCTACACCGGCGTTTTTCAGGTCAAAAGTCAACCACATAGAATATTTGCCATCCCCTATCAGCGACATTTCATTTGGGGAATGACGGCGCAAATCATTCAGGCTTTGCAACGTCACATCAATATCCATCACAAATAAATCAAACTTATTAACATAAATACTGATTATAAATTAAACACAAGCATGCAGCATTGGTACAACCCTTCATTCTAATTAGTTTTCCTAATCCTTCACCCTAAAAGAACTCATGTGTAGCACGTAGTTTTCGTGATCTGTCTGCTGTTTTTATTAAACAACCTACTCACTAAACACTTGATGTGATTTACATCAACTTTTTTTGCAACACAAAAATAGAGAATTGCACCCGAAATTATTTTCCCATAAAAAATTGAGATATAAAAAATGAACACATCGATTGCTATCGAAAAATCAGAACAATCTTCTAATAAATGGACTTATCAAGATTTTGCATGGACTCTCTCACTTTTTGGTACAGCTGTAGGAGCAGGTGTACTATTTTTGCCAATCAAAGCGGGTGCGGGTGGTTTTTGGCCATTAGTTATTCTTGCTTTAATTGCGGCTCCAATGACTTGGTTTGCTCACAAGAGTTTGGCTCGTTTTGTACTATCAGCTAAAAACCCAGAAGCAGACATCACAGACACCGTTGAAGAACATTTCGGGAAAACTGGCGCAAACCTTATTACTTTCGCTTACTTCTTTGCCATTTACCCTATCGTTCTTATTTACGGCGTTGGTATTACCAACACAGTAGACTCATTCCTTGTAAACCAAATTGGCATGGAATCTGTGCCACGCTGGTTACTATCTGGCTTATTGATCGCAGCAATGACTGCTGGTGTGGTATTTGGTAAAGAGCTGATGCTGAAAGCAACTTCAGCAATGGTTTACCCACTTGTTGCAATTTTGTTTGCCCTCTCATTCTACCTAATTCCAGAATGGAACAGCTCAATGGTAGAAGTAACACCTGAGTGGTCTACAATGCCTTCTGTTATTTGGTTGGCAATTCCAATCATCGTTTTTTCATTCAACCACAGCCCTGTTATTTCACAATTCTCTAAAGAGCAACGAATTAAGCACGGTGACAATGCCGTTCAGAAAACTGACGCAGTTACTGGCGGCGCTGCAATGATGCTGATGGGTTTTGTAATGTTCTTTGTATTCTCTGTGGTTCTTTCTCTGTCTCCAGAGCAACTTGCAGACGCTCAGGCTCAGAACATTTCGGTACTTTCTTACCTAGCAAACATCCATGAGTCACCATTGATCTCATACATGGGTCCTCTGGTTGCGTTTGCTGCGATCACTTCAAGCTACTTCGGTCACTTCCTAGGTGCTCATGAAGGTCTTGTTGGTCTGATCAAATCGCGTTCACAAACACCAGTAAACAAAATTGAAAAAGCGTCTCTACTGTTCATCGTTATCACTACTTGGATCGTTGCTATTGTTAACCCAAGCATCCTTGGAATGATTGAAACAATGGGCGCACCAATGATTGCCGCTATCCTATTCTTAATGCCTGTATTTGCAATGAACAAAGTTCCTGCTATGGCGAAGTACAAGACTTCTGTTCCAGTGCAAATTTTCACAGTTATTTGTGGTCTTGCAGCCGTTAGTTCTGTAATCTACGGCGCGTTTTAATCCCAAACTTTGTAAAGTCCGATTAAACTAAAAATATAATAGTAATAAACCTCCTTTTTAAAGGAGGTTTAGTTTGAGGTAATCACTATGATTAGTGTGTTTGATATCTATAAAATTGGCATCGGTCCTTCGAGCTCACATACAGTTGGACCAATGAAAGCCGGTAAACAATTTATTGATGACTTAAGCTCAATGGATAAGCTACAAGACATCACTAAAATTACCGTTGACGTTTATGGATCATTATCGCTGACAGGGAAAGGTCACCATACAGATATTGCTATCATCATGGGTCTTGCGGGTAATACCCCTGAGCATGTTGATATCGACAGTATTCCAGGTTTTATTGCGAACGTTCAGCAAACTGAGCGTCTTCCTGTTGGTACGCACAATCATACTGTTGCTTTTCCACGTGAAGATGGAATGGTATTCCATAGAAGCTTTTTGTCATTACACGAGAACGGCATGTCAATTCATGCGTGGATCGGTGATGACGTTGTTTACAGCAAAACCTACTACTCTATCGGCGGCGGCTTCATTGTTGATGAAGAGCATTTCGGTCAGAAAGAGCAAGCTAAGGTTGCTGTACCTTATCCGTTTAATACAGCTGAAGAGCTGGTTAACCAGTGTAAAGAGAGCGGGCTTTCTATCAGCACACTAGTGATGGAAAACGAAAGAGCGCTTCACACTGATGTTGAAGTGAAAGAGTATTTCGCGAATATCTGGCGCACCATGCAGGAATGTATGGATCGTGGTATGAATACCGAAGGTATTTTACCAGGTCCACTACGTGTACCTCGTCGCGCTGCGGCACTTCGTCAACAACTTCTGACATCAGAAAAGATTACTAACGATCCAATGGCGGTTGTCGACTGGGTCAACATGTACGCATTCGCAGTGAATGAAGAAAACGCAGCGGGTGGACGTGTAGTTACTGCACCAACTAACGGTGCGTGTGGCATTATCCCTGCTGTACTTGCTTACTACGACAAGTTCATCCAGACAGTAACTGAAAAAGATTACACTCGTTACTTTGCCGCTTCTGGTGCAATCGGTGGTTTGTACAAGCAAAACGCTTCAATCTCTGGTGCTGAAGTAGGCTGCCAAGGCGAAGTGGGTGTTGCATGTTCTATGGCCGCAGGTGGTCTTGCTGCTCTGTTAGGCGGTAGCCCAGAGCAAGTGTGTATGGCAGCTGAAATTGCTATGGAACACAACTTAGGTCTAACGTGTGACCCTGTTGCAGGACAAGTGCAAGTACCATGTATTGAACGTAATGGTATTGCTGCTGTAAAAGCGATCAACTCTACCCGTATGGCAATGCGCCGTTCATCAGCGCCACGCGTTTCACTTGATAAAGTCATTGAAACTATGCTGGAAACCGGTAAAGACATGAACGCAAAATACCGTGAAACCTCACAAGGTGGTTTAGCGGTAAAAGTAATCTGTTAATCGTTAATTTTACTCAATAATTGCCTAGAGCCTGATGATCCATCAGGCTTTTTTTTGCCTTATTGACTTAACTTTACTTAGTTTTACTTTTTGAACGCTTGTTAAAAAAAGCGATTCGCTTAAAAATGGTTCTCATTACTGCTGTACATAATTCGGAATCATTTCATCCACATGACTATACGTATCACAACTAAAAAAGTCTTCGGCGTGCTTGTCCTCATCGCTAGCATCAGTGGCACTGGTTACTACTTTTATCCCAAAGAAGCGCCACCAAGTTTCGCTACAGAAACCGTTCATAAAGGCAATATTGAAAACACTGTGCTTGCTACTGGTATGTTGCAAGCTTCAAAACTGGTTGCCGTCGGTGCCCAGGTTTCTGGTCAGATTCAAAAACTTGGCGTAAAGCTCGGTGATGAGATCAAACAAGGCGAATTAGTGGCTCAAATTGATAGCCTTACACAACAAAACAGCCTTAAAGAAGCTAACGCATCACTAAGCAGCCTGAAGGCGCAAATCAGCGCTAAGCAAGCGCAAATTCGTCAAGCTCAATCAGAATATACGCGTCAAAAATCAATGCTTGCAGATAAAGCGAGCTCACAAGCCGATTACGAATCTGCAGAAGCAACTCTAGCTATTTACAAAGCAGAACTTGAGCAAATCAAAGCGGAGCTAGAACAGGCGAAGATCAGTGTCGATAGCGCACAAATTGACCTTGGTTACACAACGATCAACGCTCCAATGGATGGCACAGTAGTTTATAGCGCGGTAGAAGAAGGCCAAACGGTTAACGCTAACCAAACTACCCCAACCATTATCGAACTGGCACAGCTTGACCGCATGACAGTAAAAGCACAGATTTCAGAAGCAGACGTCGTCAACGTTAAACCTGGGCTACCTGTTTATTTCACTATCTTAGGTAAACCAAACCACCAATACCACGCAACACTTAGAGCTATCGAACCGGGTCCAACACTTATGGATGGTGATGACAGCGATCTTTCCGTTAGTAACGACGAAGCTATTTATTACCACGGTCTGTTTGAAGTGGATAACCCAGACAGGACGCTACGTATCGGTATGACTGCGCAGGTATCGATTGTATTAAATAAAGCTGAAAACGCCCTTTTGGTACCAGCTCAAGTCATCCTCAAACAACCGGGCAGAACACCTCGTTATCAAGTTCCAGTATTGGTTAATGGTCAGCAAGAAATGCGTGATGTGACCATTGGTATCAACAACAAAATCTTTGCTGAAGTCACCAGTGGACTAGAAGAAGGCGATCAAATTATTGTTGGAACACCCAGTGCCGGTGGTACGCGTTCTAGCCGTATGGGTCCACCGAGGATGTTTTAATGTCTCGTCCATTACTTGAAATATCCCATATCTATCGCAGCTTTGCGGCGGGTGACGAAGAGTTAACAGTACTTAAAGACGTTAACCTAACCATTGAACGTGGTGAGATGGTTGCTATTGTCGGAACGTCTGGCTCTGGTAAGTCAACACTGATGAACATTCTTGGCTGCCTTGATCAACCAAGCAGCGGCGATTACTGGATTAACGGTCGAAATACATCACAACTCAACTCAGACCAACTGGCTGAGCTACGCCGTGAACATTTTGGCTTTATCTTCCAGCGCTACCATCTGCTTGGTGATTTAACCGCCGTTGGTAACGTTGAGATCCCCGCAATCTATGCGGGCAGTGATAAGAAAGCACGTCAAGAGCGCGCGGAAAAACTGCTTACTCGCCTTGGTCTTGCTGACCGTCTGGATCACAAACCGAACCAATTAAGTGGTGGTCAGCAGCAGCGTGTTTCCGTTGCTCGCGCATTAGTTAATGGTGGCGATGTGATACTGGCTGACGAACCAACAGGTGCACTTGATAGTAAAAGTGGCGAAGAGATGATGATCCTGCTGCAAGAGCTTCATCAGCTTGGTCACACTATCATCATCGTTACGCACGATTTGAAAGTCGCTCAACACGCAGATCGAATCATTGAAATCAAAGATGGTGAAATACTGAGTGACACCGTCATCAAAAAAGAACTTATTGCACAGAACAGCGATAGCGTAAAACCTTCTCCTGCTACAGATGTATTAGAAAAAGGTCGTAATCTATTCGATAACTTGTGGGAAGCGCTAAAAATGGCGTTGGTAGCCATGTCTAACCACAGGCTCAGAACTTTCCTGACCATGCTAGGCATCATTATCGGTATCGCATCGGTTGTTTCAGTAGTCGCTCTGGGTAATGGTTCGCAGAAATCGATTCTCGAAAACATCTCAGCAATGGGTACAAACACGATTGACATTATGCCGGGGACTGGTTTTGGTGACCGACGCTCAGGGAGGGTGAGAACCTTAACCGCAGCCGACGCTGAAGCGCTAAAGAACTTACAGTTTATTGATAGCGTAACACCAACACTGAGTACGTCTGTGACTTTGAAATATGGAAACCAAGCCGTGACAGCTTCAGTACAAGGCGTGGGACCGGATTATTTCCGTGTGCGCGGCTATGAATTGGCGGATGGTCAATATTGGGATGATTCCAGCGTGTCTTCTATGGCTCAAGAAGCGGTGATTGATAACAATACCCTCAAATCATTGTTTCCTGATCAAAACCCGATTGGTGAAGTGATTTTCGCAGGTAATCTGCCTGTCCGAATCATAGGTGCAACCAAAGCGAAAGAGAGTGCATTTGGTAATAGTGATTCGCTCAATATTTGGGTTCCGTACACCACGGTCAGTGCACGCATGGTTGGGCAGAACTATCTAAACCGAATATCAGTACGTGTCGATGACAACACGCCAAGCGAAGCCGCTGAACAAGCAATTATTCAGTTGTTAAAAATGCGCCACGGTACTGAAGATTTCTTTACGATTAACACAGATACCATTCAGCAAAACATTACCAAAACGACAGCAACTATGACCTTGCTGATCTCAGCTATTGCGGTAATTTCTCTAGTCGTTGGAGGTATTGGTGTTATGAACATCATGCTGGTTTCTGTAACCGAGCGTACCCGTGAAATCGGGGTTCGTATGGCGGTTGGTGCAAGGCAAGGTGACATTCTTCGCCAGTTCTTAATTGAAGCAGTGTTAGTCTGTTTGTGTGGCGGCACCATTGGTATTGGCATGGCTTATTTAATTGGCGTCGCATTCGCCGCGTTTGGCAGTAGTTTTACTATGATTTATTCCACAACATCGATCGTTTCAGCATTCTTGTGCTCCACCCTCATTGGTGTACTGTTTGGCTATCTTCCAGCGAAGAATGCCGCCCAGTTAAACCCAATTGACGCGTTATCTAGGGAGTAAGCCATGTTACATCGATACAAATATTATACTCTTGCACTATGTGTGGTGTTGGCAACGGGTTGCGTGACTCGCTCTGAATTTCCTGAACCGGAAGTGCAAGTTCCACAAACTTGGCAATCTTCGCAACAATCGGCGAGTGCACAGTCTTCTTCGGAAAACTCATCACCAGTAATCAGTCATTGGTGGACCAGTTTTAATGATGATCAGCTCAACCAATTGGTTGAGAAAGTTCTTGCGACCAACAGCGATTTAGCAATTGCTACACTGACACTTAAACAAGCTCGTTTAGAAGCCAATTTAGCTGGAAGAGATCTCTACCCTGACCTATCAGGTAGCGTTTCCGCTGATGGCTCACGCTATTTAGATAGCGGAGTTTCAAGTGAAAGTTATCAAACTGGTCTGTCAGTCAGTTACGAAGTAGACCTATGGGGCAAACTTTCAGCTGCCGCAGATGAGAGTGAATGGACAGCGCTTGCGAGCTTAGAAGAACGTGAAGCGACAGCCCAAAGTTTAGTTGCAACTACGGCGCAACTCTATTGGCAAATCGGCTATCTGAATCAGCGTATTGAACTCAGTAATAGTGATATTGCCGATGCAACGGATACCTTAAAGCAAGCACAGAGCCAATTCAGCCATGGTTCGGTGACTCGACTCAATGTATTGGAAGCTGAGCGTTCGCTTGCAGCTTTGGAAGCAACACATCGTGATTACTTGCAGCAGCTAACAGAGGCACAAAACGCTTTCGCTATCTTGTTTGACCAAGCGCCACAGCAAATGGTGAAAGAGATTAAAGCACTGCCAGAAGGCGCATTGCCAGAAATCGCATCAGGTGTACCTGCGGATGTTTTGAGCCGTCGTCCCGACATCAAACAAGCACTCTATGAGCTAAAAGCAACATTTGCAGCCAAAGATTCTGCCGATGCCGCTTACTTTCCAACGTTAACCTTAACAGGCGCGCTAGGTGGCTCATCTGAACAGCTGCGCAACTTACTGAGCGACCCATTGGGTTCAATTGGCGCTGATTTGACGATGCCGTTCCTCAACTGGAACACCATGCAGATCAATCAAGATATCGCGCAAGTGAAATACGAATCTGCGATCATTTCATACCGCAAAGCGCTCTATACCGCGTTTCAGGATGTGGATAATGCCCTATCTGCTCGTGAAAACTACCAGTATCAGGAAGAGAAACTTCAGAAACAGTATGACAGCGCAGCAGAAGCGGCTCGCATTTACGCCAGTCAGTATAAGTATGGTGCTATCGATATCACGACCTTGCTTGATGCTCAAGACAATGAGCGAAGTGCAAAAGCGTCACTGTTGGAAAACCGTTATAACCAGCTAGTCAATCTGACGACCATCTATCAAAGCCTTGGTGGTGAAGATTTGGTTCCGTTAGAGGAGTCTGATAACACCGAGCAATAGCAGATCAGCTATTCACAAACAGAACGCTAATCGACAAACAGATCGATTGGCAACATAAAAAGAGAAACGTGCATTGTTGCGTTTCTCTTTTTGTTTGGATTAAAGAAATGTTTAGTTAAGGTGTAGGGCTATACAGCCTTGGAGAACCACTGTGAGGCAGATGAATCAGGTTAAGATGATTTCTCCTTGCCCACTCCACCGTTAACGACGTTGGAGCAGACAAACACACCAATGTCGCGATCTCTGCTCTTACCGCTTTATGAATGAGTTCTAAACTGCAACGACTCGTCACAATGGCAAAACCACTTTTAGGGTTTATCTGCTCGGATGCCATCGCTCCAATCAACTTGTCTAAAGCGTTGTGTCGACCAATGTCTTCTCTGCAAAGCACTATCTCTCCTTTTGCATTGGCAAATAACGCCGCGTGCAAAGCACCT
Source organism: Vibrio ziniensis (assembly GCF_011064285.1). Lineage (NCBI taxonomy): Bacteria > Pseudomonadati > Pseudomonadota > Gammaproteobacteria > Vibrionales > Vibrionaceae > Vibrio > Vibrio ziniensis. The sequence continues at coordinate 1,761,393 of NZ_CP049331.1, forward strand.
GAGATTTTAGCCGCTTGTTGATGTTGGGAAATTTTCTCTCTCAGTCCGTTAAAAACTAAAGAGCTTGGTGGCAATGTTGGGACAAGTGGACGCAAATCGGGTAAAGCTTGCTCTAAAGCTTCAACGCCGCAGATACCACAGCCAGTGGTGCCGGCCATATGGCGACGTTGATGTTTCAAGTTCCAGAAGGCGCGATTACTGATTTCAACTTCAGCAAAATGAGACTCACCTTGCCCCCCGATCTCAATGTCTTTAATTTCACCAAAACTGGTGACAATCCCTGCGCTAAGACTGAATCCTCGCACGAAATCCTCGAGATGCCCTGGAGTAACCATCATCACCGCTTGGTTAATACCGTTGTAACTGATCGCTAACGCAGATTCACTGGCTAACGGGGTATCCAATATTTCACTTTCGCCGGTTAACTCTCGATAGCGAAGTGAATTCGGGGCTGGTGGTGCTTGGTTGAAATCATGCAGCTCGATAAAAGTATCTGTGTTTATGGTACAGCTCATCTCGTTACCTCACTGCCTGAATGCGTGCTGATTTCGCCAATGGCGCTTTACCAACACCAAATAAGCTTTTTGCTTCAGCAAAGCACTGATCCACGAGTGCCGATGACGGCTCTTGTTTACGTTTGAGTAATACCAAAGGTGAATGCACTACAGCTTTCTCAATCGGAATAATACGAAGCTGTTCATTGAGCTCTGCTAAACCAGAATTCAACGGCATAATTGCGCAGCAAAGCCCACTAGTGACGGCTTGGATCAGGTGAAAAGTAGAGTTACTTTCAATGACAGTTTGCGGCACAAGTCCTTTGCTGCCAAAACTCAAATCGATGGAATGACGGTAGTGCATTCCTTTTGATAGCAAGCCCAACGGGATGTTATTTAATGACTCCCACATCACTTCTTGTTCTGCGAAGTCGAAATAGCGGCTGTCATATAGTATTCCCAAGTCGGTTGAACTCATTTCAATCACATCAAAATAACTGGTATTGACCTGATCGATATAACACATGCCCAAATCCAGTTGGTTACGATTGAGCTGGTCTATGATCTGCTCAGAAGCCATAGACATAATCTGAAAACGCAATTCAGGAAAGAGTTCTGACAGTGGTTTAATAAGCTGCATTGGGTTTTGACTCGCTAAAGGAACCATGCCCAATCTTAATGAGCCCACTAACTGACCACGGCAGTTTGCCGCTTCAGCTTGTAAGCCGTCATGCGCAGCTAAGACTGTTTTCGCCCAAGCAAGAATTCGGTCCCCTGCTTCGGTAAACCCTTCAAAACGTTGGCTTCTGGTGATCAATTCAAGCTCAAGCTCTTCCTCAAGACGCCGAATTCTCATCGACAATGTTGGCTGCGTGATATGACACAACGCCGCCGCTTGGCCAAAATGTTTGGTCTGATCTAAGGCGATTAGATACTTGAGTTGTTTGATGTCCATTGTCGATTGCTTTGCCTAAGGTGTTTTTGATTTGAGCGCGTTGCCGTCAATTTTTAGCAAATAAACTTCTGTTGCAATAATTGATCTAAATCAAGACTATTCCTCTAAAATCCTACGGTCAAATCTAATTTATCTATAGCGTGATAGATAGTGACTATTAAAAAAAATGACGACAGAATAAGGGATGGGATGATTATTGGAATTAAATTTAAGTAATTAAGCGACACATCAATAAATTATGTTTATCACCACGTAATTTCTCGAATTCGCCTAGTTCCATAGATTTTATTTATCACTCAGTCGGTAATATCAATTGGACGCATATCTTACAACGCAATAATCTTTGATTTAGATCAAGGCATCATATCAGCCGATCCAATCAGAAGTTAAAAAGCAGTAATCAGGATTCTTTAAAACCACAACAAACCGTTTTACTACTTCCGCCTTATCCACATATCGCGCCTGTTTTCACCGGTACTCCTGCTTACTGTCGTTCCTGTACGTTAGGAGTAAAGTCGTGAGTCAAAAAGAACAAATAAAACAATACAATGGTCCTGCTGGTGGCTGGGGCGCACTGAAAGCCGTCACGAAAAGCTGGTGGGGCAGCGAGAATGCCGTTAAAAATATCCGAACCATGCTTAAAACTAACCAGAATGGCGGCTTTGACTGCCCAGGTTGTGCATGGGGAGAATCACCAGAAAGTGGCAAAGTAAACTTCTGTGAAAATGGCGCGAAAGCAGTGAACTGGGAAGCAACCAACCGTGTTGTAGATCCTGAGTTTTTCGCCACCCACAGTGTCTCCTCACTATTGAAACAAACCGACTACTGGCTTGAGTATCAAGGTCGTATTACTCATCCAATGAAATACGACTCAGCAACGGACCACTATGTACCCATCAGTTGGGACGATGCGTACCAACTGGTCGCTCAACATCTTAATCAACTTGAGTCTCCAAATCTGGCTGAATTCTATACTTCGGGACGTGCCAGTAACGAAGCCGCGTTTTTATATCAGCTTTTTGTTCGCGCTTTCGGTACCAACAACTTTCCTGACTGCTCTAACATGTGTCACGAAGCCAGCGCCATAGGCATGAAAGATACGATTGGTGTTGGTAAAGGTACGGTGATTTTTGATGATTTCGCCAAAGCCGATGCCATCTTTGTGATTGGTCAGAACCCGGGAACCAACCACCCACGTATGCTTGAACCTCTTCGTGAAGCGGTCAAACGTGGCGCGCAAGTCATTTGTTTAAACCCGCTGAAAGAGCGTGGTTTGGAGCGTTTTCAAAACCCACAAGTTCCAATTGAAATGCTGCGTAATGGTTCAAAACCAACCAATACAGCCTATTTGAGACCAGCTCTCGGTGGTGACATGGCAGTGTTTCGTGGTATCGCTAAATTCCTACTGCAATGGGAACGCGAAGCAGTAGAAACCGGTGGCAAAGCTGTTTTTGATAGAGATTTCATCAATGACCATACCATTGGGATTGATGAATATTTGAAAGAAGTCGATGCCACAACGTGGGAACATATTGCAGAACAATCTGGCTTAGAGCTACATGAAATTGAAACCGTTGCCGATATGTATCGCCGCTCAGAGCGTGTGATCATGTGTTGGGCAATGGGACTTACTCAGCATCGTCACTCAGTACCTACGATTAAAGAAGTTGCGAACGTGCAAATGTTGCGCGGCAACGTAGGTAAGCCCGGAGCAGGTCTTTCTCCTGTTCGTGGGCACAGTAACGTACAAGGTGACCGTACTATGGGTATTGATGAGAAACCATCAACTGCCCTTTTAGATAGCATTGAGCGTCGCTTCAATTTTAAAGTACCACGCGAGATTGGTCACAACACCATCCAAGCGATCAAAGCAATGGAAGAGCAACAGTCGAAAGTGTTCATTGGTTTAGGTGGAAACTTTGCCCAGGCGACACCGGATACTGAGCGTACTCACCTTGCAATGAAAAACTGTAATCTGACCGTTCATATCTCAACGAAACTCAACCGCTCTCACCTAGTGACGGGTAAAGATGCCCTTATCCTTCCTTGCTTAGGACGTACAGAAATTGATGTTCAAGATCATGGACCACAAGGTATCACGGTTGAAGACACATTCAGTATGGTTCATATCTCCTATGGTCAATTGAAACCTCGCTCGGAACATTTACGTTCAGAGCCAGCCATAATTGCCGGAATTGCGCATGCGACTTTAGGTTGTCACCCAATTGACTGGAACTGGGCAATTCAGGATTACGAACGTGTCCGCGATTTAATTTCTGAAACCATCCCAGGTTTTACCGATTTCAATCTTAAGCTCCGTAATCCAGGTGGCTTCCATCTGGTAAATCCAGCCGCTGAACGCCGATGGAATACTACATCAGGAAAAGCACAGTTTAGTGATAGCGCGTTGCCAAAACAGCTGATTAATGAAGCAGTGTTAGAGCAAGGCAACAAGCCTGATTTGATTTTGCAAACCATGCGTTCACACGACCAGTACAACACTACTCTATATGGATTGAATGATCGCTATCGAGGCGTGTTTGGCATGCGCGAAGTGCTGTTTGTAAACGAGGAAGATATTGCCAAACTGGGTTTCCAGAATGGTGACAAAGTCGATATGGTTTCGCTTTGGGAAGACGGTGTAACTCGTAAAGTGCAAGGCTTTACCTTAGTCGCTTACGATATTCCTAAAGGTCAAGCTGCGGCGTATTATCCGGAAACCAATCCGCTTGTACCTTTGGATAGCTATGGTGAAAGAACCTTTACGCCAACGTCTAAGTTCATCGCAATCAAGCTAGAAAAAGCCTCATCAGATGAAATTCAACGTTCAAAAGTTGAATAAAAGAATCTGAATTAGCAAACACAAAAAAACCACCCGACGCTTCATGCATTGTTTAGTGATATAAATTTAAACGATGCAGAGTTAAGGTGGTTTTCTTTATCAGCTTAAAGCTTTAGCGATTAAGCAGCTAAACCTTAAAAGTTGATTAAGCTTCGCCAGTATAGATACAGCCAGCAGTACAGGTTTCTTTGATTTCAACTTTGCTCAGCAAAGGCAAAGAAGGTTTTAGCTGTTGCCAAATCCACTTAGCAAGAACTTCACTGGTTGGGTTTTCTAACCCTTCAATGTCATTCAGATAGTAGTGATCCAGTCTGTTATAGATAGGTTTGAATGCTGCTTTGATTTCAGCAAAATCCACCAGCCAACCAGTATGTGGGTCAACATCGCCAGCGACATATAAGCGAACCAAAAACGAGTGTCCATGCAGACGACCACACTTATGCCCTTCTGGCACATGCGGTAAGTGGTGTGCTGCTTCGAACATGAACTCTTTGTAAATTTCGGTCTTCATATAATGATCAGTCTATCAATCTGGCTAGTAAAAAGAGGCGCAATAGTAAGTAATCTAACCGAAGGAAACAAGCGTCCGATCTCATTTTCACTGCAATTTCAGTTTGAAAAAAACAATAAATAGATGTCGAAAATATGGCATAAGCGTCAAAAAATTGAGCACACAATTTCTGTGTCACAAATCCAAAATCCATATTTTGTTTATGGTCACAGTAAGTTAAACACACATTTTCCCTTTAATATCTAACGTCTATAGTTATTTAAGTAAACACTTAATAACTATAAGACCATTATGAGCTCAACGATTACATCCAAACTACTTCTTACACTAGTCACCGTTTTTACACTGGTGCTAGCGAGTTCTACCATTTATCAGTCCATCCAGCAGCGTGACTTGATCAACTCAGTGCTAGGTGAACAACTGCATGATAAAGCAAGTAACTATTTCGATAGCCTGAATATGATGATGCTTACAGGCACAATGGCGCAAAAAGAGACTCTGCGTCAAAAAGCGTTAGCACAAGATGGTATAGAGCAAGTTCGTGTCCTACGTTCGGACTTAGTGAGTAAGCTCTACGGACCGGGTCAGGCAAACCAAGCTCCTGTTGATGAGATCGATAAACGTGCTTTAAAAGGCGAATACATCTTAGAACCTATTGAAGCAAGCTGGGGCCAAGGTATCGTGGTCGCGTTACCGATGAAATCGAGTGAGAACTACCGAGGCACTAACTGTATCGCTTGTCATATGGCTCCGGAAGGTGAAGTTCTCGGTGTTATTCGCCTTGAATACAATTTGAGTCATATTAATGGACTTATTAATCAACGTACTTGGTTAGGTGTGGGAATTATGGCGGTAATAGCCATTGTTGGCTTTTTGATTACTCTCACACTGATTAAACAATTCATTGTTCGGCCGCTTCAAAAGACTACGTTATTTATGAGTGAAGTAAGCAGCAGTAAAGATCTTTCACCGCGACTCAATAATTCGAAAAAAGATGAGTTGGGGCAATTAGCGACATCCATAAACTCTTTCATGGATACAGTGTCAGACAGTATGCAACAAGTCCAAAACACGTCTCATTCCCTAGCCTCTTCTGCCAATCAATTAACAGATGTTGCGCAGGTAACCGATCAAGCCGCCAACAATCAACAAAGTGAAACTGCTGATGTGCAGTACAACATTGACGAGATGCAGAATAAGCAACATGAAGTTGAATTGTCGACAGCAGACGCTGCTCTTTTAGTTAAGCACACCACCGACGTTGCTCAAACGAGTGCCAAACAAGCGCACTCCGCCAGTGAAGATATCAAAAACTTGGTTGGTGATATTGAGGATGTGAAAATCAAGATTGCTCAGTTGAATAACCAGACTGGCGAAGTGACTACCATTTTAGGAGTCATCAAAGGCATTGCCGAACAAACCAATCTGCTCGCTCTCAACGCTGCGATAGAAGCTGCGCGAGCTGGCGAGCAAGGTCGTGGTTTTGCTGTCGTTGCTGATGAAGTACGTAATCTTGCTTCTCGCACCGCCGAAGCAACCGGAAACATTGAAAAAATCATTGCTCAGTTCCAAAAAGAGAGCGAAGAGTCGATGATTTCGGTCGATAGAGTTTGTACACAGGCTCATACTCGTTCCAATGAGGTTGAAGAACTGTCTGCAGCGATGACCAATGTGGTAGCAGAAATGAAGCAAGTGTTGGAACACACTGAGAGCATTCAACTCCAAACACAGACGACAACCCATGTAAGTAAAAATGTTCAGCAGAAAGTGGAAGTGATCGCGCGTCATGCACAAGATACTTCTCACTCAGCAACAAAAACTCGCGAAATTAGCTTAAATCTGGAGCAATTGTCGCAACAATTGGAGTCTTTGCTCAATCAATTTACTCTTTCGCGTAAGAATTAATCACCAAAATAAGATTAAAGGTTGAAGCTATCGAATTGACAGGTAATATGTCCCGTTGAATTAATAAGAATTCTATCCAACCCAATGGTTCGTCTATTTAATCAACAATAATGACGAAAATCAGACATTGGGTTGAATGTTTACCTCAATGGAGACTATATCAAACATGACTTACGCGCCTGTAACAGACGTACTTGGCGGCAAGCTAGCAGTAGACAGTGAAGTCACTGTTCGCGGCTGGATCCGTACACGTCGTGATTCCAAAGCTGGAATCTCTTTCCTTGCCATTTATGACGGCTCTTGTTTCGACCCGATTCAGGCCGTGGTCCCAAATAATCTTAATAATTACGAAAACGAAGTATTAAAGCTAACCACTGGCTGCTCTGTTGAAGTAACAGGTAAGATTGTTGAGTCTCCAGCGTCTGGTCAAGATTTCGAACTAGCGGCAACGGCAGTAAAAGTGGTTGGCTGGGTAGAGGATGCTGAAACATACCCAATGGCGAAAACTCGTCACTCTATCGAGTACCTTCGTGAAGTTGCCCACCTTCGCCCACGCACTAACGTCATTGGTGCGGTTGCTCGTGTACGTAACTCTCTTTCTCAAGCAATTCACCGTTTTTACCATGAGCAAGGCTACTTCTGGATGTCTGCTCCACTGATCACTGCTTCAGATGCTGAAGGTGCTGGTGAAATGTTCCGTGTATCAACGCTTGATATGGCTAACCTGCCACTAGATGACAAAGGTAATGTGGATTACAACGAAGACTTCTTCGGTAAAGAAACATTCCTAACTGTATCTGGTCAGTTAAACGCAGAAGCATACGCTTGTGCATTAAGCAAAGTGTACACTTTCGGCCCGACTTTCCGTGCTGAGAACTCAAACACTAGCCGTCACCTTGCAGAATTCTGGATGGTTGAACCAGAAGTTGCGTTTGCAGAACTCGATGACGTAGCGAAACTCGCTGAAGACATGCTGAAGTATGTATTTAAAGCGGTACTTGCTGAGCGTCGTGACGACCTAGAATTCTTCGCTTCTCGTATCGACAAAGATGCCATTACTCGTCTAGAGCAGTTTGTACAATCTGACTTTGCACAAGTGGATTACACTGATGCAATTCAAATCCTGCTAGATTCTGGTCGTGAGTTCGAGTTCCCTGTTGAATGGGGTATCGACATGTCTTCTGAGCATGAGCGTTACCTAGCTGAAGAACACTTCAAAGCCCCAGTAATCGTTAAGAACTACCCGAAAGACATCAAAGCTTTCTACATGCGTCTGAACGACGATGGTAAGACAGTAGCAGCGATGGACGTACTAGCACCGGGTATTGGTGAAATCATCGGTGGTTCTCAACGTGAAGAGCGTCTAGATATTCTAGATGCACGTATGGTTGAGATGGGTATCGATCCTGAGCACATGAGCTGGTATCGCGACCTACGTCGTTACGGCACCGTACCTCACGCAGGTTTCGGTCTAGGTTTTGAGCGTCTAGTTTCTTACGTAACTGGTATGGGTAACGTGCGTGACGTGATTCCATTCCCACGTACTCCACGTAGCGCAAACTTCTAAGCCACATTTCCTAACGAAGAATCACAATAAGTTATTTAAAAACCTCCTTAATGGAGGTTTTTTTATACCCTTTGCTTTCGCAAGCTAGATAAAACCGATCTTGCTCACCATACTTATAAAGATAAGTACCTAGATTGCAGGCAACGTTGAAAGGAGACCATTATGAAAGTCTTTAGAATGGAAGATCTCAACTACAACGGCATTAAAGATAACGTCCACAGTTGGGATCATCCCGAAGCACCCGACCCGTATTATTGGCATCCAGATTGGTTACATATTGCGGAAGATGCTATGGGGCTACACCCTAAACAAAAATTGGATGTAGACGAAGGGCAAACACCAACAGAAGAAGATGCTATGAAAGCAATAGTGAAACATCTTAACGATAATCAAGATTGAGTGCTCAACATAAACCATCATATATAGTTAAGACCTTCTTCAAAGAAGGTTTTAACTATAATAGTAGGTTCAAAAACTACTGGCCAACCAGCAAAATCGTACGCACACTCTGTGCGAAAATGTTGGTTAATCAAGATTTCCATTTAATTCAGTCCGTACAAATATGTAACATTTTTCTTCTTCATTTCCTGCAAATGTCGATATGTTTTTCATGAGAAAAGCGACCTTTGAGCATTAATCATTAAGCAAGGTAAATTATTTTGAAATTTTCTAATTGTCACTGTTGTCAGCGTTGGTGCAGAAAGGTATAAATACGATAAATCTGACTGGTTTTCCCCCTCCACCTAACTTACATGGATGAGCATTATGTTTGAAAAAGTTGTCGCGGCTCCTGCTGACCCTATTCTCGGTCTAACTGAAGAGTTTAAAAAAGACCCTCGCGCTGAAAAAATTAACCTAGGCGTTGGTATTTACAAAAATGAAGCAGGTCAAACCCCTGTTTTAGCAACCGTAAAAAAAGCAGAAGCAGCTCTACTTGAATCTGAAAAAACAAAATCTTATCTAACTATCGAAGGTACTGCTGAATACGGTTTAGCAGTTCAAAAACTTCTTTTTGGTGCAGATTCAGACATCGTAGCTAAGCAGCTAGCAAAAACAGCTCAAGCACCAGGTGGTACAGGCGCTCTACGTGTAGCGGGTGAATTCATTAAACGTCAATTAGGTGATGTAAAAGTTTGGATCAGTAATCCTACTTGGGCAAACCACAATGGTGTTTTTTCAGCGGCTGGTTTAGAAGTTGCTCAGTACACTTACTACAACGCAGAAGCAAAAGATAAAGACTTCGCAGCAATGGTTGCAGACCTAGAAAAAGCAGCAGCGGGTGACGTTGTGCTACTACACGGATGCTGCCATAACCCAACCGGTATCGATCCAACAGCTGAAGAGTGGGAAACATTAGCGAAACTTGTGGCAGACAAAGGTCTTCTACCAATGTTTGACTTCGCTTATCAAGGTTTTGCGAAAGGCGTTGAAGAAGATGCTGAAGGTCTACGTATTTTCGCTAAGTACAACAGTGAAATCCTAGTTGCTAGCTCATTCTCTAAGAACTTCGGTTTATACAATGAGCGTGTAGGTGCATTCACACTAGTAGCACCGTCAGCTGACGTTGCAGAGACCGCGTTCTCCCAAGTTAAAGCAATCATCCGTTCTATCTACTCTAACCCACCAGCACACGGTGCAGCAGTAGTAACATACATCCTTAACGATGCGGCGCTTCGTGCAGAGTGGGAAGCAGAAGTTGCAGAAATGCGTGAACGTATCCAAGAGATGCGCGAACTGTTCGTAGCAACACTGAAAGAGCAAGGTGTAACTGCTGACTTTAGTTTCATTGAACGTCAAAACGGTATGTTCTCTTTCTCTGGTCTAAACAAAGAGCAAGTTGCTCGACTAAAAGAAGAACTAGCTATCTACATCGTAGGTTCTGGACGTATCAGCGTAGCAGGCATGACTAAGTCAAATATGCTACCTCTTTGCCAAGGTATTAAAGCAGTTCTTTAATCCTCTAAAGAAATTCAAAGCCGACCAAATGGTCGGCTTTTTTGTGCGTGTTAAATATCACTATTTGCAATCAACAAGCTAATAAGTAAATTTGGCCAGTATGCCCGCCTCTCTAATGGATGAACCTCGTTCACCATCTCGATATGAGACAAAACCACCTAATGCAAATTTAGGATAAAAATAGTAATCACCGCTGAATGTGTAGATATTTTCATCCAGCCATTTGTTTCTTAGCGCTTCTGCAAATAACGATGTTTCAAATTTTTCAGTCACGGCATAGCGCAAGCCAAGATCAACGCTGTAAACAAAATCAGTTTCTTTGTCTCCCGCATCAATTCTCAATGCCCCTACTTTGCCATTAGTCACTAAATCTAACTTATCAGCAAGTAACCAGCGATAACCCAAACCGACGCGTAAAAGATAGTGGTCGATAGTGAGATCGTTTGGATGTACGAAGCGAGAGCCGTAATCAGCACTCCATAAAAGATCGCTGTCATCAAACTTATGATTGATGCCCACAATAACTGAACTTGCGTTGTCTCCATCAGTTGAGGGAGAGCGATAAGTTCCAGAGCTTACGCTGCCGTATATATAGTCGTACTGAAGCGGAGTCGCTTCAGTTAACTCATGTGAAAAGACGGATGAAGATAGCAACACCGAAGTCATAAGCACTGCCCATGTTTTCATCAACAACTCCTTGAATTTTCTGCCTCACTCAATTCAGCTTAGTCGAAACTGGCAAAACATTTTGAGATATAAGCAGAGAATCTGCGCTGCAAAGAAAAGTCGTGTACAATTTACATTTTCCTGTATTGACAGTCTCTTATGTTAATCACGTCCACATAACGCATCTCTAAAGGAGCCTATATGGAAGCAGAGCTATTAGAAATAAAAAATTTCCTTAGCCAACATCTCCCTTTTTCTGAGTTACCAGAAGACACTCTAGAACATGTCGCGCACCATATAGAAATTGCCTACTACAGACAGGGCACACCTATCATCCATCTTGGTGACCATATCCAAGATCTTTATATGATTCGAAGCGGAACTGTTGAAGTTTATCGACGTAAAGGTGAGCTGTATAACCGCTTAACCGAAGGTGGTATCTTCGGACAAATGGGTCTGCTGACCAATAATAAAGTGCGTTTCCCAGTGACAGCTATTGAAGACACACTGGTTTATTGCATTCCTGAATCTGTCTTCCAGTCTCTATACGAAGAACATGACGTTTTCGCAGATTACGTAGAAGTAGAAGATAACGCTCGCTTACGTCAAGCCGTGTCAAATAGCTCAGAACAAAACGACCTCACTACTTCAAAAGTTAAACGTATTTTGACTGGCGAAGCTGCTTACGTTTTTAAAGGTGCAACCATCCAGGAAGCTGCGATAAAAATGGCAGAGGAAAACAACTCTTCCCTGTTGGTTATTGACCCGGAAATTCTCGAAGACAACGAAGATGACCAAAGCCCTGTTATTGGTATCGTGACAGAGAAAGACCTTTGCCATCGAGTACTGGCGACAGGCATCGATCATCAGGCTCCACTGACAGATGTGATGACGTCTGAGGTAATGTTCTTAGATCACAATGCATATGTGTATGAAGCTATGCTGATGATGCTGCGCTATAACGTCCATCACCTGCCTGTATTAAAAGATAAGAAGCCAATTGGCATTTTAAACATCACCGACATCATTCGTTATGAGTCTCAAAACTCATTATTGCTGGTCAGTAGTATTTTCCAACAAAACAACATTAATGATTTGGCTACTCTGTCAAAACAGGTCAAAGATGCATTTGTTCGACTTGTTAACGAAGACGCAAACTCACATATGGTCGGCACAGCAATGTCTACAATTGGTCGAAGCTTTAAGCAGCGAATTTTGGAACTCGCAGAAGAAACCTTTGGTCCGCCACCGATTCCATATTGTTTCTTAGCTCTTGGGTCAATGGGGCGTGACGAACAACTTGTCGTTACAGACCAAGATAACGCCATTATTTTAGACGATAGCTATAACGAGCAAGAGCACGGTGAGTACTTTGCAAACTTAGCAAAGTTTGTTTGTGACGCGTTAGATCAATGTGGTTATAGCTACTGTACTGGTGAAATCATGGCGACGAATCCAATGTGGCGAATGACTCGACAAGAGTGGGAAGCCTGTTTTGCCGACTGGATAGATGACCCTAATCCTAAAGCTCTATTAAATGCATCCATATTCTTCGATTTGGACGGCGTATATGGTCGATTGAAATGGGCCGAGATGCTTAATGGCTTTATTGTGCGCCGTGCTCGTAAAAACAACCGTTTCTTGGCTTGTCTTGCTCGTAACGCTCTTAACCGCACTCCTCCGTTGGGTTTCTTCAAAAGCTTCGTTATGGAGAAAGATGGCCGCCACAACAACTCAATTAACCTGAAACGCCGCGGAACAGCTCCACTTGCAGATCTGATTCGCGTGCATGCGTTAGCCGTCGGTTCACGTGCAAAAAACTCATTTGAACGTCTTGATAACATCATTGATGCGGGAATTTTGCCCAAAGGCAGAGGCGAAGACTTACGTGATGCACTGGAATTTATATCTATGGTTCGTATCCGCCATCAGGCTTTGGACGTTGAAAACAATGTTGAAGCTGACAACAACATTGAACCAGAGAATTTATCTGAATTTGAAAGACGTAACTTAAAGGATGCTTTCCAGATTTTAAGTAACGCTCAGAATTTCTTAAAATTCCGCTATCAGGCCAGCAACAGCTTTAAATAAGGGACATTATGAAACGTCTGTTTCAGGCGCCAAGTATTGACTGGCCCTATAAATATCAAACAAAGAAAAACAAAGTCTCACACCCGTTGTTGAAGGCTTTTTATGATCCTGCAATGGTAAATGGCAATACGCCGATTGGTGACATCGAATTTGTCGCTATGGATTTCGAAACGACAGGTTTGGATTCAGAAAAGGATGACATCATCACTATTGGTATCGTGCCTTTTACCTTAAACCGAATTTATCTTAATCGCGCAAGGCATTGGACAGTTCGTCCTAGGCAGAAATTGGATGAACAATCTGTCGTGATCCATGGCATCACACACAGCGATATCATTGATGCACCAGATCTGTCAGAGATAATGGAAGAGGTGTTGAGCGAGCTGTCAGGAAAAATTATGGTGGTGCACTATCAAAAGATCGAACGTGAGTTTCTTGATAAAGCGTTAAAGAGCAGAATTGGCGAAGGTATTGAATTCCCTGTTGTGGATACGATGGAAATCGAATCAATGATTCAGAAGAAATCCACCGACGGCTTTTGGAATAAGCTGCGAGGAAAGAAACCAGAATCAGTGAGATTGGGTCAATCTAGATTGCGTTATGGTTTACCAGCCTATACGCCTCACCATGCACTTACAGACGCCATCGCCACTGCTGAACTATTGCAGGCGCAGATCGCTCATCACTACAGTCAGCAACTGAGCATCAGAACTCTTTGGCGCTAGTTTTTATCAGTGCCAATCTATAGGTCTGTATACCCATTTCGACTTACCCAGACGGCAAAAAACCGATCAAAAAAAGCCGACTAAACAGTCGGCTTTCATATTCATAAGTTCGAGCCTATCGCTTGAAAGTTTCCGTACGTAAACCCATCACCAGACTTACACACATCAACAACAGAACGATGGTAAACGGTAACGCAGTTGAAATAGCGCCAGCTTGCAGTGCTTGTACAGCCTCAGTGCCACCAATCCATAGTAACGCAATCGCGATGAGACCTTCCATCAGAGCCCAGAACACACGTTGAGCAACGGGTGAATCCAGTTTACCGCCAGCCGTAATGCTATCAATTACCAAAGAACCAGAGTCCGAAGAAGTAATAAAGAACACCAGCACGAGAATAACCGCAATGACTGACAATACTGTTCCATATGGCAAGCCATCAAACATCTGGAACATCGCTAAGGATACATCTGTTAAACCATGTGCACCTAACTCACCAATTTTGTCAATTACCTGCTCTACCGCAAGGCCACCAAATACAGACATCCAAATAAGAGTAACTAGCGTCGGAACAATCAGAACAGCTGTGATGAATTCTCGAATCGTACGGCCTTTCGATACACGTGCGATAAACATACCGACAAATGGTGACCATGAGATCCACCAAGCCCAGTAAAACACTGTCCAGCCTTGGAACCATGCTTCATCAGTACGACCATGTGGGTTACTTAACGGTATGATGTTTTCGATGTAAGCCATCAACGTAGTAGGAATTGCAGAGAACGTCACTGCATAACCGATCAAAGCAACCAAAATAAGTAAAAGGAACGCAACAATCATGTTGATGTTAGAGATAACTTTTACTCCACCATCAATGCCGCGAATAACAGAAATGGTTGCTAGTAGAGTGACAACAATAATAACCGTCACTTGCAGACCAATCCCCGCATCTATACCAAACACATGGTGAATACCACTTGCAGCTTGCTGAGCACCTAAACCTAGTGAAGTCGCCAGACCAAACAAGGTTGCGATAACCGCAAGAATATCAACAATGTGTCCAGCCCAACCCCACGCTCTGTCACCTAAAATTGGGTAGAAAATAGAGCGAATGGATAGCGGTAATCCTTTGTTGTAACAGAAGAAAGCAAGCGACAGAGCTACCACACCGTAAATTGCCCAAGGGTGTAAACCCCAGTGGAACATCGTCGCTCCCAACGCTAGCTTGGCAGCTTCTGGGGAGTTAGCGGCAACACCCAGTGGCGTTTCATACCAGCCTGTAAAATAAGCAACGGGTTCAGCCACACTCCAGAACATCAGACCAATACCCATGCCCGCAGCAAAAAGCATTGAAAGCCATGATATAAAGGAGTGATCAGCCACTGCGTCATCACCACCCAAGCGTATTTTACCGTATGGGGAAACAACCAGAGCTAAACAGAAAATAATAAAAATGTTACCAGACCAAATAAATAGCCAGTCAAATGCCCCGATTATTTGCCATTTCAAACCATCCAGTGCGCTTTTAGCTGTATCTGCATCGACGATTAATATCGTCAGTAGAAAAAGCAAAATTAAACCAGCGCTAATACCAAATACAGCGTTGTGGACATCAAAGCCCCACTTCTGAATGTTGTCTTGACCTACCGTATAGTCGGTACTGTCAATACTGTATTTATCAATACCTTTTGTCATTTGTCCTCTCTTTGAATCAATATAAATTGAACTCAAATAACTATGAGTAAGAAGTAAGTTCTAACATACGTCACAAAAATTACTTTGTACTCATAACTATTAACTCAGCAGTTCGTGGTCTACATTGTACACATGACCATTTTCAGATCCACAAATAGCTTAATATAAAGACAATATTTCCTAAAATCGACGATCAAGCGAACAAAAATTAACCACAAACACATAAAAACATAATTCGTACACGAAACATTTATGGATTTTAGGCCAAGTTTAAACTGTCCAATTATTGATATAAAAAGTATGAGGTCTATGCTTTTCAACAACAGCTAACTGCTGTATTGTCGCGCTAGAAAAACTCACCACTTTGACCGGATAGCTAGCCGTGGAAAAACATGAAGAAGTTCTAGTGGCAATTCGCCAGATCATCAGAGCCATCGACCTACACTCTAAGAAGCTTAGCAAAGATGCTGGCTTAACGGGGCCGCAACTTATTCTCATGCGTGCGATTCAAGCTCTTGGCGAAGTGACGATCAGAGAACTCTCCAAACACACCAATATGAGCCAAGCCACTGCCACCACCATACTCGACCGATTAGAGAGAAATGGTTATGTTCAGCGCATCCGTAGTGTTGAAGACAAGCGTAAGGTTCACGCTCATCTTACTGAAACCGGAAAAGTCTTATTAGAACAAGCTCCGGCACCACTTCAGGAAAGTTTTGTCCAGCGTTTTCAAACGCTCGCAGATTGGGAGCAAAGCCTTCTACTCTCATCAGTTCAAAGACTCTCTTCGATGATGAATGCTGAGAACATTGATGTGGCTCCACTTCTGGAAATTGGCAGCATCACTAAAACAGAAGAATAGATGATTTCATGAAAAAAGGTTGGGATATCCCAACCTTTTTTATTTTGAGTTACAGACGTTTAAACACGTTTTATTCCAATAAACCATGCTGGACAGCGTATTTAGCAAGTTCTGCAGTAGAGTGAATATCCAGCTTATGTTTGATATTTTGGCGGTGAGTCTCAACTGTGCGATAACTAATACTCAGAAGCGAAGCAATTTTCTTACTGCTACAACCTTGTGCTACTAGCTTTAAAACCGCCTCTTCACGTCTGCTCAAAGGATTCGGTTTACTTGAAGCTGGCGAAATTTCCCCAGTAAACAGCGTTTGAGTGACTGATTCACAAAAATAGGTCGAACCCTGATTAACCGTTTTAATTGCCTGAACCATTTTGGACGCTGAAATTTCTTTGAGCATGTATCCGACAGCGCCAGCTTGCATCACTTTCATGATGTATTCTCTATTATCATGCATAGTCAGCATGAGTACTTTTGCATCTGGTACTTCTTCTTTAATCAAACGGGTTGCATCAATACCATTCATTATCGGCATGCTGACATCCATCAGAATCACATCCGGCTTATGCTGCTTCACGACATCGATCGCTTCTAAACCATTACTCGCAGTAGCGACGACTTTAATCTCTGGCTCCAACTCAAGACGAGCCATAAAACCTTCTAGCACTACTTGATGGTCATCGACTATGACAACTCTAATTGGCTTTTCCATACACTAATCCATCCAACCGCAATAATACGGTTATTTCTGTCCCAAATCCGGCTTCACTTATTAGCTCAAATTCACCGCCAATAAACTCAACTCGCTCGCGCATATTGCGTAATCCAATCCCGCGTTTATTCAGTGATTCTTTGACGTTAAAACCAATGCCATCATCACGTATCATCAGCTGAAGCATGTTACCCATCTGATGCAAAATGACCGTCACTTTTTTCGCCTGTGCGTGCTTTCTAATATTGTTCAGTGATTCTTGCACAACACGATACAAGGTTGTGGCAGCTTCAGACTTTAACCTATCTGGTTTTGTATCAAACAAAGTTTCTATTTGAATGTTTGAATGTGCCTGAAAATCTTCCAACAACGTGACCAGCGCGGCCTGTAAACCAATATCGTCCAGTGCACTTGGTCTTAAATTGTGCGAAATACGCCTGACTTCATTGATTGCGGTCATCAGAGATTGCTGCGCTTTTTCAACGTGTAATACCAAGGCATTGCCTTGTAGCTTATGGTCGAGAAGCTCCAAATGGCACTTACTTGAAACCAATAGCTGATTAATACCGTCATGAAGTTCACGTGCCAAATGTTTCTTTTCATCTTCCTGAAACATCACCGTTTTATGTGCTAGTTCTTTCAGGTTTTTATCCGCGAGTCGATGCTCGTGCAGGTTGATAGCCAATGTCAAAACGATAATTACGGCAACCGTCACCGCCAAGATCACCATCACAGAGAAAAATGTAGTCTCGATATTGGCATTAATCGCAGACTGCATCGCTGCCACTTCTTGGCTGACATCTTCGATATAAAGCCCTGTTCCCACCATCCATTGCCATTTGTCTAGCCATGCAACATAGCTAAGCTTAGGAACCGTTTCCCTAGTAGACGGCTTTTGCCATAAGTATTGATGAAAACCTCCTCCAGACTGAGCCTGAAACAGTAGAGCTTCAATGAGGAAATCACCTTCTTTATCCTGTAAATGCAGTAAGTCTTGCCCAATTAGCTCTGGCTGAATGGGATGAACCAAGTTCACACCATTACTATCGTAAGCGAAAAAATAGCCATCCGAACCGTAGCGTAATTTGGTCAATATAGCTTTGACCTCCGTTTGCGCTTGTTCAATTGGGAGCGATTCGTTGTTGTAGATGTGATCAATGGCATCGAGTGCCAAATCAACACTGTCTTTCAATGCGGTTTCACGAGCTTTTATCAAATTGACGCGAAAAATTTCGACTTCACGTTGACCAAGCGTTTTCGCTTGATGAATGGAGATCCAACTAATACTTGCTGTCACAAGAAGCAGTGGTAATAACGTCAGCAATATCAGTTTGGCTTTAAGGGGCATTCCGTTTCCCAAAGTTCACTTTGCAAAAATAAAAACAGCTTACTGGCTGTCAAGAGTTAGACAATCAGTAAACTGCATTACTTTAGCAACTTCTAAGGTGTGTTTGACCAATTCATCTTACAACCAAGAATTGGATCACATTCCGTAGAATCCTGGGAAAACCAGAAGCGAGATTAACACCAGTATTTGTATGCCGATAAACGGAATAACACCTCGATAGATATCCATCGTCGTCACTGACTTCGGCGCTACACCTTTCAGATAGAACAAGCTAAAACCAAAGGGTGGTGTTAAGAAGGAAGTCTGTAAGTTCATCGCTACTAAGATACCAAACCAAGTCATATCAATACCCATATTCAACGCCACTGGCGCAAGAATCGGCACGATGATGAAACAGATTTCGACGAAATCGATAAAGAATCCGAGGATCAGAATCACAATCATAGTGGCAATCAGGAAGCCCCATTTGTCACCAGGAATAGCCATCATCCACTCTTCAACTAAGATATCACCGCCTGTGTAGGTAAATGCCATTGAGAACGCAGTAGCACCCAACAAAATAGCAAACACCATAGCGGTAACATTTACCGTCTCTTTTGACGCTTCATATACCATCTTCCAGCTAAATTGGCCGTATAGGAACGCCAGAACCATAGCACCTGCACCACCTAACGCGGCCGATTCCGTTGGAGTAGCAACACCAGCGAATATAGAACCTAGTACAACAATTATTAGTGCTAATGGTGGTATCACGGCTTTCAGTGCCGAAATGACCTCTTCTTTACGTGATATTGATTCATCTCTACCAATTGGCGCTGCCGCTTCCGGATGCAGTTTTGCATAGATGAGGATGTAGACGATGTACGCTCCGACCAAAACTAAACCCGGCCATATTGCCGCTTGGAACAAGTCACCTACCGGTACACCTAATACGTCACCAAGCAGAATCAACACGATTGAAGGCGGAATAATTTGACCAAGAGTTCCTGACGCACAGATAGTTCCGCACGCAAGCCCTTTGTCATAGTTGTATTTGAGCATAACTGGCAATGAGATAAGCCCCATTGCAACAACCGATGCACCAACCACGCCTGTGGATGCCGCAAGCAACGCGCCCACTAAAACGGTAGAAATAGCAATACCACCGCGCACACCACCGAACAAACGCCCCATGGATTCAAGCAATTGTTCTGCTAAGCGCGTTTTTTGTAAAACCAAACCCATAAAGACAAACAGAGGTACAGCCATTAGTACCGTGTTCTGCATAATGGATTGAATTCGATATGGCATAAAAGCAAACATGTCGATGCCTTCTGCCCAAACGCCAAATATCAGTGCGATCCCGCCGAAAGTAAAAGCAACAGGGAAACCTAGCAGTAACGCAAACAGCGCTACAAAAAACATCACGATTCCGATCATTGTTATTTCCCTTACTTCGAATCTTTAAAATTGGTGTGCAAAAGCTGAGGGTTCACGATGCGATTTAGCGAATGCAAAATCATTCCGATACCACTCATCGCCATGAAGAAGAACGCTACCGTGATTAAGCTTTTAATGATCCATCGATAAGGTAATCCGCCCGGATCGCCAGATGTTTCGCCAAGGGCATAGCTCTCTTTGGCGTAGTCGATACCGAAGTAAGCCACCAGAAAACAAAAAGGCAGTAACAAAATGATTGTGCCGAACAAATCGATAACCGCTTGAGCTTTATTAGATAAACGCTCGTAGAAGATATCCACACGAACATGCCCACCCGCTTTCAAAGCGTATGGAATTCCAAGCATGAATACCGCTGAAAACAGATGCCACTCCAACTCTTGGAAGGCGATAGACACATCGTTAAACGCGTAGCGCATCACAACGTCATACACCACGTTCGCAACGAGTAGAACGAACAAAATGCTGGATAACCATCCAAGAAAATCGCTCATGCGATTAAACAGTCTTTCGATATAGATGAGACTTCTCATTCCCGACTCCATGGAATTTGCAAAGGTGCTCCGCTTAACAATTCAGTTGTAGTGACTAATGCTTGCTAGCGGAGCTTAATTATATTTCTTGGGCTTCTCAGTAGCTTTTATGCAAACTACTGTGTTTTATGGAAGCTATTGCGTTTTATAAAAGCTATTGCGCTTCGTTGTTCAGGTAGGCGCGCATAGAGATATCAGTCCATTGGCGAACATCTTTCAGATAATTTGCTTGTGACTCTTGGATCTCTTTTGCTAGAGGATCTTGCGCTGCATGTTCAGCAAGAAGACGACCGTTCGCTTCACGAAGTGCTTTAATTACTTCTGGCGGGAAGTCTTTTACTTTCACGTTTGGATATTCAGTCTTGATTGAAACCCAGTTCTTACCGCTTTCATGTACAGATTGCGCATACATGTCGTAAGCCGCTGTACGCATTGCTACACGTAAGATTTCACGTAAATCTTCAGGCAGTTTTTCCCAAGTACGCTTGTTAACTAGGAATTGCAGCTCAGTAGCTGGCTCATGCCAACCTGTGTAGTAGTAAGGCGCGATTTTGTGGAAACCCATGCGTAAGTCTAAAGATGGACCTACCCACTCAAGTGCATCGATAGTACGACGTTCTAGAGAAGTATAAAGCTCTCCCGGTGCAATGTTGGTTGGCTTAGCGCCAAGTTCAGCCAATACTTCGCCAGCGAAACCCGGAATACGCATTTTCAGACCTTTAAGGTCTTCAAGCGAGTTGATCTCTTTCTGGAACCAGCCACCCATTTGGATATCAGTGTTACCGCCAGGGAAAGAAAGCATGTTGTGTGGTTCGTACACTTTCTCCATCAGCTCCATGCCACCACCATGGTAGAACCAAGCATACTGCTCAGGTGCTGTCATACCGAAAGGCATAGAAGTGAAGTAAAGTGTGTTTGGAACCTTACCTTTCCAGTAGTAGGACGCTGAGTGACCCAAGTCATATTGACCTGATTTCACCATATCGAAAACACCTAACGGCGCTTTATGTTTGTTTGCCGAATCGATACGAATTTGCAAACGGCCATTCGACATTTTTTCAGCCATTGCCGCCATATTCTTCGTTGCATCACCGAAAATTGGGAAGTTTGGTCCCCAAGTTTCAGCCAGTTTTAAGCGATACACTTTTTCTTCAGCAGAAGCTGTTGTAGACAAAAGAGCAAAGCACGCAGTTAGTGCTACTACACTCGTTGTCATAACTCGTTTTACAGATTGATGGATAAGACTCATTGTTCACGTCCTTTTGTTATTGGTCGGTGCTTTGGTACTTCAATAGCACTTCAGTTCAACATCACTTTGGGTGAACTTTTATCAATAAAAAATGAGCAAGATTACGCAAACAAATAACATCTTAAGCATCATATAAAACCATAGTCTTACGTATATTTACGTAGGATAAACCCAATCAATATTCTATATATCTGTATTATTTAAATATTATTTAAATCATAAAATGAGTTAAATGTATTAATACGTAATAAATTTCCCAGACTCATAATTTGCTATTAGTTTTCAAAATTGTGACAAAGAACAGTAAGCGCTTAGATAGATTGTCATCGAGACGATTGAAATGAAAAAGCCCCGGTCAAAACCGAGGCCTTTTACTTAGATTGGGCAAGAATAAACTACGCAGTTTTGTAGATTACTTTGTTACCCGCTAATTGCTCTTTCACTACAAGGTTTTCTTCTAGAAGCTTTTTAAGTGCACCGGTAGCCCAAGATGCAGCTTTAGATTCTTCTTGACCAGCTTCTAGACCAATCGACTTAGGATTAATGCCTTCTACATTGGTAGCAACAATTTCAAGTACCTGTTGTTGCTTAGGCGTTAATGCTACGTCCACTTTAGCCGCTACTGCTTGAGCAGCAGCATTCTCAACCGCTGGTTTTACTACTTTTTTTTCTACAACTTTCTTTTCAGCTGCAGGTTTCGCAGTTTTCGTTGCTGAAGATAGGTTCGCTACAGTCGCTTTAATACGCTTTTGCAATTTAGCCTGCACTTTGCGTTTATGAGCAAGTCTCATCGAGTATGTCTCCATTTCACTGCTTTTATCGCAGTGGTGAAAATTTGAAGCGCGCTTTATATCAAAATTCTGCTGATATTTGTAGGGTTGAGGTCAAGTTCTCCGGCAAAAATGCCGCTATCTCTGGTTTATGACTACAATTCATACAAAGGTCTTTTTGTTTCCTACAGTTGCATTACTGGGGATAAAAACAGTTTATTGAGGATTGATGTAGTTTCTATGCAGAGTATTCATATCGCCAATCATCATTTTGATTTACGCTCCCCCCATGCAAAATGGGTAGGTGTTATCGCATTAGTCTTAGCTCTGGGATTCGTCATTTGGTCACCCAGCTGGCGACAAGCCGTTATCGCAGTAACGTCTATCGGCGTGTTGCTCTTGGTTGGTTACTGGCTAATAAGGAAAAGTCAGGTTGGATACACTTTTACCTCTACTCATTTTCAACAACATCTCTTTCGCGGTGGATGGGTTGTACGTTGGAACAACATCAGCAAAATAGGCATTTGTACTTTCGAACAAGAAGGTTGGCATCACCCTCTTCCTTGGATTGGGATCAAACTAAAACATTATTCGCCATACCTAGATAGTATCTGCCCACGTATCGCCTCTGAGATTCTGCTTAGCCAGCGTGCATTGCTCTATCTTGGCGCTCGGCAACAAAATCAGGAAACAAAATTTGAAGATATGGTGTTGGATTCCCAGCAGTACAAAGAGTCTGCCACCAAAAGCTATTCAGGCTTAATGGCGATGTTAGCCAATAGAATGAAGTATCAGCGCCAATACTACGATTATGACGTGTTTATCTCAGCGAATGATTTGGACAGAAGTGCGGAAGATTTTGTAGGTCTAGCTCGGCGCTATCTTGCCGCTGCCGAGCCAGAGAATAAAGATCAGTAAAGAGGCATCTCATCAGCCACATAATGATTGTGCAATCTTTCATGACCGAAAGTAGATTTTGGTCCGTGACCCGGAATGAAAGTAACATCATTCCCCAGCGGCCACAGTTTGGTTTTGATGGAAGTCAGCAAATCACTGTGATTACCTTGTGGGAAATCGGTACGACCGATGCTGCCGTGGAACAATACATCACCAACAAAAGCCAATTTTGCTTCTTCACTAAACAAAACCACATGACCCGGTGTATGACCCGGAGTGTGAATCACCTGGAGAGTCTGCTTACCGAAAGTTACCGTATCACCTTCATCTAACCAAGTATTTGGTTCGAAAGCTTCTGTGAGTGGAAAACCAAACATTTGGCTTTGCCCTTCTAACCCTTGCAACCAGAAGTTATCTGCTTTATGTGGCCCAACAATATCGACATTGCCAAGTTGTTCAGCCAGCGCTTCCGTACCACCAACATGGTCTAGATGACCGTGTGTAAGTACGATATGAACCACTTTCACGCCGAGTTTATCAATCACAGCTTTCAATTGTTTGACGTCACCACCCGGATCGACGACCACGCCTTCCATGGTTTCATCACACCAAACAATTGAACAGTTTTGAGCGAAGTGAGTCACTGGGACAACTTGATATTGTAAAGACATAAAGCAAACCTTGTTCGATATTCGAAATTGTTCGAACTATGCCACTAGCGCCTTAGTTTGACAAGTTACGAGCCCTGCCAGCGGCGAACTGGACCAGTGTCAATATGAACAAATCCGCTACGAGGGTAATAACCAACACCACCAACATTTAAACTTAATGCAGCTTCATGAACTTGCTTCAGCGACACGCCATCCAAGCGGAAATCGAAAGCTTTACCTAACATGTGGTAACTCTTCTGAGCGACACCACCGTTCGAATTATTACGTAGCATTTCATTTGTAGCTGGAGATCGGTAACCAGAAATAATCTGCACTTCTGCCTCACATCCAATTAAGGTCTGAATACGAGTTAGTTGGTCGAATAACCCTTTATCCATAGGGTAAACTTCGTTACGGCGGAAGTCGCGGCAAATGTGATTTAGTCTTTTTAGTTCTGAGCGAACGTAACGATGACCGTTGAAATAGCAACTTTCTAACGTTTCGCCTGTATGTAAGTTGTTTAAAGCTAACACACGCGGTTCAACAGGAAGGGAAGCCTGAGCAATCGTAGGTGCACAGGCCGCAACCACCAAACCACTTCCAGCAAATTTCAAAAAATCACGTCGGGATACAATCAAACCTACACCTTTACCACTGGTTAAATTTCTGACAGAGCGCGAAACTTAACGGACTCATAGATGTAGGTCAAATGCATAATTTGTGCACGAAATCGCTTAAAGCGAAGATTGACATGGTTACTTATTGAACATAAAAGAGATTTTTCCTGTGTAAATTTTGAGTAAAAATCACACAGAAAATCATTTATTGGTGGTTATTGCTATTAATTGCCGCTTACCCACGAGATTGGGCATCAAAACGGTAAACATCATCTCTGTATTGCAAACTACCACCTTCATACCACACAGTCTGATAGATAATCTGAACCGGAATTCTCTTTTTCAAAGTGACAGATTTGTTGCTCGCCTTCTTACTTTCCTCAAGTTGTGATTCATCAATCCCCTGAGTTTCGAATATTTTAGAAGCAAAAAGAGAGGCATTCTGAACACGAATACAACCCGAACTGAACGCTCTTGATGAGTTATTAAACAAATGTTTACTCGGTGTGTCGTGTAAATAAATAGCTCGAGAATTAGGCGTGTTGAACTTGTACAGACCTAGAGCGTTTTTACGCCCCGATTGCTGGCGCATGCGATACGGAAAGGACTCTGGTTCAACCATTGACCAGTCAATCACTTTTGGATCTAACGTTTGATCTGACCCCCAGCTTTTGATGATATCGATATGGTGTCGACTAAAATAATTCACGTCTCTTTTAGCGAGAGGAAGAATATCTTCAACCATGATTTTTCTAGGCACGTTCCAAGTTGGATTCAGAATCACTGAATCTAACTTTACCGACATCAGAGGAGTGGGACGTTTTACACTACCAACAACGACTTTAGTAGTAAAAATTGGCTTACCCGAATACCAATACTTCATATCAAAGCCAGGAATGTTGACCACAATAACGGTATCTTCCTGCGACCATAAGCGACTCCGTTCAGCATTTAGAGCTAACAAGGATAAGCGCGCCTTAACAGAAAGGTTTAGCCATTTGAATGTTGCAGGACCAATAATTCCATCCGATTTTAAACCGTGCATTGTCTGGAATTGCTTGACCACATTGACCAAACTTTCATCGTACCAAGAGACTCCCTCATTAACTGAGCTCATATCAATATTAACAAGTGACAAGCGTTTAATCAGAAGTTCTCTGTCAGCCAGTTTGTCTCCTGGTTTGATTAACATACCCTTTTGAAAATAAGTGGGAATAAATGCAGATTCTAAGGGCAGTAGAGTTTGGTAAGCTTTTACCAATGGCTGATAAGATACTGCTCTAGGCGTATATGATTGTATCAACTCTCCTATCCCTTGCGTACTGATGGCGACCTCTAGTGATATAAACGCATTATCACTCGGAAGAGGAAGGTGGTCAGTCAATTTTTGACCATCAAAAAACCATTCTTGCCCTATCTTCTCGGCTTGCTCCGCATAGCTCAAATACATGATCAGCGTATCAGTAGCGAACAAATCGTATTCAAACCAGGCCCTTTGCTCACGGAATTTTCTAAGTTTATTTAAACGAAGAGAGAATAATGGGCTAAAACCTGCACGATGAATCACTTCAAGTTGATGCTCCAACTTCTCCATTAACGGTACATCTAACCAAATGAGTTGATTCCCATGTTCTTGATAAAGATGCTTAATTCGTTCTGGATATTGGAGACTTGATAGGTTGTTTACATTCTTTTCAACCCAGCTACGATTTGAAAGGTTCCCCTCATCTGCAGCCAAAGGGCAGCTTAGTAAAACAAGCAACACTGCAAAAAAATGGATACATTTCATAAAACTCAACTTCACGACTACACGACCAATTGTCAGAGTATGGCAAATTATTTGCCAATTGTAATAGTGGTTTGATACTAGAGTACGTAAATTAGTGAATTGCTGCCCAATGATTATCCCATTGAACATTTGATATGTTGGTTTCAGCACCAATTGGATACTGGTTCTTCACCACTAACCCAGCACCAGAACTGACCTGAAATAGATCACCATCTACAACCACACCTGACGCGTCAGGTAATGGTGCAAGTTCGACTAAACGGCGAGTGTGCTTAGACCAAATACCATAACAGTTACCGACAGGAGATGTCGCCAGTATCCACTTATCCGTAGCAGCAATGCTCGCAATGTAGTGATTAAAACGAGCCCACTCTTCAGGTTCTGCTATTAATGGCTGCATTTCTCCACCTCGAGTATGCATTGAAATTAATGATGGTGAATCTTCAGGCTGCCCGCGATATTGCTGACCACACAGGACCGTTTCGCTTCCATCGTGAGCGAGGTGACGAATACTCAAATGGTGGTCAGGCAGAGATACCTGTTCGAGCACTTTGCCATCCATAGATAGATACGTCAGACTTGGGGTCATAGTGTCGATGTTTAATGGTTCACGACCATTAGTATGAACACCTCCAACACCAATTGCTAAAGTGTTATTCGGCATCATTATCACTTCGTGTGGGCCAATTCCAAATCCGGTTAACTCAGCGGTTTTCTTATAGCCGTCTTTGACATCATAAACACCAATGATACCTCGACTGGTGCCACGCTCACCTTCTGTAGCAAACAGCAATGTGCCGTCATTGGAATAAACACCGTGACCATAAAAATGTCGCTCAGAGCCCGACAGATTGAGCGTAATCATCTCACCAGTTTGATAGTCAAACACCATCATGAACTCACCCGGACGCCTTCCGAAGGCAACCGCTTGAGAAAGTTGCGGGTGAATAGCCACACCATGACCTCTAGCAGGCAGAGGCAACTGAGAAATAGCTTGCCCTTCTTTATCAGCGATTACAGCACTAAACTGGTTGCGACTTGTTACAGCGCAACCAATCAGCGCGGCTTGTTTCTGGGCAGAACTAGCACAACCAAACGGTAGCAGCGGCGCACAAGCGCCAAAAAGAGCCGCTTTTAAGAGTGAGCGGCGAGTATTATCAGTCACCATCTGTTGCATTAAACCCTATTACTACATCCAACGCGACTGACACTTCGTCGTGCAACAAATACTTCAACTGATCCATTTTGTTGTATTGAGAAAGCACCATGCGGTATCCATCTTTTGTTTGCAGTAAGTCAAACAGACTGCCTTCTTCTGGCCATGCTTCGACTAAGTTTGCATACTGTGTTTTTACTCGGTCGGCTAAATCGACTAAGCCACGATCTCTAAGCATTTGATCAAGGCCACTTCCGTTAGATAAGTACAGCGCTTGCATCGCTTCAACGTTCGCTTTTAAGTTAAACATTGAAGTTTTAGAACGCCATGACTCAGAAAAATAAGGGCGCGGTTTGCCTATATTGGCTAATGGTCGGCTTAACTTAGACATGGAAAACTCGAGCTGATTAGAAAGCAGAGCAATATATTCAGACTTCCATGATTGTTCATCAAGTTTTGTCCATGGATTTGTACGCCACGCTTTTTCAATCGTGTCTGCTCTGTTTGCAAGGTTTTTACTGATCGCTGTTGCAGACATACATGCTTGAGCTTTTGAGGAAGTCAGCGGTGATTTTGAGTCGTAGATCAACCACTCAAGCGCCCCCAACCCTTGTACCGTCACACTATTTTCTGAGATTTCCGCTGCTGTCCAAAACTTATCCTGCTTGGTAAGCGCAGTCATCTTTAGACCAGTGGTATTTTTCTTGTCTGGCCAGAATTGAACATTCCAGCTCTGAGCCAAGGCGTCAGCAGGACCACGCTCCTGACCTTGAAGCGCCATCCAAGCAAGCATAGTTGTATGCCACTGTTGTTTTAGTTCCGAATTGTCGGCAACGTCAGTTTCGCAATAGTTCGCGAATGCCTGTGCCAGTGAATGCGCCTGAACCGAAAAATGATTTGCTGCCTGATATTCTACCAAGTAGGTTGATTGACTCACATGGCGCGTCTGATCGGCATATGACGCCGTTTGGTTCGATTGGCAGGCCGTTAAACTCAAAACCAATATACTTGGCAAAAAATATTTGAAGGTCATATAAACACCTAACAAAGAATGACTTTATAAAGAATTCAAAAATGCGATTAAGGCTTCTCGTTCTTGCTTATTGAACTGAAGTACTTTTGCTTTGGCTTGTTGAGCTTCTCCGCCATGCCAAAGAACCGCTTCCATAAGATTTCGAGCTCGTCCATCGTGTAAGAAGTAAGTGTGGTTGTTTACTTCTTCTGTATAGCCGATACCCCATAGTGGTGGTGTCCGCCATTCATTTCCTGACGCAAGAGCTTCCGATCGCCCGTCACTTAATCCCTCACCCATATCGTGTAATAACAAATCTGTATATGGGTGAATAGTTTGTTCTGACAGTGCAGGTCTAGATTCCATTTTTGCTGTTTTAACGTCAGTTTTGTGGCAATTGTTACACCCTACTTCAGCAAACAACTTTTTACCATGTTGTACTGCCGGAGCATCGACATTACGACGTACTGGTACGGCTAAATGTTGCGAATAAAATTCCACGAAGTCGAGTATATTTTCACTGACCTCTGGCTCACCACCGTTTGGGACTTCATGGCAAAGAGACTGATGGACGGTACAGTTTTCCATAGGGAAAAGGCTGCTCGTCAATCCTAAATCGCCATTAAAGGCAGCTGCATTTTGCTGCATCAAAGATGGCTGCCCTGCTTTCCAACCAAAACGACCGACAACTTTTTTATCGCTACGTACATCCCAAACTCGGTTTACACGGCCAGAGATACCGTCGCCATTAGCGTCGTCCTCATCTTGCCAAGAGAGAATCGTCTGCTCAGGGATCGACTCTAATAAGCCTAGCCCAATCATAGGTGGAGCCACACGTGCTGAGAATAGAGTCTTAGGATGCAACTTTCCATAACCGAGATTCTGAATGGAAAGATTGGGTTTACGCAGCAGTACAGGTGTCCCATCAGCAAACTTGACGACCACTTCATCATAGGAAATATGTATAGAACCTTCCGCCTTTTTTCCTGGAAGTGCAAAATCCTGCAATTGGTCACCGTAGACTGGCTCAGGAACTACCCCTGCTTTGTCATAAATCGCTTTCTGTTCAGAGGTTTCTGCCGGAATACTAATACGTACAAGCATAGATACCGCTTGTGTATCATTGGCTTCTGGAGGATGACCACGACCATCTTTAATGTGGCAGTTCTGACAACCATTAGTGTTAAATAGTGGTCCTAAACCATCGCGAGCATCGGTTGAAGAAGGCGCTGGAACCCAAGGATTACGGAAAAAACTGTTACCTACGCTAAAATCCAAGCGTTTCGACATAGGTAAGTTGGAGGCTGGTAAGGAATAAGCGTTAGGGCCAGCTTTGGTCGTACTTGTGCTGCCACCAGATTTCACGTCTTCAGCCAGAGCTTGGCAAGATGCCAGACTTAATAATAGTGCTGAAAAATACGATTTCATTACATCTTTCTCGTTATTATAAAAAGCAAGAAACCCAACCATCAAAACCTGTTAGATAAGATCCGATGATTGGGTATAAATGGGTTCTCATCATGAATTAAACTATGACTGAAAACTCATTATGACATCCAGATTAAAACTCGTGGTCAGCGTTATCTGGGTTCAGATTGTCAATACCAATGATGGTAGCTGCACGTTCGATCGAAGCAGTTTGAGCGACTAGACCGGTAATCGCTTTGTTTACCAAAGCGTTACCTTCTGCGTTATCTGCCGCAATAAGCTGATCAAAATGTACGTTGTTTTTCTCAGCCGAAGTAACAAGCTTGCCAACTTCTGCGCGAGACGCTTCGAACTGCGCTAAGATATCTTTAGCGGCTGTAGAATCTTTTGCAGCGACTAGATCATTGATGCTTGGACCAGAGAGCTTAGAACCGTCAGCACGTGAGTATGAACCTGTGTAGATGTTGTAGATGCCTTGCTCGTTGAAGTAGTGCGAGTTGTGAGTGTTATCAGAGAAACAATCATGCTCATCTTCTGTAGAGTTAGCTTCCAGAGCCACTTTCATACGCTCACCAGCAAGTTCGCCAAGAGATAGTGAACCCATACCAAATAGCATCTTACGGATACCATTAGTAGCAGAATCAGCAAGAAGCTCTTGACGGTAGTTTCCTTTCTCTTCAGTAGACCACTGCTTCTCCATCCATTCTAAATCTTGAACAAGAAGCTGAACTGACGCTTTGAGATACTGTGCGCGACGATCACAATTGCCGTTAGTACATGCAGCACCTTGAACATAGTCCGTATATGGACGAGCACCAGCGCCTGGGTTAGTACCGTTTAGATCTTGGCCCCAAAGAAGAAATTCGATTGCATGGTAACCAGAAGCAACGTTCGCTTCAGAGCCACCAACTTCATTTAAGCTAGCAATAAGCTCAGGGGTAATTGTTGATGCGTCGATCGCTGTCGCACCAATAGTAATAGATTTATTACCGATAATGTTTGCGCTTGCGCCTTCATTACCCAGTTCGTACTGGTAATCTGTAGCTACATAGTCGATCAAGCCTTCATCTAAAGGCCAAGCGTTTAACTGCCCTTCCCAGTCATCAACTACAGCGTTACCAAAACGGAAAACTTCAGATTGTTGGTAAGGTACGCGTGCAGCTAACCAAGCTTTTTTAACATCATGGAGTTTTGCTTCTGATGGCGCAGATAGAAAAGCATCTACTGACTTTTCAAGCCCTTTTGCTGTAGATAATGAGTCAGCGAACACTGCATGTGCAATATCTGCATAATTTTCTACAACTTGTTGTTGGGTAACAGCGGCCATACTTGAAGTACTAGCTAGAGCAAAAGAAACGGCGATAGATTGGACTAAAAACGATTTCACTTTCATTAAAGCATCCTTGTTGAGCAATTTTATATTTGTAGTGCTAATTATTCTCATTTGCACTATTAGTTACGCATAATACAAATTTACATTTCATTTGCAAGCTGTAACAAAAAAAACCTCACCAAAGTGAGGTTTTTTCATGCAAAAGTAACAATCAGTTATCGTTTTAAGTCATAACTTAGTGTCATAACTTTAAGTCATGCTTTCCGTGTGAGACTTTCGCTTTCAAATAGTTTTCATTACCGGATTTAATATGAGCAGCCGTATTAACCACTTCAACGATTTCTATACCGTGATCTTTTAAATCTTTAACTTTTTTAGGATTATTAGTAATCAAACGAATTTTGCAAATCCCTAAGGCTTTCAACATTTGCGCCGCTTCTGTGAAATCGCGCAGGTCATCACCAAAACCTAAGTGATTATTTGCTTCATAGGTATTCATACCTTGGCTCTGTAGGCGATAGGCATCGATCTTATTGTAAAGCCCGATACCTCTACCCTCTTGGCGAAGATATAAAATGATTCCGCCAAACTCACCCATTTTTTCAATTGTTTCTTCAAGCTGCTCGCCACAATCGCATCGCGACGAATGAAAAACATCGCCTGTTAGACACTCGGAGTGCATACGAACTAATGGGACGTCTTGGGACTTATCAACAGATTTGAAAATGACAGCAACATGCTCTTTATCTGTTTCTAATCCTTTAAAAGAAAGGATTTCAGCGTCAATGCTACTTTTTGCGCCGACTTTAAAGTCAACCCTGGCTCTTACTTCCGCCATATCTGTACTCACTTCACTCAAACTTACTTATGCATAGTTGTTAATAATTTATCTTCATTCACACAGAACAGGTTTATCTTCTGTCGCTATGAGAATCTATGCATTCGAATACGTTAATCTTGTCATAACTATGGGGACTGACACCCAAGTTTTCAATAAAAAGATCATACTCCGTTTATCTGCTTAAGTAACCTTTAGAAATATCCTCCAAGAGAATCACTTAACAGATATTGTTATAGTATAACAATTTAAAAAAACGGCAATAAAAAACCCAGCTGTTTGCGCTGGGTGAAAAGCATTAGACTGACTTAGCTATTTTGAGCTTTCTTCCACATAGTGAAGTCAATCCAAATTTGTTCTAGCTCCTTCAACTCTTCTGCGGTTAATAGAGATAACGTCGATTTAGACTGAGTTGAAGTATATGGCTGCAGAGAACTAATTTGTTCATGAAACGCTTCTTTCAATTTATAAATCATCAGTTGGTCCACTGCCTCAATCCATTAATAAGCATTAATTCTCAAAAATAATACCATTTAAAATTCAATTTTGTGACAAAAAACAAATTAATGGAACGATTATCACACTTTACATTTGATTTTTTTGATATTTATTTTGATCAATTTTCTGTCTATAGATCAATTATCTTACTGTAGTGATCACCAATTTTTGAATAAAACATTACAACTTCTATTTAGCCAAAATTCGCATTTCAACACTTCTAATATAGAGATACTTTCTCTCTATATATTATTAATGCCTAATATAACAATCACCATTTAAATTTAAAAATATTGGACGTTTTAATGAAATTGAATAAACCTTATTAGAGTTTCAGGATAAAAAAAGCCGAGTATCAAATACTCGGCCTTTTAATATCAACGATTAATTATTCTGAATCACTTTCGCTATCTGACTCAGAATGGTCTGTATCTAAGGAACCCGTTGCTTCTACTGCACTTTCAATCTCAGCACCTTCTTCTCCTTCAGGAAATTCAGATTCTTCGATTTCTTCAATGCGTTGTAGACCAACAACTTTCTCATCTTCCGCTGTACGAATAAGCGTTACACCTTGAGTGTTACGGCCAACTTGGCTCACCTCAGCAACACGAGTACGTACTAGCGTACCTGCGTTAGTGATCATCATGAACTCGTCGCCTTCTTCTACTTGTACCGCACCGATAACTAGACCGTTACGTTCAGAGACCTTAATAGATACAACACCTTGTGTTGCACGGCTCTTCGCTGGGTACTCGCTTAGCACTGTACGCTTACCGTAACCATTTTCTGTTACTGTCAGTACATCACCGTCAGTCTTAGGTACGATTAGAGAAACGATTTGGTCATTACCATTCAGTTTCATACCGCGAACACCAGCCGCTGTACGTCCCATCGCACGAACTTGTTGCTCGTTGAAGCGAACAACTTTACCCGATTGAGAGAACAACATAATGTCGTTATCGCCGTCAGTAATATCAACACCGATCAGTGAATCTTCATCACGTAGGTTCAGAGCAATCAAACCATTAGCACGTACGTTGGCAAATTGATCAAGAGAAGTCTTCTTAACCGTACCATCACCTGTTGCCATGAAGATGAACTTATCTTCACTGAACTCGGTTACAGGTAGAATCGCAGTAATACGTTCGTTTTCTTCTAGAGGTAGCAAGTTAACAATTGGCTTACCACGAGCGGTACGGCTCGCTAATGGCAATTGATATGTCTTCAGACGGTATGTCTTACCACGCGTAGAGAAACATAGAATATTGTCATGAGTATTCGCGACAAGCAGACGCTCGATATAATCTTCGTCTTTCATGCGAGTTGCACTCTTACCGCGGCCACCACGGCGTTGAGACTCGTAATCACTTAGAAGCTGGTACTTTACGTAACCTTCATGAGACAGCGTTACAACCACATCTTCACGAGCAATAAGTTCTTCCATGTCGATATCATGGCTAGCTGCTGTGATTTCAGTACGACGAGCGTCACCAAAACCATCGCGAACCGCTTCTAATTCTTCACGGATAACTTCCATCAAACGTTCAGTGCTGCCAAGAATATGCAGTAGTTCTGCAATTTCTTCTAGAAGCTGTTTGTATTCATCAAGAATCTTCTCATGTTCTAGACCCGTTAAACGGTGTAAACGCAGTTCTAGAATCGCTTGAGCTTGTTGCTCTGTTAAGAAATATTGACCGTCACGAATACCGTATTGTGCTTCTAGCCACTCTGGACGAGCCGCATCAGTACCTGCGCGCTCAAGCATTGCAGCGACATTACCGAGATCCCAGCCACGTGAAATCAAACCAGTTTTTGCTTCTGCTGGCGTTGGTGCTTTACGAATCAGGTCAATGATGTCATCGATATTAGCAAGTGCAAGCGCCAAACCTTCAAGGATATGAGCACGTTCACGAGCCTTGCGTAATTCGAAAATAGTACGACGAGTAACCACTTCACGACGGTGGTCAACGAAGCACTTAATCATCTCTTTCAGGTTAAACAGTTTTGGCTGACCGTGTTCAAGGGCAACCATGTTAATACCGAAAGTGGTTTGAAGTTGAGTGTTAGCGTAAAGGTTGTTCAGAACAACTTCACCAACTGCGTCACGCTTACATTCAATAACGATACGCATACCATCTTTATCAGATTCGTCGCGTAGTGCACTGATGCCTTCAACTTTTTTGTCTTTTACAAGTTCTGCAATTTTCTCAATCAAGCGAGCTTTGTTCACTTGATATGGAATTTCAGAAACGATGATCGTTTCTTTGCCGCTCTTATCAGCTTCAATTTCAGCTTTAGAACGCATGTAAACTTTACCGCGACCAGTCTTATAGGCATCGATGATACCTTTACGACCACTGATCAATGCTGCGGTTGGGAAGTCAGGGCCAGGGATGTAGTCCATCAGCTCATCGATCGTAATGTCTTCATTGTCGATGAAAGCCAAACATCCATTCACAACTTCAGTTAAGTTATGTGGCGGAATATTAGTAGCCATACCTACTGCGATGCCTGACGCACCATTTACAAGTAAGTTAGGAACTTTTGTTGGCAGTACCGCAGGGATCTGCTCAGTACCGTCGTAGTTATCTACGTAATCTACCGTTTCTTTATCTAAGTCAGCCAACAATTCATGGGCGATTTTAGCCATACGCACTTCGGTATAACGCATCGCCGCAGCTGAGTCGCCATCAATAGAACCGAAGTTACCCTGGCCATCCGCTAGCATATAGCGAAGTGAGAACGGCTGCGCCATACGTACGATAGTGTCGTATACAGCACTGTCACCATGCGGGTGATATTTACCGATTACGTCACCTACCACACGGGCAGATTTTTTATATGGTTTGTTCCAATCGTTGCCCAACACGTTCATTGCAAATAGAACGCGGCGGTGTACTGGTTTTAGACCATCACGCACATCAGGAAGAGCACGACCAACGATAACTGACATCGCATAGTCTAAGTATGAACCTCGAAGCTCATCTTCAATGTTTACGGGCGTGATCTCTTTAGCTAGATCGCTCATAGAGCCTATATCCCTCTATAGTTTGATCGGTATATCCAGACAGTGAGCTATTACTATAAATAAGCCTAATAGACACTGTTTTCCAATTTCCAGATATTATTGATACTTATAAGGTGAAAAAATATAACACAACTTATTACGGTTCGGCATAACTTTCATTGCCCTTTTATCAGGTTGTGATGTTTGTTGCTTGTTATATGTCGAGAAATTACACACTTCGCCCATATCCAACTGATAAATGGTTAATTTTTGTCCACATATTTACTAAACAATCAATTCTTTACTAAACAAACTGAGAACACTGGTTTGATTTACTCAGGACGTTATAATGCCTACGTAACCACGGATGAGTATTAAAGGCAAATTCAATATGACGATAACTCAAAATCAAAACGTCGACCCTAACGAAATAAAAAAATTTGAGGACATGGCCTCTCGTTGGTGGGATCTCGATGGCGAATTTAAACCTCTTCATCAAATTAACCCTCTTCGTCTGGATTACGTGCTCGACAAAGCCGACGGCCTTTTTGGCAAAAAAGTTCTAGATGTTGGCTGCGGTGGAGGTATTCTAGCCGAAAGCATGGCAAGAGAAGGTGCAGACGTCACTGGCCTAGATATGGGTAAAGAACCTTTAGAAGTCGCTCGTCTTCACGCACTGGAAACCGGTACTAAGCTCACTTATATACAAAGCACGATAGAAGACCACGCTAAAGCGAACCCTCAAACATACGATGTAGTGACTTGTATGGAAATGCTGGAACACGTTCCGAACCCGCTTTCTGTTATTAAGTCTTGTGAAGCATTAGTGAAGCCAAACGGTCACGTTTTTTTCTCTACGCTTAACCGTAACTTTAAATCTTATCTGTTTGCTATTGTTGGCGCAGAGAAGTTGATGAAAATCGTACCGGCAGGCACTCACGACCATGAGAAATTTATTCGTCCTTCTGAATTACTAAAGATGGTCGACCAAACACACCTTAAAGAGCAAGGTATTACAGGCCTACTCTACAACCCTCTGACAGATACTTATCGCTTAGGTAAAAATGTGGATGTGAACTACATTGTACACACTCGCCTATTCTAATTATCTCATCCTAAATTTGAGGGTTTTGACCCTCAATTTTTTCAATAAAATTTTCATTTTTATGCACATTTTTCGTGCATTCTGTTCCATTTTGATTCAACGAAAATTGATAGAAATTTTTGACAAAAGATCAAGGAAATTTTTTTTTGATCGGTTATGAATAAACCAATCTTGAAAGCTCGATTTTTTACAATCAACTCTGTTCTTAGATCATCAGTTAGTGGCTACTAACGTTTTTTTTCATTTTCCAAGTTATCCACAAAGTTTCCCCTAAACTGTAACTTGCAATAAAGGGGTTATAGCACTATGTTGTAACTCGAACACTGATGCACCCCTATATGTAGTGTCTAGGCCACTACATATAGGCAGAGCATAATCACAAAACCGTCAATAATTTTACAAGAATTACATAAAAAAACGGTTTTTATCAGTTTTGTTAGGGAAATGAAGCAGAATGAACCAACAACTCACTGTCACTAAACGTGATGGCCGCAAAGAAACTATCGATCTGGACAAGATCCACCGAGTGATCACATGGGCAGCTGAAGGTCTGCAAAATGTTTCTGTATCACAAGTGGAACTTAGAGCTCACATCCAGTTCTACGATGGCATTACCACATCAGACATCCATGAAACCATTATCAAGTCAGCAGCCGATCTGATCTCTGAAGAGAGCCCAGACTACCAATATCTGGCTGCGCGATTAGCGGTTTTCCATTTACGCAAAAAAGCTTACGGCCAATATGAGCCACCAACGCTGTTAGAACACGTTTCTTCTATGGTTGAAAAAGGCAAATACGATAAGCACCTGATGGAAGATTACACACGTGAGGATTTCATTAAGCTAGACAGCTTCATCGATCACCGTCGTGACCTAAACTTCTCTTATGCTGCAGTTAAACAGCTTGAAGGCAAGTACTTTGTACAAAACCGCGTGACAGGCCAAATTTATGAGAGTGCTCAGTTCCTATACATTCTTGTAGCGGCATGTTTGTTTGCAAAATACCCGAAAGAAACTCGTTTGGACTACATCAAGCGTTTCTATGATGCGACTTCAACATTCAAGATTTCTCTACCTACACCGATCATGTCTGGTGTACGTACTCCTACCCGTCAGTTCAGTTCATGTGTACTGATCGAGTGTGGTGATAGCCTAGATTCTATTAACGCAACGGCAAGCTCGATTGTTCGTTACGTTTCACAGCGTGCTGGTATTGGTATCAACGCAGGTCGTATTCGTGCATTGGGTTCAGAAATCCGCGGCGGCGAAGCTTTCCACACAGGTTGTATTCCATTCTATAAATACTTCCAAACAGCAGTTAAATGTTGTTCTCAAGGTGGTGTTCGTGGCGGTGCAGCAACTGTTTTCTACCCTCTTTGGCACGGCGAAGCTCAATCACTATTAGTTCTAAAGAACAACCGTGGTGTTGAAGAAAACCGCGTTCGTCATATGGACTATGGCGTTCAGCTAAACAAACTGATGTACCAACGTTTAGTTGAAGGTGGAAACATTACTCTGTTCTCTCCTTCTGACGTACCAGGGCTTTATGATGCGTTCTTCCAAGATCAAGAAGAGTTCGAACGTTTATACGTAAAATACGAGAACGATTCTTCAATTAAGAAGACAACGGTTAAAGCTCTAGAAATGTTTACGCTGTTAATGCAAGAACGTGCTTCAACAGGCCGTATTTACATTCAAAACGTTGACCACTGTAATACTCACAGCCCATTTGATGCAGCTGTGGCGCCTGTACGTCAGTCAAACTTATGTTTGGAAATTGCACTACCGACTAAACCTTTAACAAACGTTGAAGATGACAACGGCGAAATCGCGCTTTGCACTCTTTCTGCATTCAACCTAGGTTCGATTGAACACCTAGATGATTTTGAAGAGTTAGCTGACCTAGTTGTTCGTGCTCTTGATGCCCTATTGGATTATCAAGACTACCCGCTTCCAGCAGCGTACAAGTCAACAATGAACCGTCGTACTCTGGGCGTAGGCGTCATCAACTACGCGTACTACCTAGCGAAAAACGGTGTTAAATATTCAGATGGCAGCGCGAATGCTCTAACGCACCGTACTTTTGAAGCAATGCAATACTACTTGCTCAAAGCTTCTGTACAGCTAGCGAAAGAACACGGTAAGTGTCCACTATTTGACGAAACAAATTACGCGAAAGGCTTGCTACCAATCGATACCTACAAACGCGATCTAGATAAAATCTGTGATGAAGAACTTCATTACGATTGGGATGCGTTACGTTCAGAAATCATGGAGCACGGCTTACGTAACTCAACTCTGACTGCACTAATGCCTTCTGAGACATCATCTCAGATTTCGAATGCAACAAACGGTATCGAACCACCTCGTGGTTACGTATCAGTAAAAGCATCAAAAGACGGTATTTTGAAGCAAGTTGTACCAGAGTTCCTAAAATACAAAGAAAACTACGAGTTGCTTTGGAACATCGGTTCTAACGATGGTTATCTACACCTTGTTGGTATCATGCAGAAGTTCGTTGACCAAGCTATTTCAGCGAACACAAACTACGACCCTAGCAAGTTCGAATCAGGCAAAGTGCCAATGAAGAAACTGCTTCAGGATCTTCTAACTGCATACAAGTTTGGTGTGAAAACGCTGTACTACCACAACACTCGTGATGGTGCGAAAGACGAGCAAAAAGATGTGGTTCAACCACAAGATGACGACTGCGCAGGCGGTGGTTGTAAGATTTAATCTTATTGACTCGAACTTTTAACTGATTTGAATGCCCTTTGTGACTGCAAAGGGCAAAATGGATGACAGCAAATGGCTTACAGTACTTTTACTCAGAAAAAGAATAACCAACTTAAAGAACCAATGTTCCTTGGTCAGCCAGTCAACGTGGCTCGTTATGACCAACAAAAATACGATATTTTTGAAAAGCTGATCGAAAAACAGCTTTCTTTCTTCTGGCGTCCTGAAGAAGTTGACGTATCAAGTGACCGTATTGATTACAACAAGTTACCAGAGCATGAAAAGCACATTTTCATTTCTAACCTTAAGTATCAAACTCTTCTAGATTCAATCCAAGGTCGCAGCCCTAACGTAGCCCTACTTCCTTTGGTGTCACTGCCAGAATTGGAAACATGGATCGAAACTTGGTCTTTCTCTGAAACGATTCACTCTCGTTCATACACGCACATCATCCGCAACATCGTGAATGATCCTGCTGTTGTTTTTGATGACATCGTTGAAAATGAGCACATCATTAAACGTGCGAAAGACATTGCGCATTACTATGACAACTTAATTCAGCTTACCAACGACTACCATCGCTTTGGCGAAGGAACTCACACGGTAAATGGCGAAACAATTAAGGTCAGTATTTCTACACTTAAAAAGCAACTGTACCTTTGCTTAATGTCGGTAAACGCTCTAGAAGCTATCCGTTTCTACGTGAGTTTTGCATGTTCATTTGCATTTGCAGAGCGCGAACTAATGGAAGGTAACGCAAAGATCATCAAGCTTATTGCTCGAGATGAAGCTCTGCATTTGACTGGCACCCAGCACATGATCAACCTACTTCGCAACGGTATGGATGATTTTGAGTTCTTACAAATTGCTGAAGAGTGCAAACAAGAGTGTTTTGACTTATTTAAGGAAGCTGCTGAGCAAGAAAAAGAGTGGTCTGAATATCTGTTTAAAGACGGTTCTATGATTGGTCTTAACAAAGACATTCTTTCCCAATACGTTGAGTACATTACTAACATCCGTATGCAAGCGGTTGGTCTTGATGCTGCGTATCCAAATGCGACTAGTAACCCTATTCCATGGATTAATGCGTGGTTATCATCAGACAACGTTCAAGTTGCTCCACAGGAAGCAGAAATAAGTTCATACCTCGTGGGTCAAATTGACAACGAAGTGGGCTCAGATGATTTCGAGGGCTTCGAGCTGTAATGGCAACGGTCAAAATCAACAAAATAATCACAATTGAATCTAACCCGTCAAATACGCTGCTTGAGACTATGGAGCAAGCGGGGTTAGAGCCGGAATACAACTGCCGAGATGGCCATTGTGGAGCGTGCCGATGCACGCTTATCTCCGGCGAAGTTGAGTATGTTGGTTTTGCAATGGCGTATACACAAGGCAATGAAATCTTGCCATGTATCTGTAAAGCTAAAACGCCAGTTGAACTTGCTAATGTAAATTACCAAACTAAAGCTAAACGAGCATAACGATTCGTTATCTGCCCAAATGGCTGTCAAATTTAAGCCAGAGCTAAACTCTGGCTTTATTCATTCCAAATAATATTTCATCTGCCGTTCCCATAGAAACGGATTTATGACCGATTTCCCTACCGTCGTCATCGTATAAAGACAAGCGATAACCAGGATAGCTTGAACTGTTGGTATCAACAGGCGCATGGCGCCATAGAGACACTACATCATGATCCTCACCAATACCGGTAAGTGCTTCTCCCAAAATTACTTTTTGGCTTGCAACTTCATACCACACTAAGATTTTTGATTGTGAAAACATATCCAGCCTCCTGCCGAATCACAGTGTTGAGCTTTCAGTTTACAAACAAAATTTAGAAATTTGGGGCCTAATTATGAAAAGATTTTTTACCTCTTCTAAAATCATCGGTTTAGAACTTAGACAATTTACTCATAAAAAATTGAGCAACATCGACTTTGGTAATAAGCTTATTTTTCATTGCATTATTACCATTCGTCATACTGAAAATAAAATTTGCAAGTATCCAAAAATTAAAAATCACTTCAAAACACTGCTTGGCAGATACATTTCTTTAACGGAAGATACAGAGCTGTACTTAACTAGAATAGGCTTACCTTCCAAATAACGGCGTAACATATCTGCTGCAATAGTCCCGATGATTTGTTTCTGCTCAGAAGGCGAATATGTGCGATTGAACTTCACTGTTTGCCCCCACTCGCCTTGCGGAGCAGAAAGAGAAACGGTGAAATGCTCATCGTTAAGCATACCTGTCACAAGCGAAAGATCTGTAGCGCATTTTTCTTTCGTTGCAGCAGCTAAAGCAAAAGATGCAGCCAATGGATCTTGATGCCCTAAGCCCTCTTCTGCCTTGTGGCTTAAAATCCAACTGTGACCACTGAGCTTTTCAATGTCAGCATTGCTTAATAGCCAATTTGATAACCAACCTTTCGTTGACTGCTCCGCTAACGAGAGTGACATACCTTTCTCGAGCATAAGATGACCAATATGTTCTAACATAGGTTCATCGACACTCACGACATGCAACTCCAAATGCGCATAGATCATTTGCAACAACTTCACACGCGTATCTAGATCACTACGAGGACCAAACAGCTTCACTTCAATGAATGGCAAATAAGAGCGATATCCAAGAACGTAGCCCTTTGGTAGTTGAAGTTTATCCAATTTATCCGATATACCCGATTCGGTAGTACCAAACGTATATAGACGGCTGCACTCTAAACCACTCTGTTGAGGAAACAGCTTTTGCAAATCTGGCAGTATCTGCTCGCTAACCATCTTTTTAAATTCTTTTGGTACTCCAGGCGTAAAGTAAAACCAACAATCGTTGATTTGAATTTTGAATCCACATGCCGTACCAATAGGATTATCGAGAATCATCGCTCTTTCTGGCAACATCGCTTGTTTGATATTACTTTCAGGCATTTTGATTTTACGTTGAGCAAAAAATGCTTCCAGTCTCTCAACCCATTCAGGAAACAACTTAAGTTCCTGCTCTGCTGCTAATGCAGCGCACTCAGAGCTTAAGTCATCTGTGGTCGGTCCCAAACCACCATTAACAACCACTACATCAGTATTAAAGCTGAGCATCAATAACTCTTCAACCAAAGCACTTTTTGCATCACCAACTGTTGAACGTTTACTCAGCTCAAATCCACTTTGGAAAAACTCTCGTGATAACCAAGCAGCATTAGTATCCACGATGTCTCCATGCAAAACTTCCTCACCTGTACTTAACATTGCAATTTTGAGCATATTCTTACCCTTAAAAGATATACCTAACCTATACTCGGTTATATAACACTCACTATATCCTCTGGAATGTGCTATTTCTCTAGAAGTTTTTCGTTTATGTGCAATTTGATGTTTCCATACATAAGACTTTAATGGATAATTGTGATAGCGATCATTAAAAACAGTGCCTTGGAGCCTTTTGTGCTAAAGAAAACCATCACAGCCCTCACGTTATCAATTTCAGCTTGCGTCAATGCAAGTCAGCACTTTGACAATCAATCTATTGAGCTGAACTCTTCAGTCAACTGTGCGGATTCTTTTTGCGCTTTTAATACTCCGTATTCTTATCAAGCACCATCACCTTATGCGATGAGCCTATCTGAGCAGCAGGATTTGCAAATTGATAAGCCACTTCCTCGTTATTTACTTGTCTCTAATGAGCGTGACTCTGAATATTTAAGACAACAAACATATACCATCTTAGGCTTGAGTGTTGCGACAGTAGCACTTATGACGCTGCTTCCCGAATCGGTTACTAAGTGGGACGAAGAAGACCGTGACCTTAGTGGTCTAGGTACAAAATGGAAAGATAATATTACTGATGGGCCAGTATGGGATCGAGATGAGCACTACTTAAACTATGTGATGCACCCGTATTTTGGCGGCGTATACTATACGGCTGCACGTCACGCTGGCTATAACGAATTTGAGTCGTTTTTATACTCAGCAACTATGTCCGCATTCTTCTGGGAATATGGGGTTGAGGCGTTTGCTGAAGTACC
The DNA here is from genome assembly GCF_011064285.1 of Vibrio ziniensis. Taxonomy (NCBI): domain Bacteria; kingdom Pseudomonadati; phylum Pseudomonadota; class Gammaproteobacteria; order Vibrionales; family Vibrionaceae; genus Vibrio; species Vibrio ziniensis. Next base: position 1,804,798 of record NZ_CP049331.1, read on the forward strand.
TTCATGGCAGGATCTTTTCATCACACCATTCTTCGGTGCGGTTGTAGGTGAAATAATGTTTGAAACTGAACAAGACATTGTTGCTAATGGTGGCGAAGTTTTGGGCTCAGAGACAATGGGAGACATCAGCTTGTTCTTCCTAAACCCTGTTGGTCATATTCATGGTTGGGTGAGTAACGCTTGGGGTGGTTCAGCAGAGTTTCAGCTTCAGACCGATCCATGGTATGGGAATTCTGATGCAGCAAACTTTGCTCTAAGCTCAGGCGTACCTTACGACGATCAGTTTTACTCTTTAAATATGAAGATATCATTCTAACTAAATAACGATGTTAATTGTAAAGAGCGCTCTAAATGGCGCTCTTTTTTCATTTACACACACTATGTAGCGTCATAATAAATATCTCTTGTAAATACTTCGTTTCCCGTTACTTACGCAATTGATAATTAATCAACACTACAATTGTGCTAAGGGTTAAATAAATGAAATTAATAGAATATCGTGACATCAAAAAATTGACCTTGGTCAAGTCTCTGGGACATATAACGCCTAAACTCAAAGAGTAAAGTGATTTTTATGATGTTCGGAGGCCTTATATGACTTGTACCTTTATTGTAAGTTTCGTAGGAAATGCAACACCCGCAACAATCAAATCTTTGGCCGCTGCGACAAATGAAAAAAGTGGTAAGTGGCTTATTAGTAAAGTTAACTTTATTGAAGACCAAGTTGCGGCAGTAATTAAAATTGAAATACCAGAAGAAAACGCTGACGTGGTAAAAGAAGCGTTCTACGCAACACCCGATCTATTGGTAAAAATTGTTGATGTCGCTGAGCATGTTCAACTAGAAGACAAAATTTACCAACTACGTATTGATTCAAACGACCGTTACGGTGTGGTTAACGAGATTACTCATGTACTTGATGAGCAAGACGTACACATTCTTGATATGGATTGCCAACGCGTATTTATCGCTGGCGGCGGTGGCGTAAGTTCTAGCTTGTTTACCGCTAACTTAGCAGTACGTTTGCCTGTTGAACGCCAGTTAAATGATGTGGTCAGCGAACTGGAATCTTTAAGCGAAGACACTCGCGTAATCGTTGAATCATAAAATTAGCTGATTCATAAAACTAAGCTGCATAAAAAAACCACCCTAGTTCTTTGAACAATTGGGTGGTTTTTTATTTCGCTAAACTCTTATTGAATTGACCATTGAGAAAGCGAACGTTTGAAGTCTTGGTAACCGAATTCGTTCAGTTTTTGAATTTCGCCATTACTGCGTTCACAGTAAACAGAAGGCATCTTCAAGCCGTTGAACCAGTTTAGTTTCACCATGGTGTAACCTGCACTGTCCAAAATATGCAGCTTCTGACCAATCTTTAATGGCTCGTCAAATTTAGCGATACAGAACTGGTCACCTGCTAAACATGAACATGAACCTATAACATACTCATGTTCACCTGACTCACTTGCTTCCAATACTGATGCTGGCTCTTTGTATATCAGTGTATCTAAACGGTGTGCTTCTGTTGCAGAGTCAACAATCGCTGTCTTCATGCCGTTTTCAACGATATCAACAACCGTTACCACAAGGTCAGTTGTCTTAGTGATCACAGCTTCACCCGGTTCAAGGTAAAGCTGCACGCAGTGTTTTTCAGAGAATGCTTTAAGCGCTAGACCCAGTTTTTCTACATCGTAACCAGGCCACGTAAAGAACACACCGCCCCCCATGCTTACCCAGTCCAGTTTGTCTAGGTACTCGCCAAAACGTTCTGAAATTGAATCAAGCAGGCTAATAAACGCATCCACATCTTTGTTCTCACAGTTCATGTGGAACATAACGCCATTAATGGTATCGAAAACAGACGTATCGATGTGGTCTGCTTGAACACCCAGACGCGAGAATTTACGTGCTGGGTTTGCTAAATCTTGCCCTGCGTAGCTTACGCCTGGGTTTAAACGTAAACCTAATGACGCTTTACCTTCAACGAGGTGACGGTATGCAGAAAGTTGCGATTGTGAGTTGAAGATCATCTTGTCGCAGATATCCGCGACTTCTTTTACGTCATCTTCGCTGTAGCCAACGCTATACGCGTGAGTTTCACCGCCGAATGTCTCGTAGCCAAGCTTGACTTCGAAAGGTCCAGAACTGGTTGTGCCATCTAAGTATGGCTTAATGATGTCAAATACGCCCCAAGTAGAAAAACACTTAAGCGCTAGGACCAGTTTTACACCCGAAATCTCTTTCAGACGTTTTGCAATTTCAAGATTGGCGATCAGCTTTGACTCATCAATCATAAAGTAAGGAGTTTTCAATTCACTCTTTTGCATCTTGTTTATTTCCTGCGTGCTGACTGAACAACACTTCATCAATCACAAAATGGAAAAAACAGCCATCACCTAAGTGACGGCTGTTTTTAACTATTCACTAATACAATCTAACGATTCACTTACTATTTAACCGTTTCAATAAAAACGATTATTTTAGGATATGAATCTCAGGCTCAGATGGTCGAAGTTCAAGAACTTCCCAATCCAGACCGATAGACGGCATAGTTTCTAGGAACGGATCTGGATTTAGCTGCTCCATGTTGAATACGCCTGAATCAGCCCATTCACCACGGAAAAATTGCAATGCAGCTGTAATCGCTGGAACACCTGTAGTGTAAGCAATTGCTTGATGCTCTACATCTTCGTAAGCCACTTCGTGGTCTGCGTTGTTGTAGATGAAAACACTACGTTGCTCGCCATTCTTCTTACCTTGAACCCAAGTACCGATACAGGTTAAACCTGTGTAACCCGGAGCCAAAGAGGTTGGGTCTGGTAGCATTGCTTTCAGAACTTGCAAAGGCTGTACAACTGTACCATCTTGCAGAGTTAACGGTTCTGGGCTTAACAGACCAATGTCACGCATGCAGTTGAAGTAGTTCAAGTAGCGGTCGCCAAAGCCCATCCAGAATTCAATTCGTTTTGCTGGAATGAATTCTTTTAGAGAGCGAACTTCATCGTGTGCCATTGAGTACACTTTGAAAGGACCACATTTAGGAAAATCAAATTCCAGCATACGTGTATGACAAGGAACTGTTTTCCACTCACCTTCTTCCCAATAGAAAGAATCACCTTGGATTTCAAGCATGTTTGTTTCTGGGTCGAAGTTTGTTGCGAACTTCTTACCATGATCACCCGCGTTGATGTCCATAACGTCGATAGTGTCGATTTCATCGAACAGGTGTTTTGCCGCATAGGCTGCAAAAACACTCACTACGCCTGGATCAAAACCAGCGCCTAGAATGCCTGTTATACCTGCTTGTTTGAACTTTTCGCGGAAAGCCCATTGCGGATCATAAGCTTCTGGTACTTGTTGACCTTTAGAACAAAGGTCAACAGCCACTGATGTATCTAAGTAAGATACTTTTGCCTGATAACACGCTTCCATAATTGGAACGTTAACCCATGGAGGGCCAGCGTTAATCACGAGATCAGGCTTAACTTCTTCAATTAACGCAACTAATGATTCGATATCACTTGCGTTAACTGCACGAGCTTCTAGCTTCTTAGTAGAATCTTTTAAGTTGTTTTTACCCTTAATCGATTCAATGATCTTCTCACACTTCCCGATAGAACGTGAAGCGATGGTAATATCACCCAGCACGTCGTTGTTTTGAGCTGCTTTATGTGCAACAACCCAACCAACACCGCCCGCACCAATCTGTAGAATTGACATTTTATCCAATACCTTTATTTCGCTAGCTCTGACGCTAGAGTTTCAATTTTAGCCAGTAGAGATTCGAAGTCCGAAATCTTCAAGCATGGGTTCAAGATTGTGAATTTCAAGGCAGTTTTGCCATCCACAATGGTCTCGCCTAGTACTGCGATACCACGTACCAGCGCTTCCATTCGAACTGCTTTGTTAAGCTCATCGAAATCTGTCGCTTGGCTGTCTACCGCGCGGAATAACACTGTAGACAAAGATGGTTCAGCCAAAAGCTCGAAGGCTTTGTGCTGACGAACCAAATCAGCCACTTGTAGAGTTTGCTCTAGCAAATGGTCGTACATTGCGCCTAATTGTTTAGGACCGATGTTTTGCATCGTCATAAACACTTTCAAGGCATCAAAGCGTTTCGTTGTAGAGATAGACTTATCAACCAAGTTTGGCAGAGTGTCATGCTCACGGTTCAGGTAGTCTGCATGGTGAAGCAGGTACTTGAAGTTGTTTTTATCGTTTAGAAGTAACGCACCACAGCTAATTGTTTGGAAGAACAATTTGTGGAAGTCTACGCTCACTGACTGTGCACGTTCTACGCCTTTCAAACGACCTTTGTGGCTGCTTAGAATCAACGCGCCGCCGTATGCACCATCAACATGCATCCATAGGTCATGTTTCTCTGCAACGTCAGCAATCGTCGCTAGATCGTCGATAGCACCGTGGTCAGTCGTGCCCGCAGTACCTACAACTGCAAATGGAATCAAACCTTCAGCTTTAGCTTGTTCAACCGCTGCTTCTAGTTTCGTTACGTCCATAGTGCCGTTTGGCAGTGCGTCTACAGCAAGAATCGCTTTCTCACCAAGCCCCATCCAAGATGCTGATTTTTGTACTGTGAAGTGTGACTTCTTAGAACAAATAATACGTAGCTTGTCTGCGTAATCAGGTAGACCTAGCTTCTGGATAGAGTGACCGCTTAGTTTGTCCGCAATCCAGTCACGAGCCAACATTAGACCCATCTGGTTACTTTGCGTACCACCGCTCGTTACGATACCGTCTGCTTTAGCGCCTAGCTCGTATTTCTCACACATCCAATCAATCACTTTCTGTTCAACGAATGTTGCTGCAGAAGATTGGTCCCATGAATCCATTGATTGGTTTAGAGAACCAATAATAGTTTCCGCCACAACTGATGGCATCAATGGTGGTGTATGTAAGTGAGCAATACAGTCTGGGTGCTGAACAATGATTGAGTTCTTAGCCACTAGCTCTGCAGTGTCTGAAATCACTTCTTTCAGTGACGCGTTCTTGTTATCAAGATCAACCGCATAAATGGCTTCTTCCAATGCTTTTGGATTCATACCAGAGTATGGCGCGTTCACTTCTTCAAATAACGCTTTCATTGCAGCAGTTGTGTGGTTCATTACACGTGCAAATTCTGCGCTGCCCATTGAACCAGTGTGGATGAAGTGTTTCTTCCACTCTTGGTTGCTTGGCTCTGGATCTTTATGACCGCCACCAGCAGCAAGAATTGCTTCTTCTAGCGTACGTAGTGCAAAGTCGATTTGCTCGAAAGAGATAATCAATGGTGGAAGGAAACGAATAACCGAACCTTCACGGCCACCTTTCTCAACCATCAAACCACGCTCAAGCGCAGCACGTTGAATAGCTAGTGTTAATTGCGGTGCAGATTTTGGTTCGCCGAACTTGTTTAGTTCACCGCTTGGATCTTGAATTTCAAGACCTAGCATCAAACCTTTACCACGTACTTCTGCAACGCAGTTTACGCGGCTTTGAATTTTCTCTAACCCCATGCGTAGGTATTGACCCGCAATATTTGCGTGCTCTACAAGGTTATCACGAGTGATGATTTCTAGTGCTTTAGCACCTGAGACCATAGCTAACTGGTTACCACGGAAAGTACCGGTGTGCTCACCTGGTTTCCATGTATCAAACTTCTTGTTGATAACCAGAATCGCCATTGGCAGACCGCCACCAATCGCTTTAGATAGACATAGTACGTCTGGAATAATTCCCGCTTCTTCGAACGCGAAGTTGTATCCAGATTTACCTACACCACATTGGATCTCATCAAAGATCAATAGAATACCGTGCTCATCACAAATACGACGTAGTTCACGTAGGAAATGCGCTGGAGCAGGGATAACACCGCCTTCACCTTGAACTGGCTCTACGATAATCGCAGCAGGTTTCATGATGCCTGCTTCGTCATCGTTAAGAAGACGTTCAATGTAACGAATACTCGCTTTCGCGCCTTCTTCGCCACCTAGGCCAAACGGGCAACGTAGGCTATATGGGAAAGGCATAAAGTGAACATCTGACATCAAACCAGTACGACGAGCTTTCGTGTTCAGGTTGCCCATCATGCCCATAGTACCGTTAGTCATACCATGGTAAGCACCACGGAAAGCAAACATAGTATTACGGCCTGTTGTTTGTTTAGCAAGCTTAATCGCCGCTTCAACAGCATCAGCACCAGATGGACCACAGAACTGAACAACACAGTTGTCACCAAGTTCAGAAGGAAGGAAACCTTTCACTGCTTTGATAAAGTCAGTTTTAGATTTCGTTGGAATATCCAGTGTTTGATATGGTAAACCAGAATCAAGCTGTTGCTTAAGAGCTTGGTTAATTTCTGGATGGTTGTAACCTAAAGCCAGAGTACCCGCACCCGCCAAACAATCTAGGAAGATTTGGCCACGTGTATCTTCTACTAAACAACCATAAGCTTGTTTAATAGCGATAGGTAGACGACGTGGGTAAGAACGAACTTCTGATTCGTGCGCAGCTTGATCAAGCAACACTTCATCAGGAGTTAGATCATATAGTCCGTCTAGTACTGGAATTTGGTTAGACATAATAGTTGCGATAGTGTTATCGACTTCAAAGGCTGTACTCATTTTCATCACCTTGAAAATTAATAATTTCTGTTCATTTCCCACACATCAGTTCAGCAAAAGAGAGAAATGACAAATAGCAAAACGTTCCGAATGCATTAAGCAAATACGGAATACGGGTCATCAAACTGATGACGATTAACTAAATCAGAGGTTCAAGGTTCTGTAATGCTACTGTCTTGATATACAGGGCATTCTGGAAGTACAAAGCTGATTAGTGGTTGTAGTTTAAATGAAATCAATGTTGGGTATCCCATTCACATGCTGTTACCACAGCAAGAGTATCCCGTCTATCAGTAAAAGGACTTACTGATACCTACCTTACGTAATGTCACAATCAGCCTGAATGGTCATTACGCGTATCCCTCAGAAACTCTGTCTGAGATTGCGGCGGAAATTAACACAAAACAGGTGCATTTTGCAATATGAAATCGCGTTAAATGAACGATCTTAATTACAAATCAAACACATAATAATGAGTCAATATGCATTATTTATTGATTTCAATAAGCAGAGGCTTACAACTCATTTAGTACGATATCAATCACAAAAACATTACATATATCAATGTATAACAAATGAAATCTTTGGGATTTTTTTGAACTAAACTCTCAATATTCCAATTTATACACTAAGCTAAAATAAACTAAAGCATGAAACATAAATTTCTAGCACTATCTAAATGAAGTAGTTGAGGAGCTTCATATTGAAACGGCACCTTTCATTATTAACCGGTTATCTTTTACTACTATCCGGTTCTGCGTTTGCGCAAACATTAGAACAAGCAGTCGCTATTGCGTTGGCAAGCAATCCAGAAATTAAAGCTAGCTATAACGAATACGTCAGTACGATCAACAACAGCAAAGCTTCTCGGGGGAAATATCTACCGACTATCGACTTAGACGCTGGTATTGGCTACGAAGGTATTCGCCCTGCATCTACAACCGGACGTGAAGATACAGATTTAACACGCAAAGAGGCAAGTATCATCCTAAACCAATTGCTATGGGATGGTAATGGCACTCTAAATGATATGGATCGAACCGCTGCTGAAGCTGAATCCACTAGGTTGCAACTGTTAGACAATGCGTCAAATTTGGCCCTTCAAGTTACTGATACTTACCTAAATGCGGTGAAAGCTACGGAAATTCTAGCGCTATCGGAAAGCAACTTATCTGTCCACATTGATATTTATCGAGACATAAAGAAGAGAGTGGATTCCGGCGTAGGCTCTACTGCAGATTTGACTCAAGTAGAAGCTCGAATTGCAAAAGCGCAAGGTAACTTACTTGCGGCACAAAACAATCTGTTTGATGCTCACACCCAATTTCGCCGTCTAGTTGGTCAAGAACCGCTGGGATTAATATACCCTCGTGCTGACGAATCCAAAATTCCACTATCGTTAGCCGACGCATTAGTATTGGCATTTAATAAGCATCCTGTGATTAAAATCGCCAAGGCAGACGTAGATGCTGCAAGGTATCAATACAAGCAATCTAAAGCGCCCTACTACCCTACTTTTTCTATAGAAGCTCGCCAAACATGGCGAGAGGACGCGGGCGGTTACGAAGGCAGAGCAGATGAAACAGTTGCAATGTTACGCATGAAATACAACTTGTATAACGGTGGCAGTGATAGTGATAACAGTGAAAGTTCAGCTTTCCAATTGAACAAGGCAAAGGATCTACAAGAGAATGCTTATCGCCAGATAGAAGAAAGCTTAAGGTTATCTTGGAGCGCACTAGATTTAACGCTTCAACAAAAAAACTTCCTCTCAGACCATGTGGATTCATCGTCAAAAACCGTCATCGCCTATGAAAAACAATACGGCATCGGTCAGCGAACTTTACTTGATGTACTAAACACAGAAAATGAATTGTTCGAAGCGCGTAAAGAATATCTCGACGCTCATTATGATGAGCAGTTCGCAAAATATCGCGTCATGAATGCAATAGGTGTTCTAATTGACGCTCTTTTGGTTGATATCCCTAAAGAATGGACCAGCGAAGTGGATTATTGATTATGAAGAATAACATCTTGCCTTTAGTAATATTTACTTGGATTACCTACTCATATCCAATATTCAGCGCAGAAGAATTTCCATATAAGGTTGCACCTACAGCAAACCAAATTGCCGATTTGCAAGATGACGACGAAGATGGTGTGATAAACGGGAGGGATGTATGTCCTAGCACACCATTTGGCTCGGATGTTGACAATCAAGGCTGCGGTGAAGTCAGACGGGAGCAAGACGTACGTCAACTACGAATTTTGTTTGCCAATGATTCCTATGAGATTAACCCCATTTTTTCAAACCAAATTCAAACAATGGCTGATTTTTTAAAGATTTACAAATCTGCATCTATTGAGATTCAAGGTTACACCAGCAAAGTAGGCACAGATGAGTATAATTTAGAGTTATCAAAGAAGAGGGCTGAAGAAGTTGAGAAAAAGCTACTTTCTTACGCGATCCCCCCTGAACGCGTGACAATTGTAGGCTTTGGTGAAAGTCGATTAGAAAGCTTAGGCGACACCCCAGCAGACCATGCACTCAACCGCAAAGTCACAGCAACTGTGGTTGGTTTAAAAGAAAAGGTTGTTGAAGAGTGGACTATTTTCTCTACTTTGCATAAACGATAAAACATCAAACACTTCAATCAGCATTGTTAGTAAAACAAAAAGCCTCTCGAGCACTTTGCCGAGAGGCTTTCAATTTTGAGAATACCCTTCTGATTCGTTTACATTTTTTTCTTAGGTAAAGAAGCACTTAGTAAGACGTACCCGGCTACTGCGGCCATCGTCGAGCCCATCAGGATACCTAATCGCGCATAAGTATCAAAATCGACAAAATCAACACCAAACGCGAGTGATGAAATAAAGATCGACATCGTAAAACCAATACCACACAGTACAGACACGGCAAAGATATGCTTCATACCGACACCTTCCGGTAACTTAGCCACGCCCAGTTTCACCGCCGCCCAGCTAAAGGTAAAGATACCTAGAGGCTTACCAATAAACAGACCTAACGCTACACCAAGTGGCAGAGCTTGGGTCAAGCCGCTCATTGAAACGCCTTCTAGAGATATACCTGCGTTAGCAAATGCAAACAAAGGCAGAATACCAAAGGCTACATATGAGTGAAGGCCATGTTCTAAATGCTTAAGCGGTGAATGCTCTTTGTCTTTGCCTTTAAGTGGAATAGAGAAACCAATTACCACACCCGCAAGCGTCGCGTGCACACCAGATTTCAATACAGCGACCCAAAGAATGAAACCAACAATCAGGTAAGCACTAATCTTGGTCACGTGCTTTGCATTCATGACAAACAGTATCGCCGTCATTAAGAAGCCAACTGCTAATGCCATTGTTGAAAGATCACCGCTGTAGAACAAAGCAATAATCACAACCACACCTAAGTCATCAATGATTGCCAATGCTAGTAGGAACACTTTCAAGCTAATTGGCACACGACTACCAAGTAGCGCCATGATACCTAAAGCAAATGCAATATCCGTTGCAGCCGGTATAGCCCAACCTTGAATCGCAGTTTCGTTTGAAATATTAAACAGCACATAAATCAGAGCTGGTGCAAGCATGCCGCCCACAGCTGCAATAGCTGGGAAAATAGCGGTTTCACGCGATTTTAGAGCACCTTCAAGTAGCTCTCGTTTTACTTCAAGACCGATCAACAGGAAGAAAATAGCCATCAAGCCATCATTAATCCAGTGTGAAACAGACATACCCAAAATGTATGTGTGCAGCCCCGCTTGGTAAAACTCATTTAGCGGTGAGTTGGCAATTACCATAGCGATAGCTGCTGCAATTACCAAAATAATGCCACCAGCAGACTCCATTTTTAAAAAGTCGCGAATGATATCAGTCATTATATCGTCCTTATTATTTCGTTATGTCGATAAATGATTTCGAACAGATGCATAGGAGTTTAGTGCTTTAGAACATTCTTGAATAATCGCTTGTAGTGACTTGAAACATCGGTTTTTCCGAATAAAATTAACATTTAGCATGAATATTCCGCATTAATTGCTATTTGATAAGTATAGAAAAGAATTAATCGAGCCAACAATATTAGGAAATGAAATATCTAACTCTTAGATAAGAAAAAAGGAGCATTTGCTCCTTTTTCTTCTTAATAAACGTTAAAAATCAGTACCCTGCTAACTGCATATAACCTTCGGCGATATGCGTACCAGTGGAATGAATCGCTCCTTCCCAATAAGGCACAATAAAAGGCAACCATAATTGCTTATTCACTGCCGAGGTTTTTAAATCAATACCGTATTTAGGTATTGTGATTCGCCATTCCAGTGGTAAAACTTTCCCACCTTCAAGCACAATTTTATTGAGTGGCACTATTACCATGTCATCAGTTTTTAGCTCCACGGTTTCATCAGCAGTCGCTAGAGTACCGAATAGGAATGGCAAATCTTTATCGTGTCGGTAACGATTCACAGATAATGTCGTTGTGCTATCAAGCTTTAATACAAACTTATCCCAACCTAGCTGTTTGTCTGTCATCAAGCCACTGCCCCACTCTTTGCTCATGAAAGCAGTTCCTTCAAAGGCAATTGGGTCGCTGTCTTTAGTCAGCTTAAACTGGCCATAAATATCAATAAACGGCGCTTGCAAATTATACGTCGCAATTGGGTCTATCGCGTGTTTTCGTTGATACCCATTATCTCCGGGTAACACATACGGACCTTTGATATCACTATAGAGCGATACACTGAACGTATCTGTTTTCACATCGAGATGACCTGGGAACGGGTTTTTACCTAATGATCTCCATGACCAATCATCTATCCACATACGTAGTGGCATAGCATGCATACCAGCTTGTCCGATTCCACCACGAGCTACACGTTGTTCACGCCAAACCTTTCTCTCATTAGATATCACGATATAAGAAAAATAGATCTGGGAATTTAACCAACCTAGTTCTTCATTCCTTAAATCATGGGCGAAACGAAAGTAACTCCATTGAATGGCGTAACTATGACCTTTCTTATCTCGTACATTAGCAAAAAAGTGCAACCACTCATGCTGATATTGCGGATGAAAAGAAAAGTCTTCAGGTAAGTTAACAGGATTTTTCGGCAGGACAGGAGTAAAAGCGTACTTAGTATCTGATGACAAAATTGAATTCAACTGATCATCTAATACCACATCTTCTTCAAATTGGTAGCTTCGCAAGACGATACTAGCCACAGAAAACAATGCTGCAAAAACTAAGAAACCTACTAAATATTTCAGGCTTACCCTTACTTTCATTACAGCGCATCCCTCAGTGACTTCATTGGTGCTTTACGAACTAAGCGAATAATTGGCAACGCTCCAGCTATAATCAGTGTAAGCATTGAAAGAATGGCTGTTTTCAAGTACGCCATTGGCATCAATTGTAGCTCCATGCTCCATCCAAACGATTGTCGAATAACAACATCAATCACGAGTTTTGCAAGAGCTAACCCTAACGGCATTGCAATTAACATTGATATCAGACCAAATACAAACAGCTGTAATGCTCCAAGGGCAACTAACTCTTTACCTGATACACCTAAACAGCGTAATAACGCAGTATGCTTCTGGCGAGATAATTCACCGGCTAATGTTGCGAAGAAAATACCACACACTGCAATCAACAAAGTGATGTTTCCTAATGTATCGGCGATAACAAATGTTCGATCAAAAACACGCATAGCTTGCCTGTGGATGGTACTGTTATCATAAACTCGTTCTGCATCAAGATGAAAAACGGAATTAAGACGCTTAGTTAGTTTCTCACCATCGGCATCTTTGTTGAGAACCACAGCCAAAGCTACATCACCAGTACCAGCAAATGCGTTCAGCCAGTTAGCATGGGACATTAATATTTGGTTGTACGGGTTACCATAATCGTAGTAAATACCCACAACCTGCCAATCAAGACCTAATGGTTCAGATAAATCAACTTTGTCGCCCGGTTTCAAGTTCAGTTTGATAGCCATCGATTCACTGATCATGATGCCTTTTGAATGGTGCAGATAATACCAGTAGTTAGGAATACCGAGTTTAACTGTCAGTGAGTTAGACTCCGATTCTGTCTCTCCTGTACTGACCACTTGTAGCGTCCCTTTATTAGAAGGAAACTCTCGTTCCCATCTCCACCATACGTCTTTCACATCAGTTTGATTAGTTAACCAGCCGCTGATCATAGAAGCGGAGCTATTGGTCGGATACAGATACATGTCAGCGGCTAAGCGTTGATTAAGCCACTTATCAGTGGTGTCGCGGAAGCTTCCCACCATAGTAACAACACCGATATTAGCAGCCATCGCAATCATAAATGCCATCGTTGCGACACCACGGTAGCTCATACTCGCGGCAGCATCGGCAAAGAACCAGCGAGCTTTAACCCAACGTAGACTGTATGAAAAGCTGTTAAACAACTTCCAAATAACAAAAGGAGTAAACAGAGCAGCACTCACCAGCATTAAAGCAATAATGGTATAACCTGATGATTGTGTTTTGGGTGCTTGGTAGATAGCGATAGCAGCGACAGCCAAAGTTCCACCAATAAAGGCTTGAATACTGAATTCCGAGCCAGCGAATCTTGCAAGGGAAAGACGCGTGCTCAAACGAATCGGTTGGGATTTAAGTAAGCGAATCAAAGGCCATGCGCAAGATGCAAAGGCACCACATACCGCCATAAGGAAACTGTAACTACTCCACTCCCAATCCCAATCAATCGATAAACCAACATCGGCGTTGTATAAGTCAGCAAGACTCACGGATACCGACGGGATGAGTTTATTTGCCAATAATAGTCCTAAGCCATTACCACAAATCCAACTAACGATGATTAACCCCATTAGCTCGATCATCAAAGCTTGAGCTAACTGCCATCCATTAACCCCCGTTTGACGTAACATACCTACCAAACGTTGACGCTGAATGAGAGACAAAGACATAGCTTGGTAGAAAATAAATAGTCCGACCAAGAACGAAAGCATCCCCATTGCTGTTAAATTCATATGAAATGCTTTGGTTAACGATTCCAATTCTGAACGCGTACTTCGCACCAAAATCATGCCATTTGGCAGACTGCTTGCCAGTTTTTCAAGCTTGTCTTCTGGCATTGGACCACAAGCAATCACAGAAAAACCGGAGCTTTTCTTCAACTGACGAACTAAAGACATATCAGCGATGAGACGAGTACCACTTACCATACCTTTGCGATCAACGACTAACGGGCCAAGTTGAGCACCGTCGTGCAGTTGAATCATATCTCCATCTTCCCAGCCTTGGTGATCTGCAAGTTCTTGCCCAACCATGACAGGATATGGTGGTTGCATCAGTCTTAGTGCTTTGATGTCATTTAGCGTTTTTTGTCCCATAACAGGAACAAGAGCAACAGGATCGATGCCGAGCAGAGTGACATCTGTACCTAGCTGAGTAGTAAAGCGATAGCTGTCGAATGGAACGCATTGATGAAAACCATCACGACGTAGCTGGATATAAAAGCCTTGCGGAATTTTGTTGGCTACGTGTTTGGTACGGATACGATATGGCAAAGGGTTAGCAAAAAGCTTTTCACCACTTTCATAACTTTGACGAGCGTGTTGGTTAATTGCAGTGACACCAACAAGGAGAGAAACACCAAGTGTAAGACCAAACCAGACAAGAATGATCTGTAGAGGATAGCGACGATAGTGACCAAGTAGCGCTTTAACTACGGGCCATAACATGGAGGTGTCCTCCTTGGAGGCGAATACATCCGTCCATATGCTGAGCAACTTTTTCACTGTGAGTAACAAGGAAAAGTGTACATTTTAACTGTCTTGCCAGTGTGGTTAGCAACCGCATTACCGCTTCAGCATTACGCTCATCTAAACTACCGGTAGGTTCGTCGGCAAGCAAGATTTTGGGTTCCATATATAAAGCTCGCGCAATTGCAGCTCTTTGTTGTTGACCACCCGAAGCTTCTTCAGGATAACGACCAAGTAAAGGCATTAAATCTAATGCTGAAATAATCTGACGCCATAAACCAGTATCTTCAGGTAAGCCTTTTAGCTGGCGACAAAAACGAATGTTATCCGCGATATTCAACGTAGGAAGAAGATTAAATTGCTGGAAAATATGACCAATATTGTTACGACGGTATGCCGTTCTTTGGAATTCAGACGTGTTGTGCATAGAAAAGTCTGGGAACCAAATCTCACCAGAGTCCACTACATCTAAGCCAGCAATAAGATTCAAAAGCGTACTCTTACCAGAGCCACTTTCTCCCATAAGAGCCAGTTGATCGCCTTGATTAATCGTCAGTTCAGCGCCCTGCAACACAGGATGGAATTCACCACCATCTACATATCCTTTGCTCAGGTTTACCAGCTGTAACATCAATCATCACCGTCGACTAAAATTGGAGAGAGAATCTACACTAATTCCCTTTCAGTAGGAAGTATTTTGCTGCGTACTGGCATCGAGTTGTTGCAAAATGCAGCAACTCGGTAGACAAAATTCAACTTCCGATTAGATTGCGCATCCACTTCTTACTTCTTACACGGAAATAGCACCCCACCCACTTAACGGCTTCCTCACTTAAAAACAACAAGTAGATCCATTCAGGGCTAGCATTGAGATAAAGTGCGGCAAAAGCAGCAAGTGGAATACCAATTACCCACTGAGCGATAAGATCCTGACCCAGACAGAATTTCACATCCCCACCCGCACGTAATACTCCGACAATCGCAATCATAGGAACTGAACGTAGTACAATGCCCAAGCTCAAAATCAGCATGAATTTTTCAACCAATGCCCGGGTTTCTTCCGTTAGAGCACTAAACGAATTTAGAATCGGTATTTGCAGCAAATACAGCATCCCAGACATAAAAATTGCGGTAATAAAGTTGGCAACAATTACACCAATAGCTTGATAATAAACTGCTTCATAATTACGTGCGCCAAGTTGGTTACCTATCAATACTGCTGCAGCATTCGACAAACCAATCAACAAACTTAGTGAAATAGATTCTACTGGCGTCATTACCGAAAGTGCAGCAAGCCCTTGCACTCCCGATTGTCCCATGATTGCATGATAAGCAAATAAACCACCCGACCAAGCAAGGAAGTTAAACGTAGTTGGTAGAGACAGTTTTAAAAAGCGGGCCACATTGCTCAGTTCCAATACTTTTATGATATCGGTAATTCGGAACGCAAGTAAGTGATTACGGCTGTAGAGATAACTGTACAGACATGCGACTTCAATCACGCCACTTATCACAGTGGCGATAGCAGCGCCCTTAATCCCTAAAGCCGGAAATCCTAACTTACCGAAAATCAAAATCCAGTTGAACACAACATTTGAGGCAATACCAATGGCACTAAAGAAGGTACTGATCCCCGGTTTATGCATTGCACGAAGACCTATCGCCATACTGTTTACACAAGAGATGGCAAACATACTTAATGAGGTGATCACCAAATATTGACTACCAAGATCGTTAACGACTTCAGAATCGGTAGTCAATGCCATGATGTCATGTGGATAGATGACGAATAGAACTACGGTAAAAAAGGCAAATATCATCGACATTAACCACGTTAATGCTGTAGTTCCCCGAACTCCGTCTCTATCACCTGCCCCCCAAAACTGAGCAGAAAGTAGCGCACCACCAGCTGAAATACCAATAAGCATAATTGTTGAGACAAAGGTAGCTCTCGCTGCGACACCAACCGCTGCAATTTCAGATTCACCTAATTGGCCAAGCATCAATACATCAACCAATCCTCGACTAGAAAGTAGCAGCGTCTGTAAGCTGATCGGTAGTGCTATTGCGACCAAACGACGGAAGAAATCTCCTTTTGTATGGAGTAAAACTTGGGACAACAAAGACAAACGACACCCCTAAAGACAAAGGATTGATAGAAAGAGAAAAAGTAAGCAGCTATTATACTCACTCGTTCATAACCTAACCATCATAAAGCAAAGGTAAAAAATGAAAAAAGTACTTGTGCTGGGAGCTTCTGGGTATGTTGGTTCCCAACTATTACCACTCTTGCTCGATGAAGGTTATGAAGTCACCGCCGCAGCCCGTCATATTGATTATCTGCAAGCACGAGTTACACCTCATCCAAGGTTAACTATTACCTATCTCGATCTGGCAGATAAACAGGCAACCATGAGTTCGGTGCCTCAGTTTGATTTGGTATTCTTTTTAGTTCACGGCATGGCACAAGGTCATGATTTTGCTGAATACGAACTTTCACTCGCCAACAATTTCAAACTGGCTTTGGATAACAGTCAGGTAAAGCACGTGATTTATTTGAGTGCACTACAGCCACAAACTGGCAATTCCGAACATTTGAAAGCGCGTCAGCAAACAGGTCAAATCCTACGAAAAAGCCAAGTGCCCATTACGGAGCTTAGAGCCGGCGTAATCATAGGCCCCGGTTCAGCGGCTTTTGAAATCATGCGTGATTTTGTCTACAACTTGCCAATGTTAATCACGCCCAAATGGGTTGATTCCAGAGCCAACCCAATTGCGCTGGAAAACTTGAATCATTACTTACTCCAGTTAGCAAAAGAGTCGCCGACTGATCACCAACTCTTCCAAGCTGGAGGTCCTGATACACTCTCCTATCGCGAACAGTTTCGTGTGATTTGTGAATTGGCAAACAAACCTTTCCGTCTCTGGTCAACATCATTGCTAACCCCACAAATGGCGTCTTACTGGTTAGGCGTAGTGACATCTGTTCCGTCGAGTATTGGACGAGCTCTCCTTGCTGGCTTAGAACATGACTATATTGCTGATTCTGATGAACTAACAACTCGCTATCCTCAGACGTTGGTTTCCTACCGTAATGCAGTCAAAAGCACCATCGAACACGAGGGCACATTTGTTCGCAGCAAAGTATGGGGCTTTGAGCCTAACGCACTAAAAAGGTGGCAACCAGGCTTTGGTTATTACCCAAAACAAGCGGGTGCAAGCATAGAAACACAATTATCCAGTTGCGAACTGTGGGACATCATCAAAACGATTGGTAGTAGAGAAGAAGGTTATTTTTTTGCCAATATTCTATGGCGCACTCGTGAATGGTTAGATATTTTCTTCGGTGGTGGGCGTCCAGTTCGCCGTAGCCCTGCAGGTCCAGAGCTTAAAGTCGGGGACTATATCGATTCTTGGAAAGTCATTCGTTGCGAATCCAATGAGTTTTTGTCGCTGTTTTTTGGCATGAAAGGACCGGGATTAGGGCGATTGGAGTTCACTATTAAAGATCATGGTGATAAGCGCGAATTGAACGTTACCGCATGGTGGCATCCAAAAGGTTTTTTGGGGTTAATGTACTGGTTTGCCATGATGCCCGCACATCTGTTTATCTTTAATGGCATGGTGAAAGCCATCGTCAAGAAGGCAAAAGCGAATAGATAATACCATCCTAGATAAAAAATATGATCAGACTGAGCATCGGCGAGCAGCGAATGGGCGTCAAACGCAAACGCGCATTCACTGATCAGGAAGTTTTCCCACATTAGGACATATAAACAAAAAGGCTCTGTGAACGTTCACAGAGCCTTTTTGTACTCGAATATTTGCAATTAATCCGCTTTAAATGAAAACGGAATCTCAGCCAGTTGCTTACCCTGATTAGCAGGAAATACCAGATATTCACCGTGATATTTCACATTCGATTTATAGTCTGTTTGCTTATGAACCATAAATCCGGCTGCACTTGCCATCTCAACAAACTGAGCATGGTTACCACGAACAAACCAGTTCATTGGCTTCACCATTAAATCACCATCAAAGCTTGATTCACACTGCTCTGAACACAGCGCCAGTGAGTTTTGCCCATCAGTAAATATCTGTACTTTACCGGCACCAACCAGAGGTTCTGAAGTGGAAACCTCCCAATCAGCCTGTTCCATCTGATCTAAAAATGCTTCAACTTTTTTGTCGGTAATCACGTTGTCGACATCACCTTCAAAAAAAATTTTATAAAACGCAGAGATACGTTTAAAAGTAAACAGCAACTCAGACTGATTACCTTTCGAACGCCCAGCTTTTAGCCAACGAGTTAGATCAGGTACAACACAACGGTCAAAACGCTGCGCTTTAATTGCTTTAGATACCCAATGAACCAAGAAATGGTTATTTGCCACTGGTGCGTTGACCAGTTTCCCAGACTCATGTTCAGCTGCCAGTTCGCCCAGCGCTGAGTTAACTACATTTTGAATTTCTAAATAATAAGCTGACACTATGCTTTTCTTCCTAATGTCCAATAGAAGGTTGCTGAAAATACCGAACAGGCTGACATCACTAAAATCATCGGCCAGACAACGTCGCTAGGCATTGCTGCGACAACCATACCAACCACAGATCCTGTTCCAAATCTCAGCGTTCCCGCCAAAGAAGCGGCTGTCCCCGCCATTCTTGGATAGCGACTTAACAATAGCGCCATCGAGTTACTGCCGATGGTTGAAATCGTACCAACGAACATCACCACAAATGGCACTGTGCCCCACAATCCCCAGCCCAATAGCCAGCCGATGAACAAGCCAAAGCCCGCCATTAGTTGGATAAACAAGCCAAAGCGCAGCATCGCATGAGACCCCACTTTCTTAACGAAGCGACCATTGATACTAGTCATAGCAATCATGGCCACAATGTTAAGACCAAACAGATAACCGAACGCACTAGGGCTAACGCCATACAAGTCGATATAAACGAATGAACCAGCCGTCAGGAATGCAAACATGCCTGCAAATGAAAATGCGCCGGCGAAAATCAAACCCATTGCAAAGCCAGAGCGACACAACTGAGCATAGTTACGAATCGTGCTGCGAATATGCAGCGGTTGACGGTTTTCCGCAGAGAGCGTTTCTGGAATTTTCCAGAAAACCATCAAGATGACGATCACTGCGAAAATTGCTAGTACCCAGAAAATAGAGCGCCAACCAAACCACACAGCTAAGTGACCACCAATCATCGGCGCAGCAAGCGGCGCAAGAGTGATAACCAAAGTCACAAACGACATCGCACGGGCGAAATCTTCACGATCGAACATGTCACGAACAACCGCCTGAATCACCACCGCCGCCGCTGCGCCAGCAAACCCTTGAGCTGCACGAACATAAGTTAATGCATCAATACCGTTAGTAGTTGCGCTAACAACTGACGCAATTGCAAATAACGCAATACCCACCAGCATAACTGGTCTACGACCATAGCTATCCGCCAACGGACCATGCAAAAGCTGACCAATAGCAAAACCGGCGGTATAAGCGGTAAGCGTAATTTGTACTGAACCCGCGCTTACACCTAAATCTCTTGCAATAGCAGGCATTGCTGGCAAATACATATCAATAGCCAGCGGTGTCAAGGCACCAATTGCACCCAACACGATAAACATTATAAAGCTCATCTTAGTGGCGTCGTTGGCAGAAGTCGTAGTATTCGAAGTCATAAATCTCCGGTCGAATGTAAAACAAGTGCATCACCTACGTGATGCACTTAATAATAGCTTAAAGAAAGGACAATACGCCCAAGCTATGAGAACTGTATCAGAATGCGAATTCTTTTTTGGAAACAAGGAGTTTCCTAAAGCTTTATGGGTAGAAACCAGCGAGAGTCATTACTTCCAAATCGAAGCGACTTCTTCTTCCGTAAGGTATCGGTATTCACCTGGCTCTAATGTGTCATCAAGAATGATATTGCCCACTCGTTCACGATGAAGACCGACAACTTTGTTGCCTAGCGCGGCAAACATTCGTTTCACTTGGTGATACTTACCTTCGTGAATCGTCAGAAGGACTTGCTGTTCATCGATCACTTCCATTTGTGCAGGAAGTGTTAGCTCACGTTCATTGCGCAGTTCAATGCCTGTTGCAAATTTTTCTTCGTAATTCGGCTCAATAGGGTCTGCAAGCCAAACACGATAAATTTTGTCGCATTTATGTTTCGGTGAAGTGATACGGTGAGACCACTGACCGTCATCGGTAATAAGCACTAAACCTGTGGTATCAACGTCTAATCGACCTGCAAAATGCAAATCGCTCATGTTCACTTCATCAAGCAAAACAAATGCAGTTTGATTAAAACCATCTTCGTGCGAGCAAACAAAACCCTGCGGCTTGTTAAGCATGATATAACGCGGGCCACTGATTCTGATTTCACGCCCTTGCCACTCAACGTCCGATTGTTCAGTAACCTTAAATGAACCAACCTTCTGAACTTCACCATCAACAGTAACTTCGCCACTTTTCAGGATTTGAGTCGACTCTTTACGCGTTGTGCCTAGCGCGTCACACAAAAATTTATCTAAACGCATGAATACCTCATCTGCTTGAAGTCGGGTATTATACGCATCTCACTCAAAATAGTTGAGCTATTTCACAGAATTATTCGTCCTATTGCATGTACACACTTCGCCCATATCAAGCTGACTCAGTAAAAGCGGTTATTCACTACTTTCGCAAACACTCGACTCCCGCAGTCATCGTGCTACCAACGGGTGCAGGGAAAAGTTTGGTCATTGCCGAACTGGCAAGACTGGCTAAAGGTCGCGTGTTGGTACTTGCTCATGTCAAAGAGTTGGTTGAACAGAACCACGCAAAGTATGAAAGCTACGGTTTAACTGGCGCTGTATTCTCTGCGGGCTTAGGGCGTAAAGAGACAAATCAGCAAGTCGTCTTCGCATCAGTACAATCGGTTGTGCGTAACTTAGACGCATTTAAAAACCAGTTTTCCTTGTTGGTTATTGATGAATGTCACCGCGTTCCTGATGATAAAGACAGCAGTTATCAAAAAGTGATTTCACATCTTCTTGAACTCAATCCTGGCATGAAAGTGCTTGGCTTAACGGCTACGCCTTATCGCTTGGGGATGGGTTGGATTTATCAATATCACACTCGAGGATTAGTCCGCAGCGAAGAGCCTCGTTTCTTTCGCGACTGCATTTTCGAACTCCCGATTCAATATCTGCTGGATGAAGGCTTCCTAACTCACGCACGCTTAATTGATGCTCCAGTACTCAGTTATGACTTCTCACAGCTCAAGCCTGCAAATACTGGGCGGTACAAAGAATCTGAACTGGATTTAGTGATTGAACAATCTAAACGTGCAACACCCCAGATTGTTTCTCAAATCGTTGAGCTATCCAAAGACAAACAAGGTGTAATGATATTTGCTGCCACGGTTCGTCATGCCCAAGAAATCATGGGATTACTACCTGAAGAACATTCCGCATTAGTAATAGGCGATACGCCATCTCCAGAACGAGACCGAATTATTAATGGCTTCAAGATGCGTGAAATTAAATATCTGGTCAACGTGTCTGTCCTAACGACTGGCTTTGATGCACCCCATGTTGATTTGATTGCAATTTTACGCCCCACAGAGTCAGTGAGCTTGTATCAGCAAATCGTCGGACGAGGTCTACGTTTATCTCAAGGGAAGGACGAGTGTTTGGTGCTTGATTACGCAGGAAACACTTACGATTTGTATCAACCCGAAGTGGGCGACCCAAAACCCGATTCCACCAGCGAAATCATAACCATTCCCTGCCCAGCTTGTGGTTTCAACAATAACTACTGGGGAAAACTAGACGCTAACGGATTTCTTATCGAACACTATGGTCGTAAATGCCAAGGCTATTTTACCAATGAAGAAACCAACGAACGCGAACATTGCGGTTACCGTTTCAGAGCCAAGTATTGTAACGAATGCGGAGCAGACAATGATATTGCAGCCCGTATCTGTCACGAGTGCGATGCCACCTTGGTTGACCCCGATAAAAAGCTCAAAGAAGCGTTGAGTCTTAAAGATGCTCTAGTCTTTGAATGCCTCAACATGGATTTGAGTGTACATAAAGATGACAAAGGCAAGTCACAACTAAGAGTGACCTACATTGGTGACAACAACGCACAAGTACACGAATTTTGGGCACTGACTACGCCAAAACAAAAAGCCGTGTTTAAAGAACGCTTTGTACGACCACATTTGGCAGACAGACATCGACCATTCGACGAAGCGTCACCTTCGAAAGTCGTCGACAATCAACATCGTTTCCGCCCGCCACAATTTGTCATTGCCAGAAAATCAGGTCGTTTCTGGAAAATGCGCGACAAAATATTTGCTGATGAGCTAGTGTAAGTTTTCCGATTCGCAAGATGACAAGATTCACATCCTATTCATATACCGGCATTTATACTGCACCAATCATGACGTAACGGACGCTTTACATGCTAAATTCAAAACTCAATACCGCTACTTTGATTGCTCTCCTTGGCAGCTTTTGTTCTTTAGGTATGGCCTCTTTGGCTTTTGCCGAGCAGCCGATACTTAATGATCCTATTCAAGATATCTACAAAGAAGGCACGCAAGTCAAAATCGATGAAGATCAAGATGAAGTCTACGCTGCGGTGCAAAAAGGGCTTATCAAACCGTTTTCAGAACTCTACGCTGCGATTGATAACGAGCTCTATGGCCGCCTGATCAAAGTTGAGTTAGAAGAAGAGGATGACGAATGGATATACGACTTAAAATTAGTTCATGAAGATAAAGTGATACGTGTGGAATACAATGCAACCACTCTTGAGCTAATGTCTATCAAAGGCAGAAACGTGCTAAGCGTAATAAAAAATAGAGACGCACAATGAAGATCCTCGTAGTTGAAGACGACCAAAAACTAAATGAACAGATAGCCACCGCACTGGAAGATGCTGGCTGGGTGCCAGAAGCGTCTTTTGATGGTGAAGATGCGCTTTATAGAGCAACCACCGAAGAATGGGACTGTATTGTTTTAGACTTAGGCTTACCTAAACTCGATGGTATTTCCGTACTCAACAGTCTGCGTGACCAACAAATCAATACTCCAGTTATCATACTCAGCGCTCGCGACACACTTACCCAACGTGTGGAAGGCTTAAATGCAGGTGCCGACGACTATCTGACCAAACCATTTGAAATAGTTGAGCTGATAGCGCGAATTCGTTCGCAATTACGCAGAGCTTCTGGTAATGCAGCCCCTATTTTGCAAGTGGGCAATTTAAGTTTGGATACGCGAAGTTCAGTGGTGACTTGGAAAGACCAACCACTAAGCCTAACAGCCTTGGAATATAAAGTTATCGCTTATTTCATGCATAACCCCGATAAAGTAATTTCTCGCACCGAGTTAGTTGAACACATCTATAAACAGGATTTCGACCGAGATTCGAACACTATAGAAGTATTCATTGGACGTATTCGAAAAAAAGTGGCGCCAGATGTCATCAAAACCGTGAGAGGCTTGGGGTATCAATTGCATGCCCAATAAACACGATTCCTTAAAACGAGCTTCGTTAAAACATCTCAGTATAAAAAATCGGTTACTGTTGGCTGCCACGCTTTGGTTAAGCGCCATGATACTGGCTGCGGGCTATCTTATTCCTTCAATGGTAAAAGACTATCTCATCGAAGATGCACAGAGCCAACTTCGCCTTTCAATGGATGAAATTACGGCCAATTTAGAAGCAGATAAAACAGGTAGACTTAGCCTTTCACGCCGTCTGTCCGATCCTCGATTTAATCAGCCTTACAGCGGTGTCTATTGGTCAATGCAGATTGGAGAGCACGCTATTCGTTCTCGTTCCTTATGGGACAAAACGCTGGTCGAAGAGCAGCATAGCCACAAAACCATCTACAAAGGCGCAAAAGACGAAAACTTAGTGGTGCTCACGCAAACCATTTATCTGCCGGAATATTCACGTCCTATTCAGATCATTGTTGGCATGGATGACTCCCCTATCCAAGAAACGTTAACGCAAGTGATTGGGCAACTTTGGATCATTCTTGCGCTGTTGTTCTCTGGTGTATTAATTCTGATTAGCGCGCAAATTTCTTGGTCATTATGGCCTCTTGGGAAGATGCAAAAAGAGCTCGCTTTACTGCGCAAAGGAGATCAATCAACTCTCAGCGAAAACTACCCCAAAGAAGTCTATCCGCTGGTTAAAGACCTTAATGCTCTGCTATTTCACTATCAGGAGTTGCTAGAGCGTGCTCGCAACCATGCAGGCAACTTATCTCATGCGTTAAAAACACCGCTCTCTGTGATCAAAAACGAAGTGGCAACACTCAATGAAGAGAGCAAGCAAGTACTACAAAAACCCATTGAACTGATTCAACAGCACATTGATTACCACCTAGGTCGTGCGCGCATGGCTGGCGCTGCAAACATACTGGCAGTGAAAACAAGCCCTAGCGAGAGGGTCGATACCATTTCTATCGCTTTTGACAAAGTGTATGCCGAGCGTGAAATCACCTTAGTCAACGAACTGGATTCAAATCTTACTGTCGCCGTTGAACCCACCGATTTTGACGAAATGATCGGTAACTTATTAGAAAACAGTTACAAATGGGCGAACTCCCTCATTCGTGTGTACAGCATGGAAGAAAACAAAGAACGCATTGCTATCTGCGTAGAAGATGATGGCGCAGGTATCAGTAAAGAAGATATCGAACATGCCATCAAACGTGGTATTCGCATAGATGAAACCGTTCCGGGCACAGGTTTAGGGTTAAACATCGTGAGCGAAATGGCACACAGCTACCGAGGAAAACTTTCCCTATCGAAAGGGCAACTTGGCGGATTAAAAGCTACCTTAACCTTACCTGTTCCCGCTGCTTGATGATTCCTTGTTCAACAAAGCCATAGATACAGATAAGATTCACCGCTAGAACGACATTTTTATTGCTACATCCCTGATTGGATGATAGTATCCGCGCTCGTTTTGATAGACATACTTGGTGTATCAAACGTTAATACAACACAAGGTCGCATTGTGTTGTTCATTTATTTTTTACTAATTTTGAGAGTAAATACTATGAAATTTGAAGCAGTAGTACGTACTGAACTAGGTAAAGGTGCGAGCCGCCGCCTACGTCACGCTGGCCTATTCCCTGCTATCGTTTACGGTGGTGAGGCTGCGCCTGTATCAATCACTCTAAACCACGATGAAATCATGAACCAAATGGACAAACCAGAGTTCTACGAAGGTATCGTTCTTGTGATTGGCGGTGCTGAAGTTAAGGTTAAGCCGCAAGACGTACAACGTCACGCGTTCAAACCAAAAGTTGAGCACATGGACTTCATCCGTATCTAATTCCCTACCAAGGAATTAGTTGGATAAAATCCAACCTTTTGCATATATAAGATAAATCAGCCTTACCAACTGATACATCTAAAAATTCGAAACCCCGATGCTACCAACATCGGGGTTTCACCGTTTTAGGTTACCGCTAATATCTTCCCATTCCATGGAACATTCCGCCGAACACTGCCATCAGAACTGCGAAAATCACACTCAATATGATGAAAGCAGGAATTGAAGCAATGGCAAATTTCACCATAAAAATTACCATCGACATAAATGGCATTTTGATATCGACAACCGTTACTTCCTGCTTACCGTTTTCAACAGACATATCACTTCCCTTATAATTAAATTTCGCTATAGGATTACGTAATCACTGTAGTAGTTATCTGATATAGCGACACTTTTTATCTTTCATTCCCAAAAGCTCTTTTTCTAAATGAGATTAGTGAAAGAATTCCCAAAAAACACTTTAACCATGCATTTTTTCTAAGCTCAGTGTATAACTCTCGGTAAGAGCTGATAGTGATTATGACAAAGAGACCTAGTTGTGAAAATAACTGAACTTAAACCTGATCCTCTGGTTTGCCCATTGTGTGGTAAACCTAATACCTGCATTAACCTAGGCGTGCTTGATATTAAAAAGTCCTGTTGGTGTAACGATCCCACAATTACTTTTCCTGAAGAGCTGTTATCACAAATCCCTCCTGAACTGAGAAGAAAAGCCTGCATCTGCAAAACCTGCGTTTTGAATTTTCAAGCATCACAGAAATCACAATAACCCCCTCTATTTTTCCCTTTAAAAACAATATTTTTTATCAATTTATAATTTATCACCTATGCTTATCTATTGGAGTGCCGAGTTGTTGAACAGCCTGCACTTCTCTGTTTGCAATTTGGAATAGCGGCTTTGATGTAACACCTGTTTCCAAGACGTTTGTCACCTTTCATCGCTCTGGCTTATTCCTTGCTTAAACAACCATATACCTAACCATCTCATATGGTTCAGGTTTAGAAGTAGTTAACTTCAACAAAGCCTTAACAGGAAGTTATAAGGCAACCACCTCTGATTAGGCAGACCATAACTGGGAAGTGCTGATCACGTATTCACTGTTGGTTGCCATAAAGGACGGAACGACCATGGATAAATTAACTAAAAACTACAACTCCGAAATGTTCTTTGATGAACTCATTGATAGCGAAGGAAAGCCTCGTCAATCGGCTTCACAACTACTCACTTACTTAGAATCATTACCAGCTGAAGAGCTTGAAAAACGTCGGCTTACCGCTGAAACCACCATTCAGGAAATGGGGATAAGTTTCACGGTTTACACCGAAGAGGGAAACATTGACCGAGCTTGGCCTTTTGACATCATACCGCGCACCATTGATGCCAAAGACTGGCAGGTCGCAGAGAAAGGATTAAAGCAAAGACTTACGGCTCTCAACCGCTTTATTGATGACCTTTATCACGATCAAAAGTGCATTAAAGACGGCGTTATTCCTAAGCACATTATCGAGGAATCGAAAAACTTCCGCCCTGAATGCATCGGGGTGTCGCCCGCTTTTGGTGTGTGGGCACACATTTGTGGCACCGATTTGGTGCGCGCAGATGACGGCCAGTTCTATGTACTTGAAGATAACCTGCGTGTTCCTTCAGGTGTATCGTATATGCTCGAAAACCGTGCAATCACCAAACGCGTTCTTCCAGAGCTATTTGAAAACGACGATATTCTTCCAGTCGACTCATACACGTCAAGACTGTTTGATATGCTGGCAGCCCTTTCTCCACGTGCGATTGAGCATCCAGAAATAGTCGTTTTGACACCGGGTATCTATAACTCTGCGTATTTCGAACATGCGTTCTTAGCTCAGCAAATGGGTGTAGAACTGGTTGAAGGTGGCGATTTATATGTCGACACCGACGACTGTGTTTACATGAAAACTATCTACGGACCAGAACGCGTTGACGTTATTTATCGTCGTATTGATGACTGGTTTATTGACCCAGAAGTGTTCCATCCGGAATCAATGCTTGGCGTTCCCGGATTAATGCGAGCTTGGAAAGCGGGTAACGTGGCTCTGGCTAACGCTCCAGGCGCTGGCGTTGCTGATGACAAAGTGGTTTATGCCTATGTACCCGACCTGATTCGTTATTATCTTGATGAGGAACCGATTCTACCGAACGTAGAAACCTTCCTATGTGAAGATGAAGAACAGCGTGCTTACGTGTTAGCCAACCTAGATAAGCTAGTAGTAAAACCAGCCAACGAGTCCGGTGGTTACGGTATGCTTGTTGGTCCTCACTCTACGGAAGAAGAGCGAGTTCTTTTTGCAGACTTAATACAAAAGAACCCTCGTAATTACATAGCGCAACCAACACTAAAACTCTCCACGGCTCCTACTTTGGTCGACACCAACTGTATCGAACCTCGTCATTTGGATTTGCGTCCATTCATTTTGCAAAGCAACAAAATCTATGTCACTACAGGCGGGCTTACACGCGTTGCGTTGAAGAAAGGCTCCCTTGTCGTTAACTCGTCACAAGGCGGTGGTAGTAAAGACACATGGATTGTTAAGTCAAAAGGAGAGTAACAATGTTATCAAGAGTTGCTGAGCGCCTTTACTGGAGTGCGCGTTATTTGGAGCGAGTCGAAAACATTGCTCGCCTATTAAATGTTTACGATGAACTGCTGTATGACTTACCAAGAGACATTCGAATTTCTTGGTATAACCTTATCGAGATCAACGGCAGCGTTATTGATTACACCAGCAAATACAAAGATCACGGCGAACGTAATGTGGTGAAATATTTGCTTTCTGACATGGATAACCCAAGTTCCCTACTCGCCTCGCTCAATATGGTGCGTGAAAATATTCGTACCTCTCGCGATGTAGTCCCAGAGGAGATGTGGGAGCAGATCAACGAGCTAAACATCTACGCTAAAAAACACATTCAGCTAGGCATCAACCGTTCAGATCGGCACGTCTACCTGAATGACATCATTGAAGGTTGCCAAAAAGTGATTGGGCTTCTTGCCAACGCGATGCGTCGCGATGCAGGCTGGAGCTTTATTATCTTAGGTCGCTACCTAGAGCGCGCAGATATGAATACTCGTATTTTGGATTCTGCAGTGTCGATAATGAACCAATCAAGTGAAGAGGAGCGTCTTCACCTTGAGCAAGTCTTGTGGTCAAAAGTTCTCAAATCGCAGAGTGCCTATCTTAACTATCGCAGAACAATGCGTGCATCGGTCACTGGTGAAGATGCGGCGACATTTTTGCTGATGGATGAGTTCTTCCCTCGCTCACAAACATTTTGCTTAACGCAAATCAAAATCGCAGCTGAAGCACTTCCAAGTGCGGAAGAAGTGGTTGTTGAAGTTAATCGTCTACTTGATAACACCAAAGGCGTTGAGAGTGCAAAAGAGCTCAACATCGAATTCAGTAACTATCTCAATGACGTCCAGTTAGCCATTATCGACCTGCATAGCCAGATCCGAGAGACTTGGTTCCACTTCCGCCACGGAGAAGCTGCATGACCATTCGCGTAGCGATATTGCATAAAACAACTTATGAGTTTGACCGCGATGTGAATGTTTCTCCGCATGTGTTGCGCCTTCGACCGGCACCACACTCGCGCACGCACATTCATGGATATTCACTCAAGGTGTTACCTGAAAAGCACTTCATCAACTGGCAACAAGATGCGTTTGGCAACTATCAGGCGCGTCTAGTGTTCCCAGAAAAAATGCGCAAGCTGCAATTTGAAGTGGAAGTCATCGCCGATATGACGGTGATTAACCCCTTCGATTTCTTTATTGAAGAGTACGCCGAAACATACCCGTTCAAATACGACAGCCTACTAGAAGAAGAGTTAGCGCCGTATTTGAAACACGATGAACCAAACGCACTACTCTCGGCATGGCTTAAAGATGTCGACCGAAGCGAAACGCCAATTGTGAGTTTCCTTTCTAAGCTCAACAGCCAGCTTTCACAACAAATTGAATACGGTATTCGTTTAGAACCCGGCATTCAGAGTGCCGAAGAGACACTTACGCTTAGAAAAGGCTCTTGCCGCGATACTGCTTGGCTACTTATTGAAGTGCTGCGTAATCTCGGTTTAGCGGCTCGCTTTGCTTCCGGCTATTTAGTACAGCTTACTGCCGATGTAAAAGCCTTAGATGGTCCTTCAGGCCCTGAGCAAGATTTTACAGACCTGCACGCATGGTGCGAAGTCTACCTTCCGGGTGCCGGCTGGGTGGGTTTAGATCCTACCAGTGGCTTGTTTGCTGGTGAGGGACACATTCCCCTAGCCTGTACAGCAGATCCAGCATCTGCCGCGCCGATCACCGGTATGGTGGATGAGTGTGAATGCGAGTTTAGCTACACCAACACGGTTATTCGTATTCACGAAGATCCTCGTGTCACAAAGCCTTACAGCGATGATGAGTGGGAAAACATCAAAGCATTAGGGAATGCCGTTGATAAAGTTTTAGAGGAAGAAGATGTTCGCCTAACCATGGGCGGCGAACCCACGTTCGTCTCTATTGATGATATGGATTCTGAGCAATGGAACACTGGCGCTCTGGGTGCTGATAAGCTTCGTCTCTCCAAAGATTTATTACTTAAGCTCAAAGACAAATTTGGCTCAGATGGTTTACTCCACTACGGTCAGGGCAAATGGTATCCGGGTGAAGAGTTACCTCGTTGGGCGCTGGGCTATTTTTGGCGTACCGACGGTGAAGCGTTATGGAGCCACCCTCAACTGCTTGCCCGTGTCGATAAAGACTATCAACACAACTTGCAAGATGCTCAGCGCTTTGGTGAAACCTTATGTCAGCAGCTTTTCCTAGACAGTAAATATCTACAACCCGCTTATGAAGATTCGCTCTACTATTTATGGCTTGAACGCTCTTTACCCGATTCAGTGAATCCGAAAAAAGCATCTCTTAAAGACGATTTAGAACGCAGACGTTTAGCAAAACTGCTCACCCGAGGACTCGATACGTCAACGGGTTATGTGCTACCACTGAGCTACTTTAATGGTCAGTGGCAAAGCTCACTGTGGCCAATGCGCAGTGATGTCATTACTTTGATTCCCGGCGATAGCCCGATGGGTTTCCGTTTGCCTCTCAATTCACTTCCACCAATCAGTCAGGAAGAGATTGTTCCCGAGCGTGACCCGTTTGAACAAAGAGAAGCGCTGCCCGTTTACTCGTTTACCGAATCGGCAAACCAAACTCAAAGCGGTCAGCATCAAACTCAGGTAGAGCAAAAACAGACAATATCTAAAGCCGTCATTCATACAGCGCTTTGTATCGAGCCAAGAGAGGGGCGCTTACACCTGTTTTTGCCACCAATGACTTCCTTGGAACACTACGTGTCTCTGATGCATTTCATTGAAGTGACAGCGCTTGAGCTATCAATGCCAGTTGTGATTGAAGGTTATGAGCCGCCAAAAGACTACCGCTTACAAAAACTACTGATCACGCCTGACCCGGGTGTTATCGAGGTCAACATACATCCGGCTCATAGCTGGAAAGAGCTGGTCTACAACACCGAAACGCTTTACGAACAGGCTCACCTATGTCGATTAGGTACAGAGAAGTTCATGCTCGACGGTCGACACACAGGCACAGGTGGTGGTAACCACATCACATTAGGTGGAGCCACACCTGCTGACAGCCCAATGCTGCGTAAACCGGATTTGTTACGTAGCTTTGTTAATTACTGGCAGCACCATCCGGGGTTGTCTTATCTGTTTTCAGGGATGTTTATTGGCCCAACCAGCCAAGCTCCTCGCCCTGATGAAGGCAGAGATGAAGCGCTGTACGAAATGGAAATTGCGTTCCAAAACATGCCTGAAGGCTTAGTGGATCAACCTTGGCTCGTCGACCGACTGATGCGTAACCTACTGGTTGATATTACAGGTAACACACATCGCTCAGAATTTTGTATCGACAAGCTCTACGCAGCTGGCAGTAGTAGTGGACGTCTTGGCATTCTTGAGTTTCGTGGGTTTGAAATGCCGCCACACGCCAGAATGTCGTTAGTTCAAACGCTTTTATTGCGCTGTCTGGTGGCGAGGTTCTGGAAAAACCCTTACCACAAGCCTTTGATTCGTTGGGGCACTTCCCTACACGACAAATTTATGATGCCACACTACGTCTGGCAGGACATTAAAGAGGTGGTGGAAGATCTGCAACGTCACGGCTATCCGTTTAAGTTAGAATGGCTTGCTCCTTTTGAAGAGTTCCGCTTCCCTCATTACGGTCGCCAGCAAATTGATGATATGGAGTTGGAGCTGCGTTGGGCAATCGAACCTTGGCACGTGTTAGGCGAAGAGATAACTCATTCAGGAACCGCGAGATATGTGGATTCCTCAGTGGAAAGATTGCAAGTTCGTCTCACTGGTATGACTGAAGGCCGCTATTTGCTCGCCTGTAATGGACGCAGTGTGCCTCTGCGCGCTACGGGTCGCAAAGGTGAATACATTGCAGCAGTACGATACCGTGCTTGGTCGCCACCTTCTGCGTTGCATCCGACACTGGGTGTCGATGCGCCACTGGTATTTGACATCATCGACACTTGGAATGGTTTATCGATTGGCGGATGTACCTATCATGTTAGCCATGCTGGTGGGCGAACGTACGAAACACTGCCAGTGAACAGTAATGAAGCCGAGGCTCGTCGTGTGAACCGATTCTGGGATCACGGATTTACGCAAGGTCCACTAGAAGCTAAACCAGAGTTCAATGCAATACGTCAGTTCTATGAACATACCGATGTACCACGACCTATGTCTCCTCCAAGAGAAGAAATCTGTCATGAGTATCCAAACACCTTAGATCTGAGAAAACGTGATTTTGAAGCTAAGGCGCGGTACTCAAGGTAGTATTCACTTTGGAAAAGAAGCGCGATCCTAAGAAATGGCTCGCGCGAATATCAAAGCTAATGTGTATAATTAACGTCCTGTTTCGTGAGGTAGTCATAAGAGCAAATGATGCAACAATCCAGACCTGACCAGTCGGCGAATTCAACCGAGCAAGGATCGATGGAAACATCGGTCCTTGCTAGTCCTTATCCTGCGTCTTCTTACGCTTTTGATGAAGTCTATGATGAGCAACGCACAGCGCGCACTCACTGGAAACCTTTACTTGAACATCTCACTAAATTGGATGTTGATGGTCTGGATGATCGCCACCAAAGAGCGCAGCGAATTCTACGCGATGATGGAGCGACTTATGACTTAAAAAATGATCCACTTACGCCAGATGTTTGGGCATTGGATGTGATCCCTAATCTGATTCACTGGCAAGAATGGCAAAAAATTGAAAAAGGTTTGGCTCAACGTTCAACACTTTATGACCTTATTTTAAAAGACATTTACAATGAACAGAACCTGATCAAAGACGGCATTATCCCGTCTGAAATCATTTATAGCCATCCCGGTTTTTTACGTGCATGCCACGGTATGAAAATGCCCGGAGAAAAGCAGTTAATTTTACACTCTGTTGATTTAGTGCGAGATACACAAGGCAACCATCTAGTTATAGGTGATCATACTCAAGCACCTTCGGGAGTTGGTTATGCGCTTGAAAATCGTACTGTAATTTCGCGTGTCATGCCGAGTATTTTCCGCCAAGGTAACGTAAGACGTTTATCGGCTTTCTTCCATACTCTGCGTAATACTCTTTCACATCTGGCTAGCCACAAAGCAGATTCACCGCTGATCGTGGTTCTCACTCCCGGTGCATATAGCAGTACATACTTTGAACATGCCTATCTGGCTAACTACCTTGGCTATCAACTGGTACAAGGTGGTGATTTAACCGTACGTAATGGTAAAGTTTGGTTAAAATCGCTCAATGGCTTATCACAAGTGGATGTTATTTTACGTCGCTTAGATGATGCCTATTGTGATCAAGCTGAACTTAATGCTGACTCACTACTTGGCGTTCCCGGTCTGTTAGAAGTTGCTCGAGCTGGCAATGTTATTCTCGCTAACCCACTTGGAGGTGGCGTATTAGAAGCCCCCGCTCTTTACGCATTTTTACCGAAAATTTGCCAATATTTATTGGGTGAGCAACTGCTCATTCCAACAGTCAACACATGGTGGTGTGGAGACAAACAAAGCCTCAGCTATATTAAAGAGAATCTTGGGCAACTGATTATCAAACCGGCTTGTCGAACCATGGGCCAACCCACCATTTACGGACACTGTTTGTCAGACGGCGACCGAGCAAAAACCCTCGCGATGATTGAGAAGCGTCCTTATCTGTATGTAGCTCAAAGCTATGTACCCGGTTCGATGCTGCCTATTTGGTCTGAACAACACATTCAAGCAAGACCAAGTTTACTGAAAGCATTTACCGTAGCAGACAGAGATCACTACGCAGTGATGCCTGGCGGATTAACTCGCGTAGCAGAGTCCACTGAAGATTACATCG
The DNA here is from genome assembly GCF_011064285.1 of Vibrio ziniensis. NCBI lineage: Bacteria > Pseudomonadati > Pseudomonadota > Gammaproteobacteria > Vibrionales > Vibrionaceae > Vibrio > Vibrio ziniensis. The sequence goes on from NZ_CP049331.1 coordinate 1,838,997, forward strand.
TCACCAAACTCTCTGGCTCCCGTAGTAAAGATACTTGGATTTTATCTAACGGACCGGACCTCTCTCATCAGTCGCTATTTGATAAATCGCTCGATGTGGCGCAGCAAACCAGCATGCCTAGTCGCGTGGTTGAGAACCTGTTTTGGTTTGGACGGTATGCAGAGCGTGCTGAGATTAGCCTGCGATTGATGAGAACGGTGTTTAAACAGCTTAACGGCCTCGAATCTCTAGTTCCAGAAAGCCGCGACATTTTGCTTGAAGCTATATCCCATCAAACACACTGCTTGCCAGGTTTCACAACTGGCGATGCAGCCTTGTTTGAAAATCCCAATAAAGAACTGGCAGATTTGGTCACAAATGGAAGCCGCATTGGCAGTATTAAAGCTAACTTACAGTCTTTGCTCGCCTGTGGTGAACAAGTCAAAGAAATGCTATCTGCTGATACTCGGGTGATATTAAACGAACTGCGTGACCATATCGCAAGAGTCGATCGTGCCTACGAATTTGGCTTACCCGCCATTCCTGAAGAATCGTTAGATGGTTTAGTCACAACACTACTTGCACTTTCAGGTTTGAACCATGAAAGCATGCTTCGAGGGCAAGATTGGGTATTCCAACAAATTGGACGCCGAACCGAACGCGCACTGCAAACAGCAAATCTATTACAATCAACACTGACTAAACCTTTGTCGGGACTCCCTCAACAACAGGTATTGGAATCGGTTCTTTTAAGTATGGAAGCGTTGATCTCCTTCCGTCGCAGATACCGCACCCGTGCAAGAGTAGCTTTTGGTCTCGATTTGTTAATGGTCGATACGACTAACCCGAGAGCACTGGTTTATCAGTTAGAGCGACTACGTGAATTCCTCAATGTGTTACCTCGTCACCAAAATTACATTCCGGGTGGGCTCACTCAAGAAAGTCGTTTGATCATTCAAACCTTGACCGACATTCAACTCACCGATTTAGAACAATTGGCGCAAATAGACGATGAAACAGAAACACGTCTACAACTGTCACAACTGATGGCAAAAATTACCGAGCAGTTAGAGAAATTTACTTCGCTTATCAGTGACAAGTATTTCGACCACACAGCAGGCCCACAGCAGTTGATCAAACCGAAATGGAAATTGGACGTATGAAGTACCGCGTGCGACACACCACCACCTATGAATACAGTGCACCTGTAACTTTGTGCTATAACATGGCGCACCTTTTACCGAGAGATACTGAGCGTCAGCGCTGTCTTAATCGACGAATACAGGTACATCCGACACCAATATACCAGCGTGAAGGCAAGGATTACTTCGGCAATTCTACTTTCTATTTCTCAATTCAAGAGCCTCACAAAAAACTCACTATCGATGTTGTGAGTTATTTTGATATCAACACCCCCATCTGGTCTGATAAAACTGAGCTGCATCCACTGACATGTGGAGAACTTCGCTCATTGATCAATAACGCCGATACTACTCCGTTGAGAATGGCAAAAGAATACTGTTTAGATTCAGAACAAATCATGTGTTCTGACACCTTACGCGATTACGCTCTGCCCTTTTTTGCAGATAATCAACCTGTTCTTACCGCTGCAAAAGCATTCACTCACCACATATTCTCCGAATTTAAGTTTGATCCAACAGCAACTGACGTAACAACCCCAGCAGAAGAGGTATTGAAAGATAAACGCGGTGTCTGTCAGGACTTTGCACATTTAGCCATTGGCTGTTTGCGTTCAGTGGGTCTACCTGCGCGCTATATGAGTGGTTACATCGAAACCCTACCGCCTCCAGGGAAAGAGAAATTAATCGGCGCAGATGCTTCTCACGCTTGGTTTGCGATTTTTGTACCCGAACTAGGCTGGGTTGAGTTTGACCCAACCAACAATTTGATCCCTACAGAACAACACATTGTCACAGGTTGGGGACGCGACTACGCAGATGTGACGCCATTACAAGGCGTTATTTTCGACGGTGGCGATTCCCAATCGCTTAGCGTTGCCGTAGACGTATCAAGGCTTGCTTAATGACTTGATCTAAAAAGAAGATCACAGAGTTTATGTGGTCTTCTTTACTATTTGCTTTACTAGCAACACTCTTGTTCCAATTTATAGAGAAGGTCAAGCGCATCGCTATCGTCGCATTCAGCGAAATAACTATAAAGAACGTTTAATTGATTCCCTACAAAATTTAGGTTGTCCCTTCCCATGTTTTTCTGTTCTTGTTGTTTATTACGAAAATAACTATGCCACTGCTCTTTGCCGTGTCCAGCATCTAAATGTTTATCAAGAAGAGTGACCAACAGATCTGCATTTTGGTCACATTCGATATTACAAAAAGAGATATAACGATCCGAGTCTGGAGTTAACATTACTGATTCCTTCTAAGCAAAAGTTTGAACAAATAAGTTCACTGGGCAAATTGTAAGCCAATCATTAACACTATGATTTATTTGAAAAACTATTAATTAAACTGTTTTCTAATTGTCGTAATTACTCTAATTTTGTTGCTATTCAGACAATTACAACTAATAGTCAAACACCGATAGAACAATCCTCTGACGACACTATGTTTTCAAACGCGGATATTTCAAATTACCGCAAATTCACATTTTATCGACATGCCTTAGTGTATTGATGCATATAGACAAATTGCTTTACAGCTATTTTGTTTTTCAATTAAATTAAAACAAACAATAAAAAGATCGTCAGTGTTGTATTTGAATTTTTATCACATGAGGTGATTTATGTTCGGGATAGTAACTAAGAGCATTCGAGCCAAACTTTCAATTTCAATGGGAATTGCTGTTGTTTCACTCATTATTTTATTTGTTAGCTATGGAACACTAACCAAAAAACTTAATAGTGGTGTAGACAATTTAGGACACCAGTTCATTCCTTCTGTCACTTTCGTTCTAAACGCAGACCGAGACTTATACCAAGCTTACGTCGCTCAACTGCACTATTTGCTCAGTCCTGGCAACGAAGACTTACAAGATTTCAAAGACAATGCGAAGCAAGCCTATGACCGGATGATGAAGTTTAAAAATCTTATGAGCACCCACCCCGCAATCATTGCCAAAGTGAAAGATTTTGATAATCGCTTTCAAAAGTGGGAACAATCATCCAACGAATATTTCAAACTCGTAGACAGTGGTAACACCAAAGAAGCAGAGTCTCTACTTGGCTCAAAGGTATCTCAAAATTTCCAAAATTTGCGTGAACTCTACGATGTTGCTAGTCAGGAACTCGATACTGAAGTTAATACTGACGTAAACGCATTTTCTGAAGAAACATCAACGATGCAGTTTTCTATGATGCTGTTCGTCGCCTTTATCATTATTTTGACCGCTGCGTTAAGCTATGTGGTACCAAAGGTTTTGGTGAATAGTGTTAACGATCTCACCAGACGCATTAAAGAAATCAGCGAAGGCGATGGTGATCTAACTCAGAGAATTAACTCTCAACGCAGCGACGAACTGGGCAAGCTAGCTTCTGCATTTGATGAATTTGTGGCTAAGCTTCAAACCCTTATTTCAGAGATTTCGTCAAGCAGTGCGTCGCTGGATAACAATGCAATACAGTTGGCGAAGACTCACGAAAATGCTCAACAAGTCAGCAATGAGCAGACAAAAAGTATTGAGCAAATTGCAGCAGCAGTTAATGAGTTCAGCGTATCTATTCGCGAAGTTGCGGAACGTACCTTAAGCACCGCCAGCGAAACAGACCATACCGCTGAACTTACATCTCAAGGTATGAAAGTGGTCGAAAACTCCGTTCAAGAGATCCGCCAGTTAGCCAATTCAATTAAAAAGGCAAATCAAGTTATTGAGCAGCTTTCACATGAATCAAACAACATCGCGACAGTGCTCGAAGTGATTCGCAACATTGCAGAGCAAACAAACCTGCTTGCACTAAATGCGGCAATCGAGGCAGCCCGTGCAGGAGAACAAGGTCGTGGATTTGCGGTGGTAGCCGATGAAGTTCGTTCACTCGCTAGCAAAACACAAAAATCGACAGAAGAAATTCAGACCATGATCGACAAATTGCAAAATGGTGTGAAAGACGCGGTAAGTTCAATTTTAGATGGTTCAAACCGTGTAGAGAAAAACGTTGAACTCTCTTTGAATATTCAGCAAATGTTTGAATCTATTCAATCTTCTGCAACCATCGTTAGCGATATGGCCACTCAGATAGCCACGGCCACCGAACAACAGAGCAGTGTCTCAGAAGAGCTAAGTGCTAACCTTGAGCACCTGAACGAGCAGAATCGTGTTAGTCAAAGCTTATCAGATGAAATTAACGATGTAGCGAAATTGGTTGGTAAATCTGTTGGCAAACTTTCTAATGATGTGGGTCAGTTTAAAATCAGTTAAGCCAAGTTAATCAATACAACAAAAGGAGCGCCTATGAGTGCTCCTTTTTGTTTTGCGTCGCAATTAAAGTACAAGAAGAACGGATATGAAAGACAATATGTACTCAGTTTCATGTCTATAATGGCATGAATTATACTTCGCAGAGACAAAGCTATGACTACGAAAATGATTCCTTTAGTCTTCTTCAAATTAGGGTTAATGATTTCATTGCTTTCCAGTTCTTCCGTTTTAGCAACCGAGATGCAGAAAGCTGAACCTCTATCTAACAAGTCCCCTATTGTTGATGTCAACGTTAACTCAGTGAATGTGGAACTGACGACCGTTGGTGAAGCAACTAAACAATTGGCAGATGCAATAAATGCTTTGTCTGGTTCACTGGATAATCTGGCGAAAAGTGATGTAGATCTGTCAGCAGAAAATCAGCAAAAACTATCTGAAATGATTAGCAGCGCGACTCAATTAAGCAACTCGGTAAATGGTATGATCGAAACCATTCCAACCACTGCTCGAGAACTGCCTCAAGTCAACGATTCTTTGGCAGGAATTGCGCTTAGCTTAGAATCGATTAATAACGACATTCTAGAGATTCTTGCTCAGTATCCAGACTTCGTCAGTAACACAGAAAAGCTGTTTGAGGCGTCAAAAGATCACATTCCAAGTATCTCTATAAATGTGTTAGACAACATTCTTTGGAAACTTATTATCACGCTCATTATTGTTGTCTCCATCATTTTACTGCTTGCTGTAGGTCTACCTGTCGCGTTCATCTACGGAATCGTAGCTAAGCCTAAGAAAGCATTATTAGAAAAGATGGAAGCTAAGAAGTAGCAGCTATTGTTAGGATGCAGCTAAGATTGGCTTGCCGTCTGTTCATGATTGCGAAGCGGTTTTTTCGGCATAAAGTAATCACATGCAACTCGTGTTGCCGTCGTGGGTTGTTCCCAAGCTCCACACAAGTCTTTTTGATTATCAGCAGTTCGAGAGAACTGTCTACATTGCCCACATTTGTTCATCTAAGTTGTCTCCTTCAACTTAACAACCTTAATGACCTTTTTTGCTACCTACCTTGATCCAAAGCAGGTAGGCTAGGAATTACACAAACTAAAACTTCCCTATATTTTCATGTGTAGCACTAAATATAAAAACGGTGGCAACTTGCCACCGTTATTCCATAAAATAAAAATCACTTTATTTTCTTATCTTACAATATCAAGCATTGGGATTTGTTCAGTTTCATCTGAACCAAATGATACGTACCCATCACCCGCACTCTCAAGTATTAGGCTTAAAGCACCTTGTTTACGAGACGAGTCTACAAGTTCGGTGAGATCCAGTTCTACCCATTGTTTGGTGTCTTTATCACTGATTGTTAGTGACTGATTAATCGGTAAGGCTATACCATCAACATCATTCCATGTAACCTGACTTTCATGCCATTGGCTATTATCCAGTTTTAGTACATTGATAATTTGCTCTCCCGTTCCCTTAACATCACGGACATGAAGCTTCAAAATTGCTTTTTTAACTGGCGTTTCAGTTAGTCGAGCAAGATTAAATTTAATCAATGACTTAGATGTTTTGGTCGCATTGACATCTTGAGATTCTTTGTCAGCAATTTGACCAACATATAAGTCCCAACGTGAAACAATATCGAAATTCTCATCTGCATAACGCCCATCTTGAATTTCTGAATCAGCTTCAGCAGGTAACTGGAACTCAGTTTGGTCTGCTAACTCTTTCTGCTCCTTTGCCAACGCAGCATTAAGTAGAGAATTATCCACTTTCTCATTCCATGTAAAAGTGATGGTTTTACCCGTTTCGGCTTTACTACCCGGCGTCAAAACTGAGTGCGTAACGTCACCGTATTTACTTGATAATAGAGTTAACTCAAGTGGTGCATAACTTTGACCTGGAGTTGATACACTTAGTATAGGTGCTTCACCGCTTTCATCTATCAGCACTACGCTCGGAAGATTGGCTTTCACAACCATACCATCAGCTAGTGCGATTTCTCCTGCCTTATGGAAGACAATACCCGTGACGTTGAGCTCTTTGTGACGAACGGCTTGAAGTTGTTCAGTATTAGAAATAACAGCTACAGGAATATCTGATGTATATGCGGATACTTCTTCAGCATTCGATCCTGGCAACAATATATACTGGTAACTTTGATCGACAGGTTCAATGCCATGATTTATCGATAAGGTGAACACATCTTTACTTATTGTTTCAGGAGCGTTTGTAGTTCGAATGGACTTCCAAGACCCTATTTGTGCTTGGTTAGACAGCTTACCATTCCAGTTGGTCGGGAAAACATAACCTACGTTATCATGGTGTACCCATCGACTATTGTTAAGCACCCGCTGACCTTGCTCTATAATTTGGCCATCAACAACGACCTCTCCGTTTAACAAAACTTGGTTCAAAGTAGTATTCACGTTTTCATAGTTAGTCGAATTTATGCCAGCTCCTAAAGCGACAATTTCTTTCGAAAAGCTAAACCACGATTTCTTAGCTGTCGTTCTACCCTTACCCTCACCTAATTGATAAAAGTTAGGTTGCGTAGAATGCGCAACTTCCGAGTGTCGAATTTCAATATCCATATCCATGGTTGTTACACCATATTTACCATTAGATACACCACCGACAAACGATACATCGGGCTGCATTATCCTTCCCCAATCAGCCGGTTGCCCTACATATTCTGGAGCAGTAACACCGGGCACTAGCGACCAGTCCCAAACAGGGAAGATATTATGATATTCGTTACCACGTTGCAGTAAGAAGGTACTACCAAAGCCCAACCAGAAACCTTTAAGGTTCTCACCGTTTCCAGCTTCAGCAGGTTCAACACGTTGTGAATTCATTCCGATGCTGAACAAGTGACTATCTGCAGATTTCACAGAATAATCACTACGCCAGAAATGCTTAAATCCATTTAAGCCAGAGCCAGAATTCCCATACTCATGACGTTTGAAATTTTCCGCTTCTTGTGCGCGTTCAGGAGCCCATTTAGCCACCAAGTCCATAGGAGTGTTTTCAGGCAAACTGTCCGTATTTATAGGCAGGTATTCAGTCGATTTTACGCGACTAATACCGCGACTCATCGTATTGTAATCCCATTGCCCATGACGCTTAGACCAACGTTGGCCATCCATCATATAAGAAACAAGGACATCTGTTTTTTCGGGAGAAAATTGCCACGGTAAACCATCAACAAAACTGGCCCACTTTGCCGCTGCACCAAACCAAACAGGTCCATAACCAGAGGTATATAGCTGAGGCCCATGCTGGTGAAAAGAGTAATCATGTTGAATACCTTCTACAGTACCAATCGAGATGGTCTCTTCTATATCAGAAATAGCTTTCCCGACCATTTGTGCATCCCCAGTGAGTAATCCTCTGTTTAACACTGCTAACGCAATATCAGTACGGTTAGCCGCTTTAGGGATTAGGCTGTTTGGGTTATTGGGAGAATAGTTAGGAGTATCTGGTAAGTATTGAGCAATTCTCTCTAACAAGCTGTTATCTAAGGCATCCTTAGCCATTACCGCGCTGTAACCAATACGTTTAGGAATACCGATGTCATGCCACCACCAGTTCCAACTTTTCGGATTTGCTTCTAGCCAATAAGACAACGCCTCACTAACTGCTTTACCCAATTCTGGCGTTGGGGTCTTATTGTATTGAGCGGCAATAATCACTAAGCGGTCCAAATGAAGGCTAGGTTGCCAGCCAGGCGGATCAATTTGGCGATAATTGATATCTGCCCACGCACCTAATTCAGTCAGGCTCGCGGCGTAATCGTTGGCTAAAACAGCTAGGCTTGAGCCTTGCTTCGCTGCTGCTGCTTCAGAGCTTGCGACAAAATCGGGAATAACTCTATGCTTTAAGACATCAAAATCTTCGGCACTCGCTTGTGAATTATCAACTTTAAGCTGAACGTCAGGGCTTGTCGTATCTTTACAACCAATTATGGTCATTAAAGAAATAGCCATAAGTGAATATTTGAAAGTTTGCACATTTTATCCTTGTTTATTAATGAGTTGACTAACTGACATCATCATAAAAAGGAAATTAAACCGTACGTTACTGACTATTGATGTTTATGAGATCAGATATTGATATTTAAAACTAAAAATGATTAAAATTATAAAATGCGATCGATGATAAACTTCAGATGATATAAAAAAGAAAAAATATAGTAAATAACAAAAGAAATATCGAAGAATTAAATATATAATTAAATGAAATGTATTCTTTAGATAATAGATTAGTAAATATATTATATGAAAATAAAAAAATTTGATCGATATGAACCAGACGAACGTAAATCATTATTAATCAGTAGCGCGTTACGATGTTTAATATCTGAAGGATACTCTGGTTTATCTGTTCGAAAAATAACCAAGGAAGCCAATGTATCTCAAGGGTTAGTGAACCATCACTTTGGTTCCGTTTATAACCTTATCGCTCAAACTTACAATGTTATCTCCACTGATTTTCTTCAGTCGGTGAAAGAGCAAATCCAAATAAGTACTGGTAGTGCAGCTGAAAAATTGGACATTTTTTTCCGAGAAAACTTCTCAGAAGAAGCTCTAGACCCTGATCTACTGAAAGCATGGCTTGTATTCTGGAGCTTAATCCGTGATTCCAAAGAAATGGAAGATACTTATAATCGTGTGAATAATGAAACCCTGTCATTATTAGAAGAGCTATTGACTAATATAAGTGTGGAAGAAAAACTCAGTATTGATAACATTTCAATGGCTACACAAAGTTTAATGGCATTATTAGATGGGCTTTGGGTAAGAGAAACCTTATTTGATAATAAAAGGAAATCTGAGAATAAAGAAAGTTATGATGCGCTTACCATTGCAAGAAGTTGGCTAAAAGGATATAGAGCAGAAATATTCTAGTTATATAAAGAAATAATCAGAGGCAATCAACCTGCCTCTGATTATCAATTAAACATTCGATAAACCAACGTTTAATAGTAAAATGTTACGGCGCAATATTAGTTCCAAAATATTGCATTGAAAGTTTGTCGTAATAATCACTTTTCACTAAAGCTGTAATAGCACCACTCAGTTTTTGTTCTAGCGCAGTATCATCTTGACGCACTGCGGCACCAATCCCTTGACCTAACATCGGCTCATAACTCACTTTGCCGTAGTATTCTAAGCCTGCTTTGTTACTGTTGAAGAATTCTGTCGCTGGGATATCGTCTGCGATCATGTAATCAATACGACCTGCTAACAAGTCTGCGTTTACTGCATCTTGAGTATCGTATTGGCGAACTTCAGCCCATTTACCAACTTTCTCCTGAGCATAAAAAGCAGCGATAGTTGAAGTTTGAACACCGATAATTTTGCCTTTTAGTGCATCTTTTTCAAATGCAAATTTCTGACCTTCTAAACCCACAACCGCAGGTAGAGTGTTGTAGTAAGGCTTGGTGAACAATACTTTCTTAGCACGTTCATCCGTAATGGTCATAGAAGCAAAAATTGCGTCTACCTTGTCGGCAACGAGCGCTGGAATAATACCATCCCATGCAATTTCTTTAATTTCGCAATTAAGACTCGCATCACTACAGATCTTATTAATCAAATCGATTTCAAAACCCTTCCACGAACCATCTGCTTGTTTAGTCGCAAACGGTGGATAGGGTTCTGCAGCTACTGCAACACGTACGGTGTCTGCTGCCTGAATTGAGAATGTCGCGAGTAACGCTGATAACAATAGTGCCTTTTTCATATAACTCTCCTTGTTGTATATCCTTAAGACTCTGCATTAACCATCAGTGATTTCGTTTTACGATCATTAGCAATAATCGACACTAACCCACTGATTGCAATAAGTACGGCTCCTGAGATCAGGAAGGCATTCGGTTCATCTCCCCAGATCAAAAATGAGAACAAAAATGCCCAAATAAGCCCAGTATATTCGATTGGTGCTAGCACCGTTGCTTCCACATGTTCGAAGCTGACAAAAAGTAAATACTGCCCCAGGCCGCCAATCAGGCCGGTTAACAGCATCACCATAATGGTGTTGTCATCCCAAACGGTGAAGGTGAAAGGTAAGCTCAGCCCCGTCATCAAAACAAACATGCCATTGGCAGCAAACATCTGCATCAGCACCGAAGCCTTGCCAGCAAGTTGTCTAAGTAGCACATAGGTGTATGCCCATAAAAGCGCCGAGAAAAGTGCGTAAAAGACGGATAAGGCTTGGCTGGTAAAACTTGGGCGAGAGGCCACTAAGACGCCGACAAAACCAATAACGACACTTGCCCACTGCATTGGCGTCGGTTTTTCTTGAAGAAAGGCGACTGCTAACACCACAACGATAACTGGCGCTGAGTAATACAATGTCGTCATCTGTGCCAGTGTGAGTTCCTTGGCCGATAGGTAATAAAATACCCAAGCCAATCCAGCGATGAAGCTTCGCCACATCAAAGGTTTTAGTACCGGTGAAGCAAGAGTTTGAGAAACTAATTGACGACGCCCAATGGCTAGACAAACCAACAGCATGGTCAGGCTGCGCCAGAATAAAAGCTCAGCAACCGAGAAGTCTGCGACCATCCATTTCATTACAGCGTCTTGAACCGAGAATGAAGCATATGCAGCAAAGCAGAGTACGATTCCTTTGTTAATGCTTAACATGTTTATCCCCTATCGACGCGCTGGAATTTTCTGTTCGATTCTGGCGAACACAAATTCAATCAAATACGTCATCACAATGTAAATCACGGCAACAACCAGCAATGGTTTATAGATTTCAAAGGTGATTGAACGAAGTCGGTTAGCGGCCCCTAGGAGATCCACCACCGCAATAGTCGAAGCTAGTGCAGTCGATTTAAGCAGTAATACCGTTTCTCCTGCGAGTGTGGGCGCTAGTTGGTAAAGCGCGCGAGGCAAGCGAACTCGCAACATCGCTTTGGTGGCTGTCATACCAAATGAGCGAGCAGCTTCCACTTCACCTTTCGGTACCGACAGTAACCCACCACGAATCACCTCGCCCAAATAGGCTGCCGTTGAAAGAATGAGCGCAAAAGCCACATACCAGAAACCATCTCTTAAATAGGGCCAAAGAAAGCTTGAGCGTATTCCTGGCATCTGCGAAAACAGAGTGCCCAATCCGTAGTAATAGATATAAATCTGTACCAGCAAAGGCGTTCCACGGATAACACTAGTAAAAGCAAACGCCGGATAGGAAATAAGTCGATTGTTCGAGATACGAGCAATACCCACGCCTACCGCGAACACAAAACCGAGTACCAGAGAGATGATCAACAGCAGCGTGGTCACTTTCAAACCACTCAGCACAAGATCTGCGTATTCAATAATAACGTCCATCTGTCTCTCCTTAATGTTTAGGCTGCCAGCGGCGTAGATGCTGTTCTAGCAATCTCAACAAGAAGCTTGAAGCGAGCGTAATGAGGTAATAAATCACGGCAGCAGCAAGGAAAAAGACCAAATATTCTCGTGTTGAACCACCAGCCTGTTTCGCTGTGTAAAGCAACTCGTTGGTTCCAACCACACTAATAAGCGCACTGTCTTTGATAAGGTTCACCCAAAGGTTTGAAAGCCCTGCCAAGGCATTGGGCGCCATCATAGGCAAGGTGACACGAAAGAATAATTTCTTACCGCTCATACCGTACGCATGCCCTGCTTCGACTTGTCCAACATTAACAGACTGAATAGCACCACGAAAAATCTCCGAGGCATAAGCGCCCTGCACTAAACCCAGTACCACAATCGCAACGGGCATACCTGCGATTTCAATATCTCCAAACCCTAAAGCAGAGGCAAAGTAGTTAATTAGTGTGCTACCGCCGTAAAATAAAACAATGATAAGGAGCAACTCAGGGACGGCACGACAAACCGTGGTATAGCCTTTTGCTACTGTGTTTACTGCTGGCGAACCTTGCAGCTTGGCGATAGCAGTCAATAGACCAATTATAATTCCGACTAAAAATGCCCCCACAGAGATCTGCATCGTAACCACAGCCCCCTCGAGTAAGGCATTCCCCCAGCCGTTCTCACCAAAACCAATAAGTTGAAATACATCCTTCATATTCAACTCCTAACCACGGTTGTTCTGAGCGTTAATAAACTGGCGACAACGTTCACTGGTCGGGTTATTAAACAAAGACGCAGGAGTGCCTTGCTCTTCAATAATGCCCTGATGTAGAAATGCAACATGAGAAGAAACTTCGCGCGCAAATGCCATTTCATGCGTCACTAGAATCATGGTTCTGCCTTCTTCCGCCAATGAACGTATGACTTTAAGTACTTCTCCTACTAACTCCGGATCGAGAGCCGATGTAGGCTCATCAAACAGCATTGCTTTAGGTTCAACCGCCAATGCTCTCGCAATCGCAACACGTTGCTGCTGACCACCAGATAAAAAGCCTGGATAAGCATCTTTTTTATGCGCCATTCCTACACGTTCAAGCAGCGCTTCTGCACGCTCGATCGCTTCAGCCTTGGATTCACCAAATACATGAATAGGTGCTTCAATCAGGTTCTCTAAAACAGTACGGTGCGGCCACAAGTTAAAATTCTGGAAAACCATGCCCAATCGCGAACGGATATCAAGCAGTTGACGCTGATCTCTGACATACGGTTCACCGCGATTATCAATCGCCGTCTCGATACCTTCTCCATTGATATACACCAACCCTTTGTTTGGCACTTCAAGCATATTGATACAACGAAGCAAAGTACTTTTACCCGAACCAGAGCCACCAATAAGAGAGATGACTTCACCTTCACGAGCTGTCAGTGAAACGCCTTTCAGCACTTCGTGATCACCAAAGCTTTTGTGCAAGTCGACCACTTCAATCACTTTCTTCGGTAGCACGATTTCAGGTTGTTTCACGGTGTTAAACCTTGATACGGTCTGAACATGAGTAATGCCGTTTTCAACCAGTTCACTAATAAAGCGGGTAATGCGTTTACAGGCATCAGCGAGCTTCTCTTCACTGATCGCAAAGGAAAGTCTTACAAAACCTTGTGTTGCCTCGCCAAAAGCTGAAGCATCTAACGTTGAAACCTGGGAATGTTCGAACAACTTCCAGACAAATTGTTTACTTGTCATCCCAAGCTGGCGAATATCGAGCAACACAAACATGCCTGAATCCGGTCTTAGCACAGTGAGGGAAGGACAGTCCGCTAAACCCTCGCACACCACGTTACAACGTCTGCGATACACTTCTCGCATATCCGCAGAGATATTGTCGTAATGCTGCATCGCAGTGATTGCGGCTTGTTGAATAAAGCCCGGCAATCCATAAAACATGTTGAGTAGCAGTCGGTCTACGTGTTCAATGAGTTGGGAATTAGCAATCATCCAACCCACACGCCAACCTGTCATGGCATGGGATTTAGATAGGCTACCAAGTACCACGGTGCGCTCAGCCATTCCTTCTAGCTCATGAATGCAGATGTGTTCTTTTTCAAACGCCAGCGCACAATAAACCTCGTCAGAAACCACCCATAAGTCGAACTCGATAGCAATATCCGCTATGTGTTGCAGCTCTTCTTTATCAAGCATTCTTCCCGTCGGATTATTAGGGTTAGCAAAGAATATCGCTTTGGTTTTAGGTGTAACAGCGCGGCGTAAAGCCTCTGCGTCCAAGCGGAAGTATTCATCGGTATTGGTTTTAACAGGAACAACCTTTGCTCCAGAAGCGCTAAGCGTGGCTTCATATGTCAAATATGCAGGATCAAGAACCAGCACTTCATCGCCTTCATTGAGCAAACATGCTGCTGAACAATAGAGGCCATTTTGAGCACCGGGAACGATAATGATGTTGTCTTCTGTTATTGGATGAACAGCACGCTGATTGTGTTTTTCAGCAATGGCTCTGCGCAGTTCAGGATAGCCTTGAATATCTGAGTAATGAGTATCACCTTCGTTAATCGCTTGTATTAAACGATCACAGATAACATCCGGTGTTTTAAAGTCAGGGTCACCGACGCTGAGTACAATAACATCCTCACCCTCTCTTTCCGCTTCAAGTGCTTTCACGTGTATTTCCCACGCGTCACCACCTTCACTTTTTAATCGCTCAACAAACGGTGAATACTTCATGTTAGTTACTCCCTCTACAGCTAATCCAATGCTGTTTTCATCCTTGATAGAATCGAGCCTACAACAAAAATGTACGATCGTTCAACAAGCAAATTTAACAATTTATACAAATGTATAAAATGCATTAAATCAGTGCATTAAACAGCCGCTTTTGGTGCGCAAGAAAAGTGATATAGGAAGGACAATTAATGGCAAAAAAATGAACACGAAATAAGCCACCGCCCAAATATGGTGCATTAAAATATTTTTAAGGCCACTCGGACACGTAGGTTATAAAACAATCATGATGACAGAGATACTCGTTTGTAAAACTATTCACTTGCACTTAGTACGATATATTGTAAATTTGCGAAAAATATAAATAAATTTTATGTATTAGCAGGTAGGAAACATACGATGAATCTTTCATTGTTTGAAAAATTCTTAAATAAACTCAATCCCAATGAACGAGTAATTGTACAAGCCCACGATTTCCCAGATCACGATGCGATAGCATCCGCTTTTGCAATGGCTTATTTACTCCGTAAGCAAGGATTCACTCCTTTTATTACCTACAATGGGTTTGTCGACAGAATATCACTACGTAACCTTATTGATTGGTTAGAAATACCTCTAATCGAACCAAGCAAATTAAATCTGACTCCCAATGACAAAATTATTGTTGTCGACGGCTGTATCGGAGAAAAAAATGTAACCGACTTCCCTGGATTGGAAGTCGCAGTTATAGACCACCATCAGGTTACAGCTCCCGACTTCGTATGGTATGCAGATATTCGTCCCGAATATGGTTCAACCGCGACTATATTGGTTGAGTACTTCAATTATTTCCAACTCGATATACCGCAACGTATAGCAAGCGCTTTATTGGTCGGACTTACATTTGATACGGCCAACTTTACCAGAGCTGTCAGCCCTGCAGATATCAATGCATTGATTCTCCTCCAATCTAGAGCAGAAATGGCACTGGTGAACAAAATATGCCGTAATCAACTCGAGCTAGAAGACCTGCCATTATTCGACTCATTGCTCGAATCCATGCACAGAGAAGACAATTGTGTGTTTGCGATGTTACCTGAAGGTTGCCCTAAGAATATGTTAGGTGTCTTGGGCGATTTTCTACTTGGAGTCAATGAAGTTGATTTGGTTGTTCTTAGTACGAGAAACCATGAGAAAACATTCATTTCACTTCGTTCTGAGTGTAAACAAAATAATATGGCAAAAATAATCACTGAAGCTTTAAATCATACCGGCATAGGATTTGGTGGTGGTCATCCACATATGGCTGCAGGGATAATCAACCATAGCTATCAACTCGATGATGAGTTCCACTACATCTACGATTTAATTAAACCAAGACTTAAGCTAGCAGCAATGTGATTTCACATTTATTTATAGCAATAATGTGCCCTAAAAAGGCTTTTCTGAACATAAACTTATTGGGGCATTGACTTTAATCGGTTATTTTTAAATTCCGCTTTCCAACGGAGTTTGTTATGAAATCAATTTGCGCTCTTTTGGCATTTATTCCATTAATCATGTCCTGCTCACCAGATAATGGCGCACAAGCTCTTGGCACTTTGGAAAGAGACAGAGTCACTTTTTCTGCCACCAGCAATGAGATCATTAGACAGCTACCAGTAAAGGAAGGGAGCCAGGTAAAAATCGGTGACGTTTTAGTGAAATTGGACACAACTAGTCAAGAGGCGGTACTGGCGCAAGCCATCGCTCAGCAGTCAAAAGCCAATGCTTACTTAACTAAACTAGCCAATGGCGAACGACCAGAAGACATCGCGGTTGCGCAAGCAAAAATCACTTTGGCAACCGCGAAGCTAACCGAGGCGAACAAAAACTATCGTCGTAAAGCGGAACTGGTGACCAAAAATCTAATTAGTGAGTCAGAAAAAGATACCGCGCTGTCAGCCAGAGATTCGGCACGGGCTGAGTTAGATTCTGCCAAAGAAGAGTTTGCTAAACTGACGGCAGGTGCCCGTGTTGAAGACATTGAACAAGCAAAAGCGGAACTTGCTGCCGCCATCGCTAACACAGCAGTTCAGCAACAGAAACTGAATGAGCTAACCATAGTAGCAACTCGTGACGGCGTATTAGACAACCTGCCCTATAATCTCGGTGAGCGCGTTTCTGTTGGTAGCATCGTTGCCGTTGTTCAAGCCAATAACTCACCTTATGCTCGTGTATACATCCCAGAGCCTTATCGAGTAAAACTCACCCAAGGAACGACTCTGGCGGTACATATCGACGGCTTAGACCGAACCTACAAAGGCACTTTGCGTTGGATTGCTAACGATCCTTCGTTCACTCCCTATTATGCACTTACAGAAAATGAACGTGCTCGCTTGATGTATCTGGCGGAAATTGATTTAGCTGAAGATGCTCAAAACCTACCGTCGGGCATTCCAGCTCAAGTTGATTTACCGTAGGTGCCGTAATGACAGAATACGCGATACAGGCAAATGAAGTCGTTAAAAGATTTGGCGACTTCACCGCGATTGAGGGTATCAATTTAAATGTTCCGAAAGGCAGCATTTATGGTTTTCTGGGTCCCAATGGTTGCGGTAAATCAACCACTATTCGAGTGCTTACGGGTTTGCTAAGCCCTACTTCGGGTTCGGTCAATGTTCTGGGCTTAGAGATACCGAGACAATCTGAGCTG
This sequence comes from Vibrio ziniensis, assembly GCF_011064285.1. Classification (NCBI taxonomy): domain Bacteria; kingdom Pseudomonadati; phylum Pseudomonadota; class Gammaproteobacteria; order Vibrionales; family Vibrionaceae; genus Vibrio; species Vibrio ziniensis. The sequence goes on from NZ_CP049331.1 coordinate 1,856,137, forward strand.
CTACGTCTCAAGATCGGTTACATGACCCAGAAGTTTTCTCTTTATGACGAACTCACCGTTGAAGAAAACTTGCAGTTCATGGGACAAATCTTTGGCATGAACCGTCAAGTACTAGCTCAGAGAACCAATGAACAGTTGATGACTTATGGACTAGACAAGCGCAGAAAGCAGCGTGTGTCGAGCATGAGTGGAGGTCAGAAGCAGCGTCTAGCTTTAGCTGCCGCCACTATGCACAATCCAGAACTGCTGTTTCTTGATGAGCCAACCTCAGCGGTTGATCCAGAAAATCGTCGCGAGTTTTGGGAGCAACTCTTTGATCTTTCCTCTCAGGGAACCACCATTCTTGTCACCACCCACTACATGGACGAAGCAGAACGTTGCCACAGACTCGCCATTATGGAAGCGGGTGAAATTCGTGCTGACGACGAACCAGAAAAGCTCATGCAACACATGGGTGTAAATGTGGTGGAAGTGAAAGCGACAAATCTTCGTAAACTCAAAGAAACGTTAATCATTCGTCCAGAAATTCGCTCAGCGGCACAAGTAGGTGTGCGTCTGCGAGTCTTGATTAACAAAGAAATCAAAAATCCGATCGAATGGCTAAAAACCATTGAACCTAGCTTACAAAATGCAGAACTGGTGGTTGCACGCCCAAGTCTTGAAGATGTGTTTGTCACCGTGACAGGGAAAGGACGCCAATGAATAGCCTATTTCGGATGAAAGCAGTGATGATTAAAGAGCTTCGTCAACTGTCACGTGACCGCATCACATTTGGCATGGTAGTCATGATACCGCTTATCCAATTGCTGTTATTTGGTTTCGCTATCAATACCGATGTGCGTAATATCCCTGTGGCTGTAGTTGATCAAAGCCAAAGTGCCTTTGGTCGTTTACTCACGGAGTCAGTCAAAGTCACGCAAGTTGTCACCGTTACGGAGAAATACGCCACAGCTAAACAGGCAGAGCAAGCCATACAGCAAGGCAATGTTCGTGCAGCACTTATCCTACCTAAAGATTTGCTGCAACGGTTACAAGAAGGTCGAGAACTCGGTCAATGGTTGGTCGATGGTTCAGACACCATTATCGCAGGTTCTATCATGGGGTTGAAAGCCATGCCTCTCACAGACTTTGACTTCAAGATAAAGCCAGCAAGCACACCCACGTTTGAAATAACTCTGCTTTATAACCCTAGTCGACGTTCAGCAGTCAATATAGTACCCGGTCTTTTAGGCGTGATACTGACGATGACGATGATACTTTTTACTAGCGCAGCGATTGTGAGAGAGCGAGAACGAGGTAACCTAGAGCTGTTGATCACAACCCCCGTACATCCTATAGAACTGATGGTGGCTAAAATCGTCCCATATATTTTTGTGGGCTTGATTCAGGTATTTATCATACTGGGCTTAGGATATTATATTTTCGGTGTTCCGATTAACGGTGATATCAGCCAGATTTTATTTGGCACTTTGCTATTCATATCCGCTAGCTTAACGCTCGGTCTTATGATTTCAACATTAGCGAACACACAGCTGCAAGCAATGCAGATGACGGTGTTTATACTGCTCCCTTCTATTCTACTTTCCGGGTTCATATTTCCTTATGAAGGCATGCCGCTCGCAGCCCAGTGGATAGCTGAAGTTCTACCAGCGACGCATTTCATGAGGTTGATCAGAGGTATCGTACTTAGAGGCGCTGATTTGGTAGATTTGTGGAAAGATACTGCATGGCTGGCTGGATTTACACTTCTTGGTTTAATAGTTGCCTCACTGAGATTCAAAAAATCCTTGGATTAAGACGACTAAAACTACGTTGAGAATCTGTCGCAACTCATTATTGAATGATGCTTTCACCGCATCTCAAACAACTTTGTGAACAGTTACGCATTAGGAAAAATATGGCACAAACCACATTGACTAAAAAATGAGCAGATCCTAACTTTTTAGTGGTCACATCGTTTAAGGAGGTCAAAATGAAACGCGCGAGTAATGGCTATCGTTTGCAACTCATCAAAGAAGTTGCTATTAGAACACAAGCATCTAACGCCGACCCAACTGACCCTATGGCTTGCCATATACGAGCGATCATGTCCGAACAGCATAATTCTGAACCATTTAGAGAGATAAATAGCAAATTCAACGGCTTACACTTTGATGCCCATGCTGGTGGTTGGGTAAGTGATCGTTGGTCTTTAAAGTAAGCTCCGCTTGAGAGCACATCGTAATAAAGCTGCTTGCAATTACTGATTAGTTAAGAGTTATTGATTGCTTCAAAACAATGATTGTTGTGGGCTTTCAGATGCGGAAGCCCCTTCGTTAGAAGTCTTAGATTGTGCTATTTTTCTGCGGTAACGTTGACGACATAATTTGATAACATGAATTTGCTGCGCAGGCGTCATCTCTAGCCAGCCAAAACGTTCTTCACGTTTACGCATACACCCTCGACAATATCCTTTATCATCCATTGAGCAGACACCAATACAAGGGCTGGGCACAGTAAAAAATTCAAGCTGTTCCATTATTCTTCCTTCTGTCTGGTGATTAGGCATCGAGACGAATTTTAGCGGCAGCATCGTCTCTTTAGAATGTTGATTAACTGTTATAAGTATAGAAAAGACAAGTTTCAATTAACAATTTCGCATCGATCTGAGTGTTTCAGTATCTCTCGTTAGCGTTTAACGACTTACTCTGCATCAAATACCAAAATAAAGTGATATTGATCACTTTATTTTTGGTCTATTTATCTATTTCATCGATCCTTGTCACAAGGAAAATTTCTCGTGCTATTCAATTAAAATCGAATCGCCTAGCATTCATCGAAACGTTTCGATGAGCTGTTTTTTACCGTTACTGCGATAAAAACACTTTGTTCCAAAGACTAAACATTTGCGAAGACAAAGGTAAAACAATGAAAAAAAGCGCCCTACTGAACTCAGAACTTTCTTATTTGACTGCAACTCTTGGCCATACCGATGAGATCACTATTTGTGATGCAGGCTTACCTATTCCTGAAGAAACCCTTCGCATTGATCTAGCGTTGACTCACGGAATCCCAAGCTTTCTGGACACAGTTCGCGTGATTCTTTCTGAATCTCAAATCGAAGGTGTGGTGATGGCAAGTGAGCTCGCCCAAGTAAGCCCTGAACTTCATGCAGCTTTGCTTCAAGAATTTAAAGATGAAGAGATTCGTTGCGGTAAGAGCATCGAGATTACCTACGTATCACATGAAGAATTCAAAGTGCGCACACAAGATAGCCGCGCTGTTATCAGAACCGGTGAATGCACACCTTACGCAAACGTCATTTTCCAAGCTGGTGTGGTTTTTTAATTCCATCCCCCACTCGAAGATTGAGGAATGAGTATGACTCAACCAATTTTAGCGCTAAGCAATATCGACAAATCCTTTCCAGGGGTTAAAGCGCTCGACCAAGCAGGACTGCGTGTATATCCCGGTCGTGTAATGGCATTGATGGGTGAAAATGGCGCAGGCAAATCAACCCTGATGAAAGTACTAACTGGCATCTACACCAAAGATGCTGGTGACATTCAATATCAAGGTCAAACAGCGGCTTTCAAAGGTCCAAGAGATTCGCAACAAGCAGGTATCAGTATTATTCACCAAGAATTAAACCTGATCCCTGAACTGACAATTGCTGAGAACATCTTTCTTGGTCGCGAAAAAACCAGTTCTATGGGACGTATCCTTTGGAATGAGATGTATCAAGAAGCAGACAAACTTCTTGCTCGTTTGAATGTGAAATATAGCTCTAAAGCTCTGCTCGCCACTCTAAGTCTAGGCGAGCAACAGATGGTAGAAATTGCTAAAGCTTTATCGTTTGAATCCAAAGTCATCATCATGGATGAACCGACCGATGCTTTGACCGATACAGAAACCGAATCACTGTTCAAAGTGATTAATGAACTGCGTGATCAAGGCTGTGGCATTGTCTATATCTCTCACCGTTTAAAAGAGATTTTTGAAATCTGTGATGACGTCACGGTACTCCGTGATGGCAAATTCATCGGCGAATGCCCAGTTGCAGACATCAATGAAGATGGTCTGATTGAAATGATGGTAGGTCGCAAGTTAAATGAGCAATATCCACGTGTCGAAGTTCAACACGGTAATACATGTCTAGAAGTGATTGGCTTAACCGGTTCAGGTGTTCACGACGTAAGTTTTACGCTTAAAAAAGGCGAAATACTTGGCATTTCAGGCTTGATGGGCGCAGGTCGTACCGAGTTAATGAAAGTGATCTACGGTGCTCTGCCTTCAGAACGCGGAGTCATTAATCTCGACGGTCGCACTATCAACCCTGTGAGTCCTCAAGACGGATTAATCAACGGTATTGCGTACATTTCCGAAGACCGTAAAGGTGACGGCCTAGTCCTAGGTCTTTCTGTGAAAGAAAACATGTCATTGTGCGCTTTGGATAAGCTTTCAAAAGGCATCCAACTGCAACATGGCGACGAAGCTATCGCTGTGGAAGACTTTATCCAGTTATTCAATATCAAAACTCCATCAAGAGACCAGATCATCGGCAACTTGTCTGGTGGTAACCAGCAGAAAGTTGCTATCGCGAAAGGTCTGATGACCAAGCCAAAAGTATTGATCCTTGATGAACCTACCCGCGGTGTCGATGTGGGTGCGAAAAAAGAAATCTATCAGCTCATCAACAAGTTCAAAGCTGAGGGAATGAGCATCATCTTAGTCTCTTCTGAAATGCCAGAAGTGTTGGGTATGAGCGATCGCATTTTAGTAATGCATGAAGGTCGAATCAGTGGCGAGTTTTCTGCTAAAGACGCCAACCAAGAAAATCTATTAGCGTGTGCCGTTGGTAAAACAGTGAACGAGGAAGCAGCATGAGTACTAATACTATGAATAAAACAAATTCTGTCAGCGAAAAGAAACTGCTGAGCAAAGAGTGGCTGATCGAACAGAAATCACTCGTAGCTCTATTAGTTCTGATCGTTATCGTTTCTTTTTTAAATCCGAACTTCTTCACTATTGATAACCTGTTGAACATTCTTCGTCAGACGTCAGTAAATGCAATCATCGCAGTAGGTATGACACTAGTTATCCTCACGGGTGGCATCGATTTGAGTGTAGGTTCTGTGCTTGCGCTTTGTGGTGCATTTGCAGCAAGCCTGATTGCTATTGAAGTTCCAGTTTTGATTGCTGTGCCCACTGCACTTCTTACTGGTGCGGCATTAGGTGCCATCAGCGGTTTCATTATCGCTAAGGGTAAAGTCCAAGCGTTTATCGCGACACTAGTAACAATGACATTGCTACGCGGTGTCACCATGGTTTACACCGATGGTCGTCCAATTTCTACTGGCTTTACGGACACTGCTGATGCATTTGCATGGTTCGGTACAGGCTACATGCTCGGTGTTCCAGTACCAGTATGGTTGATGGCTATCGTATTTGCTGCTGTTTGGTATCTACTGAACCACACCCGCTTTGGTCGCTATGTTTATGCTTCAGGCGGTAACGAATCTGCTACTCGCCTCTCTGGTATCAATGTAGACAAAGTAAAAGTTGGCGTTTACTCAATCTGTGGTCTTCTTGCGGCTCTAGCAGGCATCATCGTGACGTCACGTCTATCGTCTGCTCAACCAACCGCAGGTATGGGTTATGAGTTAGATGCTATTGCTGCGGTTGTATTGGGCGGCACTAGTCTACTCGGTGGTCGAGGTAAGATTATGGGCACGCTAATTGGTGCTTTAATTATCGGTTTCCTGAACAACGCACTGAACCTACTTGATGTTTCTTCTTACTACCAAATGATTGCAAAAGCAGTAGTGATTCTGCTTGCAGTACTTGTAGACAATAAAAACAAATAATTCGTGAAACAACAGACCTAATTACGGTTAGGTCTCCCCAGCATAAGGACTATAAAATGAAAAAATTAGCAACTCTGATTTCAGCAGCACTGTTATCAACTACAGTTTCTGTTTCTGCACAGGCGCAAGATACTATGGCTATCGTAGTTTCTACTTTGAATAACCCATTCTTCGTAACCATGAAAGATGGCGCCGAAGCAAAAGCAAAAGAGTTAGGCTACAACATTATCGTTCTAGATTCGCAAAACGATCCAAGTAAAGAGCTTTCAAACGTTGAAGACCTTACTGTACGTGGCGTGAAAGCTATTCTAATCAACCCAACAGATTCAGACGCGGTTTCTAACGCAATTAGAATCGCAAACAATGCGAAGATTCCAGTATTGACTCTGGACCGTGGTGCGAGCCGTGGCACTGTAGTTAGCCACATTGCTTCAGATAACATCGTTGGTGGTGAAATGGCTGGTCACTTCATCATGGAAAAAGTGGGTGAAAAAGCAAAAGTTATTCAACTTGAAGGTATTGCTGGTACTTCTGCAGCTCGTGAACGTGGTCAAGGCTTCATGAACGCAGTAAAAGGCAGCGAAATGCAACTTCTAGCTAGCCAACCAGCGGATTTCGACCGTACTAAAGGTTTGAACGTAATGGAAAACTTGCTAGCAGCTAACCCAGATGTTCAAGCAGTATTTGCTCAAAACGACGAAATGGCACTTGGCGCACTGCGCGCGGTAAAAGCTTCTGGTAAAGATGTTGTCATCGTTGGCTTTGATGGTACTGACGACGGTATCGCAGCGGTAAACCGCGGCCAACTAGCAGCAACGGTTGCACAACAACCAGATATGATTGGTGCACTAGGTGTATCAACAGCAGATCGCGTGCTTAAAGGCGAGAAAGTGGAAGAGTACATCCCTGTTCCTCTAAAAGTTATTACTAAGTAATGATGTATGACACCTTCCCCTCACGGGGAGGGTGAAAATAGACAGTTTTAAGGTTTTGAGTCTCAACACTTTCAAATAAATAGAAACCTTAAACCTCTCTCTTTTTCCTAAAACACTGAGGACAACCTTTATGAATAAGTTGGTGGTATTCGGTAGTGTCAATGCTGACCACGTTCTTCAAGTACCGACTTTTCCTCGCCCTGGCGAAACTCTACACGGTCGTAATTACCAAGTCATTCCAGGAGGCAAAGGTGCAAACCAAGCTGTCGCAGCTGCACGAATGAAAGCAGATGTCGGTTTTATTGCTTGTGTGGGAGACGACCCATTTGGTATTAACATACGCGAAAGTTTTAAAGTTGATGGGATCAACGTATCCGGTGTAAAACTTCAACCAAACTGCCCTACTGGCATAGCGATGATTCAGGTATCAGACAGCGGCGAAAACAGTATTTGTATTTCAGCAGAAGCCAACGCAAAACTGACAGCAAATGCGATTGAGCCAAACCTAGATCAAATCCGCAATGCTCAATATTTACTTACTCAGCTTGAAACGCCACTAGATGGCATCATCAAAGCGGCGCAAGTAGCAAAAGGGGCACAGACAAAAGTTATCTTAAATCCAGCACCAGCGCGCGAGTTGCCAGACGAACTTCTCAGCTGTGTGGATATTATTACGCCAAATGAGACCGAAGCCGAAGTACTAACAGGTATTACGGTATCTGACGATCAGACAGCTCAACAAGCGGCAGACTCACTTCATCGTAAAGGTATCGAAACTGTGATGATTACACTAGGAGCAAAAGGTGTATGGTTGAGCCAACAAGGCAAAGGCGGCATCATTCCCGGGTTTAGAGTGAAAGCGACAGACACAACCGCAGCTGGTGATACTTTCAACGGTGCTTTTGTTACTGGCTTGTTAGAAGAAATGCCTTTAGAATCAGCAATTAAATTTGCACATGCAGCCGCAGCGATTTCTGTTACTCGCTTTGGCGCACAAACCTCTATTCCACAACGTGCAGAGGTTGATGCATTCTTAGCCGAACAAAATTAAGGATACTAGTTTCATGGCAACAATGAAGGACCTCGCAAAGCTCGCCGGAGTTTCAACATCCACTGTTAGCCATGTCATCAATAAAACCCGTTTCGTAAGCGATGAAATTGCGGAACGGGTCAATAAAGCAGCTCAAGAACTCAACTATGCGCCTTCCGCTTTAGCTCGCAGCCTTAAAATGAACCGCACCAAAACTATAGGTATGTTGATGACCACGTCGACCAACCCATTTTTTGGTGAAGTCGTAAAAGGCGTTGAACGCAACTGTTACCAACAAGGTTACAATTTGATTCTGTGCAATACAGAAGGCGATCACGAGCGAATGAAAGCCTCTATCAATACCCTGCTGCAAAAACGCGTCGACGGCATTATTTTAATGTGTTCAACACTGGTTGGTGAACGCATTGATGAGTTTGAACGCTACCCAGATATTCCCGTTGTTGTTATGGACTGGGGACCAATGTTGTTCTCCAGCGATAAGATCCAAGATAACTCATTATTTGGTGGGTACATCGCAACAAAACATCTGATTGAATGCGGTCACAAGCACATTGGTTGTATCACTGGGCCTTTACATCATCACCAAGCCCAAATGCGCTATGAAGGTTACAAGCGTGCCCTACGCGAAGCAAAGCTAGAGATTAATCCTGATTGGGTTGTTGAGTCTGATTTTGAATGCCAAGGCGGATACGACTCTTTTAATAAGCTATTGAAATCAGGGTCGCTACCTAGTGCTATTTTTGTAGGAAACGACATGATGGCTATGGGTGTGATTAACGCAGCGAATGAAAACAATGTTAGCGTGCCAGATGATCTCTCCATTATTGGTTACGACGATATCCACATCGCCAAGTTTATGTCGCCCGCATTAACGACAATTCATCAACCTAAGTTTCGCCTAGGAAAATCGGCGGTTGATACTTTGTTGAAAAAACTCAATAAACAGAGTAATAAACCAGAAATCATTCAGCTTGAACCAACTCTCACGATCCGTAAAAGTGTAAAAAATGTAGTAACTGCTGAGTAAAGAAGGTGCCACTTAAATAAAATACCTATATATCAATAAGTAGAAAATAATCCAATGTAAAACCCTACTTAATATATGACTTTGTACTGACAAAATCAGAATGTTATTACTTATACTGTGCGGAATTTCCAGATTCGGAGCAAAAATTATGAAGCTTATTTCTAAATCACTTGTTGTTGCAGTTTCGCTGCCTGTTCTTTTAACGGCTTGCCAAAGTACAGGTGATGAGGCTCGAATTACGGCTCAAGATCTACAACATCACAATTGGGAACTAACTCAGGTTAACGGCCATGATATCGTTAAGAATGAACGTTTAAAAACACCTTATTTAGAAATTGGCGAGAAGATGATCGCTAATGGTAATGCGGGATGTAATAACTTCTTTGGTCAAGCTGAACTTAAGGACAACAAGTTCCGTATTGAGAAAATGGGCAAAACCATGAAGATGTGTATTGGTGACATTATGGACACTGAACAAGCAGTTTCTCAAACGTTACAAGGCTGGAGTGACATCACCTTAACTAAAGATTCTTTAGTGCTGAAAAACGATGTGCACACCCTGACATTCAAACTTGCAGACTATATGAACTAATCGTAGGTCACCATAAAAAATAGCAGCCACTGGCTGCTATTTTTGTATTCGATGAACAGAGATTAACTCAGCTAAACACCAATGCTTTTAGTGCTGACTCCGAATTTATATCTGCAAATTCTGGTGGATTATCCAAGCGATATTGGAAGGTTAAACTCGGTGCTTCCACTGCCATTCCTTCAATCAGAAAATCACTGCTCACCATTGGTGAATTGACACAAGCAAGCACTTCACCATTTTCGTTCAATAACTCAGGTAAACGGCGAAGAATACGCTGATAGTCTTTTGTGAGTGCAAAGCTGCCTTTTTGGAATGATGGCGGGTCGATAATAATCAGATCATACGGACCAGACTTTTTAATTTTGCCCCACGATTTAAAAATATCGTGCCCAAGAAAACTCACCTTGTTCAGGTTGTGCTGGTTCACCAGATGATTCTCACGTCCTTTTGACAAAGACCCTTTCGCCATATCGACATTCACTACCTTGTCTGCATCACCAGCGATTGCTGCCACAGAAAAGCCGCAGGTGTAAGCAAATAGGTTGAGAACAGTCTTATGCTTTGCGTGCTCTCGTACCCAGTCACGGCCTAACCGCATATCAAGGAACAAACCAAAGTTTTGGTTTCTGCCAATATCAAGCTGATACTTCAATCCACTTTCAACTACGATGGGTTTCGCATCCAGATCTCCCCACAATACTTGTGAATGAGCTCCGTCAGCATAACGGTGTTGAAGCAAGATGCAGCTTCCATTTCGCTGTTGCCACAGGCTAGATTGAGACAATGTTTGCAAGCCTTGTTCAAGAGCTTGTAGAAAGTCTTCTTCCACTTCTTTAAACAGATTTACAACCAGTTGCCCTTGCAACCAGTCACAAGTAATTTGCTCAAGCCCTTCCCAACGTTGACCGCGACCATGAAACAGTCGACGAACTTCATCAGGGGCTTGTTCTAACTGAGCGTTCAGCTCTTCAAAAAAAACGGGTAAAGCAGAAAGTTGCATAATATTACTTTTTCACTGATGGCCAACTTAGTGACCAAGGTTCTAACCATAATTCGATGCTTTGGCTAACAGCATCATCATTCCATTTAAGACCGAGGTATTCTTTACCTCTTGGATCACAGACAAATTGGAAAGCTTCGCCTGAATAGACAAATTTCAGAGCGAACGCATGTAAGTAACCGCGATCGGATTCATTAGAAGTATTGTAAATAGGATCACCCACAATTGCTGAACCAATCGACTTGAGTGCCACACGAATCTGATGTGTTTTGCCTGTATGAGGCTTACAAAGAAACAACCGCTCCCCTGGTTGAGCCGCCGCTGAGAAGAATTGCGTTACAGCAGGGCTATGTTGGCTAGCAATCAATTTCCAAGAAGAACGCCGTGAACGTTCCATATCACCACTGATTAAACCCTGTTTCTTTTTCGGCTTTTTGCTGCCAAGAGCCAAATAAAATTTTTCAACATCTCGATGGGCAAACGCCTGAGATAACTCGCTGGCAGCCTGAGCATTTCTCGCCAACAACAGGATGCCCGATGTCATCTTATCTAATCGGTGAACTAAATAGAGCTGAGAATCATCACTGACCTTACCGACTTCTTGCAAAAGCATGGTATCGCCATCATCTTTGTGCACCGAAACATTCGGGTGTTTGTTGATAACGAGAAAATCAGGATGAGTAAATAGAATATCGAACATTTTGCCCCTCAATAATGGACGGTCATTATACTCAACTGAGAATAAAGGTCAGTAAAACATTACAGTAGTCCGATAGCATGAAAACGAAAAAGGTCGCTAAAAAGCGACCTTTCAAATTTGAGCATCTGTCTTATGCAAAGAACTGTTAGGCAAAGAATACTAGAAGCATTAGCACTGGACATACAAAACGCACATAGGTCGGCCAAATTTTCCAGAACCAGCTACTTTCAATCTCTGGGTAGCCTTCTTTAAGCTCGTTCAACACTTGGTTACGGTTCCAAATCCAACCCGCTAGAAGTGTAATCAAAAGCGCAATAATCGGCTGCGAATAAACTGTAGTGAACTGAATAACTAAAACAAATAGGCTTGAGAAATTCATCACGATCACACCAGAAGCAATCGTCACTAGACCTCCGATCCACAGTACTGCGGTATTACGGTTTTGGTTCAATTCTTCTGTAGCACAAGATACAGGCACTTCTAACATTGAAATTGATGAAGTTAGAGCCGCAATAATCATTAGTAAAAAGAACACGATACCTATGATTGCACCAACCGAACCCATAGTATCAAACATTGCCGGTAGTACTGTAAAAACAAGCGTATCTGAATTTAGAAGTTCACCCGATTCAGAGAAAATCTCTACACCGTGATTTTTCGCTACAAACATTGCAGGCAGAATCACTAGACCTGCAATAAATGCAACGCCAGTATCAATAAGAGCTACTTGAGCTGCAGTCTTGGGAATGTTGGTGTCTTTCTTCAGGTATGAACCGTATGTCGTCATTACACACACACCTAAAGATAGAGAAAAGAATGCTTGTCCCATCGCGCCTACAATTAACGATGGCGTGAAGTGAGAGAAATCAGGGATAAGATACATCTTCAGACCTTCCATAGAGCCTTCTTGAGTAAAGATGTATACCGTTAGCAAGGCAAACAGTACAAATAGTAGCGGCATTAAACGAGTTGACCACTTTTCGATACCGTCAGCAACACCACTACGAACAACATACATGGTGATTGCCATGAACGATACCATCAACACTAGGTTACGTTCAGTGCCAAAACTGGTTAGCCAATGACTCGCACTGTCCATACCGATAAGCGTTAAGCCACTACCAAAGAAAGAGCCGATCAACCAGCCAGCGACGATAGCGTAGAACGCCAAAATCAAAGACACCACAATCAAACCCACTACGCCAAGCAAAATTGCGCCAGCTTTGCCTTTAGGCCATACAGATTTGAATGAACTGATTGGGTTCGATTGACCATAGCGACCAATGGTCAGTTCCGCTACCAACATCGGAAATGCAAGTAAGAAAACCATAGCCAGATAAACAAAAAGAAATACCGCGCCACCATTACTAGCAGCTTGAGTTGGGAAGCCCCAAACGTTTCCTAAGCCTACAGCAGAACCCGCTGCTGCCATAATGAAGCCAAATCGAGAGGTGAACTGTCCTCTAGAACTACTTGCCATAATTATTATACCGATGTGTATTTGCGTTATATGTTTGTCGATATCTGACGATTTTGTGTAAATTAAAGTTTACACAAGTAAAAATATCAATAGATATCGAGGAGGTGGCAAGTAAAACAGTTTGAGAATAAAATTGGAAGCCCGAACAGACTAATTTGTGGCATTTAGATCTCTTATCTAGATTAAATGATGCTTTTTTAGTCTATTTGCAAGAATTTACTCCTACATGCAAAAGTGATTTAAAAGCTTCCCTCTGCAACTCTTTTACATTCGTTTACGCTAATTTCTTTCTTCACTTATGCTTTAGATTTAATATCAATAGTAGGTATTTCATAGATAAGTGGCTCATGGATAAGGTTTATCATTTTTTAACACTTGCTAGCATTGCACTTTACTGGTTCCTAGTCGCTGGTGTCACACTACGCGTGGTGCTAAAACGTAATGCTGTGAGCGTCTCCCTAGCCTGGCTGATGGTCATTTATATCCTGCCAATTCTCGGGGTGATCTGTTACTTCCTGTTTGGTGAACTCAACTTGGGGCGTAAACGCGCAGACAGAGCCAAAGATATGTTCACACCGTTTGGTGAGTGGTTTCAGTCTTTGAATGAGTGTAAGGCTCATATGCCTGAGACCATGGGGGCACATATCTATAAAATTGACGAGCTGTGTAACTACCGCATGGGTATCCCGGCCCTCTCTGGTAATACCTTGTCGTTACTAAACTCTCCGAACGAAATTCTCCACTCCATCATTGATGATATCGAGCAAGCACAGTCAACTATTCGCATTGTTTTCTACATTTGGCATCCAGGTGGATTAGCGGACTCTGTCGCCTCTGCCTTGATTCAAGCAGCAAAGCGCGGTGTTGATGTAAAAGTCCTTTTAGACTCTGCGGGTAGCCCACGGTTCTTCCGTAGCCATTGGGAAAAAATGATGCGAGATGCAGGCATTGAACTTATTCAAGCCCTAGAAGTGAGTCCTTGGCGTATATTCTTGCGTCGTCTCGATCTTCGCCAACACCGCAAAATTATCGTTATCGACAATAAAGTGGCTTATACAGGCTCAATGAACATGGTTGACCCAGCTTATTTCAAACGGAAATCCGGTGTCGGTCAGTGGATTGATATTATGGTTCGCATAACTGGACCTACCGTAAATGTACTCTCTGCCATTCACTGCTGGGACTGGGAAGTCGAGACAGGTAAACGAGAACTGCCCCCACAACCAGAATGCCTAATTAACCCTCACCTGCCACAACATCCAATCCAGGTAGTTCCGTCTGGTCCAGGTATGCCCGAGAATTTAATATCTCAAGTGCTGACCTTAGCGATTAATCAGGCAAACGAATCGGTATGTATCACTACACCGTATTTCGTACCAAGTGCAGATCTGTTGGCTACGCTGAAAATGACGGCACAACGGGGAATTAAAGTGGATTTAATCATCCCGTTAAAGAATGACTCTTTGATGGTTCAATGGGCTTCAAGAGCATTCTATGGCGAGCTGCTGGAAGCTGGTGTCACCATCCACAAATTCTACGGTGGTTTGCTACATACCAAATCCGTTGTGATTGATAGAAAATTCTGCCTAGTCGGAACCGTGAACCTAGATATGCGCAGCTTATGGCTGAATTTTGAAGTAACACTCGCTGTCGATGATCAGGAATTCACTGAAGAAATGCACTGGTTGCAACAAAGCTATATCGAACAATCAAAAGAAGTTGAGTATGAACGTTGGGAGAAACGTCCACTTGGTTATCGCTTCCTAGAACGAGTGTTCTACTTGTTTAACCCACTTCTTTGATCTTTTTACTGTTGTAGGGTTGCAATCAAACCTAGCTCCATGGTTTAAATAGGCAAACGATGTATAGATGTATATGACAAGGACAAACCATGGCAGAAGGAAAAAAAACTACGCTAGTCACCGCTGGTCGTAATAAAAAGTGGACCAACGGAGTAGTTAACCCGCCCGTTCAACGAGCTTCAACAATTGTGTTTAATAGCGTTGCGGAGAAAAATCACGCAGCGGCAAATCGCACCAATAAAACACTATTTTATGGACGCCGTGGTACAACAACGCACTTTGCTTTTCAAGAAGCGATGAATGAAGTGGAAGGCGGAGCTGGCTGTGCACTCTATCCTTGTGGTACGGCTGCAATTAGCAACACCATTCTGTCTTTCGTGGAAACAGGCGATCATATCCTGATGGTCGATACCTGTTACGAACCTACTCGCGATTTTTGTAACAAAATGCTCGCTAAACTGGGTGTAGAAACCACTTACTTTGATCCTATGATTGGCGAAGAGATTCGTTCACTGATCAAACCAAACACCAAATTGCTATTCTTGGAATCTCCTGGATCTATAACCATGGAAGTACAAGATGTTCCATTACTATCAAGTATTGCCCATCAGCATGACATCATCGTCGTGCTGGACAATACTTGGGGGGCTGGCGTGAATTTCTCTCCATTCGATCACGGCGTCGATATTTCTGTTCAAGCGGCAACGAAATACATAGTAGGTCACTCCGATGTGATGCTTGGCACCGCAGTATCCATTGAAAAGTACTGGCCACAATTGCGCGAGCAAAGCTACTTAATGGGACAATGTGTGTCTCCTGACGATGCCTACTTAGGTTTACGTGGTTTGCGTACCTTAGATGTTCGTCTCCGCCAACATGCAGAAAGCAGTATAAAAGTTGCCGAATGGCTAGCAACTCGACCAGAAGTTGATCATGTTCGCCATCCAGGTCTCCCTTCCTGCCCGGGACATGAGATTTTCAAACGTGATTTTACTGGGGGTAATGGTCTGTTCTCATTTGTGCTTAAAACTACATGCCCCAAAGCAACCACAGCTCTACTGGATGGAATGAAGCATTTCAGTATGGGTTACTCATGGGGTGGTTTTGAAAGTCTCATCCTAGCAAATGAGCCAAATAGTTTTAATAGCTTGCGCACTGTAGCAAACCCACACTTTGAAGGGACGCTTATCCGTCTGCATATCGGTTTGGAAGATGTGAACGATTTGATTGCTGATCTAGAATCTGGATTAGCTCGTTATAATTCGGTGATTTTGGAACAAGCAGTTACCGCTTAACCTTACTTCTGCGATGACATAATAGTCGTCGTACTAAATAAGCGAAAAAGAGCACTCTCAAGTGCTCTTTTTAATCTGTTTTGACTATAGCACTACTTTTTAGGACAGTGTTCGAGGTGGTCATTAACCATTCCTACCGCTTGCATTAACGAGTAGCAAATAGTTTCACCAACAAATTTAAAGCCTCTTTTTTTTAGAAACTTACTCATCGCTTTTGACTCATCAGTAGACACTGGTACTTGGCTCATATCCTGCCAGTGATTCACTTTTGGATGACCATCAACAAACTGCCATAACGCTTTATCAATCGAACCAAACTCCTTTTTGAGTTCAATCGCGGCTCTTGCATTGGAAAACACAGAAGCAATTTTTCCTTTGTGCTTAACCACATCAAAGTTATCGATAATAGCCTGAACATGAGCTTCATCGTATTTAGCCAATTTATTGATATCGTAGTCTTCAAACGCCTGGCGATAACCTTCACGCTTTTTCAAAATCGTTATCCAACTTAACCCTGCCTGTGCACCTTCAAGAGTAATAAACTCAAACAACTTCGTATCATCATGAACAGGTACTCCCCACTCTGCATCATGATAACCTCGCTCTAAAGGATTCTTCATTGCCCAAGCACAGGTGTTGTCCGCGTTGTTAGCCATATCGTTAGTTTTCCTTTGTTTTAGGATCAGTTTTTATAATTTTTTGAATTCTCGATTAACGTTAAAAGCTTCCGATGTGACATAAGCTTCCATATTACGCACTCTCTTTTCAACCTTGTTTAAATCCTCATTCAAGGTGTTGAGCAATGCATCGGCTGCTTGTCCTTGCTCCCAAGGCTTACTTTTTAACGTATGCTCTCGCTGTGATTTTACCGTTTGCTGATACTGGTATGGTTGTTTTTCTAACATCAACATCAAAGCGACATACGCCAACACAATCAGAAAACCGCCCCCCAGTAAACCAGCAGAGATAACCAATATACGAACTACCCACACTTCCAAACCGAAGTAGTTTGCCAGACCTGCACAAACACCTCCTAATTTGCCGTTTACTGGGTCTCGGTATAACTCTCGGCTATTCATAGTTTCTTCTCCAGTTTGGAGACTCTACATCGAGGATTCGTTCTAAAGTTTCCACGCGAGCTTGTAAGCCACTCGCCTTGTCCGAAATTTGTTGCAGCATTTCATACTCTTCAGATGAGAGTCCGCTCCCCACTTTACGTTTGCTCCGATAGTGAAGAAACAGCCACAGTGGCGCGACAAAAATCAGGAAGACAATAAGAGGTCCAGCAAAAAATACTGAAGCCATAAACTACTCCTATTATTTAAGTTATTGGACTATTGCTGATGCTGTTGCATTTGTTGTTTTAGCTTTGCTAACTCTTGTTCAATTTCATCTTGTGCTTGAAGCTCAGCAAACTCTTGGTCAAGGGATTTGCCTTGTGTTGACTGAGCATACAGATCCGCTTCAGCTTCCAATTCATCCACTTTGCGTGAATATTGTTCAAACTTAGCCATTGCTTCGTCAGTTCGGCTTGTATGCAAATGACGCTGAACATTACGTCTATTGACCGCTGTTTGCGAACGGATAGCAAGAGCCTGCTGCTTCGCACGAGTTTCGGTGATTTTGCTTTCTAACTTAGTGATTTCACCAGTGAGTTTATCAATGGTTTCTTCAACCAATGTCTGCTCTGTGTGCAGACTTTTCAATACTGATTGTAGCTTTTGCTTTTCAATCAAAGCCGCACGCGCCAAGTCTTCACGCTGTTTGTTCAACGCTAATGTAGCCTTACTTTGCCAATCTTCAATTTGTTCATCAATACTCGCTACTTTACGAGCCAGCTCCTTTTTGTCGGCAATAGCTTTGGCAGAGTTGGTACGAACTTCCACCAAGGTGTCTTCCATTTCTTGGATAATAAGACGAATCATTTTTTCAGGGTCTTCGGCTTTATCTAGCAATGCGCTGATATTGGAATTAACGATGTCTGCAAAACGAGAAAAAATACCCATATTTCACTCCTTACTCACTATTTAGCTGTTTGAACCTGTTACAGTGAATCTTGTTCCAAGTTTTATGCCAGATTTTCACGCTATACTTTTCAGCTAGTTAGATTGAAACATTAAAAAACCAAGACTATGCTATAAACGTTTTCGCCAATAGTTGGTTAATTTCGCCAATATGTTCATCAGCGATTACATCAATATCCTGTTCTAACCAAATTAAACAAGTTTCTGGGAAGAGAGCACTGTGCAACAAAACTTAATTGGACAATCTCCTGCATTTCACACCGTACTGGATAAAGTATCGCGTCTTGCCCCCATTGATCGACCCGTGCTTATTGTGGGTGAACGAGGTACAGGTAAAGAACTTATCGCACAACGTTTGCACTATCTTTCAAAACGCTGGGACCAACCTTTAATTTCACTCAACTGCTCAACACTGAGCGAAGGTTTGATCGATTCCGAACTCTTTGGTCATGAATCAGGTTCTTTCACTGGTTCAAAAGGTAGACACCAAGGCCGTTTTGAGCGCGCTGAAGGAGGTACTTTGTTCTTGGATGAACTCGCTACCGCACCTTTAGCTGTACAGGAAAAGCTGCTACGCGTTATTGAATACGGACAGTACGAACGCGTAGGTGGTAATCAAGCACTGAATGCAAATGTGCGTTTGGTATGTGCAACCAACGCTAACCTACCTGATCTTGCCAAGCAAGGCGACTTTCGAGCCGACTTACTCGATCGCTTGGCATTTGATGTTATTCAACTTCCACCACTTCGCAAACGGAAAGAAGATATTGGTCTGCTGGCTGAGTATTTTGCTATTCGTATGTGCCGTGAGCTTGAACTGCCGTTTTTTGCTGGCTTTACATCACTCGCAATGAGTGGCCTCACTGAATACCCTTGGCCGGGGAACATCCGTGAACTTAAGAATGTGGTAGAGCGCGCCGTCTATCAACACGGCACCGCTGATTACCCAATCGACACGCTCATATTCAATCCATTCCAAACAGATTGGAAAACAGAAGAAAAAATACAAGAAGTCATTGCAACTATTGAAGAGTCAAACCAACCAAAATTGGCATTTCCAATGGATTTTAAGCAATGGCAGGAACAGCAGGACAAATATGTGCTTAATGAGTCGCTTAAATTTGCCAAGTTTAATCAACGCCAAGCCGCTAAGTCGCTCGGATTAAGCTATCATCAATTTCGAGGGCTGGTGAGAAAATATCAACTCTCAAAAAATGAATAACCCTATATACCCAAGTAATCTCAAGATGCAGGATTCAGAGCTTCATCAACGAGTTTAATTCGCTCCTATGCCGCGTTACTGATTTTCTACGTAGAATAACTATGTATTCAAATCAGTGCCTTGCCTAAGAGCGAATTAATTCTCGCTGAACAAGCATCTTGAGGTTACTTGGGTATACGCAGTAACCTTTTTCTTGGTTTAACACGTTAAAGAATGGTAAATTAGCAGGATTTTGAGGCAAACGTGATTGTTACTTATAGCGCTAATCGAGGACTCATCGCCCATGGCTATGACGGAATAGTTACTTTGCTTCGTTTCCCACACTGTTTTTCTATATGAACTCTTTATTACGAATCACGCTCGGATTATGCGGACTAAGCCTTCTTGCTGGCTGTGGAGAAGAGATTGATCATACACAAATCCGCCAAAGCGGCTTTGTGTATTGTGGACAAGGCAGCCCTAGTACCTTTAATCCTCAGTTAGTAGACAGCGGCATTACTTCTGAAGCACTTAGCCCTCAGTTGTACGATACTCTGTTGAAGCTTGATCCGGACACTCACACTCCCATTCCGAATATCGCGACTCAGTGGCAGTTGAACGATAGCGGGACTGAATATACGTTCAAGTTACATAGCGGAGTGAACTTCCATACCACAGCTTGGTTTACGCCAACTCGCCCATTGAATGCCAAAGATGTAGTATTCAGTTTTAAACGTATTATCGATCCTACTCACCCATACCATTATGTTAGCAATGGTAACTATCCTTGGTTTGCTGGTATTAATTTCTCAAGCCTTTTGAAAGATGTGTCTGCTGTCGATGACCAAACAGTGAAGTTTACGCTGAGCCGTCCTGACAATAGTTTTTTATCAAACATTGCCACTACTCATGCGGTTATATTGTCAGAAGAGTATGGTCAACAACTTCAAATCAAAGACGAAAAATACAATATCGATGATCTGCCCGTTGGCACGGGGCCGTTCTATCTTGATGAGTTCAATTTCAACGACCTAGTTCGTTTACGTCGTCATGACGGTTACTGGAAACGCCCAGCAATTATGAAACAGGTTGTATTCGATATCTCTCAACGTGGAACTGGCACATTAGCTAAACTTCTTCGCAATGAATGTGATGTTCTTAGTTTCCCTATATCAAGTCAGATTCCGGTTATTCAAAAGCAAGATAATATCGACCTTTCGATTAAACCTGCAATGAATGTCGCCTTCATTGCCGTTAATACATCTCATCCTGCACTCAATGATGTGCGAGTACGCAAGGCTCTAAACTTCGCGATTAATCGCCAAAATATTCTGGATTCCGTTTATTATGGAACGGGAAGTATTGCTTATAACATTTTACCACCAAGCTCTTGGGCATACCAAAAAGATGATATTCAGATCCGATATGATCGTAATTACGCCCTAGGTTTATTGAGAGATGCTGGCTATGCAAATGGTCTAGAATTAACGATGTCAGTACCAATTGAGCCTCGCTCATACAACCCTAGTCCAAGAAAAATGGCAGAGATGATTCAGGCCAACTTTGCAGATATTGGCGTGACTATGCACCTTATACCTGAAAGCAATGTTAATCGCTCTCAGCTAGCAGAGATGAGTCACATTGACCTGTTTTTAAGAGGCTGGACTGGCGATACTGGTGACCCTGATAATTTCTTGCGTCCGCTACTCTCTTGTGGTGCCAACCGTGCGGGGCTGAATGCTTCTATGTGGTGTAACAGTGATTTCGATTTTTTGCTCGATTTGGCTCTCGAAGTCGATCGTCCTCGTTATCGCCTCAACCTTTACAAACAGGCGCAAACCATTTTGAACCAAGAGTTCCCAGTCATTCCTATCGCACATGGAATGCAATTTAAAGCATACAACAAATCGTTGACAGGTTTCCGCCTAAGCCCGTTTAGCGTTGAGCCATTTAATGATGTGAAGAGGGTTGCCGAATAATGTTTATCTATACGGTACGTAGATTTAACCTTTTCATTATCACGCTGCTTATTCTGACTCTGGTGGGTTATAGTCTGCTGCGCCTCGAGCCTCAGTCACCATGGGCTATCCAAGATTTCTGGCAAGGTTGGTGGATGTACCTTAGTGAACTTTCTCAATTCAATTTCGGCGTGAATAAAAACGGAAATGATATTGCTATTGAGCTAGTCAAAGTATTCCCAGCCACACTTGAACTTTGCTTTATCGCTTTTTTGTTATCTTTGTTCATTGGTCTACCTATCGGAACAATTGCAGGCATGAAACAAGGTAAATGGATTGATACGATTATCTCATTTACCTCAATGTCAGGTTACTCTGCTCCGCTATATTGGGTGGCTCTGATGATGATTATGGTCTTCTCACTGCACTATGGAATGTTCCCTGTCTCGGGACGCTATGATTTGTTATATGAGGTAGAGCCAGTAACAGGTTTTATCCTTATTGATGCATTCTTCGCGAAAGGTGTTAACAGCGCTAACATTTTGCATAGTGTCTTTGAACACATGATTATGCCTTGTTTAGTGCTTGCACTAGCTCCGACTACGCAAGTTATTCGTTTGATGCGCGCATCTGTTGCGGATGTCATGTCTCAGAACTATGTTCGAGCAGCACGCATTAAAGGTTTGTCATACTACAAAATCATTACTCAGCACGTTCTGCGCAATGCCATTCCGCCAATTATTCCGAAATTCGGTGTCCAACTATCAAGTATGCTGACTTTAGCAATCATCACAGAGTCTATCTTTAACTGGCCTGGTATTGGTCGCTGGCTACTTGATGCTCTATCAAATAAAGACTACATGTCTATTCAGGCAGGGGTGATCGCTGTAGGCTCTTTAGTATTAACCGCAAATATCCTGTCGGATCTGATCGGTGCGATGATCAATCCTCTAGTGAGAAAGGAATGGTATGCTAACAAATAATGTTTATCAGGAAGAGCGCATTCCAACTCAATTTGAACGTTTTTGGCGTAGTTATAGAGCCAACAGCTTAGCTATGTTCGGGCTATGGAGCCTGAGCTTAATCATATTCATTACGCTTACTTCACCTTGGTTGATGCCCCATGACCCTCACGGTCAAACTGGTCATCTTTTAATGCCTCCGTCTTGGGACCCATCCGGTTCTGTCGAATACTTTCTAGGAACGGATGACTTAGGACGCGATATCCTTTCACGTCTAATTGATGGCTCACAGCTGACATTTGGAGCATCTGTCGTTATTACCTTTATCGCAGCATTTATCGGCTGCCTTATCGGCATTCTTGCTGGTATGACGAAAGGCATTTTGTCCAGCACTCTGAACCACCTTTTAGACACAGTGATGTCAATTCCGTCATTACTGTTGGCTATTATTTTCGTCGCATTTCTGGGGTTTGGCGAATTTAACGTACTGCTCGCCATCTGTTTAGCCCTTATTCCGAGATTTATACGTTCTGTTTATATTGCTGTACACAATGAAGTTGAAAAAGACTATGTCATGGCTGCGCGCCTCGACGGTGCAAGCGATTTTTACCTTCTCTGGAACTCCATACTACCAAACACTTTTCCTATGTTGGCGCAAGAGCTTACAATGGCACTGTCGATTGCGATTTTAGACATAACAGCGTTAGGCTTTTTAGGCCTTGGAGCTCAAGCTCCAAGTACAGAATGGGGAGCAATTCTCGGTGACTCCGTTGAGCTAATATTCCTCGCACCTTGGACGGTAACCCTACCAGGTCTTGCCATTATGTATACCGTAGTCATGATCAACCTTGTTGGTGAAGGCGCACGCCAAGCATTAAATGCAGGAGTCGAATAATGCCTCTATTAGATATTCGTCATCTGACAATTGAAATTGATACCCCTCAAGGTCTTGTTAAAGCAGTCGACCGCATGAGTCTAACCCTCAACGAAGGCGAAATCCGTGGACTTGTTGGAGAATCTGGGTCAGGTAAAAGCTTAGTTGCCAAAGCTATTGTAGGCTTAACTAAAGAGAGTTGGCGAGTGACGGCAGACCGGATGAGGTTAGGTAACATTGACTTACTTCAACTGACCCCTAGAGAGCGCCGCCGCGTGATTGCTCGTGATATAGCCATGATTTTCCAAGAGCCTTCAACCTGTCTGGATCCATCAGAAGAGGTCGGAAGGCAGCTGATTGAATCAATTCCTATGCGCACATTTGAGGGAAAATGGTGGGAGCGATTCACTTGGCGTCATAAACAAGCTGTCGCCCTACTGCACAAAGTAGGTATTAAAGACCATAAGCGATTAATGCGCAGCTATCCATACGAGCTAACGGATGGTGAATGTCAGAAGGTTATGATCGCAATGGCGATTGCCGCTAAACCAAAGTTACTAATAGCGGATGAACCAACCAACGATTTGGACCCTATTACCCAATCTCAAATTTTGCGTTTATTGAGCCGAATGAATCAGGTTAACAACACGTCTATTTTGCTTGTCGGTCATGACCTAACAACGATCACTCAGTGGGCTAACCGTATTACTGTGATGTACTGTGGGCAGTCAGTGGAGTCCGCAGAGACCAATAAAATTCTAACGGAACCAAAGCATCCCTATACATCCGCCCTGCTACAAGCGATGCCGGATTTCAGTGACTGGATTCCTCACAAACAGAAATTACATTCACTACCAGGTTCAATACCTCCATTGCAGCACTTACCAATCGGTTGTCGTTTGGGGCCGCGTTGCCCATACGCTAAGAAACAATGTGTTGAAGTACCAAGAAGTCAGATTATTAAAAACCATAAATTTGCCTGTCACTTCCCTCTTAACGTAGAGCAAAAATCATGAGCGTTTCATTATTAGAAGTCAGTGAATTAAAAAAGAACTTTGTTACGCGCTCTGGTCTTTTTCGTAAAAGAGTACACGAAGCAGTTAAACCTGTGAGCTTTACTCTCGAAGCAGGGCAAACTATTGGTTTTATTGGGCAAAATGGTTCAGGAAAATCGACACTTGCACGTATGCTCGCTGGAATGATCGAACCGACTGCCGGGCAAATTCGTGTTAATGGTGAATTGTTAGAACACAAAGACTATGCTACGCGCTGTAAGCTGATTCGGATGATCTTCCAAGACCCGAACACTTCACTTAACCCTCGAATTCAAATTGGCCGAATATTGGAAGGTCCATTAAAGCGAAACACAAATATGCCTCCTGAAGCGCGTGAGAAGCGTGTTAAAGAGACATTGCAACGTGTGGGACTGCTGCCGGAACATGCATATTTCTATCCGCAAATGCTTGCTACAGGTCAGAAACAGCGTATATGTCTTGCAAGAGCTCTGATTTTGCAACCTTCAATCATCATTGCAGACGAAGCTCTGAATGGTTTGGACATGGCGATGCGTTCTCAAATTCTTAACTTGTTCTTAGAACTGCAAGAAGAAATGGGGGTATCGTTTATTTATGTTTCACAACACATTGGTGTGATTAAACACATCACAGACAAAGTGATGGTGATGCATGATGGTGTTGTGGTTGAGTCTGGGAATACGCTAGAAGTTTTATCTGATCCACAGCATCCTATTACTCAACGCATGATTGAGAGCCATTTCAATAAGGCACCATGTTTCAAGTAAAAAAATAGAGCCCTATGTCGGCTCTATTTTTCTTCGCTAAGCTTACTGTTATCGACGGGAATGCTGTTTTTCAAGTTCAAAATCAAATTCATCAGGAAACAGCACTACACCTTCTTCATTATCATTTGGGAAAACAACAACCGACAGATCATCTTGTTCTAGGCCGGTTGTCCAACGACTGCGCCATTTGTTGTATGAAATGGCTTCTGCTTCGCATGTGCTCCATTCTCCGGTTGCCCACGCTTCAGCAAATTCTCGATTCGGCCACACAGGCACACAATCGTCGTCTTCGGTATTCAGCATCACACAACCGTGTTCATCTTTCAAAATCCACACTTGCTGATTCGCCACAATTTCCTTAATACAGTATTTAAAACGCTGCTCTTGGTCGTACTGATTAATTGTCGCGATTTGCTCCGCGGTTAACGCATTGGACATATTAGCCTCCAAACAAAACGCCCACAGCAGTTTTTAAGCTATGGGCGTTAAAACCTTTATTAGGTTGGGCATCATACCCGAAATCAGCGATTAAGCTAGCTCAGTTTGTAACCAAGGCCAGCCTTGCTTCTTACGGCTAAGAGTATTTTCCATCATTAATACTCCATTTGTTAGATGCTTCGCCAGTTTCTCTGACCATTCACCTTTAAACAACAAACGAGTTTGTGCCGTAGTGATATCAGTCAGCATTAGAGCTGCAAAAGCTAGCTTCTCTTCTTCACAACGGCGATCTAAATCCGCTTCTAGCGCATCAATCATAGTGGCTACTTGATCTAACGTCGCTAATTCAATTTGACCAACGACAACATCACGACCATTGAATGGGTATGCTTTCAAGTCTTTCTCAACCAATTGAGCAGCAGACAAACCTTCGATATCTGTTTTCGCAATCAAAAGCGCTTGGATAAAGGCGTCCAAATCTGCGATTTCTGCCAGAGCCGCGAGTTCTGCAACCGCATCTTTGTCTTTTTGCGTACAAGTTGGAGAAGCAAAGCCTACTGTATCTGAAAGAATCGCTGAAATCATAAGCGTCGCAGTTTGCTTAGTGATTGGAGCATTTTCCATTTTGAATAGGTTAAACAGAATGGTACTGGTACAGCCTACCGGCCAAATCCACGCCTCTAATGGGTTTACTGTCATCACGTCACCTAAACGGTGGTGATCAACAATACCCAGAATCTCTGCATCATTTAAGTCGTCAGGTGCTTGCGCTAGATCTGTGTAATCAACAAGCCATACTTTCTCACCTGCAACGCTTGTACGTAGCTCAGGTTGCTCAGCACCTGCTGTAGTCAAGATATGTTGCGTTTCGCGGTTAATCTCGCCTTGGCGTATTGCCTTTGCTTCTAGACCACGAGCTTTCAACAATTCTGCAGCAACTAATGCGCTACAAATACTATCACTGTCTGGATTCTTATGACCGACTACTAAAATCATCACTGTTCCTATTATTCTGACCCTTGAGGGTAAACAACACATAAAGATGAGTACTGTACTTATTTTACAAAACTCTTCATGGAGCTAAATCAATAAAGAGTGACTAACTGAACTATTTTTTGCTTGTTGGAATCTTGAGTTCAGTAATAATTAACTAAGACTTTTCAAATATTAAAGTTGTTTGAATCAGGAGATAATGTGAGTAGCACAATTGATATTGCATGGTGGCAATTAGCTATTTTTAGTTCAGTTCTTATCATTCCACTGCTAGTGAGTAGAATTTACCAGCTTGGTATTGGCAAAGAGATAATCATCTCTGTAGGTAGAATGACTTTGCAACTGCTACTTGTCGGGATGTATCTGGAATACTTATTTAAGCTCAACAGTATTTGGATTAATCTCGTTTGGCTTACTCTGATGATACTCGTCGGAGCTAGCTCAATAGTATCTAAAACTCATCTCCCCAGAAAAAAACTCCTTCTTCCTATTACTTTCGGTCTTGCTGCCGGACTTTTCCCTATTGTGACGATTCTATGTCTTGGCATCGTTCATCCCTCACCTTGGTATAGTGCCCAATACTTGATACCTCTTGCTGGGATGCTGCTAGGAAATAGCCTCAGTGGTAATATTGTTGCTTTACAGAACTTATTCACCGCTTTTGAAGAGCGTAAAAATGAATACGAAGCCGCAATTTCATTGGGTGCTTCTCCTCAATATGCATCGAGAGATTTCGTAAGAAATGCACTGCGTAAAGCTAATGCACCGTTACTTGCTTCGATGGCAACCATCGGTTTAGTGACTCTACCAGGCATGATGACCGGTCAAATATTAGGAGGCGCGACTCCCCTTATCGCCATCAAGTATCAATTGATGATTATGATCGCTATCTTTGTAATGATGACGATTTCTCTCACTTTATCGATTCATTTAACGCTAAAGGCTACTTTTACTAAAGAAGGTCGAATAAACGTGACATTTCGTGATTAAAAATTGTATTTTTGTACAATTAGCGACCATTACTTTGAAACCTAAATTAGTGCATCTGTCGCACGTAATTTGTGCACAAATCTCGAAAAAATCATTCAGTTGCGTTTACTCACGGTATTTAAAACAGGTTATCCACAGAAATTGTGGATAAGGTGAATATCCACTTAAGTTGCGCAACAAAGGCTTTAATTGGGAATTACAAAAAAAGCGGCATTTTCGCCGCTTTTCTTATTGAGATAACTGTATTTGTATGTAAGACAACTTAGTCTTTTAGATAAATCAACCAATACCACATACCAACAAAGACCCCACCGCCGACAATGTTACCTAAAGTTACTGGGATTAAGTTGTTTACGATGAATTCCATCATGTTGAGATCTGCATAGTCAGCAATATTTGCCCCAGTCATCTGCCAAAAAGCTTCAGGCGCAAAAATCTTGATACCGATTGCCATAGGCACTTGGAACATGTTCGCAATACAGTGTTCAAAGCCAGAAGACACAAACATAGCGACAGGTAACACCAACACCATCACTTTATCTGTCAATGAGCGAGCACTGAACGTCATCCATACCGCTAAGCACACCAAAATGTTACACATCAACCCCAAAGAGAATGCCTGAAGAAAAGTATGGTGGAGTTTATGTTGTGAAATAGCCATTGCATTAAGCCCTAGCTGACCACCATCTTCCATGTATTGCCGTGTTGATAGCATGATGGCAACTAATAAAAACGAGCCAGCAAGGTTACCCAGATAAACAACCATCCAGTTTTTCACAAGCTGCTGCCAAGATATTTTTCCACTCGCTTTAGCAACCAAAGTAAGCACTGTACTGGTAAATAACTCACCACCGGTAATAACCACAAGAATAAGACCTAAACTAAACGCAATGCCGCCTAAAAGCTTCGTTACGCCATAAGGTAAATCATGAGCCCCTGTGGTCACTACGGTATAAAACACAAATGCAATACCAATATGAATACCCGCAGAAATGGCTAAAAGAAAAGATTTGTATGCGGCTTTGGTTGCTTTACCTACCCCTGTTTCGGCTGCACGTTCAGCCATTTGAGGAGGAAGCAAAGAATCGAATTGACTATGTTCCATCATGATTAAGATTTACACATTGATACAAAGAGAGTGCGCGATAATCGCTCCAAATTAACGATTATTCAAGGTCTATTTTCATGTTCACCAAAAATGTTTATTCTGAGACCAATTCGATCTACTTGAGCAACAAATTTAATACAGATTGATAATAAGAACCCACCTTTTAATAACGATAAGTAATTTACCAAAGCCTTATACAGCAAAGGTTGCGACGGTTTTGTCACGCATAAAAAACGCCCATATTGGTTCTAGGTAACACTTCTGTTTTTCGGTCATTGCGTCTTTGTAGCGCTGCGCCTATTGTGAAATTAACTTAACGAGTAATAAGGGTGTGTCATGAAATTTTCCCAACAACACTTAGATGAATTAAACCTCCTTGTTCAATTTGATATCAGCAGCGCTGCTACTGGCATAAAAGTTCATAGCGAAGCGGGTGAAGCAATGCAGTCAGCAGCAAAACGACTACACGAAAAAGGCCTATGCACTCTTCCTGATGGCGGCTATCTCACCAATGAAGGCATCGAAATGGCTGAAAAAGCTGACCGTATATTAAGAGTGTTAACGGTATAGTCACCCTAGAAAAAAAGAAAGAGCGCTATTAGCGCTCTTTCTTTTTCACCGTTGTTCGTACACCCCATCAGAAAAAGTACAGCCGTAAATAACTAGATATACACGATGATAACGTTTTCTATATCTGAAAGTTCTTGGATACACATGCTGTCACTTAGAGCATTCTTTAAAATCATCCAAATAAAATTACCGCCATAAAATTTTAAATATTCTTTTAAAACCACAAAAATTTATGAATTTAATTAAAAACTGAATTCCGAATAATCAGTTTAATAACCAAATACAGATTCTTAGTCCTAGAGGATAAAATCATGTTAGTTTCTCGGTTATCAGAAGAATTTATAACCCCAAAAGCAAAGGAAAATTGGTTGTCATATTGGAAGTACTTTAGCCAAAGCAGCAATAACAAATGTTCTGTACCCCATTGTTCAAAGGTCCACGACCAAGCGATCTTTGTTGCTAATCCCAAGGAAGATGAAGACTCTATCTATGTAATCCCACTCTGTAAGGAGCATAGTAACAACGAATGTAGTCAATTCGAAATCCTAGATAATGTTGAGCTTGTCCCAATCGGTTTCACCTTATAGCTCTGACTCTCATATCCAATAAATGAAGTATTCCTAAGGATTACAATATGCTTGTAAATAACCTATTAGAAAGCGAATCGAAAACTGTCAGCAAACTTTCTAATTCACACACCAAATTAAAAAACACTTTCTGTGCGGAAGTAAACTGCACCAATAAATATACAAGGCAAGTCATGGTTAAAAGCAAAAACGCCGACTGCCCTAACGACCAAAGTGAAAATATATTTCAGATACCCCTTTGCCAGCATCACTATGAAAATTTCCACAATCCAATTGAGCTGGAAAATGATATTCAAGTTATTCCAACAGGATTTGATCAAAACTGATTTGATTGTAGGGATTTGTTGGTAGGCAATGGTAGATTTTTTCCATTGCCTTTTTTCGTACCTAAGCGTTAGATACGGTCATCGACTTAAGAGGTTTAATTGGGAAATAAGCCAAGTTGCGGCAAGTAGGTCTGCGCTTCCACCTGGGCTTAGATTCATATCAATCAGTACTTTATCGTAATCCTGCATTCGCTGCTCAAAATCATCATCATGAACTTGGCAGCTTTGTATAAGTGATTTCGAATATGATTTCACGTAATTAAGCCCATTCAAACCGCCTCGATTTACCAAATTCGAATCGTCATTGCACGCCATTATAGTGAGCAATGTTTTAAACATTGCCTGTTCTTCAGAGAGGCCTTGATAAATAGATTGTTCAAAAGTAGGTAATGCACAATCAAAAATGATAGGGTACCCCTTGGCAGCTTCCCCTCTTATACCTGTTAATCCATAACGTCGAAATATCTTCTCGCCAGCAGTGACTGGGATCTTATTTGAGTTATGCAGCTCTTCTTCAACTAAATGAGCACAGCACTCTTGTATAACACTCTGAATTCTATAAGATTCAAAATTAGATTCTCTTTTGTATAACCACCCCACAGCCCCACAGATTAAGCCAAGTGTAAAAATCATGCCTTTATGAGTATTAACACCTCCAGTTGCTGAAAACATCGCTCTCTCAGCTTCTATACCAATCTTTCTTAAGTTAGGAAGTATACTCGAGGGCGTACAGAGATACTGTTCAAGTCCTGATTTAACAAACATCAACATATATGGGCGTAAGATATTAGCACTGGCAATGAACGTATCGATATTCATATCGCTATGTGCCCCGTTAGAAAGACAGTCAACCAAACCTGGTTTAGGGGTCAAGTGAACTTCCAACATCATTGAGTGATATGCTAAGTTACCAACCAATTCACAGATATTGAGTTCAAAAGTACCCACCTCAGTTTTCTGATATAAGCAACAATCGTCCAAAAGCCAACGTAAAGAATTAGTGGTATTCATCAATCATCTCGCTCAGCTTGTCGATAAGAGCAGGCAAAGGATGGACTCGATTTCGAGCACAGATTTTTGCATCCCTACCGCATATAAAACAATGTCTTCTTGGAAAACCAAGTTGGTCCCGAGATAAAGCTAAACCTTGGGAATTGAAAACATCGATGTCGAACAAGCGACCTAAAGGATGTTTGTCTTCCAGCTCTATCATCATGCGCTTTAAGCGCTCTGGAGATATGCCTTCGACCGCAGTGATTGATTCACATCCGCAGTCGTTGATAAACGCTTGTGATACGATCGAACAGCCGGCTTGAATACAAATCAGCTGAATTTCTCGCTGACCTACCTCAAATCCAATCTTAGATATTTGATTTAGTTTTACGCTGCCAGGCATATTAATCGTAAAGCTTACGATAGGCAGAGAATGGGTTACTACCCATTCTCTTTGGCGCACTGCTCGAACTTCTCGATTATCTAAGACCTGCTCTAACGTTACGGCTGGCCCACGATACACAATCTACTCCTTAACCTGACGAATAACGTCGATAACAGAGCCATCGCGGTATCGAATGTAGGCGACAATGTTGTCTAGGTACTCAATCGGCTTTGGTATTCCAGTCAACGACTCTGCACATTGTTGTAACTGGTGGATATCCATAGATTCAATACCTGCTTCAGTAAGCCGAGACTTAATCTCGCTTCTGTTTGGGTTAATGGCAATTCCATGATCTGTAACTAAAACGTCAATTTGTGTCCCAGGAGTTACCACGTTAAGAACAGATTTCACAACGGTTGGAATTCGTCCACGAACCAGAGGCGCCACAACGATGGTCAAATTAGCTGCAGCAGCAGTATCACTATGACCGCCAGAAGCGCCTCTAATTACACCATCAGAACCCGTAATTACGTTTACGTTGAAGTCCGTATCAATTTCTAGTGCACTAAGAACAACGACATCCAAACGGTCTACCATTGCGCCTTTAGAAGAGGGGTTAGCATATTGGTTTGCTGAAATTTCAATATGGTTGGGGTTTCTTGCTAATGAGTCTGCGGCAATAGAATCAAAAGATTGAACATCTAGTAGTGTTTTAATGAGTCCTTTTTCGTGCAAAGCAACCATAGTGGCAGTTATGCCACCCAAACCGAAATTGGCTGCAATGTTACGTTTGACCATTTTATCTTCTAGAAAACGGGTAACAGCCAACGAAGCACCACCTGAACCAGTCTGAAGATTAAAACCGTCTTTGAAATAGCCAGAGTGCTCAATAACATCTGCTGCTTTTCTTGCGATCAGTAGTTCTCGTGGATTTGTTGTCATACGAGTCGCATCACCGCCAATCTTAGAAGGATCTCCAACCTCAGCGACCCTGACGATTGCATCAACCTGGTCTTGGGCAATGGATGCAGGACTGTTAGGAAAAGCGACAATAGACTCTGTAAGTACGACGGTTTTGCGAGCGTATTGCGCATCAATTTGTGCATACCCCAAAGAACCACATCGAGACTGTCCTTTCACTGCGTTGGCATTACCAAACTCATCACAGCTCGATACACCAATAAACGCTACATCGATGTTAAGTTCACCACTTTGAACTAGGTGGACTCGGCCGCCATGAGAATGAATATGAACAGGTTCTTTTAATAAACCGCGAGAGATTTCCTCAGCTAATTGGCCGCGCATACCAGAGGTATAGATTTGGCTCACTACTCCATTCTTAATATGTTCTACGATAGGAGCATGAACGTCAGATAGAGAACTTGATGCTAGGGTAAGATTTTTATAACCCATTGAAGCAATGACACTCATCACCATGTTGATTGTCTTATCTCCGCCTCGGAATGAGTGATGAAAAGAGATGGTCATGCCGTCTACAAGACCAACATTTATAATCGCTTCCTCTAATGTTTCAAAAAGCTTGCGACTTCTTTTTGTTTCTCGGTTTAGAAGATAAGAAGTCAGTTGATGAGCGCCAGAGAACCAGGTCATTTGGGGATGATTCTCTAGATCAATTTCTATTTCACGGTTAATTGCATTAGTTATAGTTGTCATCATTTTGCCTTACTGTCTGATTCCTGATTGCGCACGTTTTAAAGTCCATCGAGCACGTTCTATAATTGGTGCGTCAACCATTTTCCCGTTTAGTGACACAACACCAGAACCTTGGGCTTCAGCTTCCGCAGCGACTTCGATAACCGCATTCGCGTAATCAACTTCCTTCTGAGAAGGAGCAAAAATGTTATGAATGATTTCAATTTGACGAGGGTTTATTAATGACTTCCCATCAAAACCGAGTGATTTGATGTGTTCAGCCTCATGAATAAAGCCTTGCTCGTTGTTGGCATCAGAATAGACAGTATCAAACGCCATTATTCCAGCCGCTCTTGCAGCCTGAAGAATTGAACATCGAGCAAATAACAGTTCAACGCCTTCTGCAGTGCGTTGAGTTCTCAGATCACGGACATAATCTTCTGCGCCCAGAGCAATGCCAATCAAACGCTTTGATGCTTTTGCGATTTCCACGGCATTATTGATTCCCATAGCCGATTCGATGGCGGCAAGCATTTTTGTACTGCCTACCTCGCGACCAAATTCTTTCTCTGACTCAGCAATCAGAGCTTCCATGTTGTGAACATCTTGAGCGCTGTCCGTTTTAGCTAACCGAACGGCATTCACGCCTGCTTTTACAACAGCTTTGACATCAAGTACGCCAAAATCCGTATCCAAGCCGTTAACTCGAACGATGGTTTCAATGTTTTGATACATTGGATGTTGGAGAGCATTGAAGACAAGCATCCTCGCAGTATCTTTTTCACGAATTGATACTGAGTCTTCCAAATCAAACATGATGGCATCAGGCTTATAGATAAATGAGTTGCTCAGCATTGCGGCATTTGAGCCAGGGACAAACAGCATACTTCTGCGTAACTTGCTCATTTTAGATTCCCCCACACAATATCGTTAGCTGCAGTAGCTCGAATCACCGCGGCCTGAACTCTTGCTTTGATTACACAATCAAGAGCACCTTTATCATTGATTTTGACCAATGCAGACACTACACCCATATCAGCCAAAGTACTGATAGCCGTTTTTCGTATTAGCTCTCCAAATTGTTTTTCAACGGAACTGGTAATTTCTATATCTAGACTATTTGTTGCTGTAGGAAAAATTTCGACTAATAAGTCGCTAGACTCCAATGTTCCAGCGTATGATCGCTGACTAATTATCATGTATGCACCTCATGAACCCCATTTCGGATAGCAGAAAATTAAATTTTGGTAGTGAAGGATCACGACCAAATATCTAACGCCTATTTTCTTTATTATCTGCCATGTTTTTGGCGATGCTAATCATGTTTAGTTGCAAGCTAAAAACCATTAATGACTTAAATGGTTTAAATTAAATTGTTTGATATAAAACAATAAAAAACGGCTAAAGATATCTTTAGCCGTTTTTTATGATTAAGAAGTCACTAGTTTAATTTCACGTAAACTCGTTCTGGACGACCTACTCTGCCATGTTCATTTTCAGCTTCCAAAAAACCATTCGCTGAACAATATTCTAAATAACGTCTAGCCGTTGTTTTACTAATCCCAACCTGTTCACCAAGTCGTTCAGCAGTATATTTAATCCCTGTATTATCAATAAATGTTTGTTTGATTTTATCTAAAGTCAGCTCGCCAATACCTTTCGGCAAGGTATTAGCCGACTTTTCCCTAGCCTGAATATTAAAAAGATCGTCAACGTGACGCTGGCTAATATTATCATAGGCGTTAATAGCACTATGATATTGAACATACCTATTTAGTGTATCTTTTAACCTAACATATGACACAGGTTTCAATAAATAATCAAAACATCCACAATGCATAGCTTCCTTTACCGTTTCCATTTCACTTGATGCTGTAATCAATATAACATCGGGCTTTGAATCGGATTTATCAGCTACAATACTTCTTAATAGATCAATGCCTAATCCGTCAGGTAGAAAGTTGTCTAATATAATCAAATGGGGTTTATTGACCTTAAGCATTGTTTTAGCCATGCTAATATTATTGGCGATACCGACAGGCCTAAAACGCATCATCTGCCTTAAAAACTGAGCATGTAATTCAGCAATTCCAACTTCATCTTCTACGATTAAAACATCTATAGAGTCCATTATCTGTTACCGTTCTTAGGAATAAAAATAGAAAAAATTGTGCCCTTAGGCTCTGCGTTATCAACCAAGATGACGCCACCGGCATTAGTCACATAACGGTTAATCAAATACAAACCAATGCCATGACCTTTATCGTCATTTTTACTTGTTACACCTCGGTTAAAAATGGTTCCAGCGATTTCTGGATCAATACCGCAACCATTATCTCCAATTTCAATAACTAATTCTTTACCTGCATCTGTAATAAGTAATGTTATAACTTTGTCGCTATCTGGATTTTTAAGAGTCGCTTCAAATGCATTATCTATTAAGTTACCTATAATCGCAGACAATTCATCATCATCAATATTGTCCGGAAGATTATATAACTGACAAGTAGGATCAAACTGTAACTGAAGTCCCAGTTCTTGAGATCGAGAATATTTTCCTAGTAATATTCCAGCGACTTGTTTGCATATTATTCTAGAACGAATGAAATCAATTAGTTGCTGTTTCTTAATATTTTCATTATTGATTAAAGATAGAGCGGAATCATATTCACCAATTTCTATTAACCCTGAAATTGTTGATAATTTGTTAGCATGCTCATGCCGCATTACTCTTAAATTATCTGTATATTGTTTGATTTGAGTCAATTCAGCTGTTAACGAGTTAATATCATTTTTATGCCTAAAACTGATCACCCAACCAATCAACATTTCCCTATCAAATATAGCAACTCTATTAGCAATCAATGTTTTACCATTAATAGATACTATTTCATCTTTAATATTTTCTTCATATGGAGTCTGAAAAAAGAATTGTGTATGGTTTAAATATTCCAATATGCTTCTATTCTTTATTTCAGAAACTTTTTTATCTGTACCTAATAAGTCAATCGCACTTTTATTTACAGCAAGGATTTTGCCACTTTTATCGATGGCAATAATACCTTCATACACAGATTGTAGAATAGAGCGTTGTAAGTATAGTGCTAAAGCAATCTCAGAAGGCTCCATGCCATTCATTTTCTTTTTAATATGACTGGAAAACAGCCAAGCGCCGATCAGTGTCAAAAATAAAATAGCTAGAAACTCATAAGAAACAGGCTTTGCATAGAATACCAACCACTCATCAAATCGATTAAACAAATATCCAACTGAGACCACACCGATGATTTCTCCATCGAAATCAACAATCGCGCTTTTGCCTCTAACACCATAACCCAAAGTCCCTTTGCTAATAGAAATATAGGACTCGCCTCTTTCTAATGCCCCTGCATTATCTCCACCCTGCATTGGTAGTCCGATATTTTCTTTATTGGGGTGCGATAACCTTGTACCATCATTGTCGCCAATAACAATAAAACTCGCGTCCGATATCTTGGTTAATCGATTAATAATGCGCTCTATCGCCGGTATATTTTTAATCCTAACCTCTTGAATTAGATTGGGATCACTAGCGATTTCTTTGGCTTGAACTAAAGCACGCGTTCCGACTTGATGCTCAAGTGTATCGAGTAAGGATTGGTGAAAATTCACCCCCATGAATATCATCTGAAGACTCATTAGAGCAAAAATGAGCAGAAAAACTTTGACGCGAAAAGAAGCACCTGTTTTCATCTTTTCCACCATATTCATATAGTTATTTCCTTATTACTGAGTTACGTGAACTCTGACGACGCTCGAAACTGAAACGGATGTTAGCTTGTTTCATAAACGAAGATAGTTAGGTGTATCAAAGGACGACTAAAACGCAGAAAGGGAGAACTGTGTCTCCCCCTCTTTGCGATCACTTGTACCAATTTTTAACCAAGCACATATTTGATCATTACACCTGCAGCAACCGCTGATCCAATAACGCCAGCGACATTCGGCCCCATAGCATGCATAAGCAAAAAGTTTTGAGAGTTTGCTTCTAAACCAAGTTTGTTGGAAACCCTTGCAGCCATCGGTACAGCTGACACACCTGCAGAACCAATGAGTGGGTTCACTTTTTCTACGCATACCCTGTTCATCAATTTTGCCATCAGTAAACCAGCTGCTGTACCCACACAAAACGCAACGATACCCAATGCCAAAATGCCAAGCGTCTGGGGTTGTAAGAACTTATCTGCCATGAGCTTTGAACCAACAGATAGTCCTAGAAAGATGGTAACAATGTTGATTAAGGCGTTTTGGGCTGTGTCAGAAAGACGCTCAACAACGCCACATTCACGCATCAAGTTACCAAAACAAAACATACCCATCAGTGGTGTTGCAGAAGGCAAAAGCATTGCAATAAGTACCAGCAACATTAATGGAAAACATATTTTTTCGATTTTGCCGATTTTCCGCAGTTGTCTCATTTCAATTTTACGTTCTGCCTCTGTCGTTAGTGCACGCATTATAGGAGGCTGGATCATTGGGACTAGCGCCATATAAGAGTACGCAGCGACAGCAATTGCCCCCAATAATTCTGGAGCTAACATGCTTGATACGTAAATTGCGGTCGGGCCATCAGCTCCACCAATGATGCCAATTGCTGCAGCTTGGGATACAGTGAAATCCATGATTCCCAGTTGACTCAAGCCAAGCGCCCCCAATACTGTGGCAAAAATTCCGAATTGAGCCGCTGCGCCAAGTAACAAGGTTTTTGGATTAGCAAGCAATGGACCAAAATCAGTCATTGCCCCCACCCCCATAAATATCACTAGCGGGCCGACACCAGAAGCAATAGCCACATGGTAGAAGGTATATAACATCCCGTCAGAGTATTGATATTGTTCTGCGAGCAAATTCAAATACATTTTTTGCTCAGGCGTTGCTAGTTGAATCGCTTGCTTGATGGCTACTGGAGTAGTTTCAACAATATTCAATACTTGTGAGAATGCCTGCATTACTTCGGCTTTCCCCGCATGAATTGCAGCATCCACAGCATTAATTGCTAAGTTCGCATCCGGTAAGTTTGAAAGTATTCCTCCAAGACCAATAGGAACTAGCAATAATGGTTCAAAACCTTTAACTATTGCCAGGTAGAGCAAGAGCATACCAATGATAATCATTAGAAATTGTCCCCACTGAAGATGGAGAATACCAAAATCACTGATTAAGCCGATTACACTGTCCATTTCCGATCCTTATGCCAATGCAAATAGTTCATCGCCAACTTGAACCGCATCACCTTCAGATACAGCCATAGATTCAACTCTTCCATCGCGGAACGCTTTGATTTCTGTTTCCATTTTCATGGCTTCCAGAATTAACAATGTTTCACCTTCTTTTACCATGTCACCAATTTTCTTCTGAATTTTCCAGATATTACCCGCTAAAGGTGCGGATACAGGTTCTGCTGTACCCGAAGAAGCAACAGGTTGAGCAGCCACTTGAGGAGCAGTTGTCGATGCGGCCAACACTTCAGGATCAGCACCTTCATTAATTTGAACCACATAAGCCTGATTGTTGACATTCACGGTATATATCGCTTTGTCTGAAGGCGTATTTGCTTTTGTTGGTTTAGCAATTTCTGCAATGGTAGGAAGTGGTTCGAAAGCTGATGGATTATTACGATTAGCCAAAAACTTCCACGCCACCTGGTCAAACAAAGCGACAGTTAGCACATCGTCAATACTGTTTTCGGACAGTTCAATGCCTTTTTCCTGAGCTTGGTTAATGACAGATTCCATCAGTTGATCGATTTCTGGTTCAATCAGGTCCGCAGGACGACAAGTGATGACTTCACCACCATCTAATACTCTTTGTTGAAGTTCATGATCAACAGGTGCAGGGGTTTTCCCGTATTCACCCTTTAGCACTCCAGCAGTTTCTTTAGTAATTGTTTTATAACGCTCTCCCATCATCACGTTAATCACAGCTTGTGTTCCCACAATTTGTGAAGTTGGAGTGACAAGTGGAATATAACCAAGATCTTTTCTAACTCTTGGGATTTCAGTGAGCACTTCATCGATTCGATCTAGTGCATTCTGTTGTTTTAGCTGACCTTCCATATTGGTTAGCATTCCGCCTGGTACTTGAGCGACAAGAATACGTGAATCAGAACCTTTTAATTGACCTTCAAACGCATGATATTTTTTACGTACATCTCTAAAGTAAGCAGCAATACTTTCAAGCTTCTCAATATCCAAGCCTGTATCACGCTCAGTACCCTTTAAAGCAGCAACGATTGATTCTGTCGAAGGATGACCATAAGTACCACTCATTGAAGAAATTGCTGTATCAACACGATCGACACCAGCTTCAATCGCTTTGAGTAGCGTCATGTCCGCCATTCCTGCTGTAGAGTGGCAGTGAAGATGAAGCTCAACATTCACTAGTTTTTTCAAACTAGATACTAGTTCATAAGCTTCATAAGGAGACATAACGCCAGACATATCTTTGATGGCGATAGAACTAACGCCGCACTCCAGTAGTTGTTCAGCAACATCAACCCAAGACTGCATGGTATGAACAGGACTAGTTGTATAACAAATAGTACCCTGTGCGTGTGCACCTTGTTTGTTAACCGCCTCAATAGCTCGTTTCATGTTGCGGGTATCATTAAGCGCATCAAAGATACGGAATACATCCATGCCGTTAAATACAGCTCGTTCTACGAATTTATCAACAACATCATCAGCATAATGGCGATATCCCAAAATGTTTTGCCCACGAAGAAGCATTTGCTGCTTAGTGTTTGGCATGGCTTTTTTCAGTTCTCTTAAACGTGCCCAAGGGTCTTCACCTAAAAAGCGAATGCAAGAGTCAAAGGTCGCGCCTCCCCATGATTCCAATGACCAATAACCAATATCATCAAGCTTAGAAGCGATGGGCAACATATCATCTAGTCGCATGCGAGTTGCCAGCAGTGATTGATGTGCGTCACGCAATGCAACGTCAGTAATACCTAGTGGTTTAACTAATTTAGACATATTAAATTCCTCTAACCTCAAGCTTGGACTTGCTTATTCGTTTTCTGATTATGGTGGTGTAGTACTGCGGAAATAGCGGCGATTAAGTGATCATCTTGCGTGACGACAGCAGGTACGTGTTTAGACGCATTAGCTGATTTCTCAGGCGGTGAAAACTTAATAGATAATGTAGAAAGCAGACGTGTGGCCGCGACTAAAAGCGCTAAAAAACAAAACACAAATCCCATGCCTAGAAACATAAGATTAACGCCTTCAAGAATAATTGGACCTTCGTTCATTTTTTGAACCTTTGGATATTGAAAGTTCAATTAGTCTAACGAAATTGGAGGAATAGACTTCGTGAAGCATATCATTCAATTAGCACTATTAAACGTATTAAATGGCGTAAATAAATTTAATTAATGAGTCCATTATTTAATTGTCATGTCTAGAATTTAAATTCAAAAAATAAATTCATTTAAAACATTAAGAACACAAGATTTACACTAATCTGCTTTTCACCACTCAGTTAAGATGACGTTCAATAATTAGCATAATTTCAATATTGGCCTGAAGAGGAAATCTCGTGATGGGAAACACTATGTCTTTATTCGATGTTCATCAAATTTCGTTATTTAACCTAAAGCGACAGACTCAGTTAACCAAAAAATATGAACTACCGTTAATTGTTGTTAAGACCAACATTTTTAATGAACTTGACCAAAGCGAACACGCTAACTTTGTTTATAAATTGGCTTTAGAGGAAGTCCAGAAAACGATATCAGCAATGGATGCAACTGTCATAGAGTACGATGATGCAAAGAGTGCCGCTAACTTAGAATCACTTTTTGTTGTAAGAGGTGTGACCACGTCAAATTTGAAGCGGGCTATGGTCAAAATTGAAAATAACCATCCATTAGGTAGCCTGATCAATATTGATATTATTGATTGTCAGGGTTATTCAGTTTCAAGACGCGGAACTCAGATGGAATCAAGAAAATGCATACTCTGTGATCATCCTGCAAGCTACTGTGCAACAAATCATCGCCATTCAATTCAAGAAATCAAAGATCAGATAACATTGATGATTGAACAATATTAGCTAACGCATGTCAGCGGCCAGAATATCCACTCTCCTTTAAGAACTGAACTGCCATGAGCATCAGTTCTTATCCCCCAGCAGACATATATCAACCCAAGCTAAGTTGCTCAGCTTTAGCTGTTCGTAAGGCAGCTTGCCTTCTTTTGGCGTGATATGCAGAAGTATCTTCACTAAACAGTTCATTCAAGTATGCGTATGTTGTAGCGGGAACAATTTTCTCAATCGCTGGCCAATTATTATCAAACAAAAGTTTTCTAACTAACGAAGCAGATATCGGCGAATCACCTTGTTCGCAACGAGGTAGCTCAACTAGCATCACCTTTGGACTGTCAATAGTCGGTGTTGAAAGCCACTGATGCATCTGTTGGTTATAAAAACGGGTTACTTTACATATCGGTTCCGTACCAACATACCTGTGTGTAATTCCTAATGCTGGTGCGATGTATTGACGAAATAATTGCAGATCAACAGCAGTGTGACAGTAATTAATCACACCTTCATCTTTTAAAAAATAGCTAGGGAAAGTTGCTCTTGAAATAATGTAATCCGAACCAGCATGAACAGTGACGTTCTTGAAATCTTTCACACCAGCTTTAATCATATTTAAGCGGTCAGAATAGGAAAAAAAAGAACGGTCTTCTTTAACCACAAAAAGATGTACCCAGTCGCAACTCTCTGAAGCATGCTCGACTAAATAGCGGTGCCCATTTGTAAATGGGTTTGCATTCATAACAATACTGCCAATCTTATTACCAGGCTTATATGATTTATGAAGCTGCTCACAATACTGTTTTAGCCTTAACTTACTGTTTTCCAAAAGTATAACCCTATCTTTAACTGCGGTAAGTAAGTGAAAACCAGCATCATGAAACATAAGGTAGTTATCAGGCTTTGTGTAGATAAAGAGGTTATAGCGTCCTAAATCATAAGCGTGGGTGACCACTTCAGTGAGTAAACGAGTAGATAGTCCATGCCCATGCAAATTGGCCGAAACTGCTATTGATTTTAGTGTGTTACCAGCTAATCCAGCACAGCCGACAATACGTTCAGAGTTTGTGGCGATAACAAAAAATTCAACATCTGCGTCTATCCCTAACCCCATTCCCAGTAAAAACTGGCGCACCTTTTCCATTTGGCTGCTATTTTGAGTGTTAATCTTTTGGAATTGGTATGTATCAAACACAGCGCTCTCTCAACAACAAACGGATAACGGAAAATCTTAAAGTCCACTTATAACTTAATGACTCTTAAGCAATCTATAAAGCGGTGTTAAAACAGTTTATGGCGTTTATGAATTTATTCTCCGCTAGGTAAACATTTACCGACCACTAAAAAACACATTCATAAACAAAAAGAGTCAGCTCGGTTATTTCCAAGCTGACTTCATATTACATTATTACGACACCAACTAAGCTACTTGAGCATGATGTTTACGGTTACGCAGCATACCAATCAAAGGTAGTGCGATAGACAGTACAGTGATAGCAATAAGTACTTGCGCTACAGTTGATTGAGTGAAAATCGATAACTCTTGGTTTGAAATTCTAAATGCCTGACGGAATGATTGCTCCATTGTACCACCGACGATACAAGCAAGAATCATTGGAGCAGTCGGTACATGAGCTCGCTTCATCACAACACCAGCCACACCTAGGATAGCTAAGATATAGAAGTCAATCACAGAGTTACTAATTGCATAACAACCGATGAATGCCAGACCTAAAACAATTGGGTAAAGCATCTTAGGTGGAATTGCCAATACTCGAACCAAAGCGCCCGCCAGTGGAATGTTAACTACTGCTAGAATGATGTTAG
Source organism: Vibrio ziniensis (assembly GCF_011064285.1). NCBI lineage: Bacteria > Pseudomonadati > Pseudomonadota > Gammaproteobacteria > Vibrionales > Vibrionaceae > Vibrio > Vibrio ziniensis. Next base: position 1,898,640 of record NZ_CP049331.1, read on the forward strand.
CAACAAACATACTTGCAATAAGTCCCCAAGCCGTTTCTGGATACTGTGTAAATAGTAGCGGACCAGGTTGAATACCTAACATCAAAAGCGCACCCATCATTACCGCAGTAGTACCTGATCCTGGAACGCCCAGTGATAACATTGGGATCATCGCACCGATAGAGGCAGCGTTATTTGCCGATTCTGGCGCAGCTAGACCTTCAATTGCACCCTTACCAAATTCCTCACTATTTTTTGATAGTTGCTTTTCATTGTTGTAGCACATTAGTGACGCCATAGTGCCACCCGCGCCAGGTAACGCACCGATGATAAAACCTACTGGAGCACTACGTAAAATCGGCCACTTTGAACGTGACCAGTCGTCGCCACTAATCCAAATGCGTTTAAATTCAGTTTGAGCTTTTTTGGTTCCTTCACTAAGTGAACGGAAGCTCTTAAACACTTCACCCAGAGCATAGATACCAATGATTACAACTAGGAAGTCAACACCCGTTTGTAACTCTAAGTTGCCAAATGTAAAACGTTCAACACCAGACTGAGCATCAATACCTATCGTGGCAATCGCTAAACCAATCACCATCGAAAAGAAGCCTTTAAGCATGTTTCCTTTCGACATAGATGCCGTCATAGATAATGCAGCAACCATCAGCAAGAAGTATTCAGCAGGACCAAATTTCAACGCAAAACCCGCCACAGGTTCAGCCAACAATGTCATTAGAACAGCTGCAATAGTACCGCCAACTAGTGATGCAATTGCTGAGATGGCTAACGCCGATTCTGCTCGACCTTTCATCGCCATAGGATAGCCGTCAAAAGTTGCAGCGAGAGCAGCGCCATCCCCTGGAGTGTTAATTAAAATTGAGCTACGAGAGCCACCGAACATCGCACCTATATAAACACCAGTCATTGTGATCAATGCAGCTGTTGGTCCCATAGCAAATGTCATTGGCAATAACACAGCTACACCCGTTGCAGGGCCTAAGCCTGGTAACATGCCCACGATAGTACCCAATACACCGCCTAGGGTTACGAGTAATAAATGGTAAGGCTGTAAAGCAACGCCAAATCCATTCATTAAATTAGATAAAATATCCATCATAATAATTCACCTTATTGTCCGAATGGTAATGGTGGAAGGCTAATACTTAATAGCGTGTTAAAAATGAAATAGACACCTAGAGAAAATAATAGAGAAACAATGGCACTCTTTTTCCAAGATGCGAATCCACTGGTAATTGTCATCATGACAACCATAAATAAAAATGTGCTAATAACGTAACCTAAGTGCTCAAATACCAATGCATATCCAACGGAAAGAATACAGGTATATAAAATACGGCGACGGTCATTTTTCTTGGTTTCATCTTCATTGATCAAGTTTTTATATGCTTGAACTGATGCTGAAAAATTACTTTTCACCAATATTAGAACACCGATTAAAACGGAAATTACTGATATACCAAGAGGGAAATAGATTGGGTCCATAGGATTACCGAATGCAGCTTTAGGCATTGAATACGACATATATCCATAAATAACGCCAAAACCAATTGCGAATAATCCCGTAAATGCGTCCCAATTAGGACTGACATCATTTTTTTTCATAGGAACAAGACCTTATTACTAGATTTAATTATTTTTAAATCAAGAATAAGAGGGAATATTCCCCTCTTATATTGTAAGAACCAATTATTATTTTTTTGCGAAGATTTCGTCTAAAATTTCTTTATATTGGTCATTTGTTTTTGCTAGGAATTTAGTGAAATCTTCACCATTCTGATACGCATTATCCCAGCCATTGCGTTTACGCGCTTCTGCCCATTCAGGTGTTTCAACCATGTTCTTAAGTGCAGTCCCCCAATATGCGACAGCGTAATCAGGCATATCTTTTGGACCAAATAATCCACGCCAGTTTTCAAACGTTGTATCAATGCCTTGTTCTTTTACTGTTGGAATGTCAGCAATAACACCTTCACCAATACGTTTGTCTGCCGTTTGCGCTAAAGCACGCAAATCACCGCTTTTAACTAGCTGAACAACGTCACCAAGACCAGTAGAAATAAGGTCTACGTGACCACCCAATACCTGTGCAACAGCGCCACCATCCTGAAATGAGATATAGTCAATCTCATTTAGCTTAGGTACACCCGCAGCTTTAGCAACCATCAGGAATTGAATATGATCCATACTACCAGCTGAAGAAGTGCCGCCTATTTTTACTGACTTAGGATCTTTTTTTAGTGCCTCCATTACTTCCGTGATAGAGGTATATTTGGAACCTTTAGACACAACGAAAGCAGCATAGTCGGTAATTAAACGAGCGAGAGGTGTAGTATCTTGATAGCTATATTTACTTGCTCCCGTTAAATGAGTAAGCAGAATTGGTGGGGAGTAAACTGATATTAAATTGTCTTTACCAGCTTGAGTTTGCATATATGCAAGGTTTACTGCACCACCGCCACCTGGTCGGTTAGTAATTGGCATATTGGCATCAACTAATTTGGCATCTTTTAGAGTTTTAGCCACTGTTCGAATAGTTAAGTCCCAACCGCCACCAGCACCCGCCGGAGCAACAAATGACATAGTTTTAGGTGGGTAATCTTTAGCAACTGCGTTACTTAACGGCATAAATGTTACAGAAGCTAGGGCGGTACCAATCATTACACTTTTAAGATTCATGTTCATGGAAATTCCTATTATTGTTATTGGAAACTATCCAACATCTCACTAATTTTTTATTCACCAGCTTGATGTCGATGAATTTATTATCCATTAGACATGTAATGTTATTTGTGAGTTAAAACTCTTATGATTAGTTCTTTAATGCTGAAAATGGTGTTAATGATTTTTAGTATCTTCTCCTCCACTGACACTGCTATTTTTTGTCTCAAAATCTAGCAACAAAAAGCATGTATTAGAGAACCATTAGTAATTGTGAGTGACTAACTATAGTATTTAGCTAAAGTCGTTATTAGAGGTAACACAATGAAACGAATCGCTATTATTGGAGCTGGCTGGTTAGGATTACCATTGGCGAGGCGGTTAAAAGAACTCAGGCATACGGTTTTCGCCAGCAGGAGATCTGAAGCAGGGATATTAGAATTGGCCGAGAACGGCATATCCGGTTTTATATGTGACCTCAATATGCCACAAGATCTCTCTGAAACACTGTCTAAATTCAACATCGACACAATCGTTGGAAGTTTTCCTCCGGGGTTTCGCCGCGGACAAGGGGATGAGTACATAAGCCAATGGAAGGAACTTTGTGAAAAATCTCGAATAGCAGGCATCACCAAAATCATTATGATCAGTTCTAGTACCGTTTATCCAGACTGCACTGATGACATGTCAGAAGACCATGCATCACTTGAGTTAGCGACAAATAACGATGAATTCTCAGCCAATGCGAAGAGGATGTTGCAGGCGGAACAAACTGTAATAGACTCAGGCGTGAATTACGTCATCGTTCGGTGCAGTGGTTTGATAGGCCCAAATCGTCACCCTGCTCGCTTTGTCTCAAAGCTTAAACAAGTGAGCCGATTAGCCCCAGCGAACATGCTGCATTTAACTGATGCTATCGGAGCTACGGTTTTCGCTATCGAACATCTCGACCATACGATTGTCAACGCCACTACTCCTGCGACAGTAAGCAAAGCCGAGTTCTACCAAGCCGCTCTTAACGCCGCAAATTTAGACGATGCTCTCCCTCCCATTGTTGATATCGCGGACAAGCGAATTGTTAGCGACAAGCTCATGAACGCGGGATACACGTTTCACTATTCTCACACTCTGGAGGCCTTGAAAGGCAATGAGTAAACGAATTTATCAGCATTTAGAAACGCTTTGGCAATACATGCAGATGGGACATCAATTGAACAAAGCAGATGTCATCATTGTTCTTGGCAGCAACGATACTCGCGTAGCTGAAGTAGCGACATCTCTATACCATCAAGGTTTAGCACCACTACTGGTTTTTTCTGGCGGTCATGGACGCTTTACTGAAGGACTATTTGAGCGCAGCGAAGCGGTAACATTTGCCCAAGTGGCTAAAGATTGCGGCTTACCGAGTGAAGCGATATTACTAGAGCCTCGCTCTACTAACAGTGGTGAGAATGTCCGCTTTACCTACGAACTGCTAAAGAAAAAAGGCATCACTGCCAAAAGAATTCTATTGGTGCAAAAGCCTTATATGGAAAGAAGAGCCTACGCAACATTTATGCAGCAATGGCCAGAAGAGTTAGAATCTTTGCAAGTGACTTCGCAAGCCAACAGCTTCTTTGATTATTTAACGGAAGATCTGACGCTGGATTTTGTCGTTGAAGCGCTGATTGGTGATTTTGAACGTATTCAGAACTACCCTGCTAAGGGCTTCCAAATAGAGCAGGAAATTCCTGAAGATGTACTGCAAGCCTATTTGGCATTAAAGCCTCTGGCTGCTTAATGCAGATTCGTCGTTTATGAATAAGAAAAAGGATGGCTCTGCCATCCTTTTCAATTGCTAAACGCTATTTACCTAACGCTTCTTTGTAGTGCATTCGGCAGACAGATACGTATTTATCATTACCACCGATAGAAACCTGATCACCTTCCGATATCGCGTTACCGTGTTCATCAGTACGGATAACCATGTTCGCTTTACGCCCACAGTGGCAAATGGTTTTCAGTTCCACCAGCTTATCCGCCCATGAAAGCAGGTATTTACTACCTTCAAACAACTCACCAAGAAAGTCTGTACGCAGGCCATAGCACAGTACTGGAATATGAAGTTTATCAACCACTTCCGTCAGCTGATAAACCTGCTCTTTAGATAGGAACTGGCACTCATCAACCAGTACGCAGTGACGTTTTTCATCTTCATTGAGACTTTTGATCACATCAAAAAGGTTTGTTTCAGCTTGAAATAGGTGCGCCTCAGCTTCCAATCCAATACGAGAGCTTACTTTGCCAATGCCATAACGGTCATCAATCGCTGCTGTAAAGATCACTGGCGTCATGCCACGTTCTTGATAGTTAAAAGACGATTGCAGCAGTGTGGTTGACTTACCTGCATTCATTGCAGAGTAATAAAAATACATCTGAGCCAAGGGACAAATTTCCTATCTAAATATTCGTAAAATCGCACGGCAGTATACAAAGCGAAGACTTTGCATGCCTTGATCTAACCTATAAATAATAAAAAGGGTGGCTAACTAGCCACCCTAAAGATTTCGCAGTTATTACTCTGCTTTTTGTTTGGCAACTGTTACCGCAATCGCCAGCTCTTCAAGAGCGGCAGGGTTTGCCAAACTTGGCGCATCTGTCATCAAACACGCTGCAGCCGTTGTTTTAGGGAACGCAATTACATCACGGATGTTATCTGTACCACATAGCAGCATGACTAGACGGTCAAGACCGAATGCAAGACCTGCGTGTGGAGGCGTTCCAAACTTCAGTGCATCCAATAAGAAGCCGAACTTAAGTTGTTGCTCTGCTGCTTCAATACCTAGGATATCGAATACCGCTGCTTGCATTTTCGCGTCGTGAATACGAACAGAACCACCACCTACTTCGTAGCCGTTTAGTACCATGTCATATGCGTTAGATAGCGCAGAAGTTGGGTTTGCTTTCAACTCTTCCGGAGTCATGTTTAGAGGAGACGTGAATGGGTGGTGCATTGCTGCAACGTTACCTTCACTGTCGCTTTCAAACATTGGGAAGTCGATAACCCATAGTGGAGCCCATGCAGAAGTATCTGTTAGCTCTAGATCTTTACCGACTTTCAAACGTAGTGCACCAATTGCTTCAGCAACGATGTTTGCTTTGTCTGCGCCGAACAGGATGATATCACCAGCTTGAGCACCAGTACGTTCGATGATTGAAGCAATGATCTCTTCAGTTAGGAATTTCGCAACTGGAGATTGAATACCTTCAGCGCCTGCTGCTAGGTCATTCACTTTCATCCATGCCAAACCTTTCGCTCCGTAAATCGCTACGAATGAAGTGTATTCATCGATTTGCTTACGGCTCAGTGCAGCGCCACCAGGTACGCGTAGAGCAGCAACACGACCATTTTCGTCGTTAGCTGGACCTGAGAACACTTTGAAGTCTACGTCTTTAAGCAGATCAGCAACATCAACCAACTCTAGTGGGTTACGTAGGTCTGGCTTGTCGCTACCAAAACGACGTAATGCTTCTGAGTAAGGCATGATTGGGAACTCACCCAAATCTACACCTTTAAGCTCTAACCACATTTCACGAATCATTTTCTCAGTCACAGCACGTACTTGCTCTGCGCTCATGAATGAGGTTTCGATATCGATCTGAGTGAATTCAGGTTGACGGTCAGCACGTAAGTCTTCATCACGGAAACACTTAACGATTTGGTAGTAACGGTCAAAACCAGACATCATCAGCAGCTGTTTGAATAGCTGTGGTGATTGAGGAAGAGCGTAGAAGCTACCTTTGTGAACACGGCTTGGTACTAAGTAGTCACGAGCACCTTCTGGAGTCGCTTTAGTCAGTACTGGCGTTTCGATATCTAGGAAGTTATTGCTGTCTAGGAAACGACGAACAAAGCTTGATGCTTTCGCACGCAGTTTAATACGGTCACTCATTTCTGGACGACGTAGATCCAAGTAACGATATTTTAGACGTTGTTCTTCAGAGTTCTTTTGGTTGAAGTCTAGTGGCAGTACGTCACTACGGTTAATGATAGAAAGACCTGTTGCTAAGATTTCTACTTCACCGGTTGCCATATCTTTGTTGATTTGGCTTTCTGGACGAGCGCGAACTTCACCCGTTAACTTGATACAGAATTCATTACGAAGCTGGTTTGCAACTCCAAAAACGTCTGCCATATCCGGATCAACAACTACCTGAACGATACCTTCACGATCTCGCATATCAATGAAGATAAGACCGCCTAAATCACGACGACGGTTAACCCAACCGCACAGTTCCACAGTTTGTCCTGCAAGGGACTTGTTCAGGTGACCACAATAATGGCTACGCATAATGAAATTCCCAATCTCTATATAAGTCATCAAATTCTATGCGACACAGTCAAACTCGAAAAGTGATTCTTGAGAACGACGTTTCTTATAAAATGACTCTGCCGCGGAAAAGTTCCATTTATACGCTGAAAGGCAGTTAAAATCGACCTTCCAGAATACAATTTGTTGTGTTTTATCTATCGTTGCTGACATTTAGTACAATAAACCGCCGTTTTAGCGAAAATAGTGTCTGCAAGATGAAAAAATTGGCGCTGATTATAGCGCTAAAGTATCGTATTCTTCAAAACTCTCGTGACGATAATCAACAAAAAAGAGCAAACAGCGGTAGCAATGGAATATCCTCTTCGACTTGGACTCACAATGTGGTCTCACCCTTTCTGGCAGCAGCATTTTTATGGAAGTGGTACACAAGCAGCACAGCGTTTGGAAAAATACGCGCAGGTATTTCATACCGTGGAAGGCAATACCACCTTTTATGCATCGCCCTCACCTTCTACAGTGAACAACTGGAAATCTGCAACACCAAACTCATTCCGTTTCACTTTCAAATTGCCAAAATCGATTACCCACCAGAATATGCTGAACGGGTGTCAGGATGAGCTCAAAGCCTTTATGAGCTTAATGGAGCCTCTCCATGAAAGAGTTGGTATGTGGACCATTCAACTGCCCGCAGCTTTTGGGCCGACCCAACTAGAGCAATTAAAGAAGTTTCGACGCTATTTCCCACAACAATTTCCACTAGGTGTCGAAGTAAGACACCCGAGTTTTTTTGCTAAAGGAAATGCTGAGCTTGCGTTGAATCAATGGCTAAACGAAGAAAACATCGACCGCATTATTATGGATAGTCGTCCTCTCTTCTCGGCCGAACAAACGTCCGAAGCGATCATTGATGCACAGCAGAAAAAGCCTAGAGTCCCTGTCCATGCTATCTCAACGGGAGACAAACCTATGATTCGTTTCATAGGCCATCCTGATTTGGATGCCAATATGCCCTTCTTCGAGCCGTGGGTTCAAAAACTTCCAGCTTGGATAGAAGAAGGCAAACAGCCATACGTTATGATCCACACGCCAGACAACAACTATGCACCTGAACTAGCACTAGCAATCTATCAACGCTTACAAGGCGTGGTCACTTTGCCAGATTTGTCTCCATTTCCTGCTCAAAGCGATACAAATCAATTAAGTATGTTTTAGCGAAAAATACATCCGCTGCATTTAATGACAGACGACACATTTTTTCATAAAATACGCGCCTTTTCTTGAACCATCTACTGTTTAAGTAGGCATTTGCATCGTCGTGAGGTCAACAATGAACCCAAAAGACACTATCTTTTCTGCCCCAATTGATAAGATTGGCGATTTCACGTTTGATGAACGTGTGGTTGAAGTCTTTCCAGACATGATTCAACGCTCGGTTCCAGGTTACAGCAACATCATCTCTGCGATTGGTATGCTAGCAGAACGATTCGTAAAACCGAACACTCAGGTGTATGACTTAGGTTGTTCTCTGGGTGCTGCCACGCTTTCTATGCGCCGCCACATTCAGAAGGAAGGTTGCAATATCATTGCAGTTGATAACTCGCACGCGATGGTTGAACGTTGTAAGCTTCACTTAAATGCATACCGCTCAGATACGCCAGTAGAAGTGATTGAGGCTGACATTCGCGATATCGAAATCACCAATGCATCGATGGTCGTTTTGAATTTCACTCTACAATTTCTTTCACCGGAAGACCGCTATGCTCTGCTAGAAAAAATCTATAAGGGTTTGCGACCAGGCGGTATTTTAATTGTCTCAGAGAAGTTCGTATTTAATAACGAGAGCGCTCATGAACTGCTCATCGATCTGCACCACGATTTCAAACGAGCAAATGGCTATAGCGAACTGGAAATAAGTCAAAAACGCAGCGCGATTGAAAATGTTATGCGTCCTGATTCGATTGAACTGCACAAAGAGCGTTTCGCTAAATTGGGTTTCTCCAGTTTTGAGGTTTGGTTCCAGTGCTTTAACTTCGGCTCAATGTTCGCCATCAAATAAGATTTTGGAGGCTGAAGCATCGCCCTTACCTTCAGTCACTCATTTTGTTTTAGGGTCTATGTTTTTGATTAGGATTCTCCATGTTGAATTTTGCTAATGTCTATCAATTGCTTGCACAAGACACTCGCCTACAACCCTGGCTCAATGTGTTGCCGCAACAGCTTACTGACTGGCAACAACAACCTCACGGTGATTTGGATCGCTGGTTGCGCGCTTTAAACAAAATCTCTAACTCACAACCAGATAACATCGACTTAAAAGAGTCGGTAACTGTGAGCAATAACGAACCACTTTCTTCCGGCGAACAGAAAAAGCTAGAGAGCCTCTTAAAGACGTTCCACCCTTGGCGTAAAGGTCCATACCACCTACATGGTATCCATATTGACACAGAATGGCGCTCAGATTGGAAATGGGGCCGCCTACTTCCACACATCTCTCCACTCAAGAACCGTTCAGTATTAGATGTCGGCTGCGGTAACGGCTACCACATGTGGCGCATGCTAGGTGAAGGAGCTTACCAAGTGATTGGTATCGATCCATCAGAACTGTTTCTAGTTCAGTTCGAAGCCGTGCGTAAATTGATGGGTGACAACCAAAAGGTTCACTTATTACCGTTAGGGATTGAACAACTTCCTGAATTAAAAGCTTTTGATACCGTGTTTAGCATGGGTGTACTTTATCATCGTCGCTCTCCTATCGATCACCTTATTCAGTTAAAAAACCAGTTAGTGTCTGGTGGCGAACTTGTACTAGAGACTCTTGTCATTGAAGGCGATGAAAACGCCGTATTAGTTCCGTTTGACCGCTACGCACAAATGCGCAATGTCTACTTCTTTCCATCCGCTTTAGCATTGAAAGCCTGGTTAGAAAAAGTAGGATTTGTTGATGTGAGAATCGTTGATGAGAACGTTACCTCACTTGGTGAGCAACGCAGCACTGAATGGATGACGCACAACTCTCTGCCAGATTACATCAACCCGAATGACCCGACCAAAACGGTAGAAGGTTACCCTGCGCCAAGACGCGCAATTCTGGTTGCGAAGAATCCGTAATTATAACAAGCTCAGTATTTAAGCAACTTGGAGTGGCAGTCTTGCCCTCTAAGTTGGCTTTCTGCAAGAAATTCGCCTGAGAGCCAAGCAAATCAGTTTTTTTGACACAGTTTTAACTCTCTCTTTCTCTTTCACCGCTATTCTATCTCACGGATGAAACAGTCATCTTAGTCTCAACAACTTTCACTGTAAAAACAAATAAATAAGGCCGTAAATGTTTAAGCACATAGTACCAATCGTAGCTCTAAGCATGCTTTCTGGTTGTACCCTAATGAATGGGGATGAATATCACCAAGCCACTCTTAATGCAATTCAACAGTCGAATTCACAAATCACCAACGAAATAACCAATTTACAGCTCCAACTTAGCAATCAGGGTGATTACATTGATAGCCTTGAAAGCAAGGTTCTTAAATTGTCTGACGATGTTAAAGAACTAAAAACAATAGCATCAGTTAAACCAGAGCCCATTGCAGAAAAGCCCGTTCAGCCTAAAAAAAATCATGCTGAAGCAACACTTCAACCTCAACACAAACTTGTGTTAGGCGAAATTGAGCATGTACAGATTAAAGCATTAGAGCAAACCTTTGACGCACGTGTGGATACTGGTGCTGCTACTTCATCTCTAAATGCGATTGATATTTCAGAATTTGAACGCAACGGTAAACAATGGGTTCGATTTCATTTATCTGACGGAACAAACAAACCTGACGATTCGAATTGGGTAGAATCTCCTATTGTACGGTATGTACGAATACGCCAATCAACCAATGAACAAACTGAAAGACGTGCAGTTGTTCAGCTATGGGTTAAAATTGGTGATATCAATGAAAAAACTGAATTTACGCTGGCAGACCGCTCCCAAATGAGCCATCCTATTCTCCTTGGACGCGAATTTATTCGCGACATAGCTGTTGTGGATGTGAGTCGCAGGTACATTCATACAGAGACAAATTAATAACAAAAATAAAGGTAACTTATGACGTCAAGAGTTCCGTTTTATCTATCAGTATTTTTACTGATTGCGGCTGGGATTGCTTTAAGTGTACTCCGTCATCAAAACTATGGAGTACCATGGACCCCAGGAGAAACCCGCCAAATATGGGATATTGAGGCTAGGATAGAATTTAATGCGCTAGGTAAAGAAGCTAAGGTTTCCCTCGCAGCACCCCACACCCAAGACGGTTACACACTTATCGGCGAAACCGCCTCTTCTCCTGGCTACGGTGTATCCTATGTTAGTGACCAAGCAGGTCGACGCGCAGAGTGGTCAATCCGCCAAGCACAAGGTCCTCAAACCATTTACTACAAAACTCAGTTCTTAGTAGACCCTCAAGCAAAAGTCACCATGGTTCCACCGATGCAAGAAGTGGTAAAACCAACCTTTGAAGGCCCAGTAGAAACCGCAGCCATTGCATTGATTAATCGCGCGACCGAACGTTCTGCAGACGATATTTCATTCTCTCGCGAATTGATTAAAAACCTTAATGACTCCGAAAGCCAAAACGCATCGCTACTTACTAATAAAATGAGTAAAGTTGAAGCAGCGGAGAAATTGCTTTCTTTTGCACAAATTCCAAACAAAGTTGTCGGTGTTATTCATCTTGAAGATGGACGTCGTCGTCAGTCTATTCAACACATGAACCAAGTGTGGGACGGCAAAAAATGGGTGCTATTCAATCCAGAGACAGGAACGCAACCTACACATCCAAACCTTTTAGTTTGGGATGAATCAAACATTTCATTGCTTGATGTGGTTGGCGGCCGCAACAGCCAAGTCCATTTCAGCATGATCGCTCAAGAAGTTTCACCACAGCAAGCAACTAACAATAAAGTCGAAGCCGATGGCTTGTTGAACCTATCGATTCACAGCCTGCCGCTTGAAGAACAAGCCATGTTTAAAACTATCATGCTGATCCCAATCGGTGCTTTGATTGTGGTATTCCTTCGCGTGATCATTGGTTTAAAAACATCCGGCACATTTATGCCTGTTTTGATTGCGGTTGCATTCGTTCAAACACAATTAACTACCGGCATTGTTGGCTTCCTGCTTATTGTTGGTACAGGTTTAATCATCCGAAGTTACCTGTCGAAGCTTAACTTACTGTTGGTGGCGCGAATATCTGCCGTCATCATCGCAGTTATTTTGATTATTTCTATCTTTACTGTAGTTGCCTTCAAGATTGGCTTGACCGAAGGTTTAACTATCACATTCTTCCCGATGATCATCCTATCTTGGACAATCGAACGTATGTCTATTCTTTGGGAAGAAGAAGGTGCAAAAGAAGTCCTGCTACAAGGTGGAGGTTCACTACTAACAGCAGTATTGATTTACTTGGCAATGACCAACTCATATGTGCAGCACTTAACCTTTAACTTCATCGGTCTACAACTGGTCGTTTTAGCTATAATTTTGTTGCTAGGCACATACACAGGTTACCGCATCACCGAGTTGCGTCGATTTAAGCCTCTTGTAGACGGGGACTAATATGTTTTTGAATCTCTCCGAATACACATCGCCCTTTAAACTAAAGCGCAAAGGGATAATGGGAATGAACAAGCGTAACCACGCTTACATTGGTCGTTACAATGACCGTTCAAAATATCCATTAGTGGATGACAAGTTAAAAACTAAGCTTATTGCACAACAAGCTGGAGCGACAGTACCAAAGCTTATTGGTGTCGTCAGTAACCAAGGTGACGTTAAACACATCCATGAAATGGTGAAAGACTGGCAAGGCTTTGTTATCAAACCCGCTCGTGGGAGTGGTGGTAAAGGTATTCTGGTTATCACTTCACACAAAGATGGCGTGTATACCAAGCCTTCCGGTTCAACAATCAACAAAGAGGACGTTGAACGCCACGTCAGTAACGCGCTAGCTGGACTATTCTCTTTAGGTGGTAAAAACGACGTGGCTGTGGTGGAAAACCTGATTAAGTTTGATGACTGCTTTGACGGTTTTAGCTTCGAAGGTGTTCCAGATGTCCGTATCATCGTATTTAAAGGCTATCCTGTTATGGCGATGATGCGTCTTTCCACATCGGCATCCGATGGTAAAGCCAACCTACACCAAGGTGCGGTTGGCGTTGGTATTGATATCGCGACAGGTAAAGCTGTACGAGCCGTTCAATTCAACCGCCCGGTTACCCATCATCCGGACACAGGAAAAGAGCTCAAAACTCTTGAGGTTCCGCATTGGCAACGTTTGTTAACACTTGCAGCCAGTGCCTGGGAAATGACAGGATTGGGCTACATGGGCACAGATATGGTTCTTGATAAAGAAGAAGGACCTATGGTTTTAGAGCTCAACGCTCGACCAGGGCTTGCAATTCAGATAGCAAACGGAGCAGGTCTATTACCACGTTTGCAGCATATCGAGAACCTTGGCACTCCGATGATCTATCCTTCAGCAGAGCAACGTGTTGCCTACGCGGCAAAACACTTCGGTGTTAAATAAGCCTAACTTTAAGAGACAAAAGCCAGAGACGATTCTCTGGCTTTTTGCATTCTAGGATGGTATTAGTAATAAATAGTAACCCTTTAATCATATGAAAAGAGGCATAATAGCTAGCTTCGTGGTTGTAGACCTGACAACTCAATTGTGAAAAATCAGTCACAAATACTGTTCAAGCATCGTTTCTAAAAATTCAACATCAGCCTTAAAGAAGTCCTTCCTTGGGATCTCATTGAAAGCAAACCAATAGAAAGTTTGTTTACGCACAGGGTCGATCACTTGCGGTGTAACACCTGGCTGCGCGGCTAAAACGACATAATGAATGAAGCCACCAAATTCATTAATCAGAGAATGGCTTCCAATTAATTGGACGTCCCTTAGTCCAGTTTCTTCCCACAGTTCACGAATAGCAGCTTGCTCACCCGATTCCCCCATATCAACCGAACCACCAGGGAATTCAAATACCATTCCTATATTACGTCGAAATCTCTCCTGCAAAAGAACCTTTCCATCCCTAATGACAACCGCCATTGGTAAGTTTTTCAATCTTCAGTCCCTTTTCAAAATTTTATTGAAGGTATGCTCTTTTATGCGCTTGTAGCAACATAACTTAGAAAGAACAGACACTCTCCTTAGAAAAGGTTGTTGAGTGTCTATGTGATGCAACCATTTCCGGTCATCGACACCAGAGCAAGACCATCAGCATTGCCCTAGCTCGTAGTATTTTAATCCACGAGTCTAAATCAACATTTACCCCGCCAAGGTTAACTTCATTTGAGTCTGTCGACCATTCACGATAGAGTACATATTGTAATATCGTATACTATATAATGGAGATTAATTTGCATGGATGCTCAACAAAAGATTTCAATTGAAGAACTTAGAAAACTCTGCCGTGATGTTTTGGCTCACTATGGTTTCAGCCAGTTACATATCAATGCATTAACAGAAACACTTGTGACCGGGCAAATCAACGAATGTGCCTCTCATGGAGTATATCGGCTCTTAGGCCTTATTCACACGTTAAATGCTGGTAAAGTCAGCCCTGATGCGCATCCGATTGTATTCGACCATGCGCCTGCTATTGTAAAAGTGGATGCGCAGAAGACCTTTTCCCCAATCGCATTTCAGGCTGGCTTACCTCTTCTTACAGAAAAAGCGAAGATAAACGGTTTAGCCGCAATGGCGATTAATCATTGTGTGCATTTTTCTGCACTATGGTTCGAAATTGAACAAATCACTCAGCAGGGGCTAGTTGCAATTGCCTGTAATCCTTCACACGCCTGGGTTGCACCTGTGGGTGGGTCGAAGTCTATATTAGGTACGAATCCATTTGCCTTTGGCTGGCCAAGACCTGATAACGACCCATTCATTTTTGACTTTGCCACTTCTGCGATTGCACGTGGTGATATTGAACTACATCGACGTACCAATACCCCACTAAAGGAAGGCTGGGCAGTCGATGTCAAAGGTAACCCAACCACAGACCCAAATGAAGCTCTTACCGGTTCTATGTTACCTTTCGGTTCCCATAAAGGATCTGCGTTATCGATTATGATTGAACTGATAGCAGCATCGTTAATTGGTGACTTGAACAGTGCTGAGTCTTTGGCTTGGGATGAAAAAGCAGGTGGCTTACCCTATCACGGAGAGATCATCATCGCGTTTAATCCTCAGTCATTTTTAGGAGACCAAATGAGCGAGTATTTTAATCGTGCAGAACTCATGTTCGGAGATATTGAAGCGTCTGGTGCTCGTCTTCCTTCACAGCGCAGATATGCAGCGAAGAAAAAGAACCTCGCCAGTGGGATGGTTAGTATCGATCAGACGCTGTTGAAGGATATTCAAAACCTGCTTAGCTAAATTTTACAACTTGCGAAATAAAAAGGTCAGCCAGTACTATTGGCTGACCTTTTTAAACCATGCTTAACAATTAAATCGCAATTTCAGTCTGGATACCGTTAACCAAACGTCTCAACCCTAATGGGTTAGAGTTCTTTAGTGGCTCTGGCAAAACTTCATCAGGGTAATCCTGATAGCACACCGGACGTAAATAGCGTTCAATGGCTAATGTACCAACCGATGTTCCTCTGGAGTCGGATGTCGCCGGATACGGACCACCGTGAACCATAGCATCACACACTTCCACTCCCGTTGGATAACCATTAAGAATAATGCGACCAACTTTCTCTTCAAGCTGGGTAATCAAAATTGCGGAGGTTTTGAGATCTTCAGGTTCAGCTAATAACGTCCCCGTCAGTTGTCCTCTCAGCTTGCTAATTGCCAAAGTAAGTTGATCTTTATCTTCAACCTCAACAATGATGCTCAGAGGACCAAATACTTCTTCTTGAACTATCGCATCGCCTTCTGCCAATACCTTAAAGTCCGCTTTAAACAGCATTGCACTACCTGAGTTTGCTGATTCTCTGCCTTTTGCCAACAAAGTAACTGACGGATGTATTTCCAAACGTGCAACGCCCATCTCGTAGTTCTGCAGTACCCCGCTATTGAGCATGGTCTGGGCATCTTTTTCAGAGATTTGCTTTGCCAAATTCTCAATAAACAGGTCCAACTCTGGGGATTTTATAGCGAGAATCAAACCTGGCTGAGTACAAAATTGGCCACAACCTACAGTAATAGAATTGGCCAACTGAAGAGCAATCACATCACCACGCACATCAAGCGCATTGGGCAATACAACCACAGGGTTGATGCTGGACATTTCAGCAAATACAGGGATAGGCTCAGGACGTCGTGCTGCAAGATCACATATCGCACGACCAGCCCGAAGAGAACCGGTGAAACCTACAGCTTTAATAGCAGGATTTAAAACCAGTGCCTCACCAGTTTCGATTTCACCAAACACCATATTGAAAGTACCAGATGGCAATTGACAACGTTCAACCGCCTTACAAATAGCGCCAGCTACATACTCAGAGGTATATAAGTGACCGGGATGCGCTTTAACAACCACAGGACATCCAGCAGCCAGTGCAGAAGCTGTATCGCCACCAGCAACTGAAAATGCTAACGGAAAATTACTTGCGCCGAAAACAGCCACAGGTCCTAATCCAATGTTATAAGTACGCAAATCAGGTTTGGGCAAAGGAGCACGTTGTGGTTGAGCCGTGTCTATTCTTGCCCCATAAAAGTCACCTCGACGCAGAACCGTGGCAAACAAACGCATTTGATTGCTGGTGCGCAGTAACTCTCCCTGAATACGAGCCAGTGGTAATGCTGTTTCCTGTACTGCCACTTTTATAAATTCATCGCCTAGTGCTTCAAGTTCTTGCGCTATAACATCTAGAAACTCAGCACGTTTTTTAGAACTTATATTGCGAAATAACGGGTAAGCCTTCTGGGCAGCCTTAACGGCTGCCTCTACTTCAGATACTGAAGCAACAACAAAAGCCTGAGCTAAACGTTGCTTTGTCACTGCATCAACACTGTATAGCACGGTGCTATTCTCACCGACTCGCTTACCATCGATAAAATTTAAACCGATAATGTCTGGTGTCGTTGACATGCTCTCCACCTAATTGTGTATTTCAATTTTAAATGTAAATTCGTACTTGTGCGTTCCAGATTAATCAAGAACCAATTGTGAACGTGTTTCCATTGCTTTTTTCATGATTTCACGAACGTAAGCTTCGTCACTTTCAGGTAAAGGTAAACGTGGCGGACGAGTTAATGCACTACCACGACCAGCGATTTCTTCACATAACTTAATGCATTGAACTAGGTCAGGACGAGCATCAAGATGTAACAAAGGCATAAACCATTCATATATTTTACGCGCTTTTGCATACTCACCAGCCTTCGCTAAACGAAATAGCGCCTCCCCTTCCTGAGGGAAAACATTAGACATTCCAGAAATCCAGCCCACGGCACCAACAACAATACTTTCTAATACAACATCATCCAAGCCAGCAAATAGTACAAATCGGTCACCTACTTCGTTACGTACATCGATAAAACGGCGCGTATCACCTGAAGAGTCTTTAAAGCACACGATATTCTCACAGTCGGCCAAAGAGATGAGAATATCAGCAGTAACATCATTTTTATAAACTGGAGGGTTGTTATAAACCATCAATGGCAAGTCAATCGCATTTGCCACACCACGAAAATGCTGAGCAGTTTCAAATGGCTTAGAAGAGTACACAAGTGCAGGCATGAGCATAATTCCATCAACCCCAACCTTTTCCACGGCTTTAGCGATTTTTATCGCGGCTACCGTGGTAAACTCTGCCACACCAACAATAACAGGTACGCGCCCTTTTGCTGCGGCTACTGCCGTTTCTGCGACCTGAATTTTCTCTTCCAAACTGAGTGATGTATTTTCACCAACAGTGCCACACACAACCAGTCCTGAAACACCATCTTCAATCAAATTATTGATTACATTGAATGTTGCTTCAAAATCGATTGAAAAATCCGCGTTGAACTGTGTTGATACCGCAGGGAAAACCCCACTCCAATTGATTTTTTTAACCATTATTAACTCTCCAAACTTAATTTATATTGTATTTCGTATACTATTTGACTTAAAAAAATGCACATGTTCGTACTTCCGGCATGTGCCTAAACTCGATCTAAACCACTGATTTCAGGAACTGAATAGTTTCTGGTTTTTGCGGGTTATCTATTACCTCTTGTGGTGTGCCTATCTCATGAATTAAGCCTTTATGAAAAAAAGCAACTCGGTCAGATACTTCACGTGCAAAACCAATTTCATGTGTAACAAGAATCATGGTCATACCGTCTTCTGATAACATTCGCATAGTATCAAGTACTTCACCGACCAACTGAGGGTCCAGTGCTGATGTAGCCTCATCAAACAACATATAGTCAGGTGACATAGCTAAAGCACGAGCAATAGCCATACGTTGTTGCTGACCTCCAGAAAGCTGACTTGGGAACACATCTAATTTGTCGCCTAACCCAACATGAGTTAGCTGCTTTACTGCTTCTTTCTTAGCTTTACCAAATCCCCATTTCAGCACTTTTCTTGGTGCTAGCATTACGTTTTCTAACACTGTCATATGAGGGAATGCGTTCCACTGCTGGAACACTATGCCAATTCTTTCACGTAGACGGTTAAGGTCGCAATTAGGATCATTGACTTCGACGCCATCAACAACGATAGAACCTTGCTGAATTTTCTCCAGTCCATTAATACACATTAAAAGCGTAGATTTTCCTGAACCTGAGCCACCTATAATAGAGAGTACCTCGCCTTTCTTAACAGTCAGGTTCACCCCTTTTACGACGTGTAGATCACCGAAGGATTTATGTACGTTTCTAATTTCAATCATTTATCTGCCACCTTCTTTCAAATTTAACTCCGACTCGTGCAATCACTAAACTCATCACGTAATAAAATAGCCCAGCGACACACAACACCAATAAAGGCTCTTGAATGCGAGTAATGATCGATTGTGATGCTCGTAACAGCTCAATAACCCCTATCCACATGACGAGAGCTGAATCTTTCATCACCGACAGAGCCAAACTAACCCATCCAGGGAAAGAAATACGAGTCGCTAGTGGTAATACTATGTATAGCAACGTCTGCTTTTGAGTCATCCCCAAAGAACGAGATGCTTTAGATAGTCCTTCAGGCACAGACAATATCCCGCTACGAACAATTTCAGTGCAAAATGCAGCGGTATAAACGCCTAGTACTACAGCGGCGACCTGAAAGGCGTCATACGGCAAATTCGCAATGCTTTTAAATGAGTTAAATAATACAAACTGAATTAAAAGCGGTACGCTACGGAAAATATCTAGAAACCATCCCAGCGGAATCGTTCGTTTTGGATACATAGTACGCAGCAATCCAAAAACTATCCCAAAAGCGGTTCCAATCAACATTGCCCAAAAAGTAAGTTGCAACGTTAACCATGCGCCTTGCAGCATGTAACTCAGGTCGTTAGTTGAAAAACTTGTATCAAACATATCAACGCTCCTGATTAATATCTGAATAAACGCCAACCCGCTAAGCGAGTCAGACCCAGAATAAACTTGGTCATGAAATAGTAGAGAACGGCTGCAATGGCAAAGAACTCAAAGGTGCGATAAGTTCGTACATTATAGTCCTGTGTTACACCCGTTAAGTCAGTGTTTAAACCAACAACTACACCGAGTGACGTCATCAATAGAGCCCAAACCATCTGGTTAGTAATCGGGTAAAAAACGACGCGAAGTAACTGCGGTACGATGACATATACATATGCCTGAAATGCCCCCATACCAAGTGAACGTGCGGCACGGAATTGAGTATCAGGAACGGCTCTTAAACCACCACGGAATGTCTCCGTCAGATAACCCGCATTGTTAAAAGTAATACCGGCCAATAGTGCAAACCAAGAGCTCACAGTAATACCAAAAGAACCAAGTCCGAAGTAAAGGATATAAATTTGAAACAATGCTGGTGTATTACGGGCAAGAGATACCCATGTTGAAGCAATCGTTTTTAATGGCTTACTTTTGCTCTCTTGCATCACCATCAGTACCAGAGCAATTATCACTCCAAGTACCAGTGACAGAACGGCGACTTGCACTGTTACCCAGCATCCTGCCAGCATATCAGGCAACGCTTTGAACGCTGCTCTCCAATGGAAACTATAATCAAACATCTAATCATCCACTTTATTTGCTAAGAGTCGGTATACCAGCTCAAGCTGGTATACCTCGTTAAAATAGCTAGCTCAATTTTTGATTAGTAATACACACCGGACACATTAAGCGTTGGAGCCTGACCTTCACCAATCCATTTGGTGTAAAGTTCAGCGTAACGGCCACTGCGGTTTTGGCGGTTAATAAAAAGGTTAATATAGTTAAGTAAACCGTATTCAGAACGTTTTACCGCAATTGAAACAAAGTCTTCCATAAATGGAGAATCACCCGCCATTTTCAAACCTTTGTATTTACCAGAGTGAATTGTTGATGCCGCAACAGTACTAGTTACAACAGTAGCTTCAATATGACCTTGAGCCACAGCCAAAATAGTATCGTTCAGACTTTGGTAAGCCTTGTAGCTACCCTCACCCCATTTATCAACTTGCTCTTTTAGAGCAATACCTTCGTAAGTACCTGCAGTATTACCTACCGCTTTACCTTTCAGGTCTTCAAATGATTTAATACCCGCATCTTCACGAGTCAAAACCACATCCTTGAACACAAAGTATGGTATTGACATTGCTACAGTTTTTGCTCGTTCTAATGTGTCTGATGTTGAAGCCACAATCACATCAGCACGGCCGGATACTAAAGCAGGAATGCGATCCGGAAATGGCGTTTCAACAACCACAGGTTCCACTCCCAAAACTTTCGCCAAATCGCTACAGGTATCAACGTCAAACCCCGCTGGTTTATTGTTTTCATCCCGAAAGCCCATTGGAGGGAAATCAAGCGTTACGGCACAGCGTAATTTCCCTGAATCAATGATGTCATCAAGTTTGTCAGCGTGAGCATAGCTTGATGCCAACAATCCTGAAACTAATAGCCCTAAAATACTCCCTTTAGATATGGTCTTCATCGTGTCATCCTTTTCGATTGCTTAATGATATAACATATTTCGTATACGATCTTCACAATTAACTAAAGCATATAACATGCCAATCATTGATTAGATATAGCACACATTCTATCCAATAAATCATTAATTCCCTTTAAATACAACAAGATAAAAACAAGTCCTAAATAGAGTTGTGATAATTAGTTATTAACAACTAACACACTTTAATTGCTACAAAAAATATATCGCACCATTTTTAAGCAAAAAGAACAAAAAACACCCAGTTTTAGTGCAAAAGCACTAGCTGCCGATATCGTCTTGGCGGCATGCCTGTCATGTTCTTAAATTGCCTGCTAAATGCACTGTGATCGCTGTAACCACATTGGTGTGCGATATCAGTAATCGATAAGTTCCCACGCAGCAAAATCAGAGCACGTTTTATCCGTTCGTGTTGAATTAACTGGGTTGGAGTCAGTTGATAAATTTGTTTACACAGTCTTTCTAACTTGGCAATAGACATCCCACCAGCGACTGAGGTTAAGGCAGACAAGGCAATCTCTTCTGAACAATGACTGCGAATGTATTGCTCAACTTCCGCAATATTCTGATACTCAGGATGGGAAATTTTCATTGCTTCCAGATCACGGGAGATCCCGATTAGACCAATAGTATCGCCATGAATATCTTTTAAAGGTGCCTTAGACGTCAGGCACCAACCTGGCTCTCGGGCTGGGTAAAGATGAAGTTCTAGCTGTCGCTCTATTGGTAATCCCGTATTGAGGACTTGCCTATCCTGACTGGTGTAATCCGCCCCATAAACAGCAGGAAACACATCACTAGCAGTAAGACCAATAAGCTCTTCGCGGCTTCTACATCCACAACGCTGTACCAGAGTTTGATTAGCAAACTGATAACGGGCCTGATCATCTTTAATGAAAAATACTAGATTAGGCAGGTCATCAAATAGCTGACTAACCTGCCCTATAATGAAGAGTGTCTGTTGTAAATCAGTCACAACAGAATTGGCAATTGGCGCTAATATCGAGAGTTCTGATTTCATGCAAAGTATGATTTTTTACTGTACGATTAACGAGTTAAAGCAAAAAATATACCTACAAAAATATCATTTATCTCCGGAGCCAATTAAAGATAAAGTTTCGATTCGCGTAGGAGTAAAAGGAGGTCTCGGTACTGGTGGCTGCCATTTAAATAAAGTTTGTGCAGCTCCCGAACAGATGCGCCCTTGACAAGCTCCCATACCACATCGGGTCGCTACTTTTGCCTCGCGCCAGTTAGCATACTGCTTAACACGCTCAAAAGTAACGTCTTCACATCGACATACCAAGGTATTGTCTTTCGCTAACTGCAGTAAACTAGAGCCTAGCTCGAAAGTCTTTTTGAGCAAATCAGCAAATGCCTGCCATTTTGCCTGCTGTTTCAGCAACGCATTAGCTGGCTTAGGATTCCCAGAGGCATGGTATCCGGCAATCTGACCTTCTAATAATGCGAGCTCGCTACCACCGATGCCTGTTACTTCCCCAACGGCATAATAATCTTTCGCCGATGTTCTCTGAAAGCTATCTGTCACGACGCAGCCTTGATTTACTTCACAGCCAAGAGCTAGAGGAAGTTCAATGTTCGGCATTAAGCCGAATCCGCAAGCCACACGATCACACTCAATATGCCTTATACGACCGGCTTTATTTATAGCGACTTCGAAACCCTTATTACTCTGACTTACTGATTGAATATAACTGCTTGTCCAGTAACGTTTAGGTATCAAAGAAATACTCTGTATCGCCTTTATAGGCCAGCGCACCAAATTAACACTGAATTTAGCCACAGATTTCATTGATGCTTGCTCAACTATTGCAACGACATGGGCTCCAGCTTTTCGAGCTGAATCTGCAGCAGCAAGTAATAGTGGTCCACTACCTGCAATCACAATGCGCTGCCCTTTAACTGGTAACCCTCCTTTTATCAAGGACTGCAACCCGCCAGCCCCCGTAATACCCGGAAGTTCCCAACCGGGATATGGAAGAAATAGTTCTCTCGCTCCTGTCGCCAGAATTAACTTATCAAACGATACCACTTTCGCACTATCCGGAGACTCAAGAAGAACCTGTTTATCCTGAGGAAACATCACAACTTTAGTCTGTGAACTAACCGTAACAAACTTCGATTCAAAGACACCGTTGATCCATTTATGAGCAACTACAGGTAGCTGTGAAAACACTCGATGACGCCATATCTGCCCACCGGGTAACGGGTTATCATCAACCACTAACACCGAACATTTGGCTTCACTGGCACTCATCGCGGCAGCAAGACCTCCCGGGCCGGCACCGATAATAACAATGTCATAATGCTGCATCATTCACCCCCGACTCTACTACTGAAAGTAGATATGCTCATGCCATCACTACAGGGAGTCTGGCATGCTAATCGTCGAACACCATCAATCATTACCCGGCATTCCTGACAAATACCCATTCCGCAGACAGGAGCTCGTCTTTGCCCACTAACTGAATCTCTGCTGCTCCCATCACCAACAGTTGCTAATGCTGCAGCAACAGACATAGGTTCATCTAACACGAACGCTTTTCCATCAACATTGAATTTCATGCTAATGCTCCTTGTTCCTTCTCTGGCTGCGTAAAGGAAAGATAACGACAGGGATCAAATGCCGCAGAGGCGAATGGCAATGACTCATTAAGAATCTGGCTCACCAACAAACGAGCAGTTCCAGGTGCAGCTGTAATTCCTAACCCTTCATGTCCTAATGCTAGCCAGACATTACTCAAAGTAGGGTGTCTACCTATTAATGGTTGACCGTCAGGAGTCGCGGCACGAAATCCTGTCCAAGAACGGATAATATTCATCGAAGCTAAGTCAGGAACAAAATGCAAAGCCCTTCGCATTAGCTGTCCCAGAATCTCACTTTCTACCGTGTAGTCCTGATTATCAAACTGTCGGGTAGCGCCGATAAATAGTTGCCCTGTAGGGCGAGGTTGAATATTGCAAACAACTGAGCTGCCTTGAGCCTGATGAGCACTGCTGATATATCCCAGCTCAACTAACGTATGTTTAATCGAATGGTCATAACGATCTGTAATTGCGACATGGCCTTTTTTTCCAAGCAATGGAATTTCCGGTAATAACTCTGGAGCCTGTAAACCGTTAGCTAAGATAACAATAGGTGCGAGATAACGTCTACCTTCACTATCTCGCACACCGTGTTCATCGATATGTGTAATTTTGGCCTGGTGTAATTGGATGGATTGTTTTTGCTGAGCCAGCAGCCAATCTGCCACAACAGGCGCATAAACTATTCCATCTCCGGGGATACGTAACGCTCCGTGAATCTGCTTAGTCAGCATTGGCTCTATTCGCAAAGTCTCTGAAGCAGAAAGCAGTTGTGTTTCAATACCAGCAGATAGCAAACGCTCGCCTTTCACTTTTGCGAATGCCAACTCCTCTTCAGTTTCGGCAAGCCACAATGTTCCGTTACTTTGATATGCAGCACCAGCAGGAAGTTGTTCCCCCCACTTTCGCCACTGTGTTAATGAATCCTGACTTAGTGCAAGTTCTGCCTCATTATCATCTAAAATTAGCAAGTGCCCCATTCCTGCGGCTGTTGCTCCTCTTAATCCTGCATCAATGATACTCACTTTCAATCCTCGGGAAGCAAGTTCGTAAGCACATGCCGCACCGATAATTCCTGCGCCTACAATGAGCACATCTGCTTTTTCATTCGATGACAACATTACAGGGCAATCCCCCAGCAGAACGGGTCATTGTCATCAAGAATCAGTCTGTTATAACCCGATATATAAGCTTGGCCTTTTATCGTCGGTATGATGGCGTTGCCATCACGCGATATGTCCCAAACGTATGAGGCTTCAAACTGACTGCCAATGATACTTGCCTGATGCCATATAACATCCGGTGCCAGTTTTTCGCGGGCAGCTAAACAGGCAAGTTTAGCACTGGTTCCGGTTCCACAAGGAGAGCGGTCATAAGCTTTACCAGGACAGAGTACAAAACTTCGGCTATCTGCCACATCATCATGAGCAAATAATTCAATATGATCGATTTCAGCACCATCCGCTCCGGTAACTCCATTTTCAGTCAGTGCCTGACGAATACGCCATGATACATCCGTTAACTGTTCAATATTGGAGGTAACCACTTCACACGGAGCATTCTCGACCAAAAAGAACCAGTTACCACCCCACGCAATGTCACCTTCAACGGATCCCACATTTGGGACCTCAACAGTAACAGACTGCTTATAGCAGTATGCAGGTACGTTTTTAATGCTGACTTTCCCTGAAGCATCAAGCGTAGCTTCAACAACACCAACTGGCGTTTCAATACGATGTACTCCTGGAGCAATCTTACCTAGGTAAGCAAGAGATGCGACTACACCAATGGTGCCGTGCCCACACATGGATAAATAACCCGTGTTGTTAAAGAAGATAACGCCAACCGTCGATTCCGGGTCAACAGGTTCGCACAATAATGCGCCAACAAGCACATCACTGCCACGAGGCTCGTTAATTACCGCTTGGCGATACTTGTCGAAATCACGACGTAAAATAGTTAGACGTTCGGCCATAGAGCCATTTCCGAGATCAGGGAAACCTCGGATAACTGTGCGAGTGGGCTCTCCACCAGTGTGAGAGTCAATAACTTCGATTTCTTCCATGATAGATACCTGCCTATTCCGTTAGGGTATAAATAGGTTAACCAAGTATTAATCCAGTGACTTGAACGAAATCGGAAGCAATTGTGACGATTTCAGCACAATTTTAATGTGCTGAATTCAAAGAAAAGTCGTTATCTAGGTAGATACTCGTATAAATCCTGACTAACACCATCAATATGATGGCGCATAAATTTCACTGCTTTTTTAACATCTTTACTACGGCAGATATCAAGAAGTTGTCGGTGCTCTTGATTAGCTCGTTCTTTACCTTGTGCAATAGTCATTTGCAAACGAAGGTGACGTTCCAATTTATCATAAAGCGAGCGGATCATATCGAGCATAATTGGGCGTTGTGCTGGTTGATACAAGCAATTATGAAACAGCCAGTTATGTTCAGACCAGCGGCCAACATCTTCTTCATTTTCAAAACCTGCACAAATTTCTTCAGCCCGTTTTAACGTTGCTTCATCCATATTAGGAATAGCAAGACGAAGAATTTCGCACTCAAGCATGACACGAATTTCAAAAATTTGAGCCAGTTCCAGTTCTGAAATCTGTGCAACCACTGCACCACGATTTCGCTGGAATAGAACAAGCCCTTCCGCCTCGAGGCGCTTTAAAGCTTCACGCACAGGAATTTTGCTGACATTAAATGCCTTTGCAACCTCATCCTGGCGAATCGGAGCATTTTCGTTTATTTTCCCAGTAACAATCGCTTCTCGTAAATATTTAGCGATAACTTCCGAAGTTGAAGGCGTTGCCCCAAGATTAGGCTGTTTGTTATCGAACATAGACACCTCTGACTCACAGTCTCATTACAACCATGTATATCGTATAATATATCACTTAAATATAGTGTAGATGAAGGGGTGATTTTAATAAGAATCAAAAAGCAAAGTGAATACCTCAGCGGTCAAAAGTGTTTCAAACGTATTTTGGAGTCATACAAAATAATAATTAGTATATTGCAGCTCTGATAAAACTGATGCCCCATCAAATCATTCATCCAGCCATACAACAAAACGATTCACCCAATAAATGCCCGACTTGATACGAAAAAGCCCCACTTTTTCCTAATGTTGTCTCAGTAGTTTTTAGATCCGTTGGTTTACGACTCCTCGATTTCCACCCCATTTACTCAGGTTCGCTATAAAACGAACAGTCCATAGTTTTTAGCAAAACCATAATAGTTTTCCGCAACTCTTCCCTCTCAAGACTCATAGACTGCTAAGGGTGAAATTTGGAATTTATGATCAACGTATTATGTCGATCAATTTAAGGAACTTTCTCACTATTTAAAGTGGATTAATGCTCGCTTGATAATAAACGAGGTAACAGGATGTTAGATAAAATGAATTTGATTGGTGCTGATCTGACAACAAAATCAGCAGATGAACTCTGGCAGATGATTTCATCATTTTACATGATAGATGAACCCACTCTACTCAAAGAGCTATTGCCATTTGCAACTCCCTCAGAAGAAGAAAAAAGCGAAATTAAACGCGAAGCAACCAGCCTAATTGAAGATATACGCGCAGACAAAAAAGCCGTTCAGATGATAGATGCTTTGCTCCTCGAATACAGTCTCGACACACAAGAAGGTGTTTTGCTGATGTGTCTGGCTGAAGCATTGATGCGTATCCCCGACTCTGCAACCGCAGATGCGCTTATTCGCGACAAACTCACTGTTGCCGACTGGAAATCTCACTTAAAAGGCTCCAACTCTGTATTCGTTAATGCGTCTACATGGGGATTAATGCTCACTGGTTCAGTGTGTAAACTAGATTCAGCCAATTCATCCAACCCAGCAAACGCTATATCACGTTTAGTTAATAAGCTATCTGAACCGGTCATTCGTCAGGCAATGAATCAAGCTATGGCGATTCTTGGTAAGCAATTCGTATTAGGGCGCACGATTAAAGAAGCGAATAAGAACGGTGAATTTAAACGTAAACAAGGCTATCAACACTCTTTTGATATGTTGGGCGAAGCCGCTCTAACCGCTGCAGATGCGAAAAAATATGCCGATGACTACATGTCAGCGATAGAAACTTTAGGCTCCTCAAGCAACTTATCGAACGCAAGTATTCCATCTATTTCAATGAAACTTTCAGCGCTACACCCTCGTTACAACGTCGCAAATGAAGACAGAGTCATGGATGAACTATTTAATACCATGCTTATTCTGGCAAAGCGCGCACGCGAACTCAATGTTCCGATTACCATTGATGCGGAAGAGATGGATCGCCTAGAGCTTTCGCTGAAACTGTTCGAAAAACTCTTCTGTCATCCGGTCATTAAAGGCTGGGGACAATTTGGTTTGGTGGTTCAGACTTATTCAAAACGAGCTCTGCCTGTATTCGCTTGGTTAAATCAGCTAGCAGAAAAACAGGGGGATATAATTCCCGTTCGTCTTGTAAAAGGTGCTTACTGGGATAGCGAGGTTAAATGGTCTCAACAAGCTGGTTATGATAGCTACCCAGTGTTTACAAGAAAAGAAGCAACGGATGTCTCTTATCTTGCGTGTGCACGCTTTGTTTTAAGTACAGAAGTAAACAAAAACCTTTTCCCACAATTTGCCAGCCATAATGCACAAACTGTTACTTCAATTGCAGTTATGGGTAAAGAAAGTCGTTACGAGTTTCAACGTCTTCACGGAATGGGAGAGGCACTCTATAACCACGTCATGGCTAAATACACTCCTAATGTACGTATCTATGCACCCGTCGGAAGCCATAAAGATTTACTCCCTTATCTGGTTCGCAGGCTATTAGAAAACGGTGCAAATAGTTCATTCGTACACCGTTTAGTTGATGCTCGTTGCCCGGTAGAGCTGTTAACTCAACACCCAGTTGAACAACTACTTAGTAAAGAATCTCTGGACAATAAAGCCATTCCACTGCCACCAGCTATCTATCCGAACAGAAAGAACTCCTCCGGTATCAACATTGATATTGAAAGTGAAAGCAAACCGTTTGAACAACAGGTTGAAGCCTTTATGGACAAATCATGGACAGCTGCACCGGTAATCAACGGAAGATCTTTGTTTGATGAGTTAGAGAGTGAAGGTGTTGAAGCGCTTAATATAACTGCACCGTACGATAGAAATATCAGTATAGGTAAAGCTATTTACGCTCAGCCACATAATATTGAGCTCGCCTTTGAATCAGCACAGGCGGCGTTTGATAGTTGGAATCAGGCCCCATACAGAGAACGAGCAGCATGTATCAGTAAATTGGCGGATCTGCTTGAATCTAACTTGGCAGAATTTGTCGCGCTGTGTCATAAAGAAGCAGGTAAAACGATTCATGACGCTATTGATGAAGTTCGTGAGGCCATTGACTTCTGCCACTACTACGCTAAACAAGATCATATATTTGAGCCTGTCATTTCTAATGGGTTTGATGGCAAACCTATGGTGTCAACTCGTCAGGGACGAGGTGTATTTGTCTGCATTAGCCCATGGAACTTCCCACTAGCAATATTTATCGGTCCGATTGCAGCAGCACTCGCGGCTGGTAATACTGTAATAGCAAAACCGGCTGAACAAACCAGTATGATTGCAACTAAGGCAGCGGAGTTAATGGCACAAGCAGGTTTCCCAACTGGCGTATTCCAGCTTTTACTAGGCACTGGATCCGAGCTAGGTAACGTGCTTACTTCGCACCCGGCAGTTTCCGGTGTTGCTTTTACAGGTTCAACTCAGACAGCAATGAAAATCAACCAGTCACTTAGCGCCCGTAATTGTGAACCCGTGCCTTTAATCGCAGAAACTGGCGGCCTGAATGCCATGATTGTCGACAGCACTTCACTTCCTGAGCAAGTTGTTCGTGATACTCTTAAATCAGCATTTTCATCAGCAGGGCAACGTTGCTCAGCATTGAGAATACTATGTGTTCAGGAAGACATTGCAGATCAAATTATAGAAGTGCTTTCTGGAGCGATGGATCAATTAGTCGTCGGCTTGCCATATATACATAAGACTGATGTCGGTCCAGTTATCGATGCTAAAGCCAAAGATAAACTGCTGACTCATATCTACAACATGACCACAAGCCACAAGCTTGTTAAGCAGTTGACACTGGATGATGTATGTAAAAATGGTGATTTCGTTGCGCCGTGTGCGTTTGAGATCCCTTCTGTTTCTTATTTAAAAGAGGAACAATTTGGTCCGATTCTTCATATCGTACGTTTTAAATCATCTCAACTACCAAAACTGGTAGAAGAGATTAACGCGACCGGATACGGGTTAACTCTGGGTATCCACAGCCGTAATGAAACCACATATCGTTGGATTGAAAAACACGCCAAAACAGGTAACACATACATTAACCGCGATCAGGTTGGTGCTGTCGTGGGTGTTCAGCCTTTCGGTGGACAGGGTTTATCAGGAACAGGACCTAAAGCAGGTGGTCCGAATTATCTCTATCGATTCACTCAGGTTAACAACACGGAGGTTGTACTATGAGCCAACAAATACCTATGTTTGATGCAGCAAAAAAAGCGTTTGAGGATTGGTATCTGTCCGAGCCACAAGCACGCTGTCTCGTACTAGAAACGTTGAAGAAAAAAGTTCCATCTGAATTGGTGACAGCCTATGACTATCAGCTATCATTTGGCAAACAAATCGTTGAGAATTGCCAGTCGCTGATCAGCCCGACGGGTGAAACTAATGATCTATACATTCAGGGGCGCGGTGTTGCTGTTCTTCTTATTGATTCAGCAGATAAAAGCTCTCGTCAGGCAACAATAGCCATGTTGGTTTCAATGTTGATCGCAGGCAACAGCGTTGTCGCCTGTACAGATGATAAAGAGTTAACAAAGTTATTCTCCAATCTGGCTGAGAACTCAGAGATGCCAGCAAATCTGTTACAAGTATGCAGCCGTGATAACTACTCTGCTTTGATACATCAGGATATTCGCAACTTTGCTCTTATTGGCAACTCGCAGACGGCTATTGAGATAAACAAGGAACTGGCAGCCAAACCTAACGCGATTACTTCGCTGGTGTCAGAAACAGATTTAATTACTTTGCCAAATTCGAAAGATCCGATGCTGACATTAAGGTTCGCTACAGAAAGAGTTCGCACTATTAATATCACTGCTATTGGTGGTAACGCGATGTTGATGGAATTGGGGAGCGACAAACACTAATCGTGTCCACCGAATAGGACAAAACCTATAAACCTGCGTGCCATAAATGGCTCGCAGGCATTTTCGCCATGAGGGGAAGGCTAATGCTAGCTATAGCGCTTTTTATACTGAGACGGAGAGATACCTTCTAGTTTTGTGAAAGCATGTGTAAAGGCGCTCTGTCCTGAAAAGCCTGTTATATCTGAAACATAGTTAAGGTTAAAAGTATTGTTTTCAATAAGTCTCTTCGCGTATTCAACCCTCTTTGCCAACACGTACTGATGTGGTGTAACACCAGTCTGCTTTTTGAACTGGTTGAAAAACTGGCTTTCACTTAAAAATACACTGCCGGCTAACTGATTTACTGAGATTCTGTTTTGGATGTGTTTTTCAATATAACTATCAACCACATCTAGATCCAACCGCCCTATCCTGCTGTATGTCTGAAACGGGCAAATATGCTTGAGAAGAAGCGCAATAATCGTATGGCTGCAGGCCTGAGCCAACAATAAATCATCAGGACTGGTGTGAACCTCCTCTCCCAGCATTTGAATAAGCTGAATGGTTTTAGAGCTCATGCCGAAATAGCAGTCAGATTCAGATAATTGGTACATCTGATTGATAGCGGGATAACTACTCTGCGAATCTCTGGTCACATTCAGTACCAGTATCTCTGAAGGTTTATCAATACCACCAAAGACATGGGTTGAATCCGGCGAAACAACACAACCCTGACCTGGCTCTATGCGATTACCAACGCCACTGACATCAAACTCGACACTACCCTTTAAGCCAATAACGACCTGCATGTAATTATGAGCGTGACCCGCGATCTCAGTAGAAAGAGTAATATGTTCTGCGGGTTTGGGGGCGGGTTTAAAGCAAGGCTCTATCTGCTGTCCATAAATCACTAATCAGTTCCCCTTTCCTTAGGGCATTTTCGTTCAGTTTGGTGCGAGATCACCAAAAATGTGCATTAAAAATCCCATGCAATAAATAACGGAAGAAACATAACACACTCAACATATTGATTTATAATAAATAACCACAATTAACCAGGTGTATTTTGCTCAATTTAGTTACGCACCTAAAATCGTGGCATCAAGATTAGTGCCAGCAGTTTTATTCAACCAGAGTCAATATAATCTAATAATCAATACGTTCGAATATTAACTTAGGTTAGACTCAATTTACCGCTGAAGAGACTAACGGTAATGATGTGAATACCAATTTTGTTCGAATCCTGATGAATAATATTGTGCTTACGTACTCCCCAAAAGAGGGAGAAACTCTCCCAAAAAAGTGCATTGATAATTGTGGAGAACTCTACCTGTTTCGTATAGCTGAATAAAAACATACCATTTATCTTGGTACGACGATTGCTCTAATAAATAAATCCTCAAATATTAGGAGCATCAACTTGTCACTCAATAATATTACTTTTCACATGATTCAGGGTGGACCGACACCAGTTGCACCATTCAGCCATGCAACCGAATGCGACGGACTTGTTTTCGTGACAGGACAAATGCCTGATCAACCCGGTTCGCCCGGTGTTTTACCTGAAGGAATAGAAGCCCAAACCGCAAATGTCATGGCAAACTTAAGTATAGTATTAGAAGGATTAGGTCTGAGTTTAAATGACGTAGTGATGACACGTGTATATCTCACACGTTTTAAGGAGGACTATGCAACATTTAACGACGTTTACAAAACCTACTTTAGAGAAAACCGACTTCCAGCTCGAACTTGTGTTGGAGTTACGGGGCTTGCATACGATGCGCTTGTAGAAATTGACCTCGTTGTGCGTCGCCCTTCAAATATTCAACTCTGACTATAAAAACGTAGCAGGTCTCAAAAATATGTGGTTTGAGACCTTTTTGTCTTATGTAACTATGCTCTGGCTAAACCATTCATTTTCAGGAGAAATGCACATCACACACAATTTACATATAATTTACTTATATTTAACCTTTAGTGTATCGTATACCAATTAGTTGAGTGGTTTATGGACTTCATTCTAACTAAAAAGGGGCATTTTCGAGTCTGTAATTATTGTCCGTCGAAAATACAAAGAAAGTTGAAGTTATCCCCTATAACTCTTCCAACCTAATGGAATATGTATGATGCAAAAAATTTTCATAACTTGTGTTTTATCGTTACTAATCACCGCTTGTGGTGGTGGCGACTCGGCTAGTTCAACTAGTCAAAATAATCTTCCCAATCCAGACTCCGACCTCGGAAGCTCTTACCAAAACTCAAAGTCGGACCTCCTTATTCGTTATAGCAACTTGCCAGTACAAAACATCAATGGATATACACCACTTACCGATGCAATTGCATATATCGATGCGAACAACGACGGCTATACAGATGTATTTGTCGCAACCGGAAGTTATTTACTAGAAGGAGAAATTATCAGTGAGTTATTTCTAAACAATACCAGCAATCAATTTAGCTATAACAACGGTCCCTTTAATGGTGATGTAGTACCCGCGACTCACGCTCGTAAAACAATAGTGGCCGATTTTAATGGCGACTCGCTTTTAGACATGTTTATTGCTGATCACGGATACGATGCTTCCCCTTTCCCCGGTAACAATCCAAAGTTAATCATTCAAGATAATGCAGGCAGCTTTTCATGGACAAGAATGACTGATCAAACAGGATTTCATCATACTGCAACGGCTGCCGACATAGACAATAATGGTACTATCGATGTATTTGTTGGTGGCCATTCTCCGTTTTTTTATATCAACGATGGTAATGCAAACTTTACTTTCAACGACTCCCTTTTTCCTTCACGAACCGTGTATTCATCTGAGTTAATCGACGTTGATCAAGATGGTTACGTCGACTTATTAATTGGTGCCCATGAATTTGATGGTGCGGCGACCGTTATATACTGGGGTAGTAGCGGCGGAAGCTTCACTGATGCCAACAGCACGACGCTAACCTCTGTTGACTCTTATGGTACAGTTCTGGATTTTGAAGCTGAAGATCTGGATGGAGACGGAGACAAAGACGTGGTTGTTACCCGTACCGGTGGAGGTAACAGTAACTTTTATCAGGGTGTATATATTCAGCTACTAGTTAACAACGGCAGCCGAGCATTTACTGATGCAACAACACAGATTAATGACAACGGAACTGCGAGTGATAGCTGGTTCCCTTGGCTACGAGCTCAGGACCTCGATGATGATGGCGATATCGACTTATTTTCAGATGATATCGATGATAACTTTCTGCTAGTGAATGATGGTAGTGGTAACTTTACTCGCTCCACACTTTAAACTTATATCAAACTTTTAATAAGTTCTTATAACCAGCGCCATATTACACAAAACAAAAACGCCCTATCATACAAAGATCGGGCGCTTTTATTCTAATACATCACTTATCTATATTTACCAAGCATTTAGCATCCAAGTCACTTTCTTTTGGCTTTGAATGTAACCGTTTATCAATGCTACTGAACTTTTGTCATTCGCCTTTACCACTTTACGTTGTTGACCAAAGCGTTGACCTATAAGTGAGCTAATATCTGCAACTAAAAATTTCATACCATCACCTTTTTATCTGTTTTATTTTTCTTCGTTTCGTTGATAAGAATAATATGGGCTAAGTGTATGAAAGAAAAATCGCATATAACCATTAATTTAATAGGGATAACCTATCTATATTTATGATTAGCACTAGAGTGCCACTATCGTTCGTTATTAGAGATTGAAAATAGACAGTTCATGAGTGTCAATCTTGGTAAAAATATGATCAGGTTAAGCATCAGTGCATCGAATGCATACTCACTTCAACTCTTTGCTAACGCTCCGCCGAGCTATCCATGGCTCGACGGGTTTGCTTATCGACGCCCATTCACTGATCAGGAAATTATCCAGAATGGTATTATTCTTCATCCTACAAAAACGCCTTCTATGTAGAAGGCGTTTTATCGGTTATTTTGTATTAGCTAAGTTCTTCAGCTAGTAGTTGTTCTTCTGATTTCAGCTTTTCTGTTTGTCCAAAACCTCGCAGACCGACGACATGCACATGCTCGTGGTCTTTAAACACCTTACGCACCAATTTATAGGTTGTTCCCTTCTCGGGACTGATGTTTTCAGGAGCTGCGATTAGGAGCTGCATATCTAGACGGTCACACAGTTCAAACAGTGTTGCAATTGACTTAGAGTCCAGACGCGCTGCCTCATCTAAAAATAGCAAGCGGCATGGAATAATATCTTTACTGCGTAGACGACGAGACTCTTCTTCCCAGCTTTGGACCACCATCAACAGAATTGACTGACCAGTACCAATTGCCTCACCAGTAGACAGTGCGCCAGACTCAGCTTGTAACCAACCATCTGAGCCACGACTTACCTCAACACTCAACTCTAAGTAGTTACGGTAATCCAGCATTTCTTCGCCCAGAACCTGAGCCGAACGCTGACCCATATCGATATGTGGGTTCACACGTTGGAATAGCTTCGCCATCGCTTCAGAGAAGGTGTAGCGAGAGCTTTCAAACAGATCTCTGTGCTGTTCGTGATGATCAGAAAGACCCGCTAATAAGATCTCATGGCTTTCACGCACTTTAACGTTTAGACGTACGCCTTTCACCTGACCGAAGGCGATGTTTGACAAGCCTTGGTTAAGCATACGAATACGATTCTGCTCACGATGAATTGTCTTACGAATAATGCTTGCAACCGATTCAGAGCTTATCGCTAGACGGTTCTCACGTTGAGTCAGCTCTTCCGTTAAACGCGCCAGCTCAACTTCCATCTCTTCGATAGCTTCTACTGGGTCGTCGGTACGGATAATGTCTTGACGAATGCGCTCACGAAGATGCTGATAAACTGCAATGTAGAACAATACTTTACGTTCTGGACGTGAGTTATCTTCTGACTGACGTAATGAATCACGCAAGTCTTCGTTATTGGCTACCGCTAGACGAAGAGCACCTAATGATTTATCGGACATTGAACGAAGTTCATCCGCTGACAGATAAGCAAGCTCACGTTTGTGCAGACGACGTTCAACATCATTTTCACGCGCTAAACGAAGTACAGAGCACCAACCCGCTTTTGCGTTTACAACGAACGTGCGCAGGTCGCGATAATCTTTTTCAACTTTCTTCAGACGTTTCACTAGCGCTTTCATCTCAAGGTCCGTTGAAGTGATAGTACGTTCGTATTCACTCTTACGTGCTCGAGAAGTATGTAACCGTTCGTAGAGTTCATCACGGCGACGTTGGGCACGTTCTAGTGCACCTTCATCAGCATGGACGCCAAACTCTTGCAACTCTTGCTTAAACTCTTGCACCGTTTCAAGTTTAGCTTGGTGTGAACTCTTCAGCGATGCTAACACCTGATTGTATTGACTCACTTGCGCTTGAGACTGCTTGAGTTCTTCACGAGTGCGATTTCGGGTACTTTCCGCCTGTACCAGTTTCGATTTTAACTGCTCACTTAGCTCACTACTCTGATTCAGCATATCCACTGAGTCGGAATAAGCGAAGTGATGGCGGCGTTCAACCAAATCCGATAACGCAAAAATCTGTGCTTTCAACTGTTGTAGTTGTGCATCCGCTTGCTGGTATTGCTCTTCCAGTACATCAAACTGCTCTGGGTCTGCATCCAGTGCATTTGCCACTTTTTCAAGCTCTGTGATAGTTTTCCCATGAGCCGAAATAAAGCTTTTCGATTCGCTCAATTGAGCAATCTTTTGCGCCATTTCTTCCACTCGTTCTGCTAAAGAATCGTCTTCAATCAACAGCATATTTGGCGCAATTTTCTCGAGCGCAGAAATTGCCTGCTTGCTGAGATGAACTTGGCTGCGCTGCTGCTGGTCTTGGCTATCTAGTTCAGCCAGAGTGCGCGCGACCTGATTACGCTTTTCGCGAGCGACTTGAATTGCTTGTTCAGGGTCTGCATCGAATGCGACCTGTAAATGCTTAGCTACAAACTCATTAAAGCTGCTGAACAGTCGTTGTAGCTTTTGCGAATCAAAAGCGGCTTTCGCGTGTTGTTCCACCACTTCTTCACGTTCAGAACGTAATAGTTCCAAACGCTGTTCACGTGCAGCTCGACCAAACAATGGGATTGCTGGCAGACGTGAATAACGAATCTGGCGATCGTTAAACTGAACGCAAACAGCACCATCAAGTTCTTCTGCGTTAAATGAACTGTCATCGAATGCGTCTACATCACCTTCAATTAGGTAAAGGTCTTCAGGACAATCATCCAGCTCAATTAATTTCTCTTTGATACCAGTCAGGTCAGACACCACAATCGCGTGACGTGCAGGACCGTACATCGCACTGAAATAAGGTGCATCGTCAATGGTGATATCGTCATAGATTTCAGACAGCAACACACCGCCAAGCGTATCAGCCAGACCTTTTAAACGCGGATCGTTCGAGCCACTTGGCGAAGCTAAACGTTCAATGTCCCGTTCTAAAACTTCACGGCGTTCTGCAAGCTTATCTTTAGCATTGGATTGGACTTTTTCTTGCTCCAATACACGTTGCATCTCAGCCATGACAGATTGGCTGTTCGCTAACTCTGCACCACTTTGCTCACGCAGGATTTCTAATGCATCGTTGGCTTTAATCCAAGCTGGAGCAATTGATTCTAGCTGAGTAATTTTGTGTTGTTGATCTTGTTCTAAGCGACGTTGTTCACTACGTTTTTCACGCAGTTCTTCTTGAGTCGACTCGAGATTCTCCAACACAGCTTGATGGCGCTCCAACTCTTGCTCTACTGCCATTTCATCACTCAAAGTGACATTGTGTTGCTTCTGATAATCATCAAGGAGTTTACGAACACCGGTTTGTTGTTCCAAGCGACGCTCTAAATCTCGCTGCTGGGCATACCACTGTTGTTCGTTTTGCGTAATTTGCCGAGCTTCATTAGCTCTGCGAATCAGCGTTCTTGCTTGTTGAGCGGCATCTTGACGCTCAACATTACCTAATACGCTCTTCACTAAACTAAAGGCATGCTCAAACTGAGACGCCGCCGCAGATGACATATCTAATTTGTGCTTTAGCGATAGCAACTCAGATGTGCGTTGTTCCTGCTGCTGTTTAAGCACGGTAACTTTTGCCACGGCATTTTCAGCACTGATGGCGTCATCACCCAGTAACTGCTGCGCTTTATCCAGCGCATGCAGCGCCTGTTGATACTGTAGCGCGCGTGTTTGTTGCACATCCAGCGCTTGCTGGTAGTCAGCGAGTTGCGTCTTAAGACTGTCTACTTCTTCTTCTGCAATTGTCGCTTGATCTTCCGCTTCATGGAGACGCTCTTGAGCTTCTTCAACCACCATCATCTGTTCTTCAAGACGCATGTTCAGCTCTTCAAGATCATCCTGATAGCGTTCAATTTTCTCTTGCTGACGCAATGCGTTTTGAACCAGTTGCAGATGGTCCGAAGCCCCCTGATGGTCTTGCTCAAGTGCGGATTCTTGTTCAACCAATAGCTCAAGTTCTTCATGCACTCGATTGAGTAAGCTGTTTTGCTCAATCAAGGTTTCACGAGAACTCATCAACTCTTTACGCAGTTCAAGCGTCTGACTGACTTTGTTGCGACGGTCATTAGCGTGGCGCATGTAGTCAGCGGCTACGTAATTGGTCGATTCGGTAATCAGATGCTTGAACAGATCACGGTCTGCTTGCGTTGATTTAATTGCTTCTAGCGTCATGCGGTTTTCACGCAGCGCCGATTCCATATCTTGGAACGCTTTCTTTACCCCGCCGTTTTGTGGCAATAAGTAGTCGCGAAGCGAACGAGTAATGGCACTTGAAATACCACCGTATAAAGACGCTTCAATTAAGCGATAGAATTTTGATCGGTCGCCACTACTGCGTAATTTCTTCGGTAGTACACCGAACTCAAACATCTGTGCGTGGTAATCCACTGTAGAGCTGAATGCTTTGAAGTGAGCGCCTTCAATTGCTGTTACCGCCGCTTTCACATCGCTGATTTGACGGACACGAGCATGTTTGTCAGAGACTGTTTCAATCAGAATGTCAGTCGGCTTTATATGGCTTGGCAAACCTTGAATAAGGAATGGCTTAATATCTACTTTCTTATCACGACCAGCAACTTGTTGCAGCTTTACGCCAAACAATAAACGTTGTTTGCGAGAGTTTACGACATCAAGTGCCGCGTAACACGCACCCGGCTGCAATTTACCGAATAATCCTTTGTCACGAGACGCCTGCGAGCTACCAGCCTCAGTGGTGTTGCGGAAATGCAATAGGCTTTGGTCAGGAATCAACGCGGTGATAAATGCAGCCATTGTGGTTGATTTACCAGCACCGTTACCGCCAGAGAGTGTCGTTACTAAGCTATCAATATCAAATGTACGAGCAAAGAAGCCGTTCCAGTTGATCATGGTTAGCGATTGATATTTACCTCTTTCAATCATGCTTCACCTTCCAATTCTGTTTCATCGGCTTGATCTTCTTCATCTGTCAAAGAGTCTTCTTCTAATAAACCATCATCTAACAAACCTTCACCTAACAGACTATGCTGATTCGGTTCCTGGTTATGCACAACAGCTTCACCATCGCGGATAAGACGTAGTTGCGCTTCACGCATGTCGTCACCAATACGAACATCAGCACCAAAGCGGAACACTGCTTCGCTAATGCTGAATTTTGTGGTTTCACCGATATTGATAATCATACCTAGGCGACGCAGACGACGAAGCGATGCGCGTACTTTCTCAAACAGTTTCTCTTTGTCCAAATCAGAGCCATTAGCTCTGTTGGTCACTAACTTCATAAGCTTTTTTTCATCGGTTAGTGAAAGTAACTCTTCATACAGTTCTTGATTGGTAAAGATGCCCTCGTGAGCCAAACGCTCAGGACTGAGATAAAGAAAACAGAGCACTTTACCCACCAGCATGTCTAGTTCAGACAAAATACTGCGGCTAATTAACGTCGTTGAACGAGGGCGTAAGTAGAAAAAACCTTCCGGTGCGCGCACCAGTTCAGTGTTATAGCGTTGGTAAAAATGCGCCAACTCCGTTTCAAAATCCGATAGGAACGCGTGATTATCTAAATCGTCGCTAGAGACATGTCGACCAGCACGTAAAGCACTATCGAGTGCAGGGAAAAGCGGATTGCTGATCGCTTTAGCCAGATTCTCTGGCATGTATTCATTAATATCTGTCGATGACATTTGCTTGTACCTTTGCACCAAAGTCGTTGATTGCTTGCCAGTCTGGCTGAATCGCTTGGTAGTCCGACTCTGAGTAGCCGAGTCGAACTGCTTGATCAACAACAATTCGTGCTAAATCAAAATGATGTGTTTTTGGATGGGTAGCGAGGTAGTCACGTAATACCGCACCCAAATCTATCGCTTGTCCTTGGTCTTTATGCACTTGCAGCATAGCGCCGATTGTTTCAGCAAGCTCATCGTTTACTTGCTGGAATTCTTCGTATTCAACTTCATCAGGAA
Organism: Vibrio ziniensis; assembly: GCF_011064285.1. Classification (NCBI taxonomy): domain Bacteria; kingdom Pseudomonadati; phylum Pseudomonadota; class Gammaproteobacteria; order Vibrionales; family Vibrionaceae; genus Vibrio; species Vibrio ziniensis. The sequence continues at coordinate 1,939,004 of NZ_CP049331.1, forward strand.
CACTACCAGTAACTTCCTCGTCACGTAGCACTAATGCTTCATCACGCAGATCCATAAGGCGGTCTGCATCGGCATAAGTTAAATACCAAGGTTGTTCAAAGTAGTCGTTAAAGGATTGACGCAGGCGTTGGCTAAACGCGCGATTTTGGTCCATATCGATAGCCGTACGAATAAACTTATGTACGTGACGGTCATAACCGATCCACAAATCAATCGCCTGCTGCCCCCAACTCGTTATGCGATCAAGTTTCATCTGCAAGCCAAATAATGTTTCTTCAATGAACTCAAGTTCAGGATTGCCATACACGCTTTCCTGTATATCTAAAATTTGAGTTTGAAGTTCATCGCCTGCAGTTTGTAACGTATCTTGCAACTCACTTAATGTGGTGGAGGTTTCAGAAAGCAACGCTTCACAGTTATGAATGGCTTCACGCCAATCTTTATTCAGGAGTTCGGCGATTTGCTGTTTTACGGATTGTTGTTGTTCATCCATGACGCGTTGGTTTAAATCAATGCGGTCAAAGATTTCACCTACAGAGTATTTCAGCACACCGAATACATTCTTTTTCCAGTGCCCAACTGAACCACCTCGTTCTGCAGATTCAACCGCCTTCGCCATTTCATCAGCCAACATTGAAAGCTGAATAGAAAGCTTTAACTTAGAAAACTCTCGATGACGAACGTAGTAATCAGTAATGCCAATCGCCAACGGCGATAGGCGATATATGCTAGCCCCATCAGTCAGTTCGCTGGTAAAGCGGCTGATCAGACGTTGTTTAACTAATTCATTAATGGCGTTGTTAGCGCGAAAAGCCGACGCTTCACCTGTATCTTCAAACATTCGAGTGACTATAATGAACGCATCGTGCAACTCACCTTCACCGAGTTCTTCATCAAATCTGTCATTACTTAGCACTGCAATTGCGATTAAAAACGCGAGTCGCTCAGTCGTTAGATTTAATGAGAAATCATGCTGCTTTACCCAGCTAACCAATTCATCAATAGGTTGCTCAACAGCGTTCTGAGTTAACTCACCCATTGTTATTCCTGTTATTGTTTTTTCTTAGCCCATACGTGTATGTATCGGCCTAATGAGAGGTATGGCTCCTGACGACAAAATTTTCGTTCTAAAGCCAATACATCATCGTATTGGTATTCGCCCATATTTTTCACATTGCCAATGTAATCACTAAAACAGCGAATACCAGATTTACCTTGTATCTCAAACCCTGAATCCTCTATCCACTGATACACTTCCGTAGGAAGCAATCCAGTTTGAGGCTGAAGTTTGAAGCGTTTTCTATGCGGCATTCCCTCTAATACATGAGGAATATTGCCACATACTGCATTTTTATATACAAGCCCGTGGTAGTTGTAAAACATGATAGATGCCATGCCACCCGGTCTCACTTGAGCTAACAAGTTTTCTAAAGCGGGTTTTGGCTCAGCCAACCACTCCATCACAGCGTGAAACATCACCACGTCAACTGGCTCAGTTAAATGCTCCTGTATATTTTGCACAGGAGAATGGACCAACTGATATTGATCAAGCAAGCCATTATTGGCAATATCCTGCTTAGCAAGATTGAGCATTTCAGAAGAAAGATCACACAAGGTCACACGATGTCCGAGCTTAGCGAGCTTCTGTGACATCTGCGCTAGTCCCCCGCCAGCATCTAGAATGTGCAACGGAGTTTCTGATTGGTCAAAACTTGCCAACAACTGCGTCAGGTCTTCCCACACAATTACTTGACGGATTTCTCCTTTATCGGAGCCATAGATATTTTTTACAAATTTGTGGGCAATATCGTCGAAATTACGATCTTCTGTCACAGCGGCTTGGGTTATCATAGCGAATTCGTGCTGCTATTTTGTCATAGGAATAGCAGGAATAAAGAGGGTTTCACCCTTTTTATTGTCAAGTGCTGTTTTTTCGGACTATTTTGTTTATGTTTGAGCTGAAAAAAATTGTTTCATCCTTTTTAATGCCCTTACCAGCACTGCTGATTGTGGGATTTATTGGCTTAATGCTGATTATGTTTACTGCCAAACGTAAAACTGGCAGCCTCATCGTTCTGTTTTCTCTAACCAGTCTTTTTCTTATTTCGTTTCAACCCATATCAACAAGTTTGTTGATGCCTTTAGAGCGCCAATACCCCGCGTTTCTTCCTGTCGAAAGAAACATTGATTACGTGATGGTTTTAGGTAATGGACATGTTGTCGATGGCTATATACCACCAACTTCTGAACTATCACGAGCAGCATTAATGCGTTTAACGGAAGGAATACGTATTGCTAGGATGTACCCAGGATCCAAATTGATTCTTTCAGGTTATGCTGGTGGCAGCGAGTTTAGTCATGCTCGTATGTTAGCACGAGTCGCATTAGCACTCGGTGTAGCAAAGTCTGACATCGTGTTGTTAGAAACAGCAAAAGATACTTGGGAAGAGGCAAGACAAGCTGCTGCATTCGTACAAAGCAAAAAGTTGGTACTAGTGACTTCCGCCAGCCATATGGAAAGAGCAATTAAAGAATTTAATTCCGCAGGATTAAACCCGATTCCAGCGCCAACCAACTTTTTAGCTCAAGCTAACATTACTCAACCCTGGGATAAATACACGCCTCAAGCACGCTATTTGGAGCAAACCGAGCGCTTTTGGTACGAGAGCCTTGGTCAGCTTTGGCAAAAGATGCGCGATTATGTTGCTGGCTCTGATGGCAAACTAACACAAGATAAGTAGCTCCTTGCAAAGATGATATGAAGACCCGCTTTATGCGGGTCTTTTTTCGCCAACCTTCGCTCAACAAAGGTCTTCGATCTGCATACTTTAGTTCGCAAATTTCGTACAGAGCGTAATTATTGCTTAGACTTAGATAAAGAAAAGTACGGAGCTAAGTAATGAAAGAAATTAAAGCCTTTAACGAAAAACGAGCTGAAATCTATTGGTGGCTTTCAGGTTTGTTTGCTTGCGAACTCAGTTCACAAGACTTGTCACATTACTCATCCCCCGAAATTTACAATTTTCTCGCAGGACTTAGTGAAAACGACCATTTAGCAGTCTCCACTCACAAACTATGCGCAACTCTCAAGCAACTTCTCAAACATGAAGATGCACAAGTGCAAATTGCTAATAGCTTCTATAACCTATTTCTAAAATGTGATGGGAATTCGGCTCTCCCGTACGCATCTCTTTATATTGATAAATCAAAAATGAATAATAAAACTCCAGCACAAGCAATTGCTGAGTTAATGGAGCAAAATGGCGTACATGTTCAAGAGCAGACAAATGAATCATATGATCATCTCGCTATCGAATTAGACTTTCTCGGACACCTCATTATTCGCTCTAACGAACTTGAGAAAGAAGCCCGTATGGAACAGGCCCTAAAGTTCCAAGCGGACTATATTCGTCATCATCTATTGAACTGGATACCTGATTTTTCTTTTGATTGTGCGAGCAAGGATAAATTGGGATTTTATTCATCAATTTCAGTATTATTGGTCGCTTTTTTAGAGCTTGATTTAAACTATCTTACAGGCAATTGAAACTCATCGTTGGTTCAACAAAGGGCATGAATTGTGACTACAGTTAAGTTTGCGCTATTGATTTGTCGTTGCTAGCTAACCATTTGCGGTTTAAACTCAATACCATAAAAGATGAATCATTATTTAAAACTCAAACCGCTATATCGAAGCGGTTTTTGTGTTTTAACGACTTTAGGCTAGAAGCTTTATAAACTTCGCCGCTGCTGAATCCGGCCAGTAATGTGGGTTGTTTACCTAATAAAAAATTTAGCGAAATCAGCAGTCAAAACAGGACAAATATATGGCTACGATTAAAGATGTTGCTCGCTTAGCTGGCGTATCAACCACAACCGTATCACACGTAATTAATAAAACTCGCTTTGTTGCTGAAGCAACTCAAGAAAAAGTTCTCGAAGCAGTAAAAGAGCTAAACTACGCACCAAGTGCCGTAGCACGTAGCTTGAAATGCAATACTACCCGCACCATTGGTATGTTAGTTACTCAATCAACCAATCTATTCTTTTCTGAAGTCATCGACGGTGTAGAAAGCTACTGTTACCGTCAGGGTTACACACTGATTCTGTGTAACACAGGTGGCATCTACGAGAAACAAAGAGATTACATCCGAATGCTGGCTGAGAAGCGAGTGGATGGCATTTTAGTCATGTGCTCCGACCTAACACAAGAACTGTCAGAGATGCTTGAAAGTCATTCGGACATTCCAAAAGTCATCATGGATTGGGGTCCAGAAGCTTCTACTGCTGACAAAATCATTGATAACTCTGAATTAGGGGGCTATTTAGCGACTAAATACCTTATCGACAGAGGTCATAAAGACATTGCTTGCTTAAGTGGACACTTACATAAACTCGCTTGTCAGGAACGAATTGCGGGGTTCCGTCGCGCTATGGCAGAGGCGAACTTGACAGTGAATGATAACTGGATTCTTGAAGGCAACTTCGAGTGTGATACAGCAGTACTAGCTGCAGATAAAATTATCGCAATGGATAAAATGCCGACCGCTGTGTTCTGTTTCAACGATACAATGGCACTAGGGTTAATGTCACGTTTACAACAAAAAGGTGTTCGTGTACCCGATGACATTTCGGTAATCGGATACGATAACATTGAACTTGCAGAGTACTTCTCTCCGCCCCTAACCACGATTCATCAACCAAAACGTCGTGTGGGCAAAAACGCATTTGAGATTTTGTTAGAACGAATCAAAGATAAAGAGCATGAACGTCGAATCTTCGAAATGCATCCAGAAATTGTAGAGCGTGATACAGTAAAAGACCTTACAAAATAATTAGTTACTCTATTTAAGTACCGTTCAATAAGAGCCAGTGAAATTCATCTCACAAATATTAAAACAGTAATAAGCTCGCAAACCCAATATTCAAACTTTGATCAACGTCACATTTAGTTCACATAAATGTGATGCTTATTCAAAGTTTTGTTTATTATTTTGAAAGTAATGTCACGCACAGGGCAAACCATCTGAAAGGGTGGGACGCAAAGCCTCCGGCCTAAACCAATCCATGTTAGTTCATAATTGGTAGGTAGCGGGGTTGCCGATGGCAAAAAGGTATACATGAGTTGACGCTTGATTGACATGCTCAATGTATTCTTTTGCTATTCTCTCGGACCTGAATTTGGTGGCGTATTTATTAATACACCGAGACTAACAGCATGGATAAACCAGTACTAAAAGACTCAATGCGACTTTTTGAGCAACTAGGAAGCGTAAAATCGCGTTCTATGTTCGGAGGGTTTGGCATTTTCATCGATGACACGATGTTTGCTCTGGTCGTTAATGACCGACTACACATTCGTGCGGATGATCACTCCTCAAAGAATTTCCAACAACAAGGCTATGAACCTTACGTTTATAAAAAACGTGGTTTTCCTGTTGTGACTAAATACTTTGCCTTACCTGAAAATGTGTGGGATACCCCGCATCTAATTATTGAAAAAGCAAAGCAAGCCTTAGATGTCGCGAAACAAGAACGCGAGACTCAAGCTAAAGCGAAACCAGACCGACTTAAAGATCTTCCTAATATGCGTCTTGCTACAGAACGTATGCTCAAAAAAGCAGGAATCGATTCTGTTGACATGCTGCAACAGAAAGGCGCAGTGGCTGCGTTTAGAGCCGTGCAAGAGACTCATGCCACAACTGTTGGTATTGAGCTTTTATGGGCTTTAGAAGGTGCAATTGAAGGTAAGCATTGGTCTGTCATTCCCCAGTCTCGCCGCGATGAATTAATGCAGAAACTCTAGTTTCTATATTCGACTTAAAGATACAAAGCACTCTTCATAGGGTGCTTTTTTATGAATAATCAAAACCAAAATGAAATTTAAAGTCGGCTCTGCCTTTCCTATTCTCTATACATGATACCATTCTGGATAATTTCCTGATCAGTGAATAGGCGTCGATAAGCAAACCCTCCGAGCCATGGATGGATCGGAGGAGCTTCAGGGACGAATGAATGCGCGTTTGCGTTTGACGCCTATTCGCTGTTCTACCGATGCTCAGTCTGATCATATTTTTATCTAGGATGGTATGAGGAGCAAGTGATGGTTTTATCCAACTATTTTGGAGTTAACGATGAGTCATAAACTGATACTAGGGTTGATTTTAATTACCCTCATCGTTGTTATGGGTACTGAGTTTAGCCAATATCTCACTCTGGAATATGCGAAAACTCAACAAGCAGCCCTCTCTCAATACATAGACCAGAACCTCGTTTTTTCAGCTATTGCTTACTTTATCGCATATATTGTGATTACCGCTTTATCCATTCCCGGAGCTGCCGTTGTTACTCTTCTCGGAGCGGCTTTATTTGGCTTTTGGTTTAGTCTTATCTTAGTGTCTTTTGCTAGTACAATTGGTGCGACCCTCGCTTTTCTTAGCAGCCGATATTTGCTTCGCAATTGGATACAACACCGTTTTAGTGACAATCTTTCTGCCATCAATAAAGGTGTAGCGCAAGATGGTGCATTTTATCTGTTTACACTAAGATTGATTCCAGTGTTTCCATTCTTTCTTATCAACCTACTTATGGGCTTAACACCGATTTCAACGACTCGTTATTACCTAGTTAGTCAGTTGGGGATGCTCCCAGGAACGGCTGTTTATCTCAATGCAGGCACTCAACTTGCTGATATAGACACTCTGTCAGGAATACTATCTCCAAGCGTTCTACTTTCTTTTGCGTTATTGGGCATATTTCCGTTTTTGGCAAAACAAGTACTGACTAAACTTAAAAAGAGAACAATCACCGACGAGTAATATGAAAATATTCATTGCTCAACATCCAACTGAAGCACATATTGTGTGCGGGCTGTTGCGACAACAAAATATTCCCTGTGAAGTTCGAGGTGAAACGCTTTTCAGTGTCCGCGGGGAAATCCCTTTTGATGAAGCCTCTTCACCTTATGTATGGCTTTTGAATCTGAGTTTGCTCGAACAGTCCGAACAGGTTATAAGTGACTACTTACAACCAGCATTCCCAAATCAGCCAGATTGGGTCTGTAAGCATTGCGGAGAGAATAACGAACCGCAATTCGGATTGTGCTGGAATTGCGGCTATGAGAGCATCTAGAAGGCTTTTAAGCGTTAATGGTTAACTGCTTGTGGATGAAATCGATGGAAACTCGGTTAAATACTTCAGGCTGTTCAATATTGCACACGTGCCCACAGTCCGGTATTTCCCATAGTTCACTTTTCTCGTGCAATGCCACCATATCTTTAACAGGCTGGATAAACATATAGTCACGCTCGCCCATCAAATACAGGGTGGGTATCGGTAACTCTTTATCGCGAAAATAACGCATCATTGGATTAATCTCTGCAGTAAGAGTAAACCAACGTTTGAATTCTTTCTGGCAAAGCTTCTTCGCTTCTCGGACAAACAAGTTTCGAGATTGCTTTTGACTTCTTTGCGGCATAACGATATAGGCAAATAAACGGTAGAGCCACATATATGGTACAAAATTCTTACTTATATGCCCCAATTTAACCAAGATTTGCGAGCGGGTATTTAAACGGGTGACCGCACCACCCAACACCATAGAACTCACGCGTTCTGTTGCCAACTCTGCAAGGTTACGTACGATGATCGTCCCAAGAGACATTCCGACAAAATGCGCAGATTGAATCTTTAAGTGATCGAGAACTCGTAATACATCTAACGTAACAGACTTAAACGTATATTTGTTACTGATCAGATCTTTGATGAGCTGAGGGGATTTTCCGTGACCACGCAGATCAACAAACAACAAATTAAAATGCTGCTTATACGCTTTAATTTGCTTAAACCAAATGGACGAACTGCCTCCTGCACCATGTACAAATACCACCCATTCCTGACTGGTTGGATGATGGTAAATTTTATGAAAAAGCATGCTTTGGGGCATTGGTACCACTTAATTTAATGTGAAACAGAATAGACTGAGGGTACCACATCCTCCCCTTTCAAGGTGATTAGAGTTGTTAAATAATGCTACTCTACCTCGACCAGATCAAAAACAGAGCTTTAAAGCTCTGTTTTTGTTCATTTATCTATCTAGTCAAAAATTGCGTAGTTATACATCTTTACGTACTCCAACGCAGATTCTCGCCAACTGAAGTCACACCTCATTGCGCGTTGTTGAACTTCTAATAATAAATCTGGATGTTGAAGATAAAAAAGTAACGCGCGTTGCATTGTGATGAGTAATGCTTCTGGTGATGGCTCTTGGAAACCAAAACCAGTAGCTTCACTAGGGTATTTATCGTAATCCAACACGGTATCTTTTAGGCCACCAACTTCTCGCACAATCGGCAAAGTACCATAAGCCATACTGTAGATTTGGTTCAAACCACAAGCTTCGAACTCTGACGGCATTAAGAAGAAATCAGAACCAGCTTCAACAAGGTGCGCAAAGCGATTACTGTAAGCCTCAACAAAAGCAAATTGTGTTGAATGCACGCTGGCTATCTTGTGTAACTGATTTGCTACTTCGGGCTCCCCCGTTCCCACGATAACCAATTGAACATCGTTACGCAGAAACTTCTCCAAAATAGGAAGAATGTAATGGAAACCTTTTTGATGCGTTAGTCGACACACCATTCCAAATAGAGGAACGTCACGCTGCGGAAGCTGCAATTCTTCTTGCAACACTTTCTTACTGGCAGACTTACCCTTCTTCAACGATTTTGCTTCGTCTGAATAAAATTCTGGCAAGTATGTGTCCGTTCTTGGGTTCCACTCACTGTAATCACATCCGTTAACGATGCCATGTAAATCACGTGCTCGGCGTACAAAATCATCAACCAAACCATGAGAACCAAGAGGAGTAAGAAGCTCTGACGCGTAATTCGGACTTACCGCATTGACTTTGTCTGCAAATGCAATACCTGCTCTGAGCATACTGATATGGTCATGACCATACTCGAGGAACTCCATCCCCGACAAATTAAGTTCTGGAATGACTTCTAACTGATGATGAGAAAATATGCCTTTAAACATCGCATTGTGAATGGTTATGACACTTTTGACGCCAGTAAAGTAAGGGTCGTTTCTGAAGCGAGTTTTGAGAAGAAATGGAACTAACCCTGTATGCCAATCGTTAGCATGGATAATATCAGGTTTAATTCCTAGCTTAGGCAACACATCTAAACACGCTGCTGAGAAAAAGCCAAAGCGTTCTCCGTTATCAGGATAGGCTTGGTTGTGCTCAGCATAAAGTTCAGGACGGTCAAAATACATATCGCAATCAATGAGGTAAACAGGCACACCCTCAAGCTCTCTTTGACGAACTTGATAGCGAATATGTGGCCAATGAGTAAGTTCGGTTTCGAGAATCACTGGCGATGAATCTTTTTCAGGTACGCTGCGATAACCAGGTAAAACTATAGCGACTTGGTGGCCAAGTTCCAGCAAAGCTTTAGGCAGAGCCTTGGCTACATCAGCCAAGCCTCCACTTTTTACTAACCCTTGAGCTTCTGAAACGGTAAACCACACATTGAGTTGTTCCTTTCTAGAATCCAACTTTTGTTCCTTTTGCAATGACGACGATTCCGTCGTCAGACACGTGGAATCGTTGTCGGTCCAATTCTAAATTTTCACCAATGACAGTGCCGGGAGCAATTTCAACATGTTTGTCGATGATCGTGCGCTTGATTGAGCACCCAGCCCCTATTTTCACATCACCCAAGATAACAGATTCACTAATCAAAGAGCCAGCCGCAATGTTACTTCTGAATCCTAAAACTGATTTATAAATAGTTGATCCTTGGATATAACTTCCACCGGAAATTAAACTGTCTGTGATTTTAACTCTACGCTCGCCAGAATCAACAAATGTCGCTGGAGGTAGAGGTGGATAGTAAGTATGCAACGGCCAGCTACGGTTATACAACGAGAAAGGTGGCTTTTTATCGAGTAGATCCATATGTGCAGCCCAATAGGAATCTATCGTGCCGACATCTCGCCAATAAGTCGTCTGTATCTCACCTTTAATTTTGTTTTGGGAGAAGTCATAGACATAGACGCCACCATCAGGAAACATTTTAGGAATAATGTCCTTGCCAAAATCATGGCTAGATTCCATGTTTGCTGCATCTTCACGTAATTCAGCGCAAAGCACACAGGATTTAAAGATGTAGTTACCCATTGAAACTAAAGACCAATCAGGTTCTCCCGGTATTGATTTTGGATTATCCGGTTTTTCTTCGAAGCCGATCATCTTACCATCACTGTCTACTTCAATTACGCCGAATTTGGAGGCTTCTGCCCTAGGCATACGCAACGCAGCGACCGTCAACTTGGCTTGCTTCTGACTATGGAAATCGAGCATTTGGCGAATATCCATCTTATATACATGGTCAGAACCAAAAATGCAGACATCTTCCGCACCAGATTGCTCAACAAACACAATATTCTGGTATATGGCATCTGCCGTGCCTTCATACCAACGTTTACCGTCACGCATTTGCGCCGGAATAATGTCAATAAAACGGTTGGTGATACCTGTAACATTCCAACCTTTTTTCATATGCAGATAAAGGGATTGAGACTTAAATTGGGTTAAAACGTAGATTCTCATTAAGTCTGCATTAACAAAATTATTTAGGGCAAAATCGATCAGCCGATAGCTACCACCGAAAGGCACCGAAGGTTTCGAACGCGTTTCGGTTAAAGGCATCAAACGAGATCCTTCACCGCCAGCCAGAATCATTCCTAATACACCAAACATATATAACTCTCCATTTATAATATTGACGTCTACTTTGGTTATTGAGGGGGGAATAAAGTAGCGTTGCAGATAGTAGCGGGAAGCGTCACAAGGTCAGACCAGATAAAGCAACAAGTTACATATCAGCTCTAAAATTTATAGCAGGAGAAGCTGTGTTAAAGATGACAAACTCATACATTAGTTAAGGGTAATATTCTAAAGTATGAGTTCCAGCACAAGTTCAGTTCATTTAATTGCATCAACCCGACAATAGCCTGCTGATGATTTCGCTGTTATCAAAAAAGAAAAGAGTAGCTTAACGCTATAATGCCGTTCACTTAAGGTGAGCGGCATTGTTTTTTCTAGGGTATCGGCTTGGCTTTTTCTTAACGACCCTAGGGAAGGATCTTTCTCGCCTAGGTTCAAGTATTAAGCTCTCACTCATTGAGTAGAAGTTTTGGAATTGCCTCGGGATTGCTCCTGGTGACGAGTATGGAAGTCCCACTATCAGGCGCATGATGTGAGCTAATGCTCCATTGAAGCTAAGTTGATATGGCAAGTAATCTCCATTCAACGTATTACACATCTGCACCATTTGATACCTGACTAAGTTATAGGTCAGTAGTATTCCCCAGAGTTCTTGCTTCACTAATTCAGGGAGTCGACTTCGAAGTGTGAGTCGGTTGCCAAGCATATATTGTTTTTGTTCTCGATACCCAAGCTCAATCTCCCAACGGTATCCATACAGACCCACTATGTCCGATTTGGGGTAAAGCATAGGGTCAAGCATTGAGGTGAGAACATCGTATTGCTTACCCTCTTTGACTCTCGTGATTAAACGTACAACCACTTCTTGTTCCAGCTCTGGCCACTTCTTACGTGCTTGCGGGTTACTCTTCAGTTTTATCAGTTTATCTTGGCGGCCGAGAGACTGAATGACATCATAAGTGAGTCCTTTTTTCATTGGGATAAGCCAATGTCGATTTATGCCTTGCGAGCTCCATGCTTGAAGTAGGCCAAGAGAGTAAAAGCCTTTATCAAAAAGGGTTAAGCTATTATCAGGTGTCGTCTCTATCAGTTGCTCTGCTAACTTCATTTCATTGACGCTATAACAGTCAAAGGCACTGCCTGTGATTAAATGGCTGCTCAATTCCATCTGACATACCATGCGCACTTGTGGGTACTGTGTTTCTTTACCGTCACGATTGGTAGGCTTTGCAAACGCTTCAGCGTTCTCTTTTGAGTCCTCCGTTCGCCACAAAACACCATCAACGCCAAGAAGAGTGAGTCCGTTCCAGTTTGGTAAATTCGCCAGCTTAAACCAATGACTTTGCGTACACTCAAAAAGAGCTTTAGCCGCTGACTCACCGAGGTTTTTTCTTCGCTGTGTTAATGCACTTGGAGCAACAAATGGTTTACCTGTGCGGTCAACAATATCGAGCATATTTACAATGTCTGCCATGGATTTATCGTTATAGATTGCCATTCCAACCAGTAACCATGCCATCGACTCTAAAGTTAGCTTTCGTTTTCTTAGCGTAACAGTATCGGTAAGCTCGTAAGCACTATTGATGAGTTCAATGGGCAGGAGGTCAGCGAGTGTCTCAACTTGATTGGGTTTATAACTGTTGATGATGTCGAGGGCTTGAGAAACGTGCATAAAAAAATCCGATAAACAGAGTCTATCGGATTTTTACATACAGGTAGGATCATTCAACTGATCTGCCGATTAAAGTCTTAACTGATCGGCATTATAGCTTAACGCTACCCTTTTCTATTATTGATTGAAGACTCATTGATTAAGCGTTTTTACGCTTATCTGTGATGTCCCATTTTCCATCGATGTATAGAGCGGTCCAACCTGATGGCTTCCCATCATTTTCAGTACGAACATAGTGTTCTTTGCCCTTACGGCTAAAACGAACCACCGCAAGACGACCATCAGGATCTTTCGCAGGCGCTGTTGCTAAATAGTGGAACTTCTCTGGAAGACGTTCTTTATACTTAGCCAGTTCTTCAACTAGAGGCGCACGAGTTTCGCGAGATTTAGGGAAGTTACTTGCCGCAAAGAACAGACCAGAAGCACCGTCTCGAAGAACGAAGTAAGCATCTGAGTTTTCACATGGCAATTCAGGGAAATGTACTGGTTCTTCTTTTGGTGGAGCAACTTCACCATTACGAAGAATCTTACGAGTGTTTTTACACTCGTCGTTTGTACAACCCATGTACTTACCAAAGCGACCGTTCTTAAGCACCATGTCTGAGCCACACTTATCACACTCAACCACAGGACCATCATAGCCTTTAACTTTGAACTCGCCTTCTTCAACAATATAACCATCACAGTTCGGGTTGTTACCACAAACATGAAGTTTACGCTTATCGTCAATTAGGTAAGCATCCATTGCTGTTTCACAAATTGGACAACGTTTCTTGGCACGTAGCGCCGCAGTTTCCACGTCTTCTTCAAGAACATTGATTATGCCTTCTTCGCTGCCTAAGTTAATCGTTGTCTTACAACGTTCTTTTGGTGCTAATGCATAACCAGAACAACCAAGGAATACACCTGTAGACGCTGTACGAATACCCATCGGGCGTGAACAGGTCGGACAAAGAATGCTGGTTTCCACGATATGATTTGGTTTCATACCACCGTGGTCTTCTTCTTGTTCTGCTTTTTCTAAATCAGTGCTGAAATCGTTAAAGAAGCTATCAAGCACTTCTTTCCAGCTGGTTTCACCAACCGCGATTTGGTCGAGTTTCTCTTCCATACGTGCGGTGAAATCATAGTTCATCAGGTCGTCAAAACTTTCATCTAGACGGTCAGTAACGATCTCGCCCATCTTCTCTGCGTAAAAACGACGTTGGTCAACTTTCACATACCCACGGTCTTGAATGGTTGAGATGATTGAAGCGTAAGTCGATGGACGACCAATGCCACGTTTCTCAAGTTCTTTAACCAGTGCAGCTTCGGTATAACGAGCTGGCGGCTTAGTAAATTGCTGTCTTGGGTCCAATTTCTCAATTGCAAGTTTATCTCCTACTTTCACAGCAGGAAGAATCTGATCTTCGTTTTTGCCAAGAGGACGTTGAACACGAGTCCAACCGTCAAACTTTAGAATACGGCCCTTCGCTTTAAGCGTGTACTCTGCTGCTTTTACGCTCACTGTCGTTGAATCGTATTGAGCGTCTGTCATTTGACAAGCAACAAACTGGTTCCAAATCAGTGCGTACAGTTTGTGCGCGTCGGCTTCCATACCATCTAGGTCTTCAGCTTTCACATCCACGCTTGAAGGACGAATGGCTTCGTGCGCTTCTTGAGCACCTTCTTTGCTACCGTATACTTTTGCTTGAGCTGGAAGATATTGTGCACCAAATTCTGAATCAATATAGGCACGAACCGCATCCACAGCTTCTGTACTCAAGTTGGTTGAGTCAGTACGCATATAAGTGATGTAACCCGCTTCATAGAGACGCTGAGCCAACATCATGGTCTTTTTAACACCGTAACCTAAGCGAGTACTTGCCGCTTGTTGCAGAGTCGACGTAATGAATGGTGCGCTTGCCTTACTGCTTGTAGGACGGTCTTCACGTTTACAGACTTCGTAAACCGCTTTTTGCAACATCGCCACAGACGCCATTGCGTCAGCTTCGTTTGTTGGTCTGAAAGCTACACCGTCTTTCTGCGCAACTTCAAGGCGGAACTCTTCTTTGGTCGGCGTAATTGTGTCAGCGTGAATATCCCAAAACTCTTCTGGAACAAATGCTTTAATCGCACGCTCACGCTCAACAAGCAGCTTTACAGCCACTGACTGTACGCGACCGGCAGATAGGCCACGAGCCACTTTTTTCCACAGTAGTGGAGAAACCATAAAGCCCACAACACGGTCCATAAAACGGCGTGCTTGTTGCGCATTCACGCCATCCATATTCAAGTGTCCTGGTTTCTGGAAAGCTTGTTGGATAGCGTTTTTGGTAATTTCGTTAAAGACTACACGTTTGTATCGCTCTTCATCGCCACCGATGATCTCACGAAGGTGCCAAGCGATGGCCTCTCCTTCGCGGTCCAAATCGGTTGCGAGGTAGACGTGGTCAGCATCTTTCGCAAGTTTTTGTAGCTCTGCTACAACTTTTTCTTTACCTGGCAGAATTTGGTAATTCGCTTCCCAATCATGATATGGGTCGATACCCATTTTTTTGATTAGGGCGCCACGCTCTTTCTCTTTTTTAAGACGAGCTTTTTCTTCTACGCTGATATTTTTTGATACCGCAGCGGCTTTTTTGGCAGCAGTTGTTGCAGTGCTTTGACCTGCAGTTGGTAGATCGCGGACATGACCGACACTAGACTTAACAATGAAGTCTTTTCCAAGGTATTTATTAATTGTTTTCGCCTTGGCTGGTGATTCCACTATAACGAGTGATTTACCCATAATTTGACTCAAATGCCCTTAATCACTATGAAAACGCTCATTTAAACGGCGTTCTACATGGTTGCTTCTTTTTTTACTATCGAGCCGAACAACAAGAAGATCAACTTGTTTTTTTAAAATCGTTTTTATTTGCTCGACAAATCGACGAATTGTGCTTCTACGTTCAAAAACCTGCACATACTAAAATGGCTTGTTGCCATACGCGACTACAAACGAATTAAATATGGAGCAAATCACAAAAAGTGCAATTTAACAAATCCAACCATTCCTGTTTTCGATCATGGAAGTGACTACAGGTCACATTACACTTCCTGATAAATAAATTAGGTAAGGAGCTAAGTTGACAAGCGACTACCATTCGAAATTTAATGCCCAAAGTCAACTCAGTTTCAGAATTCGTTTTATGAGGTAACACATTAATGAATGACAAAAAAACCGTCAGTGAGTTTGAGCTTCTGCTTATTGCAAACCAGCTAATCCAGGACCACGATCAATATTTCGAAGGGTTGAGAGCAGACAGCGTTGAAGAAAAAGACGATGTACTGGTTTTCAAAGGGAACTACTTTCTAGACGAAAAAGGTCTACCAACGGAAAAGACGACCGTTGTGTTTAATATGTTCAAATACCTTGCTCATCAGCTTTCAAAAGAGTTCAGCGTCAAAAAATAATAAAAGCCTCTAAGGAGGCTTTTATTTCAAAGAGTTTAATGACTCAAACTTGCAAACTTCTCAAAATAATCTGGGAAAGTTTTAGAGGTACATTTCGGGTCATTAATCGTCACTGGAGTATCACTCAAAGCAACTAGCGAAAAGCACATCGCCATACGGTGATCATCATAGGTGTCAATCGCAGCGTGAGTTAACTTAGCGGGAGGTGTAATGATGATGTAATCCTCACCCTCTTCTACTTCAGCGCCTACTTTACGCAATTCTGTTGCCATCGCTGAAAGGCGGTCTGTCTCTTTCACTCGCCAGTTATACACGTTGCGAATCGCTGTCGTACCTTTAGCAAACAAAGCGGTGGTAGCAATCGTCATCGCAGCATCTGGTATGTGGTTGAAGTCTAAGTCAACTGCATTGAGTTCGCCGCGACGAGAGATAACGTAATCATCGCCCCACTCAATTTCTGCACCCATTTTTTCCAGAGCATCAGCAAACTGAATATCGCCCTGAATACTCTTCTTACCAATCCCAGTAACTTTAATTTCACCACCTTTAATCGCAGCAGCGGCAAGGAAGTAAGACGCCGAAGATGCGTCGCCTTCAACTAAAAAGTTACCCGGTGATACATAAGTTTGGCCAGCTGGAATCATGAACTCTTGATAATCACGGTTTTCCACCTTAACACCAAACTGCTCCATAATATGCAATGTGATATCGATATACGGTTTTGAAACCAATTCACCAATAATTTTGATGGTAATGTCGCCTTTCGCAAGCGGCGCTGACATCAGAAATGCTGTTAAAAACTGGCTTGAAATTGAACCATCAATTTCAACAGTACCCGACTCTAAACCAGTGCCTTTAATTCGTAATGGCGGAAAGTTTTCATTCTCCAAATATTCAATATTTGCACCAGCTTGACGCAGAGCATCCACTAAATGACCGATTGGACGCTCCTTCATGCGAGGCTCACCAGTCAGTACATAGTCACCTGTGCCTAAGCACAATGCAGCGGCTAACGGGCGCATTGCAGTTCCCGCGTTACCCAAAAACAGTTCTTGTGCTTGAGCTACAGTAAACGGCTTACCAAGACCTTCCACTTCACACACTGTTTTATCGTCTGATAGACGATATTGAACGCCGAGTTTAGTGAGAGCGTTCAACATATGACGAATATCGTCACTGTCGAGCAAATTAGTAAGTCGCGTTGCGCCTTGTGCTAAAGCAGCTAGCAGCAGCGCGCGATTTGATACACTTTTCGAACCTGGGAGATTCACTTCTCCACTGATTTTTTTAATCGGTTGTAACGTAAGGCTTTCCATTGATGCTGTGTTTCCTTGCACCGCCCTCATATCTGTATTTATTTGGAGCGATGTAAAATTCTTCGTATTGGCAGACTAACTAAATTCAACCATGAAAACTAGCCTAAATCTGCCGTCTCAGTGAATTTTTAGCCATCACATTTCTTTGTCCACCCGAACACCATCATCGAAGTATAGGATTCGGACTTTATCATCTTTGGAAAACAGCATTTTAGGGTCAACATCTTGGATAACGTCGATCCATTTCCCCTCTTTGGTTTCTATGAGTAATTCGACCAAGCGATACTCAATACTGTATGACCGATTAGCACTATGATGGGCAATGCTTCCTCCAGCTATTGTACCAACCGCTGTTGCGACTTCTCGTCCATGTCCATCACCAAATTGATTACCGATGACTCCACCCACAACAGCACCAAGTAGTGTTTCCCAGCCGTTGGCTTTTGATTGAACGATATCTTGCTGACTGATGTAACGAACACTCTCTACGGTTCCAAATACCACCTCGTTCACAGCCCTTGCTTGGTTCCGTTGATAACCAGCATTGGCAAACAAGGGAAAAATCAATATGATCCATAACCACTTTTTCATTTTTTCTCCTAAATAACGATGGGGTTTCAATGACTATCTATCTCCCTAAGCTGGCTCCTAATGATTTCAGTTTCCCTTCTCCTTACGAAGCATTAGAAGATCCAAATGGTTTGCTCGCTTTTGGAGGAGATCTCAACCCAAATCGAATTTATAACGCTTACAAAAATGGGATTTTTCCTTGGTATGGTCCCGGAGAACCCATCCTCTGGTGGAGCCCTTCACCGCGAGCCGTGTTTAATCCTAAGACATTCAAACCCGCTAAAAGTGTGAAAAAATTTCAACGTAAGCAACAATATTCCGTCAGCATCAACCACGCCACTCAAAAAGTCATTGATCTCTGTGCTGCAACTCGCTCTGCTGATCAAACGTGGATTCACCCTGAAATGAGAGCAGCATACGGAATGCTTGCGAAACAGGGTAAATGCCACTCCGTTGAAGTATGGCAAAATGATGCGCTTGTAGGCGGATTATACGGCATCCAGATGGGGCAAATTTTTTGCGGCGAATCGATGTTCAGCATTCAAACAAACGCTTCCAAAATCGCTTTGTGGTACTTCTGCGAACACTTTGCAAAGAACAAAGGACAGCTCATTGATTGCCAAGTAATGAACCCACATCTCGCTTCGTTAGGCGCATTTGAATTGCCACGTGACGAATTCATCAATTCATTGCTATCTTTTAGTGATAAAACAGTAAAACAAGAGTGTTTCAAACGCCAGTGGCTCAGCATTACAGATAATCCCGAGTCTGTTGAGGAGTGAAGCGTGAGTTCTGATATACACCAAATTAGAATTGGCCTAACCAACAACCATCCATGCAGTTATCTTAAAGATCGTATGGAACGTGTGGCTGTAGCGCTGGATAGCAGCATGCAGTCGGATGAAAATTACGAAATTCTTCTTGCCAATGGTTTTCGCCGAAGTGGCGACACAATATATAAACCTCATTGTGACACGTGTAGCGCCTGCCACGCATTACGAGTGTCGGTTCCTGGCTTCACGCCAACCAAAAGCCAGAAACGGTTGATCAACAAAATCAAACAGCATTTGACGTGGGAACTCAAACCGAAGCTAGATGAAAACTGGTTTTCGCTCTATGCCAAATACATAAAGGCACGCCATAGCGATGGAACCATGTATCCACCACAAAAGGATGAGTTTGATAAATTCGCTAATTCTCAGTGGCTGAATACCCAATTTCTTCATGTCTATGAAGATAAACGCCTCATAGCCGTCGCTGTCACGGATATTCTCCCTAATAGTGCGAGTGCGTTTTATACCTTTTTCGATCCAACTTCTCCGTTGTCTATCGGTACTCTTGCGATTCTGATTCAATTGGAATACTGCAAAAGTAATCATAAACAATGGCTTTATTTGGGCTATCAAATCGATGAATGCCCTGCAATGAACTATAAAGTACGCTTCCAACGCCATCAAAGGCTAGTAAATCAGCGTTGGCAAGGGTAGAATACGCCCCAACTTTACTTATTTAACATTCAACGGTGAGATATGCCGTTGATTTGCGCCACATTTCTAAAGAGGATTAAATGGCTAAAGAAGACGTAATTGAGATGCAAGGCACTGTCCTTGATACTCTTCCAAACACAATGTTCCGTGTTGAGCTTGAAAACGGTCACGTAGTAACGGCTCACATCTCAGGTAAAATGCGTAAAAACTACATTCGTATTCTAACGGGTGACAAAGTTACTGTTGAGATGACTCCATACGACCTATCGAAAGGCCGCATCGTCTTCCGTGCTCGTTAATCTCTGATTTTCGAATACAACAAAAAGCGGAGCTAAATGCTCCGTTTTTTGTTGCTGTTCTTAGATTCAATTAGCTGTAAAACAGTAATAAAAAAGCGCATTTTAAAATGCGCTTTTCTGTATCTAAAAATTATTACTAGGTTCTAGTGCAGAACTTCTTCTTTAGCACCCAAGTATTCAAACGTTAGATGGTCATCTTTCAGAGCGACTTTCACTGTACCGCCGTCAACCAATGCGCCAAACAACAGCTCATTAGCCAATGGTTTCTTCAACTGCTCTTGAATTACTCTACCCATAGGGCGTGCACCCATTTCACGGTCATAACCTTTTACAGCTAACCAGTGACGAGCATCTTCTGAAACTTCCAGCGATACACCGCGAGCATCCAACTGAACTTGCAGTTCAACAATGAATTTATCAACCACTTGGTGAATCACACTTTCATCCAAACTGTTAAACCAAATAGTGTGGTCTAAACGGTTACGGAACTCAGGAGTAAACACTTTCTTAATTGCTGCCATAGCATCGTGGCTATGATCTTGCTGAATCAAGCCAATGGATTTCTTCACTGTTTCTGCAACACCCGCATTGGTTGTCATAACTAAGATGATGTTACGGAAGTCAGCTTTTCGACCGTTGTTATCTGTTAGCGTACCGTTATCCATCACTTGCAATAGCAAGTTGAAAATATCAGGGTGCGCTTTTTCGATTTCGTCAAGAAGCACGACAGCATGTGGATTCTTAATAACGGCATCGGTTAGCAAACCACCTTGGTCATAACCAACGTAACCTGGAGGTGCACCAATCAAGCGACTCACTGAATGGCGCTCACCATACTCAGACATATCGAAACGCAGTAGCTCAATGCCTAATAGTTTAGAAAGCTGAACCGTAACTTCTGTTTTACCGACACCCGTTGGACCAGCAAACAAGAATGAACCTACAGGTCGATTATCGGCACCCAACCCCGCACGAGTGAGCTTGATGGATTCAGTCAATACATCAATGGCATCGTCTTGTCCGAACACCAACATCTTCATTTTCTTATCAAGATTTTTCAGAATATCTTTGTCAGATGAAGAAACAGATTTCTCTGGAATACGAGCCATTTTTGCAACCATAGACTCGATCTCAGCTACACCAACGGTTTTCTTACGTTTGCTTGCTGGCATCAAACGAACACGAGCGCCCGCTTCATCAATGACGTCAATCGCTTTGTCAGGTAAGTGACGTTCGTTGATGTACTTAGCAGACAATTCTACCGCAGCACGAAGGGCTTTATTGGTATAACGTACATCGTGGTGAGCTTCGTATTTTGGTTTCAACCCCATCAAAATTTTGGTGGTGTCGTCTAATGAAGGTTCCACAACGTCAATTTTTTGGAATCGACGTGACAGTGCACGCTCCTTCTCAAAAATGTTGCTGTATTCTTGATACGTTGTTGAACCGATACAACGCAGCTTACCGCTACTTAGCAGTGGCTTAATTAAATTTGCTGCATCGACTTGGCCACCAGATGCAGCTCCTGCACCAATAATGGTATGAATTTCATCAATAAAGAGAATCGCATCTTTCTCTTTTTCTAGTTGTTTAAGAATCGTTTTAAAGCGCTTCTCAAAATCACCACGGTATTTGGTACCGGCAAGCAGCGAGCCAATATCCAACGAGTATATTACGCTGTTTTGAATCACTTCAGGTACTTGCCCCTCAACGATTCTCCACGCTAAGCCTTCTGCAATGGCAGTCTTACCTACCCCAGCCTCACCCACTAACAATGGGTTATTCTTGCGACGACGACATAGCACTTGAATTGTACGTTCGAGTTCCTTGTCACGACCAATCAGCGGATCAATCTGACCTTGACCAGCCAGTTGGTTCAAATTGGTCGCAAAACTCTCGAGTCTTTCATCTGCTGGTGAATCATCTGAACTTTCGGTACCAAATGAGTCAGAAGAAGAATCTTCACTTGAGTTACTCGATGCTTTCGTAATTCCGTGAGAAATATAATTAACAATATCCAAACGACTAATGTCGTTCTTTTTCAATAGATAAGCTGCGTGAGATTCCTGCTCGCTGAATATCGCGACCAGCACGTTTGCGCCAGTGACTTCACTGCGACCGGATGATTGAACGTGAAATACTGCACGTTGTAATACGCGTTGAAAACTAAGCGTTGGCTGAGTTTCACGTGTTTCGTCGTTATCTGGGATAAGAGGGGTTGTCTGATCAATAAATACGTCAAGCTCTCGACGCAAAACGTCAATATCTGCCTGACAGGCCAATAATGCTTCCTTCGCTGCATCGTTTTCTAACAATGCAAGTAGGAGATGCTCGACAGTCATGAATTCATGTCTTTTGTCTCGCGCTCGAGCGAACGCGCCGTTTAGACTAGACTCTAGTTCTTTATTAAGCATAAGGCCTCCTTAAAGAACAACCACGTCTGCTAATGTTACGCTTTTTCCATCGTACAAAGCAGTGGATGCTCGTTTTCCCGTGCGTACATTGTCACCTGAGCGACTTTCGTCTCTGCTACTTCTGCAGTAAACGTGCCACAAATTGCTTTCCCTTCATAATGAACTCTGAG
This sequence comes from Vibrio ziniensis, assembly GCF_011064285.1. Classification (NCBI taxonomy): domain Bacteria; kingdom Pseudomonadati; phylum Pseudomonadota; class Gammaproteobacteria; order Vibrionales; family Vibrionaceae; genus Vibrio; species Vibrio ziniensis. The sequence goes on from NZ_CP049331.1 coordinate 1,961,105, forward strand.
CATCACTTGTGTCGCTTTTTCTATGTCCATAGAGAAGAAGCGTTCAAGGATTTCTATCACAAAATCCATCGGCGTGTAGTCGTCATTATTCAGTATAACGTTATACATCGACGGTGGTTTTGTCGCTGTTTTCTCTAGCTCCAGTAGATCTGAGTCTGGAGTTACCCATTCGAAGTTTTTACTCATGATGGCCGTATTTAGGAGTGTCTCTCTTAAAAATGTCTCTTCTCTTAATATGTCATCACTTTTTGATAACCTAAGGTGCTGTCAGTGAAGGTGAAAAACAATCCTTACTTAGAGACTAATGCAGCAATTGTATCGCTGCAAATAAAACATTGCTATTCACAATCCAGTTTATTCCAATCGTTCAAAAACTCGTCACCTTTCTGTAACACTATTTGTACTAAAGTCTAAAATCGAGTCAGTCATAACTGGCACAAATGCTTGTCGCACGAGTGATATCAAATGGAATAGGGTTATCTCAAAAGTGATTTGCTTATAAAAGTATGCATTTTTATACCATTATCCTATTGACTGTGCTCAATCATTGACTACATTGGTCAAATAGTGACTAAAAATTTGGCAGCGGCTGAATCGATATTCACTAATAGGGGTGATCACCGTCAGATTTTCTGATCAAGGATATTAGAGTGAATTTCTCCGCAACAACATCAGTAACAAAATGCATGAGGGACGTATAGCATGGCTACAGGTACAGTAAAATGGTTCAATAACGCCAAAGGATTCGGATTTATCTGTCCGGAAGGCGAAGATGGAGACATTTTTGCTCATTATTCTACTATCCAAATGGATGGCTACCGCACGCTAAAAGCGGGACAGCAAGTAGCGTATGAAGTTGAACAGGGACCTAAAGGTTACCACGCTAGTAGTGTCGTACCTATTGAAGGGCAACAATCTAAATAGTTCGCTGCCGAGTAAATCTTAACTGATAACTAACCTTCAGGGTTGCTTATAAGCTAACGATTTATGAATTGATAGATATGAAAAACCCGCCTATTGGCGGGTTTTGTATTTTTATTGGAATCGCTGTGACTATTATGCGCGTTCTACAATACTGTTCAATGTTGTACTTGGGCGCATTAAGCTAGAAACCAATGCATCGTTAAATGCATAGTAACCACCTAAATCACCTGCCACACCTTGAGCACCGTTTAACTCAGCCACAATATTCTCTTCGTTAGACAATAGTTGCTCAGCAACAGGAGTAAACTCAGCCGCAAGATCCGCGTCTTGAGTTTGTACAGCTAGTGCTTCAGCCCAGTACGCCGCTAGGTAATAATGGCTACCACGGTTATCTAGTTCACCCACTTTACGAGAAGGTGATTTGTTCAGGTCTAGGAATTTACCCGTTGCTTTGTCCAGAGAGTCAGCCAACACTTGTGCTTTCGCATTGCCAGTCACCACACTTAGATGCTCTAGAGAAGCAGCAAGAGCTAAGAATTCACCAAGAGAGTCCCAACGTAAGTGGTTCTCTTTTTGAACTTGTTGAACGTGCTTAGGAGCTGAACCACCAGCGCCCGTTTCAAACAGACCACCACCATTCATTAGTGGGACGATTGAAAGCATCTTAGCTGAAGTACCTAGCTCAAGAATTGGGAACAAGTCTGTTAGGTAGTCACGTAGTACGTTACCTGTAACAGAAATAGTGTCTTTACCTTCTTTAATACGAGCTAGAGAGTACAGAGTTGCGTCTACTGGAGAAAGGATCTTAATCTCTAAACCAGAAGTATCGTGATCAGGTAGATACTGATTCACTTTCTTGATCAGTTCAGCGTCATGAGCACGAGCTTCATCTAACCAGAATACCGCTGGGGTTTTGGTTGCACGTGCACGGTTTACCGCTAGCTTAACCCAGTCTTGGATTGGAGCATCTTTAACCTGACACATACGGAAGATATCACCAGCTTCAACTTCTTGCTCTAGAAGCACTTTACCTGCCGCATCAACAACACGTACCGCACCATCAGCATCTAAGATGAATGTTTTATCGTGTGAGCCGTATTCTTCTGCTTTTTGCGCCATTAGACCTACGTTTGGTACGCTGCCCATTGTTGTTGGGTCAAATGCGCCATGTTCTTTACAGAATTCGATAACTGCTTGATAAACACCCGCATAACAACGATCTGGGATCACCGCTTTGGTATCTTTCTGTTTACCATCAGGTCCCCACATTTGACCAGATGAACGAATCATTGCTGGCATGGAGGCATCAACGATGATGTCACTTGGTACATGTAGGTTAGTAATACCACGGTCAGAATCAACCATAGCTAGCGGTGGTTGAGTGGCGTAAACTGCTTGAAGCGCAGCTTCAATTTCTTGGCGTTGTGCTTCAGGTAATGCTTGAATCTTCGCATATACATCACCTAGACCGTTGTTTACATCGACGCCAAGCTTGTCAAATACTTCACCGTACTTGTCGAAGACTTCTTTGTAGTAAACCTTAACGGCATGACCAAATATTACTGGGTCAGATACTTTCATCATGGTTGCTTTCATATGTAGAGAAAGCAGAACGTCTTGTTGTTTTGCGTCAGCAATTTCTTTTTCGAAAAACGCAACTAGCGCTTTCTTGTTCAATACACTGGCATCAATAATTTCTTTATCTTTAAGAGCAAAAGGCTTTTTCAGTTCTTTAGTTGAACCGTCTTTAGCTACAAACTGAATAGAAACCTGCGTTGCACCTTCGACAGTGACTGATTTCTCGCTACCGAAGAAATCTTTATCACTCATGCTAGCAACGTGAGATTTAGAATCTGCAGACCAAGCACCCATTGAGTGTGGGTTCTTCTTCGCGTAGTTTTTCACTGATGCTGGCGCACGACGGTCAGAGTTGCCTTCACGTAGTACAGGGTTTACCGCACTACCTTTAATTTTATCGTAAGTGGCTTTAATCGCTTCTTCTTCGTAAGTCGCAGGCTCTTCTGGGTAGTTTGGAAGTGCAAAACCTTTGTCTTGAAGTTCTTTGATAGCAGCCTTTAACTGAGGAACAGATGCCGAGATGTTTGGCAGTTTGATGATGTTCGCTTCAGGAGTTTGTGCAAGTTCACCGAGTTCAGTTAGAGCATCACCAATACGCTGCTCTTCTTTCAAATGCTCAGGGAAGTTAGCAAGAATACGTCCCGCTAAAGAAATATCGCGAGTTTCAATCTCAATGCCCGACGATGCTGTAAATGACTGGATAATTGGCAGCAATGAATATGTAGCAAGTGCTGGGGCTTCGTCAGTGATTGTATAAATAATTGTAGGTTTATTTGTTGGCATGAACTTTCCCTATTTGTTCTAACAACACACGGGCATGTGTTGTGTGAATGTACGGCTCAAGTGGGAAACCTCCCAAACTTGGGCACGATAGTCTCACTCTTTCCTTGTTGTGTTCGAATATTCTATCTACTAACAACCATGATGAGTCTTCGATGCAGTCCTTGAGTAAAGATCGTTATAATTAAACAAAATTAGGATAATAGTCTATCATCTTGTCACTTATCCTATTTCTGGGCGCGGAAATCATAGCGCAAAAGCGAGTTTTAGAAAACTTTCAAATACACTTCATTTACATTTTTGCAAGGTAGTTAACATGTCACCCAGCTCGCGAAAAAGCTCAACTAACGCTTCTCACCCGACAAGCTCACACTCAAAGAAGCCGCGTTTTAAACAAAGTAATAGAACAATATCTAGTCGGTCATCGAATCAGCAGCAAACTCGTAAAACCTCGGTGCAAAAACCTAAGGTGAATCCTGAAAATCGAAAAGTCATTGTGTTCAATAAACCTTATGACACTTTAAGCCAGTTTACCGATGGCGAAGGTCGAAAAACATTGGCGGATTTCATTACTGTAAAGGACGTATATTCGGCAGGCAGACTTGACCGAGACAGCGAAGGCTTGATGGTGTTAACCAACGATGGGATCTTACAAGCTAAGCTCACCCAACCAGAATCAAAATCGGCTAAAACCTATTGGGTTCAAGTTGAAGGAGCCCCTTCCGAGTCAGATTTAGAAAAGCTTCGAAATGGTGTAACCCTAAAAGACGGGCCAACCCTTCCTGCAAAAGTGGTAGTGATGGATGAGCCGCAGCTTTGGGAACGAAATCCCCCTGTACGTTTTCGTGCAGCCATACCAACGACTTGGTTAGCCATTACGATTATTGAAGGGAGAAATCGTCAGGTAAGGCGCATGACTGCACATATTGGCTTCCCAACCCTGCGTTTGGTGCGCTATTCAATGGGCAATATTGAACTTGGTGATCTTCAACCAGGTGAATGGAAAGAGATTCGTTTATAACGGCTTGCTGGCTTCTCTCTGACAATCTGTTCAATCACAATCAACAAACCCGAAATCGAAAGGAAGAGGATATTTACTGATGTTTAAACGTCTAGCTTTGCTTTGTGTACTTATATTCTCTTTCACTGTTCAAAGTACGGTTCTCGAAAACACTCTTACCCCTATTAGCTACAATATTCGGGTTCTTGAAAACAATAAGAAAAACTTACAACACCTAAATCAACCTTTCACAACTCTTATTCGCAGAGCAGATAAAGCGTTAACTAATCCAATTGATCCTGTGACTAACAAGACGTTGATGCCTGCCAGTGGCGACAAACATGACTATTACAGTTTCGGTCCTTATTGGTGGCCAAATCCAGACACACCATCTGGTTTGCCTTATATCCGAAAAGATGGCGAATTCAATTTAGAAACCAGGACTTCTGCTACCGATATGCAAAGACTCATAACCTTTGCTAATAATGTAAAGTTGCTCGGTCTAGCCTACTACTTCTCCGACGATCAAAAATACGCAGATAAAGCGATTGAACAGCTCCGAGCTTGGTTTATCAACTCACAAACCAAAATGAATCCCAATATGAATCACGCACAAGCGATACCCGGTCGAGTTAACGGACGTGGTATTGGCATCATAGATAGTCGCGTATTAATTGGCGTTGTTGACGCTGTTGAATTGATAAAACCAACGCTCTCAGAAAAAGATTATCAAAGCATTGTTGCATGGTTTAGAGAGTTCAATCACTGGTTGGTGTCTAGTGTTAATGGCATCGATGAAGAAAAGCAGAACAACAATCACGGAACTTGGTATGACGCTCAGGTGGTAGCGTTTTCTTTATTTACCCACCAACCCGATATCGCCAAACAACGTTTGCAAATTACGAAAGCCAAGCGAATTGCAAACCAATTTGACCAAGACGGAAAACAAGATGCGGAACTAGCACGCACTCGCCCTTGGCATTATTCCAATTTCAATTTGCAGGCATACAGCTTACTCGGTGTATATGGAGAAAAGCTTGGGGTAGATATCTGGAGTTACCAGAACAACAGTATCGCACTTGAAAACGGCTATCAGTACATCGCCCAATACACCATTTCACCTGAGCGATGGAGTCTTAAAGAGTTCAAAAAAATCAGCCCAAGCATATCGTATTCAAACATGCTGTATGCCAGACATGCTTATGCTGACCCAATATTTAAAAAGGCGGTCACTAAGCTCAACCAATCCAAAGAGAACCAATCAGACATAGCAAATTTGCTATTTTGATTGATGCAACATAAAGAAGTGGTCCACCGGACCTCGACCCTGACCAACACTTAGCTTGTCTGCGCTTCCTATGGCTAGAGTGATGTATTCTTTAGCATGAGACACAGATTGCTGAAGGTCATCCCCCTGCGCGAGAAACGAAGCAATTGCCGATGACAAAGTGCAACCCGTCCCGTGCGTATTGATAGTATCAATTCTCTCTGCGCTTAATTGATGAATCTCATTCTGAGTGATAAGTAGATCATCACTGTAAGATGACTGCTCTAAATGCCCACCTTTTAGTAATACTGCTGAAGTACCTAGCTGCCGTAGAGACAAGACCATATCGTTAATTTCATCAGCATTATTAGGTTGTTCGAGACCAGTCAAAGCAGCCGCTTCAGGAAGATTAGGGGTAATAATATCTGCAAGAGGCAGCAGACATTCTTTCAGACTGGATATCGCGCTTTGTTTCAGCAACAGGTCACCGCTGGTTGCCACCATGACCGGGTCTAGCACGATAAATTGTGGTCTGTATTGACGAAGCTTATCTGCAACCAAATGGATGATGTCGCTATCCGCTAACATACCAATCTTAACAGCGACAATATTTAGGTCTCCAAACACCGCATCTAGTTGGCTTTCAATATGTGCTAGAGGAATGGGTAGAATGTCAGTAACACCTAAGGTATTTTGCGAAGTGATAGCCGTGATAACGGATGCCGCATAACCGCCTGTAGCAGAAATGGCTTTAATATCGGCTTGAATACCCGCGCCGCCGCCACTATCTGAACCAGCAATGGTAAGAACGACAGGAATTGAACTGGATTTATGCATAACTGTTCCTTTGGGGTATGACATACAGGAACAGACTCCCGAACACCTCTGAAGAAGATGGCAATACGAGAAATTCAATCGCGATGATTGGATTAGTTCCCTACGTCAGTATTAACTGAATCAGGTTCAACGGGTCTCGCAATGCGATCTCAGCCTTATGGCTCCCCGACTAATGGCGGACAGAATAACAATTATTTTGTCAGTTATGCAATTTATAACGAGCGCAGAGAATAAGTTACGTAATAGCGTCTATACTTTGTTAAGTAGAATTGTTGAGTAGAATTACACCGTGAGAACAAGTAGGCCGTTAACTCAGTTGGTAGAGTAGTTGACTCTTAATCAATCGGTCGCGGGTTCGAGCCCCGCACGGCCTACCAAAACGTTCTCTTCAGCTAATTAAAGCGCCCCTTACTTGTGACGCTCTTTGAGCTTATTAATCACGTCACTCATTGATAAACCTTGGTCTTGAAGCAAGACAAGCAAGTGATAGATCAAGTCCGCAGACTCACACACTAATTCCGCCTTATCGCCCGACGTCGCCGCAAGTGCGACTTCAACACCTTCTTCGCCCACTTTCTGCGAAATGCGTTTGGTGCCACGCGCATAAAGACTAGCGGTGTAAGAGGATTCAGGGTCGGCACTCTTGCGGGCAGCCAATAGCTGCTCAAGTTGATGAAGCCACACCATTTGTGACTCCTCTTGTGCATCACCGTCCCAACAAGTTGTTGTGCCAGTGTGGCACGTTGGACCAATCGGATTCACTTTCACCAGCAAGGTGTCTTGATCGCAGTCCAAAGCAATATTTTTTAACTGCAGCACGTTGCCAGAGGTTTCACCTTTGGTCCATAAACGCTGCTTAGTGCGCGAATAGAAAGTGACTTGTTCTGTTTCCAATGTTTTAGCTAGTGCTTCTTGGTTCATGTACCCCATCATCAGCACTTGGCTTGAACCAAAGTCCTGCACAATCGCAGGAACAAGACCATCAACCTTTTCCCAATTAATTCGTTCCGCTAGGCTCATAGTCTCACCTCAACCGCTTGTTGTTTTAAATATTGCTTGAGTTCACCAATATTGATGATTTGTTTGTGGAACACTGATGCAGCTAACGCGCCATCAACATTCGCTAATTTGAACGCATCGGCGAAATGCTCCATAGCACCCGCGCCACCAGAAGCAATCAAAGGTACGCGACATACAGATCGAACCATATTCAGTTGCTCTAGGTCGTAACCGTTACGTACACCGTCTTGGTTCATCATATTTAATACAATTTCACCCGCGCCACGTTTCTGCACTTCTTGAACCCAATCTTTGGTTTCCCACTTGGTTGCTTTAGTACGCGCTTCATCACCAGTGAACTGGTAGACCTGATATTTGCCCGTCTCTTTATCAAAATAGGAGTCGATACCTACAACGATACATTGCACGCCAAACTTATCCGCTAGATTGGTAATCAGGTCTGGATTCGCTAATGCTGGCGAGTTAATCGATACTTTGTCCGCTCCGAATTCGAGGATGCGAGCGGCATCTTCGGCTGATTTAATACCACCAGCGACACAGAAAGGAATGTCGATTACCTCTGCAACTCGCGCAACCCAGCTTTTATCCACCACACGACCATCACTGGATGCGGTGATATCGTAAAACACTAACTCATCAGCGCCCTCTTCCGCATAACGTTTTGCTAGCGGAACGATGTCTCCGATGATTTCGTGATTGCGGAACTGAACGCCTTTCACAACCTGTCCGTCACGAACGTCCAAACACGGAATTATACGTTTTGCCAACATGCGAACGCCTCCTCAGTGGTGAATTTACCATCCAGTAATGCTCGACCAACAATCACACCTGCTACACCACTGCCTTTCAGTGCTTCAATATCCGCTAAACTGCCGATACCGCCTGAAGATTGGAACTGAACCTGTGGGTATTGTTTGCAAAGGTCTACATACAGCTCAACGTTAGAACCGGCTAGCGTGCCGTCACGGGAAATGTCTGTGCAGAGTACATGTTTCAAACCGACGGTTAAATAATCATCAATCAGCTCTTCGATAGTGACACCTGAATCTTCCTGCCAACCGGAAATCGCCACTTTGCGTGTACCGTCAGCATCGATGTTTATATCCAGAGCCAGCACAATTTTTTCTGCGCCGTATTTGGTCATCCAACCTTTCACTAGTTCAGGTTGCTTAACAGCCGTTGAACCAACCACAACACGTTGCGCGCCAGCTTCGAGCAGATCAATCACGTCTTGCTCGCTGCGTACACCGCCACCAATTTGAATATTGGCTGGAGTACCTGCCAGTAATTTTGCAATCAGGTCTAACTGGCGAGCACTGGTATCTTTTGCGCCCGTTAAATCCACAAGGTGTAGCCAGTCAGCGCCAGCTTTGTTGTATAAATTGAATTGTTCAACTGGGTCGACTTTATATTCTGTTACTTGGCCGTAATCACCCTGATAGAGGCGTACAACCTGACCTTCAATTAAATCTAATGCGGGAATAATCATTTCTGTTCCTTATTCGACTTGCCGCTTTATCGCTTACAGCTTCCGTCTATTTTTTAGAGCTCTAGGAAGTTCTGAATTAACTTAGAACCGGCTTTTGATGAACGCTCTGGGTGGAACTGAACACCGTAATAGTTGCCATTTTGAATCGCTGCGCTAAATGGATTTCCGTAGTCACATTCTGCGATGGTGTAGTCACCCACAGGCATTGCAAAGCTGTGTACGAAATAGAAGTACTCCCCCTCTTCAATATCTTTGAAAAGAGGGTTGCCAGCTTTAGCCGAAACGGTATTCCAGCCCATGTGAGGCAATGGCAAATCACCGGTTTGCATTAAACGAACTTCACCTTCGACCAAGCCCAGACATTCAACGATATCATCCGCTTTCTGTCCTTTCTCTTCAGACAATTTACCGAGTAACTGCATACCTAAACAGATCCCGAGTAGCGGTTTATCTACCTTTGCCACCAACTCAATAAGGTTACGCTCTTCAAGGTTCTTCATCGCTTCGCTGGCTGTTCCTACACCCGGTAAGAACAACTTATCTGCGGCAAGAACGACTGCTGGGTCTTTTGAAATCGTCACTGGGTAGCCCAAACGTTCAATGGCGAATTTCACCGAAGAAACGTTGGCACACCCCGTATCGATAATGACAACTTTTTGTTCATTCGCCATTAGAGAACCCCTTTGCTGCTTGGCAACTCATTTCCTTGTACTTGAATAGCTTGACGCAGTGTACGACCAAACGCCTTAAATAAGCTTTCAATGATGTGGTGGTCATTCTCGCCAGTAGAAGACAAGTGCAGAGTGCAAGCGAGTGTGTCAGTCAAAGAACGGAAGAAGTGGTAAACCATCTCAGTGGATAAATCACCTACTTCTGGACGGCTGAACTCAGCGTCGAATTTCAAATAAGGGCGACCTGACAGGTCTAATGCACATTGCGCCAAACATTCGTCCATCGGCAGAGTAAAACCAAAACGACCGATACCACGCTTGTCACCTAAGGCTTCTTTAATCGCCTGACCAAGTGCCAAAGCGGTATCTTCAACCGTGTGGTGATCATCGATGTGTAGGTCACCATCCACTTTAAGCTTTAATTGGAAACCACCGTGAGTGGCGATTTGATCAAGCATGTGGTCGAAGAAACCTAAACCGGTTTCGATTTCGTTACCGCCAGTCTCATCAAGATTAACTGCAACCTGAATGTCAGTTTCTTTAGTTTTGCGAACCACTTTTGCAGTGCGAGATTTTACTGTTAAGTCTTTGACGATTTGTGGCCAGTTCATCGTTTCAGGATTGTACTGAATACCACGAATAGCCATGTTCTCTGCTAACTGTAGATCTGTAAGACGGTCACCAATCACAACAGATGATTTAAAGTCAACTTTGCCACCTTGAAGGTACTCTTTCACCATACCCAATTTCGGCTTACGACAAGAGCAGTTGTCTTTTTCAAAGTGTGGACAAATCAGCACATCATCAAACTTCACACCTTGAGAGGAAAAGATATCCATCATCATGTTGTGTGGTGCATCGAAGTCTTCTTGCGGATAGCTACTTGTGCCTAAACCATCTTGGTTAGTCACCATCACCAAACGATAACCCGCGTCTTGCAGAGTCAACAAACTTGGGATAACAAAAGGTTCCAGTTTAAGTTTGTCTAAACGGTCAACCTGAAAATCCACCGGTGGCTCAACAATCAAGGTGCCATCACGGTCGATAAAGAGAATTTTCTGTTGGGTGCTCATTGTAGAATCCTTTCTATTGGTAGTAGTTACGAATAAACGCGACGGTCTTTTCGCACTCTTCTCTATTGCCTACGCTAATACGCACACAATCTTCAATCGGTGAGTTACGTAAAATAATGCCTGAATCCCATGCTGCTTTGAACAAAGCATCGCCGTCTGGGAACTTAACTAACAAGTAGTTACCCCACCCTTCAAACACCTGCACGCCACTAATCATAGATAGACCAACTTGCATATACGCTCGATTAGCGTTTAGATCCAGCACTTGGTATTTTGCACGAGCAAGTCCTGCTTCAGACAATGCTTGAGTAGCAATTTCCGCCACTGGCACTGGTACTGGGTATGGTGCGATGACTTTTAACAGCACATTGATCAACTCTTCATTTGCAAGAGTAAAACCACAACGTAGACCTGCAAGAGCAAACGCTTTTGATAGCGTGCGTAGAATCGCCAAGTTTGGATATTGCGCCAACAAATCAACCGTAGATGCTTCTGGGCAGAAATCGATATACGCTTCATCCATCACGACAATCGCGCGGTCTTTTGTCATCTCTAACAAAGAAACAATGTCTTCGCGCTTAACCAAATTGCCGGTTGGGTTATTTGGGCTACAAACAAATACTAACTTAACATTTTCTAAATTCGCTTCGATGTTAGCTAAATCTAACTGCCACTCAGCAGTCAACGGCACTTTTTTACGTTCAACCCCAAAAGTTTCAGCACTAATAGCGTACATACCATAAGTCGGTGGACAAAATAAAATGGCATCTTTATTTGGTTCACAGAAAGCACGCACTAATAATTCAATACCCTCATCGGCACCACGAGAAGTTAGTACTTGCTCTGGCTTCACACCTGCGTATGACGCATAAGCGTTGATTAGCATGGGTGGCTGACATTCGCTATAACGGTTTAAGCGAGCAAAATTCGTTTTGTACTCGTTGTTGAATGGGGATTCATTAGCGTTTAGCCAAACATCACCACTTCCACCAATACGGCGAGCAGAAAGATAAGGCGTTAATTCCTGAATTTGTTTACGAGCGAGTTTTTCCATGATGATTACGCCTTTTCTTTACCAAGCTTTTCTATTCGAATTGTAACGGCACGTTTGTGTGCGTCTAGACCTTCCGCTTCCGCCATTTTTACTACAGTTGGAGCCAGTGTTTTCAGACCATCTGCGCTTAGCTCTTGAACTGTCATACGCTTGCTGAAATCCGCCAAACCTAAGCTAGAGTATGTGCGAGTGTAACCGTATGTCGGTAGCACGTGGTTAGTACCCGATGCATAGTCACCCACCGATTCTGGAGACCAGTCGCCCAAGAAGATAGAACCTGCGTTATCTAACAATGGAACAAGCTCACGAGGATTCTTAGTTTGAACAATTAAGTGTTCAGGACCGTAATAGTTAGAAATTGAAACTGCTTGGGTCAATGACTCTGCAATAATGATTAAGCTTGAAGCGAGCGCTTTTTGTGCAGTATCTGCACGCGATAGTGACTTCAGTTGTTTCTGAACAGCATCCGCTACTTTATCGGCAACCACAGGAGATGGTGTCACTAGCACTACCTGAGAATCAGGTCCGTGTTCAGCTTGGCTTAGTAAGTCTGCTGCAATAAAATCTGCGTCCGCAGTGTCGTCTGCAATCACTAACACTTCTGATGGACCCGCTGGCATATCAATTGCGGCACCACGGAAATCTTTGCTCACTTGACGTTTTGCTTCGGTTACATACGCATTGCCAGGACCAAAAATTTTGTCCACTTTAGTAACGCTTTCGGTACCATAAGCCATTGCAGCAATCGCCTGACCACCACCAACATTGTAAACTTCATCGATTTTGCAAAGCTTAGCCACATAAAGAATTTCATCGGCGATTGGCGGTGGAGAACACAATACTACTTTACGACAGCCTGCAATTTGTGCTGGCACGCCTAGCATCAACACGGTAGATGGTAATGGTGCGCTGCCGCCAGGAATGTACAAACCCACTTTATTGATTGCGCGGGTCACTTGCTCACACACCACACCCGGCATGGTTTCAACTTTAATTGGTGCCGGCTTTTGAGCCTTATGGAACTTGGTAATATTGTTATAAGCCACTTCTAACGCTTGCTTCATTTCATCATCAAGACGCTCACAAGCAGCGTCGATCTCTTCCGCAGATACACGAATCGATTCTGGCTTATATTTATCAAATTTTTCAGTCAGCTCTAACAGAGCAGAGTCACCTTCCGCGCGAACCTTTGCAATAACCTCTGCCACTGCTGCTGTGATGTTTGCACCTTCAGCGATAGCTGGACGTTCCAGAACAGAATCTTGCTGAGTTTCACTCAGCGATTGCCAAACGATCGTTCTCATCAGGGTTACTCCATCATCTTTTCAATTGGTAATACAAGAATAGAACTTGCACCAAGAGCTTTTAACTTTTCCATTGTTTCCCAGAACAAATTTTCAGCACTGACTAGGTGTACCGCTACGCGGGTTTTATCTGCAGAAAGTGGTAATACGGTTGGGTCTTCCGCGCCTGGCAATAGCGCTGTAATTTGAGGCAACTTCTCTACTGGCGCGTGCAGCATGATGTATTTCGATTCTTTCGCTTGTTGCACGCCATTCATACGAGTTAATAGGCGGTCAATCAAAGCTGCTTTATCTGGTGCAAATTCACCTGTGCGTTGAATCAGTTTCGCTTTCGATTGAAAAATCACTTCCACTTCTTTCAAGCCGTTTGCTTCAAGTGTAGCGCCTGTTGAAACTAAATCTGCAATCGCATCTGCAAGGCCTGCGCGAGGAGCAACTTCCACCGAACCAGTGAGCATACAAGTGCTGAAGTCAATACCACGCTCAGCCATGTACGCTTTAAGAAGTTGAGGATAAGTGGTTGCAATACGTTTGCCTTTAAGATCCTGTGGACCGTTGTATTCCACATCTTTATCAATGGCGATAGAAAGACGACAGCCACCAAAATCCATACGACGAAGGTCAATAAAATCGCTTGGCTGGTTTAGAGCAATGCGGTCATAGCGAGTTTCTTCTAAAACGTTCTCACCCACAAAACCTAAATCAACCACGCCATCCATGATCAAACCCGGGATATCGTCATCACGAACAAGAAGCAGGTCAATTGGCATATTTAGTGAATGAACCACTAAGCGTTCACCCATCACGTTAAACTTAACACCACACTTTTTCAGTAAGTCTTGGCATTCTTCACTTAAACGACCTTTCTTCTGGACAGCAATTCTTAGGCGTTGTGTTTGCATTACATTCTTCCTTCGTAAAATATTGAAATCTTTAAGTTTTAATTAAGCTAGATAGTAAAAAACCCTTGGGAGATTGGTCTCCCAAGGGTCTAAAATCTTAAAAATACTTTGATTTAACCACCGGGAGTTTCCTGTCTCCCGGGTATGCGTACATCTCCCGAAAGACTCTTAGGGATGATGGTGATGATGAATGTTCATTACAAAATTACGCATACTTAATTACACCGAATGTGTTCACTGGATTGCTTTCAACACTATCTAAGCTCGTCTCATTTTTCAACAAAAAATTTCACTTTTTGTAATCTTTTTCTAGCTACCGTCTTTCAACCACAAAAAAGGAGGCCTTAGCCTCCTTCAATATTCTACATTTTCAAATACTAAGCAGCTTTACAGCTCACCATCTTTGATTTCGCCAGTGTGCTGAAAACAAAGCACACTGCAATGAATGCTGCCGTAGAAGCTGCTAGAGAAGCTAGCACAGATAGAGTCATACCAAGAACAACGAAACCAACACAAGATACACCCGCAACAGCTAACGCATATGGAAGCTGAGTAGAAACGTGGTCAATGTGATTACAACGAGCACCTGTCGAAGACAAAATCGTTGTATCTGAAATTGGTGAACAGTGGTCACCAAATACTGAACCCGCTAATACCGCACTTAACATTGGCAGCATTAAAGCGATTTCCGTTGCGCCAGCCATATCGCCTGCAATTGGTAACATGATACCGAACGTACCCCATGACGTACCTGTTGAGAACGCCATAATGCCTGACAGTAGGAACAAAATAACTGGCAGCCAGTGTGGGTCAATATTGCCTTGAGCTAGAGATGAAAGGTACGCGCCCGTTTTCATGTCACCGATAACTGAACCAATCGTCCATGCAAAAACAAGGATTAAGATCGCACCAAACATCGACTTAGCGCCGATCCAAAGCGTACGTGCAATTTCAGTGATCGCGATACCTTGCTTAACTACGGTAAACATCGCAACAGCTAAACCCACTAAACCACCGTAAATCAGTGACGTACCAACATCGGTATTTTCAAACGCACCAAGTACATTGAACGACTTGCCATCGGCTACCAGTGCTTGTCCGCCTGTGTAAAGCATGGAACCGATGGTTGCAATGATAAGTAAAACGATAGGGTAAATAAGGTCTGACACCTTACCCTTTTCGCTTTCACGAATGTCAAGTTCATCGTTTAAATCACGCGCTTGTTCGTCATTCTCAGACATATCATCATCGAAACCTTGGCCCTGAGAAGCATTGATTTCGTGTTGGCGCATCTGACCGATATCCATTTGGAACCAAACAACGGCGAACACCATTAATAGCGCAAATACCGCATAGAAGTTCATAGGAACCAAACGAAGGTAAGCACCAAGCGCAGAATACTCAGTGATACCGTGTGATACTAGAATGCCACCAATGATGGTCATAATGTATGCACCCCAGCTGGAAGCTGGCATAACAACGCACATAGGTGCCGCTGTTGAATCTAGGATATAAGCTAGTTTAGCGCGTGAGACGTAAAAACGGTCAGTAACAGGGCGAGAAATTGAGCCAACCGCTAAGCTGTTGAAGTAGTCATCAACAAAAATGAAAACACCTAAGAATGCAGCCAATAGCTTAGAACCACGCTTGCTTTTTACGCGAACCTGAGCCCATTCTGCAAATGCTCGAGTACCACCAGAAAGCGTCAATAACGCAGTCATCATACCCAACAGCAATAAGAAGCCAACTATACTCATGTTCCAAGTATTCAGACCGCCATCTTCAATGAAGACGTTTTTAACTTTCGTGCCGATATAACCAATCGCATCACCCACTGAATAATCAGCAAGCAATAAAGCGCCAAGTGCGATACCCATACCTAAAGAAACCAGTACGCGGCGAGTAATAATAGCGAGGCTCAACGCCACTAATGCTGGGATTAGCGACAAAGGAGACGATGCAAAATCTAATAAATTCATGATCTTCAAAAACCAGTAATATTTCGGTTAGAGATCTACTGCAGACAAATCACATCGAAAAAATCAATGCGATTAATGTTGAACTAAGCGAAAGGGAAGTGAACACTCCACCCAACCCTACAGTAGCGCTCCATAGTTTAACAACAATATAGACTATGGCAGTGTTGCCCCTATTCGATGACAACCCCAGCTAGCAGCTTGATGGACTCACTAACTTCGGCGATATGGCCTTTCTCCAGTATTCATTGGCATCACCCCAATACTGGATACTATTCAATATCGCTCCTCTACGTCGGAGATAAGAAATTTCTTACACAATCTAAATTGTGTAATTATTAAACACACTCCGCTTTAGGTGGCGCTTATTGTACTTAACAAATTCATCAATGCAACATTGAATTTGATTTTCGTTACATCTGAAATTGAATACAGCGTGAATGTAATTTCATAATAAACATGTATAAAGGGACTATTCTTTACAACAATAATTGATTACGTTCATTCAAGTAACCTGACGATTTAAATCTAATATGCTTTCTCGCTTTATAGAGTTTTAGTTTATCAGAAAAACTAAAACTCTATAAAATGGGATGATTTTTTTATTATTTACACTATTATTACGTTAATCATATTGTCAGAATAAATAAGTCAGTTTAGTATTGGCTCGTTAATTATTTAATTAAACAGGATTAAGAAATGTCGGAAATCACTAAAACTCTATTAAATATTCGTAGTCTACGTGCATTTTCACGCGATCTAACTTTAGAGCAACTTGAAGAAGCGCTTGATAAATTAACGATCGTTGTAGAAGAGCGCAGAGAATCTGAAGAACAAGAGCAAGCAGCTCAAGCTGAACAAGAAGCAAAATTAGCAGCAATTGCTGAACAAATTGCTAGCGAAGGTATCGATATTGAAGCATTAATGTCGGCACTAGCAGGTGAAACTAAATCTAAATCAAAAGCGAAGGGTAAACGCGCACCTCGTCCAGCGAAATATAAATACATGGACAATGGCGTTGAAAAAACATGGACAGGCCAAGGCCGCACACCTTCAGCAATTCAAAAAGCTTTAGATGAAGGCAAACCTCTAGAACAATTCGAAATTTAATTTTCTAGTTTTCTGAAAAAGGCTCCGAATAAGGAGCCTTTTTTATTAACGTTATTCAGTCTAATCAAAAGTTCATTGCAATTATGAATTGATTTATCTTTCCCAGTATGCTTCTTCTAAACTATCTTCACGCTCAGGAAGACCACGAGATAAACGTGGAGAATGCTGAGCTAGCACTTCGTAACTTACACGGTTTGCATATTTACAAACTTGTGAGAAAGATGAATATGTTAAGAAATTATGCTGATGTTTACTTGAGTTTGGCACATTACCTTTGTGGTATTTATTTGCTGCCATATCATGAAGCAGTGCTGATAAAGCAGCATCGCCTGCCCCATTGGTATTCGTAATTTTCTCTGGCCCCCCCATATATGGAGATATATGAGAATAAACTCGAGTCGGATTTTCGCAGCTATTTTTGGTTGCAGGTCTACTAAATTCAAAGCGATTAAACTCAGGTATTGAACCCGGTAATAATGGTAAAGAAGTCTCTCTTTTACTTTCTTCTTCGGTATAACCAGCCATATATAAACCAACAGGACCTGCAGTACATAAAACTAAATCAACCCAATCTAACGCTTTATCTGATGCCATTAAAGGATCAGTTTCTTTGGTTAATGCTTCCGCTTCGTCTTCATTCATTGCAACAACTGAAACATGATCTCGTAAGAATTGCTGCCAATATAGAGGATCATCTTGAATAACGAATTTCGTTCCTAGTGTTAATACCACTGGCACGTCATATTTCTTTGCATATTCTATTGCGCGCATTGTGGCTTGTGGCATCGGATCACCATCTTTACAGCGAACTAAATATGCAGTAATCACCAAAGCAGAGGCATTCTTAAATATTTTCTCAGGAATACTGTCTGGGTGAAGTTTATTCATTTGACCTTCACTAATTGCAAAAGTTCGTTCTCCGTCTTCTGTAATTAATGCAAAGCAACGCCCAATCGCACCATCAACACCTTGCAGATAATTTAAATCCACACGACTAGATGTATTACATAAATAGCGATAACCGTAGCTGCCAATTTTAATATCTTGGCTCATTACACCGAGAAGCGTAGAACGATCATCTGCTAGCACAGAATAATTGTGCAATGTATTTCCTATGGTTCCGCCAGCAAATTCATTTTTGATCAGTCCGTTTTGCTTTAGCTCGTTATACAAAGCTTCAGCAGTTTGGTCATCTATGACTAATGAATGTCCTTTGCTTAATCCAAAACGTTCAATAAGTTCAGAATCCACTCTTGCTTCAATATCAACCAGTGTCTGATCAATACCAATAATGTGTGTGCGCGATAACTTCTTATTATCTTGCGCTTGGATAACTAATGGATCACGTGCATTGACTGGAAAGTAATGCTTTGACTTACGTTGGCCAGGAAATTTCATAACGTTTAAATAGGTGCGTGAGAAGAAAAGAGCCGGAATTTTACCTTGCGTGTAATAAGGCAGCAACTCAACTAAAGATAGCAAACGTTTTCGTTTAAAAGTTTTTTACACAACTCTTTTTTACAACGATAGTAGATAACGATTACATTTCCATTTAGCGTATCAATAAACCGAGATTGCTGTTTAATTGCACCAATTTAGAAGTGTGATTGCAGTCTCGGATCTGTCCTCAAAAAAGTCTTTCTGTTAGAATCTGCGTCCAAGTCAATCAAGTGGTATTAAGTCATGTCAGATAACCGCAACGCAAACAGCCAAAAGAAAGTCATTGTAGGCATGTCAGGTGGCGTTGATTCTTCCGTTTCAGCATATCTTCTTCAACAGCAAGGCTACCAGGTAGAAGGCCTTTTCATGAAGAACTGGGAAGAAGATGATAACGAAGAATATTGTACAGCAGCAGAAGATCTTGCTGATGCTCAAGCTGTCTGTGACAAACTTGGTATCCATTTACACACTATTAATTTCGCTGCGGAATACTGGGACAATGTGTTCGAATATTTCCTAGAAGAATACAAAGCGGGCCGCACTCCGAACCCAGATATCCTTTGTAACAAAGAAATTAAGTTCAAAGCATTTTTAGAGTTTGCAGATGAAGTGTTAGATGCAGACTACATTGCTATGGGCCACTACGTTCGTCGCACCTTTACAGAAGACGGTGAAAAGCCACAAATGCTACGCGGTAAGGACAACAACAAAGACCAGAGCTACTTCTTATATACTCTGAGCCACGAGCAAGTTGCACGAAGCTTATTCCCTGTTGGGGAACTGGAAAAGCCAGAAGTTCGACGTATTGCGGAAGAACAAGGTTTAATCACAGCGAAGAAAAAAGATTCAACTGGTATCTGTTTTATCGGTGAGCGCAAATTTACAGACTTCTTATCTCGCTATTTACCTGCTCAACCGGGTAAAATCGAAACTCCTGAAGGAAACGTTATTGGTGAACATCAAGGCCTTATGTACCACACATTAGGTCAACGTAAAGGCTTACATATTGGTGGTCAAAAAGGCGGCGGTGGTAATGAAGACCCATGGTACGTAGCAGAGAAAGATCTCAAACGTAACGTGCTTATCGCAGTGCAAGGTGCAGACCATCCGTTATTGAAGTCTTATGGCTTGATGGCATCGCAACTACACTGGGTAGATCGTACTCCGGTTAAAGAGGCGTTCCGTTGCTCAGTGAAGACACGTTACCGTCAAACTGACATCCCTTGTACTGTTATCCCTGTTGATGACAACAACATCAAGGTAATGTTTGATGACCCACAAGTAGCCGTTACCCCAGGACAGTCTGCTGTTTTCTACCAAGGCGAAGTATGTCTAGGTGGCGGCATTATTGAACAACGTATTTGTTAGGGTCTGTGACCAAAGGAGTATTTACGTGGCTAACACAATTTATGACCGAACGATCGCATTTGCAGGAATTTGCCAAGCTGTCGCTTTAGTGCAAAAAGTAGCGAAAGACGGTTACTGTGATTCAGACGCGTTTGAAACTTCACTGCGAGCTATTTTGTCGACCAATCCAAGTAACACTATTAGTGTATTTGGTAACGAAGCTGATTTGAAAGTTGGCCTTGAATGTCTCGTTAATGGTATTGATAGCACGCCAACAGGCAGTGCTATCACTCGCTATATTATTAGCTTGTTAGCTCTAGAGCGTAAGCTTACTAACCGCAGAGATGCCATGTCTCAACTTGGCGATCGTATCCAAATGATTGAACGTCAAGTAGAACATTTTGATTTGCTTGATGAACAGATGATCAGTAACTTGGCGAGTGTGTACCTAGATGTGATTAGCCCTATTGGCCCTCGCATCCAAGTAGCAGGCACCCCAACGGTATTGCAGCAAACATCTAACCAACAAAAAGTACGTGCGCTACTATTATCTGGTATTCGTTGCGCAGTTCTTTGGCGCCAAGTAGGCGGTCGACGTCTCCACCTTGTTTTCGGACGTAAAAAAATGGTGGATCAAGCCAAGATTCTACTGGCCAGAATGTAATCGTTAGCTCGCACAATGCGAGCTAATTTTTTTGCTCCACATTTTCGAGTAGAACAAACCTTGCGCAAACGTTTGCGCAATATTCGTGACAATTGCCAATGATACTGGTATAAAGCACACGAAATTTAGAAACCAATTCAGGAGAACATCATGGAACTGTCAGCATTGACTGCTGTTTCACCAGTAGACGGCCGTTACGGCAGTAAAACTATTGCATTACGCAGTATTTTTAGTGAATTTGGCTTACTTAAATACCGTACTATCGTTGAAATCCGCTGGTTACAGAAGCTTGCAGCAACAGCTGAGATTGCAGAAGTTCCTGCATTCAGTGAAGAAGCAAACAAATTCCTTGATAGCGTTGCAGAAAACTTCAGCGAAGCGGATGCACAACGTATCAAAGATATCGAACGCACAACTAACCACGATGTAAAAGCGGTTGAGTATTTCCTAAAAGAAAAAGTAGCTGGCGTTCCTGAGCTTCACGCAGTTAATGAGTTCATTCACTTTGCATGTACTTCTGAAGACATCAACAACACTTCTCACGCTCTGATGCTTAAAGAAGCACGTGATACGGTTATTCTTCCTGAAATCCGTAACATTATTGATGCAATTCGTGGTCTAGCGGTTGAATATCGTGACATCCCTCTTCTGTCTCGTACACATGGTCAACCCGCGTCTCCGTCAACTATGGGTAAAGAGATGGCGAACGTTGCATACCGTATGGAACGTCAGTACAAGCAGATCGCGAACGTTGAAATTCTTGCGAAAATCAACGGAGCAGTTGGTAACTACAACGCTCACCTTTCTGCATACCCAACACTTGATTGGCACAAATTCAGCGAAGAGTTCATCACTGAATCTCTTGGCGTAACTTGGAACCCATACACAACTCAAATCGAACCTCACGATTACATCGCTGAGCTATTTGATGCTGTGGCGCGTTTCAACACAATCCTTATCGACTTTGACCGTGACGTTTGGGGCTATATCGCTCTGGGTCACTTCAAGCAAAGAACGATTGCAGGCGAAATTGGTTCTTCAACCATGCCGCACAAAGTTAACCCAATCGACTTCGAAAACTCAGAAGGTAACTTGGGTCTAGCGAACGCTGTATTTACTCACCTTGCACAAAAGCTGCCTATTTCTCGCTGGCAACGTGACCTTACTGACTCAACAGTACTGCGCAACTTGGGTGTGGGCGTAGGTTATGCAATTATTGCTTACACCTCTACTTTGAAAGGTATCAGCAAGCTAGAAGTTAACCGCGAAGCGCTATTGGCTGAACTCGATAAGAACTGGGAAGTTCTCGCTGAGCCAGTACAAACCGTTATGCGTCGCTACGGTATCGAGAAACCATATGAGAAGCTAAAAGAGCTGACTCGTGGTAAGCGTGTAGATGGCGAAGCAATGCGCAACTTTATCGATGGTCTAGAACTGCCTGAAGAAGAAAAAGCGCGTTTGAAAGAAATGACGCCAGCAAGCTACATCGGTCAAGCAATCGAGCTAACTGATAAGCTATAAGCTGTTATTAGAATAATTAAGGGAGGCTCTGCCTCCCTTTTAATTTGCCATGCGTTTATTTATTGACTCTTTCGAAGAACAGCGTTACCTGCCCCACTTCAATACCAAATTTTTTAATCTTGGTGATGTTAAAAACCCGAGTCTCATCGTGTCTGTATAGCCAATCATCAAAAGTGACTTCAACTTCACCATCGTCTGTTTTTAACAAAAAGTCATACTGCCACTGAAGTGCGTTGCCCACTTCCTGCCCTACAGCATCACCAATCACATCATCGGCACGTCCAATATAAAAACCGTTTGAAGAGCGTTGAATAGCCCACACTCGTTGGCTCTGTTCACCATCGGCAAAGATAAAATCTTCCGTCAGTGTTAGCGTATTACCCAGCACCTTTCCCTCTATGTCGACTTCAAAACGCCGAGTCTGTTTATCGGTGTAATCTTGCACCATACCCCAAGCTTTGGTTGTACCGTTGAAGTAACCAAACAAGTCAAAATTAGGCTCATTTTGCTTATAATCCGCAAGCTCGGCACTGCAACCAACCAATGTAGCCAACAGTACCGTATAGAAAAACATTCTGATCGGTTTCATGGTCTGTTCATCCCTAACAATTGCTCTCTCAAATGCTGATATTCCGTCTTAGGCGACAGCCAAATCGCCAAAAATGCATCGTTGAGCGACTCATCTGAAATTGTACCCACCACTTGTTGCTCTCCATTTTGGGCAATGTAGGTAAACTCTCCTGCACTTCCATCAGTGACGTAAACCAACTTCTCTCCTGTTTTTACACTGGGGAATATTGTGTTGAGTGTCGGAATCCAGACATCAATTTCACCTTGGCTATAACCTTGTTTTTGCCACTGTTCTTCAGTCGCTTCTATTAATTGTTTGTTACTGATGTCTCTCATATACCGAATTTCAAGCGCGACTGGATGAGGAGAAATATCCCCGACCTGCTGATACACACCATTGGGCGAACGAAGCTGAGAAGAGTAAATATCGAGCCACAACCATGATAAGGTCGCCTGCCCGACAATTGGCCATTGTTGCCACTGACCCATCACCTCTTTTGAAAGACCCGCCGAGTTTGCGCTAGCGCTGACGAGTACTGTTTGCATCAGGAGTGCTGACGTCAGAAGCATTGTTCGAAGTTGAGTAATCATTAGTAAACATCCTCATGATTAACCAAGTTACACCACACCATTGCAGGGCAATAAACAACAAAGCCCCAGCCAGAGGTAATGAAAATTCAACAGCTGAAAATCGATATCCAGCCCAATAGCTTAGTGCTCCACCTAAGCCAACCAAAAACATGACCCAAACTTTCGGGTATTGCGCTAATTTAGGCACCCACTCTCTTGCATACCAGACGAATACAAACCAAAGCACCGCTAGCCATAAGGGGACGTGGGCGCTTTTGAACACTAGCAACCCTACTGCGCTGTTAAACGAGTCGAGTGCGACTCCTCCAATCCCCAGCAGAAGAATTTTGCCTATGTCCTCTTGCCTGCTATATGCCGCGTAACACAACGTGACCACACCGAACCCCAAAGTCAGCCACTGCCAGCTCTCTTGTCCTAGCACCGCCAGAAACCAGATGAGCTGGAACCAGAGTGAAACGACAAATAGGCGGTTCAAAATTAGCCTCGTTGAAGCGTCATGTGGATTGTGCTTATAGATCGTGCATTAAAGCCGCCCTCGCAATAGCAGAAGTAATAACGCCACATACGAATAAAACGTTCGTCATACCCCAAGAGTGATACTTGCTCTAAAGACTGTTCAAAGCGCAATCGCCAATCTTTTAACGTCTGGGCATAATCCAAACCCATGTCGAACACATCTCTGGTTATAAAATCACTGTACTGTGTAGCCGTTTGAGTGAGAACCGTCACCGATGGTAAGAAGCCGCCCGGAAAGATGTATTTCTGAATAAAATCAACGTTATTGCTGTAATAATCATAACGTTGGTCTGCGATAGTTATCGCCTGTATTGCCATCAGTCCTTTCGGCTTCAAAAGTGACTGACACTTTTTGATGTATGACTTGAGATATTGTTTCCCAACCGCTTCAATCATCTCAATTGACACCAATTTGTCGTACTGCCCTTCCAACAAACGATAGTCTTTTTTTAGCAAGGTGACACGGTCACCTAATCCAGCTCGTTCTATTTGCTCTTTCGCATAACTGAATTGTTCTTCAGATATGGTGGTAGTAGTAACCTTACAACCATAGGTTTGTGCCATGTATATCGCCATCGCCCCCCAACCCGTGCCAATTTCTATCACGTGGTCAGTTGGTTGGAGTTCTAACTGCTGACAGAGACGATCCATTTTATTGAGCTGAGCTTGCTCTAGAGAGTCATTTGGCGAGGTGTATAAAGCACTTGAATAGAGCATTCTTTTATCAAGAAAGGTTTTATACAGCTCGTTGCCCAGATCGTAATGCGCTTCGATGTTTTCTTTGGCTTGATCGATAGAGTTTCGATTAAACCAGTGTCCCAATTTATACGCCCATTGAGTCAACCAACTGCTGCGTTTTTCAATTCTGTCCAACGCAGTCATGTTTCTTGCCATCAACTCCATTAATGCCGTTAAGTTAGGGCTATCCCACCAGCCGTCCATATACGCTTCTGCCGCTGCAATGCTGCCACCTTTCAATAGGCGAGCATAAAAATCTGGATGTTTAACCCAAATAACCCCATGTGGCTCGTCTTGTTTTTTATGACCAAAGTTTTGCTGATTTGAGGTCTGTTCGGTAAAAGACTCCACAATCGTTAAACTACCAACATCCAAGTACTGCAAACATTTAAATGCAACGTTACGAGCACTTTTCTGCCACGCAGATAAGCTGATTGGCATATCCATGGAAGTCACATTTAGCATTGCGTATTCTCCTTACTACGATTGTTCTCTTTCTTATTGAATGTGTTCGGATGGTCGTAAATTGGTACACCCTTGACCCACAGTTTTAGTGCGTGCCAATAAATTCCTAATGTCACTTTTACCGCCATGATTGGCGTTTGAACTAACAACAAAAGTAAGCGCTGGGTTGAAAAATCTTTAGCCTTCATCGCCAAGGTAGCATCGAACGCTTTTCCTTCCCGATGACACTCTAAATGCACCATTAACGACTCATTTAACGGTTTCAATTTCCAATGATATTGCTGATCTATTGGGTTGAACGGCGACACATGAAATGCTTTGTCATGCTGCCAGTTTTTTCCATCATCTCCTGTATCTGCGGGAATTGCGTAGTAATGGCGTTCATTCCATGGCGTATTGCTTACTTCCGCTAGCAGATAACGCCATTCTCCTTTCATGTCATAAAGATAGTAAAAATTTACTGGGCTGAAATAGATACCCAAATATCTCAGGTGAACAACTGCGAGAACTTTTCCTTCTACGCGCTCGCCCGTTAACTCAAAGACTTTGTTCTGTACCGACTGTTTGAAGTCACCATCACCCAGATAATCTTCACGGCGCAACCTCGCCCAATGCCACCATTTTTCTCCAAGTCCCCATACCTTTTGAGATAGTTCTTTCCATTCGTCCAAATCAATACATGGCATAAATAAGGAATAGGCCAGCTCATGTCTCTTAGGTGTATAACGTCTGTGTCTTACACTCCCGACCAGTAGCCGACTGTTAAGGGCTGACATTATGCTGCCCCTTTCATCTTAGCTTGATTGGCTTGTTCGATATTGGTTACCACGTCCAACGCACTTCGTACGCCATCCTCATGGAAGCCATTGTGCCAATAAGCGCCGCAGAACCATGTATGATTCGCTCCACTGATTTCTGACTTACGTTGCTGGGCTTGTATCGACTCTTCCGTAAATACGGGGTGGTGGTATACAAAACTGCGCAGAATCTTAGTTGGGTCTATATATTCCCCACTGTTTAGAGACACACAGAATGTCTCTGGCGCGTCAATATGCTGCAATATATTCATGTTGTACGTGAGTGAAGGTAAATGAGAGTCTTGCCCTTCATCACCTCTTAGCCAGTAGTTCCACGATGCCCACGCCGCTTTTCGCTTCGGCAATAATCGCGTATCAGTATGAAGAATGACTTCATTAGCTTGATAACCAAGCTGAGACAGAATTTGCTGTTCTGGTTCGCTCGCATCTTCCAGCATGGAAAGTGCCTGATCACTGTGACAAGCAAAAATCACTTCATCAAACCACTCCGTTTTCCCCAAACTTGTCACTTCAACACCACCAGCCACACGCTTAACTTTGTCCACTGGCGAACTGGTGCGAATTTTTTCTTTGAATCCTTTGGTTAAAGGTTCTATGTAAGAGCGAGAGCCACCTTGAATGACATTCCATTTCGGGCGATTACTAATATCCAACAAACCATGATTGAGGAAAAAACGAAGGAAAAAAGTTAAGGGAAAAGCTCGCATATCCGCTAAAGACGATGACCAAATTGCCGCGCCCATAGGAAGAATATAGTTTTCACAGAAGTAGTGAGAAAAACCGTGATAGTTAAGAAACTGCCCAAGTGTTTGTAAATTTATTTCCGAGTCTTTGGCTTCTTGC
Organism: Vibrio ziniensis; assembly: GCF_011064285.1. Classification (NCBI taxonomy): domain Bacteria; kingdom Pseudomonadati; phylum Pseudomonadota; class Gammaproteobacteria; order Vibrionales; family Vibrionaceae; genus Vibrio; species Vibrio ziniensis. Next base: position 1,987,603 of record NZ_CP049331.1, read on the forward strand.
TTTGCCAATTTATTAAAACGAAGGATCTCCGAAATGAAGTGATAGAAACGAGGGTTCAACCAGTTACGCTTTTGGGCGAACAATGTCATTACCGTATGACCGTTGTACTCAAGACCCGTTGCATCATTGCGCACACTGAAGCTCATCTCGGTTGGCGTTGTTTCCACGCCCAACTCACCCATCAACTGAATAAAATTGGGATAAGTGCGATCGTTATAAACAATAAAACCAGTATCGACGGCGTATGTTTCACCATTTAGCTCAATATCCACAGTCGCTGTATGCCCACCAATATAGTCATTAGCTTCAAATACGGTAATGTCATGTTGCTGGTGTAAGTAGTAGCCGCAAGATAAACCAGAAATACCAGTGCCGATAATCGCAATCTTCATCTTATTTTCCTTTTAAGACTTAAATAGCAAACCCGTAATAGCGTGTTGCCATGAGTAAGGTAGTGCGCCTAGTGCTCTTAAAATCCACGTAAATCGTTTGGGGAAATAAATGTTCGCTAGGCCTTTATCTAAACCGTTTTGAATCGCTTTCGATGCTTGTTCCACGGTGATGAGCATAGGCATCGAAAAAGTGTTCTTTGCCGTAAGAGGCGTATCGACAAAACCAGGGAAAATGGTAGACACTTCTACTCCTCTCTCACGCCAATCCAGACGCAATGAGCGGGCGATATATCCTGCTGCGGCTTTGGATGCGCCATAAGCTTCGGCTCTTGGCAAAGCGAGCTCACTGGCAATCGAACTTACTATGGCGACTCGTTGCCCTGACATTAAGTGGGGCTCAATAGCTTCGATTATGTTTGTTAAACCAAACACATTGGTTTGAAAAACCCGCTCCACCAATTTGGCGTCCATTTTCCCGTTATCGATGTACTCGCAATTACCCGCGTTCAAAATCCAGAGTGAAGGTATCCAAGGTAATGTTCGTAACGTATTCACTGTTTGCATTCGGTCTGTCACATCGAAGTCGCAGCTATCGATATTTGCGAACTTTTCAGATAACTCTGTCAGCACATCTTTGTTACGACCACAAGCGATCACATTCCAACCGCGAGTTGCATAATCTATGGCTAGCTGTCGACCAATTCCTGATGTGGCGCCCGTAATCAAAACAGAAGTCATTTTCCTAGCCTCCGTTTAATGGCACGTATGAGCCCACCTAACAAAGGCAAGTGCTCGTAGAGCATCTCACCGAGATCAAAATAATCCCTGTGATAAATCACCTTGTGTTCGGAAAATTGCAGATGCGTCATCCCTCTCACATCTATTTGCTTGCCTCCAGATAGCTTGGGATGTTGTAAATGCATCGTCCACGCGAGAAAGCCATCTCCATCGGCTTGGTGCATGGTATGGATAGTAAATTGGCAACGTTCTACATTTTCATAGAGGCTATGAAAGTAATCTTCCAGCAACGCGAGTCCTTCGATGCGATGCGCAGCATCTTCAAACACCACATCGTGGTGATACACCTCCGCCAGCAAATGCAGATTACTTTTATCGAGCTTTTGATAGAACTGAGCGACAACCTGAATATCCATACCCACAAAACCTGTACAAAATATTTTTCCGTATAAGTTAAGAGTTAGAATAGCGCACAAAGAAAAGTTGTACAAAAAAATATTTGTACAACTTTTTGTAAGAATTTTTTAGCGTCGTTTTTGTAATGGGGAAAAGTGAACCAAACTAAAGACGTAAAAAAGCCAGCTTGAAAGCTGGCTTAAAGTATTAGTTCATTTGCAGATTAAGAATTGCGTAGCGCCGCAATACGTTTATCCAATGGTGGATGACTCATCAACAGCTCAGTCATAGTGCGCTTACCGTTGATACCAAACGCCATCATTGAACCTTCTAATTGAGGTTCGTAGCTCATTTTTAGGCGTTCTAGAGCAGCAATCATCTTGTGCTTACCCACAAGCTTCGCTGCGCCTGCGTCCGCATGGAACTCACGATGACGGCTATACCACATGGTAATAAAGCTTGCTAGGAAGCCTAGTACCAATTCAAGGAACATAGAGACGCCGAAGTACACCATCATATTGCTGCCTTGCCCTTCTTCATCACTGTTACGTGAAGCAATGATGTTAGCAATAAAGCGAGACAGGAAGATGACGAAGGTGTTCACTACGCCCTGCATCAGAGTCATCGTCACCATATCACCGTTGGCAATGTGGCTCACTTCATGCGCGAGTACCGCTTCCGCTTCATCACGCGTCATATTGTGTAGCAGCCCAGTAGACACAGCCACTAATGAATCGTCACGCTTTGCACCGGTCGCGAAAGCATTCATGTCTGGAGAGTCATAAATGGCAACCGTAGGCATACCAATACCCGCTTGTTGTGACTGACGTTTCACTGTTTCTAGCAGCCAGTGCTCCATTTCGTTACGTGGGTTTTCAATAACAACACCACCCACAGAACTCAGAGCCATCCTCTTAGACATCAAGAGTGAAATAAATGAACCGCCGAAACCAAACACGGCTGCCATAACGAGCAGTCCAGATAAACTACCCGGCTGCATTCCTGTAGTGGCATAAACAATATTCAAAACAACACTCAGAACCATTACAACCGCAAGGTTCGTTGCCAAGAATAACAATATTCGCTTCATTAATTATCTCCGTTGAGGAAAGCTGTTCGTGAGCCCAAAACGCTTTGACTTAGTTCAAAGGTTTTAGGAGTTCTCTAATACATAGTGTCTGCGATTTAAAAAACAAGGTTAAGCGCTAAATTGAAACATTTAATGTCAATTATGTGTCCAAGATGTAAACAGATCCGATCTCTACAAAGTTAGACTTTTGTCGTATTGAGGTGAAAGTCGAAAGAGACTAAATTTCGAGCAGTGAGAGAGACATCATAACGAAGGATATCATCATGGCTGAAGCTCAAAGCTACAAAATGGCAATCGACTTACTACGCTGCCACTTAGGTCTAACTGAAGAAGAAGCGAAGTTGCAATTGGGTATTGGTCAAGAACAATCAATCCAACAACATATCGCTGAAACTCAACAAGCATTTGCGATGCTTGGCTTGGGTCAAGACATGTAAGCAAACAGAATTCATCTATCTGATTAGTTCAGACTAGATAAAAGAAAGGCTGCATTATGCAGCCTTTCTTGTTTTCAGTTTCTGCTTATTGAGCAAGGTTAATAAGCCAGTTCTTTTTCCATCAAAGGTTCAAGATTAATGTATTTACCGAGTTCGCTACGTTTAGCACTCGGTACATATGGAATCTCACCCAATTTAGGCGCTTTGATTCGAGACTCCAGTATCTCAATAATTTCAGCGTAATGTTCGGTACCTGGGTTAATGCGGTTCGCTACCCAGCCAACAATATTTAAACCATCAGCTTCAATGCTCTCTGCTGTTAGAATGGCGTGGCTGAGGCAGCCTAGTTTTACGCCGACAACAAGCACGACTGGCAGTTTTTCTTGTTTAACCCAAGATGATAAACAATCTGTATCGGACACTGGCACTCTCCAGCCACCCGCACCTTCTACCAAAACTGTATCAGCTTTGGTTTTCAGGTAATCCAGTTTGTCACTCAGCACCTTGTAGTCGATAGTCAAGTTCTCATGTTTTGCTGCAATGTGTGGAGATGCAGCAAGTTCTAGCGCGTATGGATTGACGTCTTCATACGGCATTTCTTGTGTTGCCACTTTCATGAGATGCAGCGCATCTGAGTTTCGTAACCCTTGCTCTGTTCTCTCACATCCTGCGGCGACTGGCTTATAGCCAATGGTTGTAAAGCCTTTACTGGCAATTGCTTGCAATATCGCTTTTGAAGCCACTGTTTTACCAACATCGGTATCCGTACCCGCAATAAATAATGCATTTATCATCGATAAATTACCCCTAAACAAACCTGATACGTTGCAGGTAAAGAACCTTGCTGACTTCGAAATTGCTCATAGGCCTGCTCTACTCGAGTCAGTGCCCGCCTCCCCGTCAACCCCTGAGTTCTTGAATGAATATGATTCGCTCCGATGCCCTTTAAATCGCGCATTAATTCAAAAGCAGTGTCATACCAAACAATCATTGAGGGTGAGTTTAAGTGATGCTTTGAGATCTCGGCTTGCGCTAACGCAATTTTTACCTGATTGAATGAGATGAAGTCGTTAACATGTTGATGAAAATCAATTTTCGCCCACGACCGTTTAAGTTCAATCAATGAACCATCAAGTAAAGTCGAAAAATAGGCTCGCCCTAATGGTTTGAGCACTCGGCGTATTTCACTAAGCGGAACAGACAAGTCATCACACCACTGCAAAGCTAAGCTAGAAAAAACAATGTCAAAATCACCATCGCTAAACGGCAAAGACTCCGCATCTGCGAGTACGTAAGTCATAGCATCATCGCCACAACGCAGTTGAGCTTGTTCTAACATCGCTGGCGAGAGATCAGCGCAAACAACAGTTGCGCCTAAACACTTTAATTGATGCGAGAAATACCCAGTCCCGCAACCCAGATCGAGAACACGAAGCCCAGTTAAGTCCGCAGGTAGCTTTTGCAAGAGACGATGACCGACATCACGCTGAAATGCAGCATGTTTGTCATAGCTAGCTGCAGCCTTGCTAAACGCTTGTGATATGGCGCTTTTGTCTTTGATTTCAAATTCAGGTTTAAAAGCCAGTTCGCTCATAACGTCGACTCCATGGTCTTGATCAAAGCGCAAGCTAGCTTCGAAACATCTTGGACACTGTGATTCGCTGTTAACGTAATACGTAGTCTTGCTGCTCCTTCAGGAACAGTAGGTGGGCGGATAGCCGTCATCCAAAATCCCTCATTTTTTAATTGGCATGAGGCGTTTATAGCCTTCTCAGCAGTGCCTAAGATGAAAGGTTTGATCGGAGTAGCGGTTTTCACATAGCCTTCTACAGACTGAAGCTGTTCGTCATACACGATGGAAAGCTCTCTCAGTTTTTCTCGACGCCACTCTTGCGTTTGTATCATGCCAATAGCATGAGTGATCGCGAACGCCTGAGAAGGAGGAATGGCTGTTGAATAAACGTGGTGACGAGCAAACTGCGTGAGGTAGTTACCCAATTCTGCGCTACATAAAATAGCGGCTCCAGACAGCCCAAAAGCCTTGCCAAAAGTCACCACTAATATTTCTGGTTTGATACCCACGGAATTACAACTGCCTGCACCGTATTCACCGAGAACGCCAACGCCGTGAGCATCATCAACCATTAACCATGCGTTATTGCGAGTGATGTGATGGATATAGGTAAGCGGCGACAAATCGCCATCCATGCTAAACACCCCTTCCGTTACCACCAGTGTATTTTCATCACCCGAAAGTAGCTTAGAGAGGTGTTGAACATCGTTGTGCTTGAAGCGCTTCATTGTTGCTTCAGACAGCATTCCAGCTTCCATTAAAGATGCATGATTCAGCTTATCTTGCAGTAACAGGTCTCCTTTGCGCATCAGAGCAAAAAGCAACGCTTGATTGGCGCTAAAACCCGAACCAAACAACACTGCTCTTTCAAACCCTAGCCATTCACAAAGCGCATTCTCCAAACTAGCGTGTGCCGGAGAAAAACCTGTAACCAAAGGGGATGCACCACTACCAGCGCCGTAAATATCCAGCCCTTTTTGCCACGCTTCCACCAGCTCTTTATCCGAAGCTAAACCTAGATAATCGTTGCTGGAGAAGTTAACAAACAGGGCATCACCACAACGAGTCGAAACTTGATTACCAGCATCTAACACATTCAGTGAGCGCGTTAGTCCCAAGTTTTCCCTTTCCAGCAATGCCCCTTGAACGCGAGATTTAAACTGTAGCGTCATAGAATAAATCGTCTGCCGTTGGGCGAGACGCTACACGTTCTACAACACGATCCAACAGTTCGTTTTCTGCAATCTCATCAGGCTTCTGAACGACTTGCTGACTATTAATGCCCAGCTTATTAAATAGCAACATATCGCTGTCTTCGGCTGGGTTTGGTGTCGTTAACAACTTGCAGCCATAGAAAATTGAGTTAGCGCCCGCCATAAAACACAGAGCTTGCATTTGCTCATTCATTTTTTCACGACCCGCAGACAGTCGAACTGCCGACTTAGGCATCATGATACGAGCCACAGCAATGAGGCGGATGAAATCAAAAGGTTCTACATCCTCCACATCTTCAAGCGGTGTGCCTTTCACTTTCACCAGCATGTTAATTGGCACGCTTTCTGGCTGAACCGATAAGTTAGCCAGTTCGACCAACAAACCTGCCCTGTCGTTAGTGCTTTCACCCATACCGATAATGCCACCAGAACAGATCTTCATTCCCGCATCACGAACATGTGAAAGGGTATCTAAGCGGTCTTGATAGGTTCGGGTAGTAATGATGTTTCCGTAGTATTCAGGCGAGGTATCGAGGTTATGGTTATAGTAATCAAGCCCAGCTTCAGCCAGTTCATTAGCCTGATCTGCATTCAGCATGCCAAGTGTCATACAGGTTTCTAATCCCATATTCTTAACGCCAGAAATCATCTCCTTCAGATAAGGCATATCTCTGCTCTTTGGATTTTTCCAAGCCGCACCCATACAGAATCGAGTCGAGCCTGAATTTTTCGCCTTACGCGCTGCATCAAGCACACGCTCTACTTCCATTAAACGCTCTTTTTCTACGTCGGTGCGGTAATGCGCACTTTGAGGGCAATATTTGCAATCTTCCGGACAAGCACCTGTTTTGATGGAAAGCAGAGTACTTACTTGGACATAGTTATGAGGCTGATAGTGACGATGAACCAACTGAGCTTCAAACAGCAGATCCATGAATGGTTTTTCAAGCAGTGCCTTTACTTCAGACACAGTCCAGTTATGACGAACTTCCACGTGTAATCCTTATCAAAATTATTGTTGTTTGCCTGACTGCGCGTGGCACCTATTTACTTAGCGAGTTTCCACTTACCTGCTCGAACAAAATCCGAACATATCTAGGCATTTATGCTTGGTTAGTCTAACGACACACGATAGACTGTCAACACAACGAAGATCATAAAGTTTACGTTAGATTATTTATTAATCATTTTATTTGCGAGTTTATAGCATGGATTTAGCCTTTGATCGCCAGCACATCTGGCATCCCTATACTTCAACTCTCACACCTCTGACCTGCTATCCAGTGAGTCATTCACAAGGTGTTTACCTGTATTTGGAAGATGAAACGGCGCTGGTGGATGGTATGTCTTCGTGGTGGTCGGCAATTCATGGCTACAATCATCCAGAGCTCAATCAAGCAGCCCACGACCAAATCAATAAGATGTCACACGTGATGTTCGGCGGAATTACTCATCAACCTGCGATTGATGTATGTAAAAAGCTGCTTGCCATAGCGCCTAACAATTTGCAGCACGTTTTTCTGGCTGATTCTGGTTCAGTGGCGGTCGAAGTAAGCCTGAAAATGGCTTTGCAGTATTGGCACGCCAAAGGCGAAAGCCGCTCAAAATTCCTTACGCTGCGTCATGGTTATCATGGTGATACCTTTGCCGCTATGTCGGTGACTGACCCTGATAATTCGATGCACAACCTCTATAAAGGTTTTCTGCCACAACATATCTTTGCTCAGTCACCTCAAGGTGGTTTTTGGCAGCCTTGGGATGAATCCGACATCGATGATTTTCGGGAGAAAATAGCCCAGCATCACTCACAGCTAGCTGCTGTGATATTAGAGCCAATCGTACAAGGCGCAGGGGGGATGCGTATCTATCACCCTGAATTTCTACGCCGAGTTAGACAGCTTTGTGACGAGTACAACCTACTGTTGATACTGGATGAAATTGCGACCGGCTTTGGTCGTACTGGGAAACTGTTTGCGTGTGAACATGCAGAAGTCCAACCGGACATATTGTGCCTAGGGAAAGCACTAACGGGGGGGTACATGACACTTTCCGCTACCCTCACAACCAAGAAAGTCGCCGATACGGTTTGTGGTGGCGAAGCGGGTTGCTTTATGCACGGACCCACTTTCATGGGCAATCCCCTAGCCTGTGCAGTGGCTTCTGCCAGCCTAGATATCATCGCAAGCGGGAAGTGGAAGCAGCAAGTACAACAGATCGAATCTTTCTTTGCTAAGGAATTAGTGAAGTTCGAAGCCTTTGAGCAAGTGAAACAGGTGCGATATTTAGGCGCGATTGGTGTGATAGAGACACATCACTCAGTCAATATGGAAATCATACAGGCGCTGTTTGTCGAATTGGGAGTATGGATTCGACCTTTCGGACGCCTGATTTACATCATGCCACCTTACATTAGTCAGCCTGAGCACCTCAATAAATTGCTCACGGCGATTAAGTCTGCGCTAAATACACCCGAGTGTTTTAATCAATAAAAAAACGCCATGGGTTTGAATCCATGGCGTTTAACCAAAGTGTGGTTAAGCAGCAACAACATTTGAGCTTGCTAGATACACTTCTCCTTCTTTGATAAACACGGACCACGTTTTTAACTGAAATTCTGGTTTTTCTACGCACTCACCGGTTTCAAGTTTAAAGTGCTGCTTGTAAAGAGGAGAAGCCACACAAAGCTCTCCTTTTACATCACCCACAATGCCTCGGCTAATTACGTTTGCCTGTCCAATTGGATCCCAGTTTTGTACCGCAAAGACTTGCTGCTCCGTATGGGGAACAAAAAACAGCGCGACTTGTTCACCGCCAATCAAAGCGCCACACCCTTGCAAAGGCATTAAGTCATCCAGTTTACAAATACGTTCCATCATGATTAAAGCTCCTGAACTACTGGGATGCGCTGTTCGCGTATACGTTGATATGGCAGAGCCATGCTTCCCTCTTGGTGGTTAATAAATGGGCGGAATTTACGCAATTTTTCTTCGGATTCCACCGTACTCTTCCACTCACATTGGTAAGAATTGATCACATGGGACATCTGCTGCTCTAACTGTTCACACAACTCTAGAGAGTCATCGATGACCACTTGTTTTAGGTAGTCCAATCCACCCTCTAAGTTCTCCAGCCATACCGATGTACGTTGCAATTTATCGGCAGTACGAACATAGAACATAAGGACACGGTCAATCAGTGCAATTAGCTGCTCTTTTGAAAGGTCGGATGCCAGCAGATCTGCGTGACGTGGACGCATACCACCGTTACCACAAACGTAAAGGTTCCAACCATTTTCAGTTGCTATCACACCAATATCTTTGCTTTGTGCTTCGGCACATTCACGAGTACAACCCGATACAGCAAATTTGAGTTTGTGTGGTGAACGTAGACCCTTGTAACGGTTTTCTAACTCAATCGCCAAGCCGACGGAATCGTCCACACCGTAGCGACACCATGTTGAACCAACGCAAGACTTCACAGTACGTAGTGATTTACCGTAGGCATGTCCAGTTTCAAAACCTGCGTTAATCAGTTCACGCCAGATTTCAGGTAACTGTTCCATTTGCGCACCAAACAGATCGACCCTCTGTCCACCAGTGATCTTAGTGTAAAGGTCGTATTTCTTAGCCACTTCACCCAGAACAATCAGTTTGTCCGGCGTAATTTCACCCCCCGGAACACGAGGAACAATCGAGTAAGACCCGTCTTTCTGCATGTTTGCCATGAAAGCGTCATTGGTATCCTGCAAACGACTGAGTTTCGGTTCCATAATATGTTCGTTCCATAGCGAAGCGAAAACTGACGCCGCTGTTGGTTTACATAAATCACACCCTAAACCATGACCATGTTTTTCCAGCAAAGTATCGAAGTCTTTAATCTCTTCTACCTGACAGATGTGGAAGAGCTCTTGGCGCGAATACTCAAAGTGCTCACAAACGTGATTGTTCACTTCCATACCCATAGCGACCAACTCTGCATCGAGAACGGATTTCACCATGCTAGAACAGCCGCCACAGCCAGTACCTGCTTTGGTTACCGCTTTCAAGTCATTCAGTTCAACGGCGCCTGCATGAATGGCTTTTACTAGCGTACCTTTCGTCACGTTATGACAAGAACAGATCATAGTATCGTCTGATACTTCGCCACTGAGCGATGAAGTATCAAACAGCAAATAAGCCGGATGCTCTGGCAATACCGTTTTGTTTAAGTACGCTTGTAATAGCGCGTCGTAATCAGAGTTATCACCGACAAGAATTGCACCTAAAAGCTGAGTACCACTTTGGTCAACCACCAGTTTTTTGTAACTACCGCTGCAGGTATCTTGAAGTACTAACTCTTGAGCACCTTCGGTTTGCATTTGCGCATCGCCAATCGATGCCACATCTACACCCAGAAGTTTGAGTTTGGTACTCATATCTGCGCCAGTGAAATCACCACCTTGTCCCATAATTTGTCCAGCAACCGCACGCGCCATTGCATATCCCGGTGCAACCAGACCGAAGATACGTTGTTGCCAAAGTGCACATTCACCAATCGCGTAAATGTTTGCATCACTGGTTTGGCAGCTGTCATTAATGACGATACCACCGCGCTCTCCAATCTCGAGTCCAGACTGACGAGCAAGAGCATCCTGCGGGCGAATACCAGCTGAGAAGACAATCACATCCACTTCAAGAGGTTGTGCATCTTTAAACACCATACGGTGCTTCGCTGTTTCACCATCAATGATCTTTTCTGTTGCCGTTGATGTGTGCACTTTTAGACCCAGTTTTTCGATTTTCTCTTTCAGAACCGAACCTGCCCCATCGTCTAGTTGGACAGGCATTAAGCGAGGCGCAAACTCAATAACGTGTGTTTCCACACCGAGAAGACGCAATGCGTTCGCCGCTTCAAGACCAAGCAAACCACCGCCAATCACCGCGCCAGTTTTTGCTTTATCACAAGCACTGCGGATCGATGACAAATCATCGAGTGTACGATAGACAAAGATACCGTCACGCTCATACCCTGGCACTGGCGGTACAAATGGATAAGAACCGGTGGCTAGCACAAGCGTGTCATAACCCAACACATCATCACCATCTAAGATGATGCTTTTCTGTACACGGTTAATGGCGGTTACTTCACTGCCCAAAATCAAATTGATTCCGTGTTTTTGATACCACTCTTCACTGCTCAGCATTAAGTCTTCGTGTGACTTGCCAGAGAACAGCGATGACAGTTGAACTCGGTCATAAGCGATGAAACGCTCTTCACCAATAACCGTAATACGTTTTTCCAAATGAGCTTGCTGCTCGACCAATTTAGCAACTAGGTGATGTCCAACCATTCCATTGCCGACAATAACGATATGTTCCATCATGAGATTCTTCCTTAAGCCGTTTTTGCCATAGGAGCAGCAACCTTTTGAGCTGCCTCAGTTTTCGTTTGCTTTTCATACAAAAAGCGCAGTACAGATTGACGATATTTTTGATACGTCGGGTTGTCCGCTAATGCCACTCGATCACGAGGTCTTGGTAGTTCAATCTCAAGCACTTCGCCCACAGTTGCAGCAGGACCATTAGTCATCATGATGATCTTGTCTGATAGCAGTACCGCTTCATCCACATCGTGAGTAATCATGATGACGGTATTGTTCAATTCAGCCTGAATTTCCATGGTGGCGTCTTGTAGACGAGCACGTGTTAACGCATCCAAAGCACCAAACGGCTCATCCATAAGCAACACTTTTGGCTGCAAAGCCAACGCTCTAGCAATACCTACGCGCTGTTTCATGCCGCCTGAAATTTCATCAGGTTTTTTATCTGCCGCGTGATCCATTTGAATCAGATTCAGATAGTGGTCCACCTGCTCTTTGACCCAACTTTTTGACTTACCCTTAGCGATTTGCTTAACAGCCAGTTCAACGTTTTGATAAACGGTTAGCCAAGGCAATAAAGAGTGGTTCTGGAACACAACAGCACGCTCTGGCCCTGGGCCATCAACTTCACGCCCGTCCAGAATTACCCCTCCATCGGTCGGGTTATGCAGCCCAGCCACGAGGTTTAATACTGTTGACTTACCGCAGCCTGAATGCCCAATTAATGATACAAACTCGCCCTTTTGAATCTGAAGATTGACGTTTTTCAGAGCCACAAATTCACCTTGTGGCGTTGGGAAACGCATGCCGAGTTGTGATAAATCTAAAAATGCTTTTGACATGAGAATTCTCCCTTAGCGAAGCTCTTGTTGTTTGTTCCAAGACAGGCGTTTTTGCAGTTTGAGCATGCCTCTGTCGAGTAGCAGACCGATAAAACCAATCACAAATACCGCCACCATGATTCTGCCCAGAGAAGCTGAGCTGCCATTTTGGAATTCATCCCACACAAATTTTCCTAAGCCTGGGTTTTGCGCCAACATTTCAGCGGCGATCAAAACCATCCAAGCGATACCAAGAGAGAGACGTAATCCGGTGAAAATCATTGGAATGGCTGACGGCAGTACGATAGTACGAATGTGTGCCCACCAAGAAAGGCGTAACACCTTACTTACGTTCAACAGGTCTTTATCCACACTGGTCACGCCCACAGCAGTGTTGATCAGCGTTGGCCACAAGCTACAAAGCGCAACGGTAAATAGAGAATTCACAAAAGATTTCGCAAACAACGGGTCATCACTGACATATGTCGCACTCACCACCATGGTCACAATAGGCAACCAAGCGAGTGGTGATACCGGTTTAAGCAGTTGAATAATTGGGTTAAACGCTTGATACATCCCTTGGTTAAGACCCAGTACGATGCCAAGCGGAATCGCGATAACCGAAGCCAACATAAATCCCGCCGCCACAGTTACAAGGCTGGTACCGATCTGGTCAAAAAAGGTTGGTTTACCTGTGTACGGGCGAATCTTCACTTCTGCATTTGGATCCTTCGCCAGTTTGGCTTCATTGCGCTTGTGTTGTTTTTCGATAAAAGCGTGCTCTTTTTCACGCTCCTGTAAATGTTCATCAATCAGGTTGGTAAACTGAGTAAAAGTTTGCACCGGCCCAGGCAGAGCGCCCAATGAGGTCTCGACCTGTTTGGCAGCCAAATGCCAGAACATCAGAAAAAAGCAGATTCCCAGTAATGGCCATAGCAACATTTTGCTGCGGCTGACAACCTGTGTGCGGCTCGGAATCAGTGAAATAACATTGCTCGACATAGCAAACTCCTTGGCTTTTAGGGTCTGTTCGCCCTACGACTTCCATGTGAATCTTTTTGCTTGGAGGCACCTAAGTGCCTCCAAGACTGACACTTAAACTTTGTCTTTACCTTTCAAGCCAATAGAGAACTTCTCTAGATATGCATTTGGCTGATGACCGTCATAAACGATGTTGTCGATAAAGTGTTTTTGCGGCTCGCGGAACCCATCCATTTTGTTGAAATCAGGAAAATCTTTCGCAGTTAGGGTGCTATCTTCAATCAGAGATTGAGCGGCCTGTTGATAGATGTCTGGACGATAAACTTCCTTAGCAACTTGCATGTACCAGTCATCCGTTTTCTGCTCTGGAATTTGTCCCCAGCGGCGCATCTGTGTTAGATACCAAATCGCATCGCTGTAATATGGGTAAGTTGCGTTGTGGCGGAAGAATACGTTGAAATCTGGCACTTCACGCTTATCGCCTTTCTCGTACTCAAACGTACCTGTCATTGAGTTGGCAATCACTTCTGCATCCGCACCTACGTATTGGCTTTTCGCTAACAGATTCACGGCTGCTTGGCGGTTGGCGTTGTTATTTTCGTCCAACCAATACGCCGCACGAATTAGCGCTCTTACTACACGTAAATGGGTATTCGGGTACTTTTCAGCCCAAGCTTTTGATACACCGAAAACTTTCTCTGGGTTGTTTTTCCAGATCTCGTAATCCGTGACAACAGGAACACCGATACCTTTGAACACTGCTTGTTGGTTCCACGGTTCACCGACGCAGTAACCTTCAATGGTGCCCGCTTCCATCGTTGATGGCATTTGAGGAGGTGGTGTCACACTCAGCAAAACATCCGCTTTTAGCTGACCACTATTATCACCTGTAGCCGGAGCGTAATAGCCTGGATTGATGCCACCAGCGGCTAGCCAGTAACGTAACTCGTAGTTATGTGTAGAAACTGGGAATACCATACCCATATTGAACGATTTACCTTGGTCGCGATATTTCGTCACTACCGGCTTTAAAGCATCCGCTTTAATTGGGTGAGCAATTTTTCCGTCACTTTCTTTAGCAAGAAATGGCTTCATCTGCTCCCAAGTGTTGTTGGATACGGTAATGGCATTGCCATTCAAATCCATGCTAAATGCGGTAACAATTTCTGCCTTGGTCCCAATACCAATAGTGGCGCCTAGAGGCTGACCCGCCAGCATGTGAGCGCCATCTAACTCACCGTCAATGACGCGATCCAATAACACTTTCCAGTTTGCTTGAGCTTCCAAAGTAACGTACAAGCCTTCATCTTCGAAAAAGCCTTGCTCATAAGCCACAGCAAGTGGAGCCATATCCGTCAGCTTAATAAAGCCAAATTTTAAGTCTTCAATTTCAGGCTCACCGATTTGTGCGTACGCATGGGTACTGATCAGTGAAGCTGAAGTTGCAAGTGAAGCGCCTAGCACTAAAGTGCGCATCCATGGCTTGATATATTGCATAGCAATACTCCCTTTCCTTATAACGAACCCAAAAACAAAAAGGCGCTACTGCCCGAATGAGCAGTAGCGCCTTTGCTATTTCTTTCATCACCGCCGTTGATGATGTCAGAACATAAGTTTCACAACTTACACCAAATTTTGTCTAAAAATAGTAATCCAATTTATATGCCAATTTTTATAGTTACTATTTTTCAATCACTTAAAACACAACACTTATTTTTATGAGGATTAATCTGCATTTCTAAGTGCAACCTGCACCAAATGAACAATTTTCCTCTACCCCCAAAGTATTAATTAGCACTAATACTATCAAAGGTATGAATCACATTCTTTGCGACCTGCGCCATGGTTAGGCTCGATTGCATCGCTGAACTTCTTAATACGCGGTAAGCATTCTCTTCATCAAGAGCATGCATTCTCATCAATAGCCCTTTGGCTTTTTCAATCCATTTTCTCTCTTCTAACTTAGAAGTGAGCTGATGAATTTCTTTTTGCAGCGCTATGCTTTTTTCGCGAACCTGAACGGAATACTCTATCCAAGGCTTTAGGTCAAAAGATGAATCAAAAGGCAGGATAACAAAGTCGTTAGACTCTGGCAGTCTATTGATATCATTAGAATTTAGCTGCTTAAGAATCACAAGAAGAGGAACTTGTTTATCCTTGCAGAATTCAACAATCAAACGCAGTTCAGCGGTTGGCTGGCGCCAAGATACAACCACGGTTGAGCGTTTTTCACGCCCAACCATTTGCTCTAGTTGTACCAACTGACACGCAACAATATGGTCATAATGAAGAGCAAGTTTAGCGCTGAGACCCGCTTGATCACTGATGCTATCACTACAAACTATCACTGGTTGAGACGTTGTTGAAAGAGACATAACCATTCCCTGTATTCATTGAACCCTATATTCAATTGAGCAAAGAATGTACCAGTTTTAAATTTGATTTTTATTTAATTAAAAACAATACGTTACAGGCATTAAGTAAAAATCCATACCACTTTATAGGTATAAAATACTGAGCAGAGAGATTATCCGTGAGAAAGCACATAAGCCTTCCAGTATGTGTACGCACTTTCAAACGCCTTCTCTCTGTCATGAAGCTCGGCAAAGAGTACCGCCGCCATAGTTGATACCACAGTATTTGCCATCATCGACATCTCTTCTGCGGGCGTTTTCATCGGGCATACCGCTAATGTTTCGATTTCCGATATGTACTGTTCAGGCCAATAAAAAGACTCAACGCCTGTTGGCTGACTCAGCCAAACAGTTTGGCTCACTTTAGGATTGTATTCGGACTCTCCAGAGACGCCTTTAAACGAAATAACGGCGTGAGATGTCTTACCAATCACATGCTCCACTTCAGCGTGCAATTGTTGAAAACCTGGATGAAAGCTTCCTCGAATCCCAATCTTGCCACCGCCAGGGTTTAGAGCGCGCACTACTGTGTTAATTGGCGTTCTTAAACCATAACGGTTCTTCCAACTGATCATCAGCTCTGCTTGAGGTGCAAAAGCGTTCAATGGAAGATAAGCAATACCGACTGTTTGAAGTAAAAGCTGTGCATGTTCAGTATCTGATGCCATTGGAATACCGAAAGTAGGCAGGTAATCTTCCGCGTGCTCACGGGATGCGGGCTTGTCGTTATAACCATGAAGAAGCACTTTGAATCCGTTATCGGCAAGAATTTTCGCAGCTAATAAATGCCATGGTTTACCCGCCGATGCTCGTTTACCAGCGTAACAAGGCCAGTCGATATCAGCGCCCAAATTAGGAACACGAGACTGAAAGGCTTTCACAAATCCTGCAATTTCATCATTGGTTTCGTTCTGTACTCGTATCAGCATAAGTAACATCGCCATCTGATCATCGTCGAATTCGCCACTGAGATATTCGTCCATCACCTGAAATGCTTGATCAAATGAAAGCGGCTTTCTTCCTCGCTCTCCTCGTCCAACGGTTCGAATACACTCTTTAATTATGCTCATGACAACCTCATCGCTTACTGATCATTAGTAATAGGACAGTTTATAAATACGCAGATTCCGCTTGCATACGTGTCGTTTGCGCGGTCTGAATTAACTGCTCTCTAAGCTTGACGACATCGCCCATAATAATCAATGCCGGACTTAAACCTTTTAGGTCTTCGGCCGTTTGTGTAAGTTGATGAAGCTCGAAAGTCACCACAGTTTGATTTACAGAACAGCCTTGCCCAACCACAGCGACCGGAGTGTCCGCCGATAGACCGTGCTGCATTAAGCCTTCTTGAATCGAATTTGCATTCTCAAGCCCCATATAGAACACCAGAGTTTGACCACTGGCTACCAGCCCAGCCCATGCAGGCAAAGCCCCTGTCACTACCTGACCTGTAATTAAAGTAACACTGCGAGCAACCTGACGGTGCGTGAGAGGAATAAGCGCACTGGACGAACAGCCAATAGCTGCGGTAATCCCCGGAATCACCTGATAAGCGATATTGTGCTTAACCAATTCCAGCGCTTCTTCACCACCACGACCGAAAATAAATGGGTCTCCACCTTTTAAACGCACAACTTGTAATCCTTTCTGTGCAAACTCTACCAGCAAGCGGTTGGTTTCCTCCTGCTTAAGACTTGGTAATCCACAGCGCTTGCCGACATAAACCATCTCCGCGTCAGGATTAACAAGGTCGAGAATGTCACGCCCAACCAATCGGTCATAAACGACAACATCGGCTGTTTGAATCACTTTCAGCGCTTTCACCGTTAATAAATCAGGATCATTCGGTCCTGCTCCAACAAGATAAACAAAGCCTTGTTTGTCACTCGAAGAACTGCGGCGAGTCAAAGTAGGCGTTTCACAATAATGACGTTCATGTACAGTAAAGCTTTCTGGTGTACGAACGGTTGTGTGGGATCGCATTTTCATCGCAAACTCCTTATGCCTTGCTCACAGCAATTGTTTGATAACTTTTAAGAATCTTGTTCACTTCGGGCACACATGAACCGCAATTTGAGCCGCATTTCAGTTTGGATTGCAGCTGATTTAACGTGACGCAGCCATCCTGCTCAATGGCATTTTGGATCTGCTTATCTGTGACTCGAAAACAACTACACACCAACTGACTTTGTGCTTTTTCACCCGCTATGGAGATGATGGAATTGAGGCTAAGGGGCTGACCGATAAGCGATGTGATGGCGTTGTAGTCTTGTTCCAATGGTTGAGGAGAAACAAGCACCACACCGGTTACTGTCATTAGCGGCTGATTGCCCGTTTGACGACCAATCACCATCATCCAACCATCAGGCAGATCCCAGCGGAAAACTTTCTCACCTTGGTTAATCGCAAACATGGATTTGTCTAAAGCAGTCAGGTTTGCAAAACGGACCACAATGCCGCCGTCATCCACCTGGCAACTGCGATAGTCACTACAAGGTAAGTCCCTCTCTTGTCCAACATACAGACCGAAGCTTTGCATTTGCACAGGAGCAATGTGAACGTTCGAAGACTTGAATGCCGGTTGACCTGAAATAGGGTCAACAATGCTTGAAACCGTGCGGTTAACTTGAGACTGCGCGCTGTAGCGTCCAGCCCAATGCATTGACATGAATAGCTGCTTGCCAGACAGACCGTCGTCAAACTTCACCTTAACGAAAATGCACGAGTCTGATTCATCGGAAACGCTGCGAAGTGCTGCGCAATAGCCCTCTTTTAAACCTATTGTCTCCGCGCTGAGTTTATTGACATAAATCGTTGGCTCAACTTCACCGGCAGCAAGCTTGGCAACATGCCCTGTACGAGTCATGGTGTGCCATTGGTCACGCTGCCTACCCGTATTTAGCCACCAGCCATGATTAGCTTCCACAAGTGCTTTTACCGCTACAAATTGGGCTTTCCCCGAAGCGGTAGAAAATACGCCATCACGATAAGGCGCTTCGCTATCTAGTGGCCACTGCGTCGGCTGCCAAGTTGCGTATTCGTCATCTGAAATTGAAGCGAACTTAGACAGATCGAACAGGTAATGTGAATGGGTGTTGATCGAGCTTAACCCTGCAAACTCACGGAAAACATCAGCTTCGCTCTTAAACTCAAAACCTGACTCACAATCGAGTTTTTCACAAAGTTTCTGCCCCACTTGGGTAATTGCCCACCAGTCTGGTTTTGCTTCACCCGGAGCAGGTAAAAAGGCGCGTTGACGAGACAAGCGACGTTCTGAGTTCGTCACCATACCCTGCTTTTCTCCCCAACCTGCGGCAGGTAATACGAGATCTGCATACGCAGCCACATCACTCTGCTCTGTGATATCAGAAACCACAACAAATTCACATTGCTCAAGGGCTCTACGCACTTGATCACTATTAGGCAAAGAAACCACAGGGTTCGTTGCCATCACCCAAAGCACTTTGATTTTCCCTGCTTCGACCGCATCAAAGAGATCTACAGCCTTCAAACCCGGTTTGTTAGCAATCGATGGTGACTGCCAAAATTCTTGAACCAAACGTACGGATTCAACATCAAAACCACGATGCACAGCGAGCTGGTTTGCTAGCCCTCCAACCTCTCTTCCGCCCATCGCATTGGGTTGTCCGGTCAGTGAAAATGGACCGCTTCCTTGCTTGCCAATTTTTCCGCAAGCAAGGTGTGCATTAATAATTGCGTTACCTTTATCAACGCCGGTTTCTGACTGATTTACACCCTGGCAAAATAGAGTCAGCGCTTTTGGCTTGTTACTAAACCAGCGATAAAAAGTTCCAACATCACTGGTATTCAAACCGAGTGAACGAGCAACACTTTCTAAGGTATAACGCTCAGATTTCACTTCATTGAACAGCTCGGAAAAGCCTTCAGTAGACGCATCGATAAAACTTTCGTTCAGCGCATCGTTATCAATCAAAAAACGAATTAAACCGTTGTATAGCAAGACATCACCATCGTTTTCGATCGCAAGGTGCAAGTCTGCCTGTTCAGCGGTGACGGTTCTTCTTGGGTCAATGACCACCAGTTTTAATTCGGGATTGTTTTCACGGGCTTGTTGAATACGACGAAACAATACAGGGTGTGTCCAAGCCGTATTCGCTCCAACGAGCACTAACAAATCTGTATGCATGATGTCGTCGTAGTTGACCGGTACAACATCTTCACCGAACGCTCTCACATGGGCGGCTACCGCCGAAGACATACAGAGACGTGAGTTGGTATCGATGTTTGCGCTGCCTACGTAGCCTTTCATCAGTTTGTTCGCTACGTAGTAATCTTCCGTCAGTATCTGTCCGGAAACATACATCGCCACTGAGTCTGGGCCGTGGTTAATCACGGCTTGATGGATTCTGAATGCGATCTCATCACTTGCCTGATCCCAAGAAATTTCTCTGCCCTTCATTTTTGGATACAGAAGGCGAGATGGCATGGCTAAGCTTTCTTTTAACGCTGAGCCTTTAACACATAAAGCGCCCTGATTCGCAGGATGTTGCTTATCACCTACAATCGAATCTTTGTTCGCCGTCACTCCGCAACCAACACCACAATAGGGGCATGTGGATTGAATTTTGTTTACTGCCATCATCACTTCCCTGCTCTTATGACAAATAAAAAGGCGCCTTACTTCTTTAAGAAGTAAGGCGCCTTTGCCTATAACCATTAACTTGGGCAAGTTAACTATAATCAGATTTGGTTGATTTCTTTATAGCAATACCGATGCCAAAATTTTTACCTATATAAATCATTTACTTAGTTTTATTGAGTGAATCTGTAGCGCACTAACTGTGTGCAAACCTGCTCCAAACAGTAACGAACATGCTAACCCCAAAGAAGTATATTCGCCGAAGCAATATTATTGCTTAAATACAAATTTTAACTCTCAATAAACAGTCTAAACACGAAGGCATAAAAAAACACCGAACTCTTTCGAATTCGGTGTTTAGTGATAATTGCTTAATCAGTTAATAAAGATTAACCAATATGAGTTGCGCCACCCATGTACTTCTGAAGTACCGCTGGAACTTCGATACGACCGTCTGCAAGTTGGTTGTTTTCAAGAATCGCAACCATTGTACGACCAACAGCCAAACCAGAACCATTTAGTGTATGCACAAGTTCAGGTTTTTTCTCGCCTTTACGACGGAAACGAGCTTGCATACGACGAGCTTGGAAATCCCACATGTTTGAACATGAAGAGATCTCGCGGTAAGTTTGTTGTGCTGGTACCCAAACTTCTAGATCGTAAGTCTTACGAGAACCAAAGCCCATGTCACCTGCACAAAGAACGACTTTACGGTAAGGAAGTTCTAGAAGTTGAAGTACTTTCTCAGCGTGTGCAGTCAGTTCTTCAAGTGCTGCCATTGAATCTTCAGGTCGAGTAATTTGAACCAACTCTACTTTGTCAAATTGGTGCATACGGATCAAACCACGAGTATCACGACCGTATGAACCCGCTTCTGAACGGAAACAAGGTGTATGAGCCGTCATTTTCAACGGTAGATCAGCTTCATCGGTAATGGTGTCACGAACTAGGTTGGTAACAGGGACCTCAGCCGTCGGAATCAGAGAGAATTTACGTGGTTCTTCGTCATTCACTTTTTCAGTTAGCGGCTCTGTATGGAACAGATCTTTGCCAAACTTAGGAAGCTGACCAGTACCAAACAAACTTTCAGCATTGACGAGGTAAGGAACATACATTTCTGTATAACCATGCTCTTCAGTGTGAAGATCTAGCATAAACTGAGCAATCGCACGATGTAGACGAGCAAATTGACCTTTCATCACGATAAAACGTGCACCCGTAATTTTTGTTGCACTAGCGAAATCCAGACCACCACCCATTTCACCGAGATCTACGTGATCTTTCAGTTCGAAATCGTAAGTTTTTGGTTCACCCCAACGTGCAACTTCTACGTTGTCGTTCTCATCTTTACCATCTGGTACCGAATCATCTGGCACGTTTGGTACTGTTTGAGTGATGGTTTCAAGTTGAGCTTGAACAGCATCCAACTCTGATTTTTTAGCGTCTAAGTCGTCACCCAAAGAACCAATTTGTTTTTTAATCTCTTCAGCGCCGTCTTTGTCGCCTTGAGCCATCAATTGACCGATTTGCTTAGAGATCGAATTACGCGAGGATTGTAAATTTTCAACTTCTACTTGAATGGACTTACGTTGTTCTTCAAGTGTACGAATAGTATCGACGTCGAGTTTAAAACCGCGACGTGCCAGTTTTGCAGCTGTTTCATCCAGCTCTGTACGAAGTAATTTAGAATCCAGCATTGTTAATCCTATGCTTTTGAGTATCGAAAAGACGTATGTGCTTGCTTTTTAAGCAGTCCATACGTATTGAATTTATAACTTGTCAAAGATAACGAAAAGACACTATTTTTCATAGCGCTTTTGTGGGCTTTTTGCGTCTAAATCCGCCAGATAATCTAACTTTTCACCTATCTTAGTCTCTAAGCCGCGATTTGTTGGCTGATAGTAGCGTGTTCCTTTCATTTCAGGTGGTAAATAGCGTTCGCCAGCAGCGTATGCGCCAGGTTCATCATGTGCGTAACGATATCCAGCACCGTAGCCTAAATCTTTCATCAAGTTGGTTGGTGCATTTCTCAAATGATATGGCACTTCATATTCAGGAAGATTATGTGCATCGGATAACGCTTGTTTCCAAGCTGAATACACCGCATTACTTTTTGGAGCACAAGCCAGATAGACAATCGCTTGAGCTATCGCTCTTTCACCTTCTGCCGGACCAACACGCGTGAAACAATCCCACGCAGATAACGCCACTTGCATAGCGCGAGGGTCAGCATTACCTATGTCTTCCGATGCAATGGCTAATAGACGACGCGCAATATATAAGGGGTCACACCCTGCTGAAATCATACGGGCTGCCCAGTACAAAGCACCATCAGGATTTGAGCCACGAATGGATTTGTGAACCGCTGAGATTAAGTCATACCAAATATCTCCTTTGTTATCAAAGCGCGAGACTTTCTCACCAGCAACTTCAGCAAGCAGGCTCAATGTAATCAGTTTCTGTCCTTGCTCATCTTCTTCTGCCATATCGTAGAGCAGTTCAAGATAGTTCAGTGACATTCTGGCATCACCACTAACCAGCTCCGATAAACGATCCAATACGTTATCTTTAAATACAGCTTTGGTTCTTCCTAAGCCTTTCTCAGAATCGTTCACCGCCTGTTCCAAAGCTTGATGAATTTCTTCTTTACTCAGAGAAGTTAGCTTATAAACACGCGCTCGCGACAGCAAAGCGTTGTTCAGTTCAAACGATGGGTTTTCAGTGGTAGCACCAATGAAGGTAACTGTTCCATCTTCAATATGAGGCAAAAATGCATCTTGTTGAGACTTGTTAAATCGATGTACTTCGTCAACAAACAATATGGTTCTGCGCCCAGTCAGTTTGTTTTCTCTGGCTTTTTCTATCGCTAGACGTATCTCTTTCACTCCAGAAGTCACCGCAGATACACGTTCAACTTCCGCGTTAGCATAATTTGCAGCGACTTCAGCCAATGTTGTTTTTCCGGTACCAGGAGGCCCCCACAAAATCATTGAGTGAATTTGTCCAGCTTCTAAAGCCTTACGCAAAGGCTTGCCGGCTCCCAATATATGTTGCTGACCAATATATTGGTCAACAGTTTGTGGACGCATACGTGCAGCAAGGGGACGAAAATCTTCATCCCCTGAAAAATCTAAAGAGTAGTTACTCACTGTGCCAATTACCTAGATCCATCGTTAGTTACGTTGGTCATCAACTTCCACGCCTTCAGGAACTTCAAATGTGAATCGATTCGTTGCCGGCTTTTGCTGTTTTACACTGTTAAAACTAAACAAGCTTTTCTGACCATCTTGTTCTAATACATTAAAACCTTTTACCACACCTTTATCATCAATCGTTATTTGAAATTGACCTTGATTCGATTCAACAGCTATCGGCGTCAGGGTGAAAACGTCGTTGTCTTGTTCAACTTTATAGGCATCCCAGTCGCTCGCACGATTACGTGTCAGCAAAACAAATGGCGTCTGTTCCATTGCTTGCTCTTGGTTGTAGATTGTAACCTGTTCGATAAATGGGCTGTAGTACCAGAGAGATTTACCATCAGAAACCAACAAGTTTTCATCAGGTTCAAGAGTCTCCCAACGGAAAAGACTTGGGCGAGCGATATCAACTAACCCACTACCATCCATCACGATTTCACCATCAGGGCTAATTACTTGTTGTTGAAATTTTGCACTAAAGCCATCCGTTAGTGCGAGACGCTCACTTAAATTCTCTTTCGGTGCAGCCAATACAGAGAAACTACACATTAAAAGAGCAAACCATTTCTTCATTGCTTTCGGCTCCTAGCCAATTCGTGTAAGGAAGTTATATCTGAGATTCTTCCTTGTTATGTCAACCTTATGTGGAAAAATTCGAATTTCTGGCTTTAGTTTCCGCAACAATGCTTAAACTTTTTACCGCTGCCACATGGACAGATTTCGTTGCGCCCGATGTTTTTATATGGGTTAACGTTTTGCGTTTTTGCACCTATCATCACTTCATCAGCAGCTAATGCGACTTCATGGATCATAAGATCAAGTTGTTTCACCATGTTTTCAAGCATTGGCAGGTCGGTAAAACCCGCTTCTTTCATTTGCTCATGTGTCTGATCTTCATCAATAGCAAGCATTAGTGTGGTGAGGAGTGCTTGTAACATTCGAATTGAACCATCAGAGGTTGCCACCTCTTGCCACAGTGGTTCAATCGTTGGCCACAACGTCATAAAGCCTTCAGCAAAATCAGATAACGATTCATCAAAGCCGGAATCTTGCTGCTCTAACCAAGCATGCAAACCATACTCATTAAGTTTGAGTTCGTGATATTGAGCGTTAATTTGTTCAGTAATCAGAGGCTTTAAACTCTCAGCTTGATCGCCAAATATCGAACTTAACCACGATTCAGGATCTAAAGGCTTTGTGGCTACGTTAGCCGCCAGAACAACACCCTCTATAAAAGCAGGAGATTCACTGCATTCCACTGTACTCAGATTCACAAATTGATAAGTCATTTAAACTCTTTTAGCTTTTGATAGTTTTGATTATTGCCATATTATAACCTGAACTTGCCGATAAGTTCTTGTGTGTATATCCCTAAGTTTCGATTCAAAGCAGTCGAATACACAACAAAGAATAACTCCATAGTTTTTCCAGCCCGTCGTTTACCAAGGTATAGTCCGGATTTCGTGACATTTCACCGCCATACCACTACAATCTCGCCTCCATTTTTGACGGTAGTAATAAGTTCTAAGTATGCGAGTTGTTTTAGGCCCCATGGAGGGCGTATTAGATAGTCTGATGCGCGAAATGCTCACAGAAATCAATGACTATGATTTCTGTGTCACTGAGTTTGTACGCGTTATTGACCAAACGCTTCCCGATCACATGTTCTATCGTCTTTGCCCTGAACTAAAACAAGATTCTGCGACGAAATCCGGCGTACCTGTAAAAGTTCAATTGCTTGGTCAAGAACCAGAATGGATGGCAGAAAATGCCGTTCGTGCCGCTAATCTCGGTGCATACGGAATCGATCTCAACTTCGGTTGTCCAGCGAAAACAGTCAATAAAAGCAAAGGTGGCGCAGCGTTATTGCAACAACCAGAACTTATCTACCAAGTCGTAAAAGCCTGTCGAGAGGCAGTTCCAGCACATATTCCTGTCTCAGCAAAAATTCGTCTTGGTTGGGAAAATCCTGATGACTGCTTTGAAATTGTCGATGCTGTATCACAAGCTAAAGCTGACGAACTAACGGTTCATGCCAGAACCAAGATGGGTGGCTATAAGGCAAGCGAAATTAAATGGGAATACATTGATAAAATCCGCCAGAAAACTTCTGTTCCTCTTATTGCCAATGGCGAAGTGTGGAGCTATCAAGATGGCCAGGATTGCATAAAGACCACTGGCGTCGATTCACTAATGGTGTGTCGCGGTGCGTTGAATATTCCAAACTTAGGTAATATGGTCAAACACAACCATGAAGCTATGTCTTGGAATGAAGTGGTGGAGCTACTGATTAAATACTCTGAATTCGAAGTCAATGGCGATAAAGCGAAATACTATCCAAACCGAGTGAAACAGTGGTTTTCATACCTGCGCCAGGCTTACCCTGACGCAGCAGACTTATTTAGAGAAATTCGCGTCAAAAATGACGTTGAAGCCATGGTTGAACATTTAAAACGCTATAGAGATTCACTATACGCGTAACAGTTTACCTAAAACACCAGCTTGTTTTTGCCGGTAGTTTTAGCTTCATAAAGTTTCTCATCTGCGATTTTGAATAGCTTATCGAAATCGCAGCCTTCCGCACTTTCAATAATCTCAACACCGCCAGACACCGTGAATCCTCGCTCGACGACACTAGAAGATTTCTCTGTAATAGCATCCTTAACACGTAACATAATTTTTTTCAGCACATCTCGGTCGTCGCCCGTTAGATAAATCACAAACTCTTCACCGCCAAATCTTGCTACAGCGTCAGTGCTACGAATGCTCTTTTCTATCTGCTCACCCAAATAGCAAATCACATTGTCACCGATATCATGACCGTAGGTGTCGTTAATAGATTTAAAATTGTCGATATCAAACACCGAGATTGACAGATAGGTGTTATGCTCTTTGCCCTTTAAAAACTCTTCCATGCCACGACGATTCAAAACACCAGTCATCGGATCGTGGGATGCTAAGTTCTCGTAGTAGTTTTTTTCTACTCGGGTACCAAGATGTAATGCGCCTATTACAGTCACTAAATACGCAAGCAATACGACTGTGATCCCCATGCTCATGTCACTGACAAACTGACTCAGCTCATTTTTCCAATCCCAGTGGTAGTAGAGATAGTGATCCATGTTGGTATAGCTGACATTCAGTTTATGGGGCAGATAGACCGAACGATCTAAAGGCAGAGATTCGGAGCGAACCAGCCTTAGTTTCCCAGCTACTGGAGATAAATCTCCGATTAGCTTATCAACACTGACATCCAGAACGACTACACCTTGGAATTCTTTATTCTCAAATACTGGCATCGCAAGTGTCATGTTGTTACGTTGCATCAACACTTCGCTAAATGCACTAGGACCAATGACAGATATAACATCGGGATTTTGAGCTGCCTCTTGCCAAAACGTCTTTAATCGAATGGTATTTAACTGCTCTTGGGTAATACCTTGGATCGCTTCCTTCGGAGAAGAGATGATAAAACCATGGTCATCGAGATAGTGAACACCGATAACATAGTCGTCGAGATCATGAAGGAATGAAATGATTGGAGCCAATGTGACTTTTCTTAACGCTAGTTCAGTGACATCACTAGTAACATTACAGTACTTTTCGTCACCAACCATCATATAACTGATGTTAATTGGTGGAGACGAATGAGCCAGGTTCTGCGTAAGAATTGACGACTCTTTAGGAGATAACTGACACACGCCATCAACCACCTCAATATTGAAATCGGCAGAAGCAGTCAGAGAGGTTTCGTAATAACTGGTGAAGCCATAGTCAAGAGCCACCAGGATCTTGCCAGCTCTTTGCAGCATGATGTTGACATTTCGGTACTCTGTACGGATCTGCTGATTGAGTACTATTAAATAGGAATAAGCCATTACAGCAATAACTGCTATTACTAAAGCTAAGGGTACAAAAATGACTACTTTTTTATAGTTTTTTTTTGGTTTCATATACTTTTCTTCGTATCAAAACAAAGGAAGAGAATTCTTTTAGTCCTTAGAGTAGTACACTTCATTTCATATATATATGCATATTGTATCGTTATAGGAATCTATTTCGATTGTTTTATATCTATCTCAATAATACAACATGGATTGTTCATATCATCCCAGACAAAAAGTGATACCTATTGCTTAATTGACTTACCTTGTTGTTTAAAAAGCAAAATCCTCCTTACACAGCTTGCGACTTTCGCAAGGTGTAAAGAGGATTACATATAGTTAATCAAATAAAGGGTTTAGTTCAGCAATAGGCTGTCATCAGACAGTTCTTCACCACGAACTTTAGAGAACATCTCAAGCAAATCTGGAACCTGCATATTGGCACGTTGGTCACCTGAAACATCCAGAACAATTTCACCTTGGTGCAGCATCACCGTTCTGTCACCACACGCTAATGCATCTTTCATTGAGTGGGTCACCATCATTACGGTCAGGTTAAACTCTTTCACTATTTTCTTGGTTAAATCAATAATGAAAGCAGCCATACGAGGGTCTAGTGCCGCTGTATGCTCATCGAGCAAAAGCAACTTACTGTCTGAAAGTGTTGCCATTACAAGACTAACCGCTTGACGTTGACCACCAGAGAGCAAACCTATGTTGTCGCCAAGGCGATTTTCTAAGCCTAAGCCAAGAATGCTGATTCGTTCTTGAAAGAGTTTACGACGATTAGTAGAAAGCGAATGCTTCCAGCCACGACGTTTACCACGCATGTATGCGAGCGCCATATTCTCTTCAATCGTTAACGCACCACAAGTACCCGCAAGAGGGTCTTGGAATACGCGAGCACATAGACTTGCACGTTGGTCAACACTACGACGAGTAACATCAATATTGTCGATATTGACTTTGCCACCTACCATCGGCGTTTCGCCTGTCACCGCACCGAGCAGTGTTGATTTACCTGCACCATTTGAACCGATAACGGTAAGAAACTGATGCTCTGGCACTTGCAGATCAACGCCTCTTAACGCGCGGTTCTCAAGGATAGTGCCAGGATTAAATGTAACTTGAATATCTTCTAAACGGATCATAATACTTCTCCTGACGCCTTAACCTGCTTAGATACAACCGACTTCTCAGCAGGTGCACTACCCTTTTTTGGCTTTCGATTCCTTTTCATTTTCGGCATGATTAACGCCAGCGCAACAAGCACTGCGGTAACCAAGTTCAAATCTGATGCTTGTAATCCAAACATTCCAGAACTTAGTGCAAACGCCACTGCCAAACGATATAGAACCGAACCAACAATAACCGCGGTTACTGCCACCCAAATTTTACGACCAGGAATAAGTGTTTGGCCGAGAATTACCGCCGCCAAACCAACAACGATGGTACCCACGCCGGAAGTCACGTCAGCGAAGCTGTTTGTTTGTGCAAACAACGCACCTGCAAAGCCAACAAAACCATTTGAAAGTGCCAAGCAAAAATAGGTGTAAAACGCTGTGCTTGCACCTTGCGCTGCAACCATGCGAGCGTTAACACCCGTTGCACGAAGACCCAAACCAAAGTCACTGTTCAGCAAACGAACAACAAACAACGCCGAAATCAGTACTAATACCGCAACGACCAGAGGACGAATCAGCATAGGATCACCCATGGATTCGAATGGTGTCAAAATTGTATCTTCACCCAATAGCGCTAAGTTAGGACGTCCCATAATGCGGATATTGATTGAAAACGCAGCAATCATTGTTAGTATTGATGCTAACAGATGCAGTATTCCACAACGAACGGTTAGGAATGCCGTAACCCAGCCAGTTGCTGCACCAGCGATAATTGCTAAGCCCGTTGCAATCCATGGGTCGATACCAGCAACAATCGCTGTTGCTGCTACTGCAGCACCCATTGGGAAGCTACCGTCAACACTTAAATCTGGGAAATCAAGAACTCGGAAAGTCAGGTAAACACCCAGTGCCACCAGACCGTAGATAAGGCCAACCTCTAAGGCGCCAAAAAAGGCAAAAGCAGACATACATACTCCCTTTTCTGCTTAATGAAGTTGGCGTATTGCTACGCCAACTCTTTTAACAATGGTGCTACTTAACGCTTGTTGCACGATCCATAACAGATTTAGGAATTTCTAGACCTAGCTTATCGGCCGCAGTCTTGTTAATCACCAAATCAGAACCTTTAGCAACTTTAACATCCAAAGAACCAGGAGCAGCGCCTTCCAAGATAGCAGCTACATAATCTGCGGTTTGTACACCAATTTGGTAGTAATCAAAACCAAGACTAGCTACAGCACCACGCTCTACGTATGAAGTTGCAGCACCAAATACAGGTGTTTTTGCTTGGTTTGCAGCAACGATCATGCCTTCGATTGCACTAGCAACTGTGTTATCGATAAGTGCATAAATGATGTCAGACTTAGCCGAAATCGCTTGTGTTGCTGACTGAACATCCGCACTTTTCAGTGCAGTTGCTTCAACTAGAGTAATACCGTGTTTTTGAGTAGACGTTTTTAGCAGTTCCATCAAGCTTACTGCGTTTGCTTCACCCGGGTTGTAAACCACACCGATAGATTTCACGTTTGGCATAATTTCTTTAATTAGCTCAACGTGTTGTTCAACTGGAGAAAGGTCAGAAAGACCGGTAACGTTCTTTCCTGGTTGTTCCATTTTAGAAACTAATTTAGCACCTACTGGATCAGTAACCGCAGTAAATACCACTGGAATTGTTTTGGTTGCTGAAACTAAAGCTTGCGCAGTAGGTGTTGCAATACCAACTAATACGTCTGGCTTTTCACCTACAAACTGACGGGCAATTTGTACAGCGATTGCAGGGTTACCCTGTGCGGTTTTAAAATCAAACTCTAGGTTTTTGCCTTCTTCATAGCCTTTTGCTTTTAGGCCATCAAGCAGACCTTGACGTGTTGCATCGAGTGCTGGGTGTTCAACGATTTGTGAAACCGCCACTTTAGCGGTTTTAGCCATAATGCTGTGGGAAGAAAGTAATGCAGCTCCGGCTAGAACGGCGGTAGCAATGACCTTGCTTGCTTTCATCTTAACTCCTTGATTTAAAGCATATTATTATTTGATGTTGTGTGATGTTTTTTAGTTATTGTGCAATTAGCATGCACTTAGCAACATTATTACCAGTAAGTATGCGTAAATGGAAGAAACATTTAACCGAGAAATAACAAAAAGAGAGTAATAAACAGAGTCTTGAGTTAACAAAGAAAAAGTACAAAAACGATGAACCGTTTTCAGCAAATTTTTTTGTTGCTGATGAGAGATAATTCAACGGAGAAAGAGATATGAAAAAGGCTCCATATGAAACAAGAGCCTTTATGAATTTGTTAAATTAGAACCAGCGATCTAATGAGGTTTTATCAAGCTGACGGAAAGCTCGATTAAGAACCATTGCTAGCTCTTTGTATCGTGGTCGCGATTTTATTGGCTCGAGAGCAGAACCTGTTTCAATGATTTTTGCATGTATCTCACGATACCAACCTGCCAGAGCTGGTGGCAACTGGGTGTTTGCTCTATGACCTAACCACCACATACCTTGCAAAGGTAAGCTAATAGCAAATAAAGCGACAACAACAGCTTGCGGCATAGCTTGAACATTTTGAAAACTCATCTGAGTTAACACGCTAATAGCGGCAACGGCTGGCATCACTTTGATACCAAAGCGGGTCGCTTTAATGATTCGCGCTTCCGGAAAAAGAAGGTTCAACTCTTTCCGCATAGGCCAAACTTGCATGTACTTTTGGCCATCTTTCAAGCTGTGGATGATTCCGACACGATTGCTCATACCACTTCCTCACTCTCAGGTTATCGCCTCTTTTGGGCGAATTCGCTAAAAAATAGTTGAATAGTTCAACGAATAACGTAAAAATTTGATAAAAGCTAATATTGATTCAAATTTTTTTTGTTATATTACCCCATTATCGCTATCCTTTGCGGACTCTCAATCTCATTGTTGCTGTTATTTACAATTTAGGCAACTTTAAGACTTATCTGCAAGGAACGCAGCAGACGATTTCAATGACGAAGTCTCGTCTCAAGATAGGGAAGTTAAAGCTTTATTGATTAAGATTAGTACCAACTGCTTATGCATCTACTATTCTTGTCATTGATTTTGTCCTAACCGATTATTACAGGTAGTCACTCATGTCTAAGCTAGTTTTAGTTTTAAACTGCGGTAGTTCTTCACTTAAATTCGCTGTTGTCGATGCACAAAACGGCGACGAGCATCTTTCTGGTCTTGCAGAATGTTTACACCTTCCAGAAGCTCGTATCAAGTGGAAACTTGATGGTAAGCACGAAGCACAACTAGGTGAAGGCGCTGCACACGATGAAGCTCTATCTTTCATCGTAGAAACTATTCTTGCTTCTAAGCCAGAACTTGCGGCACAACTTAAAGCTATCGGTCACCGTGTTGTACACGGCGGCGAGAAGTTTACTAAATCTGCTCTAATTGATGATGCTGTACTTCAAGGTATCGAAGACTGCTCAACGCTAGCACCACTTCACAACCCAGCACACATCATCGGTATTAAAGCGGCACAGAAAGCGTTCCCTGCACTGAAAAACGTTGCTGTATTTGACACAGCTTTCCACCAAACTATGCCTGAAGAAGCGTTCTTATACGCACTTCCATACAAACTTTACAAAGAACACGGTGTTCGTCGTTACGGCATGCACGGTACTTCTCACCTATTTATCGCTCGCGAAGCCGCTGAGCGTCTAGGTAAGCCAGCTAACGAACTAAACATCATTAACTGTCACCTAGGTAACGGCGCATCTGTATGTGCAATTAAAAACGGTGAATCGGTTGATACTTCAATGGGCATGACTCCACTTGAAGGTCTAGTGATGGGTACTCGTTGTGGTGACATCGATCCTGCGATCATTTTCCACCTACACGACGCTCTTGGTTACTCAGTTGAGCAAATCAACAACATGCTGACTAAAGAGTCTGGTCTTCTAGGTCTAACTGAAGTGACTTCTGACTGTCGTTTCGTTGAAGACAACTACGGTACTAAAGAAGAAGCAACTCGTGCGATGGACGTATTCTGCCACCGTCTAGCTAAGTACGTAGCTGGCTACACTGCAAGCCTAGACGGTCGTCTAGACGCTATCGTATTTACTGGTGGTATTGGTGAAAACTCTGCACCAATCCGTGAAATGGTTCTTAACCGCCTAGCTATCTTTGGTATCAAAGTAGACAGCGAAGGTAACCTAAAAGCTCGTTTCGGTGGCGAAGGTGTGATCACTACAGCTGACAGCCGTATTCCTGCAATGGTTATCTCAACCAACGAAGAGTTGGTAATCGCTGAAGATACCGCAGCTCTAGCAGGTCTTTAATTTATCTCTGGCTAACCTAACGGTTAGCCAGATTTCTATAGGGGCTTAGAAAATATTCATTTTTGTCTGATTAACTAAGCTTTATATCAATCCAATCTATATCTTAGATTGCATCCAATAGTTTGAGGTACCTTACAGATGTCCCGTACTATTATGCTTATCCCTATCAGTGCTGGCGTAGGTTTAACCAGCGTGAGCATGGGTATTTTACGCGCTATGGAGCGTAAAGGCGTAAACGTTTCTTTCTACAAGCCTATTGCTCAACCACGCAGTGGTGAAGATCTACCAGATCTAACTTCTACTATCATCGGTCGCAACAGTGATCTTAAAATTGCTGAACCTTTAGCAATGTCTACAGCTGAGACTCTAATCGGCTCAGAGAAAATGGACGAGTTGCTTGAGACTATCGTTGAGCGTTACAACCAAATCAACAGTGAGTCAGAAGTTACTCTGATTGAAGGTCTAGTACCTACTCGTAAGCACCCATTCGCTAACCAAGTAAACGCTGAAATTGCGGCAACACTTGGCGCTGAAATTGTATTCGTTGCTACTCCTGGTACAAACAACCCAACACAGTTGAAAGAGCGTATTGAAATCGCTTGCTCAAACTTTGGCGGTACTAAGAACAAGAATATTAAAGGTGTAATAATCAACAAGCTTAACGCACCTGTTGATGAAGCTGGCCGTACTCGTCCAGATCTATCTGAAATGTTCGATGATGCTGATAGTGCGATTCAAACTAATCTTGAAGTGATGCAAATCTTCAATACTAGCCCTATTCGTGTTTTAGGTTGTGTGCCTTGGAACATAGAACTGATCGCGACACGTGCAATCGATATGGCTAAGCACTTAAATGCTGAAATCATTAATACTGGTGAAATCAAAACTCGCCGTATTAAGAGCATCACTTTCTGTGCACGTTCAATCCCTCACATGATTGAACACTTCAAGCCTGGTTCTCTACTGGTAACTTCAGCAGACCGCCCAGACGTAATCGTTGCAGCTTCTCTAGCAGCGATGAACGGCGTCGAAATTGGTGCTGTACTTCTTACTGGTGGTTACGATATCCCTTCAGAAATCGTTGACCTATGTAAACCTGCATTTGATTCTGGTCTACCAATTTTCAAAGCACAAGGTAACACTTGGCAGACTTCTCTGAACCTGCAAAGCTTCAGCTTAGAAGTACCTGCTGACGATAAAGAGCGTATTGAGTTCATCAGCGAACACGTAGCAAGCCACATTGATGGCCCTTGGATTGACTCTCTATCTGAAGGCACTCAAGGTATCCGTCGTCTAAGCCCACCAGCATTCCGTTACCAGTTGACTGAATTTGCTCGTCGTGCAGGTAAGCGTATCGTTCTTCCTGAAGGTGATGAGCCACGTACAGTAAAAGCTGCGGCTATCTGTGCTGAGCGCGGTATCGCAACGTGTGTACTATTAGGTAACCCTGACGAAATCCGTCGCGTTGCAGCGCAACAAGGCGTTGAGCTAGGCGCTGGCGTTGAAATCATTGATGCCGATTCAGTTCGTGAAAACTACGTTGCTCGTCTTGTAGAGCTACGTGGCTCGAAAGGTATGACCGAAGTGGTTGCTCGTGAGAAACTGGAAGATTCAGTTTTCCTAGGCACGATGATGCTTGAAGCAAACGAAGTTGACGGTCTAGTGTCTGGTGCTGTGCATACAACAGCGAACACTATCGTTCCTCCGTTCCAAATCATCAAGACTGCACCAAATGCGTCTATCGTTTCTTCAATCTTCTTCATGCTACTGCCTGATCAAGTATTGGTGTACGGTGACTGTGCAATCAACCCAGATCCAACAGCTGAACAACTTGCTGAAATCGCTATCCAATCTGCTGACTCTGCAGCGGCATTTGGTATCGACCCACGTGTTGCAATGATTTCATACTCTACTGGTGAATCTGGTAAGGGTGCTGACGTTGATAAAGTACGTGAAGCAACTCGTATTGCTCAAGAGAAGCGTCCTGATCTTATGATCGATGGTCCTCTACAGTACGATGCTGCAATCATGGAAAACGTAGCAGCTTCTAAAGCTCCTAACTCTCCAGTTGCAGGTAAAGCGACAGTATTCGTCTTCCCTGACCTAAACACGGGTAACACGACTTACAAAGCGGTACAACGTTCTGCGGACCTAGTATCTATCGGTCCTATGCTACAAGGTATGCGTAAGCCTGTTAACGACCTATCTCGTGGTGCGTTAGTAGACGATATCGTATACACAATCGCTCTGACTGCAATCCAAGCTGACCAAGAAGCAAAATAATCTTCACTATCTGCTAGTTAAGCCGTGACATATGTCGCGGCTTTTTTACACCAGATCTCTCCCATGAGGAGATTCCAAATCCAATACTGGTCCCATCGGAACCACTTGCGTCGGGTTAATACTGGTATGACTAAAATAATAGTGGCGTTTAATGTGGTAGAAATCTACCGTCCCTTTTACTCCAGGAACTTGGTATAGCTCTTTCAAATAACCATTCAGATTTGAGTAATCCGCTATTCTTTTCTTATTGCACTTAAAGTGCCCAACGTACACTGCGTCAAATCGAACAAGTGTGGTAAACAGACGCCAATCAGCTTCAGTAATACTTGAACCCGCTAAATATCTATTATGTGCTAGATGAGCATCTACTTTGTCTAACGCTTCAAACAATGACTCATAAGCTTCTTCATATGCTTCCTGAGTCGTTGCGAAACCACATCGGTAAACACCATTATTGATATTCGGATAAATGTAGTCATTCCACTCGTCGATAACACTACGTAGAGAATCAGGATAATAGTCGTCTTTGTTACCGGTTAGTTCATTAAATGCGCGGTTAAACATTCGAATAATTTCAGACGATTCATTGCTGACAATAGTTTGATGTTTTTTGTCCCACAATACAGGTACTGTCACGCGTCCTGTATAATCAGACTTAGCTTGTGTATAGATTTGGTGAAGTTTGGTATGCCCGAAAAGAGGTTCAGGAATACCGAACTTCCAACCTTCATGGAGCATATCTGGGCAAACAATGGTTACGTCGATAATATCTTGCAGCTGTTTTAACTCTCGGAATATTAACGTGCGGTGAGCCCAAGGGCACGCGAGAGAAACATATAAGTGATAACGACCAGCTTCAGGCTGAAACTGAGAATTGGGTCTGCCGTCTATCCAATCTCGAAATCCAGCATCTTCTCGAATGAATTTACCGCCACTGCTTTTGGTGTCATACCAAACATCTTGCCAGACACCATCAACTAATTTCCCCATCACTCACCTCATCGACGTTCAAACTTCTGGGTTATTATAGTTGATTGAGAGTTACACTCACCCGAGTGGTTTTGGCTTAGTCATTCGAATTTTTTGAAGGTTTCATTGGATACAAAAAAAGCGCGACTCAAAAAGAAGCCGCGCTTATGCCCGTCACAGGCTGAATTTACATCTCAACATGTAGACACGAAACTGCATGGGTATCACTACCTTGAATTTGTGGCTTGGTTTGAGCACAGATCTCTGTTGCCTGTGGGCAACGAGTTCTGAAAACACACCCTGATGGCGGGTTGATTGGTGAAGGCAGATCGCCTTCAAGCATTTGAATAGTCTTAGAACGTTCCAGCTTTGGATCTGGAATAGGAACCGCAGACATCAATGCTTTGGTGTACGGGTGTTTAGGGTTTGCAAATAATGCTTCAGATTCGCCTAGCTCTACTGCATTGCCTAAATACATCACCAACACACGATCAGAAATATGTTTCACTACAGACAAGTCATGCGCGATAAATACAAGGCTTAAACCCAGTTCACGTTGCAGTTCCTGTAGAAGGTTAACAACTTGAGCCTGAATTGACACATCAAGCGCCGACACAGGTTCATCACAGATGATCATCTTAGGCTTAAGAATCAATGCACGTGCAATACCGATACGTTGGCACTGACCGCCTGAAAACTCGTGCGGATAGCGGTTGATTACGTTAGGTAACAAACCCACTTTCGCCATCATCTCTTTCACACGATCTTTAACTTCCTGCTTAGAAAGCTGAGGATAGAAAGTCTGTAGAGGCTCGGCAATGATGTCCCCGACGGTCATACGTGGGTTCAATGATGCTAGAGGGTCTTGGAAAATCATCTGAATCTCTTTACGAGTTTCACGACGCTTCACTTCCTGCATACGAGTTAAATCTTGACCAAGCCAAACCACTTCACCTTCCGTCGCTTGTACTAGACCGATAATTGCACGCGCAAAAGTAGATTTGCCACAACCAGATTCACCCACAACGCCTAGCGTTTCACCTTCATAAAGGCGAACATTCACACCATCAACCGCTTTCAGTTTTAGAGGTTTAGCCCAAGGCCATGCTGATTTAGTCGCGATGTCAAAGTGTACTTTGAGTTCTTTAACATCTAACAGTAATTTTTTATCTATGCTCATTTCGTCCAAGTCTCCCAGTCAGAAAAACAGGCGCGTTGACGACCAGTTCCAAATGGAGTCAGGATCGGCGCTTCACGTTTACAGCGATCCATCACGCGATGACAACGTTCTTGATATGGACAGCCTGTTGGTAGACGAAGTAAGTTTGGCGGGTTACCCGGAATCGTTGGTAACACGTCGCCTTCAGTATCTAAACGAGGAATCGCTTTTAACAGACCTTCTGCATATGGATGGCTAGGTTGATAGAAAATTTCATCAACGGTGCCATATTCCATTGTACGGCCAGCGTACATCACTAGCACTTTGTCACAAGAACCTGCGACAACACCTAAGTCGTGAGTAATCATGATAATCGCTGTGTTGAACTCTGTTTTCAGTTCGTTCAACAACTCCATGATTTGGGCCTGTACTGTTACGTCAAGTGCCGTTGTCGGTTCATCGGCAATCAGCAGTTTAGGACGACATAACAGAGCCATTGCAATCATTACACGCTGGCGCATACCGCCTGAGAACTCGTGTGGGTACATAGTGATACGCTTACGAGCTTCTGGGATTTTCACTGCTTCTAGCATGCGCACAGACTCTTCGAACGCCTGTGCTTTGCTCATGCCTTTGTGCAGCATCAACACTTCCATTAGCTGATCGCTAACTTTCATGTATGGGTTAAGCGACGTCATTGGATCTTGGAAGATCATCGCAATTTGTTCTGCTCGAACTTTGTTCAGCTCTTTCTCTGGCAGGTTCAAAATCTCCTTGCCTTCGAATTTTGCGCTTCCTGAAATGATACCGTTTTTAGCCAAAAGGCCCATGATAGCGAATACAGTTTGAGATTTACCCGAACCTGATTCGCCTACGATACCTAATGTCTCACCCTGGTTAAGTGAGAAGTTCAAATCGTTTACTGCGGTAACAATACCATCTTGGGTAGTGAACTCTACACGCAGGTCTTTGACATCTAATAAAGCCATTAGTACTTCCTCAATTCTTATCTGTCTTTTGGATCCAGCGCGTCACGTAAACCGTCACCCACATAGTTAAAGCAGAACAGTGTTACCACCATGAATGCCGCAGGGAAGCCAAGCTGCCAAATTGCGATTTCCATCGTGTTTGCACCTTCTTGCAACAGTGCTCCCCAGCTAGTCATAGGCTCTTGAACACCTAAACCAAGGAAAGATAAGAACGATTCAGTCAGAATCATGCTTGGAATCAATAGCGTAGAGTATACGGCTACAATACCTAACACGTTTGGCACGATATGACGAGTAATGATTTTCCAGTTACTGACGCCACATACGTGCGCAGCTTCAATAAACTCTTTGCTACGCAGGCTTAATGTTTGACCACGAACGATACGAGCCATATCAAGCCAAGCGATAGCACCGATAGCAACGAAGATCAAAACGATGTTACGGCCGAAGAAGGTTACCAATACGATAACCAAGAACATGAACGGTACTGCGTATAAGATTTCAAGAATACGCATCATGATACGGTCAACACGCCCACCGATGAAGCCAGAAGCCGCACCGTAAAGCGTACCAATCAGTACGGCAACCAACGCGCCCATGACACCTACCATTAGGGAGATACGGCCACCGATCAAAGTACGAACATAGATATCACGACCTAAACTGTCTGTACCAAACCAATGCTCAGCGTTTGGTGCAACGTGCATTGCATACCAGTCGGTATCATCATAAGTATAAGGTGCGATCATTGGCAGAAATATTACTGCCAAGGTCATAATCGCGAGGATAACAAGACTCACCATCGCTGCTTTGTTTCGCATGAAGCGGATACGAGCGTCCTGCCACAGACTGCGACCCTCGATTTCAAGACTTTCGGAAAACTTTTCAATTGCTTCCAGATTTTCTTTTTTCGTCAACATAGTAATACTTCCTTAGTAACGAATTTTCGGGTCAATCGCTGCCAACAAGATATCTACAATTGCGTTGAACAGGATAAATAAGAAACCAATAAGAATGGTTACACCCATTACCAGAGAGTAGTCACGGTTAAACGCCGCGTTTACGAACAGCTTACCAATACCCGGAAGGCCAAAAATCGTCTCGATAACAACCGAACCAGTAATAATACCTACGAATGCAGGTCCCATGTAGGAAACTACAGGTAACATAGCTGGTTTTAGCGCGTGCTTAACGACGATGTAAGGATAGCTCAAACCTTTAGCACGAGCGGTTCTGATGAAGTTGCTGTTCAGCGTTTCAATCATAGAACCACGAGTGATACGAGCAAAGGTCGCTACGTATAGCAATGACATACCAAGTACAGGAAGCGCCATATACTTGAATGAGCCATCTAACCAGCCCCCTGCAGGGAACCAGCCTAAATTAATTGAGAACAGATAAATCAATACTGGTGCAAGTACGAACGAAGGCATAACTACACCAATCATAGCCGTAGCCATAATTGAATAATCAAGCCACGTGTTTTGCCTTAAAGCGGCAATAGTACCGACAAAGACACCCATGATTACTGTAAAGATGAAAGCGGCAAAACCAACTTTAGCTGACACTGGTAACGCTGCAAAAATCAGCTCGTTTACTGAGTAATCAAGGTACTTAAATGAAGGACCAAAATCACCTTGCAAAACGTTAGTCAGATAGGTGGTGTATTGCTCTAATACAGGCTTATCCAGTCCATATTTCGCTTCGATGTTCGCCATAACTTCTGGCGGTAGTGCGCGCTCACTTGAGAAAGGGTTTCCCGGTGCAAAACGCATTAGAAAGAACGAAACGGTAATCAAAACCAACATGGTTGGAATTGCTTCCAGAATTCGTCTGATAATGAATTTAAACATAAACTCACTCTTCCAGTCTGTGACAATTTAAAACAAAAAAATACTGCATGTACCATCCGCGAACCTCAAGTACATGCAGAATATTACTTAATTATAATTTTATAGCTTGGCTATTTTATTCAGCTTTGATGTACAAATCTTTTGAGTAGATTTTTTCTTCTGCGTTGTTTGCAGGGAAACCACCTACTTTCTTAGATAGTAGACGAGTTTTTACATACTGATAAATCGGAGCAATTGGCATATCTTTCGCCATCAGAGCTTCAGCATCTGCATAAAGTTTTTGACGCTCTTCTTCAGAAGTAGAAGTCAGTGCTTTATCGATGATTGCATCGTAGTCTTTATTACCCCAGTGTTGACCACCAGTTGTGTTATTACTTGTCATCAAAGTTAGGAACGAAGATGCTTCGTTGTAGTCGCCACACCAACCTGCGCGAGCCATTTCGAAGTTACCTTGGTCTTTAGAAGACAGGTACGTTTTCCACTCTTGGTTTTCAAGAGTCACGTCGATACCAAGAGTCTTCTTCCACATAGAACCGATTGCTACAGCCACTTTCTTATGGTTTTCAGAAGTGTTGTATAGAAGGGTAAACTTAAGTGGATTATTCTTATCGTAACCCGCTTCTTTCAGTAGACGTGCAGCTTCTTCGTTACGCTCTTTCTGAGTCATCTTGCCGTAAGCTGGCATTACTGGGTTGAAACCAGAAGTGATCTCAGGCGTTAAGAAGTAAGCTGGCTTTTGACCTTGTCCCATGATTGCATCGCTAACGATGTTACGGTCAATCGCGTAAGAAATCGCTTTACGAACACGAACGTCGTCAAATGGCTTTTTCTTAGTGTTGAACGAGTAGTAGTAAGAACATAGGTTACCTACTACAGAAACCAATTCTGGGTGCTCTTTCTTCAAGCGACGGAAGTGTTCAACTGGAACCTCGTAGCTGATATCGATCTCACCCGCTAGGAAACGGTTCATTTCAGCAACTTGGTTTTCGATCGGTAGGAAAGTTACTTTGTTGATTACAGTGTGTGAATCATCCCAGTATTGAGGGTTACGTTTAAGTACTAAACGCTCGTTCACTACCCAGTTTTCAACAACGTATGCGCCGTTACCAACAAAGTGTTCTGGCTTAGTCCATTGGTCACC
The DNA here is from genome assembly GCF_011064285.1 of Vibrio ziniensis. Taxonomy (NCBI): domain Bacteria; kingdom Pseudomonadati; phylum Pseudomonadota; class Gammaproteobacteria; order Vibrionales; family Vibrionaceae; genus Vibrio; species Vibrio ziniensis. The sequence goes on from NZ_CP049331.1 coordinate 2,028,546, forward strand.
AAATTTCTCTACTGTTGCTTGATTAACTGGTTTCATGGTTGTGTGACCAGTCATCATTACGAAATATGGAACCGCAGAATCAAGTTCAACAACTAGAGTATTTGCATCTTTAGCGTGTACACCTAGTTCGCTCTTGTCCTTTTTCCCTGCAATGATATCTGCTGCGTTCTTCATCTGGGTCATTTCCATGTACCAAGAGTATGGAGAAGCAGTTGCAGGATCTACAGCACGTTGCCAGCTGTATACGAAATCTTGTGCAGTTACAGGTTCGCCGTTAGACCATTTAGCACCTTCACGAATGTGGAAAGTGAATGTTTTGTTGTCTGAAGTTTCCCAGCGGTCTGCAACACCAGGAATAACCTTACCGTCAGCATCTTGGTTTACCAAGCCTTCTAGTAGGTCACGAATAACGTGTGATTCTGGAACACCTTGAGATTTGTGCGGGTCAATGGTCGCTACTTCTGTACCGTTACCACGAACGATCTCTTGCACTGGAGCTAGCTTAGTACCCGCAGGTACGTTCGCAGCAAAAGCTGTAAGAGAAGTTGTTGCCACCGCTAGACCAGCACCTAGTAAAAGTGCTTGTGTGATTTTGTTCTTATACATCTGTATAAACTCCAAGTTTTAGTATTGCATCCATGACTTCTTTGCATTTCGGCTAGAACGGCTAACCTAAAAGATGCTGGAATAGACTGAATATAGACATATTCCATACAAAGAATGCGGCAAACATTATCAAGCATTGAAGCAATTTGCCATAAAATTAGAATAAAAAGAGATTATATTCTTACTGAAACTTAATAATTAGAGATAAAATCCAATTCAAAGCCAACGCGCAGGACAACAGCGGAAAGTAATCCTTTACATTAGATATAAATATCGATTTATCTAACTAAAAACGCATTCTCAGCATCTTGCACTAGAAAATAACAATGATTTTAACATTTTGTGCACAATAACAGGGAGGTTGTGTGATTATCATCTCATCAGACGAGAAGAATTTGTGAGCAAGCTCACTCACATGCACTACCTTAGACTTAAACGCCCAATTTTAGCGCATATGAAACCTTAGATTCAGTGTTAAATGGCTATGCAGAACCACACTATGCATCCATACGCTCTACTAAAAAGGCTATGTTAACTACTTCGGATAAGCTCAGCCAAGCTAGTCAGGCGACGTTTTGAATCCTTAACATAAGGATTCTTGATATCCCATGCATAGCCAGCCAATATTGAGCAAATCATCTGTTTAATACGATCATTTGGGGTTTCATAGTAGATGACATCTTGAAACGTGCCATCATACCAACCCTCAACATAAGTTCTAAATGCATTAACTCCGATCATGAGCGGTGTTTCATAGTCGGCTTTCCAATCAACATTTTCACCTTTTATTTGGCGAATGACGCATTTTACAACCAATTGTGCCGATTTCATCGCAATTGTGACACCAGATGAAAAGACAGGATCTAAAAACTCGCCAGCGTTACCCAGTAAGGCATAATGCTGCGTCGCCAGATGCTTAACATTTGCGGAATAGCCTTTTAGCTCACCAGCTGCATTCGGAAACTCTGCGTTCTCAAGCAGTTGTGAAAGAGAGTGTTCTTCTTGAACAAGTTGTTTAATCGCTTCAATTTTTTCTTCAGCATAACCGTCAAAAAATTCAGGCGTCGCTACGATACCTATTGAACAGACACCATTTGAAAAAGGTATTAGCCAGTACCAAACATCAGAGTGCTGGGGATGAACAGAAACAAGAATTTTGTTTCTGTCATAAAGATATTTCTGAGAATCGATATGATCAATGATGTGAGTAAATATCGCTTTACGGGCGGGTAAACAAGAAGGCTCTTCGATATCCAGCAGTTTTGGCAAAACACGACCAAAGCCACTCGCATCTAAAACATAGCATGCGTGAAGCATGTAACAGTGACCACTTTCATCAGCAACAGTAATGATAGACGTTGAGCCCTCAAATTCGATGCTTTTCACTTCATGCTGATAACGAATTTCGACACCTTGTTGCTCTGCACTGTCCGCAAGAACTTTATCGAAATTAGCTCGCTGCACCTGAAAAGTTGTACCCGGGCCGGTTGTAAATTTATTGCAAAAATCAAATTCGGTATAAACGCCATTTTTTCTAAAGGCGGCACCGTTTTTAAACTGAAAACACGCCTCTTCGACAGCTTGAAGCATGCCCGCGTCCTCAAGCACTTCCATACAGGCAGGAAGTAAACTCTCTCCAATAGAGAAACGCGGGAACTTCAACTTCTCAATGACCAGGACCTCAATGCCTTGCCTATGTAACAAAGCTGCGGCTGTCGACCCTGACGGTCCAGCACCGATAATTACAACTTGGCGTTGTTGTATATCCATATACTATTACTATGCCTCTGAGTATTATTTTGCTTTTAACTCTAATAGGGTGTGACCTAAGCCAATATTATCTGTTCGTTCAACGACTTCTAAACCCGCAGCTTCAACGATTTCTAAGAAATCATCACTGCGATAAAAACGGCTGTTACCATTTGCTAGACAAGTAAAATAAAGTGATGTGGCATTTAAACTGTATGACGCTGCATCGTATTTTTGAGCGTCCCAAAATAATTCCAAAATATACACTTTTGAATCTGGCTTAAGCTGTTGTTTAACTCTTTGTAGAATACTCAGAATTTCCATTGGTGAAAAACAGTCCAAAAACTGGCTCATCCACCACACATCAGCCTGCTCAGGTAGCAGTTGATTGCGATCGAGCATATTGGCCGGATAACCACTTACTCTATTTGAAAAGCCATTGTCCTGCGCATTTTTCATTGCCATTTCAAGTTGCTGAGGCAAATCTACAATAGTCACCTGAACATCTTGATCGTAATTACAACACTTCATCGCCCATTTACCAGTATTGCCCCCGATATCAACCAAGGTTTTAGGCTTCGAAGCAAATACTCGCTCAAGAAGAATTGGGAAAGAACGATCAGAATAGAAGTGATCAAATTGGAACCAGCTTTGCTTGGCTTTTTCCGGTAAACGAGAAAGACCTTGATAAATCGTCTCCCAATCGCCCAACTCTTTCAGGCCAGCAGGTTTACCTTCGGTAATAGATTCGGTTAAATGCATCATTGCGGCGTAACACACGTCCGCAGTGAAATCCATATTCGCGCGAGTCATCCCATCATGAAGAATAAAATGTCCCAGATTTGCCAACATATAATTCGGCTTATCCCACGTTACGATATGTGCACTAATCGCCATATCCAAAAGGACCTTTACACCATACTCTGATACACCAGTTTTTTTAGCAAGCGCCTCTGCGTTCGCACCTTGCGAGCCAGCATTATCTAGAGCAGCCAATATACCTAAATCACGCAATGTACGTGCAGTATGAAAAATAATTGGCGCAAAAGATAACTTTTGCGCCTCAGTTTTAGCTTCTAGAGCATTATAAGGATCTTGTTTTTGTTCAAACACGAAAAAACCTAATGATTAGTTATTAAAATTATTTTACTGACGCTCTCGCCAAGTATTTCTGAATATCAACGTTTAAATTATTAATCCAACGATTGTAATTTCGATGAATAGTACCGTCACTAGCTAGTAAGTTTGTAGACGTAACGTAGTTGATTGAATAGTATTTCGCACTATAAGGGATGCTAATTTCTGCACTATGATCTCGAGACAGAAGTTTGAATCCTAGCTCAGTTGAGGTGTTGTTTGAAATAATCCAACCTCGATTAGTTGCTGCGGTAATAATTGCTGCTTTAACTTGTTCACTTTGAAGATTATAAGCGACTGGGGTATTCTCAACATTCATTACAGGCTGAACTCGCCCACAACCAACTAGAAGAACCGCTAACAGGATAGAGACCGTATATTTTATTGCTTTCATAGCATTTCCTTGCTTTGATTAGGGAATAAAGATAAACAAGCATAGTATTCAGCTCACCAAAAAACAAATCAATATCTTATGTCAAATCAATTGCAATTAATCTCATTTAACATCGATTCTTGGTCAGCTAATAGTTTAGGCCTAAATGATCTAAGCTCTTGGGAACAATGGTCCCAAAACCATATGTGGCCAGATAATACAACGATAGAAGCAAGCGCCATTCCTGCGATGATGCGTCGCCGAATGAGTTCACTAAGTAAACTCGCCGTACAAACAGCCATAACACTTATGCAAGAACAGCCAATTGATTACTTGGTTTTTTCAAGCCGTCATGGTGAACTACATCGAAGTACAGAACTCATCAAAAGCATTATTTTGGGAGAAGAAGCATCACCGATGAACTTTTCTCAATCAGTCCATAATACCGCAGCTGGATTATCCACAATAGCAACAAAGCAGGCTATTCCAGTAACTTCTATTTCATCAGCTGAGAATACATTTCATAGTGCTCTGATCGAAGCTTGGCTCTATTTAAAACAATACCCAAAAGCAAAGGTATTGTTAGTAGACTTTGATGAACCATTACCCACAGATTATTCTGAATATGAAGATAAACAGTTCAAAGGTTACGCTTTAGGGCTTGTTTTGTCCGCTGGCAATACATGGCAAGTTGCACAAAGTCCAAAAACAGATACTATCAGTCCCCTTCCGCAAGCTCTGAACTTTTTGACGTACTATTTACGCAAAGATTCAAGCTGGTTAATTGCGAGTAAAAAGGGATCATGGGAATGGCAACGGGCATGAATGCTGTGAACAAATATTGGCGAGTATTTGCTACTGGATTTTGTTTTACAATTTTTGGCATAGGTGGTTTAACACTTAGCTTCATTATTATTCCTTTGATTAGGCTTTCGACAAAAAATACGATTCAACGAGAATATCGAGTACAAAACGTCATTCGATTCACATTCAATCTATTTTGCCGATTAATGAAATTTACCGGTGCTATTGACTACCGCATTGATGGATCAGATATTCTCGCTAATGATAAAAACTGTCTCATCGTGGCTAACCACCCTAGCCTTATCGATTACGTGTTAGTGGCTTCGCAACTCAAGCAATGTGACTGTTTAGTTAAAGCGGCTATTTGGTCAAATCCATTTATGAAGCACATTGTCAAAGCGGCAGGCTATATTCCCAATGAGACACCTGACGACCTGCTTGATTTATGCGAAACGCGTTTTGAACGAGACAATGTTTTATTGGTGTTCCCAGAAGGAACTCGAACTACACCAGGAATGGAACCTAAACTGCAACGTGGCGCAGCCCAAATTGCCATTCGTACCCAAAGAGATTTGCGAGTCATACATATTACAGTTTCACCTAGCTTTCTAACAAAAGAAAAAAAATGGTATCAAGTTCCCGATACCAGACCTTTTTTCCATGTTGAAGTTAAGGATAAAGTTGAGGTTCTGCCCTTTATAGAGCAAACTAACAATCCAACTTCAGCGGCAAGAAGGCTTAATAGCTATCTTGCGAAAGCAATTTTTCCAACATTAAATAATAACTAAGTAGGTTCACGTGGAAGTACTACATAACGAAATTAAGCAGTTGATCATCGACGCACTAAACCTTGAAGATATCTCTATTGAAGAGATTGAAACCGATGCGCCATTATTTGGTGACGGACTTGGCTTAGATTCTATAGATGCGCTTGAACTTGGCTTGGCCATTAAAAAGAAATATAACGTTGTCATCGATGCTGATGATTCAAATACGCGCCAACACTTTTCATCAGTGGCTAACTTAGCCGCGTATATTTCATCTCAAACTGGCAACTAATTTGTAGACAACGATTATGACAGAATTAAATAAGCAACAGGTTTTTGACCAAGTTAAAGATGCATTGGTTGAGCTATTCGAAATCGATGAAGCCGACATTCAACCTGAAGCGCATCTGTATCAAGACCTTGATCTTGATAGTATTGATGCCGTTGATCTAGTCGTTCACCTTCAGAACGTAACTGGTAAAAAAATCAAGCCAGAAGAGTTCAAAATGGTACGCACTGTCGATGATGTTGTTGAATCAGTTCTTGAGCTGCTGAAGGAAGCCTAATGCGCCATTTGCTGACAGGATTGTCTGTAGTCGTCCTGCTCGCTTATCCATTTGCTATATACTTCGGTATCGAGAAATTTGGGCTTAGTATTTTAGGTGGAATCCTTGCTGTCTTCTTTGTATTACGAATTTTCACAGCAGGTCAAACCAAACTAAAAGAATTTAAACAGCTCGCAATTATAAGTGGTCTTGTCGGGATCACTTTAATTGTTCTAGGTGTACTTTTTCGCAGCAACGGTTGGCTACTGTTTTACCCTGTAGTTGTAAATGCATGTATGCTGATGGTCTTCGCCAGCAGTTTAAAGCAACCTCAGACTATCATCGAGAGACTGGCAAGACTTCAAGAGCCAGATCTCCCGAAAAGTGGTGTTCAATACACAAGAAAAGTGACGCAGGTTTGGTGTCTATTTTTCTTATTCAACGGAATTACAGCGCTCTACACCTGTTTCTTACCTATAGAAATTTGGACGTTTTATAACGGACTCATTAGCTACATCCTAATTGGCGCTTTGTTCGCTATCGAATGGGTGGTGCGTCAAATTGTTCGCAAGGATTAAAATTTAATGGCATTTAGTTGTACTGAACTTAGCCCACTCTCCCATTTGTTATTAAATCAACGTCCCAATTCCGCCGTGGCATTTGGTTCTGAAGGCGAAATTAATTGGGCTCAGTTTGTCGCTGATGTCGGTTATCACACCAACTTGCTTAACCATGAAAAGCATCAAAATATCGCACTTTGTGCACGTGACAGCTACTTGTTCACTGTTGGATTGTTTGCACTTTTCCATGCAGGGAAAACTGTTATCTTGCCGGGCAATTATCAACCAGAAGCGTTAGAAGAATTAAGCTCGCAATTTGATTTTTTGCTCTGCGATGACGCTATTTCACCATTACGATCAACGCCAACTCAGAGTTTAACTACCGGACATCAAGACAGTTTACAGATTTTCCAGTCTTTAGACTTAGAAAGCATCCAGCTTATCTTATTTACTTCAGGCTCAAGTGGTACGCCCAAAGCAATTCACAAAACGTTACATCAGCTCAATGTCGAAATTGAAATTTTGCATTCTCTGTGGGGAGAGAAAGCCCTTAACAGCAGATTTGAAAGTACTGTTTCGCATCAGCATATTTATGGTCTGCTGTTTAGAGTTCTTTGGCCAATCTGCGCAGGAAACCCTTTTGCTCGACACAGTTTGGAATTTCCAGAACAAATTACTCATCATGCAAATAACGACACAGTGCTCGTGAGCAGCCCAGCCCTGCTCAAACGTTTGACAGAAGAACATCAACCAACACAGTTAAGATGTCTTTTTTCATCGGGTGGACCACTGCCTTTTGTAGCAGCAAGCCACGCTGAGGAGCTATTTGGTATTCGACCGATAGAAGTGTTTGGTAGCACGGAAACTGGTGGTATTGCTTTTCGTCAGCAGACAACAGAACAATTGCCATGGACACTGTTTCCAAAAGTAGAAGCACAATTGAACCAAGAAAATTGCTTGCGTTTACGTTCATCACACATTGACCCAAGCGGTTGGTATCAAACCGCTGACGAATGTGAATTCGTGTCTAAAGATCAGTTTATTTTGAAAGGTCGCACGGATCGGATAATCAAAGTTGAAGAAAAGCGCGTATCACTGGTAGAAGTAGAAAAGCGTGTTGACCAACTGGACTACGTTAAAGAATGTGCCATTATCCCGATACAACAAGCAGAGCGTTTAATTCTGGCGGCAGCAATTGTGCTGACTGACAGTGGCAAAACAAAGCTTGTGGAACTAGGTAAAGGAAAATTTTGGCTCTTGCTTCGTAATGAACTAAGAAACTGGCTAGAGCCTATTGCTGTACCACGCAGTTTTAGAGTGGTAAAAGAGATCCCATTAAACAGTCAAGGTAAGCGACAAGTCGCTGAGCTTGAAAAATTATTCCAATAAAAACGAAGAAAACGCCGACACTATGATGGCTAAAAGAAAACCAACGTTACTGGCTTGCGAGCAATCAGAGCAACATGTGTTGCTGACTTTTAAAGTGGACGCAGACATCCAAGATTTTAAGGGGCATTTTAACCACTTTCCCCTACTGCCTGGTGTCACTCAAATTGATTGGGCAATCTTTTACTCTAGTCAGTATTTAAACACTCCGGTTAACTTTAAAGGCATGGAAGTAATTAAGTTCCAAGAACCTATTTTGCCAAACGCCGAAGTAACCCTTAGCCTGACTTGGGATGAAAGCAAACATAAGCTAGCTTTTCACTACCAATCTCAAAGAGACGGTGGCGTGGTAACGCATTCATCAGGCAAAATGAAGCTGGGAGATGCTAGTGAGTAAGCTTGATTACCGTCCATGCTTTTTAATTCCTTGTTATAACCATGGTGGAACCGTAGCCGGTGTTTTAGATTCGCTTACAGCGTTTAATCTTCCTGTATTCCTTGTCGATGACGGAAGTAATAACGAGACTAAATTTGCATTGCAAGAAGCAGCTCAGCGCGCAAATGTTTCGCTGATTACGTTACCTAATAACCAAGGCAAAGGCGCTGCGGTAATGGCGGGTATACGCCACGCTAATTGGCTTGGTTTCAGCCATGTGATTCAAATTGACGCTGACGGCCAACATGACATCGCAGCATTACCGAATCTTATTGAGACCTCCAAGAACAACCCAAACCACTTAATTTCCGGACAACCAGTTTACGACGAGAGTGTTCCCAAAGCTCGTCTGTATGGTCGATATGTCACTCATGTGTGGGTGTGGATTGAAACACTTTCGCTGGAAATTAAAGACAGCATGTGCGGTTTTCGCGCTTATCCGGTTAAAGCAGCTATAGATGTCATGAATAACAATGACATCGGTAGTCGCATGGATTTCGATACTGAAATTTTTGTTCGAATGTTTTGGAATGGTGCACAGTTTAAGTTCATCAATACTCGTGTGATTTATCCTGAGAACGGAATTTCCCATTTTGATTCACTTTGGGATAACCTCAAAATCAGTTGGATGCATACCCGATTGTTCTTCGGTATGTTGCCGAGAATTCCGAAGCTATTGCTGCATAAAAGAACGTCAGATGGCGATGAGCACTGGTCAAAGCGTCAAGAACGCGGAACCGTTTTAGGTATAAAAATACTGATGGCGATATACAAGCTGTTGGGTAGAAAGGTATTCCGTGGAATTTTAAAGCTGGTGATGGGTTATTATCATCTCACAGGCAAACAAGCGAAAACATCTTCAGAACAGTTTTTAGCTCAGCTTAAAACCTATGCCAAAGAGCAGCAGGTAACTCTCGACAAAAATCTGACCAGCTATAACCATTTATTGTCGTTCGGCGAAACCATGCTAGACAAGCTGGCAGCTTGGCGCGGAGATTTCAATGTCGACAATCTCACTGTGCATGGTCAGGAACAACTAACACCACTAATTGAACAAAAGCGTGGCGTGCTGCTGTTAGGTTCTCACTTAGGCAATATCGAACTGTGCCGAGCGTTAAGCCGACGCCATACGCATCTTAAAATAAATGCGTTAGTGTTTACTGAGCATGCCGAGCGATTTAATGCGGTAATGAAAGCCGTCAATCCGACATCAGAACTCAATCTTATTCAAGTTAGCAAGATAGGTCCTGATACCGCCATCATACTCCAGCAAATGATAGAGCGTGGAGAATGGGTGGTCATTGTTGGTGACAGAACATCGACTAGCGTAGAAAATCGGGTTGTTTGGGCAGAATTTCTCGGCAAGCAGGCACCGTTTCCACAAGGTCCTTTTATGCTGGCTTCCGTATTATCTGCGCCTGTATACCTTATTTTTGGATTGCGGGATGATCAAAGCAAGCAACCACATTTTGATGTCTACTTTGAACATTTTAGCGATGGTATCAAACTACCACGTTCAACTAGACAACAATCTTTGCAGCAAGTCGTTCAGCAATACGCTGATCGCTTACAACACTACACACTGAAAACTCCATTACAGTGGTACAACTTCTTCAACTTCTGGGAATTAAGTAAACACCATGACGAAGACCAACGACAATAACATTTTATTCGGCGCACAGCGTCTGACCATTGAGGACGTCGTTTCAATCGCACAAGGCGCTTCAGCTTCTATTAACTCTTCAGCCGAATTTACGGCCAAGATTGACCGTGGAGTGGCGTTTTTGGAACGTCTACTTAAAGAAGAAGGCGTGATTTATGGCGTAACAACGGGTTATGGCGATTCATGTACTGTAGCGATTCCAACAAACTTAGTTGAGGAGCTACCACTGCATCTAACCCGTTTTCATGGCTGTGGATTAGGTGAGATATTAACTCACCAACAGTCACGTGCGGTATTAGCAACTCGCTTATGTTCACTTGCACAGGGTGTATCAGGTGTGTCACACGATGTTCTCAATCAGATTATTCATCTGATTAATCACGATATTGCACCTCGTATTCCGCAAGAAGGTTCTGTGGGTGCAAGTGGTGACTTAACACCCCTGTCATACGTTGCTGCAACACTGATTGGTGAACGTGAAGTTCTCTACAAAGGTGAAATTCGCCCAACTCAAGACGTCTTTGCTGAACTAGGTTTAACGCCAATTAAACTCAAGCCAAAAGAAGGTTTGGCTTTGATGAACGGCACATCAGTTATGACAGCCCTCGCCTGCTTAGCCTATCAGCGCGCAGAATATTTAGCACAGCTATGCACTAAAATCACTGCACTGGTTTCAATCGGCATGCAAGGTAATGACTTCCATTTTGATGAAGCATTATTTGCCGTAAAACCTCACCCAGGACAGCAACAAATTGCAGCTTGGCTACGCGCAGATCTACAGGCAGAACGCCCACCTCGCAATAGTGACCGCTTACAAGACCGTTACTCGCTACGTTGTGCACCACATGTTATTGGTACTGTGCAAGATGCTCTTCCTTGGTTACGTCAGCTTATTGAAAACGAACTTAACAGCGCGAATGACAACCCAATTATTGATGGTGACAACGAGCGCGTGCTTCACGGTGGTCACTTCTATGGTGGTCATATTGCAATGGCGATGGACACTCTAAAAACCTGTATTGCTAACCTTGCAGATCTTCTTGACCGCCAGATGGCGCAGTTGATGGATTACAAATTCAACAACGGTTTACCGTTTAACTTAACGGGCGCCGAGGGAGAACGTAAACCAATCAATCACGGCTTCAAAGCGGTACAAATTGGCATTTCAGCGTGGACAGCAGAAGCATTGAAACATACCATGCCAGCAAGCGTGTTCTCTCGATCAACAGAGTGTCACAACCAAGATAAAGTAAGCATGGGCACTATCGCTGCTCGCGATTGTTTGCGCGTACTACAACTTACCGAGCAAGTTGCAGCGGCATCTTTGCTAGCATCCATCCAAGCCATCGAAATACGTAAACGCCACAATGAAATTGATGAATGTCACATGAGTGCCAGCGTGAACCAAATTATGGCGCAAGTCGAAGAAGACTTTAAGTTTGTGGTGGAAGATCGTCCGTTAGAGGCTGACCTTCGCTTGTGTATTGAACGTATTCAATCTCAGCACTGGAAGCTGTACTAGGAGTGGTGATGGAAAACATCAGCTTCCCATTAGAGACCGAAGTGGTGGTAACCACTTCGTTTCAAGATGCAGATCCTATGGGAGTTATCTACCACGGCAACTATTTCCGCTACTTCGAGGAAGCCCGTCGTGTATTACTGGATAAAATCGCTTACGGTTACATCGCAATGAGTGAATCAGGCCACATGTGGCCTGTCATTGATACTCGAGTGAAATATATCAAAGCCATTCCTTTTAATCATGAGATACGCATCTGTGCCAAGTTGACCGAGTGGGAAAACCGTCTACGTATTGATTACATCATTTTTGACGCGCAGACGGGTAAAAGAATGTGCAAGGCTTACACTACACAGGTTGCCGTAAGCATCAGTGATCAGGAAATGTGTTTCGTGTCGCCAAAACTCTTCTTGGATAAAGTTGAACATTGGCATCTAACAGGCGAGTGTTTGCAATGATTAAAGCACTAAAAAGCATAGCAATGTCTATCTGTTTGAGTTTACTCACTGCAACGAGTTCTTGGGCTCAAGTGGCAGACCTAGCCTCATTGCAAACCCAACTACAGCAACATCCAATTGTTCGTGGTAGCTTTACCCAAAGCCGCACCTTAGCGATGTTTGAACAGCCTTTAGTCTCTGAAGGCTCGTTTCTGCTTGAAAAACAAAACGGCTTATTATGGCAACAAAGCACACCGTTTCCTGTCAATCTGGTGCTAACACAAGACAAGCTACGCCAAACTTTTGCTAATCAGCCAGCTCAAGTCATTACTGCCAAAGAGAATCCTATGGCGTTTTACTTCAGCAAAATCTTCTTATCTGTTTTTCATGGGGACACACAGCAACTGAAAAGTCAGTTTGTTCTTCAATTCGAATCACATACTGAACACTGGCAGTTGGTATTAATCCCGAAGGAAGCGCCGCTGAATGCCGTTTTCAGTTCCATCGTTATACAAGGCAATCAAGATATCGATTCATTAGTTTTAGAAGAAGTGAGAGGCGATAAAACTGAGATCACCTTTACTAATCAGACTCACCAACCTGAGAATTTAACGGATGCTGAACAAGCTCAGTTCCAGTTTTAACCATTCCAAGCTCGCTCTAATCTGGCTTATATTGGTCGTACTAAGCTGTGCTCTACTGCTAAAACAGTGGGGCTTTAGTTCATCGGTACCGATCGAAACTGACATCATGAAGCTGCTTCCGCAAAGCCGGCAAGATCCCTTAGCTCAAGTTGCGTTTGATAAAATCACCAGTAGTGTCAGTGACAAAGTAGTTTTTGTTCTTAAAGGCAGTGACGACCAGAAACTGTTTGCCGCTGCTGAAACGTTTCAAGATTCGCTTTTAAAGCTAAGCGAGTTTGTCCAAATTACTGGCAAAATTGATCAGCAAAAACAAAACGCTTGGAGCCGTTACTACTTCTCTCATCGTTTTCAGTTTTTGACCGATGAACAGCGTACACGTTTACAAAAAGCACCTGATCAGCAAGTTCAAAAAGTCATTCAAACTATCTACAACCCTTTTTCTGGTGTTACTGGATCAGAGTTATCCAGTGACCCCTTTTTGCTGTTTCGCGATTATTTGAGCCAATTAAACCAACTGACAACACAATTTCAGATTCAAAAAGGTTTTCTGACGACTCAATATCAAAACGATACCTTTGTGTTGATTACGGCCACTTTGGCCGATTCACCGTATAGCATGAGTGCACAGCAAGTTGTGCCTAAACTGATGAGTTTAGAACAGGCACTAAAGACTAGCTACGACGTTGAAAGCGCTCATACCGGAGTTCTGTTCTATGCCGACTTTGGTACCCAAAGTGCGAAATCAGAGATCAGCACCATTGGTCTTTTCTCACTGCTAGGCGTTGTTGTTGTTATCCTATTTGTGTTCCGTAGCGCGGCACCTTTGCTAATGGCTCTGCTCTCTATCAGCGTAGGACTGTTGGTCGCCCTTGTCGCGACCACCGCGATATTCGGCAAAGTTCACCTGTTCAGCTTGGTATTTGGTGCAAGTTTAATCGGTGTATCTATCGACTATGCCTTCCATTACCTGACAGACCGCCTAGCCGCTCAGGACAAATGGGACAGCATAAAAGGACTGAAACACATTTTCACCGCGATTACTCTCGGACTGATCACCAGTTTAATTGGCTATTTAGGTTTGCTCATTGCGCCATTTCCTGGCTTGCAGCAACTGGCGTTGTTTTCTGCTCTTGGTTTAATTGCAGCTTATGCTACCGTCGTCGCTTGGTATCCAATCCTCGCTCGTAAAGCGACACCTCAACGAACATTACCAGGCAAGAAGCTTTGGCGTTGGTGGTTAGCACTATGGCAAAAACGAAGTACAAGAATAGCATTACCTGCTGTACTTCTGCTTTTGAGTGCAGTTCAATTGGTACAAGTGAACTACGACGATGATATTCGTCAGCTTCAAGCCATGCCTCAGGCGCTAAAGAAACAGGAAGACATTATTAACCAAGTCTCCGGGGTGAAATCTTCTCAGCAAATGTTGGTGGTCCGTGCACCTAGTGATGAGGCCCTACTCACTAGACTTGAGCAACTAGATAACACCTTAGGTGATTGGAAGAAACAACAAGCCATCATGGGCTATCAGAGTTTGAGTCAATATCTGCCCTCAATGTCCAGACAAAAGACTGATTATCAACTGGTGCAAACTCTTTATCAGAATTATGCCTCTTCACTGGCTCAGTTATTAAAATTGTCAGCACAACCATCACTAGATGAAACAATGGCCCCTGTTAGCCTTGCTGATTACCTGAAACAGAGTGTTTCAGAACCAGTACAGTTCCTTTATTTAGGCAAAGTTGGTGAGGATTTTGCGTCCGTTATCATGCTCAGAGAGGTGAACAACGCTGAACAAATAAAAGCTTTTGCTAACAAAAATATGGATATAAGTTACTTAGATAAAGCAGAAGAAATATCAACATTGTTTGGTGAATACCGAACTAAAGTGATGGAGTTATTAATCGCTGCTTTAGTCGGTATTTCTCTGCTACTGGCTAGACGGTATGGCTTTTCACATATGTTACGCATCGTGTTCCCATGTGTGATCGCCTGTTTAGTGGGGATAGCGGTAACCACATTAACCGGTTCTACGCTCAACCTGTTTAACTTACTCGCACTGGTTCTCGTCATCGGTATTGGTATCGACTACACATTGTTTTTCGCCGAACAAGCACAAAGTCGCAGTACTTTACTGGCGATTACTCTATCAGCCATGACAACCCTACTGTCCTTTGGTCTACTGTCACTCAGTGAAACCCATGCGATACACAGCTTTGGCTTAACGACTCTAAGCGGCATTTTTGTCGCGTGGCTGCTTTCGCCACTTGCAATTAAAAGGCAAATAAATCAATGAAATGGCTAACAACACTTTTGGCTTGCCTATGGCTAATGGGTTGTAGTTTGCAACCACAATCCTCTTCTACAACCGTGGAAATCGCACAAGATGTTTGGGTAGAGCTCCCTGCGCCAAATGCACTGGGTCAGTCCTTAAACGCTACTCAATTAATTTCGGCACAGTGGCAAGACGAGCGCGGTAATACGCAAACTCAACAATTACCAGTGCAGTTACAGATCGATGCTCAGCACGTTGTTTTAGCGGGTTTCTCATCTTGGGGAACGCGATTACTATCACTTGATTACGATGGTGAAAATATTTCAACACAAGTGTTAAGTGGTTTAGAAAATACCCTGCCGAAACCAGAACAAGTGTTATTTAATTTGATGATCACCCTATGGCCTCTAAGTGCTTGGGAAGCACCATTAAATAAGGTAAGGTGGTCCATTATTGATGACCAACATCAACGCATTATTAAGAACAATACTGGAGAATCAGTGTTGATCATTAGTTATGATGGTGAAACACCACTTGAAGGTGATATTCATTTTTTAAACAAGCCGTTGAATTATTCGATCACGATACAAACATTGAACCATCACGCAAATTTAACAACGACAGAATAGTAGAAAACCTAGATGAATTCAGCAACTTCGTTTCCAGTGTTTATTCATGATTGTGGCTTCCACTCAGCTCTAGGGTGTGAGCCAGCCTCTATTCATCAAGCGCTACAGACCGGGCAATCAAAAGGAATGCTCATCGACGATGGTATCCTAAACACTCACACATCTACTGTTATTGGGCGAGTGACTGAGGCGCTTCCAGAAATCCCTCAAGCATTATCACAACATTCAACACGTAACAATCAGCTTGCTTTGTCAGCACTTTTGCAGATCAAAACTAGCGTAGAAGATGCGGTTCTGCAGTATGGTTCAAATCGAATTGCCGTTATTGTCGGGACCAGTACCTCTGGAATTGCCGATGGTGAGGTCGCGTACGCCCAAAAAATCGATCAAGGGGTATTTCCAGAAAATTACCACTACTCCAAGCAAGAATTGGGGGACAGTGCTAATTTTGTTGCGGACTTATTCAATATCACAGGACCATGTTACACCATTTCGACGGCATGCTCTTCAAGCGGTCGCGTTTTTATCAGCGCAAAACGCATGCTTCAGGCAGGTATTGTTGACGCAGTAATCGTTGGGGGTGTCGATACTATTTGTAGACTCACCCTTAATGGATTTAATGGCCTAGAAGCACTTTCTAACCAACTATGCCAGCCATTTAGTGCTGAACGTTCAGGTATTAATATCGGTGAGTCAGCTGCATTTATGCTATTAAGTACCAAGCCAAGTGATATTGCATTACTAGGTGCAGGTGACAGCTCTGATGCTCACCACATTTCGGCGCCACATCCTGAAGGTAACGGCGCAGAACAAGCCATGCGCGCAGCACTTGATGATGCATGCTTAACACCTGATCATATTGGATACATCAATGCTCACGGTACCGCTACGCCACTCAATGACAGTATGGAAAGTAAAGCTATTTATCGGGTATTTGGCGACAAAGTACCTGTCAGCTCAACCAAACCTTTAACTGGACACACTCTGGGTGCCGCTAGTGCGACAGAGGCGGCGATTGCTTGGCACATTTTGCGTCATCAATTGCCATTGCCAATCCAGCGCTGCACCAACAAAGCAGAAGATATTGAAGTTGCCCTCGTAGAAAACGAGCAATATCTTGGCAGCAAAGCAATTCTTAGCAACTCATTTGCCTTTGGTGGCAATAATATCAGCTTAATTTTTGGATATACTCATGGTTGAACTCCCAGCAATTGAAACACTACTGCCTCATGATAATCCAATGATTTTGGTCGATCGCGCTTTGTCTATCGAAGCGACATCCATCCACAGTCAGGTTGATATTGACAAGCATCTTATGTTTTTCAATCCTGAAACTAATACGGTTCCAGCTTATGTCGGCATTGAGTTTATGGCGCAATCCATCGCAGCTTGGTCTGGATATCAAGCATTACAAAATGGGGAAGAACCGCCTATCGGTTTCTTACTCGGCAGCCGCCGCTACACAACAGAATGCGACAAGTTTACTCAAGGACAAACTCTCGATATCTTCGCAGAACAAGTAATGGAAGATAACGGTATGGCTGTATTTTCAGCCCGAATAGAATACCAAGGGGATACATTCGCTCAGTGCCAACTGAACGTTTATGTTCCTACACAAGAAAAATTACAAGAAATGAAAATTAGGAGTCATGTATGACCCGACAGGTTCTCGTCACTGGCGCTAGTAAGGGAATAGGCAAGGCTATTGCTATTCAGCTAGGTAAAGATGGATTCGACGTCGTCGTTCATTACATGGGAGACCAAAATGGTGCCCAAGCAACACTTGATACGATAGTTGAAAATGGTGGTTCTGGCCGCTTAATTCAGTTCGATATTAGTCATCGAGAAGAATGCCGAAATAAAATTGAAGCAGACATAGAACAACACGGTGCATACTACGGTGTGGTTAACAACGCAGGGATCACTCGTGACACAGCTTTTCCGGCAATGACAGAAGAAGAATGGGATGGTGTCATCCATACCAACTTAGACAGCTTTTACAACGTACTCCACCCTTGCGTAATGCCGATGGTGAAACTACGTAAAGGTGGACGTATTGTTACGCTAGCCTCTGTTTCAGGTATTGCCGGCAACCGTGGTCAAACCAACTACAGCGCAGCAAAAGCGGGGGTGATTGGGGCAACTAAATCGCTTGCACTAGAGCTGGCTAAACGAAAAATCACCGTTAACTGTGTAGCTCCAGGTTTAATTGATACTGGTATGGTCGATGAACATGTTAAAGAGCATGCACTACCACTTGTTCCACTAAGACGCATGGGTGAACCAGAAGAAGTCGCTGGACTTGTCAGCTATTTGATGTCAGATATTGCAGGATATGTCACTCGCCAAGTTATTTCAGTAAACGGAGGTCTCGTATGAGCCGTAGAGTCGTCGTAACGGGTATGTCTGGTGTAACCGCATTTGGTAACGACTGGCAGAGCATTGAACCTCGCTTACGTGCTTGCGAAAATGCAACTCAATACATGCCGTCATACGAACAATATGAGGGTCTGAATACAAAATTGGCAGCCCCTGTTAATGATTTCGAATTGCCAAAACATTACAAACGTAAGCAAGTTCGCGGTATGGGTCGTGTATCCATGCTAGCAACGGTGGCAACTGAGAACGCACTGATTCAAGCAGGTCTCATTGGTAACGAAGTGCTTACTAACGGTCAAACCGGGATTGCTTATGGCTCTTCGACAGGCAGTACCGACGCAGTAGGTGCGTTTGGCGTAATGCTAAATGAAAAATCTACCAGAGCCATTACTGCAACAACCTATGTGCAGATGATGCCTCATACTACAGCGGTAAACGTTGGCCTGTTTTTCGGTCTCCGTGGACGCGTAATTCCAACCAGCAGTGCCTGTACGTCAGGAAGCCAAGCTATTGGTTATGCCTATGAAGCCATCAAACATGGTTATCAAACAGTAATGGTTGCGGGGGGCGCTGAAGAGCTTTGCCCTACAGAGTCAGCAGTATTTGATACCCTGTTTGCTACCAGTCTGAAAAATGACGATCCCAAAAGCAGCCCTAGCCCATACGATAGAGATCGTGACGGTCTGGTCATTGGTGAAGGTGCTGGCACGCTAGTTCTAGAAGAGTACGAACACGCAAAAGCTCGCGGGGCAAAAATTTACGCAGAAATCGTGGGCTTTGCCAGCAACTGCGATGCGGCACACGTCACTCAACCACAAATGGAAACTATGCAGATTTGTATGGAGTTGGCTTTGAAGGACGCAAACTTATCTCCGGATAAGATTGGCTATGTGTCAGCTCACGGCACTGCGACCGATCGTGGTGACATAGCAGAAAGCAACGCGACAGAGAAAGCGGTAGGTAGAGTTCCAATCAGTTCACTCAAGAGCTACTTTGGTCATACCCTAGGCGCATGTGGTGCGGTCGAAGCATGGCTCAGCTTAGAAATGATGCACACAGGCTGGTTTAACCCAACACTCAATCTCAACAACTTAGACCCTGAGTGTGGTGACCTTGATTACATCACAGGTTCTGGTCGTGACATGCAGATTGACTATCTGATGAGCAACAACTTTGCGTTCGGTGGCATCAATACGTCAATCATCTTCAAGCGTATCGCAGAGTAAACCTCAGAAAGCATTCTAAAGCCGTCTTTTTTGTCATGATAAAGGCGGCTTTTTTAATTCGCTGTTTTTTATCTCTGCTTGCTTATACCATTCTGGAAAATTTCGCGATCAGTGAATGGGCGTCGATAAGCAAACCCTCCGAGCCATGAATGGCTCGGCGGAGCTTCAGGGACGAATGAATGCGCGTTTGCGTTTGACGCCTATTCGCTGTTCTACCGATGCTCAGTCTGATCATATTTTTATCTAGGATGGTATTATCTCATCCTTGTTTACTTTTCTACTTCGACTGTTTATCGGTTTGCTTTATGTATTCCAATTAGTGAATTGCCCAAATTTGTTAACTCAATTAAATATTCCAACCATTTTCGGGAACGTTACCGAAAACTGAATTATACTAGCGGCATTTTAAGTGTATACCCAAACTACTTGGAGTCGCAGATAGGCGGCAAGTAAGTGAATCCCCATGACCACAAATTACCATGCGTGATTGGGGTGAGCGAACGTAGCCCCCCATAGCAAAACATAAAGCCCTGCAGCTTCAAGTAGGAAGGGGATTGATTCAACGGAGAAACACAATGAATACAGTTTGGGTTACGGGCGACGCTGTCGTTGATTTGATTCCTGACGGTGAAAACCATTACCTCAAATGCCCAGGCGGCGCTCCTGCAAACGTTGCAGTAGCGATTTCTCGCTTAGCGGGCAAAGCCGCTTTCTTTGGTCGAGTAGGTAATGACCCGTTAGGAAGATTTATGGAACAAACCCTGACGCAAGAGCAAGTGGATTGCGAATATCTGGTACTGGACAGCGAGCAACGTACCTCAACAGTCATCGTCGATTTGGACGACACTGGCGAGCGTAGTTTTACCTTTATGGTCAAACCAAGCGCTGACCAATTCTTGCAATTGAGTGATATCCCTAACTTCAGCCAAGACGACTGGCTTCACGTGTGTTCTATTGCATTGGCAAATGAACCTAGCCGTCGTAGTACATTTGAAGCTATTGAACGCATTAAACGCTCTGGTGGCTACTTCAGTTTTGACCCGAACCTACGCCCTGAAGTTTGGCAAAAACCGCAAGAACTGATTGAGACTGTCATGAAAGCAGTCGCAAAAGCGGATGTGGTGAAGTTCTCTGAAGAGGAAATAACCTTGTTGACGAATACTGATTCTATCGAGCAAGGCATCAAAGCGATTCAAGCTTTGAATATTCCTCTAGTGATCATCACCCAAGGTTCTAAAGGAGCACTTGTGGTGACACAAGATGGTCAAACGCTGGTAAGTGGAAAAGTGGTAAAACCTATTGATACCACTGGCGCTGGCGATGCCTTTGTGGGTGGCTTGCTTTACCAGTTGTCACAATTGCCAAATTGGCAGAGTAAAGAGAATATTGCTCTTGCGGTAGAAACTGCACACGGCTGTGGAGCTCTAGCGACAACCCAGAAAGGCGCAATGACAGCTCTACCTAATCAGCAAGCGCTCAAAGCCTTCCTGTTATAGTCTTAAAACCAATTAAATACGAAAAAGCCACCTTTGATTCGGTGGCTTTTTGTTTTTGACTCATTTGGGTATACAGAGCGTGTTTTGGTAAACGGAGTGTGTTTTGTCACCAACAAACTCTAAAGTTACTGCATAGGAGCAAACGTTGAAGCGACTACTGATTTTAGCGCAGCGAACTCTGCGTTGGCACAAGCACCATTTAACGCAATATGTGTTGCACTCGCAGGTGTAAACACTCGTCCTGTCATAACGTGTTCACCGTGATTAATAAACACCTCTAGCGATGAACTATCGGCAAGTATTTGCAAATGGACGTCTTTTTCAGTGTCTAAAGACAGTTCGCGAACGACATCACCTTGACGAATCTCTGTATTAGTACGGTCAAAACGCAATACGCCTTGCGCTTTATCAAGCTCCAATAGCACACCAAATTTTTCGTCTGACATCAATTTCAATGCACTACCCCAAGGTAAAGTAACATTTAGCTCGTAGCTCTTAGTGGCCAAGTCGATACCATGCTCATCCAAACTCAGTATCGTTTGAGATTCTCTCAACTCAGCTAACTCGCGAATTGGGCTTTGCACGATTCTACCGCCATACCATTTCAGCTCTCGCAAAGCCGTGAATTGATGTATCCAACCATTGTCACAGCTCGGTTGATCAACTTCATCAGGAAGCCCCATCCACCCCACCATGACTCTTCGCCCATCTTCCGTCTCCATTGTCTGCGGAGCGTAGAAATCAAAACCCGCGTCCAGTTGCCAACCATCACCGAAATGAAACCTGCCTTGGTTGTCCTGCTCAATATTGAAAATGCGGTTTTGGTGTTCAATGGTGTGATTCGGGTTTTGTGACTTAATCCCTTGCGGGCCAAACACAAAAAACAGTTTGCCGTTAAGTTCGAACATATCTGGGCATTCCCACATATAGCCAAAAGGCGCAATGTCGTCTCCATAAAGGGAATCAAACGACCAGTGCATCAAATCATTTGAATGATAAACCGCTAAACGTCCTTGAAGGTCAGTTGTCTGAGCGCCCAGTAACATATGCCACTTATCTTGACGGAAAAGGATTTTCGGATCACGGAAGTGCTCCGTCACGCCTTCTGGCAACGAACGGATAATCGGACCTAACTTTTCAGCCGAGTTATCAGCGTTTAAACGAGCAACGCATTGCATTGTCTGTCTTTTTCGGTCATGACCTAGACGAGTGTTACCTGTGTAGAACAGCAACAACTCGCCTTCATGGCTAACAGCATGACCTGAAAATACGCCATGACTATCAAACCAATCTGAAGGTGTGAGTGCGATGGATTGCCAATTCCAGTTAACCAGGTCTTGGCTTTTTAGAAGAACCCAATACTTGTCCTTGTGCTCACAAGCATAGGGATACCACTGGTAGAACAGGTGATATTCGCCATTGTGAAAGATAAATCCATTAGGGTCGTTTAATAAGCCTTGTGGAGGAGAGATATGCCATTGAGGGCGATATGGACAATCCGTAGGTTTTAGGTAGTTTTGCGCGATAGCTTTCTGTTGCTTAGCGATTAAACGGCCTAGTGTCGCTAAATCCTCGTCACTGATACTGTTGCATCTTGGCATTGAAAGTTGCCATTCGCCCAAAACGGACTCTTCAACAACAAAATCGGGTGTTGGGAGTACTTGCTTAGCGTCTCGAACTGCAACGACGACACGCCCTTCCGGAGCCAAAATACGTGAAATGTTGTCTACACCACCAGCAAGTTCAATGAGGAATTGTAATGACATGGCCTTACCTAGCTAAATTGTAGCGAAAACGAAAATAAGTGTTTTCTGCAAATTATTTCGGGAACGTTCTCAAAATATAAAACAACCACTCGATTAGCAAGTATTTAAGCGAATAGGAAGGCATAGAGTATGGTTTGTGTGAAGCTGGGCACAAAGCCCAGCGTATTATAAGTGCTCAATGAATATGTTGAGCTAGCAGGTTTCGCGATCAATACTTTGGAAGGTTAGTACAACTTTGCTCATCTCTTGTCCTTTACCCGCTATACGTTCAAGGAGCATCTTGGCGGCATTTTCTCCCGCTTTATCAAAGGCATAATTGAATGTTGATAAGCTTGGCGTGCTCACAGAAGAAAGCTCATCGTTACCAACACCTAACACTTTTATTTGTGTACCCACTTTTACACCCTGCTCTTGCAGTGCTCGTATGGCGCCTAGAGCCAACCGGTCTGTGGCACAAAACAGACCATCTAATTTTGGATGTGCTTTTAACTGCTCTTTGGCTAAGCGATAGCCTGATTCTATGGAGAAATCGCCGTGTGCATGGAACAAAAGTGGCTGATGGTGAAAACTCAAAGACTGCTCTAATCCTTGTGAGCGCTGAACATCCACAGCAATATCATCGGATTGTACGCCAATAAAACCAATCTGTTTGCATCCCGCGGCGACCAGACGGTTACCCGCTTCATAGCCAACACGTGAGTCATCGTGCACCACACTCGGAATGTTATACAGAGAGCCATCTTGCCCCACCAGTACGACAGGCACCTGTGAACTCTGAATGGCTTTCACTAATGGCGCATCCAAATGCGTAGCGTAGAAAATAATACCTTCGACTCGTTTTTGGTTAAATATTTGAATATATTCAAGTTCCTTTTCATGAACCTGATGAGTGTTAGCCAACAACACATGTTTTCCAGCTTGCTCAAAAATAGCGGTTAATCCATCGACCCCTTGAGCTGTCGCATGTGAACTCACACGCGGAACAATCACACCCACCAAGTTAGTCTTCTGAGATTTCAAGTCTTTAGCAACCTGATTGACTACGTAACCACACTCCTCAACTGCCTTTAACACTTTGATTTTAGTTGATTCTTTTACGCCATACTCGTTATTGATAACACGAGACACTGTAGATTTCGATACACCAGATAATCTAGCAACATCGTGCAAACTTGCCATACTGCTCCCTGTTCCATTCAAATTGGGATTGTTTGCAAACTAGTTTGCCTTCGTCCCATCTATTTATCGTGATTTTAACCTTGTTTTTGTCATTTCTTACCTTCCTTTTGGCGATCATCTTCACAATATTTACTGTTTGCTTTTGACCGCGAGGAAATTTTTCACAAGAATTCATTTTGCAAACGTTCCCAAAAATATAATTAAGAACCAAACTTTAACTATACTGATTATTAACATGAACCGGGGTGAGTTATGGACTATCCAGTCATAGCGAAACAACTTCTCGACCTTTTGGGCGGACAATCCAATATCCAAGCTTTAGCACACTGTGCTACACGCTTACGCTTAGCCTTAAAAGATGATGATCTTATCGACGAGCGTGCGATTGAATCGCTTGAAGGCGTAAAAGGGCAATTTAAAGTTGCTGGTCAGTACCAGATTATTTTTGGTTCTGGCATCGTGAACCAAGTTTATGCGGAGATGGCAAAACTGACAGGGATGGCAGAAATGTCAACTAACGATGTCGCTGCCGTTGGCGCAGAAAAGCAGAACCTTCTGCAACGTGCAGTAAAAGGACTGTCGGATATTTTCGTGCCGATTATTCCTGCCATTGTTGCTGGTGGCCTATTAATGGGTTTGTTTAACGTACTA
The DNA here is from genome assembly GCF_011064285.1 of Vibrio ziniensis. Taxonomy (NCBI): domain Bacteria; kingdom Pseudomonadati; phylum Pseudomonadota; class Gammaproteobacteria; order Vibrionales; family Vibrionaceae; genus Vibrio; species Vibrio ziniensis. Next base: position 2,052,773 of record NZ_CP049331.1, read on the forward strand.
ACAGCGCAAGGTCTGTTTATCGATGGACAATCGCTGATTGATGCAAATCCTGGTTTGGCCGATCTCGCTAGCATGATTAACACTTTTGCCAACGCCCCTTTTGTATACCTTCCGGTATTGCTAGCCTTCTCAGCTTCCCGCAAATTTGGCGGCAACCCTTTCCTTGGTGCGGCACTTGGTATGCTCATGGTGCACCCTGATCTCCTCAATGGCTGGGGATTCGGCAGTGCATCAGTTTCGGGCACTGTCCCAACTTGGAATATTCTTGGTCTGGAAATTCAAAAGGTTGGTTACCAAGGTTCAGTTCTGCCTGTTCTGGTATCGGCATTTATTCTAGCCAAAGTCGAAAATGGTCTTCGTAAGTTTATCCCTTCGGTATTGGATAACCTTCTTACTCCAATGCTGGCAATCTTCATCACTGGTTTTCTAACCTTCACATTGGTTGGTCCTATCACTCGTGATGTTGGCTTCATGCTAGGTGATGGACTGAACTGGCTTTACGATTCAGCAGGTTTTATTGGTGGCGCACTGTTTGGTTTTATCTATGCTCCATTTGTTATTACCGGTATGCACCACAGCTTCATCGCGATAGAAACCCAACTTTTAGCAGATATTGCCGTCACTGGAGGTACTTTCATCTTCCCTATCGCTGCAATGTCTAACGTCGCTCAAGGAGCAGCCTCATTGGCCGTTGGTTTCATAACAAAAGATATCAAACTAAAAGGTATCGCCGTTCCCTCAGGCATCACTGCTCTACTCGGTATTACAGAACCGGCTATGTTTGGTGTGAACTTAAAACTTCGCTATCCATTTATCGCGGCAATCACTGGCGCAGCAATATCTAGTGCATTTATCACGTTGTTTAACGTAAAAGCACAAGCACTAGGTGCAGCAGGCTTACCGGGTATTATTTCTATCACTCCAGATAAGATCAGCTATTACATCGTAGGTATGGTGATTTCATTTGCAGTGGCATTCGGTATGACCGTCGCTCTTGGCATTCGTGAAAAAGCAAAACAGAGTACCCAAGCCCTAGCGTAATCACCCTCAACGGTTACGCTTTGTATTGCCCACTACACTTTGTAGTGGGCATTTTTTATGACAGTAAAGTGAACGATTAAGATAACGCGGCAATGATTTGCGGACGGAAAATGAAAAACACAGCACCGAGAAGACAAAGCCCTGCCCATACGAAGTCCATGCGGAAAGGTTCTTTCATATAAATCAGTGCAAAAGGTACGAATACGGTCAAGGTGATCACCTCCTGCAATATTTTCAGCTGCCCTAGGTTTAATACCGTATAACCAATACGGTTAGCAGGAACCTGAAACAGATACTCAAACAGAGCAATTCCCCAACTGAGTAACGCAGCAATAATCCACGGCTTATGCCCTAACTCTCGTAAATGGGCATACCAAGCAAAAGTCATAAACACGTTGCTTATCAGCAGTAAACCAATGGTGATTAGCATCGGAGGGACGGCAAACATTCAATAAAACTCCACGTAAATTTATACTCAAACTACTTGGAGTTGCAGGTAGGCGGCAAGTAGGAAGAGCATAGTGACATTATTTGCTCGGAGTGTGCGCCTAACGATCTCTATTAGCAATAATAATTGCAGAGCATTTATGAAGTGAAATTGATACGGACATCACGACCATCTGGATACTCTTCAATAGTACAATCCCAGCTGTAGTGACGTATTATTCTGTGGGTTAATTCTAATCCTAAGCCAAATCCGAGTTGCTCTTGCGTATCTCCACAGCTAGTATCGCGATTTTTAATACTCACCTCCGCCCCTAATTGGGTAATGACCACAGTGCCACGTAAAGTATGTTGATAAGCGTTACGAATGAGGTTACTAAGAACAATTCGGCATAATGTCGTTGGCAGTTCAAATACCCCGCCTTCGACAGTTATTTCTACCTGTACATCTTTATCTCGAATCAGATAGTTGAGCTCTTGGCTTAACTGTTTTAGCAGCTCACCCAGATGAAGCTGAGACAGCGGCAACTGATTGTGGTGACCTCGGTTAAGCCACAGCAAAGTCTCACAAAGATCGGTCATGGTGACGCCCGCTCGCAAAATGCGTTCTAATACCTCTTTCTGCTTTTCGATAGAATTGGGTTTATCAACCAACTTCGTCATTAGCTCGGTATTACTGCGTACGACAGCAATTGGCGTTCTCAGTTCGTGGCTCGCATGCGCAAGAAACTTGTGCTCACGACGCAAACTATCTTCCACTGAAGATAGGCTGTTTTTGACAATAGTAGCCAAACGGTTGAGCTCGTTGTAATGGAAATCAGGCAAAGGGTGATTGAGCTGACAAGGCGTTAGTGTTTTCGCCCATTTAGCAAGACGCTCTATTGGCTGAGCTACTAACTGCATCACGAAATACATGCACACGGCAAACATCGCTAATGCTATCGTCGCATAGCCTAGGATCTGGCACAAATGAGGTAAATCATCTTGATTAAGCCGAGAGCTGAGATCGGCAGCTTCAATATCATCTACAATACGAGAGATATAGAGTACTTCGTTGTTACTGCGTTCATATCGAAGTAGGAACAGAGCGCCATTCGGCTCTGAATACCAATGATCGCGGTAGATTTTTTTATAGAATTCGAGATGTTTCGTTGGCTGAGCGAACACTTGCCTAATTTCAGGCGTTACCTCTTGCCATTGATGAACGATTTGAAAACCCAGTGTGTATTCTTCTTTATCAGAATTAGCCGGAGAAAATCGTCCAATTTCCTGCATGGTCATCCTAACGCCACCATCCAGTCCTTTTTCAAAATAGTTCGCAGTCAGTGTGGAGAACCCAACGACAGTGATCGTCGCCATACCCATGATGGCGCAAACAATAAATATTTTAAGACTGCGACGAATCTTCATGGTAAATCCTGAGGCTGGTGTTCCTGAAAACTGATACCAAAACCGAACCCTGGAATGGTTTGAATGAGTGGTGACCAATCATTTTGGTCAACCTGTTTACGCAAGTTGAAAATATGTACTTTTAAACTGTTACTATCTGGTTGCTCGTCGCCCCAAATGATTTGTACTATCTTCTCTCTGGAAACACCTGAAGGGTATTCTCTCATTAATACTTCAAGAATTTTCAAAGCAATAGGTGAAAGTTTAAGTATCGTCCCAGCTCTAATTGCTTGACGATGACTGAGATCCAGTTCGAGATCAGCGATAGTCAGTTTAGACACTTGCCCGCTACGACGTTTAGCTAACACCTTCATACGTACGAGTAGTTCTTCCATCGCAAAGGGTTTAACTAAATAATCATCCGCGCCACGGCTAAAACCTTCCAACTTATCGTCAAGCGTATCGCGGGCTGTCAGCATAAGAACAGGCGTTTCTACCCCGTTGTTGCGAATGCGTTCACACACCGCTAAACCTTCAATTTTGGGTAAGTTTAAGTCGAGAATAATCACATCGTAGCGATTAGACATAATCAGGTTATAGCCCACTTGACCATCTGCAGCATAGTCGCAATCAATGTCTTCCAGAGACATATAATCAATTAATGCCGTCGCAAGATCCAAATCGTCTTCTACTAATAATGCCTTTAACATTTCCCAAACCTAACCTTTTTCACGGCATTGCCAGCCGCTTGCCCTCGAAACAGACGCGCCAAGGATACTATTTTCATTCATCCCCGCATAACGATTCGTCGTGTCCAATTTCACAAATACACTTATCACTTATATCAGGCTAGATCATAAGCAGTTAAGGAAAGGTTAATATAAAAATGCCCAACACTTGTTGGGCATTTTGAAAGTAATTACGTCAAATTGGGCAAAAACAGCATTAAATGACAGGCTTAAAACTCATAGTTAAGTTTTAGCTCGATAGTACGTTCAGCACCGTACCAGCAGTTCGTTTTGTCGTAGCAAGTGTAATACTCTTCATCAAACAAGTTACTACTGATAATGTCTGCACTCGCACCAGCTAGAGAATCGCTGATCTCTGATAAATCATAGCCTAGAGACAAGTCAGCTACGATGTAGCTTGGTACTTTACCTTGGGTATTGGTTGCGTCCATATACATCTGACCAACATAACGTCCGCCCGCACTAACTCTCACACCACTAAGTGCACCCTGTTCAACATTATAGGTAGACCATAACGTCGCGCTGTGCTTCGGAACATAGATGGGAGTCGTGCCTTGTAAACCATTCGCACTGTCCTCGGTGACTTCTACATCGGCGTATGTATAGTTAGCCGATACGTCCCAATTTGGCATCAGCCACCAACGACCTTCAACTTCAACTCCTTGGGAACGAACTTCACCTACCTGAACTTCATCTTGATAGTTTGCCGATGTAGGGTCTGTCACCACCATATTGCTCTTTACGATACGGTAAAGTGACGTTGTCAGCTGTTTACTCATGTCCGCAGAGACATACTTAACGCCTACTTCGACCTGCTCACCAACTTCTGGTTCAAAAGGCTTACCAAATTTCGAATCAACACCCGCAACAGGCGAGAAGCTTGTAGCAAAGTTCACAAACGGCGAAATTCCTGAATCAAACTGATATAACGCACCTAAACGATAAGAGAACTCATTATGGTCTGCTTGTGAATTACTCCCAGAAAAATTATTGGTGCTTTTATAGTTATCAAATCGACCACCAGCGATAAACACCCATTGGTTCCAAAGTAGCTGGTCTTGAAAATACGTACCAAGCTGTTCTACCGACACTTCATCGTTGCCTGCGTAGACTTCGCTGACATTGGAGCGATTCAACAAATGATTATTGGCGTTGTAGATATTAAATTGATAGAAACCGCTGTCACTGGTTGAGTACTCTTTGTAAGCAGAATCTCCGCTAAGAGTTTGATAATCGAGACCTAGGAGGAGGTTATGCTCTACGCTTCCCCAGTTCACAATCCCCGAAAGCTGGTTATCTACCACGAGACCTTCATAGTCTTCTTCAGTGGTATAGATGTTACGACTTAACGTCCCTGTACTCTCATTAAAACCCGATGCTGAGTGATACGTGTTTTCCTGATAGAGCGATGCATCTGTATAACGAAGGTTTTGCAAAAAGCGCCAATCATCATTGAATTGATGTTGGATTTTATAACCCAGCATCATGATTTCGCGCTCGAAATGGCTCCAATTAGTATCACCAGCAAAGGTTGAAGCTGACGTTGTACCGTTGGTTATCGCAGCAAGCGGCAGCGAAGAGTTCATCCCCATTGCCGGATCATTCTGATAGTACATATTAAGATTTATTAGCGTGTTCTCGGTCGCTTGCCAATCAATAGATGGGGCGATGAGATATCGCTCTTCCTCTGTGCCATCCACCTGACCATCTTGTTTACGAGCTTTTGCAATCAAACGATAGGAGACATTGCTGTCACCGAACTGGCCAGTGGTATCCAACGTTGCTTGTGTTAGGTTGCGAGAGCCTGTAGAAGCGGACACTTCTGTGTGGTTTTCACTTTGTGGTGACTTAGCTATGGTGTTAACCATACCGCCCGGAGGCATAGAGCCGTACAAAACCGATGTCGGTCCTTTGAACACCTCTACCCTTTGTATTGCTAATGGGTCAATTTGTGGCTGTAAGTTCCAGCCTTTTAAATATTGAAGTACCAAACCATCGTAATAGGTCTGATCAATTCGAAAACCGCGAATGTAGAAGTTATCGTACATAGTGACCGCACCACCTTTGGTTTCAGTCACAACCCCTGACGCATATCGCAATGCCTGGCCAAGTGATGTTACACCGCGTTGCGCGAGTTCTTCTTGTTCAATCACTGAAATAGCTTGCGGCGTTTCTTCTGGCTCCAACGCCGTTTTGGTTGCGGTGTTTCGGTAGGTTTTTCCTAGAATGGTTACCGTTTCGACAGAATCAGAACTCTTTTCTTGAGCGAACGCTAGCGGAGCACAAAAAGCCGCGAGTAATGCCAACGCAATCGGCGAAAAATGCATTTGTTTTTTTCTATCCATAATGTTTCAAATACCCTGCTTTCTTTATAAGAATAAATATCATTTGCATCTTACTCATCAATACAGAGAAAAAGTTAACAATTTGGAGCATCTTGCATCTGAGAGAAAAAGGTTAAAGGCTTAAACGGGTAAAATTGGCAACCAGTATTCCATTTCGGCGTCTTGTTTCTCACAATCATAGCCTTGTGGATAACGTTCTAATTCAAAGCCGTCCACGCCTCGATAGTCTGACTGAGGTAGCCAATGAAAAATGAACCATTCCAAAGTTTGTGCAAGTGCCGAGACAGGACCTCTATGTTTGATTACCGCATAAGTCTGCGCAGGTATTGTTAGCTGCTCAATATCGACAGCCGATATCTGGATACTTTCCGTTACACCTGCCAAGTAGCGAAGATTGTTACCATTAGAACTGGCACAAGTGACATCAATCACTCCCGTTAATGGGTACTGCTTAACATCTGGGACAATGTGATACAAACGTTGCCAAAGCTCAGGAACTTGCTGAGAAAAGTTTGGTTGTGAAGATAAAATGCCACGAATATCGCCAATCACACCATAACAGTGAAAATCACTATAGGTTTCCACTCTGACTTCAATCAACTGTGGCGAAAGATGATGTTCTGGTTGATGCGCATCGAGCGATGAAAAGGAGGTGAGCAAGGGTGTTCTCAATCCATATCGCTTACCCTGCTTGCGATACACTCTTGGACTGACACCAAAATGCTGTTTAAAGGCACGGCTAAAACTCATTTCTGAACTAAAGCCCAAACCTATCGCAATATCGATGATCCTTTCCGAGCCAGTAAGAAGAGATTCGGCTGCGGCACTGAGCTTTATTTCTCTCACATAGTGAGCAACAGAGATGCCTGTTTCGCTTTGAAATACACGTTGCAGCTGCCAACGAGACCAACAACTTTGTTGTGCTAACTCATCCAGACTGAATGCCTGTTCCATATTGGAGTGAATATAGTTAAGTAGTTTGCAGACTCGCTGAAAAGACGCGCTGGAACGGTTCATGACTCAAAACTAACAGTATAAAAAGATGGCGTATTGTCGCATACAATCGATACAAATAAGAACTATTATCACTAACGAGCAACAAAAAAGGGGCATCAGCAAAAAAGAGTTCCTTCTCTTCGCTTTAGCCCCGTGGATTAAAGGTAAAATCTCTAAAAATTAATGTGCTGCACCTGGATCAACGGCATGTTGAGGTTTAGGTGCAAACCAGATGATGCATGCTGCGACAGCAAAGATAACAGCGATAACCATGAACAACTGATTGGTTGCCACCATGACGCTTTGTTTTTGCAGTAGCCAGTCCATAGAAGAACGTATCTGCCCTATTTCCATACCTGAGCTTTGCATCGCTTGTGTCGCAACACCTGCTCTGTCGGTTAAACCTGCAAGCTCCGCATGAACATACCGAGTCTGATGCTCCCAAGAGGTATTGATCATTGATGTCGCAAACGCGCCTGACAAAGTCCGAATGAAGTTCATCAAACCCGCGGCTGACTCCATCTCGCTAGGCTTCACACAACCTAGTGCAATCGCCGTTAGCGGTACGAAGAACAATGGCATACCAATACCTTGCAAGAACAGCGGATAACTCACTTGCTCAAAGGTCATATCCAAACTGCCAAAGCTACGCAGGAAGGTCCAAAGACCTAACCACATTACCCCGACAAACACGAATGGCCTCGGGTCAAACTTAGATGACAGATTGGCAATAATTGGCGCAAGGAATACAGCTAAAATCCCCATTGTTGCGGTCGCATAACCCGAGATCGTTGCGGTGTAACCCATATAGATTTGCAGCCACAACGGCGTGATAACCGAGATACTAAAGAACGCACCAAACGCCAGCGACAAAGTCATCATACTCATGGTGTACCCACGATGGCGAAACACTTTCAAGTCAACAACTGGGTCTTTTTCGGTCAGTTCCCAAATCAAGAAGGCAACAAACCCAATCACCGCAATGACAGCCAAGACGACAATTCGGCTTGATTCAAACCAATCGTGGTCTTTACCTTCATCTAGCATGATTTGCAGTGCTGCGACCCAAATAACCAATAGTGCCAAACCCACTTTATCGATTTTCGAACGTACGGTTTTGGTTTCAAATTGTTGAAGCAGTTTCCAACACAGTATCGCGGCAACAATAGCAAAAGGTGTTTTGACGAAGAAAATGTACGGCCAACTGAATTGGTCACACAATACACCGCCTAAAATCGGTCCCATGATTGGCGCAACTAACGTTGTCATACTCCAAATACCTATCGCAGCATGACTCTTATCTTTCGGGAAGATTCGAATCATCAACGTTTGCGACAAAGGCATCAATGGGCCACCCGCTAAACCTAAGAATACGCGGAAAGCCACAAGCATCGTCATGCTGGTCGCCAGTCCACATAATATTGAGAAGACACCAAACAGCACGAAACAGGTAACGAATACACGAATTGAACCAAAGCGTCTGGATAACCATCCGGTCAGAGGTACCGAAATCGCCTCTGCCACCGCATAAGAGGTGATTACATAGGTACCTTGGCTGGTTGATGTCCCCAAACTGCCTGCAATACTTGAAACCGAAACGTTAGCAATGGTGGTATCTAGAATGGCGAGAAAGTTCGCCATTGCCAGACACAGAGCGCCAATGAATAACGCTCCACCAGTCAAAGGTTTGATGTCATTGTCTGATGAATGACTCATGATCCACCTTAACCTTGTTCAGATTGCTTAGATGCACGGTATTGAGCGATGGTTTGCTTGTTCACGTCCGCTTTGGTATCAATTTCTACTTGCATAGAAAGACCCACTTGCAGCGGATGAGCTTGCAAATCTTCTGGATCAAGTTCGATACGAACAGGAAGACGTTGAACCACTTTAATCCAGTTACCCGTTGCATTTTGTGCAGGGATCATAGAGAACGCAGAACCCGTACCACCGGAAACACCCGCAACCACACCGTGATAAATGACTTCATCGCCGTAAAGGTCAGCAGTAATTGACACTGGTAAACCGATTTTCACATCACGTAATTCAACTTCTTTGAAGTTTGCATCTACATAGATGTTTTGTACTGGCACAACCGTCATTAGCGGTGTACCCATTTGAACTTGGCGACCAACCTGTACCTGACGTTTCGCGACCACACCTGAAATCGGTGCGCGAATAATGGTACGTTCTAGGTTAATTTTTGCCTGTTGCAGACGCGCTTTCGCTGCCAAAACTTCAGGGTTATTTTCAACGGTTGTGTTGTCTGTCATCGCGGCATTCGCTTTTTGAGCACCGATAGTTGATAGACGGTTTGCTTGTGCCTGAGCCAATGCTGCTTTTGCTGCATTTAGATTTGCTTGCGACTGCTCGAATGCTGTTTTCGCGTTTGTCAGTTCTTCACCTGATACTGAACCAGAACGCACTAAGTCTTCGCGGCGAGCTAAATCGATTTTCGCACGGTCAAAATCGGCTTTCGCTGCATTCAGTTGAGCTTTCGCACGAGTTTCATTTGATTTCTGTGCTTCAACTTGAGCAGTAAGACCTTCATCATTTGCTAAGTAGCTACGTACACGACGCTCAGCCAGTGCCAAATTTGCTTGCGCTTGGTCTACAGCAATTTGCGCATCGGTATCTTCGATCTGTACCAGTACATCACCTTTGTGGACGTACTGTGTATCAACCACATTAACACTCGCGATGATACCGCCAACCGCTGGCGTGACTTCTGCAATTTCAGCTGCGGTGTACGCGTTATCGGTAGAAATGTAACGCGAACCTACTAAATACCAGTAAGAACCGTAGCTGCCACCGGCAACAATAATCGCCGCAGCTAACGCTAAAAACCCTTTTTTACGTGACTTGTTTGCACCAGACGCATCGAATTCTGCAGCGTCGTTTTGTGATGAATTTGAACTCATTGATAGAAACCTTTTAAAAATTAAGACTCTGTGGTCTGAAAACTATCGCCTTCAAAACCGCCGCCTAAAGCGTGAATAAGAGCAAGATCAAGACTGAATGCGCGTGACTGTAAGTTAACCAACGCTCGTTGGTTATTGAGTAGCGACTCTTCAGCAACAAGCACATCTAGGTAAGTTGCTAAACCACCCTGATAACGGTTAGAAGCGATCTTCAATGCTTGTTCTGCCGCATCCACCGCTTCTTGCGTTTTCGCAATACGAGCATCAAGTGCTTGCGTGCTAGTCACAACATCAGCCACTTCATGCAGCGCTTGAGTGAGTGTTGCGTTGTAGCCGCTCACCGCTTCCTCATAACGCGCTTCCGCTGAGGTTAGTTGTCCATCAAGACGACCACCTGTAAACAAAGGCAAATATAGCGCTGGACCAATGCTGCCGGCGTCATTACCGCTGTTAAATAAGTCACTAAGACCAAACGCCTGATAGCCTATGAATGCAGAAATACTCAGATCTGGGTAGTACATAGCTTCAGCAATCCCTACACGTTCCGCGGCTGCTTCTGCTCGCCAACGAGCGGCGGTAATATCTGCTCGGTGACCAAGCAAACCAACACCCGCGTCTTGCGGCAAACCGTAACGCGTGTCCAATTGAATGTTTGGTTCTGAGATAGTTAATGCTCTATCTGGTCCTTGACCAACCAAGGCTGCAAGTGAATTTTTCTGTAACGCAATAGATTCGTTGATACCCAACATTTCAGCTTCAACATTCGCTGCAATCGCTTTCGCTTGGTTAACTGAACCCAGGGTTTCTAAGCCGCTTTCATAACGTTTAGTCAAAAGTTCAACGGTCTTGTGACGGATGTCTAATGCTGTTTCGACCGTATGTTTATTCGCATACAAACGAGACAATTCCGCATAAGCATTTGAAACGGCGGTCGCTAGCATCAAGCGCGCAGACACGGCTTCAGCTTCAGCAGCGGCTAACTCAGACGTTGCCGCAGCAACCGATGCACGATTTTTACCCCAGAAATCGAAATCGTACTGAAAGTTCAGAGTAAGAGTTCCATAGTCATTCCAACCACGTGGTGGCATCGCAGCCTGATACTGGTAACTCACTTTGGTTTCAGAAGCGCTAGCGGCTAATCCCACGTTAAGCGAACGACTTGCGCCAGCTTGCTCCGCAATACCCTGAGCATTTTTCAGCCTTGCTTCAGCCATTTTCAAACTTGGCGCTCCACTAAAAGCCTCATTAATAAGTTGGTTTAACTGAGCATCTTGATAGCGATTCCACCAGTCCTGAGTTGGCCACGCCATGGTTTCTGCGGCAGACAAACTTTGCTTAAACGCATAGTCATTCGCTTGAGAAATTTCAGGCAAGTTTTCATTTTTCGAGACAGAACAGCCTGCCAATAATGCAGCGCTGATCAAAGTTAGAGCAAAGTAAGGAACATTTTTGGCAATGTGCTTGTTCCTTTGGATAGATCTTTTCACATTAGACAACCTTATAACTAAACCGTACAGTACAGTTATACTCTTGACAGAAAGATTTCGTCAAGCGAAACTTACCCAGAATTTCCTCAAGGACTACAAATATTCATGCGAGTTAAAAGCGACGAAAAACGACAAGCGATCTTAGATATCGCCAAAGAATGCTTTTCACAACAAGGTGTTAGTGGGACATCTATGTCTCAGTTGGCGAAAGAATTGGGAGGTTCGAAAGCAACGCTTTATAACTATTTCAGTTCAAAAGAAGAGATATTTGCAGAAGTCATGCAGTCATCCGCAACGGAGCAGATCTCTAATTCTTTTCTTTCTTTGGACGTAAATCGTGATGTTCGAACGTCTCTTTTAGAATTTGGTTACAATTTTCTAGACTCCATTTTAACCCCTGATGCTATCTCTATTTATCGCATGGCAGTAGCCGAAGCTGATCGCACTGACATTGGCCGCCATTTCTATAACAATGGGCCTAAAAAAGGTTGGAAACATTTAAGTGAGTACATAGAGAAGCAGATTGCGAAAGGCGAATTGAGCCAATGCAATTCATGGATTGCTGCAATGCATTTTAAAGCCTTGCTATCGTCAGAATATGTTGAACAATACGCGTTTGCCGCTATCGATAAACCTAGCCAGCAGCAAATCAAATCCACAGTAGAACAAGCTGTGAATGCGTTTATGAAGCTTTACGGCAACGAATAACGCACTAGTGTCTCCTTGCACACACTTTTTCTGAATACAACGATCTTGCCCTCATTCTAAATTTTCGAATAAGGGCAACAAATTCAGCGGCTGTGATCACAACATCTAAAGTTCTAACATCTCTTCCATAGAGCGGCATTGCCATTAATGACCAAGTCGTTAATGAGCGAGAAAGCCAAGTGAGGAGAACAATATGATTGAAATTAGAAAAGCATCGCAACGCGGCCGAGCTAACTTCGGCTGGTTAGACAGCAAGCACACATTTTCTTTTGGTAGCTACTTTGATCCTAAACTCATGGGCTTTTCAGAGCTTCGTGTGATCAACGACGATACGGTTGCTCCTAGTGCTGGCTTTGAAACACATAGCCATCGCGATATGGAGATCATCAGCTACGTTCTACAAGGAACAATCGCTCACAAAGACAGCGAAGGAAATGTTGAAACGCTTCCAGCTGGTGAATTTCAATTAATGTCCGCAGGTCGTGGAATCGCGCACAGTGAATTTAATGCGTCTAACACAGAAACGTTGAAGTTTTTGCAAATCTGGATTCAGCCAAATAGCTATGGCGGCAAACCAGGCTATCAGCAAAAAGATTTCGGCCAAGAATCGGGGTTAACGACGATTGCAACACCAACCGGTGAGAAAGACACATTGCAAATCAAACAAGATGCGATGCTGCACCAACTGATTTTGGAACCTCACACAGAGCTAAGCTATGAGGTTGCTGAAGGTCGCCGAGTGTATGTTCACCAAATCAGTAGCGAACTGTTTGTTAACGATACACAACTGACACCGGGAGACGGCGCAAAAATTGTTTCTCAAGAGTATTTGAGCTTCTACAACAACAGCGATACACGCGCTACAGCGTTAGTGTTTGACCTACCATAACGTTCTTATAGTTTTCCGTTCCTTCCCTTTTCGCCACGAGCATTTCACTCGTGGCTTTTTTCTTTTAATCGAATATTTTTGTCGGTCTTTCATCAGCGTCTGAATGAGACTCACAAAGATATATTTATGAAAATTCATGTTGTAACCGGTTTCATTTTATATTTTTATCAATTAGAATGCAGCTAACTCACCTATTCTTACTAGGCTCACTTACTTCATTTGAGAAGGTATCACTATGTCACAACAAGGTTTTCCAAAAGATTTTCTCTGGGGCGGAGCAGTGGCTGCGCACCAAGTAGAAGGCGGTTGGAACAAAGATGGAAAAGGTCCTAGCGTCGTTGATGTACTCACGAAAGGTGCACATGGTGTACCTCGCGTCATCACAGAAACCGTGGAAGCTGATAAATTTTATCCAAACCACGAAGCAGTTGATTTTTACGGCCACTTCAAAGGCGATGTGGCTCTGTTCGCAGAAATGGGCTTTAAATGTTTCCGTACTTCCATTGCTTGGACACGTATATTCCCAAATGGCGATGAGGAGACACCGAACGAAGCTGGTCTTCAGTACTACGATGATCTTTTTGATGAGCTGCTGAAATACGGCATTGAACCCGTCATCACCCTTTCACACTTTGAAATGCCTAATCATCTAGTAAAAGAGTACGGCAGTTGGAAAAACCGTCAAGTAATGGATTTCTTTGTTAAGTTCAGTCTGACAGTTATGGAACGTTATAAAAACAAAGTGAAATACTGGATCACGTTTAACGAGATAAACAACCAACGTAACTGGAAACTGCCAATCTGGGGTTACTGTAACTCAGGTATGATTTATAGCGACTACGAAAATCCTGAACAGATGCTCTATCAAGTTCTGCACCACCAGTTTCTTGCCAGTGCGCTAGTAGTTAAACAAGGTCATGCAATCAACCCAGATTTCAAAATTGGCAGCATGATCCATATGATGCCGCTTTATCCTGCTTCATGCCGTCCCGAAGATATGTTGCTAGCGCAGGAAATGATGCGCGAAAAATACCAGTTTAGCGATGTTCAAGTCCGTGGTTACTACCCTAGTTACCTTCTTAAAGAGTGGGAGCGCAAAGGCATTACAGTCGAAATGCAACCGGGCGATGATGTAATTCTGCGTGAAGGTTGCGCGGATTACCTAGCAATCAGCTACTACATGACCAACATCGTGTCAGTGAAAATCGATGAAACAACCAATACACCTTCACTCTTCGAAGGCAGTCGTCTAAACCCATATTTACCAGCGTCTGACTGGGAATGGCAGATTGACCCAGACGGTTTACGCTATGCACTTTCTGAGCTGTACGAGCGTTATCAAAAGCCTATCTTCATTGTCGAGAACGGTCTTGGTGCATTAGACCAAATAGAACAAGACGGTTCAATCAATGACGATTACCGAATTGACTACCTTGGTTCACACATTAAAGCCGTGAAACAATCCATCAGTTATGACGGTGTAGATGTCATGGGGTACACTCCATGGGGCTGCATTGACTGTGTTTCATTTACTACTGGTGAATACAGAAAACGCTACGGCTTTATCTACGTAGATAAACACGATGATGGCAGCGGTACAATGGCTCGTTCGAAGAAAAAAAGCTTCCACTGGTACAAAACGGTTATCGAAACCAACGGTGAAGTCATCTAACTGCCACAAATTGAACAAATAAGCCTTTCAAAATTCGATTGAAATTGGCTAAACTTGTCTTCCTCTCGGCATATCTATTGCGTTTAAATATGCCGAGTTAGGTAGATAAGGAATTGTATGGCAACCATAAATGATGTGTGCAAAGCCGCTGGCGTTTCGAAAGCTACGGTATCACGAGTACTTAATAACAGCCCTCAGGTGAAAGAAGTCACCAGAAATGCGGTGCTGTCTGTAATGAAAGAGTTGGGCTATCAACCTAATACACTCGCTCAAGCTCTAGCAACCAATACCTCCAATTCTATCGGTTTAGTCCTTCCTGAATTCCAAAGTAACTATTTCGGCAGTGTCCTTCATCATGCAGGTCAAGCAGCCTTAAAAGCAGGCAAAAAACTATTGGTTATTCGCAGCAAAAATAGCGCAGAGGGTGAACGTGAATCGGTTGAAACCATTGCTAACCAACGCTGTGATGCCATTTTGCTTTATAGTCGCCATCTGTCAGAATCAGAGTTGGTAGAACTGCAACAAAAAATCGCCCAACCTTTGGTTATTCTAAATCGCCAACTAAGCGCTGAATCCTTATCGAGCTTCGGTTTAGAGCAAACCCAATTGGCTACATTAGCTATGGATCACCTACTCCAACTAGGTCACAAGAAGATCGCCTGTATTACTTCACCTCTTAATAGTGAGACTGGTCGATTACGTTTAGAAGCGTACAAGCATCAGCTCAACGCTGCGAATGTTTCAGTAAACAAACACTGGATTGTAGAAGGTGATAATAGCTTAGAAGGTGGTTATAAAGGCGCACAAATTCTGCTACAAACTAGCGAAAAATTTAGCGCTATTTTTGCTTGTAACGATGACATGGCGATTGGTGCAATACGTGCGTTACACGATCATGGTTTAAGAGTGCCACAGGATGTCTCTGTCATCGGAATTGATAACGAACCCGCAGCCGCTTATGCCATTCCAAGCCTTTCTACGGTCTCACTTCCCATCGTTCGCTTAACACAAGACGCAACTGCGCTTGCTTTGGCTCAGGCAAATAAACAGGGTCATCTTATTAGCCATCAGTCATACCACGGTGAGTTGGTTGCACGCGAATCTACACAAGATATTAGAGTTCGTTCACAAGACATTTGATGCCATTTACCATTCTGGAAAATTTCCTGATCAGTGAATGGGTGTAGATAAGCAAACCCTCCGAACCATGAATGGCTCGGCGGAGCTTCAGAGACGAATGAATGCGCGTTTGCATTTGACGCCCATTCGCTGTTCTATCGATGCTCAGTCTGAGCATATTTTTATCTATGATGATATGACAGCAATTCGAAATATTAAAAAGGCAGCCTAAGCTGCCTTTTTGCATTAATGCCGATAGAGAATTAACGAATAGCGCTGTAACGTTTCATCATAAACACAATCCAAACAAGTGATAGCAGTGCGAACAATGCACTTACGTAGCCAATGCCTTCGAGCGACATCAATAGAATCACTTTACCACCAATTAGCGCACCCGCACCGATCCCCAAGTTAATGATGCCGGAGAACATAGACATAATCATGTCCGACGCATTGGCATCAATATTGAGCACCTTAACCTGCATTACGAGGCTCACGATCATCAACGCAGCACTCCAGACCACCAGCAAAATGCTGATTGACCACAGATGAGGAACAGCAAAGTAAATCAACGCTGTACATACCATTACGGTTGCAGTGCAGCCGACTAAGATTGGAGTGTTTGGACGATCACCTAAGTTACCAAAAATCACACTACCCAAAATACCAGCTGCGCCAAACAGCAGCAGTAGGAACGTAGTGAAGTTTTCTGACAGTGAGCCAATCACTTTCAAAAAAGGTTCAATATAGCTGTACGCTGTGTAATGGGCGGTAAAGATCATGAAGATGAACAAATATAAGCCCATCAATGCTGGGTTTTTCAACAGCTCTGGAAGCTTCTTCATTGAACCAGTAAACAAACTCGGCATAACAGGTAATAAGCGATAAAGAGTGAACATGATAATTAACGCAGTAATACCGATAACGCCGAATGTCACGCGCCATCCCAACCATTGGCCAATTATACGTCCTAGTGGCACGCCTAATACCATTGCCAGTGAAGTGCCCGTTGCAAGAATGCTAAGTGCAAAGGTCTTTTTCCCTGGGGGAGCAACTCGAATTGCAATTGAGGCGGTTATCGACCAAAACACGGCATGAGCGAAGGCGATACCTATTCGACTTGCCACCAAAATTTCGAAGTTCCACGCAAACACAGAGAGGCAGTGGCTGGCAATAAACAGCGCAAACAAACCTAGCAATAATTTCTTACGCTCAATTCTACTGGTGATCATCATCATTGGTAATGACATTGATGCCACTATCCAAGCGTAGATAGTCAGCATCCAACCGACGGAAGCTGTCGATATTGAAAAATCATTCGCGATATCGGAAAGCAGTCCAACAGGCACAAATTCAGTGGTGTTGAAAATAAAGCCGCTGAAACCTAAAGCAAAAACGCGTAAGTATTGTGAACGACGAGAGTTATCATTCGTTGCGGACATGGTTTGTGTCATATAACCGTGTAAAGGAGGATAAATAAATGTGCCCATATTGTGATTTATTTCACAATTAAAGCCAACTGTTTATACAATTTTTTTAATACTTTTCAGAGCATTTTATTTTCTATTAACAGCAAAAACCGCTGTAACTATTTCCTCTTTTTCACGGCTATTAGATTGTAATGAGCTTGAGTGAAAATGTTACTAAGCCAGAGCTTCAGCGATCAAACTTACCGGGTGAATACACTCTAACTGGGTATTTTCCTCAATTTGCCATTTACAGGTTTCACAATCAGTAATCGCGTAATCTGCATTTGAGCGTCTGATCTTACTAAACAAGTCATCCCCTATTTTCATCGAAACTTCATAGTTTTCCTCTTTAAAGCCATAAGTACCCGCTAAACCGCAACATTCGCTATCGAGTACCACCACCTCTAAACCTGGGATCATTTTCAATACTTCAATGGTAAACACAGCCCCACCACTTCTTTCGAGGTGACAAGGCGTGTGATAGACAATTTTTTTATTGAGTGGTTTCATTTTCGGTAAGTTACCGCTCATAAACTCTTTCAGCAGAAAACGGCTCATATAGTGGATCTTACTGGCCACATGTTCATTGTCGACTCCAAGCACATGAGGATATTCCTCTTGTAGAGTGAATGAACAAGTCGAAGAAGTTGAAAGAATGGCAATACTGTTTTGCTCAATCGCTTTACCCACATGTTCAATATTAAACTCTGCGTTTTTCTTGGCTTTATCGTGAAAGCCATTAGCGATCATCGCTACACCACAGCACTTTTCTTTTTCAAGCAAACGCACGCCAATGTTCATAGCATTCATGACTCGAATAAAATCTTTGCCCAACTGTGGGTGGTTATAATTCACATAACAGCCGTGGTAATAGCTGACCGCGCGCGGATAGATCGACTGATCACTAACGTTACCCTTAAACCAGTTTCTGAAGGTGCCATGGGAGTACTTAGGCAAAGATTTGTGCTCATGCACGCCAATCGTTTTGTGCATGATTTTCTTCATCAATGGCAACTGCGTCGCCGCATTCACAATTGGAGCAAACGGTGTGGCGAGTGTTCCAAACAGATCGGTATGACTTAGAACAAAATCTCGGACCAACTTTGGATTTAAAGGGCGTTTGCCAAACTTGCCTCTCGCAACAGCAATAATATCGCCGATACGAACACCTGAAGGGCACGCTGTTTCACAGCGTTTGCAGTTGGTACAGTGCTTTAACATGTCATCATAGAACTCTGGGCTTTTAATGCGTAGCCTTTCTCCATCTGGCCCACACTGTTTTGGTCCAGGGAAATCTGGATTCGCCTTCGCCACCGGACAATACACAGTACAGACGGTGCATTTAATGCATTGGTCAAAGGTGGTATCTCTGCTTGCCACTGTCATGCACTGGCCTCCTTCATCAATAGCTCGCTTCTTAAACCCGCTACAATTTGTTCAACAACCCAGTATGCGGTACTGATCGCTACACCACCTCCACATCCATGGGCTATTGGGTTATATCCACTTAAAATCGCTCCTATGCAGTGCAGGTTATTGACTTTGTTGCCTCGAATTGAGGGAGTGAAATTTTTATCAGTGACCACACCAAACGACAAAAATGGATGAGGTTTAGAGCTAAAAAAATCATGTTGATGCCACTCGTTTCTCGCACCCGCCACTTCTGTATCTAAATCAAAAATTGGTTCTTTAATCGCATTTTGATTGGCTATCAAACCTTTGCTGAAAAAGCTACCTGAAGCGAGTATGTAGTTCTTCGCTATCAGATTCATATCGCCCATTTTCTTTGTCTGGATGGACATTAAGTTCAATGCACCGCCAAGATCTTCAAATTGACCACCTAATACTTCATCACCTTTATGCAGAACTCCCCCTTTGTTGACAAAGGTACGCATCATCACATCTTCGATGCGAATACCTAACAATGACGGCGGCATAGTTGGCACCTCATGCAATCTCAACCCCGTATAACGACTGAGTTTATGCATTAGCTCTAAACCATCACCGTTACCCATGATCGATGGCAGCACAACTAAGTCTTCCGGAGTAGCGGCTTTCAGTAACTGATTCGCGAACTCAGTAAATTGAGTTTCATCACGCAACAGTCTTGATATATCGATTGATCTTAAATCGTAAGGATTGCGATTGAGCTGCCCAAAAGCCGTTAAGCTTATTTTTGCCGTTTTTATAGGGATATCTTTAAACGCTGGATTCAGCTGCAAATTACCAAGAGCGATATGAGGTTGAAAATCTCTGAAACCGTCCACGGCAATCATTACAATACGTTTAATTTCAGAAAGATTTGAAAAATCCGGAGCTATTTTTTCGACATAGGGCTGTGAAAGCCAAGTCGATTTCAACGTGCCCAACGTAGTGATTCGAAAATGATTATTTGACGATGGCAGCGAACTCATTGCCAGCCCATTCGAAGCCAACATCTGCTGGTACCAATTCATGGCTAAACGTATATTTTTACTGCCCACTTTTGCATAAGGGTGTTGTGGAAGCGCTTTGGATAACACATCAAACTCTGTCCAAGGATTATCAATCATCTGGTGGTTTAACGGTGAATGAGAAAGCAGGTCGATAGAACCCGATGAAAAATGTAATGCGCTTTGCCCACTGCTTACGACAGCGGTTTTTAGCCCATGTTCTAAGCATTTAATGGCAGCCGAATAGCCAGCAACTCCACTACCTATCACTATGACATCGTAATTCATCATGACTGTTCTTGCTCCTGAGTTGATGGTGTAACGTAAGACTGTGCAACCGAAGCTTCTATTGCAGACTCAATATCTCCACAGCCAAATAACCCTTCGTATATCCAATAACTGAACTCAGCTTCTCTTAATGCATCACCCCAGAAAATTGGTTTAATTCCCTTCCAACGTTCTTCTAAGAACTCTTTGAGCAAAAGAGCCGATTCATGCCCGCTAATGTCGCCATATTCTTGAAACAAACTGGCAGCCCGATATGCACAAAGCTCTCCTTGGCAAGGTCCCATGCCTAGACGAGTACGTCGGCGTAAATCTACAAGATTTCTGACATCTAGCTTTTTAATCGCATACTCAATTTCTCCCGCCGTTACCATCTCACATTCACACACTATGGCTTGACTTTGAGGTTTTTCGGATAAGAAGGCTTCTGCTCTTTCACCATGACGATAGATAGCTGATTCATAAACAGGTTTAGCTATGCTGGCACTTTTTCTTAGTGCTTTAGGCGATTCAACAGAGCCAGGTAAAGGCTTGGAATGTGTAGAACAAGGTATCGAGTTACCCAACTTACTGGCAATGAGATCTGTAGCTTGTTCAGCCATGAGCCGATATGTCATTAGCTTGCCGCCTGTAATGGTCGTAAAACCTTTCAGACCGTCACGTTCTTGATGATCTAACAACACAATTCCACGGCTGATGTTTCTGCCAGAACTGTCACCGCTTAATGAAACTAGAGGCCTGACACCAGCATAAGCCCTGAGCACTCGAGTATTTTTCATCACAGGCGCAAGTTTGATACCTTCTTCTAGCAACAAATCCACTTCAGCAGCCGTTACGTGCAAATCATCAATCATGTCGTAATCAATGTGCTCGGACGTTGTACCGATTAAAGAAATGGTGTCTCCTGGAACTAAAATGTCGGCATCAGAGGGTTTACGACAGCGGTTGATCACCAAATTATTAATGCGGTAGTCGAGAATCAATAGCGAGCCTTTGGCGGGGAACATCTTGATATCGAGCTCTGCGTATTCACATATACCCTGCCCCCAAATGCCTGCAGCATTAATTACTTGCTGAGCGATGACCTCAAACGGTTGATTGGTTTGTGTATTAATGCATTTCACGCCCAAGATTGTATCGCCTTGACGAATAAGAGATACCACGCGCGAATGATTGAAAAGTCGAGCGCCATGCTCTTTTGCATCCAGTACGTTGGATGAACACAAGCGGAAAGGATCGAGAGTACCATCTGGCACTTTGACTGCACCAATAAGCGCGGGATTAGTGTTTGGTTCTAGGCGTAAAGCATCTTTTGGCGACAAGGTTTCAACATCAATATCAGCAGCTTGGCATTGTTCGATAAAGGTTTTTTGAAAATCCAAATCATCTTCTGGCAAGGTGATGAACAGACCGCCTGTATCTTCAATACAATGGCGAGCTATCTTTTTTAATATCCGATTTTCTTGGATACACTCTTTGGCAGAATGTTGGTCGGTGACAGCATAACGCGCCCCTGAATGCAACAAGCCGTGGTTACGCCCTGTTGTCCCAGAAGCCAAATCATCTCTTTCAAGTAATATGCAATTGATACCCCGAAGAGCACAATCACGCATAATCCCAGTACCAGTCGCACCGCCACCGATAATGACGACATCTGTTTCAAATCGGGTTATTGCTTTCATCACTATGCTACCTGCCGCTTATTCGATAATTAGTTTGGCATCAAATAGGACAAATAGGCGAGATCTTGATCATAAATGTTCGTTCGAAAAAACACGAACAATAAAATAACCAAATTATTTTGATCTACAACACAAATTATTAAACAGATTTGTTCGTAATACCATTCAGTATGCATACAAATAGTGTGGAAATCGTGACGGACAAGTCAAATAACACACTAATCATTTATTTTATTTATATATTTCAACCAAGAAGAACAAATATCACAGAAAAAAGAAAATTATCGAATGAAAATAAAAACGTTCCATTTGTAATATTTTTACTATCGTTCGCACCCTACATATCAATACAATAAAAATGAGGTCAATTATGTTTGGTATTTTTAAGCCCCAAGCGCATATTGATCGGCTTCCTCCCGATCAAATAAGTGGCACATACCGCCGACTACGCTGGCAGTTATTTATCAGTATCTTCTTCGGGTATGCTGGTTACTATCTCGTTCGAAAAAACTTTAGCCTTGCAATGCCATATTTAATAGAACAGGGATATAGCCGCGGTGATCTCGGGGTTGCCCTTTCAGCAGTGTCTATCGCCTATGGTATTTCCAAATTTATTATGGGAAATGTTTCAGATCGCTCTAATCCACGTTATTTCTTAAGTGTTGGTCTGATATTATCAGCCATGACTATGTTCTGCTTTGGCCTTACCGATTGGGCGTTGAGTAGTATTCCTATCATGTTTGCTATCCTATTTATAAACGGTTGGACTCAAGGAATGGGTTGGCCTGCTTGTGGGCGAACTATGGTGCACTGGTGGTCACGTAAAGAACGCGGCAGCATCGTTTCCATCTGGAACTGCGCCCACAACGTTGGCGGCGGAATGATCGGTCCTCTTTTCTTGCTCGGTTTATGGGCGTTTAATGATGACTGGCGTGCGGCTTTCTATGTTCCAGCTTTCTTTGCGGTATTAGTGGCTATTTTCATTTGGGTAACGCTACGTGATACACCTCAATCTTGCGGGCTACCGCCAATCGAAGAATATAAAGACGACTATCCCGACGATTACAATAAAGCTTCAGAAGAAGAACTCTCTGCGAAAGATATATTCTTCAAATATATTTTTTCCAATAAGTTATTGTGGTCTATTGCTATCGCTAACGCGTTTATTTATCTCATTCGTTACGGTGTGCTTGATTGGGCTCCAGTATATCTAAAAGAAGCGAAAGAATTTACCGTTGATAAATCGTCTTGGGCTTACTTCTTGTACGAATGGGCGGGTATTCCTGGAACGTTACTTTGTGGCTGGATTTCAGATAAGTTATTTAAAGGTCGCCGAGCAACAACTGGGATCCTATTTATGGTATTGGTGACTCTGGCGGTATTGGTTTACTGGTTTAACCCACCAGGCAACCCTGCCGTTGATATGATGGCACTCGTCGCTATTGGCTTCCTGATTTATGGTCCAGTCATGCTAATCGGTCTCTATGCGCTGGAATTAGCTCCTAAGAAAGCAGCGGGAACCGCAGCAGGCCTCACTGGATTATTTGGTTACCTAGGCGGAGCTGTAGCAGCAAACGCAGTACTCGGTTATACCGTTGACCACTTTGGCTGGAATGGTGGTTTTATTGTATTAACGACGTCCTGCATTATTTCCATCATTTGCTTAATTTATGCTTACATAGGTGAACAAAAACACCACGCAGAAAAAGAAGAAAGACTCGCATCTGCTGAAGCATAATATTTCCACTTACAATGAAAAACTCTGGTATTGGCTAAGTACCAGAGTTTTTATTGTCAAAAAATCATCATACGATATCTATTTGAATACCATGTTCTTTTATCAGCTTACAGATACTCTCCGGTGGTGTTTGATCAGTGATAATCAGATCCACCTCGTCAATCCCGCCAAGCTTGACCATCGCATTACGCCCAAATTTCGTATGGTCGACCCCCAGATAGACACTACGGCTATTTTCAATAATCGCTTTTTTAACTCTAACCTCATGATAATCAAAATCTAACAATGAGCCGTCGAAGTCGATTCCACTGATCCCAAGAATGCCAAAGTCCAAGCGAAACTGAGAAATGAAGTCCATTGTCGCCTCACCAGTCAAGCCACCATCTCTAGCACGAACTTCACCACCAGCCAATATTATTTTGAAATCAGGCTTCGTCATCAATAAAGAAGCAACATTAATATTATTCGTCACCACTCTTAGATTTTGATGATGATTAAGTAGAGCTCGTGCCACAGCTTCAGGTGTCGTGCCAATATCAATAAATAATGTTGCTCCGTCAGGAATGTGCTCAACGAGTTTTTGTGCAATACGTTGTTTCAGTTCTTGGTTGGACGTTTTACGCAGCTGATATGAAGAGTTTTCGGAACTGGTAACAATGGTGGCACCACCGTGATTACGCTTAATTTTATCAAGCTCAGCAAGCTCATTTAAGTCTCTACGGATAGTTTGAGGGCTGACTTTAAACCGTTCAACCAACTCTTCTGTGTTCACAGCACCTTGAGTTTTCACTAACTCAATAATTTCTTGATGACGTTTACTTGCTTTCAAAATATGTCCTGCTGTACTGGTCTGGATGAAAATAGTCTAATGAGTGATTACATATTATTAAATTGCTGTTTGACTAGAGTGCGGAACCTGTCACTTTTATCAATTTCTTTTGCTAATCTATGGCCTAAAAAGCTATTACATCACCAATTAATGCTCCATTTTTGGAAAAAACGTGCACTAATTAACATTTTCACTCAGTTCTAGAACACTTTTTTGTTCGTTTGCTCATTTCGAGAGCGCAAACTATTTTCATGTTCCTATCATCATCTACCATTATTCCATGTAGTTAATAAGGGTAATTGTGTTTCCCAAATACACCATCGTTGGATTTGTGACATGTGTGATGTCTTTGATAACACTAAAGCCCATAAAATAAATCCAATATCCAAGCACTTGAATGCATCGACTTCTTCCTTTTAGTTAGGGGTTTTCAGGTAGGAGGATAGATAACGTGAATAGGACCGCTACTTATGAATAACAAATATGTCGTCGCTCTGGATCAGGGAACCACCAGCTCTCGCGCGGTTGTACTCGATCATGACGCAAATATCGTCAGTGTATCTCAACGTGAATTTACCCAAATCTATCCTGAGTCTGGTTGGGTAGAACATGACCCACTTGAAATCTATGCAACTCAAAGCTCTACACTGGTTGAGGCTTTGGGCAAAAAGGGCATTCGCTCAGACCAAGTAGCCGCTATTGGTATTACTAACCAACGTGAGACCACCATCGTTTGGAACAAAGAGACCGGAGAACCCGTTTATAACGCTATTGTTTGGCAATGCCGCCGTACTGCAGATATCTGCGCTCAGTTAAAAACGATTGAAGGTTTTGAAACCTATATACGCGAGAATACAGGTCTATTACTTGACCCATACTTCTCTGGCACCAAAGTAAAATGGATCCTCGACAATGTTGCAGGAGCTCGCGAACTAGCCCAGCAAGGCAAGCTTTTGTTTGGTACTGTCGATACATGGTTAGTCTGGAAGATGACTCAAGGTCGTGTCCATGTCACAGATTATACCAATGCGTCACGAACCCTACTCTTCAATATCAACACCCTTCAATGGGATGAAAAGATCCTCAAAGAGCTGGATATACCGCTATCTATGATGCCGGAAGTAAAAGCCTCTTCGGAAGTATATGGTGAAACAAACATTGGTGGTAAAGGTGGTACTCGTATTCCTATTTCAGGTATTGCGGGTGACCAACAAGCCGCTCTCTTTGGTCAAATGTGTGTTCAACCAGGTCAGGCGAAAAACACCTACGGTACTGGCTGCTTCCTTTTAATGAACACAGGTAAAGAGAAAGTTACATCTAAAAATGGTCTGGTGACGACGTTAGCTTGTGGGCCAAAAGGTGAAGTCTCCTACGCATTGGAAGGTTCTGTATTTATGGGTGGGGCCGCGATTCAATGGCTTCGTGACGAAATGAAATTGCTCACCGATGCCAAAGATTCTGAATACTTCGCAACTAAAGTAGACTCTTGCAACGGTGTGTACGTCGTACCTGCATTTACAGGCTTAGGTGCTCCTTATTGGGATGCTTATGCTCGCGGTACTATCGTGGGGATGAGCCGAGGCACTGGCATTAACCATATCATTCGTGCAACGTTGGAAAGTATTGCTTACCAAAGCCGTGATGTTATTGATGCAATGCAAGCGGATTCCGGCATCAAGCTAGCAACACTACGTGTTGACGGCGGAGCTGTGGCAAATAACTTCTTAATGCAATTCCAATCTGACATCTTAAATACCGATGTTCAACGACCTAAGGTCACGGAAGTCACAGCATTAGGTGCGGCTTACTTAGCCGGTCTTGCCGTAGGATATTGGAACTCTTTAGAAGAAGTCTCTGATAAAGCAGAAATTGATCGTGTATTTGTTCCGGCTCAAGATGAAGAGAAACGAGCTCAACGCTACAACGGCTGGAAACGCGCGGTACGAGGCGTTCTGGCAGTTTCTCACGTCGATGACGAATAGATTGTTCTGAGTCCCTTCTCCAATTATTAGATAGTTAAGGGACGCTAAGCGTCCCTTTTTATTTGTAAATAGTTGAAACATGCAAAATCATCCAATAGGTTTTGCCGATTGATTCAATAAGAACAAGCAATTTTTCCAAATCATAACTTCATGTGAATATACATCTCGAAGGCAAGAGACAGAGATTGCCTAATCAAAAAACTCTTAGGAAGGTAAAAAAACATGATTAACACTACTATCAAACCATTTAACGCAACGGCATTTAAAGACGGCAAGTTCGTAGAAATTTCTGAAAAAGACGTACTAGGTAAATGGGCAGTATTCTTCTTTTACCCAGCTGACTTCACATTCGTATGTCCAACTGAGCTAGGTGACCTAGCTGACCACTACGAAGAGCTTCAATCTCGTGGCGTAGAAGTTTACTCAGTTTCAACTGACACTCACTTCACTCACAAAGCATGGCACGATAGCTCAGAAACAATCGGCAAGATCAACTACTTCATGGTTGGCGACCAAACTGGCAACATCACTAACAACTTCGGTGTTATGCGTGAAGGCCAAGGTCTAGCAGACCGCGCTACTTTCGTAATCGACCCACAAGGTGTTATCCAAGCTGTAGAAATCACAGCTGAAGGCATCGGCCGTGACGCAGAAGACCTACTACGTAAGATCAAAGCTGCACAATACGTTGCTTCTCACCCAGGTGAAGTATGTCCAGCTAAATGGAAAGAAGGTGAACAAACTCTAGCTCCTTCTCTAGACCTAGTAGGTAAAATCTAAGCATAAAGCTTAAAACCTAATCCATTTGAATCCGTTTAGCGGCTTCATATAGGAAGGTTGCTGAATTAGAGAGCTGGTCAGGCAATGTACCTAACGACCTACGAGCTTGACTGGCTCTCCCCCTCAGCAAAATAAAAGAATTGAATTTATCCAGAGTGACCGCTCTCTTTAATAGAATTACGAATAGGTATAACAAAAATGTTAGATCAGGCGATTAAACAACAATTAAAACAATATCTTAGCAACCTTAAAGAAGAAGTGCAGTTAGTGGTCAGCCTAGATGAAAGCAAGGCAGCAAATGATATCCAATCACTAGCTCATGAAATTGCAGAGCTAAGCGATTTCGTGACCGTGACTCGCGATGACGCAGCAAGCTCTCGTCGTCCAGTAATGACAGTTACAAACCCTAAGAAAGGCACTCAGCTACGTTTTGCTGGTCTTCCAATGGGACACGAGTTTACTTCTCTAGTATTGGCTCTACTTCACTCAGGTGGTCACCCAATTAAGCTAGAAGCTGAAACTATCGAACAAATTGCTAAATTAAACAAAAAGCTAGATGTAGAAATCTTCATTTCTCTATCTTGCCAAAACTGTCCAGACGTAGTTCAAGCGTTCAACATGATGTCGGCGATTAACCCAGACATTCGTACTACGATGATCGACGGTGCTCTATTCCAAGATGAAGTGAAATCTCGCGACATCATGGCGGTACCAAGCGTATTCGTAAATGGCGAACTCTTTGGTCAAGGTCGTATGTCTCTGACTGAAATCTTGAATAAGATTGATGATGGCGCAGCTGAAAAAGCAGCAGCAAGCCTAAGCGAAAAAGAACCTTATGATGTTCTTGTCATCGGTGGTGGCCCAGGTGGTAGCGCAGCTGCGGTATATGCAGCTCGTAAAGGTATCCGTACTGGTGTTGTTGCGAAGCGTTTAGGTGGTCAAGTAATGGATACCATGGCAATCGAAAACTTTATTTCGGTTAAACATACTGAAGGTCCAAAACTGGCGCATGATTTAGGTGAACACCTAAAAGAATACGGTGTAGACATCATCACTGAGCAACAAGCTGACAAGCTAATGGGTGCTACCTACACAGAAGATGGTTACATCCACGTAAACCTTGAAAGCGGTGCAACTCTGAAGAGTAAAAGTGTCATCCTAAGCCCAGGTGCACGTTGGAGAGAAATGAACGTTCCTGGTGAACAAGAATACCGTAACAAAGGCGTTGCTTACTGCCCACACTGTGACGGCCCACTATTCAAAGGCAAGAAAACAGCGGTAATTGGTGGTGGTAACTCAGGTATCGAAGCGGCAATTGACCTAGCGGGTATCGTTGAACATGTTACTGTTCTTGAGTTTGCTGACACTCTACGCGCTGACCAAGTGTTGATTAACAAGGCAAACTCTCTGCCAAACGTTGAAATCATCACAATGGCACAAACGACTGAAGTCATCGGTGACGGTAAACGCGTAACAAGTTTGAAATACAAAGATCGCAATACAGACGAAATCAAAGAGATTGAACTGTCGGGTATCTTTGTACAAATCGGCCTTGTACCAAACACTGAATGGTTAAAGGATTCTGAAGTTAAGTTGTCTGCTCGTGGTGAAATCGAAGTAGGCAACCGTGGCGAAACTAGCATGGAAGGTGTCTTTGCTGCTGGTGACGCAACTACCGTACCTTACAAGCAAATCATTATTGCTATGGGCGAAGGTGCAAAAGCGAGTCTAGGTGCGTTTGATTACCTAATTCGCAAACAAGCTTAAATCATACATTTTATCTCCTATTAACGACAAAGAGCTCTACTTCGGTAGGGCTCTTTTTTTGTTTTATTTCTGTTACTGGATTGAAAAACTCACACGATAACGCCACATTGGAAAACATAAGCTAGGCTTTCACCTGCCCTAATATTCCGTTATTGGAACGAATGCAGCCCACTTTTATGTTTATCACTTTATCGCTAAGGAACTTCCTTTGTCTGAAACGGATTTAAACGATATCAAGTTTACTGCGCATCACTTTTATTCTGGTGTCCGCAAGTTTCTTCCCATCTCACTTTTTGTTGCTATCTTTGGTGCCGCTTTCGGATTGGCTGCTTCGCAAACCGGTTTAGACAACGTTTCTACCGTATTGATGAGTGCTGCGGTTTTCGCTGGTGCCTCTCAGTTTGGTAGTTTGGATTTATGGGGTACCGAAGTACCTATTCTTCCGCTGGTCGTCACCGTTTTTGCAATCAACGCCAGACACTTATTGATGGGCGCGTCGCTTTATCCTTGGTTAAAACATCTCAATCCATTAAAGCGTTACGGCGTGATGATGGTAGCGTCGGATTCTAACTGGGCGATGTCATTACAGGCGTTTAATCGTAGAGAATATGGTAAAGCATTGGGCATATTGCTTGGTGGCGGACTCACCATGTGGGTGTTTTGGATAGTCGGTACTTGGCTCGGTCTTTACTTCGGTAATTCGATCAGTGACCCAAAAGCTTTTGGTCTGGATATGGTGATGTCGTGCTTTCTGCTTACCATGGTTCTAGAAGGTAAAAAAGACCAGCGTACGATGATCATTTGGGTTGGCGCTGCCGTGGCGTCGGTTTTAGCTTATTTATATCTACCAGAAAACAGTCATGTTTTTGCTGGAGCTTTAGTCGGTGGTTTACTAGGAATTATTCTGAAGGAAGAAAAACATGAGCATTGATACCGCAGGTTCAGGCACCCTTTTCATTATTCTTATCATGGCACTGGTCACATTGGTGACTCGCTGGGGCGGTGTGTTTGTTATGAGTTTTGTGCCGATTAATCACAAAGTACAACAGTTCATTGCGGCAATGTCTGGCTCAGTGTTGGTTGCGATTATTGCGCCTCTGTTTATTCAAGGTGATATGGGAGCAAAACTCGCCCTCGCGATGACCGCAATATTTGCTTTAACAACCAAGCGACCATTAACCGCCATTGCACTGGGTATTGCGATGGCCGCAGTAACAAGACAGATGCCTATTTAAGTCGTCGATTTCCCGAAATCATATCGGTTTTTCTTGGCACCCAAAATTAACAATGAGCAATTTTGTTCAAGTTTTCGATTCAGCGACTAACTATACTGGGAAATATAGGAATCACACGATAAGGAAACAGTTTTGAGTGCCAATCAAGAAAATCGCTTTCATTTCAGCAGTAGTCATCAGCAGTTAGTCACCACACTAGAAGCGACGATGAGCGATTTTTCTTATGCAAAACACGCCCATGAGGAATACTCGATTGGTGTTACGTTAAAAGGACGCCAAGACTTCTTCTGCCAAAAGGCTTTTCATAAAAGTCCATCTGGTGGTGTATTACTCTTCAATCCTGAAGATGTTCACGATGGCCATTCTGGAGGCAGTGAAAATCTTGAATACGTCATGCTCTATATCCATCCCAATGAATTAAAACCTCTGTTTCAGGCTCTGGGTTATGGTAAAGACACGACACTTAGACTAGATAGTCCGCTCATGGATGATGCTGTGCTGAGACATCAAATACTGTCCATGCACCAACTCGTCAGCGAACCGAATCACTCAACAATAGAGTTTGAAAGTGGACTGTTTCATATTGCTCAGTCACTGGTGGCTAAAGCAGGCAAACTAGACCAAGAATACTCTCCCCCCTTGTCTCGAAAAGACAGCCTGCTTACTCGCGCAAAAGATTTCATCATTGGCCATATCGACCAAGATATATCTATCGATGATGTCGCTAACGCCGCCACCATGTCCAAATATCACTTTATCCGGCTATTTCATCGTCAGTTCGGTATCACACCTCACCAGTATGTATTGAACTGTCGCATTAACGCCGCACGTAAATATTTGGAGAGCGGCTTACCTTCTAGCCATGTCGCACAACTCTCTGGTTTTGCGGATAACAGCCATCTCAACCGTCATTTCAAAAGAACGTTTGGCATGACGCCTAAACAATACCAGCTACAACTCTGTTCTTAATTCCAAACATTTGGAGCTTTCAATGTTAGAAATTCTTGCTTATGCCATTGGTGTAATGTACACCCCTGGCCCGATAAACCTATTAGGTTTACACAGTGGATTACACGGTAAAACTCGTGAACATATTGGTTTTTTCGCTGGTGTGGGGTGCGCCATGCTGATCCTATTTGTCTTTCTCGGCTTCCTCGGTCTTAAATTTATAAACCCTTCCCTACTGCCATATATCAGCCTGATGGGCTGCAGCTACATTGTTTATATTGCTTGGAAAGTGTTGCGTGCAAACATCAATATCTCTGATAACAAAGCCAATGTGTCGGTACTGACATTTGGCAATGGATTAATCATGCAATTACTCAATCCGAAAGCACTGGTTGCGACAATGCCTATTTCAACCATTCAGTTCCCAGCGGCAGGTATCGATGGTAGTGCTATCGTCATTTGGTCAATAGGCTTAGCGCTACTCGCATTTGGAGCACCAAGCAGTTATTCGTTAGTGGGTATGCTGATGGGTAAACGAATTGAGAATCCGATGTTTTTCAAAACGTTCAATTTGTTGATGTCGGCATTACTCCTTTTTGTTGCCGTGAGTATTGGCTATGAACATGTCTATATAAAACTCATCCAACAAGCATGATGCTGTAAAAATGTGATCTTTGTTACTCATTGTTTTTCCTTTAATTAACCAAGTGTTGATACATTTTGAATCAAAAAAACACATTCAGGTCTAGCCAAGTGATCAAAATGTCGTCAATATTGAATGATAATTCAAAAAATAAAACGCTTTTTCATTAGGTAGTTTTAAAGGAAGTTTATGAGTATTAATAAGAAATTTATTGTTAGCATTTCCCTGTTGATATGCTTGTTCGCAGCGGTACTAGTGGTATTTCAAGTCACTCATACCATCACTTCTGTTCACCAAACGGCTCAACAACATCAGCAAGAAGCTGTTGAAGATATATCTCGATTACTCGACACCACTGACAGCATAATGCTACAGCGTGTGAAAAGTAGTATGAACTTGTTAAAAGAGCGCAGCCTTGAATTAGGTTCTCCAAGCATTAAAGATACCGATAACGTTTCTGGCAAGACCGCCTCGAATCTGTATTTCGGTGATAACAAGCAAACAAACCAGTACGAGTTAGTTGATAACCTGACTAATGTGATGGGTGGTACGGCGACGTTATTCTCTCGCATTAACGATGAGTATGTGCGCATTTCAACCAATGTGAAGAAAGATGGAAAACGAGCGACCGGAACTGTCTTAGCTCCTACGGGTAAAGCAGCGCTCGCAATTGGTAAAGGTCAGAGTTTTTATGGTGAAGTCGATATTCTCGGCCAACCATATATTGCTGGCTATGAACCTATTATGGATAGTGGCAAAACCATTGGTATCTGGTATGTCGGATATTCAGCCGATATGAAAGCTATCTCTGATGCGGTCAACAACGCTAGAGTATTAGAGCAGGGATTTGTCGCCCTGATGGACGGTAAGGGGCAACTTCGAATGTTTTCCGGTAATACCAATGCTGATGCAGTAAGCAAAGCACTAGCAGATAAAGAGAACTGGAATGTTTCCCGAACCGTCTATACACCTTGGGGCTATGAAATAGTTTCTGCTTATCCAAATACAGAAATTAATAGCATGATTTGGAATGCTTCTCTCCAAAGCATTTCTATGGTTTTGGCAATAGGCATAGTGCTGATTGTTTTCATCTCAATGATGGTCCAAAGAATAGTCGGTAAACCACTTAAAGTTTACGTTGATGCTATTCATAACTTAGCGGATGGCGAAGGAGATCTCACTAAACGCTTTGAACAGCATAGTAAAGATGAACTGGGCACAATGGCACTTGGGTTCAACAATCTACTCGATCGAATACACGAGACAATTAAACACTCAAAATCCGCCGCGGAAGATGTTAGCCAGTCTGCAAATCAGTTGTTGGCTCTAGCGAGCAAATCATTGAATTCCATCTCATCGCAAAACAAGGATACAGAGCAAGTTGCAGCAGCTTCTCATGAAATGAGTATTTCAGCGTTAGATATTGCCAAAAATACCGCGGATGCGGAGAAGAATGCCTACCAAGCTAATCAAGATGTTCATAAAGTGGGTGAAACACTGACCACAACCATCCGGAGTATCGAACATCAGGCAAGTAACATCGAAAGCTCAAATCTTGTTGTACAAGAACTGGTTGATGCCAGCGACAGTATTAGTAAAGTTCTTACCGTCATTCGCGATATTGCCGACCAAACAAACCTGTTAGCGCTTAACGCAGCCATTGAGGCAGCTCGTGCAGGTGAACAAGGCCGAGGGTTTGCTGTTGTGGCAGATGAAGTTCGCTTGCTAGCAAGCAGAACACAGACCTCAACAGAAGAAATTCGCAAAATGGTTGAGCGGTTACAACACAGCGGCAATCAGGCTTCAGAACAAATGAACACAAGTCGGAAAGCTGCAGAGAACAACGTGGCTCAGGCTAGAGCAGCGGACGAGGTTCTTAGAACGGTGCTCTCTTCAGTGAATAATATCTCACAGTTAAACGCTGAGATTGCAAGCGCGGTAGAACAGCAGCGATTCGTCGCTGAGGATGTCAGTAAAAATATCAACCTTATTCGTGAAGCGAGTGATCAAAACTTGAATTACAGCAGCGAAACAACCCAAGCTTGTAAAACATTAAGCACGCTTGCAGAAAACCTAAACTCTCAGCTATCTCACTACAAAGTGTAAATCTAAAACGCGCTAGTCGTCTCTTTGGCTAGCGCGCCATCATCCTTCCACTCACCACGTGCCTCTATTGCGCCAGTACAACCCCCAAACACGAATAAATAATCATCAATTTCATATCATTTGTAATTCCGAAATTGACCCAAAATATGTTTTAGGATTTCTGTGTAAACTTTACCTACCGAAATGAGGTTAAAGAATATATAGTCGGCGCAAATAGATTATTTATTCATATTGTTTATATTTTAAAGATTGCACATTGTCGTATGAGGGAATCATGAACAGATTCAAACTACAAACGATCGGCACACTGAGCCTTCTCATTGCCGTGATTATAATTCTAATTGCTGCATTAGATTACAGAGCTTTTCGAAATGAGAGCATTGCCCAACATAAAGAAATGTTAAGGGAACAGAATGCCACCATGGAGGCAACTCTTCATTCCAAGTTTGAAAGTTACCGCAGTGAACTAGCAGCACTAAGTACTTTTGAAGGTGATACCGAAGGCGGTAGTTTGGCTACCCATGTTATTCGTCAGTTAAGAACCTTACAAAGAGTACAACAAGATGTTAGCGAATCCGTTTCTATTTTGACTAAAGACGGCAGTCTCTTTAATTCGGACGGTGAAAAACTACCGTTCAACGCTAAGAATATGAACCGTTCCTACTACAACGCAGTGTTCAATGATGGCAAGGACTTTTACGTTTCTGAGCCATTTAAATCTGCGACCAGTGGTAATTTCGTTATCGCTGTGATTTATAAACTTAATGACGAAACAGCAATTACCGCCAATCTTAAAGCGAGTTCTGTTTTAGGTAGCTTTGCGGACAAAACAAACATGTTCCTTTATGCTCATGATGGTACCATCTTACACTCACCCTACTCAGGGCTGATTGGTAAAAACGTCTTTAATGAGCGCCCACTTTATAAACAATTCAATACTTCAAATCCTGAGCTTAGCTACAGCGCTGTTGTGAACGGAAAAGATACTGACTTTACTGCTTTCTGGACTGGGCTTGAAATCAGTGGGTGGAGCTTTGTTACTTTCACCCCGAACAGTGAAATTGAGGAAGGCGCAAACGAACAACTGTTCTATGCGGCTCTTACGGGTCTTGTCTGTATCATTTTGGCTAGTGCTGTATTAATGATGATCATTAATAAATTGGTACTGAGACCTGTAGGCGGCGCTCCAGATGAAATCGCAGCACTGATGAAAGAGATGGCAACAGGTAACCTATCTCATAACTTCGCTCTAACAGGCAAAGAAACGGGTATTTATCTCTCTTTAGTTAACCTTTCAGCGCAGTTATCTAACTTAATCAAAAACTCTCTGAGCATTTCAGAAAACGTCTCCTCTGCGGCACAAGAGCTCAATGTTGTTATGAACGAAACACAACACAACGCTCAAGATGAACTTCAGCAAATGGAACAAGTTTCGACTGCGATCAATGAATTATCTTCAACCTCTCAGGAAGTAAGCAATAAAGCTGTGATGGCAGAAGATGAAGCTCGTAAAACACAACACAGTGTTGCGAGTGGTAAACAAACACTAGAGCAAAACATCAATTTAACTGACAAGATTAGCCAATCAGTAACTAACACAGCAAGTATTGTTAGCGAGCTTGGTCAGTTAGTACTGGAAATCGGCAGCGTTACTGAAGTGATTAATAACATTTCAGAACAAACCAATTTGCTCGCTCTAAACGCTGCAATTGAAGCTGCTCGTGCCGGTGAGCAAGGAAGAGGATTCTCTGTTGTAGCGGATGAAGTACGCGTTCTAGCAACTCGTACTCAAGAATCAACTGTTAGTATTCAGAAAATTATTGAAAGACTACGCGGTCAGTCAGACAAAGCCAATAAAAATATGATGGAAAACGTTGATTTGATTGAGGAGTCGGTGGCTCTTGCTGATCAAATTAAAGCAGCATTTGAAGAAATTGCAGCTGCGTCGCAGTCTATTTCAGACATCAATACTTTAGTTGCAACGGCTTCACAGCAGCAGTTTGCTGTGACTGAAGAAATTTCTCAGTCCATTACCAACACATTTGATTTAGTAAACCGTAACGTGTCAGCGATTCACCAAACGCTACAAGCTTCAACTGAACTTGCGCAGCTAGCTGAAGCTCAGACTAACGAACTGGAGTATTTTAAAGTCTAGTTTGTCATAACCCTCCTCTTCCTCACGGTTTCTGAACGAGGAGGGTTTGCTTATCAATGCCCAATCACTGATCTATGAATTGTCCTGATTAATATTGTCCAAATGGCTAGAAGTCATTCAAGATGAGTACATCATCATTCGATAACTGATTTAAAGCCAGGTTGGTTTAGCTTTAATGTGTTTTCACCACGGTAATACAGTACTTCCCATCAATGCAGTTGATAAGTTGCAATAAGCCTGATCTAGTTTCAACAAACTGAATTATGTTGTGAAGCATATTTGTTTCATAAAAGTCACAAGCTACCTCAAATAAGTCAAGGTGTTCATACTCCATTATCTTCGACCGAGAAATGTCATCCATCCTTTGGCTTATTGCTACATAACAGGGATCAGTTACCGCGTTTAAGTATCTTTTTAGACCCTCGTCATCCATCACCTCGGATATATGCACAACTTGGGCTGATGCATTGTTCTTATCCTGACTGAGTAACAGCCAATTCGCGCCTTCACCGATAACGATGTTGTCGTTTAAACCTAGATAATGATGGGGAGAAATCGTTTCGCATGGGAGTTCATCAATACCACCCAGCAAAATTTGACTTTCATAGCCTAAACGCAACTTAGCGCTAGAGAGTTTCATTGCATTTTCAACAACAAACCCTTGATGCGACAAATTCAAATTTGCACTATCTAGCCCAAGGTATTTACTGATGTAGAAACCAGCGGTGTTACTCAGTGAGTTAATAAAATCCACTGGTTTGGGAGGTGTTTTATCAATGTATCGCTGCTCGCATGAACGGCTAAATACTGACAAATCTCCTTGTCCCGATACTAGGTAAAGTGCCGTATCGCTAGATAACTCTTTGATATTAGAAACGCCTAAGATACCCATTTGAATAAAACGGTCAGTCCTTCGAATGTAGTCGGAAGCAACCTTTTTGCATTCTTGTTTAATATCAACCGATGGATCTCGGTGAACGTAGTAAGAAGATACCTGATGGATATACATCATACCTCCTTCTTCTCAATGACAAAGACGTTATTATTGCCACCAAAGCCAAAACAGTTGATCAAAAAGATACCTTTTTCACATGAAATAGTCTCTTGTGTAGGAGACCAGTTCATTTCAGGATCAATATTTGAGAAATTGGGCGTTTGTGGAATGAAACCATGATCAATAGCATTCATCATCAGTACTAACTCACTCGTTCCACAGCTACCTAATGTATGACCAATATAGGGCTTTAAAGAAAAAAACGGTGGCGCAGTATCAAATACTGACTTCATACCATTAATTTCGGCTAAATCACTTAGATGACTCGCAGTACCATGCGCTTTTATAGCGGCAATATCCCGACTGGAAACACCACTGTTATCTAGTGCTTGATTAATCACTTTTGCCACACCTGAACCATCAGGATTAACACCAGTAACACTGTGGGTTTCACAACGGCTATCTCCACCGAGAAAACGCCAAGATGACGGTTTGACATCACTACGGCTCATAAGTATCACACTTAATGATTCCCCTAGCATCAAGCCATCCCTTGTGAGATCAAACGGCTTACAACTCTCGGCGGCCAAAAGTTGCATCGAAACAAATCCCTCAACTGAATGCTCAGCAAATGTTTCAATCCCCACGACTAACGCATAATCGAGTACCTGACTATCAAGCATAGTTGCAGCATCTAAAATCGCATTTGAGCTTGAAGTACAGGCTGTATTGTAAGTGAGGCTAAAATCATTCAGTCCAAAATGGTCTCTTAAACGTTCGGCATATCTCCCGTTTCCAATCCTTTGCTTTGCTATTGATTGCCTTTGTTGCTGCTTGATACTTTCGCCAAGAGGAACGGATAAAGAAAGATCATTAGAAGCACAACCAACAAACAAACCACATTGTGAATGTTGACTCTGCTTGATTGAGCACTGCTCGAAAATAGACTCGATTAAAGTAATTAAGTATGGAACTGGGTCAAACAGCGCATCAAAAGTGCTTTCACTTCGTATCGCGTAATAAGGAAGCGTTCTTTCTTCATCAAAAACCTGTACTGATTTCCGCTGAGTGACAAACTCACCTTTCTGTAATGCTTCTATTTGCTGCTGTTTATTGCCTAATGCGCTAAGGACTTCTCCAGCTAAAAAAGTAATCATGAAGCTATTCCGGCTGAAGATGATCGGCTAAGTCATTAATAGTCGTTACAACACGACGGAATTCTTTAGGATCAACTAAGCGTAAATTGAAGTGGCGTTGAAGCAGCATAGAAATCTGTAAACCATCAACGGAATCAAAATCAAGTTCACTTTCTGGAGAAAATAGCATCACATCATCAGAAAGCTCATTAGGATCCATGTCGTCACGATCGCACTCTTCAAGAATCATTGTTTTCAGCTTTAACTTAAATTGATTATCCAAAGAGCCTTTCATGCTTCTTTCCTTTTCTTAAATGTAAATACAATAGCCGCAAGGCAAAGAGATATAACGCCAAACAGAGTCAGAGCGATGGCTTCTGGGATGATGTCTCTCACACCACCTCCACGCAAGAAAATATCTAGGAAACCTTCAAGCCCCCAGGACATAGGAGAGATATTAGCTAAAGTCTGCATAGACTCTGGCATTACCATCTTTGGAACCATAACACCACCAACGGCACCTAGCAGAATATTAATAATCCCACCGATGGTTGTAGCTTGCTCTACGCTATCTACGGAACTCGCAATTAGAATAGACAAACCAATAGCAGAAATACTCAGAGCTAAAGAGACCAATACCAAACCAAATACAGAACCCGAAATGGTCAATGGTGCAGCCCCAAAATGAGGTACAACGAAAACACCTACAGCAATCATCAGCCAAACTTGAATTTGATTGATCAACATGTACGGAATGATTTTTCCCGCAAACAAATTGACGATACTGACATTCATGGTCATAAGTCGTCTTAACGTGTTTTGTTTTTTCTCGTTGATAAAGATAGTAGACATTGGAATGACGACAAAAAACAATCCAAATACTATCCAAGAAGGCACACTTTGTTGTGTCGAAGTGGGTTTTTCATTTTCTGCAAACTTTGCATAAGCAACTTCAATAAGATCATCTTCATGAGAGATGGTCTCCTGTCCCGCACCAGAGCCTAACGCCCTTTGACCTGCGAAACTCAAGGACTCTAGTTGGTTCTTCATCCAGATAAGAGACACTTGGTTTTTAAACAGGGTTAACAGTGATGGTGAAGTATCAGCGGCAACTGTTAAGTTGATAGGTGACGACTTGTTTTCAAACCCCGCGGGGATATCAACGATAAACTGTACCCCTTCCTCTTCAGGCGAACGATAAGTATCCTGACTGTACTCAAGCTGTGAAAAAGATGGACTCTTCGCTAATTGCGTTAACAATGCTTGACTTACCTGGCTATTGTCTCGATCTATCGCGATATAACTCATCAAAGATTTATCTTCATTCATGACATCTTTTAAGGCGATAGACATAATTAAGATGAACACAGATGGCATAATGAACAAAGCGGCTAAAGCGTGTTTATCTCTACTTATCAGCAAAAATTCTTTAGTAAGCATTGCTTTAAACATCACAACGCCCCTTAGAAGTGAGCTGAATAAACATCGACTCTAAGGTCGTTGTACCATAGCGAATATGTTTGACTTTAATTTTGCTCTCTTCCAATTTACTGAGAACAGTACTAATAACCGAAGCCTCTATAGTATTAAGCAGCAGCGTTTCGTTATCTATCACTTGCACTATATCTTGCCTGTCAAACAGAGCATCGACAGGTTGAGTTTGAGGGTAAAGTTCAACAACGACCTGCTGCGATTCATGATTATTAACCATCTCATCAATGGTGCCTTGTTTGATTATTTTCCCTGAGTTAATAATCGCAACTTCATCGCATATCTTCTCTATTTCAGGCATGTAATGAGAGGTGTAGACGATGGTTTTGTTGTCTCTGGCATATTCTTTAATACTGTCCAAAATGTCGTTACGTGACTCGGGGTCAATGCCGACAGTTGGTTCATCAAAAAACAGAACATCAGGATTATTGAGCAAACCTATCGCAATATTTAATCGACGTTTTTGTCCACCAGACAGTGTTGACGCTTTTCGCTCTAACATGGAGGACAAGCGATTAGTCTCGATAGCGTATTCAAAGTTACGGCTGAAATGGCTGCCTTTAATACCTTGAATACCTGCGAAAAAATTCAAATTTTCTTTCACTGTTAATTGGTCATAAAACGCAAGACTTTGGGGTATCAACGAACAACGTTCGCGGATGACCTTAAGATTTTGCGATAATGGTAGGTCAAAGAAGGTAATTTTTCCCGCATCATAAGTTAACAAGCCATTCAGTATAGACATAAGCGTCGTCTTTCCCGCTCCATTTGGCCCAAGTAGGCCAAATATGGAGTTAGAAGGGATAGTAAGAGATAAATTGTCTAACGCTTTAACTTCATTATATGACTTGGATAATGCCTCTATATGGATCATTAAAAGGCTCTCAGAAGTGATTGATAAAGCAGTTTTTCTTGACCAGCAATGGACTCTAATTTAGATGCAATCGCAAAATAATCAATCGGTTGATTATTTTTAGGACGAATCGCTTTGGCGATAAGTAATGCGAACTCTCGCCATTGGTCACCAATCATAGTCATTTCTGTTGATGCTTGTCTCAAATTATCATTATTGATAAGAGTTGCCGACTCTTGAAGAAACGATGCATAAATATATCGGAACCCAGCTCCGCCGGTACCAATTTCTTCCTGCATGCGGATGATATGGCCTAAGAACAATTTGGCATAATGCGAGTCTTTATTTTCTAGATCTCGGATATGCTTCGCCAAAAAATGCATGCCTTTTAGCCCCGCAATAGGAACCGGAGTTTTTAACATGGATTTTGCGGTTTTCTTGATGCTTTTTTCGATGATTGTTGAATAATCGATCGACGTTGGAACATACGTCGGATAATACAGGGCCCCTTTAGGTGCCATTACACCCTTAACAAAACGCGCTTTTTGTAATGCACTTTCATCGGATGAAACAAGATGCTCAAACACGGGATCACTGATGGTATAAGTACTGTCTTCTTTATCAATGACAACGAGGTTATGAGCATTGAAATGAAAACGCATCTCCTCTGGAAAATATGGAAGCCAAAATACCGAAGTCTGAGCACCTACTATTTTCCCTTCTGCCAATAACGTATCGAGCCTTTTCGTACCATGCTCAGGTTTGGAAAATGTCTCTACCTTCATTTTCACGCCCAATGCCTTTTGCACACCTTTGATGATTGATTTAGGCATAGAACGATAAGCGATTAACGGCATTCCGCTGAGTTTAACGAAAGGAAGATAAGCAAAGGTGAGAGCACTAGATAAGCCAAACACCATTGGTTCAGATAAAGGCAAACCATGGTGGGTTAATATCGACGACATAACACCACTTTCACAATGCGCATGATGTTGGTGAGAAAAACCATTATTACTCATCTTTGTTTTCCTCTACGCTAATCTCTGGCAAGGTAATCAGTTGCTCAACACTGATACCTAAAGCTTCACTGTATGTATTCAATTGCTTCGTTGAAAGCTTTGTAAAAACAGCCGGCTTCATATGGCGTTTAACTCGCCATTTAAACCAACCAACAGACTGAGCCAGCACCATGAGATCCATACGTTGTGCATACATATGATAGTAAAGAGGAGATTTATCACCCTTCTTTACTAACTCATAAGCAGCAAGAGCTTGACGCTCAAACTCATTCAGAGCTTGCTTAGTCACAAGCTCTTCAGCCTCCCATCCGGAAGATGCAACCACGGCATATTCTCCAGACTCACTAGTCGCGTACAATGCCTTTGAATTATTGGCGTAAGTGGAAGACTTATCTTGAGGTACTTTTTTTGCTTCCATTACACTACCTTAAGCTGCATGAACGCCGTCGAGAATCTTCCGCTTTCAGGTACGTAACACAATAAAGTATCGCCAACTTTCAACTGACCAGAATGAAACAGTTCTTCTAGAATAATGTAGATGGATGCTGAACCCGTGTTTCCTTTAGTCGACAAATTAGTAAACCAACGCTCTTGTGGAATATCACAGTTCGCTTCT
This sequence comes from Vibrio ziniensis, assembly GCF_011064285.1. Lineage (NCBI taxonomy): Bacteria > Pseudomonadati > Pseudomonadota > Gammaproteobacteria > Vibrionales > Vibrionaceae > Vibrio > Vibrio ziniensis. The sequence goes on from NZ_CP049331.1 coordinate 2,094,693, forward strand.
AACATACCTTGGTATAAGCGGTCACGGAAATATCCAGAAGAATAATGCGGTAGGAAATAAGTAATGTCGTTAGGCGCAACTTTCCCTGAAGAAACAAGCTCTTTTAGTGGGCGAGTTACGGTATATGCAACAATATTATCATTTAACTGTTTTACGTCTTGTTTAACCGAAAAAATCGATTTATCTAGCCATGCCTGACTAGAATATTCTCTCCACCCTTTTAGACTTCCATCCGCTAATTTTTCAGCGCCCGCATACATACAAGTATCAAGCTCATTAGCGTAAGATTTTTGCTCTATCCACTCAATCTCAAGCGAAATGCTATTCTCATTTTTCTGTGAGCTCAAAAGCGCAGCCCCAGCACCATCGCTCAGCATCCAACGCAAGAAGTCTTTTTCAAATGCTATTTCAGGCTGACGTTCAAGCTCTTCTAACTTACTCGAGACTTCCGCTTCAAACTGACTGGCTCGCATCATTGCTGAGGCATTCTCGGAACCGGTTACTACTGCATTGCTACTTTGACCACTTAATACAGACATATAGCCGTATTTCAGAGACATTGTTCCTGCCAAGCAGATTCCTGCCGTAGCAACAACTTCACAACTAGGAATACCAAGTTCACCATGTACCATTAACGCGTGGTTTGGCAGCAACTGATCTGCGATTGTCGTACCGCATGCAAGAAGCTCTATTTCTTTAATATCAAAATTGTCTGAGTTAAGCAGCTTTATCGCCTCAGCCGTTAGCTGAGCATTAGTATGTGTTGTCTTCCCCGTCTCTGGATCAATTGCATAGTAACGCTGCTTGATTTGATTAGAGCGCAATATAAGACTCTTAGCTCGTGAAGGACGATCGCCAACTTGTCCTAAAACGCTTTCTATCTGCTTATTATTTACCGATTCATTTGGCAAAAAAGCTTGGACATCGTTTATATATACTTTTTTGTTCATCTTATCGTCCGGACGGTTTCTCATAGTATTTTACGCTTTTCTCAATTGAATCTTTCATCAGTGGCGAGATAAGCTTTTTAGCAAGCAAGTTAATTGGGACCAAAGTAAATATCATCGCAATGAGAAACATAACATAGATAGTTATTACAACTTTTCTAGAAAAAGAACCTGGTTTACCTGATAACTGAATTAGCTTTCCCCATGCCATAAACGAACGAGTGGCTATTTTTTCAGAACCAATTAACTTGCCGTTGACTTTAACCGCATTCAAGTTAGTCAGTAACGGCTTCTTTTCTTTCTCTAAATTCTGCGATAACGCAGACACCAAACGATGTCCAAACCGAGCGCTCTCAGTAATTTCGTGTTCGGACACTCCCGCAGCAGGAAATATCCAAAATGGATCTTTTTTGCCTGTCAACAACCAACGTGGCGTTGTTACAAAGGAATAAACGGTACCGCTTTGATCTGTCAAAACAACGTTATCAATCAAATGACCACCACACTCACTGATCAATGATTTCATTTTTTCTTGAGCCATGACCCACATATCACGACATGCGATAAAGGTAATGACGGGCTTATCTTTTAATAACAGCTTAGCCTGCTCTGTTTTTAAAAAGCCCGTGATTGGAATGGCTGGAGCCAAAAACCAAACAGTGTAAGCAATAATAATCAGGTCGTAATCATCAGTTAAATGTGGTGCTGGTTTTAACTCACAACCATTCATATAAATGGCTTCCGGGAACGCATCAAAAAAGGGGTAAAATTTCCATGGATATGGATAAGGTGTTGCTGGTTCCAAAATGTGATAATCAACTTGTATATCATCACTTTGACAAAGTGGTTTTGTCGCAGATTCAACAAACTTAGAAAGCTGCCCACTTTGCGAGTAAGAAATGACTAGAACTTTTTTCATATAATGACTTAGGTTTATGGCTAGCAATAAAATTAAACAGGAAATCTATACGCAGATATAAATACAAGGTTATCATTAATCCATAAAATGTTTGAACATAATATCCAAAATTAAAGCTTAAGAGACCGTACTAACTGCCATAGCGTTAAGTAGAAATTTTTTATCCATTTATTTCAACAATTATTTGCTGCTATTCCAACTAAACGGCTCTCACCGTACGTCTATAAACGTGTCGTATACCTTATGGTATTGACAAAAATAAAACCAAAATCATTCAGTTACATTCGCGCTTAACAGCAGTAGCTACTTCATATTCGAATAGATTGCTGTTAAATCAAAAGTATACTTTCTCGCAAAACTGTGAACTTCTAGCTTTTTGCTTAATATTTCAACACTGAAATGTGGTGTTGTTAATCTATCTACTGCCTGGAGTAGTATGGGCTATGTACTGCCCGCACCTTGATAAATCAACCTGGCCCTCAAATACCGATTTCCTATGCGAATTCCCTTTAGCTATTTATCTAATACAAATTTAAAAATTTGTTCGACATTATGTTGAATAGCTGATGTATTGGGTGTCAACATCAATTGAGTAAAACGGATACCAACTCGCTGTATAGAACACTAAACGCTGAGACTATCAAAGTGGACGATGACAACGTAAGATACAAACGTTGAATACCAATTTCATTTCTATAAAAGATTCGATAATTCATAAAACGTTATTTAATGTAATAAAATGCATTACAGGTTATTGAACTGAATGCTCAATTTCTCGCTAGACAAGAAGATAATTCGTGTATATGTACTCAAAAAAACGTTATTCTACCTTCTATTTTTCATTGCTATTTCATCACTCTATGGCTCAGATCAAGCTATTTACGTTACAACTGACTCGTTATATCAATCAAAAAAATAATATGATCTAGTTAAAAACGTTCGTGTATGATGTGAAAGAAAACTACTCACAGAAGCAATTAGGGTACCGAATCTACAAATCACGCCAATTAATTCATCGTAACAAGGTATTGGATATAAGGTTGGCGGCCCAAATACCTACAAACCGCTTAACTTGCAGCATGAAATACTAGATACCATTAACTACACCAAGATTTTGTCTAACATCAATGACCAAATTGCACGAATAACCCGGTAGTGGTCAAATCTACATAAATATAACAACACCCACTCATTCATCCACGCTATAGCGATTAGATCTTAATCACAGATAAAGCAAAACAATCCACAAAAATAATCTAATACATCACATTTAAATACCAAAAATGTAAGCGCTTACTGTAAGCGGTTACATTGCTTGCTATATTGAATTCGCAATAACAATAAAACCCTACACAATTGATAGAACAGGACCATATTATGAAAAGAATATTCCTTTGCTGTGCCGCTGGTATGTCTACTAGCATGGTCGTTTCCAAGATGAAACAAGCCGCTGCTACAAAAGGTATTGAAGTAGACATTATCGCCGTAGGTATGGATGAATTCGAAGCGACACTTCCCAATTACGACTGCTGCATGTTAGGCCCACAAATCAAATATAAAGAAGCCGAATTTAAAGCAAAAGGACAAACTGTAGGAAAACCTGTAGGTGTCATAAATCCCATGGATTACGGAATGATGAAAGGTGACAAAATTTTGGATGCGGCTCTTGCACTAATAGAAGCATAAGGAGGGACACATTATGTCTAACGCATTTTTCGATTTTATTGAACAAAAAATTGCCCCGTTAGCTGGTCGCGTCGGTAGTCAACGGCATGTCTCCGCAATACGTGATGGCTTTATCGGTGCAATGCCGTTTATGATCGTGGGTTCGTTCTTGCTCGTTTTTGCTTTCCCTCCTTTCGCCGCCGATACCACATTCGCTCTAGGACAATGGTGGCTTGAAATAGCAAAAACATATTTTAACGAACTCATGACCCCATTTAACATGTCGATGGGCATCATGTCGTGTTATGTCGCCTGTGGTATTGGATACAATCTTTCACAAAGTTACAAATTAGACCCTTTTCCGACATCAATGCTGAGTTTAATGACTTTCTTGATGGTCGCAGCACCAATGGTTGACGGTAAACTTTCTGGCGCTTATTTAGGGGGCGCAGGCGTATTTACTGCGATAATTGTTGGTATTTACGTTACTGAACTAACTCGGTTCCTGAAAACACATAATGTCGGAATTAAGATGCCGGAGCAGGTACCACCTAAAATCCGTCAGTCTTTTGATCTGCTGATCCCAGCTCTATTTGTAATCCTTACCATCTATCCTTTCAACCTGATGCTTCAGGGGCAGTTTGATATGCTGCTCCCAGAAACGATCATGGCAATTTTCAAACCATTGATCTCCGCTTCGGACTCTTTAATCGCAATTTTATTCGCAGTCTTTCTTGCTCATGCCCTATGGTTCGCAGGTATTCACGGTGCAAGTATTGTTACTGGTATCATGGCACCATTCTGGCTGGTTAACCTCGGAATGAATCAGGATGCACTAGCCGCTGGTCAGCCTTTACCTACTATTTTCCTTGAACCATTCTGGCAATTCTTTATTACTATTGGTGGCTCAGGAGCGACGTTTGCGTTAGTTCTACTTTATTTAAGAAGCAAATCTGCTCACTTAAATTCCATCGGTAAACTGGGTATGGTTCCAGCTTTATTCAACATCAATGAACCGGTAATTTTTGGTAGCCCACTAGTGATGAACCCAATCACATTTCTTCCATTTGTCGGTATTCCGATGCTCAATGCAACTATCGCTTACTGTGCCGCTAAATTTGGATTTATAGGTAAAGTTATATCTCTAGTGCCTTGGACCACACCAGCCCCACTCGGCGCGGCGTGGGGGGCTGGTTGGCAATTATCTAACGGTGCCCTTGCAATTGGTCTTATTGTTCTGGATTTGGTTATTTGGTACCCGTTCTTTAAAATATATGAAAAACAGTTACTTGCACAGGAAGATGCAGAAAAAGCCGCTATAGAGGAAAGCACTAACCCTGAGTTAGATCCAAGCACCATTTAACTAATTACTTTTGGGGTGCCAGCCTTCTCAGATATCCCAACTCAAAATATTTTCAGGAGTGTATCTATGGATATGGAATCAACTGTAATGGAATTGATCATTAATGCAGGAGAAGCCCGTAGTTGTGCAATGCAAGCGCTTTATGCAGCAAAAGCCGACCAGTGGCAAGACGTGGATCAATTGTTACAACAATCGACCGAAGCCTCAAAACGAGCTCATCAGGTTCAAACAGAACTAATAGGTTTGGATGAAGGGTGTGGAAAAGTACCCGTAAACTTAATTATGGTGCACGCACAGGATCATATTATGACATCTATGTTAGCTCGTGAACTGATAGAAGAAATGATCGAACTACATAAATTGGTGAGGTTAGGTAAGCAAGCCGCAGCTTAAACAGGCCTGTTTAAAAAAGCCTTCTCCCTTGATATCAATTATTGATATTCTTCATAATCTATTTTAACCCGGTGTATTCCGGGTTTATTTCGTACAGGTTAAGAGTTGGGTAATTAATGAGTACCATTTTTGATGTATGTAAATTAGCTGGAGTCTCTACAGCCACAGTCTCGCGAGTAATGAACGGTACTGGTCAGGTGAAAGAGTCCACACGTCAAAAAGTTTTCTCAGCGATGGAGCAATTAGGATATCGTCCAAACCAACTTGCTCAAAGTTTAGCTTCTAACAAAACTCATACGATTGGCTTTGTCGTTTCACAATTTGATGGTGCCTATACAGGTTTTATACTTAAACAAGCATCAATATGCGTGGATAAAGCTAAAAAGCAGCTTATTGTTACCGATTGTCACAACGATCCTGAATTTGAATATGAAACGGTCCGTCAGTTAGAAAACCGCTGTGATGCCATCGTACTTTACAGCCGAACGCTATCTAATGAGCACTTACGTAAACTTTATAATCAAATGAATACACCATTAGTGTTGATTAACCGTACATTACCCGAGCAGCTATTTCATACGGTAACGTTCGCTCAGGAAGAAGCCGCAACCATGATGATGAATCATCTAATTGGTTATGGACACAGAAATATCGCGTGTATTACTGGCCCTTTAGATAACCCTACTGGGAAGTCTCGGATGGCAGGCTATGTGAATACCCTAAAAAAACATGCTATTCCTTACAGAAGCTGTCTGGTAAAAAATTCTGACTATCAGATAGAGGGTGGATATAACGCCTGTAAACAACTGATAGAAGATAAAATTCCTTTTACTGCATTATTTGCTTTCAATGATTATATGGCTTTGGGAGCATTAAAAGCACTGAACGAAGCGGATATCAAAGTACCGGATCAAGTTTCAATTGCTGGAATTGATAACAATCTTTTTTCTGCCTATGCCTCGCCAGGATTGACCACTATCGAACTTCCAATCGAGGCAATGACTAAAAAAGCTGTCGAGTTAGCTATTGACCTGATTACACATGAACATAAGAGCAGTGCTCATCAGTTTAAAGGAAAACTTATTCAAAGAGAGTCCGTGAAACCATGTAGAGCAATGAACAACTGGTTCAGCTTATAGTTCATACTTATTACACCTCATCTAACCCATTGTTACTCTATCCACTTGTATGATTACATTTGTTCCCAAGTGTAACCAACATCTCAATTATGTTGATAAATAGCCCCTATTATCTTTCTCATTTCACATTTTCAACCTCAAATGTAAGCGCTTACAGAAACCGGTTACAAAATATAATATAATCACTGACAGTACAACAGAAACCGAAATAAAGACTAAACATCCAAAGGGGCTAGAACATGTATCACAAAAGCTTAAAACCGTTTCCTAAAGATTTTCTTTGGGGGGCATCTACATCTGCGTATCAGGTTGAAGGAGCAAGCTTAACTCACGGTAAAGGACCATCATGTCAGGACGTAAAAGAACTGCCACCGAATACCAGTGGACTGGAAGTTTGTGCTGATCACTATCATCGCTACAAAGAAGATATTGCACTAATGGCAGAAATGGGATTTAAGGTATATCGTTTTTCTATTTCCTGGTCTCGATTGCTACCGGAGGGAACTGGGCGTATCAACCAAGAAGGGGTTGATTATTATAACAACGTCATCGATGAATGCTTAAAATATGACATTATCCCACTAGTGACAATGTTCCACTTCGATATGCCAGCGGCTCTGGATGAAAGAGGTTCCTGGTCAAACCCTGATTCCGTTGAGTGGTTTGTCGATTTTGCGAAGCTGATGTATGAGTGCTATGGAGATCGGGTTAAAAATTGGCTGACAATCAATGAGCAGAATATGTTAACGCTCGTCGGACCGATTATCGGTACTTTACACATTCCAAAAGGCTGCACCAATAAGGTTAAAGAAATCTACCAACAGAACCATCATATGCTTGTTGCTCAAGCTAAAGCCATGGCGCTGTGCCATCAAATGGTTGACGGTGGCAAAGTTGGACCAGCTCCTAATATCTCATTGGTCTACCCTGCCTCATGTAAACCTGAAGATGTGATTGCTTCCCAAAACACCAACGCCATCCGAAACTGGTTATATTTAGACATGTCTGTTTTCGGCGTATACAACAACCTTGTATGGGCTTATCTCGAAGAAAATGATGCAACACCAACCTTTGCACCTGGGGATGCCGAAGCATTGAAAAATGGTAAACCGGACTTTATCGGTTTCAACTATTACAACTCAATGACTGTTGAAGACTACGCATTGGATGACGACAACGTACATCTATCTGACTCTAACCAGCAGCACCAACGTGGTGATAAAGGATTTTATAAAGGAACTCGAAACCCTCATCTGCCAACAACAGAGTTTGGCTGGGAAATTGACCCCATGGGATTTCGTTCAACAATGCGAGAAATTTACTCTCGATACCGGCTACCACTTATCGTTACTGAAAACGGGTTAGGTGCTTACGACACGCTAACAGAAGACGGAAAAATCCACGACTCTTACCGTATTGAATATCTACGAAAACATTTAGAACAAGTGCAACTAGCCATTACCGACGGTGTAGAGATGATGGGTTATTGTCCATGGTCTGCAATAGATTTGGTATCGACTCACGAAGGCATCGTGAAACGCTATGGCTTTATCTATGTTGATCGTGATGAATTTAATCTAAAAACCTTAAATCGTTATCGCAAAGACTCGTTCTATTGGTATCAAGAAGTCATCGCGTCAAATGGAAAAAAAATGTAGTCCGTAAAGGTAAATATAAACAACTTCACTCATAGCCGACACCCACAAAGCGTAGCTTTCTTAAAGAAAGTCACCTTTGGTGGGGCGGCTTACCACCAGTTAGTGTTAGTGATGAATGCGATAAAAATGCCTAATATCGTGTTTCATTACTTTATTGAAACCAGCTTCTCCACCTTGAGTAGAATGTTTGTTAAGTGAATCACAAGCTCAATTAACTTTCGATACAATGTAACCGGTTTCAGTGTAATATTTGCAACATGTCACCGGTTACATTAATGTATTTGTTGTATGAATCTCCCTAACAACAGAGCGCCGGTAATAGTCGTAAGATTAGTGGTGATGACATTGAAACAGACAAATCAAAAAAAGGATTTATCGACTGGGGCACAAGTAGTAGAAGTTGTCTCAGACAGTTTTGCCCCCTTCATTGGAGTAATGGCTGGATCGGGAATGCTAAAGGCATTGTTAGCCATATTTATCTTATCGGGCTGGCTTACGATAGAAAGCAGTACTTATATCACCTTATATGCCGCTTCCAACGCAGTGTTCTATTTTCTGCCTGTTTTGCTAGGTAGTTCTTTAGCACATCGTCTGGGGTCAAATAGTTACTTAGGTGCTACAGTGGGTGCCTCGCTCCTTGAACCGAGTTTTATTGGTTTAATCGGTGCTGAAGGTTCAAATTTTATTGGTTTACCGTTTACCGCTATTGATTACTCATGCACAGTTTTTCCTGTCTTCATTGCTGTTTCTGCTCTTTCCGTGCTCGAAAAGCAAATTCGTGATCGATGCTCGGAGAATATCCGCTTATTCATGGTACCTATGCTCTGCCTGATGGTTATTGTTCCTCTTACTGTTATGGTATTTGGCCCGATAGGAGTGTATTTGGGCAATGCATTAGCAACGACAATTGATAATTTACAGGCTTTCAGCTCAGTCTTAACTGGCGCCGTTATTGGCGGTGGAATGATGTTATGTGTTGTTGTCGGACTACACTGGGGTATCGTTCCGGTTGCGATTGCCAGTGCGGCGACCGCTTCCGGTGATTCTATTGTTCCTATGTGGGCTCCGAGCACGTTTGCTCAAATGGGAATTGCGTTTGCTATCTATTTTTCTGCTCGCAGAGCTGAAGACAAAGCGATTGCAGGCCCTGCTGCATTAACCGGTATATTGGCAGGTGTTACAGAGCCGATTATTTACGGACTGATTATGCGTTATCGTCGGACTATACCTATCGTGGTATCCGCCGGTATGGTGGGCGGTGCTATTAATGGCTATTTTCAGGTAAGAATGACGGCGTTTGTATTCCAGAATATCTTCACCGTTCCTGTGTTTGATTCTGCTTTATGGTATCTGACTGGTATCAGTGTCAGCTTCTTTATGGCTTTGGTGCTAACACTGCTATTTGGCTACGAAAAACGGGCGAACGAGTCAGTAGTGTCGCCAGTTTAGCCTTAAGCTTTCTAAAAATACGGGACGATATGAGATGAGTAATATACGCGATGTCAGTGAACTGGCTGGTGTATCGAAAGCAACGGTTTCCCGGGTAGTCAATGGCAAGAATCAAGTCAAACAGGAAACTCGAGATAAAGTTTATGCGGCGATGGAGCAACTGGGCTATCGGCCGAATAAACTGGCTCAGGCACTAGCTAAAAGCAAAACAGACAGCATCGGATTTGTGGTTTCAAACTATGACGGTGGCTATGTGGGAGACATGCTGAAGCAAGCATCTCTCAGTGCCGCGAAAGCAAATAAAAGTCTAATTGTGACGGATAGCCAGAGTAACCCTGAACAGGAATATGAAGCTGTTTTACAGTTAGAAGGGCGATGTGATGCGATCGTGCTTTATAGCCGGACTTTATGTTATGACCAAATACAGAAACTCTATCAGCATCTGTCGACGCCTATGGTTTTGATGAATCTGGTGATACCAGAGCAGTTGTTTCATACCGTCTCTTTTGATCAAGAAGGAGCTGTAGAGACTATGATGGAACATCTGATACGTTGTGGGCATAAGAATATTGCTTGTATTACGGGTAAAGTAGATAACCCAACGGGTAGAGCGCGTTTGGCAGGATATAAAAATACGCTATTAAAACACGGCCTTGTTTATTCTCCTGATCTTGTAAGGCAAGCCGATTATTTGATCGACGGCGCCTATTTTAGTTGCCGGGAAATGATTGAGCATAGTCGTCCCTTTACCGCGGTGATAGCATTTAATGACTATATGGCATTAGGAGCGATGAAAGCACTCACTGAAGCTGGTATTCAGGTACCACAGCAAGTCTCGGTAGCGGGTATTGATAATCACCTTATCGCTACTTATACGACACCAACATTAACGACGATTGAATTACCACTGAAAGAGATGACAGATCAAGCGATTGATATCGCGGTACAGTTGTCAAATGAATACATACCACCTCGTGCACATAGATATACGGGGAAGTTAGTTGTGAGAAACTCTGTGGCCCGAGTGATGACTTAGCCGTCAGGGCCCATTAACAATTTTACATTTGGTTATAAGGATTAAATTTTGATTGAAACAGTCATATTCGATATGGATGGTGTTCTGGTAGATTCTGAACCACTATGGCGCCGAGCTAAGGTTAATGCCGTAGCAAAATTTGGTGGAACCATTACAGAGCAGCTCGCATATCAGAGTACAGGATTACGTATTGATGAAATTGCGAATTACTGGATTCGCTACTGCGGATTAGATGAAAACTGCAGTGTTGATTTACAAAATGCAATTTTGGATGAAGTGATAGAGCAAATTAACTCTAAAGGTGAACTTCTTCCAGGCGTTTTGGCTTCCTTGGAATGGCTCTCAACGACAAATCTAAAAATAGGTCTTGCCTCTTCATCTCCACTAAGGCTGATTGAAGCCGTGTTGCAAGCATTTGATATCGGGAAATTCTTTGAAATCTATGTGTCAGCAGAGTATTTAACCCATGGGAAGCCCCATCCACAGGTGTATCTGGATGCAGCAGAAAAACTGGCAACAGAACCTCGTAACTGTCTGGCTATTGAAGATTCCGTGAATGGACTGATTGCGGCAAAGGCTGCGAGAATGACAGCAATCTGTGTGCCGGAGCCCGGGCAGGAAAATAATCCACGCTTTGGTATTGCTGATATTAAACTGGCTTCTTTAGAACAATTTATTGGCTCTGCCCAAGTGAAAAAAGTGCTTGGCCGATAATCGCCTTAGACAAAACAAAACGCTTATCTCTATGATTGTATGTTTTTTCTAATCAGATATTTAACTTTGCTTAGTGAGCCACGGTTATACCATCCTAGATAAAAATATGATCGGACTGAGCATTGGTAGCACTGCGAATGGGCGTCAAACGCAAACGCGCATTCATTCGTCCCTGAAGCTCCGCCGAGCCATCCATGGCTCGGCGGGTTTGCTTATCGACACCCATTCACTGATCAGAAAATTGTCGAGAATGGTATTATTTAACCATCGCTGTTTACATGGTATTACAGTTCTTCGCCATTCGATGCGATAACTTTTTTATACCAGTCGAATGACGCTTTTTTCTTACGATCCAGTGTACCGTTACCGTGGTTATCTTTATCGACATAGATAAATCCATACCGTTTTTCCATTTCTCCGGTTGACGCACTAACAAGGTCAATACAGCCCCAAGGCGTGTAACCCCATAGTTCTACACCGTCTTTGACCGCTTCGCTCATTTGCTCGATATGGGATTTTAAATAGTCGATACGGTAAGAGTCATTGATCGAGCCATCTTCTTCAACTTTATCAAACGCACCTAAGCCGTTTTCTACCACCATCAGTGGAATTTCATAGCGAGCGTAGATTTCATTCAATGTGTAGCGCAGACCAACCGGGTCAATTTGCCATCCCCAATCTGAAGCCTCTACGTACGGATTTTTGATGCCACCCATTAGGTTACCAGAAGTGGTTTCCTGATCTGGATTTGCAGAAACACAGTTCGACATATAGTAACTCAGCGTGTAGTAGTCTACGGTACCCTCAGCCAGAATGTCCAAATCGCCATCTTCCATGTGAACCGTGATACCGTTCTCTTCAAAATAGCGTTTAGCATAATATGGGTATTGACCGCGAACCTGAATATCACCGCAGAAATAGTTGTGCATTTGCATGTGTTGTTGTGCTAATTGCACATCAGCAGGGTGACAGGTAAATGGATAGGTTGTCAGGAAGCAGATCATACAGCCAATTTGAAAATCCGGGTTGATTTCATGACCCAATTTGACGGTTTTTGCACTCGCAACGAATTGGTGGTGTAGTGCCTGAAAGCGCAGCTGTGGAATATCTGCCTGATTCACGAAATCGGTCGTTCCTTCATTCAGAATGCCTAAACCAAGGAAGTTGCCGATAGGCATAGTACCTATGTTTATCTCGTTAAACGTCAGCCAATATTTCACTTTACCGTTAAAACGCTTGAACAGGGTTTCCGCGTAGCGAGTGTAACAGTCGACCACTTCGCGCCCTGCCCAGCCGTTATATTCCTGAGTCAAACCAAAAGGCAGTTCATAGTGAGAGATAGTCACTAGAGGTTCAATGTCGTATTTTTTCAGTTCATCGATGACGTTTTCATAAAACTTCAGGCCGGCTTCATTTGGTTGCTGTTCCATACCTGTCGGGAAAATACGAGTCCAGTTAATTGAGAAGCGGAAGGTTTTAAAGCCCATCTCAGCAAACAGAGCGATGTCTTCTTTGAAACGATGATAGAAATCGATCGCTTCATGAGACGGATAATGGATACCGTCTTCAATAGAACGTGTGATTCGGCGCGCGATTTCATGAGTCCCACCACTAAGCATATCGCTGGTACTTGGCCCTTTTCCATCTAGGTTCCATGCGCCTTCAAACTGGTTAGCTGCCGTTGCTCCACCCCACAAAAAGCCTTTGGGGAAAACTGAATTACTCATGGTCATTCTCCGATTTTAAAAATGGTTAATGTTAATGATTTATAATGTTTTTTAACTATGATGGTTGTTTTTCAACAACATACTTTGTTTAAACAATACACTAATTAAAAACAAATGTAACCGGTTTCTTTTATCTGATTCAGCAGTCCTAATCGCGTTTGATATTTAAAAATGAACGCTGTTCGATAAAGATTAAGATGAGATCCATGACCTGTTTTTAATCAGATATCATCAGATTTATGTGAGAATAATCGCCATTATTCACCAAGTCTATTGATCAAGTTTTTCGTAAACCATACCTTCGTAACCGGTTACAGAAACCGGTTACAGTTTCTGGCAAATAAATTAATCGGAAATGGAAGGATAAGCTTATGGCTGCGGTTAGAGATTATGCTCAACTTGCAAAAGACATACTTGCTGAAGTTGGTGGGCAGGAAAACATCAATCAGTTTTCACGTTGTGCAACACGTTTGCGCCTTGTTCTAAAAGAAACCCCAGCAGGTGCTGCCGATAAAGTAAAACAGATGCCAGGTGTCATCACAGTTGTATTGAGTGGTGGACAATTTCAGGTCGTTATTGGCACTCACGTATCGGATGTACATCAAGCAATGTCTTCACTGGTCGACGCAAACCTGCTTTCACAAGGTAAACAGAAAGTACGTACACTAGACGCGGTTATAGCTGCGATGTCCGCTATTTTCGCTCCAATCGTATTTATTCTGGCTGCTGCAGGTATCCTGCAAGGCGCCTTGATTTTCGCAAACTATTTGTTCCCGTCGGTAGCAAGTACCGGTACGTTTGAAGTGTTGAACTTCATGTCTTGGACTCCGTTTGCTTTCTTACCAGTATTTATTGCCATTACAGCTTCGAAACATTTTCAGTGTAACCCATTTATCGCTGTTCTATGTGCCTGTGCATTGATTAACCCTTCATGGGCGGCGATTGCTGCAAGAATTGCTGATGGCGAAATGATTACTTTCCTCTCTCTTCCACTGGCTAAGACTGTGTATACTTCTTCTGTGTTGCCTCCTATTTTCATGGTTTGGGCATTGAGTTATGTGGAATTATATGTAAAACGCATCATTCCCGCGGTGGTTAGTGAATTGTTTACTCCACTGGTATGTATGCTGATTATGGTTCCGACAACCCTAGTACTAATTGGTCCTGCAACTAGTTTGGTTGCGAGCTCTATCGCTGGTGGTTATAACGTACTTTATGATACAGCGCCTATGCTTGCTGCGGCATTAATCGGTGGTATCTGGCAAGTTATCGTCATCTTCGGTGTTCACTGGGGTATCACTCCTGTGGTATTCGCTAACTATGAGAACTATGGCTACGATTCATTCCAGGCGTTCCAGGCTATCGCTGTCATCGCTCAAATGGCTGCTACGTTTGCTGTTGCATTTAAATCTCGCAACCGCCTCATGAAAACAACAGGCTTCTCTGCCGGTATTACCGCTATCTTCGGTATTACTGAGCCTGCGCTATACGGTGTTACTCTACGTCTGAAAAAACCATTCATCTGCGGTTGTATCGGTGGTGCATTGGGTGCTGTTGTTGCAAGCCTGTTCGGTACTTACTACTACGCATTTGCTGGTCTGCCAGGTCTGTTAACCGTGGTTAACGCAATCAGCCCTGCAAATCCATCTTCATTTATCGGTGAGCTTGCTGGTGTGGGTGTCGCGATTGTTGCTACAACAGTATTGGTTTACGTGATTGGTTTTGAAGACCCTATCGACGAACAAAGCAACGCAACAAAAGAAGAGTCAAGGTCTGAAGAACACCCTGATCCAGCAACGAAAAAATCCGTAACTCTGGTTAGCCCGCTAAAAGGCAAAGTGGTAGCTCTGGAATCAGTTAATGACGAAAGTTTCTCTCAAAAGCTACTGGGTGATGGCGTAGCGATTAAACCTACAGAAGGTATTGTTCGAGCGCCTTGTGATGCGGTGATTTCATCGGTTATAGCGAGTAAACACGCAGTAGGTATGACGTCAAAAAACGGTGCCGAATTATTGATTCACGTCGGTTTAGACACTGTAGAGCTTAAAGGCAAATTCTTCGACTGCCTGGTTGAGTTGGATCAGGAAGTAAAAACGGGCGATCCGTTAATCAAGTTCGATCTTGAAAATATCGCAGCTGCAGGTTACGACGCAACAACACCGTTTATTGTAATGAACAGTGACGAATATGAGTTCAATTTGATTGAACCAGTGCAAAAAAATCAAGAAATAGAAATTGGACAGCCTGTAATTCAAATGGCTTAGGGGTAAGTAAAAATGAGTAGTGTTTTTCCTGAAAACTTTTTGTGGGGTGGCGCGGTAGCAGCACACCAGGTTGAAGGTGGTTGGGACCGCGATGGAAAAGGTCCGAGTATTGTTGACGTATTATCCGGTGGGGATGTCAACACTCAGCGCAAAATTACCGATGGTGTACTAGAGGGTTACCACTATCCAAACCATGAAGCGACAGCGTTCTATGACCACTATAAAGGTGATGCTGCGTTGTTGGCTGAGATGGGATTCAAGTGTTTCCGTACATCCATTTACTGGCCTCGCATCTTCCCTATGGGTGATGAAGTCGAACCAAACGAAGCGGGTCTAAAGTACTACGATGATCTGTTTGATGAGCTGTTAAAACACGGTATTGAGCCAGTGATTACTCTGTCTCACTTTGAAATGCCGTTGCATCTGTCAAAAGAATACGGTGGTTTTAAAGACCGCAGAGTGGTTGATTTCTTTGTTCACTACGCAGAAACAGTGATGCGTCGTTACAAGAACAAAGTGAAATATTGGATGACGTTCAACGAAATCAATAACCAGCGTGATCTTCACTTACCGTTGTGGGGCTACTCAAACTCTGGTGTGGATTACACAGTTGAAAAGAACCCTGAAGAGTGTATGTACCAAGTAGTACACCACGAGTTCGTCGCAAGCGCCAAAGTCGTAAAACTGGGGCATGAAATCAACCCTGATTTCCAAATCGGTTGTATGGTTGCATGGGTGCCAATTTATCCATACTCATGTAATCCTGATGACGTAATGCTTGCACAAGAAGCAATGCGTAACCGTTTCTTCTTCAGTGATGTGCATATGCGCGGTGAATACCCGGCATACACATTGAAAGAGTGGGAACGTAAAGGCTACAACATTGAGATGGAACCCGGCGATCTTGAGATTCTGAAAGAAGGCGTGTGTGATTACGTTGGCTTTAGTTACTACATGTCTGTCGCAGTGAAAGCCGATGCTCAGCAATCGACTGAAGGTTCAATGAGTGGCTTTACCGGTAGTGTGAAAAACCCACACGTGAAAGCCTCTGACTGGGGATGGCAAGTTGACCCTGTTGGTCTGCGCTACTCACTGTGTGAACTTTACGAACGCTACAGCAAACCGCTATTTATCGTAGAGAACGGTTTTGGTGCTATCGATGTCGTTGAAGAGAATGGTGACATCAACGATGACTACCGTATCGATTATCTTAAAGCTCACATTGAAGAGATGAAGAAAGCGGTTGCTCACGACGGCGTTAATTTGATGGGCTATACACCATGGGGTTGTATTGACTGTGTGTCATACGGAACGGGTGAATACCGTAAACGCTATGGTTTCATTTATGTAGACCGCCACGATGATGGTACCGGCACCATGGAACGTAGCCGTAAGAAGAGTTTCTTCTGGTATCAAAATGTTATCAGCAGCAATGGTGAAGATTTATAAAGTTTCTGATTAGTTGGCTAACTTAACACTTTCCCCCTTATGCGATATCGCTAAGGGGGATTTTTATGACCAAATTTCACGGGTTCACAAAAGCTTAATTTTGAAGTGAATGATTGGTTATATGTGTGACATAGTTTTATTAGCTTTTACTAAATCGACATTGTTGGGTTGTCCCCATGATCATTGAAGATGCTTGATTTTCAGTGGAATGAGAATGCTTCTACGCACTATAAAAATAACACTGACTTCTCAACAAACGCTTGAGCTAGAATAAATACACGATTTAGAACGTAATCTTCGAGTGTTTGATCATATCAAAGTAATTTTACTTGCCGGACGAATTTTGGCAAAGATAGCGTATCATTGGGTACAAGTACCACTTGGCTTGCCTGATGATGGATTGTATGTAACTAATTGATAAACAAGATGATTATGGAAATGGGTGGAGGCCCCAGCCACATCCCGGCACACACGTCATTCGCTGTGGCTGCTTCCTTCCGGACCTGACCAGGTTTACGAACTAGTGTTGCGGGAGGACCAGGGCCCCCATAGAGCATCTTTGGTTGGTACCAAAGAGTGGGAGGGATTATCAAGCATCGACATCAGCATTGCAAGTCTAAATCCGAGTAAAGTCTTTGATTGCGCTCCAATTGAGCATCAATTAAACAAATCGACTAAATCTATCCCAGTTATCTGTGCTGCATTCTAATCGGTGTGACAATATTTCTTTGATGTTTAGTCTCGTACATTGCTTGGTCAGTTTGGTGCATGACTTCCTGTAAAGACATATAACCAGTTCGCCCTGTTGAAATGCCCACAGCAACAGTCACATCGAAACTTACATTTCTCTCAACATCGACAAATACAAAGCGTTGCAGATAGGCTTGGATTTCTTCCAATTGTTCAGGTTTGATATTACCAATCAAGATGAACTCATCTCCCCCGATGCGATATGCGCGGCCTTTCCACACATGGTGGATTCTTTGGGCAAGCAATTTTAAGACCTTATCTCCAATCTCATGACCGTAATTATCATTGATCTGTTTAAAGTGATTCAGATCTAGATAAACAAGAGATATTTTGCTCGCTAATCCTCGGCTGTGTCGACGATATAATGCTCGGCGATTACGCAGTTTTGTCAGGTTGTCGGTATTTGATTGTTTGTGTAGATATAGCGCCACGATAATCAATAAACCAAATGCAGTGGCAAACAGCCATTGGCTATGACGAGTAAAACGTTTTTCAACCACCAACGTAGCTCGCCAATCAGGCTGATAATCATAAGTTTTTATGATCTTTTGAGTATCCATCATTTTAATGGCACGGCTAAACAGTGATGCCAATGATTCACCGAGTGGTGTTTTAGTAAAACCGATAGCAACATCAAATTTATAAAAGCCACCAATCATCGAATCCTCAACAAATGGTAACAACTCATCAGATTCACGCAAAAATAGATTGAAGTTACCTCGGCTCATCACAATGTAGTCAACTTGATGAGACAAAAGACCTTCTATCATCTCTTCTTGAGTCGAGAAAGTATTAAGCTCTTTGCGCGGCAACATTCGATGCAAAAGCTCTTCAAAGAAATCGTCTTTGATAACACCAATACGTTCTGCCACTAGCTCTGAAACATTGCTATAGACAAAGTCTTTATACCCTTCCCTCTTAATCATCACAGCTTCAGGGTGATAGTAACTCTCGCTAAAGTTCACTATGTTTTTACGCGGCTCAGTGATAGTCAGAGGAGCAATAATATCAATGTTTTGCTGCCGAATATCGCTGTACATGCTCTCCCATGTTTCGTTCGCTTTACTCGCTAACTCACACTTCAAAAGCAAAATGTCACAGGCGCGGAATACAACATCAGCACTAATACCACTGACACCACCATCCTGATGGTAAGTCGAATAAGGGCTAATATTTTCCAGTTTAACTTTAAGTGGTCGCTGGATATTCAAACCACTATCTATAACAGCTTGACGCAGTGCATGCTTGCGAATATCGAATTGATACTTTTGGATCGATTCACGTAACAATTTTTGAACTCGGGCTGAATGAACATAGCTTTCTATTTCACTCAACAATTCCGTGTTCTCGCCTTTTGGTGTCACTATAGAAACAGGTTGGATGGATATGCTGTCATTGAGAAGCTGAGCATCATAGCCAGCAAGCAGCATCGGTTTTAGCTGATTAATCGCATCAACAATACCATCAACTTGTGAGCCTTTTAACAACTGCATAGCTCCGGCAGAACCGTAATACTCCACCAGCTCAATCTCTGGATAATTCTGATGAATTAGATCACCATATATGGTTCCGGCTGGTATACCTACTTTGCTCATGTCTTCTAAATGACCATTAGTTTTACTGAACAAATAAGTGTATTCAATATTCGTAGGGCGCGAAAAATCAAAGCGCTCTGCTCGCTCTGGTGTAAAAGTAACGTTAGCTGCGAAATCACTGACACCCGCTTCAACGGATTTTAGAATTGCATCAAAACTCGGATAATTTACGTATTCGATATCAATATTAAAGTGATATGAAACGTCGTCAAAAATGACGCGTGACACTACATCATCGGCTTCTGTCGCGACAAAATAGACTTTATGTGGGTCATCGGCTGCCAGTGCCTGCGATGAACACAATAGCGCCAACAACCAATGACAAATATGCATGGTTCTAGACATAGACGTTGTTATAACATTTTTTTATTTTTAGTGTAAAAATAATAGTATCTAAAGTGATTCTAATTGCATAAGGGTTTTATAATTCGTACAGCATATTTTTGCACTAGATTTGATTTTATTATGTTTTTTTCATTCCACCTGCTCTTGAGAACTACGCAAGATATAGTCTGTCAACCAAGCCGTTGCTAACAAACACCCCCAAACCACTAGCACAAAATTAGATACCACCGTATTTGGATTCACCAAAATAGCGGTAAAAGCAATGGTTGGAACTCCCCAACACAACAATTTTCCCCATTTGAAGTTTGCCATCCGTTGTAAATTTTCCATAGTGGCTATCATCCCGGTGCTTGATAAAGACACCAAAGCCGCTATCGAAAGGTCAGCCATAATCATTGGAACGACAAACCCTAAAGCCCACCAGTAGTTTTTGTAATAAGGTTTCCAGCTTCTTACCACCCACCAAGCGATCAAAACACTCGCCACTTGGATTGCTGTTATCCAAGGAGTCCCTTCTATTCTGTTGTCAGACTGCATAAACATAACACCGATGAGCAGAGTCACTACAATCAAACCACATATTATCACTACGCGTCGGTTGCTATATCGAGAGAATGCAACCATACAAATAGGGAAAAGCATCCACATACAGATAGAAAGTGCTGCAGGTTGAGACGAAAGCGTAAAGCCATAGACTAGCAAAGTAACCAAAAGAGTGAATCTGGATATTCCTCCCTTAGGAAGCATCCATAAGGCGGGAATCATCAGAGTGATAAGTGGGAGTTCACCATTACTAACGCCTATAGCTTGAGCACATATTACCGCCAGCACCATTGTGATAATGAACAGAAAAGTTGAAAATAACACACCCCACTCCTTATACCGATCCTTTGGTAAAGTTTGAACTAGGACTCACTCAGTATGGACCAATTTTTATCACATATCTTCACTGTGATTTATCAAATCCCTGAAGGGAAAGTCTCTACCTACGGTGATATAGCCAAAATGGCAGGCTATCCCGGCTATGCCCGACATGTGGGTAAAGCGCTAGGTAATCTTCCAGAAGGAAGCAAGATTCCTTGGTTTAGAGTGATCAACAGCAAAGGCGAGATTTCGTTGACAGGACCTGATTGGAATAGACAAAGAGAACGATTAGTGGCAGAAGGAATCGCAGTCAGTAGTAACGGGAAAATATCCCTTAAGAAATACAAATGGCAGCCTTAGTGCTGCCATTTTAGTAGTCAAAATCGAATTTATTGTTGAGGAACACCAATTAAACGCACATCTGCATGTGTGGTATTTTTCTCATCAGTAATCACTAAGTACTGCGTATCAGTGATAAAGCGAAGCTTACCCCCTACCTCAATACGAGCAGAAACAGCATAAGTATGCTTAGGTTGAATGACGCTCTCATCATAAGCCAATTCAAACGCCAGTGGTACTTGATGGCCATTGGTCATAAATTGTTGTTTAGTAATAACAATCGCAGCTGTATCCATTCTTGATACATCCTGTAGCAAAACCATCACTTGGGCGTTATCTGGTAAAGCAATGCGTTCACGATAAGTGATCGTCCCTGTCACCGTTTTCATCATTTCTTGTGGTTGAGATGCAGATTGTGACTGAGACATAGGCTCCTCTGAACTTTGGCAGCCAACCATAAATAAAGAACCGGCCACTAACGATGCAACCAACAGCATTATTTTTTTCATTTTGCCTCTCTTATAAGGTCTTTAGACCATGCTAATGTCATACAAATCAGTATAGATTCAGTATCCTAGGCTGTCATATCGCTTAAGTTACCACTAATATACTTAGTACTCATTCAATGGCTGTGTTTTAAAAGCAACACGTTAGCTGAATTTTAGCTGAACTACGCTGTGCCGGTCACCGCATTACTTAAGCTATTGACAAACAATTGACTCAGAAAACAAACTAACAACGTCAGATAAAGAATATTAAGGAAAAGGTAACAAGCTATGAGTAAACCTCTGCAAGAGTTATTAAACTTGCTGCAATTAGAAAAACTTGAAGAAGGCTTATTTCGTGGAGAAAGTGAGAACTTAGGATTACCTCAAGTCTATGGTGGACAAGTGATAGGGCAAGCTCTGTCTGCGGCGCATTACACAGTAGATCCTGATCGTACTGTTCACTCATTTCATAGTTATTTCTTATATCCTGGCGATTCTGAAAAACCGATTATCTATGACGTAGAAAACCTTCGTGATGGAAAGAGCTTCAGCACGCGACGTGTAAAAGCTATTCAGAATGGGCGTCCTATTTTTTACCTAACCGCCTCTTACCACGGTGAAACACCAGGGTTTGAGCATCAAAACACGATGCCAAATATACCGGGACCGGAGAACTTTGTTTCAGAATCTGAACTCGCAGCTCAAGTAGCCCATTTACTTCCAGAAAAGCTACAAAAAATGCTATGCGGTGAAAAGCCAATTGAAATTCGTCCGGTTACAGTCATCAACCCTCTCAAACCACAAAAAACAGAGCCTAAGCAATACTTGTGGATGAGAGCGAACGGACAAATGCCAGATAACCAACTGATACACCAATATATCTTAGGCTACGCCTCAGACTGGGGATTCTTAGTGACAGCGCTACATCCACATGGAGTTTCTCTACTTACACCAAAATTCCAAGTGGCAACCATTGATCACTCCATCTGGTTTCATCGCCCATTTAAAATGGATGAATGGCTACTGTTTGCTATTGAAAGCCCCACGGCAAGTAACACCCGCGGTTTAGTCCGTGGTGAGATCTACAACCAACAAGGTCACTTGGTTGCAACTGCCGTTCAAGAAGGCGTAATGCGCTTTAAACCATAACTTCCGCTTTACATTCCCCTTAGGTTAAGGATTAAAGTGTCAATATATCCTTGACCTAATCGGAGGAAATAATGGGATGCTGCAATCAACCACCGAAAGGTGGTACAACAGAAATCAAGCCATTGCTAAAAGCTTTTGCAGCTTTGCTCGCCTTCATATTACTTATCGCTTGGGTGTTTGGTTAGTTACGCACACAGCGGCTATCCTTTATTGCCCAAAGGCAGTTCGGTGGTATATTTCAACGACTCCATTGCAAATGTGGAAGTGACGTTATTAAGCCCAACAACACTGTTAACCAGCTTTTTATAGAACTGGTCATAATCCTTCATATCTTTAACGAGCACTTTCATCATGTAGTCATATTCGCCCGCCATTCGATAGAACTCCATCACCTCTGGAAATTGTTCCACTGTAGCAACAAATTTTCTGTACCACTCATGGGAATGATCACTAGTCTGCACCAGTACAAACACAGTAAAGCATAAGCCTAACGACTCCGGATTCAGTAAAGCGACTCGCTTAGCTATCACTCCGGCCTCTTCTAACTTCTTGAGACGTTTCCAACAGGGTGTCGTAGTCAAGTTCACCGCCTCAGCCAAATCGTTGAGCGAAACCGTGCTATCTTGCTGAAGTATTGCCAATATTTTTCGATCAACCTTATCCAAGGTCATACAAAACCCTATTTAAAGAGAAATATTTTCTACAAAACTAATAAAAGACGAAAAATTTAGCAAAGTTTTTCTCCTAACATATCGCTAAATTATGCATATAAACTTCAGGGAGAAATAACATGTGTACCGACCATCAATGGATAAACAGCGCTATTCGAAAAATTGAAGCTGACTATCAACGTTCTGCTGACACTCATTTAATCAAACTTGATTTACCATGCTTGCAGGGTGTTGATATATATCTGAAAGATGAAAGTACTCATCCTACAGGTTCATTAAAACACCGCCTTGCCCGCTCACTGTTTCTTTATGCTATTTGTAACGGATGGATAGGGCCAGAAACCCCCATTATTGAATCATCCTCAGGCAGTACTGCTGTTTCAGAAGCGTATTTTGCTCGTCTACTCGGCTTGCCCTTTATTGCTGTCATGCCGAAATGCACTGCAATAAAAAAGATAGAGCAAATTGAGTTCTATGGTGGCAAAGCGCACTTGGTAGATCGTTCTGATCAAATTTATGCAGAATCACGTCGTTTAGCGGCTGAACTGAATGGTCATTATATGGACCAATTCACTTATGCAGAGCGTGCAACAGACTGGCGTGGTAATAGCAATATTGCAGATAGCATCTATAGCCAAATGAAAATGGAAGATCATCCTGTTCCAACCTGGATTGTGATGAGCCCTGGCACTGGTGGCACTTCAGCTACGATTGGGCGTTTTATCCGCTATCAACAGCACAACACCAAGTTGTGTGTAGTTGACCCACAGAATTCTGTTTTTTTTGATTTCTATAAAACACGTAACCCTGATATCCGATTAGGCTTCGGAAGCAAAATTGAGGGTATCGGTCGTCCTAGAGTAGAACCTAGCTTCATTCCTAATGTGGTTGATGAAATGCTTCAAATTCCAGACGCGGCAAGCGTAGCTACAGTTCATTGGTTAGAAGGCATTCTTGGAAGAAAAGCGGGGGCATCGACAGGAACAAACCTCTACGGAGCATTGCAACTAGCGGGCGAGATGAAACGTAAAGGTGAAACAGGTTCAATTGTCACCTTGTTATGCGACAGTGGCGAACGTTACTTAGACACTTACTACAACACTGATTGGGTCGCGAACAACATTGGTGATCTTTCTCCATATCTATCAAAACTGGAAATTTTCTCTAAAACTGGCGAGTTGGATTAAGCCTATTGTTATCTAATGAAATAAGAAGCGGATGACAGATTCTTTGTCACTTTTCTTTTATAGTCTTGTCGATTCAAGAAAAGTGTGGAGAGCCAGAATGAACGTTCGTATTGTTGAATTTACACCAAGAAAAGTAGCCATTTTCAGTCATCAAGGTGCACCCGAACAATTGATGAACAGTGTTGAAAATTTCGTTTCATGGCGTAAAGAAACGGGGCTATCACCTATATCTACCAGCGACACATTCGGTATTCCATATAGCGACCCGAATGAAACAGACAAAACGAAGTTTCGTTTCGACATCGCAGGCAGTGTTGAAGAAGATATTCCACAAAACCAATTTGGTGTGGTAAATGGAGTGCTCACCGGAGGTAAATGTGCCGTATTAAGACACTACGGTAATTTAGATCTCATCAGTCAAACCGTACACGCCTTATATCGTAACTGGCTACCTACTAGCGGCGAGCGAACAAGTGGCGAGCCGTGCTTCTTTCATTATCTAAACATCGGACCAAATACAGAAAAGAGCGCACTACAAACTGATGTTTATCTTCCTCTAAAGTAATTTTCGAGTTCATCAGTTTTATAAATGCAAATGCCGCTTTTTGTTCAACTTCGTTAACCAATTTCAGGTTTTCAAAGAGCGAACAAAAAGCGGCTTTTGTTTATCTCGTTTTTTAATTATTTCTGTTTTGCTTCAAACGCAGCCAACTGCTCAGGTGTTGCTGGAGGCTGATGATTCGCTTTCCACTCATCGTAGGTCATACCGTAAACACGTTCACGAGCATCATCAATGGTGAGATCTTTGCCTGCATTTTCCGCTTCGGCTTGATACCACTTACAGAAACAATTACGGCAGAAGCCAGCAAGTATCATCAAATCAATATTTTGCACATCTTTGTTTTCGTCCAAATGCGCTAATAGGCGACGAAACACCGCAGCATCAAGCTTGTCTTGTTCTTCTTGGCTTAGGCTTTTGTATTTAAATTCGGCCATGATATTTCCTTTTCTTGTTTGACTTTACCACTCAACTTTACGTCGTTTGGTTTAATTATTCCTTATGATGCCAATAACAAAACGCCCAAGACAAGCTCGGGCGTTATATAAAATCAATTATGTGACTTAATTGATCATTAAGCTTGGATACCAACGATTAACCAAGGTGCATTTGGTACAGTTAGGTCACGCTCTAAATGCCAGATATCTTCTATGTTCTCTTCAATACCTTCTACCGCATCACGGTAGCGACCACTGAACTGAAGGCTAAGTTGGCCTTTAGTTGCATCGTAGTCTGCACGAACAATTTCTGCATCCACATACATTACGTCAGTGTGTTGATCACCTTCCAGTTTCGCACGCTCTTCTTTCAGATCCGCAAACAAACTTGGTGATACATATTCTTCAATCGTATCAAGCTGATTGTAGTTCCAAGCACCTTGAAGAATACGGTAGTGTTCACGAGCACCGCTAATAAAAGACGCTTGGTCAAAACCCGGTGGGTAGTTGTGTGGAACATCGCTAGCTGCCATTGTTCCAAAACCACCAGCAGCTTGTGGCTGCTCAAAGTTGTGTACGTTTGGTTGCTCATGCATGTTACGGTTCATACCGCCGAACGCTGGTTGCTGCTGGCTCTGATTCATGCTGCCTTGTTTTGCTCCCAACATACCGCGCAAGAATTTAAATGCGAAATAAGCAATCAAACCCATGATTAGAATGTCTAGGAACTGGATACCCTCGAATGCACCACCGAAGAAGGCCGCTAACAAACCACCAGCGAGTAAGCCACCAAGCAAACCACCCATCAGGCCTTTCTTGCCTGCGTTTGGCGCAGCTTTGGTTGCATCTTTGTTGATGGTGCTAGTGTTTTGACTTTGCTGTTTAGGAGCAGGGGCCGTTTTAAAGCTGCTACCGAATGACTTACCGCCACCAAATTTTTTGGCTTCAGCTACCGGAGTGACAGCAACAGAAACCATCAGAAGTGCGATCAGCGAGAACAAACGTTTCATACTTATCCTTCACGTTATAGTTTTACGAGGGTGTTATAGAGACTATCTATATTTGTGACACATCATATCCACTTCACTCGGACAATAAAACGCTTTTGCAGTGAGGACTTGTATCAGAATATTGCAAACCTAGTAATTGACGCTCTAGAACATGCTTATTAGAATATCGAACGATGTTCATTATATTATTCCGGTTATGGCGAGACGAAACGATCATACAAGAGAGGAATTAATCACTCTCACACTCAGTTCCGTGAAGGATTTTTTAACTGAACACTCCTATCACGAACTCAGTCTACGTAAAGTGGCAAACATGATTGGCTATGTGCCGAGTACATTGGTGAATGTGTTTGGTAACTATAACCTATTGTTATTGCACGTCGTTGCTGAGACTCTCGATGAACTGGCGTTAGAATCCCAAAACGTGGTGAGCGAATGCCAAGATTCCGAACAAGCCCTCTATCAACTAGCGTATTGCTATCACGATTTTGCGCAGAAAAACCCTTACCGCTGGCAACTCATATTTGAACACAAGATGAACGGTGAAGACCTTCCACAATGGCAAGCTGAGCGTATCGATAATATGACCAGTATGCTGGAAGATTTGCTTACAATATTTGCACCACATCGTTCGCCTCGTGAAGTTCTACAAGCAAGTCGTGTGCTTTGGTCTGGCGTTCACGGGATAACTTTATTGAGCGTTGACGATAAGTTTTTCGCTAATGAGCCTATTGATGGCAAGAAGCTGATTCAGAACCTACTCTCTAACTACCTGAGTAATTGGTCTCATTAATAAGGACATAGGATGTCACAACATCAAACACCGTTGCTTAAACAACGACGTTTTCTCCCGTATTTTGTGACGCAGTTTTTTGGCGCATTCAACGACAACATATTTAAAAATGTTTTGCTACTTTTCGTCGCCTTTTCAGGCAGTGCTATTCTGCCAATTTCCAGCCATCTGTTTATCAACTTAGCGGCAGGGTTGTTCATCCTTCCATTTTTTCTTTTCTCTGCATCTGCTGGCGTACTTGCGGATAAATATGAAAAATCTTGGTTTATACGCAAGGTTAAACTGATCGAAATCGCCATCATGTGTTTGGGCGCAATCGGCTTTATTACCGAAAGTTACCTTGTTTTGCTTTTAATGCTGTTTTTGATGGGCACACAATCGGCATTTTTCGGGCCAGTGAAATATGCATTGTTACCTCAACAACTCAAAGCAAATGAACTGGTTTCTGGCAATGCACTCGTTGAGGCGGGCACTTTCCTTGCCATACTAGTTGGTACGATTGGTGCTGGCGTCATTGCATCGCTCGATCATGCGAAATACATCGCTGCCACTTGTGTGGTGGTCTTTTCAGTTTGTGGCTACTTAGCAAGTCGCTTTATACCTAAAGCTCCCGCGGGTAACCCACACATTCACTTTACTTGGCACCCAATCCGCCAGACTCGCCATACGTTATCTATTGCGAAAAGTGATCGAGCTATATTTCTATGTATTATGGCGATCAGTTGGTTTTGGTTCCTTGGTGCAACTTATTTAACCCAGTTTCCAAACTTCACTAAGCTACATCTTAACGGTACGGAAAGTGCTGTTTCTTTCTTACTTGCTCTTTTTTCAGTCGGCATCGCACTTGGATCACTCAGTTGTGACAAGCTATCAAATCACCACATTGAAATTGGCATTGTGCCTATTGGTAGCTTAGGCATTACGCTGTTTGGCTACTTAATGGCAACGAGTATTCCAGCCTCTTTACCTATTTTCCATCAAATGAGTGAGTTCGTACTTTACCAGCCTCTTTGGCCTCTGTTCTGTTACTTGCTTTTATTAGGCGCTTCAGGCGGTGTATTTATTGTTCCACTTTATGCCTTAATGCAACAACGGGCCAAGCAAAGCCAACGAGCACAAGTGATTGCAGCCCTAAACATATATAACTCATTATTCATGGTAGGTAGTGCCGTTCTCGGAATTGTCTGTTTATCCTTATTAGAGCTGTCGATTACTCAGCTTTTTATCCTAATTTCCGTTATTAACCTGTTAACGGCCGCATTTGTCTTTTTACAGGTGCCTATTTTCGCTGTTCGGCTGTTGGTTTGGGCATTAACACATACCATTTACCGAGTGAGACACACTAACCTCAACCATATTCCAGAACATGGTGGGGCTCTGATCGTCTGCAATCATGTCAGCTATATGGATGCACTACTGCTTAGTGCCGCTAGCCCACGGCTGATTCGTTTTGTGATGGAAGAAGATTATGCAAACTTTCCGATACTGCGCGGCTTTTTAAAGCGTGCAGGCGTGATCCCTATCTGCGCCCGCAACAGACGTTCAATACTCAGCGCATTCAATGAAGTTGAACACGCTTTAAATGAAGGTCATCTGGTGTGTATTTTCCCCGAAGGTCGCCTCACGGCAGACGGTGAAATGAACGAGTTCATGCGCGGATTAGACATCATATTAAAACGCAGTCCTGTTCCTGTTATCCCTATGGCACTAAAAGGCTTATGGGGCAGCTACTTTAGCCGATGCAAAGGGCGAGCTTGTAAAGGTCTACCAAGCCGCTTCTGGTCACGTTTAGAAATTGAAGCAGGTCCTGCGATTGCCTCCAAAGATGCGTCTTCAGAACTCATGTTCGAAAAAGTCGCTCAATTACGCGGTGATTGGCGTTAAATGGTCGTTAAAACTACTTGTTCAATTTATCTAAACAGATGTTCAATACATTAAGATTTTCTGACCGACAGCTTGTGGTTACAATGCCTCTCCATACTGATTAGAGAATGTTGTTTTAAGGCCGTCACTATGAACATCAAACCTATACACCTTCCATTTTGGCTTGGTGGTGCACTATGCCTTTCTCCTTGGATTACCTCTCCGAGTGCATTGGTGATGGGTTTTTTAGTTGCTTCCTTGGGCTGGGTTCCCACTCATATTCCTATCGCTAAACTCACTAAAAAACTACTGGCTTACTCGATCGTCGGCTTGGGCTTCGGCATTCCACTGCAACAAGCATTAAACGTTACTAGTGATGGCATAGGTCTTATTCTGGCAACGATTTGTGGCACGCTCGTTATTGGCACTGTTGTCGCTAAAGCTATGGGAATTGAGAAGAAAACTGGACACTTAATCGCGTCCGGTACTGCTATATGTGGCGGTAGTGCTATCGCAGCTGTTGCTCCAGCCATTAATGCTGATGATGACCAAACAGGTTTGGCTTTGGGAACAGTATTCGTGCTTAATTCAGTCGCCTTGTTTATTTTCCCAATGATTGGTCATGCCTTATCACTCGACCAACATACTTTTGGCACATGGGCAGCAATTGCTATTCATGATACGTCATCAGTAGTAGGTGCAGCTTCTGCTTACGGCGAAGAAGCATTAAAGACAGCAACCACACTAAAACTGGCACGAGCGCTTTGGATAGTGCCGGTGGCACTAGTCAGTGCTTGGATGTTTAAGAGCCAGTCGAAAAAACTGACTATTCCTTACTTTATTCTTTTTTACTGTCTGGCGATTGGTTTTAGCGACTTATTTCCACAGTGGCAACAAATTTACCAAGGGGTATTTTCGCTTGCAAAACAAGCTCTGGTGATATGTCTGTTTTTGATTGGATGCAGCATTTCTCCGGCTCGATTGAAAGCGTCAGGACCTAAACCACTGCTGTTTGGTATTACTCTTTGGATTGCGATCTCAGTATCGTCTTTGAGCTGGTTGCTTCTCGTTGATTAAGGTTATCTAATTGGCTTTGGCTGCTTAGTACATTTTTACGGTTTATTGATTTGTACTGGCTTGATTGAAAAACTGAGTAATACGACAAGCAAGAATGCGCTCAGCTCTGCCACCGAACGTATCCAACCCACTTGTGTAAGTGCCATCAATAGCTGCAATGCGATGGTAATGATTAAAAGCCCTTTGAACATATAAGCCCCTTGAACTCAGACTCTATAGTCTGAAATGCTGAAAAATCTCAGACTATTATGCTCATGAGTTATAAGAAGCGAAATTCTGTTTTGGACTAACTCATAACCACAGCTTTATTTCATACCCTGCATTTATAGCGGAGTGAATTGATTTTGATATGCTGTCAGCCAATCTTTCACGGCTTTACGAGAGACTTTAATCCCTGTTTCTAATAGCTCGTCGGGCATCTGAAAATAAGCAATCGGCCACTTAAATTTTTCCAGTTTGCCATCAAGGTAAATATCACCATCAGGCTTTAACCATTGGTTATTACTACGGATTACTACCACAGGACGCGCCCCATACTCACCATCTTTAACAGGCACAACAATGGCAAGTTGAACTTTCGGATGTTGGTTCAAGATCGTTTCAATTTCCTCACAGTGAATATTTTCACCACCGGAGATAAACAGATTGTCTGCTCGTCCAATAATAACTAATTCACCGTCCAACCATTTGCCCAAGTCTTTGCTGTCATACCACCCTTGGTCATCGACAATTGGCTTAACCATCCCTTGGAAGTAATAACCTTGAGCCAAGGTGCTACCACCTATATAGATGCGTTCACCTTCCAGTTTGACCCGTCTTCGAGCCAACACCTTTCCAGTCGTCGAAGTTTCATTGACTCGCTTAGCGGTCACTGTCGACGCCGCCTCTGTCATCCCATACCCAAGCCAAGTTTCGATTCCTAGTTTCGCAGCTTGCAGCCCCAGATCATGAGGTATATGACTACCGCCAAGTAATACATGACTCAGAGTAAGTTCCTGCTTACTATCAAGTAGCCTTTTTAATTGGGTAGGAACAAGAGATGCGTGAGTGACATTTTGTATATCTTTCGCTAACTCACCGTTGCCTATCTTCAAACACGCCCCAGAGTGTAGCCAACGATAAATAATAGCTAGACCAGACACATGGTACATAGGAAGGCTGAGTAGCCAAGTATCACCCGATTGATAACGGAACACATCGATTAACCCTTGCGCAGACGCAAAATGCTGTTCATGGTTATGGACCACAGCCTTAGGGTTACCCGTAGAACCAGAAGTAAAGATGATACTTGCAAGATTATTGTGTCGATACTGAGTCTGAACTAAAGAAGACAGAGTTTCGTTATGGGGTGGAATAAACTCGATAAACTCAATATTTCGCTCCATACCGTTGAACTCTTCAGCTAAACATTGAGCACTATCAGCTAACCATAGATAAACGGTTTGTGATGATGTATAGAGCGTATTCAACTTTGCTGCTAACTGTGAAGCAGACTGAGGCATAGCAAAAGCACAAACGATACCTGACTGTTGCGCGGCCAAAAACCACATCAACATCTGAATATGGTTTCTCCCCACTAAGGTCAGTACATCGCCAGTATTAATTCCATGCGATAACAAAGCGGCTTGGTATTGCTCTACGTGACAACATAGTTGTTGCCATGTGAGAGCCACCTCCTCGCCTTGGGTATTGCTGAAACAAAGCGCCACCCTATCAGGATGGCACTGTTGATGGCGATGCCAAGGTGTCATAGCGACTCCGATGACCAAACCAGTTGTTGATCTTCAAGTTTTGCCACTGGAATATCACAACCAGGCCATGAAGTGACAAGCTGTGATTTAAACAGTCCTACTGTATCTAACCCAGGGATCTCATCAGGTAACCACCATTTGGACAAACGCGCTAGCTGAGTCAAAGCCAAACTTGATTCAATACTTGAGCTGACAACAGCCTGAATTTTTAACGCTTTAGCGTTATCAATCAGCATCTTACACCGCTCGACAGAACCAACGATAGTCGGCTTAATAATGATAGCTTTGGCACCAACCATTTGCTCAAGCTTAAAATCATTGCTACGAACCGCTTGTTGCAAAGTTTCATCCCATGCGATGCCGATTCCGGTATCAATGGCAAAAGCTAAGCTGTCACTTGGCGAAGCGCACGGCTCTTCAAGATAAGCAATTCTGCTACGTCTTGACGGTGCAACATATTGAGCAAATTTCGCGGCTTTTTCTTTAGTCCAAGCTCGGTTAGCATCCAAGCGAAGATAGAGATCAGGCATAGACTCTAAGAATAGATTAACCAACATGCCATCTCGAATCGGCTCGTACAAACCTACTTTGATTTTTGCAACTTTTCTACCCGGCATATTGTTCAAAGTCGGAATTAAGTCGTCTGGATCTCCGGTACAAAGTGGAGCTGCATTGTATTCACCTTCTTGAGGTAAGCCACCAGCTAATTCCAACTCCGCCATCGAGATACCAAATGCTACTGAGGGGAACAGTTCGTCATAATTCAGCGCTTGCCCTTTCGACCAAAGTTCGAGTTGCTCTTTTGCCAACGCTCCGGCTTCGTCGGGTGTTTCGACACTAAATCCTTTCAGGGGAGCAATTTCCCCAAGCCCTACTTTTCCATCTTCACGAAGTTCAACAACAAAACCTTCACGTACGGTCAGTTTCTCTTCGCGAAGAATCACTCCGCTATCCATTGGTAGTGCATAGCGATACAGTTTTGCACTGCGCATAAATAACCTAATTTGTTCTCTATGGGTCAGCCTAATCACACGACTGACCCTAAATTCACACGGTGACTTAATACAATAAGAAGCTATGTAGCCATCGCTATTAACTTCTATCGATAATTAACAGCGCTTCACCCCATAAGCAACTCGTTATTCAACATTAAGGGTTACGAGGAAATTTGTTGAAGTCTGGACGACGCTTTTCATTAAATGCATTGCGCCCTTCTTGCCCTTCGTCTGTCATGTAAAACAACATAGTCGCGTTACCAGCTAACTCTTGAAGACCTGCTTGCCCATCACAGTCTGCGTTTAGCGCAGCTTTTAGGCAGCGGATTGCCATTGGACTGTGTTGTAGTACTTCACGACACCAGCGAACAGTTTCTTTTTCAAGATCGGCTAGTGGCACAACGGTGTTTACAAGCCCCATATCCAATGCTTCTTGAGCATCGTAAAAACGACATAAGAACCAAATCTCACGCGCTTTCTTCTGACCAACGATACGAGCCATGTATGATGCGCCCCAGCCACCATCGAAAGAGCCTACTTTTGGCCCCGTCTGGCCAAACTGTGCATTTTCTGCTGCGATGGTTAAGTCACACATCATGTGTAGCACGTGACCACCACCCACAGCCCAGCCAGCAACAGATGCAATGACTGGTTTTGGACAAGTGCGAATCTGACGTTGGAAATCCAACACGTTTAGATGGTGAGTGCCAGTGTCATCTTTGTAGCCGCCGTAATCACCACGAATTTTTTGGTCACCACCAGAGCAGAATGCATCTTCACCAAGACCAGTTAGAATGATGACACCTACACCTTCATCATAACGAGCATCTGCTAACGCATTGATCATCTCTTTTACGGTTTGAGGTCGAAATGCGTTACGCACCTGAGGACGTGCGATGGTGATTTTAGCGATACCATCATCTGACTTATGGTAATGAATATCTTCGAAACTGCCGCTGCAATCGTGCCACGCCACTGGTGCGTATAGTTCTTCTTCTGAAATGCCTACTGTTTTAGCCATTGTGATTCCCAATATTGTTGTCTCTCACTTCTTTGTGGAGTGAGTCTATGAATCGCTGAATTGTCATTGCAAAAGCAGCGGGCTGTTCCTGATGAACATTGTGTCCTGCTCTTTCGATCTGACTGTAAACCAACCCGCTTTGTTCCGCGAGTTGACGAAATTTTTGATCGTTTGCACCACATACATAATGCACTGGCAATGTAAGACGTTGCAAGGCAGGTAGTAAGTTTGGTTGGTGAGCTAACGATGTTGATAACAGCATCTTTGCTATATTAACCCCAAGATTAGCACTGCGCTTTGCGATCAAAGTTTGTCTTTGCTCATCATTTAGTGAACTAAATACCACTTGCTGATACCAATCGCTCAATACCTGCGCGATCGGCTCTTCTCGAAACCGCTGCGCCCAACGGCTATCATTTTGCCAGCGTTCGTTTCTCTCTTGATCACTCTGCAAACCGAAATTCCCACCTTCGACAACTAAGCCAATCAGGTTTAGATTGGAAAAGAGCTTTAACGCAGAACCTAACATGGCAATACGTCCACCCAATGAATATCCAATCAAAACAATCGGTGTGTTAGGTTCTAATAGTGAAAGAATTGCGTCAGATATTTGTTGGCAGCAGTGCTTAAAATCATTGCACGAATAATGATAACTCTTAGCATGCCCAGGAAGGTCTATGGTGAGCCAATTGCTATTAGGAAGATGTTCTAGTGTTGATTGCCAGTCTTCGCTACTACCAAGCAAACCATGCAAAAAGACCAGCACAGGCTCGCCTTTATTCATGGTCTGAGAGACGTGACTATAAAGCATGTACTTGCGCTGTCAGTTGTTTGATTTGCTGAGAGGCTTGCTGAGGTGGAGTAACGACCTCCACCAGCAGGCATCCCTCGCCGGATTGCAAATGCTCTTGCACCATGGATTGATAAGCAGAAAAAGTTTCTGGTTTCGCATAGTTCAAACCAAACTGCTCCGCTGCTGCTTTAAAGTTCATCCCATGAGGCATCTGATAAAGCGCTTCTCGTTTTTCGCTAGGCACTGGTAACAAATCGAAAATCGCACCACCATCGTTATTGCAGACCACAATCACCAATGGATGTTTACTTTGACGTACTAACGCCAAAGAGTTGAGATCGTAGAGCAGTGAAGTATCACCCAAGATCATCAACATCGACTTATCAATAGCACGATGAACACCCGCTGCGGTCGCCACCAGACCATCGATACCAGATGCACCGCGATTCGAGTACACATCGCGTTGGTCAATCACGCTGAACATGTCTGCTAATCGCACGATCAGGCTATTACCCAAAAACAGAGCGGCATTCGTTTTACTGTTACTCAATTCAAGCGCAACAGCTATTTCGGTCAGACCCTGCTGAGACAAATGCAATTTCGCTAGTTGTGAAATGCTTACCGAATAAGGTATGAGCGAATCCGCCCAACCAGATTGAACCGGGATCAGAGCAGTCCACAGCTCTAGTACTGATTCAACCCAATCCGATATATCAGATACCCAATGATGCTGAGGAAGATGGGCAGCGTTGTTTCTGTCAGAATTTGGTGAAACATACCCATATTGACAATATCTTTGGTTTACTTGCTCTTCCAACCAATGATTCAAGCGTTTAGAAACAATGCGAGAGCCAAATTGAATAATTTGTTCACACTGATTAAGTTGTTCTTTGGCCTCGGCATTTTGTAGCCACAAATCAAAATGAGCCCATTGACTGTTAATGCCCGATTGAGGGTCACACAGCAAAGGCCACCCTAATTTCTCAGCAAATTTCTTTGCCGCTAATGCCTCTTTTAAGCTCACAGAGCCAACAATAACCACACCTTTCTTACTAAACACTTCTTGGGGTATTTGTATATCCTGAGAAGCTGAAAAATAACGAGCACTGTAAATCTGTTCTGAATGCAACCAGCCGTTCACTGTACCCAAATAATCTTGATACAGTGAAATATCACCGTTGGAATACAATGGTTCAGGGAATGGGCAGTTAATGTGTATGGCACAACCTGACTGCTCCTGCTGGTGACACACATCATCAAGCGAGGTCAACAGCCAGTTGAGAGATAAACGAACATCAGGGCTCGGCAGATACACAGCTTTCGTTACGTGTGAGGAAAAGATGTCATTTTGCACGATCGCTTGATTGGCACCGCAACCCACTAGTTCAACAGGGCGATCAGCAGTAAGCACAATCAACTTTTCGCCAGTTAGTTTTGCTTCGGCAATGGCAGGCAGCAAGTTTGCAACCGCAGTGCCTGAGGTAACAATCACCGCAACAGGTTTATCGCTGGCTTTTGCTAGCCCTAGAGCAAGAAAACCCAACCCACGTTCATCATAGTGAGTATGGAGGTTTAACTTAGCGTTTAAATCTGCTTCAAGCACCAATGGTGTTGAGCGAGAACCGGGAGCAACACAGACTTCTGATACTCCAAAGCGTGTCAGCTCTTCTAAAATGATCTTACACCAGATTCGGTTAAGTACCGCTTGATCTTGGCTCATGAAGCCACTCCCAAAGGCAGGTTATCGGAGATTAAACTCAGCAGTGTCGACATCTTTTTGTCCAACTCTTGCCATTCATGCTCAGCAACCGAACCAGGAACAATCCCAGCTCCGGCAAAAAGTTGTACTTCTTTTTCCAACACTAACGCACTGCGAATAGCGACACAGAATTCCGCTTTTCGATGGCTGAAATACCCCATAGATCCTGCATACCATCCACGAGCAAAAGGTTCGTTATGAGTAATAAAGTCCAGAGCTTCTTTACGTGGTAGCCCTGCGACAGCGGCAGTCGGCTGTAATGCACTCAATAGTTGAATGCCATTAATTCCTTCTTTTAGATCAGCCCGAATAGAACGTTTTAAATGTTGAACCTTACGTAG
This sequence comes from Vibrio ziniensis, assembly GCF_011064285.1. NCBI lineage: Bacteria > Pseudomonadati > Pseudomonadota > Gammaproteobacteria > Vibrionales > Vibrionaceae > Vibrio > Vibrio ziniensis. The sequence goes on from NZ_CP049331.1 coordinate 2,131,203, forward strand.
ACGAACCAATCTTGCCTCTTCTTCAACAAATACTTGCTCTGAGTGAGGTTGTAAGCGCTCTACGATGTCATCAACAACCAACTGGTTTTCATTGAGGTTTTTGGTATCTTGCGTCAGCCAATTAGCCAGTTCTAAGTCCTGTGTTGCATTTTGACCACGGCCGATGGTTCCAGCCAAAGCTTCAGTCTGTAACTCACGACCTTGACGATAATACAAACGTTCAGGCGTAGATCCCATAAAACTGTGTTTAGTATCAATGGACAGCAAAAAATGGAAGCTGTGATGGTTCTGCTCATAGCTTGCTTTTAAAAGCTGTGCCGCACTTAAACTGCTGTCTAACTGCAAACTAGTTTTTCGTGCCAGAACTACTTTTTTGAATTCTTGTTGCTCAATACCAGTCAGTACTTTTTCAACAAGATGATTCCAACCATTTTCATCAGGTGTGTGCGTCACATCCAGAATCTCGCTTTGCAACGCACGAATCGGCGATACATCAACTAGTAGTTTATTTAAAGTAGTTAATGTTCGGTATTTTTCGTGATTTACGTTTGCAGCTAGCGACCATTTGTCATCAAAACGAATCAACTCCACCTGAGGTAAAAAGAAAAAGGAGGCCATACAGTAGCGGTTTTTTTCAGTACGCCCATCAAAAGAGCGTCCGCCCCATACTCGTTGCCCATCCCCCAGAATGGCGTAAGCCGGCTCTGGTTCAGAAAAAGTGTATAACTGCCCTAGCGCGACGACTTCGTCACGCGTATCGCGCGATTGCCAATAAAATTTAGGAAAAATAGGTTGGGCTTCAAGCCAATCTATAAACGCGAATGGTGGCTTTTCTGCCAACTCTTGGACAAAACGAACATCGTTTTCTCTCGCGTTAGTTACTTGCTCAATTAACTGAGCAACGGCCTGATAAAATTTAGACAAAACAACCTCGTAATTAAAGAGATTTGGTATACCTTTGGCTACTCTATTGATTGAACTTATTTAAATCAAGGTAATGCTCTATCTTTTACAACGCGTCAACAAAGAGACTTTCACCGCACTGACCATAAAGCAGACTTTTTACAGATTTTTATTCTAAAAAAATTCTATTTGAGTTAGTTTAATAAAGAAATCCAACCATTTTCAGGAATAAAAAAATGCAAAATATCGGGATGTCGTCAAAACTCGATAATGTCTGCTACGACATTAGGGGTCCTGTACTCAAACATGCTAAGCGCATGGAGGAAGAGGGGCATAAAATACTGAAGCTAAATATCGGTAACCCGGCCCCATTTGGCTTCGACGCCCCAGACGAAATCCTGGTTGACGTGATCCGTAATATGCCGACTTCGCAAGGCTATTGTGATTCAAAAGGTATTTATTCCGCTCGTAAAGCAGTTGTTCAGCACTATCAGAAAAAAGGTATCCGCAGCCTAGATGTAGAAGACGTGTACTTAGGCAACGGCGTATCTGAACTGATCGTAATGGCTATGCAAGCCCTACTGAATAATGGCGACGAAATGTTGGTGCCTGCACCTGATTATCCACTATGGACAGCGGCAGTATCCCTTTCTGGCGGTAGTGCTGTGCATTACATGTGTGATGAAGAATCCGACTGGTACCCAGATCTGGATGATATTAAAAAGAAAATCACGCCGAAAACTCGCGGTATCGTTCTAATTAACCCGAACAACCCAACAGGTGCGGTTTATAGTCGTGATTTCCTTTTAGAGGTGATCGAGATTGCTCGTCAGCATAAATTGATGATTTTCGCTGATGAAATCTACGACAAAGTCCTTTACGACGGAGCAACACATACTCCAGTAGCAAGTCTGACGGAAGATGTGCTGGTTGTGACATTTAACGGTCTATCTAAAGCTTACCGTGTCTGTGGATTCCGTAGCGGCTGGATGTTCCTGACCGGTCCTAAGCATTATGCTAAAGGCTATATCGCTGGTCTTGAAATGCTCTCATCGATGCGTTTGTGTGCTAACGTACCAATGCAGCATGCTATTCAAACAGCGCTAGGCGGTTATCAAAGTATTAACGAACTGATCCTGCCTGGTGGTCGTTTATTGGAACAACGTGATCGCGCATGGGAGTTGATAAACCAGGTCCCAGGAGTTTCTTGTGTGAAGCCAAAAGGTGCAATGTACTTGTTCCCGAAAATCGATTCTAAGATGTACAACATCAAAGATGACCAAAAAATGGTACTGGATTTCTTAGTGCAAGAAAAAGTACTGCTGGTTCAAGGTACTGGCTTCAACTGGCCAAAACCAGATCACTTCCGTATCGTAACTTTACCACACGTTGAAGATTTGGAAACGGCGATCGGACGCTTTGAGCGCTTCCTAAGCACTTACAGTCAGTAACCTGTGACACTGCATACTCAAAACGCTGCCACTTAATGTTTAAAGATAAAAGCTTAAAGGTAAGTAACGAGTATTAAATAAAACAGAAACATGCGGGCTCTCTTTGTGTAAACTGAAGAGAGCCCGTTTTTTATGTTGAACAAGTTGGAATGTTATGCAAGAGAGTCATTTTTTCGCCCATCTCGCCCGTATGAAGCTGATTCAACGCTGGCCATTAATGCGTTCAATCTCTAAAGAAAATATCTCAGAGCACAGTCTGCAAGTTGCTTTTGTTGCTCATGCACTGGCGGTGATCAAAAACAAAAAATTTGGCGGTAATCTCAACCCAGAGCGTATTGCGATTCTTGCCATGTACCACGATAGCAGCGAAGTGCTAACTGGAGATTTGCCAACTCCCATCAAGTACTACAACCCTGATATCGCTAAAGAATATAAAAAGATAGAAGCTGCAGCAGAAAAACGCTTACTCTCGATGTTACCAGAAGAGTTCCATGAAGATTTTGCCCCGTTTTTGGTCTCTGACTGCTCTCATCCAGATGATGCCGCCATCGTTAAACAAGCAGATTGTATCTGTGCTTATTTGAAGTGTTTAGAGGAACTTAGTGCAGGTAACCATGAATACGCTCTAGCCAAAAAACGCTTAGACGTGACGCTAAAAGAACGCTATTCACAAGAGATGGAATATTTCCTTGAGACCTTTGCTCCTAGCTTTGAATTAACGCTAGATGAAATCAGCTAAAACATGAGAAGAAAAGCATGTTTTGTGTACGCATCAAGCATGCTTTTTATCGTTATTGAGCTAAGTGACGAGTTGAATGGTGACATTGTGGCAATCAATGGAAAAACCAAACCTTAAATATCGACTATAATCAAACCGTTAACGACGGAGATGTTTTATGTTTTGGTGCTTCAAGCGCATATTGACTTCAATTTCACTGATACTTTCGTGTTTCATCCCGTTGAGTTATGCCAAAACGGTCACTTTATCCGCCATGGATTGGCCACCTTTTTATGGTAAAAGCTTACCTGAAAATGGTTTTATTGCAGCTTTAACCAGAGAAGCGTTTTTGCGTTCGGGATATACGCTAGAACTCACTTTTATGCCTTGGAAAAGAGCACTCAGCAGCGCACAAAGTGGACTAATAGATGGCGTTCTGGGATTGTATTACTCACCAGAAAGAGAGAAAACCTTATCCTTTTCAGAGAGCATTTATATAAGTGAACAAGTCTTCATTAAAAAAAGGGATTCTACTACTCAAGCACACTTCAATGATTTTAAAAACTTTCAAATTGCAGCACAGTTAGGCACGCTTCAAGCGGATGACCTAGAAGGTGAAGGGCTAAATCTATACCCAACAAACAATAATTTAGTCAGTTTGACGATGTTAGCGAAAGAACGAGTCGATCTCGCGCTAATGGCGCGCGAGTACTTACTGTTTATCCAAAATTCGGAAATCGATCCCAGTTATTCCGCTGAGCGGATCGAAATCATGTCACCGCCATTTCGCACTTACGAAATATATAATGGCTTTAGCCGAAAATTTTCTCGATATGAAGAGATCACCCAAGCATTCAACCAAGGGCTTTTGGCAATGAAACAAGATGGCACTTACGATGCAATTCTAGTTCGTTTTGGCTTATCAAGCCCTGCCACATCAAATTAAGGCATTAAAGTAATTGAAGCTTGGGGCTAGACGAAACTATCTAAGTCACTATAAGTTATAGAGACACCTTGTAGGAGTTATGCATGCAATCATCTTTTGATCTCGCGGAAAACGACCAAAGCAACGCTGAATGGCAAAAGCGCAAAAACGACGAACATAAAATTCGCCGTAATGACCACCGTAGCCCTTTCCAACGAGACAGAGCTCGCATACTCCACTCTGCGGCCTTTCGACGCCTTCAAGCCAAAACGCAGGTTCACGGGACTAGCCTTAATGACTTCCACCGTACTCGTCTAACCCATTCGTTAGAAGCCGCGCAAATCGGCACAGGTATTGTCGCTCAACTCAAACTTAAACAACCTGAGTTTAGTGAGCTATTGGGTAGTGACACCTTAATTGATTCCCTTTGCTTAGCCCATGATATCGGGCATCCTCCATATGGGCATGGTGGAGAAGTCGCTTTAAATTACATGATGCGTGAACATGGAGGCTTTGAAGGCAACGCTCAAACCTTTCGCATTGTCACTTGTTTGGAACCTTACACCGAACATCACGGTATGAATCTTTCGCGACGCACCTTACTGGGGCTGCTGAAATACCCTGCATTGCTAAGTGAAACCCGAGCGGAGAAATTGCCGGAGTCAGTTCCTCATCAACGCCAATTAAAAGCAAAAGATTGGGCACCCGCTAAAGGTATCTATAACTGTGACAGCTTCGTTTTTGATTGGGTGTTAGAGCCTCTCGACTCACATGATAGAGCAATGATCAGCCAAATGCGTGACTGTGCGACAACCCCTTATCAACATCAGAAAACGCGCTTTAAATCTCTGGATTGCTCAATCATGGAGCTTGCTGACGATATTGCTTATGGTGTTCACGATTTAGAAGATGCGATTGTACTTGGCATGGTCACTCGCCAGCAGTGGGAAGAAGCAGCAATTCAATTGGCAAAATGCGGCGATCCTTGGTTTGGAGAAAACACGGCAAAGCTGAGTGATATGCTGTTCTCCGGCAAACACCACGTACGCAAAGATGCGATTGGAGGCATTGTGAATGCGCTACTCACTAGCATCAGCATTCAACCAGTAGATGCACCTTTCCATAATGAATTACTCGCACTAAATGCCTATCTAGAACCGCATATGGCAAGTGTTTTAGAAGTTCTCAAACATTTCGTGAGTCAGTACGTTATCCAGATCCCAGAAGTGCAGCGTTTTGAGTACAAAGGTCAGCAAATCATCATGGATATGTTTGAAGCGTTAGCTGCTGACCCTGAGCGATTACTTCCTTCGGCAACCAAAGAGAAATGGCTCAATGCAGAGCAAACGTCAGGTGATGGGTTGAGAGTCATTTGTGATTACATTTCTGCGATGACCGATGCCTATGCCCAGCGGCTGCATCAGCAACTGTTCTCGGCACATACTCATTACTAATTCGAGCTAAGAAGAGTAGTTTCGCTCAAAAACACCTGCGGGCATTTGCTGAATTTGATAATCGATCATAGCTTCAAATGCATCTAAAAGTGGCGAAAAATCGTTATCTGGCTGCATGATATTAAGCACATGAAAACCAGCTTCTACCGTTGATAATGCATTTTCACTCGGCGCTTTGCGAATGCGATAATTACCTGTTAAATCTTCGGGCAAATGTAGACTCGGCAGGTGGTGCAACTGAGTATTCACCTGCCACATTTTGTATGCTTTTTTCCATGTACCATCCAGCAAGATGATACGGATTTTTTGCCCTTCTGACAGGCTGATTTCTCTAGCAGATCGAGAAACATCGTTTGGATACAGAACAAAATGTTGAACATCAGGTTCTGTTAAGAGTTGATTCAGTTCCTCATGCTCACGAAAATCTTCACCCACAAACAAACGGCTGTTTGCCAACGAGAGACTTAAAATTCTCGCCGTTCCCATCGGACGGTGTTCTTCTGTTGGATGTTGAAGGATAATAAGCTCGATTAGCGAATTAAGCGCAACAATGTTGTCACAGATACACGCTTTATGCGCCTTCCCACACTGAGAACAATAACGAGACATTTGTGAATATTTACCTGTTTTTATCTTTAGTCACAGCGGTTTGTTTCGGGCTCCAATTTGAGTCCATCAGTCATGTAATGATATGGCAAGCCGATGCTATAGCAAATGGTCAGTGGTGGAGGATCGTAACAGGAAACCTGACTCATACCAACTTTACTCATTTGATGATGAATCTTTTAGGACTTTGGGTCATTAGTTATCTCTTTCATCCTAAGACTCGCCACTTTGCGGTGCTTACACTACTCATTTCCATTTGGATCGGTATTAGCCTGCTATTCACGGATATGAGCAACTACTTGGGTCTATCTGGAACACTGCATGGCTTATTCGCTTTTTATGCTTTAAAAGAAGCATTAGGTGGGCGCAAAAGCAGTTGGCTATTAGTGCTTGGCGTGATTTTGAAAGTCGTCAGTGAGCAGTTATTTGGAGCTCCCGATAGTACAGCTGAAATGATTCATGCTCGGGTGGCGATTGAAGCTCACTTATCAGGACTCTTAGCTGGCATAACTTTGAGTGTAATTGAGTATATAAATAAGCGACTTATACCATTCTGGAAAATGTCCTGATCAGTGAATGGGCGTCGATAAGCAAACCCTCTGAGCCATGGATGGTATTAGATAATGAATGCAAAAAGAAAGGCTTGGTATCAAACCAAGCCTTTCTCTATGTTAGAGCAAATCGATACTATTTAGAGAAAGTATAAATACCACTCCATGAATCCCCCTGCTCTGTACCATATTCTTCATCCCATGCATCAGAATGAGACCAGATCTTAAGCGAGAACTCTATACCATCGGTATCAACCATATATATATAGTCCGTAAAGGTAAATGTTTGCTCAGTTTCAGTATCCGTAACAGTGATAACAACCGTTAACCTACCGGTTTCATCATCAATACTCCATGTAAACGGATAGCTTTCTGGCTCATCTCCTGGATATTCATAATCATAAGTACCAGATAAATCTGCGTTAAATGTATAGGACTCAGTTTCCCCTGCATCGTCTCCAGTAACAATACTTTTGCTTGTCATCACACGCGGAAGATCCGATAACATGAAATCGTTACTGAATTTAGCACTGGAGCCTGATTCTTCAAGACATGTTGCTAATGCTGATGAGAAATCTGAATAGCTAGTAAATGGAAGTGGTATATTTGCGTCGTCATCCCACTCATTAGTTGCATAAGTACACTCACCAATATCTGCGTTGTCTTGAACATCCGTGTATTTAGCAATCCATATATCAGACTCTTCCACATCGTAGACAGCAAACGTCAATGGCTCGCCAGAAGTTGCATCTTTAATCAATGTGAGGTACTCATGTGGTTGTGTATCACCATCATAGTAATTCTCTATCATTGAATCTTCATTGACCTGCCAATTGCGGCTACGAATGATGCCATTTTTGTAGTAATACATCATATTGTCTTCAGCATAAACGTAAGCTCTAGTCTGCCCACTGCTGTTGATTCGAACTAAGTGTGCTCCTAATACATCACTTTCTGTAATGGTAGGAAGCGATGAACCTATACACGTTTCGTAAGCTGAAATTTGTGCTTGGTAATCGGCATACGAGCCGGAACTTTCTGTAATTGAACATGCATTTAAGTCTTGCAGAGTAAGAGTCGAAGACCAAATTTCTGTTACAGCACCAACCTCATCGTCGACATAATCTTCATACCACTTGACATTCCATTGGTCAGCCGTGTAATCGATCAGAGCCCAGTAGGAAACATCATCTGAACCATCATAAGTGATCTTCACTTGACCATTTTCGATTACCCAGTTTGCTAGATAGCCATACTCGCCATCTTTATAAACATCAAGCGAACCATCGGAATTGAACATGTAATCACGAGTACCACCAGCACTACGAACACGGTGGAAGTTCTGTCCTTCAACCATTTCAGCGGTAATCGCTGTTGCTCCATAGCAATCACTAATTGCTGTTGCATAATCGTCGGTCGTTACAGTCGCACCTTCTTCACTATCCCCTGCACTACATTTAAACAAAGGCAGTTCAGCTACATCAATAAGTGCTTCTTTAGCGGCTGTACTGATTATTACAACGCTATCATCTTTAAGCAGTTCACCCTCTGTTTCTTTATTACCGATGTAAACAGCGCCTTCGTAAACACTCACAATCATATCGTTGGTTGGTTCATCAAACGACTCTCCCCAAGTAGATGCTGTAGCGTCTGGAACAGAGAACTCGATCATGTCAACACCGTTGTCACTTGAACGAGTCCATTCACCTTCACCATCTAGCGATACGGTACCATCAGTCCAATCTACCGAGTAATATTCAGCGCTACCACTCACATCGCCTGAATTACCGACAAATTTAACAAAGATATCCGAACCAATCGACATACCTTCTAAATCCACTGATGAACTCACGGTAGAAGTGGCAAAAATCAACTCATCAAGTGATGCCGCACCTTGCTGACCTTCATGGTTTAACTGAGCAACATATGGTTCCCAATCCCACAAGTAATAATGGTCTTGGTTTGGTGTCAGAGTCATCTTCAAGATATAAGATTCCGCAGGGAAGGTTGCTGTGACATCAGAATAATCTTCCCATTCGAATTCAGTATCAGCAATCACTTGTCCGGTTAACTCAGTCAACGAACCATTTAAGGTATATGTGATATCACTGTAATCCGTTGGATATGCGATCAACGAACTTCCAGACATATCAATTTGCCAGTAACCCGTTTGCGAGCTCCAACCGTTTGATGTCAGCACCAAATCAGTATCATTATTGTCGACACTGCCTTCTGTCTTATTCGCTTTAAGCATTGTAGTACCAGTCATCGTGACCGTATCACCACTCACGGAAAGCGTATCAACAAAAATTCTCGAAGTATCATTGTCATCTTCATCCACCCAAGGTGAATAAAGTGTTGTTTGAGAAGATAAATATTCAACAATCGCTACAGTGTCTGTTGAGCCAATATCAGGATCTGTCGGATCAGCATCGTCAACATCGAGGACACCATCACCATCATCATCGGTATCCGCATTGTTACCTATTTTATCCCCATCAGTGTCTAGCCATTCACTAGCATCACTAGGGAATGCATCTGAATTATCTCCATAACCATCAGCATCGGTATCTAACCATTCGCTAGCATTCTCAGGGAATGCATCTGAATTATCTCCATAGCCATCGGCATCGGTATCTAGCCATTCAGTGGCATTATTCGGGAAAGCGTCTGAGTTATCACCATAAGTATCCCCATCTGAATCTAACCACTCAGCAGGATCATTAGGGAAAGCATCCGAATTATCGCCATAGCCGTCTTTATCGGTATCTAACCATTCAGCAGCATTATTAGGGAAGGCATCTGAATTATCGCCATGGCCATCACCATCAGTATCCATGGTTTCAGTTGGGTCTTCAGGGAAAGCATCCTCTTCATCTTTAGTGCCATCACCATCAGTATCTGTATAGACTAGCCCGTCACCATCAACATAAACAGCGTCTAGTTCATCTTCGGTGCTATTTTCTTTAGCCGCAGTGACTTGAGTTTTAATAGTTGCAGCGACGACCGCTAAAGTGGAGCTAAGATCATTCTCACTATTATTAAGCTCCTCTATTGTCGCAGGCATTAAACCTGAGGAAACTAAGCTTTTAGCAACAAACGCTGCCAATTTGCTTTCACTGCCTTCAGCCTTGTAATCTGATAATATGTCATCGACCTCAATGTCAAACTCCTCCGCGACCGCGGCAAGAGCTTCACTTTCTGTCATTCCTTGACTAATACTCTTCTGTAAATAAGTTGTAAGAGGTGTTACTTGAGGGACACCCGGAGGTGCGTACATAGGCATGCTTCTTGTGACTGCCAGACCCGTATCTTCGTCAATGGTCTCTCCAGCAGTCACTTGAACAATCAGCATATAACTTTCGGGAGATTCAATTCCTGTCGTATCTAAAGTTGCAGCTCCACCAACTCCTGTTGTTGCTGAAGGCTCATCTTCATCCCATTCATAGTTTCCATTGACATCAAGCCATACAAAAGCATTTTGTAAATAACCATCAATCGCTTTTACACTGTAACTTGTGGCAGAAGGAGATGTAGAACTGCTATCACCACCTCCTCCACAACCATATAACGCTAAAGTACTCGTTAACCCTAGCGCGACCACTGATGCTTTGATCTGCATAGAACAATCCTTTTCTCTAATGAGATTTATATTTATTGGGTGAATATCACACAAAATAATTAAACTCATGAAAAAATATGTCAAATGACTTCTATATGACAAAAAACATCAAAAGAAAAAATAATATAAATAAAATCAATAAATTAAAATAACAAAAATATTAACTACATTAATAAGTAATGACTAATTCAAAGAAACAACGTTGGCAAATCATAAACATACAAAAATATTACGCAAATCTAACATAGAATTGACAATATATTTAAAAACGTGATCAGCATCACTCCAAGGTGCTTATTTACCGTATGTCATTAATACCAAGTATTGGCGGAGGGGATCAAAAAATATAAAACCTGCCGAAGCAGGTTTTATAAAAAGTTCGATTTTCAACTTATAGGATTGGACGCTGGCCTCGGCTAATCAGTTTTAATAGCACACTGTCAGCGGCTTCACCGGCAACACCTGCCAGTTTATCAGTCAGCTTTTTCTTCTGAACGTAACGAATAGCTAGAACTGTCTTCTCTTTGCACGCTTCTACAATCAAGTCGTCTGAGGTTTTAATTTCGTCAACCAAACCTAACTCTTTTGCTTGCGTACCAAACCAGTGCTCACCGGTTGCTACTTTTTCTAGATCCAACTCAGGACGACGTTCACGGATAAAGTCTTTAAACAATACATGCGTTTCTTCTAGCTCTTGCTTGAATTTTTCACGCGCCTTATCCGTATTTTCACCGAACATCGTCAATGTACGTTTATATTCACCAGCGGTTAATTGTTCATATTCAATATCGTGTTTTTTCAGTAATTTATTGAAGTTAGGTAGCTGTGCTATCACACCAATTGAACCCACAATAGCAAAAGGTGCTGAAACAATCTTGTCAGCAATACATGCCATCATGTAGCCGCCGCTCGCTGCCACTTTATCTACCGAAATGGTCAGCGGTAAACCAGCAGCTTTAATACGGTCAAGTTGCGAAGACGCTAAACCGTAGCCATGAACCATGCCGCCACCGGTTTCAAGGCGCAGTAATACTTCGTCACCTTTCTGAGCAACCGCCAGTATTGCTGTGACCTCTTGACGCAATGAAGCCACTTCTTTGGCGTCAATGCTGCCGTGGAAATCCAACACAAATAGGTGAGATTCACGTTCTTCTTTTAACTCGCCCGCTTTTGCAGCTTTCTTAACTGCTTTTTCGCGCTCTTTATGTTTTTCTTTCTCGCTTTTCGCTTCCGCTTTATGACGAGCTTTCAAAAAAGATTCATCGTGCAAGTGTGCTTCTAAATGTTCAGCATTTTCTTTGTTCTGCTTAGTTAAGTCGGTCACTTCTAACTCGCCTTTAGCCGCACCTCTTCCGCCAACGGATTTAACAATGACTAACAACACAACGATCGCAATCACAACTGTCGCGATCTTGGCTAAAAATAAGCCATAGTCCAACAAAAATTCCAATGTACTCATCCTCTTCAATGCGAATTGGTGTATTGTAACCACCTTGTCATCATGACTTAAAGTAAATCATAACAATAAGGATACGTAACGTGGATTATTCAGTGTCTGCAAACGCCCTAAAAGATAAAGTAATTTTAGTTACAGGTGCTGGTGACGGCATTGGTAAACAAGCAGCCATCACTTATGCCGCACAAGGCGCGACAGTGATTTTGCTTGGGCGCACTGTAAAGAAGTTAGAACAAACCTACGATGAAATTGAAGCCGCTGGCTATGCTCAGCCGGCTATTGTTCCTTTAGATATGAAGGGCGCGACCAAGCAAAACTATCTGGATATGGTAGATACCATTGAAGGTCAGTTTGGTCGTTTAGACGGTGTACTGCACAACGCAAGTATTTTGGGTGTACTTAGCCCGTTTGATCAAATCGGTGAAGACTCTTATGACGATGTAATGCAAGTCAACGTCAAAGCACAGTTCCTGATGACTCAAGCTCTGTTGCCTCTACTGCATAAATCTGACGATGCTCGCATTATCTTTACCAGCTCAACAGTGGGTCATTCCGGTCGTGCTTTCTGGGGTACCTATGCAATGTCTAAGTTTGCAACGGAAGGCATGATGCAAGTACTCGCAGATGAACTTAGTGACACTAATATTCGTGTCAATGCTATCAACCCTGGTGGTACCCGTACAGGAATGCGTGCAAAAGCTTTCCCAGCAGAAGATGCAGAGTTGCTGAAAACACCAAAGGACATAATGCCGCTATACCTGTATTTGATGGCGCCTGAAGGCAAATCAGTCAATGGTCAATGCATTGATGCTCAACCTAAAAAGTAATTACTAAGTTTCCCAACGATTCAAAGCCTTGCTTCTTTAGCGAGGCTTTGTTGTTTCTAAATCTTACTTTTTTCTTGAATGTTCTAATTAACAAAATATACTGTACAAATATACAGGTAAATTGTTATGTATGAACTAATCGAACACCTCAAAAACAAACATTGGCTGTGGCAAGGCTCTGAAACAAAGTATGAGCTGAACACTCACTCTACTGGATTTAATGCGCTGGATGAAAAACTTGCCGGAGGATTTCCTCCGCATGGTGTAGTTGAAATTCAATCGCAGTCTGGTATTGGTGAATTACGCCTTATCTACCCTTATCTGAAACAGCACGATAAGCGCTTAACTGTGTTCATTAATCCGCCGGGCATAGTACAGGCGGAAAGCTTAAAGTTTGAAGGTATCGAACTTGATAACGTGCTGGTGGTGACACCTAGAAACCACAAAGAATCATTGTGGGCAGCAGAGCAATGCTTAAAAAGCGGTGCATGCAGACAAGTTTTATTGTGGCTAGATAACCTAGAAGTTCATCAGGTGCGTCGTTTGAATGTAGCCAGCGAAACAGGTAATTGCCTGCAATTTCTCTTCCGTTCACCTCAAGAAAGTGCATTTTCACTACCAGTATCACTGAGTATCTCGTTACAGTCCTACCCACAAGGGCTGAAGATTAGTGTACCCAAACGTAAAGGCGGATGGCCTTTAGGTGCCTTCAACCTAGCTATGTCTGAACGTTGGCCAAACTTGGTGATGCCACATTCATCTCCACAATCATCTTCAACAGTGATCACTTTCCCTAAACGAATGCAGGGCTGACGATGACACTTTGGATCTATCTCCATTTCCCAGCTTTACAGCTGGATACCCTATACGCAGAGCAAGAACGCCCTCTGGTTATCATTGACGACCGAGATAACCATGTTGTTCAAGCTAGCTCATCCGCATTAAAACAAGGCGTAAAAATGGGGATGGGATTAGGCAGTGCAGCGTCTATGTGCAGAGAGCTACAAGTGCATCCTTATGATGAAAATGTTGAAACACAAGCCATAGAAGAAGTGGCTCAGTGGTTATATCTGGTGACTTCAGACATCGTATTACTTCCACCGAAAGGTATTCTGCTAAGAGCCTCAAACATGCTTTCGCTATATTCAGGCTTGGAGAATTATTGGCATACGCTCAAAAATCACCTTGCTTTACGTAAAACACGTTACTGGTATGGCTCAGGTTTCTCACCACTTTCAGCGATTCTAGTTGGTAAAAGTGGCTCAAATATTATCATTGATAATAAAGACCAAATTCTCGCAGCCATTAACGATTACCCTCTCACAGCAACCGAACTGAATATTAAACAGATAGAAAAACTCGCCAGAGTTGGGGTTAGAGACATCAAAGCGCTGCTTGCGGTACCCATTCAAGATCTCGCAAGACGGTTTGATATCGATTTGGTTAACTATGTAGGCAAGCTGTTAGGACAGTTTAAGCACCCTGTCAGCTTTTACCAACCGCCAGAAGCTTTCAGTAGTCACTTCGAACTGCTGTATGAAATTGAGAATGTGCAATGGCTTGAAAAGCCCCTGTTACGACTGTTGAAGCGCTTAGAGCAGTTTTTAACCTTACGAAATCAGGTTGCCTTTGAGCTTGAACTGATACTGACTCAACGAGATAACATCCCAAATAGCCTGTATTTCACGTCAGCACAGGGGGAATATTCTTGTGTTAAGTGGGCGAAACTCTGCCAACTCACTCTGGAATCAGTACAACTCTCTCAGCCAGTACTAGAAATGACCTTAAAGGTGATTCGTGCTGGTGAAATGAATCCAGACATGACTGACATTTTCGACGGTGAAAAAGGTCGAACAACCGCTCTTGAGCTCATCACACTACTGCAGGCGAAACTGGGACAAACAAAAGTCAATAAACCGAGCCTCAGTGATGACCCTCGTCCAGAAAAACGCTGCCAATACATATCAGCAACTGAACCGACGACAGCTACATTACGAAGCACAGAGCTGCGCCCTAGCCTTCTGCTTCCAGAACCAGAGCCTTTATGTGAAGTGGTATCGCTGATCCACGGCCCAGAAAGAATCGTCACAGGATGGTGGGATAACCAACCAATCACTCGTGACTACTTTATTGCTCACAGCGAACAAGGCCGATGGTTATGGGTATTTCGCAACCAAGATAAACAGTGGTTTTTGCATGGGCAGTTTAGTTAAAACTCCGGCTTTTCATAACGCCTGTTTCTTGCAAAAACCGATTTTTATAAGAGTAGTGATATGGCTTACGCTGAACTATTTTGCCAAAGCAATTTCTCATTTCTGACGGGTGCTTCTCATGCTGAAGAACTTATCCAACACGCGGATTTTCTGCGCTACCAAGCTCTGGCAATTACAGATGAGTGTTCCATTGCAGGCGTGGTGAGAGCCCATACTGCGATTAAAGATCGCAAACTGGGTATCAAACAAATTGTTGGTAGCATGTTTTGGCTCAATGATGAATGCCAAGTGGTGCTGCTGTGCCCAAACCGGCAAGCATATGCAGAACTTTGTCGTATCATCACCAATGCTCGCCGTCGCAGTGAAAAAGGCAGCTATCAACTTTCCGAATGGGACTTGATGTCAGCCAAGCATTGCTTTGTTCTTTGGCTGCCGGCTGATGAAGACAAAAATACCTATTGGGGAAACTGGTTAAAGCAATATCATCAAGGGCGTTTATGGCTAGCGGTTCAGCGTCATCTCGGTGCTAACGACCATCAATATGTTTCGCACTGCCAAGAGCTGTCTCGACAATTAAATCTGCCCATCACCGCTTGTGGCGGCGTTTTAATGCACACTGAAACACGCCTACCACTTCAACATATATTAACCGCTATCAAACATAACCAGAGTGTCGAAAACATTCAGGCTCATCTCATTTGCAACACTGAACGAGCACTGCGCAGTAAAACAAAGCTCGCCAAAATATTCCCAAATGAATGGTTAGAAGAGAGTGTGCGAATAGCGCAGCAATGCCATTTCAAACTGAGTGACCTGAAATACGAATACCCAAGCGAATTGATACCGAATGGTTCGAAACCGATGAAACATCTGCGTCTATTGGTTGAGAAAGGAAAACAACTTCGATTTTCCGAAGGTGTTACTGTCGATATTCAAGCAACCATAGACAAAGAACTCTCACTGATTGAAGAACTGAATTATCCGTTCTATTTCCTTACCATTCACGACATCGTCATGTTCGCCAAAAGCAGAGGCATTCTATATCAAGGGCGGGGCTCTGCTGCGAACTCTATCGTCTGTTATTGCTTGGAGATTACAGCGGTGGACCCCCGTCAAGTTGCAGTATTATTTGAACGTTTTATCAGTAAAGAGCGCCAAGAGCCGCCGGATATCGATGTGGATTTCGAGCATGAAAGGCGCGAAGAAGTGATTCAATACCTGTATCAAAAATACGGTAGAGAGCGCGCAGCATTAGCCGCCACGGTTATTACTTATCGTTTAAAAAGCGCCATTCGGGACGTAGGTAAAGCATTAGGCATTAGCGAAACCCAACTCGATTTTTTTATCAAGAATATTAACCGCAGAGATAAAAACCTTGGTTGGCAAGCTCAAATCGTTGAGCTTGGGCTGCAGCCGCAATCGCACAAAGGACAATGGTTTATTGATCTGGTTAACGAGATCCAATCGTTTCCCCGTCATCTATCTCAACATGTGGGCGGTTTTGTTATTTCCGCAGGTCCATTATACGAGCTTGTCGCAGTTGAAAATGCGGCTATGCCCGAGCGAACCATTATTCAGTGGGATAAAGATGATTTAGAAAGTCTGGGGCTGATGAAAGTCGACGTACTGGCATTAGGTATGCTGACCGCTATTCGCAAATGCTTCGCTATAATTGAGCATCATGATCAGAAAAAGCTCAGTATCGCCGACATCACACGTTTAAAAGACGACGAAAATGTCTATGGGATGATACAGAGGGCAGATACTGTGGGCGTGTTTCAAATAGAGTCTCGTGCACAAATGAGTATGTTACCTCGTTTAAGGCCTCGTACTTATTATGACCTAGTCATTCAAATTGCCATTGTTCGTCCCGGCCCTATTCAGGGAGATATGGTGCACCCATTTCTTAAACGAAGGAATCATATTGAGGAGCCTTCTTACCCTTCTAAAGAAGTGAAAGACGTTTTAGAACGGACGATGGGTGTTCCTATCTTTCAAGAGCAAGTGATTAAGATTGCGATGGTTGCGGCAGGTTTTAGTGGCGGAGAAGCGGATCAGCTTCGTCGCGCTATGGCGTCTTGGAAAAAGAGCGGAGAGTTGGATAAATTCAGACCCAAACTGATTGATGGCATGCTGGCTCGTGGCTATGAGAAATCGTTTGCAGAGCGAATCTACGAACAGATCTGTGGTTTTGGAGAATATGGTTTTCCGGAGAGTCACTCCGCATCTTTTGCGGTTCTGGCTTATTGCTCTGCATGGTTGAAATACTATTATCCAGAAGCATTCTATACCTCGTTACTCAATAGTTTACCGATGGGCTTTTATAGCCCATCGCAACTCATTCAGGATGCTCAAAGACATGGCATCACGGTTTTACCTGTGTGTGTAAATCAATCTGATATTGAGCATCAAGTCGTACACCACCAACAAGGTTATGCTATTCAACTCGGACTGCGGCTGGTGAAAGGATTAAGCGATTTGGGATGTAAGCAACTACTGCGCGCTCGCCCTTCTTATGGATTTCAGCATCTAAACCAACTGAAAAATGCTGCTCTTAATCAGAAAGACATGGAGTCTCTCGCTTCTGCAAATGCTCTGTATCGTTTGACGAACAACCGTTACGATACTCGTTGGGCAATTATGGACTCCCTTTCTGACCTGCCACTATTTGAAAGCTATCAAGAAAAGGAGCGCCAGATTCAAACACCACCATCAGCGATGGAAAATCTGATTGAAGATTACGCATCTTTAGGACTCTCGCTCAACCAGCATCCAATAACGTTATTAGACAAAGCTGGTATATTGGGGAAATTCACTCGCCAAAAAGACCTGATTAATCTTCCTCATAAGTCGCTCGTTACCGTCGTTGGTGTCGTTACCGGACGCCAAGCTCCGGGTACAGCGGCTGGAGTTACGTTTTTCACTTTAGAAGATGATACCGGGAATATTAATACTGTAGTTTGGCAAGCGACAGCCCGAGCGCAGAAAGGCGCTTATATCAGTGCAAAAGTGCTTATGGTGAAAGGTATTGTCGAGAAAGAAGAGAATGTGGTGCATGTCATCGCAGGAAAGCTGATTGATATCACCGAACATTTAACGCAACTCCAAAGCCGCTCTCGTGATTTTCATTAAACGGGCTTCTACAATTCGCCATCAGACAGAGACAAAAAAGCGCTGACTGTTCAGCGCTTTTCTATTCTTATAATACTTCTCTTAACCTTTCCTGAGCCACTTGTACTAGCAAGTCTGGCTGGAACTTAGAGATGAATCGGTTACAACCCACCTTCTGCACCATAGCTTCGTTAAAGCTACCACTCAAAGAAGTATTTAACGTAATAAACAAATCTTTCATGCGAGGATCGTTACGAACTTCATGAGTTAGACGGTAACCGTCCATTTCTGGCATTTCTGCATCAGTGATCATCATTAGAAGTTCATCGTTAATGTTTTTACCTGCATCACACCAAGATTTCAATAAATTCAATGCTTCAAGGCCATCTCGACATTCAATGATATTCAAACCAAGTTGTGAAAGCGTATCTTTAATCTGGTTTCTTGCTGTTGAAGAGTCATCGACAATCAACACATTACGCCCCGCCATTTCACCCAAAATATCGTGATCAAGTAGCTCTTCAGAAATAGACACATCGTAATCAATAATCTCTGCAAGAACCTTCTCAACGTCAATAATCTCAACGATATTAGTTTGGTTTTGATCTTTAATTTGAGTAATAGCTGTCAGGTAGTTTGAACGACCTGCCGATTTTGGTGGCGGCTCAATTTCAGTCCATGCGGTATTTACAATATTACGTACTTGACCAACTAGGAATCCCTGAGTGGTACGGTTGTACTCCGTAATAATCAGGTTCTGCTCAGGTTTTTCTAATCGGGAAGGTGGAAAGCCGATCGCTTGACGCAAGTCGATGATAGGCACAGGTACTCCGCGAAGTGTCGCAACGCCCGTGATATTGCGATGGGAGCCCGGCATTTTAGTTAAAGTCGGTACTTTTATGACTTCTCTAACTTTAAATACGTTAATAGCAAACAGCTGACGACTGTTTAAGCTAAAAAGCAATAACTCAAGTCGGTTCTCGCCAACTAAGTTAGTACGTTGATCGACCGAATTTAAAACACCTGACATAAAAAATTCCGCAAACTACTAAAACCCAATAACAGTATAGCTACAAAGGATAAATGTAAATGATAGTACTGAAGGTAATTATAAATTATCCTTCTACCACCTTCATCAACAACAAACCATCATACAAAGCTTGCTTCACAAGCGCTGCACCAGGCATGGTTGCCTGCTTATAAAAACGAGATTCGACAAGTTTCAAATCTTGATGGTAAACAGGTAAGCTTTGCTCTTCAATACAATGCTGAATGGCAGGATACAGAACGTTTTTCGCTTGGTTGATAACACCACCAATAAGAATCTTTTCTGGATTGAATAAGTTGATCACGATGGCAATCGCGGAACCTAAATACGTACCAAGCTGCTCAATGACTTCCACAGCTAAAGGATCCCCCTCAGCCGCAGCGGAACAAATATCCTCAAGAGTGATTTCTGACATTTCACTTAAACTTGAAACTTCACCATTTGCGATACGCTCAGCGACTTGCTCACGAATCGCTTGAGAACTGGCAACAGTTTCAAGACAGCCAATATTGCCACAATTGCAACGCTTACCATGGCGATCAATCTGAATATGTCCAAGTTCACCAATGTTTCCGTTACGACCTTGCAGCACACGACCGTCAAGAATAATACCAGCGCCCAGGCCATGGTGAATGGATATTAAAATTGAATTATCAACATCTTGTGAATGACCAAACAATTTTTCTGCCAATGCCCATGCACGGGTATCGTTCGCAATAAATACAGGCAACCCTGTCGCTTTGTAAATTTCAGGCCCTAATGCGAGATTTTTCACATTGTAGTGAGGCATCTGCAAAACGATGCCTTTTTCAGAGTTCACTAAACCTGGCAAAGTAATCGCAATGCTCGTCACACGATCAAGCTGATCCGAATACGTCTGGAAGAACTCTTCGATTTCAAATAGGAGTCTTTGAAGAACATCGTCTTGATCGATTTCATGAATTTCAATCTTAGTGTCGATAAGAACTTCGCCACCAAGTTCATGAAGAGCTATGGTTAAATACCCTCGCCCAAGACGCATCGAGAGGAATTGCCAACCTTCATTGTTCGTTTGCAAACCAACAGCAGGACGACCACGGCTAATAGCTTCTTGAACCGTTGTTTCATGAATTAGGTGCGCATCAATAAGCTCGCGAGTAATTTTAGTAATACTTGCAGGTGCGAGTTCGCTCTCTTTCGATAAATCGATACGAGAAATAGGACCTTTTTGGTCAATCAATTTATATACACGACCAGCATTGACCTGTTTGATATGGTCAATATGGCCTGGTTGAGCCATGTACATGGTACGCTCCAGAAAACAACAACCTGCCAATTTTTTTACTTTGCGAACTAATTGTGAAGGGCTTTGGTAAATACCCGTGACCAACGTCACGTATATACTCGGAACTTTGTGTATTCAGTCAAATTGTTAGAATTGCATTGCCTAGATATGAATAGATAAAAGAAATTTTCAAAATAAAAAATAAAGTAACTGGATTGTGCATCACAGCCAAATTCCTACAAAACTATCAGACTTATGCAACAATTTTATAACGATTATCTCGAGTACTATTGAGTGCTGTTTATACTTAAAAGACCTCGATAGTTAATCTGCCCTTCACTGTAGGAGATCACCATGAGTTCAGGCCAAAGACGTACAAAAATTGTCACTACACTCGGTCCATCCACAGACAAAGAAAACGTACTAGAACAAATCATAAAGTCAGGGGCAAACGTTGTAAGAATGAACTTCTCACATGGCTCTGCAGAAGACCATAAATTGAGAGCGCAAAAAGTGCGTGAAATTGCGGCAAAACTCGATAAACACGTCGCGATATTGGGAGACTTACAAGGCCCCAAAATTCGGGTGTCTACGTTTAAAAATGGTCCAATTCAACTAAACGAAGGTGACCGATTCATCCTTGATGCCGAGCTCGCACCTGGCTTAGGAGATCAAGACTCTGTCGGTATCGACTATAAAGCCCTGCCAAAAGATGTAAAAAGAGATGACATTCTTCTGCTTGATGACGGTCGAGTACAACTGCAAGTCTTGTCGGTGGAAAATGACAAAATATACACCTCCGTGCTCATCGGCGGAGCGCTATCCAACAACAAAGGTATCAATAAAAAGGGGGGAGGATTATCCGCCGATGCGCTAACAGAAAAAGATAAGCGCGATATCCTTCTCGCCGCTGAGATAAAAGTAGACTACCTTGCAGTCTCCTTCCCCCGCAACGGTGAAGATATGAATTATGCCCGCCGCTTGGCCCGAGATGCTGGATTAGAAGCACGTTTGGTCGCTAAAGTGGAACGAGCAGAAACCGTCTCATGCGATGAAAACATTGACGATATCATCATGGCATCTGACGTCATCATGGTTGCTCGCGGAGATCTTGGCGTAGAGATCGGTGATCCTGAACTCGTTGGGGTACAAAAGAAACTGATCTATCGAGCAAAGGCTCTCAACAGAGTCGTCATCACCGCAACACAAATGATGGAATCGATGATTACAAATCCAATGCCTACTCGAGCAGAAGTAATGGACGTTGCAAACGCTGTGTTGGATGGGACAGATGCGGTGATGCTTTCAGGAGAAACAGCCGCAGGTAAATACCCAGTTGAAACAGTGAAGGCCATGGCGGAAGTCTGCATTGGCGCGGAAAAAACCATTGAATCTAACCAGCAAAACTATCGTATAGACCGTTCATTCGCTACCTCGGAAGAAACTATTGCTATGTCTACGATTTATGCGGCGAACCATTTAGAAGGAGTAAAAGCGATGGTCACGCTAACAGAATCAGGACGTACGGCGTTGATGACTTCACGTTTGAACTCTGTGCTGCCTATCTTTGCTATGTCACGCAATGAACGAGCATTAAACCGTTGTGCTCTATACAGAGGTGTTACACCTTACTATTTCGACAGTAAGCAAGAAGAAGGTTTTAATGCGGCTCAAGCTGCTTTGGAATCTCTTAGAGAGAAAAAGCTGCTAGAGTTTGGCGACTTAGTCATCATAACTCAAGGCGACATAATGGAAGTTGAAGGTTCAACCAACTGTATGCGTATCTTGCCAGTACTCTAATTCAAGCTGATTGAAGAATAACTCACTTTGAACACCATCATCAGAGTGAGTTATTCAACGGCAGGTAACAGATTAAAAATCGAGTGAACTAAAATCGGCACGAATGATGCGCTGCGCTTTGATCTCTTCGGCCTGTAAGAAGAGATTGATAAAGCGATTCCCTGCTTCTACACCCAACTCATAGTCATGTAATAATTCTTCCTTATTACTCATCAACGAAGTGGATTTCAGTGGGCTACTCGGTGCAATTTGTACAATAAAGACATCATCTGGCGGAGTATTCAAAAACTCTCTGGTTAAAGAGTACGTTTGATAATGCACCATCAGCATATCCGCCAACCCTGAATCAAATTTGTCGCCAAGCAAATGACTCAAACGATAAATATCATCCGCGCCGAAAAGCCAACGACCACCATTAAGTGTTTGTAAATGTTTATTCTCGCTTTTTAGCTCCTTTGAACGAGCAATCTGTTGTTGTAAAAAACGGTTCCAGTCTTGTTTCCATTGATCTAAACGATTCTGCCACTGAGTTTGAATACTATTGAATGAATCTCTAAACCATTTAATTTCTTCTTGTTTGGCTTTCTCTGCAGGGGTTAACAAGTCGATTTCTGCATCAACCTCTTCTGTTCTGATCACCGTAATAAAACGTGCTTCGCGACGCCAAGCTTCTTGTACGGGAATGGATGCGGATACCCCCCCATCAACATATAGCTTATTGTTCAACTTAACTTCTTTTGGATACAAACGAGGAATTGCGCATGTAGCACGCATGACATCTTTCCAATTGTTCCCGAGCATCGGAAAGTACTCATCACTGAGTGTCAATGAGGATGTCACGGCTGCATAGGCTTTACGTGCACCTAATACTCGGCGCCCCATGTCAACGTCCATTTGGAAAGGGTAATCGCAGATTTTATCCAACGCCCAATCAAGATCCATATATTGCTTGCTACGGATATAGCTGAATAGGTGAAAAAATTCGGGAGTCGTCGTTAACTCTGTGATGAAAGCTTTACCAAGCCCATGCTGACGGCAAAGATAAGCATTAATGTTCAAAGCACCTGCAGAAGTGCCATAAAACTCATCGAAAGGGTCAAAATTAGCGAGATTGAACGCATCTAATACACCAGCAGTAAATATCCCTCTTTGACCACCACCTTGAGCAACCAGAGCATTTTTACCGCCGATGAATTTGGATAGTCGAATCGGATCGACTTTGTTGTCTAGATTAGAAACAGTTCCACTATTGGGCATAAGTAGAACCCTTATCAGTTAGTGTGTTACAGCAATCAACCCAAAACCGACAAGCACAGTAAAAATAACGATAGTAGAAATCACTGCAAACTTTAGATCATTTTCCATAGGAACCTCCTTTTACTTAACAAATTAATAACATCAGCAAAGGAAGCCATCAAGAATTGTCGATTTTTCACGTACAATTATGCAATTGCCCTCACAATAACTCAATCGCCTTATCGCTTATTCAACAAGGCTTGAGGACAAAAGCTAAAGCTTCTACTCCAACTTCATATCTAAAATATACGCCTTTATCTGCATATTTTAGATATTGAGTTAAAGGTGGAGATATTCACTGATGATTGTATATTTTTCAGTCATACACACTATTACTTTCAACAGTGATATCCGTTAAAAATATCAACAACGCATACTATATGACCCACACATAGACCACATCACAACATTTTAAACCAATTAACCACACAACAATCGACCGATAAAACTATCAGAACACAAAAAACTAACATTTATGATCTATTGCTATTAACAGCACAAAACTGTAGTCTCTGTACCATGCGTAGCTGATTATTTCAGATTTCGCAAACACACATCAGATAATAAAGAATAAAACTCTGAGTTTTCTTGCGGAAAACAAAATTTAATACTAACTTTTCACCGAATCATGGACGATATATAGAAGATAAGGCAGTTCTATAGAACGCTAAAAATCTCGACAATATCCATGTTCGCCTGTGAGAGCCGCAGAGAAGCTTCATACCTCAGAGCGTTGTAAAGGAGTTAAACATGAAGCGAGAACAATGGGGATCCCGCGTTGGGTTTATCCTAGCTGCAGTGGGTTCTGCAATCGGTCTTGGAAACATTTGGCGTTTCCCTTATATGGCTTATGAAAACGGCGGTGGCGCTTTTTTCATTCCTTATATCTTCGCACTACTTACTGCTGGTATCCCATTCATGATCCTTGAGTTCAGTATGGGACAAAAGAACCGAGGTTCAGCACCATCTACATTAGCTAAAATCAATTCTAAATTTGAATGGTTAGGTTGGTTCCAAGTAGGTATTGCAGCAGTTATCGCTGTTTATTACGTTGCTGTTATTGGCTGGGCTATCTCTTACTTTGGTATGTCATTTACTCAAAGCTGGGGCACAGATACTAACGCATTCTTCTTTAGCCAGTACTTAGCACTTGGTGACAACTCACCAACAAACCTTGGCTCAATTCAATGGAATATCGCATTCGCAATGTTCATCGCTTGGGCAATCACTTATGCAGCTATCGTTGGTGGTGTAAAAGCGGGTATCGAGCGAGCATCTAAAATCATGATGCCTATTCTATTCATCATGGTATTGTTCTTAATTGCTCGCATGATTTTCCTTCCAGGTGCGCTTGATGGTGTGAACTACATGTTCCAACCTGACTTCAGCAAAATTTGGGACGTGAAAGTTTGGGCGGCTGCTTATGGTCAGATCTTCTTCACTCTAAGTATCGGTTTTGCAATCATGCTTGCCTATTCAAGCTACCTGCCAGAAAAATCAGACATCACAAACAACGCGTTTATGACTGTGTTGATCAACTGTGGTTTCTCAATCCTTGCAGGTATCATGATTTTCTCTGTGTTGGGCTACATGGCTCAAGAGCAAGGCAAACCACTAACAGAAGTTGTTTCTGCAGGTGTAGGTCTAGCATTCGTAACGATTCCAGCGGCTATTAACCTTCTACCGATTCCTTACATCTTAGGTCCAATATTCTTCCTAGCATTGGTTGTAGCAGGTTTAAGCTCGCACATTTCAATCATGGAAGCAGTGACGTCAGCGGTTATCGACAAGCTGAAATGGAGCCGTAAGAAAGCAGCGAACGTTGTTATCGGTTCTGGTCTAGTTATCTCAATGGCGTTTGCAACTAACGGCGGCCTATTACTACTTGACCTAGTAGACCACTTCGCAAACAACGTTGGTATCATGGCAAGCTGTTTCGTTGAAATCGCACTAATGACATGGTTGCTAAAAGTATCTGACGTACGTAAATACGTGAACAGCATTTCTGATTTCAGCGTAGGCGTATGGTTCGATATCTGTTTACGTTTTATCACCCCAGTGATGCTAGCTATCATTATTGCGACAAAACTTATTGCACTGTTCACTGAAGGCTACGGCGGTTACGACCTAACTCTAGGTTGGGCAATCATTATCGTTCTACTTGTATTTGGTGTACTTGTTAACCTAACAAGCCGTAAGGAGGCAAAATAATGACTGCTAGCGCAATTATTATGATGATCATTGGTCTTGGTATTACTTGGGGTGGCGCTGCTATCTGTATCAAGAAAGCGATGAACAAATAATTCATCCATAAAACCAAAAGCCGGCTTAATGCTGGCTTTTTCATTGGTTTCAATATCAAATCGAACAATCTAACAATAATTCTTTTCAATCAAAGGGCGAATAACTAACTCGTCTACGCTAGAAATGCTATTTTGACTTGCCATGAATAAAATGGCGTCCACCACTTGCTCAGGGTGTAAATATTCAGGTCTGTCGGCAGCCCTGAAAGGAGTATCGACCCCACCAGGATAAATAGCGCAAACTTTCACTCCGTGCTCCCTCGCCTCTTTACGGAATACTTTCGTTAGTGCATCCATACCTGCTTTTGATGCCGTATAAGCACCAATCCCTTCGTTAGAAAACCCACATACTGTGGATAGCACGTTGATGATAATTCCCTGCCTACGAATCTTCATTGAAGTGTTATAGGTTTGCTTCATAAACACGAATGGAGACATCATATTCAACTGCACTAACCCCATAAGGTCATCGGCGGATAAGTCGGCAATAGCGCTTCTGGATGTGTTAGCCCCAGCGCAATTAACCAATACGTCTACTTGACCCAATTTGGCCATAGAAGCAGCAACAAACTGTTCAATTTGGGTGTAATTTGTCGCATCAAACGCTTGATAATAGGTTTGACTATCTAACGGTGAAATCTCTGAAATCAATTCATTCAATTTGTTTTGAGAACGTCCGCAGAAAGCAACATTAGCACCGCGTTGGAGCAGTCGAATAGTCAGCAAACGCCCTATTCCGGAAGTCGCACCAGTAACAATAAAGTTCTTATTTTTTACATCCAGCATCAAATATCTAAGCTCAGGTTTAAACAGAAACACATTCAGCCATGCCAAGCATGGCTGAAACAATTAGCCAACATAATACGTTTAACTGCATCTGGGTAAAAAGGCGGGTTATCACATAACTGACTAAATAAAGAGGAGATTAAAAATGATATGTCAAGCCTAATGCTGCTCCAATTTGCAACTCAGCCCCATCATCAAAATTCACTTCTGGATGAATCTGACCATATACATCAAACTTGTCATTAATCTGCCAATCAAGGCCCAGTGGCAATCGAACGCCCAGATCATCTGCGTCCCAGTCGGTCCAAGCACCACCGCCAACATACCAATCGAACGGTACATTAGAACCAAAGCTACCATTAGCAAAAATATAGTCAAAAGCGATACCACCATTGCCTAAAATAAAACGATACTGATCATCGATCTCAAATACGACACTCAGCTGTTGGTCTATCGCCATACCAACTTCAAACCCTTTATTTTGTGCAGCATAACTACTGACGGAAGTTGCACACAAAATAACCACGACCCCTATCTTATTCATAATTAATACCCTTCTATAAAAATGGTCCAAACCATAAAAGGTATAGAGAGCATCAATTGAATTTGTCAAATTTGTATAGACAATCTGACATAAAAATAAAAAAAGGAGACCGAAGTCTCCTTTTCTATAGGGGAAGAAATGTCGAAGGATTAACCGTTGTTACGGATCCACTCATCCATATCTGTTTTAAGGTTGTCAGACTTAGTACCGAAGATAGCTTGAACGCCACCAGATACTACAACTACGCCTGCTGCACCAAGTTTTTTCAGCTTGTCTTGGTCAACGATTTCAGTATCCGCTACTGATACACGTAGACGAGTGATACATGCGTCTAGGTTAGTGATGTTAGCTTTACCACCGAATGCAGCAACTAGCTCACCAGCCATTTCAGTACCAGCAGCTACTGTTGTACCTTCAGTTTCATCTTCACGACCAGGAGTTTTAAGGTCCATAGCACGGATAACGAAAGTGAATACTACGTAGTAAAGAACTGCGTAAGCGATACCTAGACCAACTAGTAGCAACATGTTCTCAGCACGTGGAGATTGAACCACGAAGTCGATGAAACCGTTAGAGAACGTGTGACCGTGAACAACACCTAGAGAGTTCGTAAGCATGTATGCAACGCCAGCTAGTACCGCGTGAATTGCGTATAGTACTGGAGCGATGAATAGGAATGAGAACTCGATTGGTTCAGTAATACCAGTTAGGAATGAAGTCAGAGCTGCAGAAGCCATGATACCCATTACTTTTGCACGGTTTTCTGGTTTAGCGCTGTGTGCAATAGCAATAGCTGCTGCTGGAAGACCGAACATCTTGAATAGGTAACCACCTGCTAGCTGACCGAAACCGTTACCAGCTGCGCGAGTAGCGTCATCAGCTGTAAGGAAACAAGTCATGATACCGTGAGCTACTTGACCAGCCGAAGTTGTACAGGTACCTGCTTCGTAGAAGAATGGTACGTTCCAAATGTGGTGTAGACCGAATGGGATTAGAGAACGCTCAACAACACCGTAGATACCGAATGCAGTAACAGGGTTTTGGTTCGCTGCCCAATCAGAGAAAGAAGCAATTACGCTACCAATTGGTGGCCAAATAATAGAAAGGATTACACCAAGGCCAATTGATAGGAAACCAGTAATGATTGGCACTGCGCGTTTACCCGCGAAGAAGCCTAGGTACTCTGGAAGTTGAATTTTGTAGAAACGGTTGAATGCCCAAGCAGCAACACCACCCGCGAGGATACCACCGAGAACACCAGTTTCGATGTGATCAACACCCATTACAGTTGCCATTACGTTTAGCGTAGCAACCATGATACCGTAACCAACGATAGCAGACAGACCTGAAACACCGTCATTGTTAGTGAAACCTAAAGATACACCGACAGCGAAAAGAAGTGCCATTTGGCCGAAAACAGAACCGCCAGCTTGTTCCATCAGGTGTGATACTACTTCTGGTAGCCAGCTAAAGTTCGCCGCACCCACACCAAGCAAAATACCTGCAACTGGAAGTACTGATACTGGTAGCATCAGAGACTTACCAACTTTCTGCAGGTTAGCAAAAGCGTTTTTAAACATGTTTATGCTCCTGATTAAGTTATTAGAATGTTTGGGTTCTAACGGCACACCCCCGTAGCCTAAATGTTAGCACCCAATGAAAATGTAACCACAAAATGCATTATATTTTCCGCTTCTAAATATATCTTGATGCTCCTCATGGATTCCACTCAGTTACGAAATTAAGTTTCAAAGTATTAGACAGATCACAATCAGATCGGCTCTCTGAAAAGCATTACAATCAATATATCTTATTGTTTTTTATATATTTAAAAGTTTAAAACAATAATTTTACTGCGTAAATAAAATTAGGCACAATGTTATTTTATGTAACAAATTTACATTAGCTCGTTTCGCCCTCCCAAAATCAACAGATTTAGTAAACAACAAAATAATTTTTACAATCCGCCAATTTCAACAATAAAAAAAGGAGCATCTGCTCCTTTTTAAACCCAATATTATTTTCTATCGCAAAAAAAGATCTTGGTAATTCTTGGTCGTTTTTTCTGCAACTTCGGACAATGAACACCCCTTTAGTTGAGCAATGTAAGCAGCAACCTCAACGACATAAGCAGGTTGATTCTCTTTTCCTCGATGTGGAACAGGAGCCAAATACGGCGAATCCGTTTCAATCAACAGACGGTCAATAGGGAGTGCTTTTACGACCTCTTTAAGATCTGTCGCTTGTCTGAAAGTCACAATTCCTGAAATAGAAATGTAGAAACCTAAATCCATTGCAGCTTCAGCAAATGCCAAATCTTCTGTAAAGCAATGAATCACACCACCACAACGATCAGCTCCGCCCTGCTTTAACATCGTCAAGGTATCCACTCGCGCATTTCGAGTATGGATAATCAAAGGTTTATTAAGTGCAACCGCGGTTTCAATTTGTTGTGAAAAGCGCAGTTTCTGCAACTCTGCCGTCTCGGGCTGGTAATGGTAATCCAAGCCAGTTTCACCAATCGCCACAACCTTAGGATGTTTGGCATACTCGTGAAACTTATCTAACGCAAATTCACTTTCAACATCTAATGGGTGAACGCCACATGACGCATGTACATTGTCAAATGGAGTGATCATCTCAATCATATCTGGAAATGAATCGAGCGTAACGCCAACCGAAAGCAGTTGTTTTACATTCGCTTGTGCAGCTTTGTTCACTACATCCGATATATCAGTATGTAAGTCTTGATAGTCCAGTTTGTCCAAATGACAGTGGGAATCTACAAACATGTTTCCTCGTTAAACTTAAATATCCAATCCGTAATTAAAAGCTCAGTGTTCAACCCAGTAAAATGTCTCAGTTTCTCAATTAAAGCAGCTAATTCTGAACTCTGCTTTTCTAAAACAACATAGCTCAATAACGAAGATAAAGTACGACAGCCGGGAGTAAAGTTAGGTTGAACCACGCCAAAGTGAACCTTCTGAGCATCGGTAAGCAGGTACCAGAGCCAAGTCAGGCGAGTGATTGGCGACTCATTCAACTTGCTTGTACACTTGAGTGCCGATTCGATATCACCTTGAACTGCGGCTATCAGGCTTTCTTCAATCGACTTATATGCATCTATGTCTCCGGATTGCATAAAAACTTTGGTCTGCACGGGCGCATTGCCATTGACATGAGATGCGAATGCAGGAACATCAACACCAAGTTCTTTTTGCAGCCACAGAGTCACAACACCTGACTGCGGGTCTGGAATAGCGACTTGTTGGCATCGACTAACAATCGTTGGTAGTAATGCACTTGCCTTTGAAGCAATGAGTACAAACACACACTTCTCTGGCGGCTCTTCAAGTGTTTTTAATAAAGCATTGGCGGCTGATTCATTCATCGCCTCAGCCGGTTCGATAACGAAAAGACGATAACCTGATAGCTGTGACGACTCCTGTGCGATACGGTTACACTGACGAATTTGTTCAACGGTAATCGTCTTACCTTCTTTCTCTGGTTTTACTACGTGATAATCAGGATGATTTCCAGATTGCATCAAATCACAACCGTGACAAAACCCACAAGGCTCACTGGTAGTGGTGTTGCACATTAATGAACGCGCAAATTGTTCCGCTAATTGAAAAGTGTCTAAACCAGGAGAAGAAGACAGCAAAGTTGCAGAAGCGAAGCTGTTGTTATCTAACTGATACTTCCAGCTGTTCCAACTACCCTGCAGCCAAGAATGAAGGTCTTTAACATTATTTCCTAACATAAAGTTTCCTAGATGCTTTTCAGCCATTGTATTCGGTTAGCCGGCGCATTTTTTTAACCAAAGCAGTAAGGCGGATTTAATATCCAGCGCAACTTTATCAATAGTCTGATCAGCATTTACCACAATTACAGAATCATCTGCATTCGCGATCTCTAGGTATCTCGCTCTTGTTCGCTCGAAAAAACTGATGTCCATTTTTTCAATGCGATCGAGTTCACCACGTCCACGAGCTCGTTCTAACCCCACTTTAGGGTCAATATCGAGATAGAGAGTCAAATCAGGCTTAAAGTCACCTAATGTAGTCTGTTTTAAGCTTTGCATTGTTTGACGTGAAATTTGGCGACCACCACCCTGATAAGCCTGTGAAGACATATCATGACGATCACCAACAACCCAATTACCTTGCTCTAGCGCTGGTTTAATTACATTTTCCACTAATTGAACACGAGCAGCATACATAAGAAGTAGTTCCGTCATATCTTGCAGAACTTCGCCTTCATGTTCCTGCTTCACCAACTCGCGCATCTTTTCCGCCAGCACAGTACCGCCCGGCTCACGTGTTCGAGTAATTTGGTCAATGCCAAAGTCATGCAGAGTTTCCACAATTGCTTGAATTGCGGTACTTTTACCAGCCCCTTCGAGGCCTTCTACTACGATAAATTGTGATTTCATTACTTATTACGAATCTGTTTTAAATAAGCGCGAACTGCGCGGTTATGTTCTACCAGCGTTTTAGAAAATACATGACCACCGTTACCACTGGCAACAAAGTAAAGATAACTGCTTTGATCAGGATTCAGAGCTGCATTGATTGAAGCAGGGCCAGCCATCGCAATTGGCGTTGGAGGTAAACCTAAAATGACATAAGTGTTGTATGGCGTTGGAGCTTTGAGATCTTTCTTACGGATGTTGCCATCGTAATTTTCACCCATACCATAAATCACCGTCGGATCAGTTTGTAGGCGCATGCGTTTATTCAAGCGATTGACGAACACAGATGAGATCTGAGTTCTTTCATCTTCAACTGCTGTTTCTTTTTCGATGATCGACGCCAAAATCAGCGCCTCGTAAGATGATTTTAGCGGTAAACCACTTTGTCGTTTATCCCACGCTTCGTTGAGAATATTGTTCAGTTTCACGTGAGCACGTTTAAGAATATCTAAGT
Source organism: Vibrio ziniensis (assembly GCF_011064285.1). NCBI lineage: Bacteria > Pseudomonadati > Pseudomonadota > Gammaproteobacteria > Vibrionales > Vibrionaceae > Vibrio > Vibrio ziniensis. The sequence continues at coordinate 2,163,009 of NZ_CP049331.1, forward strand.
CACTCACGCCATTAGTAAAATGGTAGGTTTCAGCGAGAAATAGCCCTTCCAGCTTTTCTCTTTCGATGCCCAATTTTTGCGAGATTTCTTTTTCGGATAAACCATCTAATGTGTGTTTCAGATTCGGATTGCTAGCGAGAATATCTCGCCATTCAACAAAACGGCTACCTTCGACAAAAGTAATCGCAAACTGATGCTCTTTACCTGAAATGAACAGCATTAGAGCTTGGTTTAAATCCATATCAGAAGTGATTTGGTAAGTTCCAGCTTTTAAACCGGCTAGTTCTGGATGTAATCGATGAATAAATGATGAAAACGAAGTCGGCTCAATCCACTTCTTATCCACCAACATAGACATGGCTCGATTGAGACTGGTGCCACTTTGAATAGTGACGATCTGTGGTTCTTCAATTTTTAACGGTTGCGTAAGATAGCTGTTTACTTGGCTCTGGACATAAAAATATGCACCAGCGACACAGAGAATGAGAACAACAATTAAAAAAGATAACTTCTTAATCACGAATTAAATTTCTCCTGAATTCGTAGCGTCTGTTGTCCAATAGAGTACTTATGTTCAGATATTTGAACCACAGGTGCGACCTCTAACAGTGAATTAGAGATAAAAATTTCTTCGGCATTATCAAGATGATCGAGTTCGAAATCACCTTTTACCACTTTCAACTTAAGTTGGTGGGCATATTCTAATATATTTCTACGTGCAACTCCTGCCACACCCGCATTTTTTAATGAAGGCGTGTACAAAGTAGCACCTTTTAGCCAAAAAATGTTGGCTGCCGTCGTTTCTACGATATGTCCGTTAATATCCAAACATAAACCGTCAAAATAGCCAGCTTGGTCCATTTCACTTTTCAGCAGGACCTGCTCCAATCGATTATTGTGTTTATGTCCTGCAAGCATTGGATTAAGCCCCATGCGCTTAGAGCATATACCGAGCTGCAAACCTTCGGCTTGCCATTGTGCATAATGAGAAGGAAAAGCAAAGTTGCTAATTGTAACATTCGGCTGTGTGACGTGAGCAGGGCTATACCCGCGTCCCCCCATCCCTCTGCTGATGTGGATTTTAACACCCGCTTTTGCGTCTGGAAGAATGGCTAATTGCAACCACTGTTCGACTTGCTGCCAATTGGGTTGAAATATACCCAACATTTTAAGACATGCATTCATCCGCTCGATGTGATGCGGCCAATGCTGAATCTCACCATGTTTTGTCAGCATGGTGGTAAAGCATCCATCACCGTATTGAAAGGAGCGATCACTGACTGCAATAAGCTCACTCAACTCACCATTTACCCATACCATATTTCCGCTCCCTGAAAATAAAGAAACGGCTTAATGCTAAGCATCAAGCCGTTTCAAAACAAGTACAGTTCAATGAATCTTATACGCGTTTAAAGATTAATGAGCCGTTAGTGCCACCAAAACCAAATGAGTTACACATTGCGTATTCCATATCTTCCACTTTACGAGCGGTGTTTGGAACAAGATCAACGTCTAAACCTTCTTCTTGGTTTTCAAGGTTAATCGTTGGCGGAACTATTTGGTCGACTAGAGACATGACAGTGATAATAGCTTCAACAGAACCAGCAGCACCTAGTAGGTGACCAGTCATTGACTTAGTTGAAGAGATCAGAACCTGTTTAGAGCCTGCTTCACCAAGAGCACGCTTGATGCCTCTCACTTCTGCTACATCGCCTGCTGGCGTAGATGTACCGTGAGCATTCACATAACCGATTTGTTCACCAGTTAGACCTGCGTCACGCATCGCAGCTTCCATCGCTAATGCACCACCAGAGCCATCTTCACTAGGTGAAGTCATATGGTAAGCATCACCAGACATACCAAAGCCAACGATTTCAGCGTAAATTTTAGCGCCACGAGCTTTAGCGTGTTCGTACTCTTCAAGCACCATGATACCTGCGCCATCGCCTAGTACAAAACCGTCACGGTCTTTGTCCCAAGGGCGAGAAGCTTTTTGAGGATTATCATTACGAGTTGATAGTGCTTTAGCTGCACCGAAACCAGCCATACCTAGAGGCGTAGAGGCTTTCTCTGCACCGCCTGCAACCATAGCTTCTGCATCACCGTAAGCAATCATGCGTGCTGCATGGCCAATGTTGTGCAAGCCAGTTGTACATGCTGTTGAAATCGCGATATTTGGACCACGTAGACCACGCATAATAGACAAGTTACCAGCAATCATGTTTACGATGGTTGAAGGTACAAAGAATGGGCTAACTTTACGTGGGCCTTTTTCAAGTAATGAACAGTGACCACTTTCAATAAGTTCTAGACCACCGATACCTGAACCAATAGCAACACCAATACGTGGAGCATTTTCTTCAGTGACCGATAAACCAGAATCGTCTAATGCTTGAATGCCCGCCGCAATACCGTACTGGATAAATAAATCCATCTTGCGAGCTTCTTTTTTAGACATGTAATCTTCGCAGTTAAAGTCTTTAACTAGACCTGCGAAACGAGTTGAATAATTTGTTGTATCAAAGTGTTCGATATTTACTATACCACTTTGACCAGCTAGCAGGGCTTTCCAAGAAGATTCTACTGTGTTGCCCACTGGTGACAACATACCCATGCCAGTGACAACGACACGACGCTTGGACACGATCATATTCTCCGGGAATTGAAAAATTCTATGAGAGGTAAAGATTGAGTGAGAAAAACTCAGGCGGCCAGAAGGCCGCCTGGGAAGAGACATTACTGAGCGCTGTTTACGTAGTCGATCGCAGCTTGAACAGTAGTGATTTTCTCTGCTTCTTCATCAGGAATCTCAGTGTCAAATTCTTCTTCTAGAGCCATAACTAGTTCTACAGTGTCTAGAGAATCCGCACCTAGATCTTCAACGAAAGAAGCTTCGTTTTTAACTTCTGCTTCGTCTACACCTAGCTGTTCAACAATGATTTTCTTTACGCGTTCTTCGATGTTGCTCATTTTTTCTTTTCCTTTACAGATTTCGCCTAATGCGATGATTCCGTAGTTTATTCTAACTAGGGAAAGTTGCAAGGGGGTCCTTGCTGGTCAAACCACAAAATTGGCGATTTTAACCGAAATTCACACCATTATTGACATATATCATGCATGAATCTTGAGCATTTTTATGTCAATTAATGTACAAAGTTGGCCACATTTAAGACTCAGTTTCCAACTTAGCACAAAAATGGGATTAAACCATATACATGCCGCCATTTACATGCAAAGTTTCGCCCGTAATGTAAGCACCTTCTGGTGACGCCAAAAATGCAACTGCTGATGCAATTTCACGTGGATCACCTAAACGACCAGCTGGCACTTGTGCAAGTGTAGCAGCACGTTGCTCATCGTTCAGCGCTTTTGTCATATCAGTTTCAATAAAACCTGGAGCAACTGTGTTCACAGTCACGCCACGAGAAGCAACTTCACGAGCCATTGACTTAGTAAAGCCAATTACGCCTGCTTTTGCCGCTGCATAGTTTGCTTGTCCTGCGTTACCCATAGTACCGACAACAGAACCTACATTGATGATACGACCATTACGTTTTTTCATCATGCCACGTAATACAGCCTTAGACATACGGAAAATTGATGTCAGGTTAGTATCTAAAATATCTGACCACTCATCATCTTTCATACGCATCAACAAGTTGTCACGCGTGATACCAGCGTTGTTTACTAGAATATCGATTGCACCATATTCATCATTGATAGATTTCAATACTGATTCAATTGATTCTACGTCTGTAACGTTTAGAGCAAAGCCCTTACCTTTATCACCAAGGTAAGCACTGATTGCTTCTGCGCCACTTTCACTTGTTGCCGTACCAATTACTGTAGCACCACGTTCAACAAATAGTTCAGCGATAGCTTTACCAATACCGCGGCTTGCACCTGTTACTAGTGCAACTTTGCCTTCTAGACTCATGAATTGACTCATGTTTGGTTCCTATATTTACTTAGCTGCTTCGAGTGAAGCGATATCATTCACTGCGGCTGCATCTAAGGTTTTTACAATACGTTTAGTTAGACCCGTTAGAACTTTACCTGGTCCCATTTCTAGCAATTTCTCAACACCCTGTTCGCTCATTTTCTCTACACCTTCAGTCCAGCGTACTGGGCTGTAAAGCTGACGAACAAGCGCATCTTTAATCTTTGCAGGGTCAGTTTCTGCAATAACATCAACGTTGTTAATCACAGGAACTTGTGGTGTATTAAATTCAATTTCAGCCAAAGCTTCTGCGAGACGTTCAGCGGCAGGCTTCATCAATGCACAATGTGAAGGAACAGAAACTGGTAAAGGAAGTGCACGCTTAGCACCCGCATCTTTACACAATGCTCCGGCACGCTCTACTGCATCTTTTTGGCCAGCAATAACAACTTGACCTGGTGAGTTGAAGTTTACTGGAGAGACAACTTCGCCTTGTGCCGCTTCTTCACACGCCTTAGCAATCGCTTCATCATCAAGACCAATGATAGCGTACATTGCGCCAGTACCCGCTGGAACAGCATCTTGCATAGCCTTACCACGAAGCTCTACTAAACTAATCGCTTGTTTAAAGTCGATAACACCAGCACACACTAAAGCTGAATATTCACCTAAACTGTGACCCGCTAGGACAGCTGGTTGTTCTAAACCGAGTTCCTGCCATACACGCCAAATAGCCACAGATGCTGCTAGTAATGCAGGCTGAGTACGAAAAGTTTGGTTTAGATCTTCAACAGGACCGTTTTGAACCAACGCCCATAAATCATAGCCCAACGCTTCCGATGCTTCTGCAAAAGTTTGGTTAACGACATCATACTGCTGCGCTAGTTCAGCAAGCATACCGATAGCTTGAGAACCCTGACCTGGAAATACGATAGCAAACTTGCTCATTGCTGTTTCCTCAAAATGATTAAGGCGTTATTTCAACGCCTTAAAGACTATAGTTGCGATTAATTATTACAAAAATCGAATTATTGAAATTTAAAGCCGTTAAAATTTAACTAAAGCTGAGCCCCAGGTGAAACCGCCACCAAAAGCTTCTAAAAGTAAGTTTTGACCACGTTTAATACGTCCATCACGAACTGCTTCATCAAGCGCAGTTGGGACAGTTGCCGCAGATGTATTGCCGTGTTTATCCAACGTCAATACTACTTGGTCTAGCGACATAGACAGCTTTTTCGCTGTTGCAGAAATAATGCGATAGTTTGCTTGGTGCGGAACTAACCAATCCAATTCAGACTTATGCATATTGTTGGCTTCTAAAGTATCTTTAACCAACTTAGACAACTGAGTTACTGCAACTTTAAAGACTTCATTACCAGCCATATAAAGCCATTTGTCAGCATCACCACCACGTTCAGGAACAGGCAGACTTAACAGCTCACCAAATTCACCGTCTGAGTATATGTGAGTGGAAAGAATACCCGGCTCTTTACTTGCGCCTAGGACAACGGCACCAGCTGCATCACCAAACAAAATAATGGTTGAACGATCTGTTGGATCGCAGCTTTTTGACAATGCATCTGCGCCAATCACTAAAGCGTTTTTGCACATACCGGTTTTAATATGTTGGTCGGCAACCGACAGCGCATAAATAAAGCCAGAACATGCCGCTGCCAAGTCAAATGCAGGGCAACCTTTGATGCCTAACATACCTTGAACCTGACACGCAGATGAAGGGAAAGTATGGCTACTACTTGTGGTCGCTACGATAATGAGATCGATGTCGTTTTTATCAATGCCCGACATTTCAATCGCATTTTTAGCTGCATAAAATGCCATATCCGCAACTGTTTCATCTTCAGCTGCAATACGACGCTCGCGAATACCCGTACGAGTGACAATCCACTCATCAGTAGTATCTACCATTTTCTCTAAGTCAGCGTTTGTACGCACTTGAGATGGCAGGTAGCTGCCAGTACCTAAAATTTTGCTATACATGAAGACTAATAATGCCTCTCGAGTAAAACCGCTTCCAAACGATCGCTTATACGGCTGGGTACTTGTCGTTTAACTTCATGCACCGCCTCTGAAATCGCGTTAACGACAGCGGGTACATCAGCACTTCCATGACTTTTTATTACAATGCCGCGCAATCCTAGCAAACTTGCGCCGTTATACTGGTCGGGGTTCAGTGTTTTTAGCTCAGTAAATAGTTCAGAAAACAGCTTTTTCGCAATCCAACCTTTTATAGATGAGCCTAAAAACTTATTTTTTAGCCTATCGATAAAAAGTTGTGCTGTTCCTTCACAGGCTTTTAAGCAAACATTGCCAACGAAACCATCGCATACAACAACGTCTGCTGCATCAATTAATAATTGGTTCCCTTCAATGTAGCCGATAAAATTCACAGCGTGTGTCTGACTAAGCATTTCTGCACAACGTTTGACTAAATCATTACCTTTAATCTCTTCTGCACCGATATTTAATATCGCCACGCGAGGAGATCGACCTAGATGTTGTTCTGCTAATGCTGCCCCCATCACTGCAAATTGAAATAAAGAATCTGCGTCACTAGAAACATTTGCGCCTAAATCCAACATCCACGTTTTTCCACCAGATATAGTTGGTAGAGCTGACACCAAAGCAGGCCGATCTATTCCTGGCAATAGTTTAAGTCTAAAACGAGATAATGCCATCAATGCACCCGTATTACCTGCACTTACACAAGCATCAGCTTGACCGTCAGCGACAAGGTCAATAGCCATACCCATAGAAGTACCAGCACTGTGACGTAATGCCAATGACGGTTTTTCTGAATTTGAAATGACGCGGTCACTATTTACGACACTCAAGCGAGCGTTCGGTTCGTAACCTAATAAAGAAAGTTGTTGGGCGATCTCAGTTTGATCACCGATGAGAGTCACTTTTAGCTCTGGGAAATGCGACAGTGCCTGCACGGCGGCAGGCACTGTTACGCGAGGACCGAAATCCCCGCCCATTGCATCAAGTGCAACGGTTAAATTTTGCAAAGGTCAACCTTACTTGTTGATAACCTTTTTACCACGGTAGTAACCTTCAGCAGTTACATTGTGGCGTAGGTGAGTTTCACCTGAAGTCGCATCTACAGATAGTGCAGCTGCAGTTAGCGCATCGTGTGAACGACGCATACCACGACGTGAACGTGTTTTACGGTCTTTTTGTACGGCCATTGACCCTACTCCTATGTTAAGTGTCTTAAAGAATTACTTCTTCAAACTTTTTAAAACATCGAACGGATTCGGCTTCTCTTCCAAAATCTCTTCTGGAATTTCACCAAACACCATGTTGTCTGATTGAACGCTACAATCCGCATCATCGTGCATTGCTACTTGAGGCAAACTTAAGATGAACTCGTCTTCAACTAACTGAACTAGGTCAACTTCACCGTACTCATTAAGATCTACCAAATCGTAATCGTCGGGAATCTCTTCATCACTTTTTTTCCCAGTAATAGGGGTATAAGTGAATTCAATTTCGCACTCGTGTGCGAAAACCTCATTACAGCGCTGACACTCTAAATCAACTTCGATGTTAGCTTTACCAGAGATAACAACCAGTTGCTGTTCATCAAGCCCAAATGACAATGAGACTTGTGCGTCGCGTTTTACGCTATCGACTGACTCCTCTAAGCGTTTCAAAAGACTCATTTGGATGATGCCATCGTAATCAAGTCGTTTTTGAGCCGCTTTGCCCGGATCAATCGTTCGCGGTATCTTTACCTTTTGCATAGGGCGCGAATATTATCTTCCAAAACAGATTTAGTCAAAGAAAAAGGTAAAAAATACAATTTTTTCCCTTTTCACGGAGAGAATTATGGTCAACAGCATTGAATCCTATATGCTGCACATAAACTTAACGATAATTGTAAAGTAAAATGCAAAATTACCAACTAGTTTTAGCTTCCACTTCACCATTTCGTCAGCAGTTATTAAATAAGCTAGACATTCCTTTCGTCACTGCACAACCAGACTGTGATGAAACACCGCTGCAAAACGAATCACCTGAAACATTAGTGCAGAGACTTGCCAATCTAAAAGCCCGCTCTTGTATCGTTGATAAGCCAAGCTTAATCATCGGTTCTGATCAAGTCTGCGTGATTGACGGACATATCGTTGGCAAACCGCATACTAAGCAAAAAGCGATTGAACAGTTGATGAGCCAAAGCGGTAAACCTATTACTTTTTATACCGGCCTAGCACTTTACAACTCCCGCACTCAAGAAAGTCAGATCACGCTTGATACATTCACTGTGCATTTCCGTCGGTTGACACCATCTATGGTTGAGAAGTATGTAGAGAAAGAATTGCCTTTAAACTGTGCTGGTAGTTTTAAGAGCGAAGGTTTAGGTATCGCTTTATTTGAAAAACTCGAAGGCGATGATCCGAATACACTCGTTGGCCTACCACTGATTAAGCTAACTCGACTGCTTGAAAACGAAGGCTTTCCTGTTTTGTAAGCATCAACAGTTTCACTAATTGAAAAGGCTTGTTCATCACAAGCCTTTATTCATTCATTTAGTGCTTCGCATCTGAGCTAATGCATTTTCTAACTTGCTATCCAGAGGCGCGTTGATTTCCATAACTTCCTCCGTCGCTGGATGAACAAAACGAATATTCGCAGCATGCAAGAACAAACGGTCAATGCCAAATTGTGCGGTATAAGCATCAAATCGTCGGTCACCATAACGGTCGTCCCAGGCAATTGGGTGCCCCATATATTGTGTATGTACACGGATCTGATGTGTGCGACCAGTAATAGGGCTCGCCTGAATCAACGTCGCCTGTTCAAACTTTTCTATGATCTTAAAACGCGTTTCTGATGGCTTACCATTGGAACTCACGCGCACAATGCTGTTCACTTCATTCTTTAACAATGGGGCATTAACCACTTTCCACTTGTTTTCCCACTCCCCCATAACCAGAGCAAAATAGTATTTTTGTACTGTTTTCTCTCGAAACTGGGCTTGTAAGTGACGCAAAGCAGAACGCTTTTTTGCAACCAACAAAATACCTGATGTGTCACGATCAATTCGATGCACAAGTTCTAAAAAGCGCGCTTGTGGTCGAAGAGCTCGTAACGCTTCAATCGCGCCAAACTTCAAGCCACTACCGCCATGCACAGCGGTGCCCGAAGGCTTATTCAAAATGAGGACATGTTCATCCTCATGAAGAATGCAACTTTCTAATTCCGCGACTTTATTAAGTTTGGTACTTGGTGCAGCAGTTTCATCTGACTTTTCTTCCATTGTAACAGGCGGAACTCGAACCACATCGCCTGCTTCCAACTTATATTCCGCCTTTACTCGCTTTTTATTTACGCGCACTTCACCCTTTCGCAAGATTCGATAAACCATGCTTTTAGGAATTGATTTTAATTGGTTACGCAAAAAGTTATCGATGCGTTGACCAGCCATATCTTCATCTATGTCGATGAATTGGACTTGAGTTCTGATTTCGTTCATGGCGGCTATTCTAACTGAAACTGTGCGAAATCACATTTTCTTCGTGATTAAAAATCGCTTTTCGGATGCTTTTTTTTAATAACTCGCTGAAATAAACATCACCTAGCTCTTTGCTCCCGAAAATTGGGCGGTTTCTTATTGATAAAACACAAACTTCTCGCCCATTTTGCTTAAAATTGACACGGACAAGGAAGCACTTTTGGACATGGCCAGAAATTTTTAAGCGCTTTCTAATAAAGCACATTGCTGTGACTAGCAGTCACTGCTATAGTTCACACCTGCAATAAGTGAACTGGTATGTTTCTATTTTACCGTTTATTTAAAGCAATGAACGAGTAGTAAACCTAAAACCGAGTGCTGCATTGGCGTAAGACATTTCAGGTTTAGGTTTCTTGTTGCTCTACTCTTCGCCTTTTCATGATGAGTATTTCCGCCTCAAATGCGGATCACAGGCTGTTTAAGCTTGTGATGACTGACGTGTCCTCGAGCATCCCCTCCAGCCGGGAGGCTGTAATGAATTAAGCCATGGGATCTGGCACCGTGAAAGCGAACCAAATGCGACAAGAACAATAATCAAAACAAAGAAAAAATTACGAGATTTTTAAATGAAAAGAATGCTTATTAACGCAACTCAGAAAGAAGAGTTGCGTGTCGCTTTGGTCGACGGCCAGCGATTGTTCGATCTTGATATCGAAAGTCCTGGACACGAATCGAAAAAGGCGAATATCTACAAAGGTCGTATCACCCGTATTGAACCAAGTCTAGAAGCTGCTTTCGTTGATTACGGCGCTGAAAGACACGGTTTCCTCCCTCTTAAAGAAATTGCTCGCGAATACTTCCCAGAAGGTTATTCCTACCAAGGTCGTCCAAGCATTAAAGAAGTGCTTAAAGAAGGCCAAGAAGTTATCGTTCAGATTGAAAAAGAGGAACGCGGTAGTAAAGGTGCTGCGCTGACCACATTTATCTCTCTTGCTGGTAGTTATTTAGTTCTTATGCCAAACAACCCTCGTGCTGGCGGTATTTCTCGCCGTATCGAAGGTGATGAGCGTACTGAACTTAAAACTGCATTGAGCACGTTAGAACTACCTCAAGGTATGGGTCTAATTGTTCGTACAGCTGGGGTTGGCAAAAATGGTGACGAGTTAGAGTGGGACTTAAACGTTCTGCTGAACCATTGGGCAGCGATCAAACAAGCATCTGACGCGAATCCTGCGCCATTTCTAATTCACCAAGAAAGTAACGTTATCGTTCGTGCGATTCGTGACTACTTGCGTCGTGATATCGGTGAAATCCTGATTGATAGTAATACTATCTACGAACGTGCGCTTGACCATATCCGTCTAGTTCGTCCTGATTTCGTAAACCGTGTTAAGAAATACGAAGGCGAAGTGCCGCTATTTAGCCACTTCCAAATCGAAAGCCAAATTGAATCCGCGTTCCAACGCGAAGTTCGTCTGCCTTCAGGTGGTTCAATTGTTATTGACCCAACAGAAGCACTGACGTCTATCGATATCAACTCAGCACGAGCAACAAAAGGCGGAGATATCGAAGAAACTGCTCTAAACACCAACTTAGAAGCAGCAGATGAAATTGCACGCCAATTACGTCTGCGCGACCTAGGTGGCCTAGTTGTTATCGACTTCATCGATATGACTCCTGTTCGTCACCAACGTGAAGTAGAAAACCGTCTACGTGATGCCGTTCGCTTAGACCGCGCTCGTGTACAAATCGGTCGTATTTCGCGCTTCGGTCTTTTAGAGATGTCTCGCCAACGTTTGAGTCCTTCTCTAGCTGAAGCAAGCCACCATATCTGTCCACGTTGTTCGGGCACAGGTGTGGTTCGTGATAATGAATCTTTAGCGCTTTCAGTTCTTCGTTTGATCGAAGAAGAAGCATTGAAAGACAATACGTCACAAGTTCTGGCGGTTGTACCGGTTTCTATTGCTTCATATCTGTTGAACGAAAAGCGCCGCTCAATTAACCACATTGAACGCATTCAAGAAGTTAGAATTACCATCGTTCCAAATTCAGACATGGAAACACCTCATTTTGAAGTGGTACGTGTGCGCGAAGGTGAAGAACACGAAATTCTTTCTTACTTGATTCCTCGAAAACTTGAAGCCTTAAAAGAAGCAGAAGGCAAAGAGGTTAGCGAACAAGATTTTCGTCCTAAACGTATCGAAGAACCGGCTCTGAAAGGCTTTGCATCACCAGCCCAGTCAGCTCCCGCACCTGCTCCAGTAGCGAAACCTAAAGTAGAGGCACCTACAGAATCGGTTGTTACTGAGCAAAAACCAGGGCTGGTCAGTCGCTTCTTTAAAGCTCTAGCAGGTATTTTCGCCTCTTCAGAAGAAGACAAGAAAGACCAAGCTAAAGAGACTGCTGAAGTTGATAGCGAGAGTAAGAAGCAACCTCAACGTCGTGAGCGTAACGACCGTCGTCGTAACAACAACTCTCGCGACAGAAACAATCGCCGTAAGCCAATAACTGAAAAGGCGAACGAAAAGGTTGAGAGCGAACAGCAAACTGTTGCTAGCGAAAGCAAACCGCAAGAGCGTAAGCCAAAGCAAGAACGCCGCAATAAGCGTGATCGTAATGAAGCTAAGTCAAACAAGCTTCAACAAGAAGGTCGCCAATTAGCCGCTGAAGCTCAGCAAGAAAATGCAGAGAAAGAGCCAGTAAGTGAGACTCAACAAACTACTAAAGCAGCTGTAGTTAAAGAGCGTCGCCAACGCCGTAAGCTTAATAAGCAAGTACGCGTGAACAATCAACAAACTGAAGAAACATATATTGTTGATGAGTCTTTACCTACTGAAGTAGTAGCACCTGTTGTTCAAGAGTTTACGACTGAATTGGTTCAAGCAGACTTAGACACTGATAACGCAGAACAGCAAGATGAGCAGAAGCAACGCCGTAATCGTCGCTCTCCTCGTCATCTGCGAGCAAGTGGTCAACGTCGTCGCCGTGGTCGTGATCGTCGCCCTAACCCATTCCGCCTTCGTAAAGGTGGTGTAGCATCTCCAGAGATGGCTATGGGTAAAGTGATGCCTCGTTATGATTTAGCGAAACCTGTTGTTAAAGCTCAACCTCAAGTTGAAACAGTCGTTGAAAATACAGTTGTATCAACACCAGTGCTAGGCGGTTACGCATTCCCTGAAATGGCAATGGGTAAAGTGATTATTCGTCGTGAAGTCGCTATTGCAGAAACACCGGTTGTTGAAGCACCAGTTGAGACTATCATCGAAGTCATCGAGCATAGCATCGTCGAGAAAGCTGAAACATCGCCAGTAGAAACGACTGTCGCTCCATACGAAGAAATTCAACAACCTGAAGTACAAGCTCCGACTGTTGAAATTGCGAGACAAGAAACTACAGAACTAGCGCCAGTTGCTAAACCGGCAAAAGTTGTGGCATTAACAAAAGGTCACGCGTCATCACCTATGACGAAAGCTTCTGGTCCGCAAGAGGTTAAAGAAATTGCTGTAAATGCAGCACCTTTCCGCACTGAACGCTACGCTCCTATCGGCGCTGGCAGCCAAGTGGCAAGTAGCCAAGCAGGTTCTGCGATGGCTAAACCTCAAGGTTACTAATATAAGCCTTTTTAAAAGCCACCTCAGGGTGGCTTTTTTTATCATTTCAACAGTCTCATTGATCATGGTTATAGGTTCATTATTGAACTTCATCACACAATTCTGTAGCATCCGCCCCTCATCTTTAATTTGATGCGTTCAGCCTTTTGAATACACTTTTTGCCCTATGATATTTCATTCGGTACATTCCATTTCGATTCAATGAGCGTTCTAAATAAAGTCGGTTCATTACAATTATCAGGAAAAACGCTCAAGTCATGTTTGAATTTCCACAGTTTTCCAAACACTCAGTAAAAAATGATGTCCTTTCAGGACTTACAGTTGCTCTAGCATTGGTGCCGGAAGCCGTCGCTTTCGCATTCGTGGCTGGCGTTGACCCTATGGTTGGCTTATATGCAGCATTCATCGTTGGCCTTATCACATCTATATTCGGTGGACGTCCAGGCATGATCTCTGGCGCAACTGGTGCAATGGCTGTGGTGATGGTGAGCTTAGTATCAAGTCATGGTGTTCAATATCTGTTTGCAGCCATATTGTTTACTGGCGTACTACAAATTGCAGCGGGTCTGTTCAGACTCGGCAAGTTCATCCGTATGGTTCCGCACCCTGTGATGATCGGTTTTGTAAATGGTCTTGCTATCGTTATTTTCCTCGCTCAGCTTGGGCAGTTCAAAGCTCCTGATATCAATGGCATTCTAACTTGGCTACCAAGTGAGCAACTGTTCCTGATGCTGGGATTGGTAGCTTTAACCATGGCTATCATTCACTTTTTACCAAAGCTCACTACAGCAGTACCTTCTTCGCTCGTTGCTATTGTAACAGTAACACTATTGGTACAAGGACTCGGTTTAGAAACACGCACAGTTGTCGACTTCCTACGAGCGATGTCTGGTAACGAAAGCGCGACTCTGGCTGGTACTCTTCCAACATTTGCTTTCCCTGTCGTACCTATGACTCTTGAGACACTACAGATAATTCTTCCATATTCTGTAATTTTGGCCGCCATCGGTTTGATTGAATCATTATTAACCCTAACTGTTCTGGATGAAATGACCAATACCCGCGGTAAGTCTAACCGCGAGTGTATGGGGCAAGGTTTAGCCAACATTACCTGCTCTGTGTTCGGTGCAATGGGTGGCTGTGCGATGATTGGTCAATCGATGATCAACATAAACTCAGGAGGACGCGGTCGATTATCCGGTATTGTGGCAGCGGTGATGTTGTTGTTTTTCATCCTGTTCGCAGCATCGCTTATTGAGATGATTCCGCTTGCTGCTCTGGTCGGTGTCATGTTTATGGTCGTTATCGGCACATTCGAATGGGCTACGTTTAAACTTGCTCGCCGCGTACCTAAGCAGGATTTCTTTGTCATTGTCCTAGTAACGGTTGTTACTGTGTTTACCGACTTAGCTATTGCTGTAGGCGTTGGTGTAGTTGCTTCTGCACTTATGTTTGCTTGGGAGCACGCAAAACATATCTACGCAAGTAGCCAGCTTAATGAAGAGGGTTCTAAAGTTTATAAAGTTAACGGTCCTATCTTCTTTGGCTCTGCCGCTAACTTCCTTGAACTATTTGACGCCAAAAACGACCCACAAGATGTAATTGTCGACTTTGCCCAATCGCGTGTAGCAGACCATTCTGCAATTGAAGCCATTGAGACCTTGGCAGAGCGCTACGCGTCTGTCGGTAAAACACTGCACCTACGTCACCTAAGTCAGGATTGTCGCGCATTATTAGATAAAGCCGGTAGCCTTATCGAAATCAACGTAAAAGAAGACCCTAGCTACAAAGTAGCGACAGATGTCCTTGCAGGTTAATCAATAAAACATTTTCTAAGCCTCTCTTTTGAGAGGCTTTTTGTTGCTCATTCATTTGATATAGCAGCGGATTAGTTGCATAGTGTAGTGCCAGAGCTCATCTTGCTCGCTAACTCGCACGACTATTTTTTCTTTTCTCGTTGGATATTCTTATCATGACATGGATTCTGTTCACTCTTTTTGCGGCTTTTATGCAGTCTTGGCGTAATGCATTTCAAAGTCATTTGTCCGGTAATGTTAAAACAGCAGGTGTCACTTTAGCTCGCTTTCTTTGGGCAAGCCCGATTGCTGCATTGTATTTAGCCACTTTATATTTCATAGAACCCATTCCAAGCCCCAATTTCAGTTCGCTTTTCATCACTTACATCGTTGGTGCAGCCACGATGCAGATCGTTGCCACTGCGCTAATGGTTCGACTGTTTAAGTTTAATAATTATGCTGTTGGTGCTGGGCTTGCAAAGAGCGAAGCTTTGGTTGCTGCGCTGCTTGGAATGCTTTTCTTCGGTACTCAATTGACGCTATTAGGATGGATTGGAGTCTTTGTCGGAGGCGTAGGTGTCTTCTTATTAAGTACACAAGGCAGTTTCCGCCAGATATCTCTCCCTACTGTTATTTTAGGAATCAGCTGCGGCAGTGCTTTCGCTTTAACGTCTTTATGGGTTCGAGAAGCAAGTATCGCATTAGGACTACCTTTTCCTTATGGTGCAGCCTGGGTGCTGCTATTGGTCATCTCACTTCAAACACTGATTTTGGTAAGCTATTTAGTTGTTACAGATGTTAATACGCTAAAAGCTCTATTCGCTAGACCCAAAATAGTGTTCTTAACGAGCTTTACTAGCTGCCTTGGCTCAATTGGATGGTTCAGTGCTATGTCACTGCAAGCGGTACCTTACGTAAAAACGCTCGGTCAGGTAGAAATCTTTTTTACAATGCTGATATCTATTATGTGGCTTAAGCAGAAAGTACGAATCAAAGATGGCTTCGGCTTAATATTGGTAGCCTTAGCTGCCATATTAGTTATGTGGGGTTAAAGGGGAACGATACAGATCAAGCCATTGAAGGTGCTAAAATGACAAAGGGTTAGCAAGTGAACCCTGCTAACCCTTCTAAATAATGGCACGCCCTACAGGATTCGAACCTGTGACCACCTGCTTAGAAGGCAGGTGCTCTATCCAGCTGAGCTAAGGGCGCGCTACAGGGAAAGGATTATACGAGTTAGAGATGGTAAATCAACGGCTTTATCTTAGTTTCTGATTTAAATGCCTAAAAATTTACCACTCAACGTTTAAACGTCGAAAAATAAAACAAAGCAAACGTTTGCTTATGGATGTTATTTAAAATTTCTGCGACAATGCGCGCAAAAATTTTCGCTATAAATGTGAAGGAAAGTCATGACTGCTCAAAATATTGATGGAACACTTATTTCTAAAACCGTGCGTTCAGAAGTTGCTGCACGAGTAAAAGCTCGAACAGAAGCTGGATTACGTGCTCCGGGTCTAGCAGTAGTGCTTGTCGGTGAAGATCCTGCATCACAAGTTTACGTTGGCAGCAAACGACGTGCGTGTGAAGAAGTGGGCTTTATTTCTAAGTCTTTCGACTTACCTGCAACGGCTTCAGAAACAGAATTATTGGATTTGGTTGATCAACTTAACCAGGATCCGGAAATCGATGGCATTCTTGTCCAGCTTCCTCTTCCAGCAGGCATCGATTCAACACACGTGCTTGAACATATTCACCCAGAAAAAGATGTTGATGGTTTCCATCCATATAACGTTGGTCGTCTCGCTCAACGTATTCCAAAACTACGCTCATGTACGCCAAAAGGCATCATTACCCTTTTAGACCGTTACAACATTCCTATGCGTGGTAAACATGCGGTGATCGTCGGTGCGTCAAATATCGTTGGTCGTCCAATGACATTGGAACTACTACTTGCAGGCTGTACAACTACAACTTGCCACAGATTTACCAAAGATTTGGAAAGCCATGTTCGTCAAGCTGACATTTTAGTTGTCGCGGTAGGTAAACCAAACTTTATTCCTGGAGCATGGATCAAAGAAGGTGCAGTAGTGGTCGATGTCGGCATTAACCGATTAGAGAACGGCAAATTGGTAGGTGACGTTGAATACGATGTGGCTCGCAGCAATGCAAGCTTCATTACACCAGTACCTGGAGGTGTAGGTCCAATGACAGTCGCTAGTTTGATTGAAAACACGATGATTGCGTGTGAGCAATTCCATACTAAGAAATAATTAACCAAGCAGAAGTAAGCGGCAAAATCGCTATTAAAAAGGGCTCTTAAAGCCCTAATGCCGATCAGTTAAGACTTTAATCGGCAGATCAGTTGAATGATCCTACCTGTATGTAAAAATCCGATAGACTCTGTTTATCGGATTTTTTTATGCACGTTTCTCAAGCCCTCGACATCATCAACAGTTATAAACCCAATCAAGTTGAGACACTCGCTGACCTCCTGCCCATTGAACTCATCAATAGTGCTTACGAGCTTACCGATACTGTTACGCTAAGAAAACGAAAGCTAACTTTAGAGTCGATGGCATGGTTACTGGTTGGAATGGCAATCTATAACGATAAATCCATGGCAGACATTGTAAATATGCTCGATATTGTTGACCGCACAGGTAAACCATTTGTTGCTCCAAGTGCATTAACACAGCGAAGAAAAAACCTCGGTGAGTCAGCGGCTAAAGCTCTTTTTGAGTGTACGCAAAGTCATTGGTTTAAGCTGGCGAATTTACCAAACTGGAACGGACTCACTCTTCTTGGCGTTGATGGTGTTTTGTGGCGAACGGAGGACTCAAAAGAGAACGCTGAAGCGTTTGCAAAGCCTACCAATCGTGACGGTAAAGAAACACAGTACCCACAAGTGCGCATGGTATGTCAGATGGAATTGAGCAGCCATTTAATCACAGGCAGTGCCTTTGACTGTTATAGCGTCAATGAAATGAAGTTAGCAGAGCAACTGATAGAGACGACACCTGATAATAGCTTAACCCTTTTTGATAAAGGCTTTTACTCTCTTGGCCTACTTCAAGCATGGAGCTCGCAAGGCATAAATCGACATTGGCTTATCCCAATGAAAAAAGGACTCACTTATGATGTCATTCAGTCTCTCGGCCGCCAAGATAAACTGATAAAACTGAAGAGTAACCCGCAAGCACGTAAGAAGTGGCCAGAGCTGGAACAAGAAGTGGTTGTACGTTTAATCACGAGAGTCAAAGAGGGTAAGCAATACGATGTTCTCACCTCAATGCTTGACCCTATGCTTTACCCCAAATCGGACATAGTGGGTCTGTATGGATACCGTTGGGAGATTGAGCTTGGGTATCGAGAACAAAAACAATATATGCTTGGCAACCGACTCACACTTCGAAGTCGACTCCCTGAATTAGTGAAGCAAGAACTCTGGGGAATACTACTGACCTATAACTTAGTCAGGTATCAAATGGTGCAGATGTGTAATACGTTGAATGGAGATTACTTGCCATATCAACTTAGCTTCAATGGAGCATTAGCTCACATCATGCGCCTGATAGTGGGACTTCCATACTCGTCACCAGGAGCAATCCCGAGGCAATTCCAAAACTTCTACTCAATGAGTGAGAGCTTAATACTTGAACCTAGGCGAGAAAGATCCTTCCCTAGGGTCGTTAAGAAAAAGCCAAGCCGATACCCTAGAAAAAACAATGCCGCTCACCTTAAGTGAACGGCATTAGCTCTTAAAGCCCTTTTTTATTTCTTCAATGTCTTGAGAGACTAATAAACGATTCTATCTGCCAAATGGCTTACCGCCAAAGCAAAGTAATAAGAGCGATTCCATTTCATCAGCACGTTATAGTTGTTGTAAACCAGATACGTACGGCCATCTTCATCATCGGGCATAATCAGCCACGCTTTGATGTCATCGCTCAACGCTGGAAGTGGTTTACCGTCGTAACGAGTAATACCAAGTTTACTCCACTCACCCAAGTATTTGCCTTTTTCTGGCTGACGACCTTCGAGATTCTTATCAAGTCCATGAGGTACCTTGACTTGACGACCCCAGGTATATTTATCATCCCAACCTGATTGGCTTAAATAATTTGCAGTTGAAGCAAACACATCCGATTTACTTCCCCAGATGTCTTTTTTTCCGTCACGATTGCCATCTGCAGCAAAGGCTAAGAATGAACTTGGCATAAACTGACACTGCCCCATCGCGCCCGCCCAAGAACCTTTCATCTCTTCCGGCGTAATGTGTCCCTGTTCTAGGATTTGCAGAGCCGCCATAGTCTCTTTACGAAAGAATTCTTCGCGTCGACCTTCGTAAGCCATCGTTGAAAGCGCATCAATGACACTAAAGCGTCCCATGTTGGCACCGAAATTACTTTCCACACCCCACAAAGCAACAATGAAACGAGGTTGTACGCCATATTGTTCTCCAATACGGCTCAACTCTTGATAATGTTTTTCATACAAAGCTTGCGCTTGCTTTACTTTCCACTCCGGCACAGCACTTGGAATGTATTCGTCTAGTGTTTTCTTTTTCTCTGGCTGATTTCGGTCAGCCACGACTGCTCGAGGCTTATACTCTACGTTAGTAAAAGCAGAACGGAGAACCTGTTCTGAAATGCCTTCTTCACGAGCTTGTTGCTTAAGTCCCTCAACATACTGTTCAAAGCTAACTTCGTTCGCCAGCACAGGCGAAGAGAGACTTAACCCCAAAACCACTGATAATAATTTTCTCAACCTAGCCTCCTTGAGTATTCACACTCAGGAATTGTTCTGAGCTTTTCGTTCTTTATGTTGTTCTAATAGATTCACTGGTGGTGGCGGTAATTGCAAGAAGAAACCTTGTTCATCCAGCGATGCTTTGACTTTTTCCACATTTACCTGAGCTAACTGGCGAGATTCCAAATTCACCAACATAACAAATATCGGTTTACCAAAAGTCTGTATTAGCGCTTCTGGAATCTGTGAGAAATCATCTCTTTTAGGAATATAGAGATAGGTGCCTTCTTTCTTAGGACTTTTGTAGATAGAACAAAGCATGATGAGCCTTTTATTGTAAATAACACGTACTAATGACGAGTTTTGTCTAGGAATGGTCAAGATTATACAAAAATACGACCAATTCACTTAATTAACCGCAAGATAACTTGCTGAGCTTGGGCACTGAATATAACATGACACCCCTAGTCTCAGGCAACGTCTAGCCAAGAGTTTATGAGGTCAATGCTTCAATGTCTAATACACCTGACCTAAAAGGTAGTAGTTTCACTTTGTCAGTTTTACACCTTTCTGACAATCACATCTCAAACACTATAGATTTTCTCAAACAAAAAATCGGCCAAGCACCTGCATTTTTTGCTAATGCTCCTATTGTCATCAATATTGCAAAAGTCGAAGGAGACATCGATTTTGTGCAACTGAAAAATGGTCTTAGCGACGCGAATTTTGTCCCTGTAGGCGTTTCTGGTTGCAAAAATAGGCGCAGTCAAACACTGGCTTCTGAAGCAGGTTTTGCTGTAATGACGGCCAGTAATAATCCAACTAATGTGCCTGCTCAAATAGCTCCGACCAAGGTTGTGCGCACGCCTGTCCGTTCTGGTCAACAGGTATATGCAAAAGATGGTGACTTAGTAATCCTTAATCATGTCAGTGCTGGCGCGGAAGTGATTGCCGATGGTTCAATCCATATTCACGGAACACTGCGTGGACGAGCGATTGCGGGCGCGAACGGTCAAAAAGAAGCGCGTATTATTTGTCACGATTTACAAGCCGAGCTAGTTTCCATCGCTGGAAATTATTGGCTTAGCGATCAGATTGAAAGTGAGTTTTGGCAGCAGAAAGTCATGCTGAGTATGCATGATGACTCACTCCTGTTTGAATCTCTCGCAATTTAAGTTTTAAAGGAAATAATAAAAATGGCACGCATTATTGTCGTAACGTCGGGTAAAGGCGGTGTGGGAAAAACTACATCAAGCGCAGCGATTGCGTCAGGCCTAGCCTTAAAAGGTAAGAAAACGGCAGTTATCGATTTCGATATCGGTCTACGTAATCTTGATTTAATTATGGGCTGTGAGCGCCGAGTTGTTTATGATTTCGTCAACGTTATCAACGGGGAAGCTACACTAAACCAAGCGCTTATTAAAGATAAACGCAACGAAAATCTCTTCATTCTCCCAGCGTCACAAACTCGTGACAAAGATGCGCTAACTAAAGACGGAGTGCAGCGTGTATTTGATGAGTTAAAAGCAATGAACTTTGAATTCATCATCTGTGATTCTCCAGCGGGTATCGAACAAGGTGCTTTAATGGCACTTTACTATGCGGATGAAGCGATCGTGACCACCAACCCAGAAGTGTCTTCGGTTCGTGACTCAGACCGAATTCTCGGCATTCTTGATTCTAAATCACTACGTGCAGAACAAAACTTAGAACCGATCAAACAACACCTGCTTTTAACGCGTTACAACCCAGCACGCGTGAACCTAGGTGAGATGCTCAGTGTTCAAGACGTTGAAGAGATCCTTCATGTTCCACTATTAGGTGTCATTCCTGAGAGCCAGGCAGTATTAAATGCCTCAAATAAAGGTGTACCTGTGATTTTTGACGAGCAATCGGATGCTGGTCAGGCATACGATGACACAGTAGCACGTCTGCTTGGTGAGGAAGTTGAGTTCCGATTTCTAACCGAGCCGAAGAAAGGCATCTTTAAACGACTTTTTGGGGGCTAAATAGCGGCTATGTCTTTACTAGAATTTTTCAAACCACAGAAAAAAACATCAGCAAGTTTAGCGAAAGAACGTTTACAGATTATTGTTGCAGAGCGTCGTAGCCAAAACGACCCAGCGCCAACCTATTTACCGCAACTCAAAGACGATATTCTCAAGGTAATTGCAAAATATGTGAACATTGACCCGTCAATGGTTGAGCTCTCTTTCGAACATAAAGATGATGATATCTCAGTATTGGAGTTGAACGTCAAACTCCCTGACGAAGAAAGATAATGGAGTTACTGACAAAGTAACCCTCATTAACAAATCAGCCGACTCTTCAATGTCGGCTGTTTATTTTTAATGCAGAAAAACTTTGTGTTTAATCCACCAGCTTTTCTAAACGTTCACCAAGAATAGGTAAACGCCACCCACTCATCACGTCAGGCAAATGTTCTGGATCTCGCTGGTCATTCCAAACCCAACTTAATAGTTGATTGAGCTGTTTTTTGGACGCTAAAAATTCAGTCGCTAACCCTGTTGTTTGAGATACAGCTTTCACTTCGTCTTTTAGCTTCTTAAACAACTGCTTGTAACCCGGATAATCCATCAAAGGTACGATTTTCTCAGGGTACTGATCTTCGGGTGTTTGCATCGCGTCTTTTACGATTTGAATCAGCTTAGTACTGTGGCGACGAACGGCATGTGGGTCTACCCCTTCTTCAATCATGCGTTTTGAACTACGCAGAGCCAAACGAGCAATGGTCAGCAGTTCGTTTTCACGTACCACAAAGTTCAATGCTAAATCGCGTTTCACCGCTTCATGATAACGCCATGTTGCCAAAGGTTTTAAGATTGCTAACTCTTTTGGTCTTAGTTGCCAAGCACCCTTAATATCCAAATAGACGTTATCAGGGTTGACTGATTTGATGCGCTTTTCAACTAACAATTCCGACTCTTGCTGCGCCGCATACCACCAATCGACTTGAGTCACTTTTTCTAGCAGTTGTTCATACATAGGCTGTAAATAGAAGACATCGGCTGCGGCATAATCAAGTTGCTTTTGTGATAAAGGACGCGCAAGCCAGTCAGTACGAGATTCACTTTTATCTAACTCAACACCCAATAAATCCTTCACCAAAGAAGCAAAGCCTGTTGAAAGACCGTAGCCAAGAAAAGCAGCCATCACTTGGGTGTCTACCATAGGGAATGGAACGCAACCAAAGGCATTCTGGAACACTTCCAAATCTTCACCGCAAGCATGTAGTACTTTTAATACAGAAGTATCTTGAAGTAACTGCGTAAACGGCGACATATCATCCAAGCTGAGAGGGTCAATCAGAGAGAGATTCTCACCGTCAAACAACTGGATAAGACCTAACTGCGGAAAATAAGTACGCGTACGGACAAATTCGGTATCGAGCATAACGACATCTGCGTCTCGCGCTAATAAGCACACACGTTCTAACTCGTTAAACTGGGTAATAATTTGATAATTCACAAATGGCTCACTATGAGTTTCCCTATTCGGCATCAGCATGATCTCCACGGGAACAAAAATGCCGACGGTTTAGGTCGGCATTGTAACATCAATAAATGTCGTTTTACGCACTTTTAGCTAATGTAGCTTCGTTCTCTTCTCGCAATACGCGGCGAAGGATCTTACCAACGTTCGTTTTTGGTAGTTCATCTCTGAACTCAACAAGCTTAGGAACTTTATAGCCCGTTAAATATTCACGACAGTGCTCAATCACATCTTCTTTAGTTAGGCTCGGGTCACGCTTAACCACAAAAATTTTAACCACTTCGCCAGAGATTTCATGTGATTGACCAATCGCAGCGACTTCAAGCACTTTACCATGCAGCGCAACTACATCTTCGATTTCATTCGGATAAACGTTAAAACCGGATACCAGAATCATGTCTTTCTTACGGTCAACAATATGCAGCAAGTAATTCTCGTCAAATTTTACGATATCACCTGTTGATAGCCAGCCATCTTCATCCAACACTTCTTTCGTCGCTTCAGGACGCTGCCAGTAACCTTGCATGACCTGTGGACCACGAACTTGCAACTCACCCACTTGGTCATTCGGAAGCACTTTGCCTTCATCATCGATGATACGAACTTCCGTTGAAGGCACAGGTAAACCAATAGCCCCAGTGTATTCAGAAAGATCGTATGGGTTGCCCGTAACTAACGGAGCACACTCAGTTAGGCCGTAACCTTCAAGCAAATGGATACCCGTGATCTTTTGCCATTTTTCTGCCACAGCACGCTGCACAGCCATGCCACCGCCAACAGAAAGCTTTAGATTGGTGAAATCCAGCTCATGGAAATCTTCATTGTTTACCAATGCATTGAACAGAGTATTTACACCGGTAATCGCTGTCGCTGGGGTTCTTTGTAGCTCTTTCACAAACCCAGGAATATCTCTCGGGTTAGTAATAAGAAGGTTGTTGCCACCCATTTCAATAAACAGCAAACAGTTCACAGTTAATGCGAATACATGATAAAGCGGCAATGCTGTTACCACTAGCTCACGGCCTTCACGCAAAACGGCACCGTAAGCGCCTTTTGCCTGCAATACGTTGGCAATCATGTTTCTGTGTGTAAGTACCGCACCTTTAGCCACACCCGTAGTACCACCTGTGTACTGAAGGAATGCAATATCATCACCTGCCATGAAAGGTTTCACGTATTGTTGACGGCGACCTTTACGCAGCGCTTTACGCATAGAAATCGCACCCGGAAGATGATACTTCGGTACCATTCCTTTTACGTATTTCACAACGAAATCAACCACGGTACCTTTTGCACGAGGCAGCATCTGACCGAGACTGGTCAAAACAACGTGTTTCACCTGTGTATTCGCAACGATTTTTTCTAGCGTACTGGCAAAATTAGACACAATAACAATCGCTCTCGCATCTGCATCGTTTAACTGATGTTCTAGCTCTCGAGGCGTATAAAGAGGGTTTACGTTGACCGCGATAAGACCTGCACGCAAAACACCAAACAACGCGACCGGATATTGCAAAAGGTTTGGCATCATTAACGCCACGCGGTCGCCTTTCTTCAGTTTCAAATCGTTTTGTAGATATGCAGCAAATGCTCGGCTACGTTCTTCCAATTTACGATAAGTCATCACCGTGCCCATATTGATGAAAGCAGGCTGATCAGCGAATCGATTGACAGATTGTTCGAACATTTCCACCAATGATGGATATTGATCTGGATTTATGGTTTCAGGTACGTTACTTGGGTAACGCGAAAGCCAAGGTTTATCCACGGTAATACTCCTCGTTATTGGCTGGCAATTGATGGTCCAAAACCTTAATTGGCGCGCCATTATTTTTATGGCGCTTATTACAGCACAGCCGCGATGCTTGAGCACGAAAAGGCTCAAACACTTGTTTAAATTTTGTTAACTACGCCAAAAATTAGTTCAGCAACCTGCTCAGGTTGTTCTAAATGGCAATGATGACCACCAGAAACAGTGAACGTTTCTAAGCAACTTTGCTCTGATATGCTGCGATGTCCTTTTAAACTCTGATAACCCTGATCACCCAAAATTAACCAATGGGGGCATCGAATCGCATTCATAATCTCTGCGGCATGTTGTGGTGACATCCGATATAAAGATTCACTTTTTAACTTCACATCATGGCGCCAATACCACTTGTCACCCACTCGCTTGATACCGCGTTCTACAACAGGGGATATCAATTCAGGTGCAAGATGATTGATCATTGACCTACGTTCTATCGCTTGCGAAACATCGTCATATCCACGCTCCGGCTTTTTACGTAAACGCTGCCGACTCATCACACCCTGACGTATTCTTGCAACACTTTCTGTGACAGGTTCAGCCAAAGGTGCATAACCTTCAATTTGAATTAATCCGGCCACATTTTCAGGAAAGGCGGCACTATAGCAACTTGCAACCAAAGCACCAAGAGAATGACCTACAATCACCCGTTTGTTTGCTGAAAAATTAAGCATCAGCTGACAAAAATCATCGATATAGTCATGAAAAGGGTAAAAATTGCTGCCATTTTTATGCTCCGACAACCCATGCCCAGGTAAATCGATTGCGCAAAGGTGTAACTGCGGCGCAAGCTTTGAGAGTTGTCGCATAACGGAGTGAAAACTCGCTGCGTTATCTAGCCAGCCATGAATAAAAACGACCGATATATCGGCCGCTTTTGAATCTCCAAATTCAACGGCGGCTACGCTACCGCTATGAATTGGGTATTGAGTCTGTTTGAACATCATTTGACTTCTTGTATTACTCTACCTTCGCGGTACATGTCATCTCTATCTCGGCAAAAATAACTTAGGCAGTGGTGATTTAGGTAAGGTCCGCTGTCTTGCATTATGATCCGCTCTTCAACCCGCCACAGGTGATAGCCTTTTACGGTCATTACTGGATACTGATGCTCAAAATCACCGACTTTACCTGTTTCTGGCTCAGCGGTATTTCCTAACAGCGTTACTAATCGACCTTCAGAGAACGTCACTGGATCCAAGAACTCATTCACATACCCGACAAAACGGCCTTGTGGCTCAACTTTTACACTTGGTCGACCCACACTATCAATCGGCACGTTGACCAATTCAATACGGGTTTTATCTTTTAAGTTGGTAATACTGGCAATGACTCCCCCCAATCTCACTTCACTGCCTTGCGCTGTGCTTGGGGCAAGCCATGTTTTGTAATCAGAAATGACAGTTTCTTCCGACGAAGCACTCAGCTCTGTGGGTAATGAGGTACAGGCAGAAAGAAAGATGACAGCCATAAAGGCAAATAAGTGACGTAGAGTGATTGGTTTCATGATGGGCTCTCAGGCTAGGCTTAAAGGTGCAAATGGTTCAAATATAAATATCGACCCCTAACAATTGGGCTAGTTCCTCTCTTTTAGCACGATTCATCACATCCATATAGGCTTCCATTGCTTTTCTGGAGCGACCTTCAGGCAAATCATACTCAACTTGAGCTCGATGGATTTCAGATTCATCAACAGGTCGAATAGAGTATGAGACTGCTTCAGCCACTTTCGTAGCTCTGGTCGCAACCTCATGACCTTTTTTAACTCCGTTGTTTTTCTTTGCCTTAGATGTTCGATTGGTATTAGAAACATTGCCGGGCAAACCATTAATTGAAACCATAAAGTTCCTACTGTAAACGGGTAAGGAGAGAGTCCTTACCCTGTCAATTTACTTTTCATTGCGAGTGGATTTTCAAACAACCCTTTTTCTCAAAATTATCCTTTATTCACGACCCGGAAGCTTTTTCCATGCCACGGTATCGCGCAAATACACAGGGCTTGATTCTTCAACAGGCGTTGTATTGCCTTTTGCCCATTCAAACTGAGCAAGGTAGACTATATCCTGCGAGTCCGGATAAAGCATATCTGTGTCCGTTAAAGTCAGTGACAAATTCGCCAAATCTTCAGCATACGCTTGCCAACCCGTTCCTACTTTTGCCCAAGTGTTGTCATCTTTTTGAACTTCTTCGACTAAAACAGCAGGTGGAATAACACATTCTGCATCGACTTCATTCCAACTGCCATCTTCTTGACGCTCAAAACGTCCCCAATACACTTCGCTCATTCGAGCATCAATGGCACTCGCTACATGAGTAGTACCGTGTAGACGGTAGGCACCTTGGGCCATTGCCGCTAAAGTCGAAACACCGATCATAGGTAAATCTGCACCGAATGCTAAACCTTGTGCAATTCCGATACCAATTCGAACACCAGTAAAGCTGCCGGGACCGCGTCCAAATGCTAAAGCATCTAAGTCGCTAAGCGTTAAGCCTGCTTCTTTTAAAACCTCATCCACCATAGGCAGAATTTTCTTTGTATGGTCGCGAGGAGCAAACTCACTACGGAAGTAAACTTTTTCACCAACCATTAGTGCTACTGAACACTGCTCGGTTGCTGTGTCTAAGGCAAGAATTTTTGCGCTCATGGATATCTCTAATTTATTTCTGTTTCTGATAATTGTGCAAGAAAGCCTTTTACTGCATCCAAATCTCGCGTACGAGGAATGGGAGGCAAACTGGCGAGGAAAATTCCGCCGTAGTCACGGGTCACTAATCGGTTGTCACAGATGATCAATGCACCTTTGTCTTTCTTGTCTCGAATAAGTCGTCCAACACCCTGCTTCAAAGTTATAACCGCTTCTGGCAGCTGTACTTGAGCAAACGGGTCTCCGCCTCGCAAACGGCAATCTTCAATACGCGCTTTTAATAGCGGATCATCTGGAGCGGTAAACGGAAGTTTGTCGATGATAACACAGCTTAATGTGTCACCTCTAACATCAATCCCTTCCCAGAAAGCTCCTGTCGCCACCAGCAACGCATTGCCTAACTCCATAAACTCTGCCAATGTTTTTTGCTTGCTGGTTTCCCCTTGCAGCAACACAGGTAGAGTTAATATCTCTCTAAATTTTTCGCCAAGTTCACGCATCATGCTGTGCGATGTGCACAAGAAGAAACAACGACCTTGGTTTTGTTCAATGACAGGCGCCAACATCCGCACCAACTTATCCGCAAGACCAGGGCTGTTTGGCTCAGGCAAATATCTTGGAACGCACAGTTTCGCTTGGTTTTGATAGTCAAAAGGACTTGGTAATGAAAACTGCTCACTAGGCTGTAAACCTAAACGATGTGTGAAATGACCAAAATCGTCATTCACTGCCAGTGTCGCAGAGGTAAATATCCAAGCACCCTGCTTCATCTCAATTTGTTCATGAAACTTATCCGCGACCGATAACGGCGTGATATGCAAGCTGAAATGGCGTTGCGTAGTATCAAACCAATACGAGTAACCAGTAATAGAGACATCACATACCCTTTCGATGCGACCTTTAATCAGGTTGGCTCGTTCAAATGCCGCATCCAACAACTGGCTACGACCTAACGCTATTTTGAGTACTTCTATCGCGAAGTTGAGGCTCTCTTTAACGCGCTCGATTTCACGGGCGATAGAAGGTGATGCCATCGCTTCTCGCCAGTTGCCTCTGTGACCAGAATCGCCAAGCACAATGCGTAAATCAGCGGAAGACTGTACTAACTTATCACCCACTTTTTGCAGCTGGCGCATATCTTTCGCTTCAGTGCGATAAGCAATTTCAATGTCTTTAGCCAGATCTTGGATCTGCCTACTGGACACTGACTGACCGAAATATTGGCTGGCAATGTCCGGCAGCTGATGAGCTTCATCAAAGATAAACACTTCAGCTTCTGGGATCAGCTCACCAAACCCTGTCTCTTTAATCGCTAAATCGGCCAAGAATAGATGGTGATTGACGACTACGATATCCGCATCCATTGCTTTGCGTCTTGCTTTGTTTACAAAGCACTCGGTATAACTCGGACACTCTTTACCCAGACAGTTGTCATTAGTAGACGTAATCATTGGGATAACCATGCTATCTTCAGGCAACGCATCACACTCGCCTAAGTCACCGCTTTTGGTCTCCGACGACCATGCCCTGACTTTTACAAGCTGAGTGAGCAGTTGCGGGTCTGCTGCGTCATTAGTGTGGCTTTCGACCATCTGTCTACTTAGTCTGTCTAGACACAAGTAGTTAGCACGGCCTTTGAGTAGTGCCACGTTGCCGCGGAAACCTAGAGCATCAACCATTAAAGGAAGATCGCGGTGAAACAGTTGCTCTTGCAGGTTTTTAGAACCCGTACTGATGATGGTTTTCTTTCCGCTCAAAAGTGCCGGAACGAGATACGCAAAGGTTTTGCCTGTTCCTGTTCCGGCTTCAACAACCAATTGTGATTCTCCAGCAATCGCTTTAGCAACTGCTTGGGCCATATCAATTTGAGCTTGTCGAGGCTGAAAGCCCGGAATGGCTTTACCTAAAGCGCCTTGTTGAGAGAAGGTTTTTGGGATCATCCACATCGAAGAAATAATAACTTTGGCGCGATTATGGCAGGTTTTTGAGTCAGGAGCGAATGTAGTGAAATATGAACAATATGATTCAAGAACGTTCTGTTTTAAGAAGACAGTGAACATAAAACAGATTGAGTCAGGCACGAAGCGAGTTCGCACCTGACGAACAAAACTATTAGCGAGTCTATTTCCTGTTCAAATAACGATTGACCCACTTAGACCCCACTTCTAACGAAGTGAGTTGAACTGGAGGCATCATGGCTTTTGCGGCCTCCTCCGGTGATGCTTTGCTCTCCCACATAAACTCTAAAATATCATCATCAATTGTGTGCTCACCCATTAGTGACATAACACGTTCAACATACAATTTACGTGCAAGTAATTCTTTGTCCATACACACCACCTTCACAAAAACAAGTACCAACAGAGGAGACGCTTTATCTAGCCGAGGTTTATTAGAGCCTAGTTATCCTGAGTTCAGGTTTTTTATTTGTTGAAACCAATTGGAGAATAGATTAATTATAGAAGCCATATTGAGGTTTGCCTTACCGTTCAGGCCAATCTACATCTACTAAGAATTAAAAATTTGCACGCCCGGAAGTCGTATTTAATGGAAAGAAAAACTCTCCTAACGCATTGTAGTGATGCACCAGGACTTATCTCGAAAATCACCAACATCTGTTACAAGCATCAGTTAAATATCATTCATAACAATGAGTTTGTTGATAACACCAGTGGTCACTTTTTTATGCGTACAGAGCTTGAAGGTTACTTTAATGACCACACTCTGTTGGCAGATTTAGACCAAGCGTTACCTACGGGAGCGAAGCGTAAATTAGTCGGTTCATCACGTAAGCGTATTGTGATTCTTGTCACCAAAGAAGCCCATTGCTTAGGTGATATTCTGATGAAAAACTACGATGGCAGCTTAGATGTTGATATTGCAGCGGTAGTGGGTAACTACGACAAACTGCAAACCCTAACTGAAAGATTCGATATTCCGTATCACTGTGTTTCTCACGAAGGTCTAGAACGTCAAGAGCACGAAAAAGAGCTTTTGGCTGTGATCGAGCAATATCAACCAGACTTCATCGTTCTTGCTAAATACATGCGTGTTCTAACTCCGGGCTTCGTTGAGAAATTTCACCATAAAATTATC
The DNA here is from genome assembly GCF_011064285.1 of Vibrio ziniensis. Taxonomy (NCBI): domain Bacteria; kingdom Pseudomonadati; phylum Pseudomonadota; class Gammaproteobacteria; order Vibrionales; family Vibrionaceae; genus Vibrio; species Vibrio ziniensis. The sequence continues at coordinate 2,193,648 of NZ_CP049331.1, forward strand.
AACATTCACCACAGCTTCTTGCCTGCTTTTATTGGTGCGAAACCTTATCAGCAAGCTTACGACCGTGGTGTAAAGATCATCGGTGCAACCGCCCACTTTGTGACTAACGATTTGGACGAAGGTCCAATCATCAAACAGGATGTTATCCCAGTTGACCATACCTTCAGCGCGCAAGATATGGCTCAAGCCGGACGTGATGTAGAAAAGAATGTGCTAAGTAAGGCTCTGAACAAAGTGATCAATGACCACGTGTTCGTATACGGTAATAAGACCGTTATTCTTTAAGTCTGAGAGAACAAAAAATGGCGCTGATTCAGCGCCATTTTATTTTAAGTAAACAACCGGATGAATAACCTCACTATAGAGATGCCGCCAGTGTCACGCCCTGGCGAATCGCTCGTACCGCATCTAATTCACCTGCATGTTCTGCTCCACCAATGACATGAAGCTTACCAGACAATTCTGCCCACTTATCTTCAAAAGGACGTACAGACACCTGCCCAGCACAGATAATCACTTTATCAACGTCTAACAGCTTTGATTCGCCATCGATATTGATGTGAAAACCTTCGCTATCAATACTTTCATAATGAACGCCACCCAACATATATACACCACGCTTTTCCAACGTTCGCTTATGAACCCAACCCGTGGTTTTGCCTGGGCCTTTACCTACGTTGCCTTTGCGACGCTGCAATAACCACACGTCTTTTTCACTACGCGAATCTGGGTATGGATATAAGCCACCAGGGTAGGCAATCTCTTTATCAATTCCCCACTCGTGCAGCCAGTTATCTAAGTCATTATCTTCAGGCTCTGTGATCATGCTTGCCACATCCACACCGATACCGCCTGCGCCAACGATAGCAACCTTTTGGCCTACGGGTGTCTTTTCGCGAATGAGCGTCTGATAATCCACCACTTTTTCGCTATTTTCTAATCCTGCGATATCGACTTTACGAGGCTCAACGCCTGATGCCATCACGACTTCGTCATACTCTGACAACATGTCAAAATTCACTTCCGCGCCCAAATGCAGATGTACACCAGTCTCATCGATACGGTTAGCAAAATAACGAATGGTTTCACGGAATTCTTCTTTACCAGGAATCTGCATCGCTAAGCGGAACTGACCACCAATACGGTCATAACGCTCGAACAGATCAACTTCATGACCACGTTCGGCTAATGTCGTTGCACAAGACAGTCCCGCAGGACCAGCACCAATAACGGCAACCTTTTTCTTAGTAGTGGCTGGTCGAACAATTAGCTCTGTTTCGTAGCAAGCGCGAGGGTTTACCATGCAAGAAGCGCGTTTGCCATTAAATACGTTGTCTAAGCAAGCTTGGTTACAACCAATGCAAGTATTGATAAACGCCGCTCTGCCTTGTTGGGCTTTGCTTACAAACTCAGGATCAGCCAAAAATGGACGAGCCATTGAAACCATATCCGCTTTACCAGATGCAATAATGCTCTCAGCTTCATCCGGCGTGTTGATACGGTTACAAGTAATCACTGGGATAGACAAATGTGGCTTAATCTTTTCAGTCACCCAGCTAAATGCGGCACGCGGAACTTGCGTGACTATGGTTGGGATTCGCGCCTCATGCCAACCGATACCCGTATTAATAATAGTTGCACCTGCTTTTTCCAGCTCTTTCGCCAGCATTAGCACTTCTTCAAATGTGCTGCCCTGTTCAACCAAATCAAGCATGGAAAGGCGGAAGATAATGATGAACTCGGCCCCTACGGCTTCGCGAATCGCTCTTACAACCTCAAGAGGGAATCGAATTCGATTAAGATAACTACCACCCCAATCGTCATAACGCATATTGGTACGTTTACAGATGAACTGGTTGAGTAAATAGCCTTCTGAACCCATCACTTCTACACCATCATAACCAGCAAGCTGAGCCAGCTCAGCGCTATTAGCGAAAGCTTGGATGGTTTTACGAATTTGACGCGGTGTCATTTCGCTAGGAACAAATTTGCTGATGGGCGATTTGATAGCAGAGGCACTCTGAGAGAAAGGATGCATCGCATAACGACCAGCATGGAGAAGTTGTAGCGCTATTTTACCGCCGTGACGATGTACCGCTTCGGTGACAATCTTATGCTCTTTAGCGTGCTTCACACTGCTGAACTCAGCACCGAATGGATGTAAGCGTCCACGCAGGTTCGGAGAATATCCACCAGTAACAATAAGACCTACGCCGCCCTTTGCTCGTTCTTCATAAAATGCGGCAAGCTTGTGTAAACCTTCTTTCTCGTCTTCTAATCCAGTGTGCATTGACCCCATCAACACTCGGTTTTTCAACTGGGTGAATCCTAGATCCAATGGCTGTAGCAGATGTGGGTACATGGAGAGTTAACCTTTATCGTTATTGTTTTCCAATCACACTATGCCTCACCAACACAAAAATCAAACAAGTGTTTACATTTTTGTAACACCGATCAATCTTGCGGTTGTTTGCATATACTAGATCACGTACGATGCAACTAAATTGATATTTCAAGCTAATGAAATTGAGATATTAACAAGCGTTTCGACGGTTTTTCTGGAGACACAATGAAAACAATATTCCGATTTATTGGGCTGCTTTTTAAAGGGATTTGGAAACTAATCACTTTCATTCGTATCGCTCTTACCAACCTAATTTTCCTACTCAGCATCGCGCTCGTTTATTTCCTATACGCTTATGAAACCCCGGCTCCCGCAGTGGAGAAAAAGTCTGCTTTGGTATTGAACCTCTCAGGTCCGATTGTTGAACAAAGCAGTTATTTGAGCCCGATGGATTCGGTAACGGGTTCGGTATTAGGTAAAGAATTACCAAAAGAGAACGTGCTGTTTGATATTGTGGATACGCTTCGTTACGCAAAAGATGACGACCAAATCACTGGCTTAGTCTTGGCACTGCGTGATATGCCAGAAACAAACCTAACTAAGTTACGCTATATCGCAAAAGCGATTAATGAATTCAAAGCTTCTGGCAAACCAGTTTTTGCCCTGAGCGATATGTACAATCAAAGTCAATATTATCTAGCCAGTTATGCAGACAAGGTATTCATGGCCCCAGACGGCGCAGTGTTATTACATGGCTACAGCGCTTACAACATGTACTATAAAACCCTGCTAGAGAAGCTTGACGTGAATACGCATGTATTCCGCGTAGGTACTTACAAATCAGCTATTGAGCCATTCATCCGCGACGATATGTCAGATGCAGCGCGTGAATCTGCTTCACGTTGGTTAACACAATTATGGGGAGCTTATATCGATGATGTGGCAACCAATAGAGGTATTACAGCTGAAACCTTAACACCGAATATGGATGAGTTTCTTACTCTTCTTGAACAGTCATCTGGAGATCTGGCGAAGCTATCACTTAAAGTTGGTTTAGTCGATGAGTTGGCAACGCGTCAACAAATTCGTCTTGAATTAGCAAAAACATTCGGTAGTGATGGCAAAGATAGCTACAACGCTGTTAGTTACTACAACTATGCTCCAACAGTGACACCAAAAGTCAGTTCTTCCAGCGATGATATCGCGATTGTTATCGCAAGCGGCACGATTATGGATGGAGCTCAACCACGTGGCAGCATTGGAGGTGACAGTACTGCGGCTCTTCTTCGTCAAGCTAGAAATGACAAGAACGTAAAAGCCGTTGTTTTGCGAGTGGATAGCCCGGGAGGTAGTGCATTTGCTTCCGAAGTGATTCGCAATGAAATTGACGCACTTAAAGCAGCCGGTAAACCCGTTGTCGTTTCGATGTCAAGTCTAGCGGCTTCTGGTGGTTACTGGATCTCAATGAGCGCCGATAAAATTGTTGCTCAACCAACAACCTTAACGGGTTCAATTGGTATATTCAGCGTGATTACCACCCTAGAGAAAGGACTCAACAAATTAGGTATTTATACCGATGGTGTTGGCACTACTCCATTCTCTGGAATTGGCATTACAACAGGCTTGAACGAAGGTGCACAAAAAGTGCTACAAATGGGCATTGAACATGGATATCACCGTTTTATCTCACTAGTAAGTGAAAATCGTGGCATGTCTCTAGAAGACGTCGATCAAGTAGCACAAGGCCGCGTTTGGACAGCTCAAGATGCACAAAAACTTGGCTTAGTCGACAAACTGGGAGACTTTGACGATGCTGTTAATCTCGCTGCAGAGCTGGCTAAGTTGGATGATTACAACCTATTTTGGGTAGCCAAGCCATTGAGCCCAGCACAACAGTTCCTACAAGACATCTTTGGTCAAATTAAAGTAAGCTTAGGTTTGGATGTTTCAAGTATGGTTCCAATGGCTCTACAGCCAGCAGCAAACCAACTGATTAACGATGCAAATCTGTTAAGTAGCTTCAACGATCCTAAAGGGCAATACGCTTTCTGCCTGACTTGCCAAGTTCAGTAGCCAGTTACTGTCAAATAAATTTCCGTTTAAGGGGCGCTAATAACAGAGCGCCTCTTTTTATTACAATCGTTTTCGTTATAATCGCCACACTATTTATCACGACCTTTAGTAGTTGTAATCATGGCAAGAAAACATATCTATATCGCCTACACTGGCGGCACTATCGGCATGAAGAAATCGTCACACGGATATGTTCCTGTGGCAGGGTTCATGGAAAAGCAACTGGCAAACATGCCTGAGTTTCATCGTGACGAAATGCCTGAGTTTACGGTTCACGAATACGAACCATTGATTGACTCTTCAGATATGACACCGGAAGACTGGCAAAAAATCGCTGATGACATCAACGACAACTACGAAAAATACGATGGTTTCGTAATTCTTCATGGTACTGATACCATGGCTTATACCGCCTCAGCCCTTTCATTCATGTTGGAAAACTTAGGTAAACCTGTGATTGTAACAGGTTCACAAATTCCTCTTGCTGAACTACGTTCTGACGGTCAGGCTAACTTACTTAACGCACTGCACATAGCGGCAAACTACCCGATTAATGAAGTTAGTTTGTTCTTCAACAATCATTTGATGCGTGGCAACCGCAGTACTAAATCTCACGCGGATGGTTTTAACGCCTTTACTTCGCCAAATATTCCACCGCTGCTTGAAGCTGGTATCAATATCCACGTAAGCAATGGTGTACAAATTGGCAAAGAGCCTGAAGGCAAGTTCCGTGTGCACCATATTACTCCACAGCCTATCGGCGTAATCACTATGTATCCGGGTATCTCACACGAAGTTATTCGCAATACGTTATTACAACCAGTCAATGCAATGATTCTGCTTACTTTTGGGGTTGGCAATGCACCACAAAATCCAGAATTACTTGCACAGTTGAAGGACGCTTCTGAACGCGGCGTGATTGTGGTGAACTTAACCCAATGTTTGGCTGGTAAAGTGAATATGGGGGGCTACGCTACAGGTTGTGCGCTTGCAGATGCGGGAGTGATTAGTGGTTATGATATGACCCCAGAAGCGGCTTTAGCAAAGCTGCACTATCTATTGAGCCAAAATCTTTCTTACGAGGAAGTAAAACAAAAAATGCAGCAAGTTTTACGTGGTGAAATGTCACTATAGTCTTAAGACTGATTGCCGTTTATTGAGTAAGAAAGCCCCGTATTCGCATGCGGGGTTTTCTTTTTCCGCCTTAATCACTACTCGTGATTAGGATTAATACGTACGATATCTTCTTGATTGTCTTGGAAACGTTTTTTTAATTCTGCTTTAGATTTAAAAACCATTTCACCACCAACACCAATACTCATATGGTCAGCGTTATTATTATGTTTTGATTGGTACAACATCACAGCTTGCATACAAGAGTCTCGCTGCTCTTGAGAAAGTAAAGTACCTTCAGGCCACTTACCTGTTTCAACAGCAAACAATAAACGCTCATAGGCTTCAGGTGTAATTGCAGCAACAAGTTGATTTGCGTCCACGGTGCATTCCTAATTTAACGGTTTGCGCCAACATAACTTGCTGGCACATTGAGTCAAGACAAGCTAAATAAATAAGTGTATTCGATCACAAGCTAAACATTTTTCTAACATAATGTGGCATAGACTCTGCATTATTTTAGCCTTAATCGGTACGACAAAAGATTTTCTATTCGTAAGGTCTACAGGCCAATATATATGAACATAACTAAAGCTATTATTGTTTTATCATTGCCTTTCGCATTGTCTGGATGCTTGGAAAGTAAAAAGAATACAGACCAACTTTGTAAAGATAACCCTGCTTTGCAATGTCAAAGACTCAACGTCGATGATGGGCAATGCCGTATTCCGAGAACGGATCTGATCTGGCATCGATTTGAAGTACTTAAAAACCCGACGCCAGTCAACAAAATTGAAGAGTACAACCTAACCAGTACCTACCGAAAATGTTTAGAACTCGCCTCTCAAATTCAGACCATTGATCAAGCGGAACTCAAGCAAAAACGAGTGAATGCGCTGGTCAATGCAGGAGAGGACCTAAAACGTTTAACAACCGAATTACGTAAAGAACGCACACCTGAGTCATTATACTTTTTATGGAGCCAAGAAGGTGACCATAAAGCTCGCCGTGAGTTTTTACAGTTGGAAGGTAAGCCTGAACTCGAAACTGCGGAATTACAGTACGCATTAGCGACGTTTTATACCACTCGGGATCGCGAAAAAACCATTACGTTACTTAATCGTGCGCTGGAACTGAGTAAGCCGGACAAGATCAACATTGAAATATTCAAATCACTTGCCAGTAATTATCACTCAGCCGGGGATAAAGAACATGCCTATATCTGGGCCATGGTGGGTAAAGAGTACAAAGTACCTGTCGCTAGCGAATCTGAACTCGTTTTACTTTATGGTTTCGATGAAGAGAAGTTCGATAAACTGGATGAAATTGCAGAAACAGTCGTTAAATCGATCAAACAGGGACAATACAAAAAGAATATCGTCCCTAACTCTTTGAAATAATGTAGCTATCAAACAAAAGTTGGTGATCTATCACCAACTTTTTTACTTTTTGTTGAAAATTAACGACACCGAGTTAACACAAAAACGTTCGCCTGTGGTCTGTGGACCATCTGGAAATACGTGACCTAAATGGCTGTCACAAGCAGAACAACGAATCTCCGTACGAATCATTCCGTGACTCAGATCTTCCAAATAACGGATAGCTTGGTCATTAATTGGCGCGTCAAAACTTGGCCAACCACAGCCTGAGTCATACTTGTTTTCAGAACTGAACAAAGGTGCATTACAACAAGTACAATGGTAGGCACCTGTCAATTTGTTATGCAGCAATTTACCTGTGAAAGGAGCTTCAGTTCCTCTCTGACGACATACGTAATATTCCTCTTCCGATAACTGGTCTTTCCAGTATTCGTCAGGCTTCTCCATCTTTTGGGCTTTTTCAACCACGCTTTACTTACTCCACTTTTCTAATAATTATTTTTTGACTTTTTTCTCTAAAAACTTGCGTACATATGAATTTGTAGCACATACTTTTTCACCATAGCAAGCAGGGTTATTTGAGCATTTATAACCTCATAGATTGATTATTTTACGTCAATTGGTAGCAATGAAAAGCAGTAGCACGTTTAAAAACTAATCACTTGTAAGTGATTGTGAAAAAAAGCGACAGTTTTTTTTGACTTTAAACAAGTTAAGTCGGATTATCTGTTGCAGATGTTTACTGGATTTTGTAATTTTACTACCAGTTATCTTTAAACAGAAATTAAGTTGTGGAGCAACTATAATGACTATCAAAGTAGGTATTAACGGTTTTGGCCGTATTGGCCGTTTCGTATTCCGTGCAGCACAAGAACGCAATGACATCGAAGTTGTTGGTATCAACGACCTTATCGACGTAGATTACATGGCTTACATGCTTAAGTACGACTCAACTCACGGCCGTTTCAACGGTACTGTTGAAGTTGAAGGTGGTAACCTAATCGTAAACGGTAAGACTGTACGTGTTACTGCAGAGCGTAACCCAGAAGATCTAAAATGGGATGCAATCGGTGTTGACGTTGTTGCTGAAGCAACTGGTCTATTCCTAGATGACGCAACTGCACGTAAGCACATCACTGCTGGTGCGAAAAAAGTTGTTATGACTGGTCCTTCTAAAGACGCAACTCCAATGTTCGTTAACGGCGTAAACTTCGACTCTTACGCTGGTCAAGACATCGTGTCTAACGCTTCTTGTACTACTAACTGTCTAGCGCCTATCGCTAAAGTTCTTAACGACAAGTTCGGTATCGAATCTGGTCTTATGACTACAGTTCACGCTACTACAGCAACTCAAAAAACTGTAGACGGTCCTTCTGCTAAAGACTGGCGCGGTGGTCGTGGTGCTTCTCAAAACATCATCCCATCTTCAACTGGTGCTGCTAAAGCAGTAGGCGTTGTACTTCCAGCAGTTAAAGGTCTTCTAACTGGTATGGCTTTCCGCGTACCAACTGCTAACGTTTCTGTTGTTGACTTGACTGTTAACCTGAAAAACGCTGCTTCTTACGAAGAAATCTGTAAAGCAATGAAAGAAGCTTCTGAAGGCGAAATGGCTGGTGTTCTAGGCTACACTGAAGATGCAGTAGTATCTCAAGACTTCATCGGCGAAAAATGTACTTCAGTATTCGATGCTAAAGCTGGTATCGCTCTAACTGACAAATTCGTTAAAGTTGTATCTTGGTACGACAACGAAATCGGTTACTCAAACAAAGTTCTAGACCTAATCGCTCACATCTCTAAGTAATGTAAGCATTAGCGAAGAAATTCGTTGAGAATGATGAAAAGGCGGCCGATGTGTCGCCTTTTTTAGTTTCTACCGCTTTGATTTTTAAATAACAATAAGTCAAACAGAAGCTGAACGAGGAATGATATTTATGGATTTAAAATCTCTCCCAACACTGACCTACCTTTCCGACAACGTGACCATCGTTGAAAAAGACAACGTAAAAATTGTTCGCGTTATCCACGACAAAGCTATAGCCGGCATCGCTTTACATGGCGCTCATGTCCTTTCCTTTATCCCTGCGGGTAAAGAAGACCTAATTTGGATGAGCAGCAACACACCTTTTGATGGCAAAGCAGCACTTCGTGGTGGTATCCCTGTTTGTTGGCCTTGGTTTGGCAAAATTGCTGAGCCTGGACACGGTTTTGCTCGTATCTGTGAATGGAAACTTGCAGAACACAGAGAAAATGAACATGGCGTTGTTATCGTACTGGAGCTAGAGGAAACCGCCGAGACATTAGCAATTTGGCCTTATAAATTTAAGACCCGCTTGTTCGTGGAAATAGGTGATGAATTGAAAGTCACTTTGGAAGTTAACAACACTGATGAAAAAGCGTGGACGTTCTCGAGTGCGCTTCACACCTATCTGAATGTTGGCGATGTGACTCAAATTTCCACATCGGGTATGGGTACTGAGTACATCGATAAATTGCAAGAGTCAAAGATCTGCCAAGGTGATACATCGCTGGTACTAACAGACACTATTGACAGAATCTATACCATGCCAGAGCAAATTATTAAGGTGTCCGATCCTGTGCTAAAACGAGCGCTATACGTTGAAAACAGTGGTCATAATTCAGCCGTACTTTGGAACCCTTGGTCACAAGGTTCTAAAGCGATGGCCGATATGCCAGATGATGGTTACAAAACCATGTTCTGTGTTGAGTCAACCATCCATTCTCCATGCATTTCAGCAGGTCAAACACTACAACCTGGTGAGCAACACTTACTGACGACAACCATTTCTGCGGACTAACTTCGCTCTAGTGATTTAAGTGAGTATAAATAGAAAAGCCCCGATAAACAGAGTTTTACAAGAAACTAGGTTATCGGGGCTTTTATTTACTCGCCTACAAGGTCTTATACCATTCTGGAAAATTTCCTGATCAGTGAATGGGCGTCGATAAGCAAACCCTCCGAGCCATGAATGGCTCGGCGGAGCTTCAGGGACGAATGAATGCGCGTTTGCGTTTGACGCCCATTCGCTGCTCGCCGATGCTCAATCTGATCATATTTTTATCTAGGATGGTATTAAACTTTAAAACGACGAATCTCAGATTCTAGCTCATGAGAAAGCGAAGACAATCTTGCAGCTTGCTCTGCGGCATCTTGCGCCTCAATTGAGAACTCGTTCGACACATCGCGAATTCCTTGTGTATTACGGGTAATTTCAGACGTTACTGACGCTTGTTCTTCAGCCGCTGTCGCAATATGAGTTGCCATATCACTGATAGCTGACACTACGCCTCTAATCTGTTCGAGTGATTGAGAAGCATTGATAGCATCAGTCACACTGGTTGCAGCGAGTGCACGGCTGTCATTCATGATTGACACCGCTTTACCCGTTGTACTTTGCAGGGTATCGATCATTTGCTGAATTTCTTTGGTTGAAGCATGCGTACGTTGGCTCAACACTCGAACTTCATCAGCTACCACAGCAAAACCTCGACCTTGTTCACCAGCTCGAGCCGCTTCAATAGCAGCGTTCAGTGCGAGAAGGTTCGTCTGCTCTGCGATACCTTGAATTGTCGATAAGATATTACTGATTTGATTGCTGTGACCTTCTAGCTCTGCAATAACGCCCGTTGCTACTTCAACTTCAGTTGCAAGGTTTTCAATCGAAACCTGCGTTTGAGAAACCTGACGAGCACCGGCGTCACAAGCGATAACCGCATCATTTGAATTGCTCGCTGTTTGCTCAGCATTACCGGCGATTTCATGTGTGGCTGCAGACATTTCATTAATGGCTGTAGCGACCATATTGATTTCGTCTTGTTGCTGTTGAATACGCACATTATTTTGATCAGATTGCTTTGCTGCATGCGCTGATTGCTCTAACAACTCAGCAGACACATTGCCCAAATTTGCTACCATTTGTTGCATATTGCCAACGAATTGGTTGAAGTTTTTCGCAAGTAGTCCCACTTCATCATCTGAATGAATAGCCAGACGTTGAGTCAGATCCGCGTCACCTGAAGCTATTTCTTCCAAAGCTTTATTCACTCGAGAAAGGTCTCTAATTAGGAAGTTAACTAGCCATGAAACAGCTATCAACACTAGCAAGGTGATTACGAACGCTGTAGAAATTAGCCCCCACAGCAGAGAGTCAGTTGAAGCAAGCTCGGTCTTCTTATCTAGCTCTACTGCAAAAATCCATTGTGTCCCTGGAACGGCTTTAAAGTAATACCATTTTGCTGCTCCATCCAGTTCGACAGGAATAAAAGTTTTATCTTTGGCAGCTTTGGTAATTGCTTCAATAGTGAATGCGTTAGAGACTGACGAAACAGGCTTTAGAGTTAGCTTCTTGTCAGGATGCGCCAACCAGTTACCGTCTTGAGTATCGATAAGCATGGTTCTTGCGTTATCACCAGCATCTGATGAAAGTACTTCCGAAACGAGTTGCTCAATCAATACATCTGCGCCGACAACACCTGAAAAGCGTCCATTAACTTTCACAGGTTCAGCAATAGTAATAAGCAGAGCATTGGTTACAGCGTCTTGATAAGCCGTTGTTACAATCATTTTTCCAGCTGCCGATGCATCAATGTACCAAGGGCGTTTGCGTGGGTCATAACCCGCTTTGTTTCGTTCCGGATAAGAACGATTCATTACCCCTTCGGTCGTACCATAATAAAGCTCATCGAAGCCACCTGAGGTTCGACCTTGCTGCAAAAATGGAATTGGATCTGAAGCATTCGCATAGTCTTTAAATGCTGACGCTATAGATTTTCTGTCGGCAACCCAATCAGAGATGCCCTTAGCGGTAGCTGTAGTCAAAGTTTCAACACGCTCTGACATAGCTTTTTGTGTTTGATCGTAGATACGGTCGATAGACAACCATGTTAATACACCAGCCATAACAACAACTGCGGTAAGGCTAGCCCCAATTAACTTTTGCTTAAGCGAAAATGACATTGTTCAACTGCTCTCAATATTATTGTTTTACGCGAGAGATACTAACCTCATACCCACACCCCGTACACTAAAAAGTAATTATTCCTACAATAAAAATGTCATTTTCTTACACAGCAAGACACAGTACGTTGATCGAAGTACTGAAAGAGCGAGTCCCTTTTTATTTCACTAACTTACCGCTACACTTACGCTTCCATTTACTACATTGAGAACACCATGGCTTATCAGTGCCCGCTTTGCCAGCTTCCCCTCACTCTTAATCAACGTACTTATTCTTGCGCAAACAATCATCAATTTGATTTGGCAAAAGAAGGTTATGTAAATTTGATGCCCGCTCACCATAAGCGTTCTAAAGATCCTGGTGACAATAAAGAGATGATGCAGGCAAGACGTCGTTTTCTCGATGGCGGTCATTACAATCCGATGCGTAAAAAAGTAGCCGAACTATGTAAGCGTTTCTTAGCAAACACAGACCATCAGCTTTTAGACATTGGCTGCGGTGAGGGCTACTACACCACTTACATTGCTGATTGCTTGAAAGAACAATACTCCGGCTCTAATACCTTTGGTCTGGATATATCCAAAGTCGCTATTCGGTATGCCGCAAAGCGCTACTCAAATTGTGAGTTTACCGTGGCCTCCAGCCACCGCTTACCTTTTGCAGACAACAAACTCGATGGCATCTTACGTATTTATGCCCCTTGCAAAGCTGATGAACTGAATCGTTGTGTTAAATCAGGTGGCGTGGTTATCACCGTTACACCAGCGGCAAGGCATTTGTTCGAGTTCAAACAAGGCATTTATAAGGATGTACGTTTGCATGAAGAGCAGCCAGAAGAGATTGAGAACTTTACCTTAGAACACGAAGAAAAAGTGAACTACTTGATGGCTTTAACTGGTAGTGAAGCATTTGATTTATTGCAAATGACACCTTTCGCATGGCGCGCTAGCGAAGCTTATAAGGCGGAGCTACAGCAATCAGCGAACGTGCAATGTGAAGCGGATTTTATGATTCGCGTGTATAAAAAGGCTTAATTGCAGTAGCTATCTCATCGTTAATCGTCAAAGGAGTTATAGATAAACTCTCACTGTTTCTATAACTCCAGCAACAGCACCTAAATAATTATAACTCGCCTAATCTGCCAAAAACGGTAATGCATGATCATCTTATGGAAAGATGCTCACTACTCAGTACTCTCCCACAAACAAAATGCTCAAAAATAACGCAAGTTTGACATAATTCAGTCGATACAGTGTTTGGTGTAGGAATTTGGAGAGCAGCATGAATCCCGTAGGTATTAACCCAATGAGCAATCCTACCTCTATAGTATTGATAAGTAGAGGAACTGCATCATTAGATTCAGAGTCACCAGCACCTTTGAAAGTAGAACAAAACACAGTAACCCTGTCCGATGAAGGGAAAAAATTACTCGCAGCCCTAAAAGACCTAGAACACGAGGGAACGAATAATACAAAAGATAAAACCGTCAGCGACAAGCTTGAAGCCTTTACCTATGGTGCACTAGGTATGGAGCATCCAGATAAGATTAAGCAAGAAGTAGACGCATCATATTCTGCAGGTCAATATCTCGCTGCTGCAGCCAGTGTGGGTAGCATGCTACTGCTGTTTGTTTAAGGTTCTAAAAAGATTCCAGACAGATATTTCCAGAACACTAGCTAGATTTTAGTTTCGATTTGGATGATTGATAATGTGATCTTCCCAATCGACCACATCGATTTCATACACCACTTTATTGCGAACACTCTCACCGGCTGCATGCATGGCGGCTTTTGAACCTGTAATGAGCGGGTGCCATTGTGGCAGAGAGTCTTCTTGCGACAGTAGACGATACGCGCAAGTATCTGGAAGCCAGTGAAACTCATCAATCTTATCGCGAGTCAGTTTTAGGCATTCTTCACCCGATTCAAAACGGTTTGGATAATCTTTACAAGCGCAGGTTTTACTATTTAGCCAGCTACAAGCCACGTTGGTGTAATACACTTCATCACTGTCTTCATCCATCAACTTATGCAGACAACACTTCCCACAGCCATCACACAGTGATTCCCACTCTGTTTCTGTCATTTGCTCTAGTGTTTTGCTTTCCCAAAATGGAGTAGTCATTGGTGGATTCTTTCTGTCAGTAACTGGGGGACGTGTTATACCCCCCCACTACACAAATTTCAAGGGTAAATATGCTGAAAAAATCAGCGCAAAAAGTCTGCAGAGGCTAATCTTTTCTGTTAACATCTGCGCCCTTCTTTTTGCTTTCGGTAGATCACGATGAATTGTCGACTTGGATGTGGTGCATGTTGTATCGCACCTAGCATATCTTCTCCAATTCCTGGCATGCCCAACGGTAAACCTGCAGGTATTCGATGCATTCAATTGAATGACGATAACTTATGTAAGTTATTTGGCAAACCAGAAAGACCAAACGTCTGTCATGACTTCAAACCCTGCCCTATCGTCTGCGGCTCAACCAATCAAGAAGCACTTCAAAATCTTACTGAACTCGAACAGTTGACCTAATTTCTACTGTTTTTGAACCCAAGTACCACTTTTGAAACAGATTAATTGTTCGATCTGCTAAGTGATTTGTCTTTTTCAACTACGCTTCTGATATGTCTTTCGTTACATATAGGAATGTGACAATGAAGAAATATCTTGCTGAAGTCGTAGGTACATTTTGGTTAGTTCTCGGTGGCTGTGGTAGTGCAGTGTTAGCCGCTGCATTTCCTGACGTTGGCATTGGTTTACTTGGAGTATCATTGGCGTTTGGTTTAACTGTTGTTACGATGGCATTTGCCATTGGTCATATATCAGGTTGTCATTTGAATCCCGCGGTGACTTTTGGCTTGTGGGCCGGAGGTCGATTTGAAAGCAAAGATATCCTTCCCTACGTACTCGCTCAGGTGATTGGTGGAGTCATCGCCGGTGGTGTTTTGTATGTCATCGCGACAGGTCAGGCAGGCTTTGATGTCGTTGCGTCAGGGTTTGCGAGTAACGGTTATGGAGAGCATTCACCAGGCGGATACTCGTTCATGGCAGCCTTAGTCTGTGAACTGGTTATGACCGCTGTATTCTTATTCGTCATTATGGGTGCCACCGACTCAAGAGCACCACAAGGTTTTGCTCCCATCGCTATTGGCCTATGTTTGACCTTAATCCACTTAATCAGTATTCCCGTGACTAATACTTCGGTTAACCCTGCACGAAGTACAGGTGTGGCAGTGTTTGTTGGTGACTGGGCCATTTCGCAGTTGTGGCTATTTTGGGTTGCACCTATTGTGGGGGGAATGATCGGGGCAATTATCTATAAAATTGTTGATGGCGAAATAAAAGAAATTTAGTTCTTTTATTGAAGATAAAACAAAGCCGCTGTGATAAGCAGCGGCTCTGGGTACTGAATCGTATTTTAGGAAAGTTTTTGGCGACCGAGTAGAGAGTGGGATAGCGTCGTGCCATCAACCAGTTCTAACTCACCACCAACTGGCACACCATGAGCAATACGGCTTGCTGAAACTTGGTGCTCTCTGCACAACTCAGCAATATAGTGAGCAGTAGCTTCGCCTTCCACAGTTGGGTTAGTCGCTAAAATGACTTCACTGATCCCGCCTCTTTGCAGACGAAAATCCAGAACATCTAAACCTATATCGCTCGGTCCTATACCATCCAATGGAGACAAGTGCCCCATCAGTACAAAGTAACGGCCTGAAAATTGTCCTGTAGCTTCTAAGGCAGCGATATCTGCTGGGCTTTCAACTACACACAGCTGGCCATTTTCTTGACGTTTAGGATTTTTACAGATGTGGCAGGTTTCTTCTTCGGTAAATGTTCGACATTCACTGCAATGACCAATATCGACCATCGCCTGACCAAGCGCCTCAGCGAGCAGCAACCCACCTTTTCTGTCGCGCTGTAACAAATGAAAGGCCATACGCTGAGCCGACTTGGGGCCAACCCCAGGTAGACAACGTAAGGCCTCCATCAAATGCTCCAGCATATGACTGGTACGCATCAATCACCTACTTTTTAGAAAGGCATCTTCATGCCTGGTGGTAATTGCATACCGCCAGTTACTGTAGCCATTTTCTCTTTTGAAGCTTCTTCGATACGACGTGCAGCATCGTTAAATGCAGCAGCAATCAAATCTTCTAGCATCTCTTTGTCGTCTTCCATCAAGCTTTCATCGATGTCAACGCGACGAACACTGTGGCTGCCAGTGATAGTAACTTTTACCAAACCTGCACCAGATTCACCGGTGATTTCCATGTTTGCGATTTCTTCTTGCATCTTCTGCATGCGATCTTGCATTTGTTGGGCTTGCTTCATTAAGTTGCCCATTCCGCCTTTACCAAACATCTTTATCTCTCTGGTTTATCTTTGATTGTTTCACATACAGTGGGGTTAAAATTCTGAAATCTCAACCCCTCCGTTTCGCTTAAATTGGTCTCACGCTATCTTTATCAAGTTCAGCGCTAAAGCGACGCTCAATAAATTGTACATTAGGATCCGACGATAGTTGGCTCATTGCATGAGAAAGTTTCTCTTGGTACAGCCTTTCACGCAGTTCAAGTGGCGTTTCACCATCCTCACCTAATGAGACAGAAAGCACACACTCTTCACCTAATTTTGTATTGATTGCCTGTAGTAGTTCGCTTTGAGCTTTATCGGTATTAAGGTGAGCGTGGCTAGAGCGTAATAAAAGCTCAACCACATTACCCTGTTTTTTATAGACCGAATTTAATGCCAACTGCTCTACGAGTTTTGCCGTTTCTAAACTTTGAATCAGATTTGCCCATTCACTTAGAGCACACGCTTCATCAATAAGTTTCGATGTCATCTCTGGTGTCTTTTCATGTTCCAAAGACTTTTTAATTTGAGTCGGTGTCAGTTCTTTTTTTACTTCAACGTCAGCAACCGGCTGAGTTGGACGCCATTGATAGGCTTCTTGTTCTTCAGGCTCATTGGTATCAAAAGAAGGCGACATCGGCGAAGCGTTCTGGGCACGCTGTGCCACGCGTTCTAACACCGAAGTAGGTTTTGCTGATGCCGCTTCAGACTTTTTTGGACTACTACCTTGTTGCCCCGAATTTCCTTGAACAGAGTTACCTTGCTGATTCAGACCTTCGCGCTGTGAGCGCAATTGGTGCCTTAACCCCGTCAAAGGTGATGCAGCTTTGCGATCTTGCGCAGGTGTTTCTGTCATTGCTGGTTGCATTGCAGGATTCGCCTGAACTGCTTGAGCTTGAGATGCAGGTTCAGAAGTTGGATGCGTCGACTGTTGATGAACAACTGGCTGATGAACTGACTCTTGTAAATACTGTGGAGCACTATATTGTTCAGGCACACCTGCAGAAGTTGCTGTCTGTGAAGGTTGAACCGAATCAACAGTTGGCTGCTGAACGCTGGGTACAGCCATCGTCATTGGTGCTGTATTTAATTGCGGAGTAACTGGTGCTTGCTCTACTGATGAGTATTGAGTCGATATCGCTGATGTCAACGACACTTGAGAAGGTCTGAATGCCATCATTCTCAAGGCAATCATTTCCATTCCGATGCGACCTGTCGGTGAAGCTGCAAGGTCAGCGCGACCTTTTAACGCAATCTGATAATACAGCTGTACATCCTGAGGAGTAAGGGACTGTGCTAACCACTGGATTTTTTCTGCATCAGGTGCCGATTTATCTAGGCTTGCAGGTAGCGCTTGAAACATAGCAACACGGTGCAACTGAGTTGCAAACTGTTGAAGTAGTCCATCCCATTCGACACCATTCTGCGCAAATACCTCAATAGACTCCATCACCTTCTGTGGCTGTTTGGAGCTGATTGATTGTAGCAAATGCAGTGCTTGGTCTGTATCAAGAGTCCCCAACATATGCGACACAATATTGTGATTCACATGGTTGTTACCCAGCGCAATAGCTTGATCGGTTAGACTCAGCGCATCACGCATACTGCCATCTGCAGCATGAGCAATAAGACCTAGTGCTTTATTCTCGAATGCGATCTTCTCTTCGCTCAACACATGTTCAAGCTGCTGTTGAATATTTTCGATACTGATCGGTTTTAAATGAAACTGCAGACAGCGCGACAATATCGTCATCGGTAGTTTCTGAGGGTCAGTGGTCGCGAGTAGGAATTTCACATACTCTGGCGGCTCTTCCAACGTCTTCAATAAGGCGTTGAAACTGTGACGCGATAGCATATGAACTTCATCTATCAGATAAACCTTAAAGCGACCACGAGCTGGCTTATACTGAACGTTATCGAGAAGCTCACGAGTATCTTCAACTTTAGTACGAGACGCAGCATCGATTTCTAATAAATCAACAAAACGCCCTTGATCAATTTCTTTACAGGTTGAACATTCACCACACGGTGTTGATGTAATACCTGTTTCGCAATTAAGCCCTTTCGCAAAAAGTCGTCCAATCGTAGTTTTACCAACACCACGAGTACCACTGAATAGGTACGCGTGATGAAGCTGATTGTGAGCCAAAGCATTTTCTAAAGCTGTTAATACATGGGCCTGCCCTACCACTTCTTTAAACTTAGTAGGACGCCATTTACGCGCTAAGGCAAGATAACTCATGAAACCTTCCGTTGTAGATGTTTACACCTAATTTGACTGTTCAGTCATTGGACAGGGAATAAACACAACTGTCCTGCAACTGAAAAGGTATTAGTGGCCTTCAAATTCACAGATGCTGTAAACGTTTAAGCCTAAACCTTCTAAACGCTTGTCACCACCAATTTCTGGTAGATTGATAACAAATGCTGCGTGTTCTACTTCACCGCCAAGTTGACGAATAAGCAGAGTCGTTGCTTCTATGGTACCACCTGTCGCTAACAGGTCATCAACGACAAGGACTTTGTCGCCAGATTCAATAGCATCAACATGAATTTCAAGCACGTCAGTGCCGTACTCCAACTCATAAGATTGAGCAATTGTTTGACGCGGCAATTTGCCCGGCTTACGCACTGGTACAAAACCCACGCCTAGTTCTAATGCTAATGGTGCTCCGAATAGGAAACCACGAGCTTCTGTACCCACAACCTTGGTAAATCCCATATCCTTATACTTATCAACCAGTAACTGAATAGTTGCTTGATAAGCTTTAGCATCTTCCAACAGACTCGTTACGTCACGGAACAAGATTCCTGGCTTTGGATAGTCTTGAATAGATTTGATGCTTGATTTGATCAGTGAAAGAGTTTCGGTTGTCATAACTAAATTAACTTCGGTTCGTTTAGTACATGAATCTATGTACTGGTATTAAAATTCCGGCACACCCTAAATTAATATTTCATCGTGCCGAAAAAACAAACGCCCACTCGAAGAGTGGGCACACTTCCCGCTAATGCTAGTGATTTTCTTGCTGCTTAGCAACCAACTCGTAGGTCGGGATTCGCTGAAACCCAGTGATCAATACCACAAGCCCAACAAACAGTAGAAGTTTTAGCCAAGTATGAGGTACAAACCAGATAGAAAATGAAAAACTCGCAATGATGAATACCGTCCCGCGAATTTTCACTTTCTTGGAGACGGCTCTGTTCTGATACCAGTTTTCTAGAATTGGACCAAACAATGAGTGCTGATGTAACCAACAGTGAAATCTAGGACTTCCCCGAACAAAGCAAGCGCTAGCAAGCAATATAAACGGTGTAGTTGGAAGTAAAGGAAGGATGATGCCCAGAACACCTAGGCATACACTCACAACACCAACAATATTATATGTGTAACGACGAATACTGATGGTGGAACCTCTAAATGACTAGAAGCCTTCGTATCCACTGAATACGCGAATCCAAGTCAAAGTTGCCGGAAGCGTAGGGATTAAAAGAGCTGCAATAAAACCTAAAAAATATAGAACGTTATATGGTTCTTTAAAATCTTTGTCTGCCATGGGTATACGTCTCTGAGCTGGTGTTGAGTCTTGTTTTTGCATCTCGTTACATACAAGTAAACAAAATGATGCATCATTGTTTTCGGCGCAGACTATACCTTAAACAAACAGACTCAAACACTGAGTAATTGTAGGGTTATTAATAACTAGATACTAGGCTCACACTATTAAGATATGTAAAAGCCTACAACCTAACCACCAAGGCCTTACGCACCTGCCCCACGATGTATATCAAGTGAAAAACTGCTCACACCTATTTTACCTAATGAGAGCTGACATCCACCATGAATCAGAAGATCTTTGGTAATAAAATTTTTCAGACAATTTTCACCAAGATTCACTCCCGCGGCAATGTGCTGAGTCATGTAGCCATTTGACCATTGGCTATCCAAGCCGGCAGGTAAAATAGAGAGGGTTCCATCCGTTAGATTGGCTACACCAAACAAAGCAGAGACTGGCTTAGCGCAAGGAGAACATTCGATTCCCTTTTCTAAAATATCAGCCAAGTCTTTAAGATCGGCACTGAAGCTACGCAAATTACGTAAATAATCATGAAATAGCGCTCTCACCAATAAGGTACTCGCCACGTTGTCTTGTTCATTAGTGGCGGAATCAACCAAATAGAAAGCAAATTGACCATTCATCAACCACGCGTAATCAAACACTAATGGCATCGTGTCAGTCGATTGTAACAGTCGATAACTGCACTTCCACACACCTTGAGAAGTATCGTTTTCCGGTAATAAAGCATGCAGCAAGTCACGAGCGGCATTTGGATTTGAACGCAAAAAGTCTAGGTGCCAATGCAACTCTTGTTCTTCTGGTATATCTCCTCCACCATCCACCCTGAACCATTGACTTGAAAAATCACGATGGTCGGCAATATGGTTATTGGTATCTTCTAACGTGCTTTGTATTGCACAACCTAGATGAGCGTGATTGCCGATCGGTTTAGCTAAGAAATCTTTTATACCGTATCGCAAAGCTTTCGCCACATCAGACATTTCATCTGTAGCAGAAACAACGATTAGTGGGAGAGATGGGTATTCTAGGCTGACTTCTTCGACGAACTCTATGCCATCTAACACAGGCATAGATAAATCACATAAAACCAAGTCTGGTTCAACCGTTCTTAACTTTCTTAGACCATCAAGACCGTTTTCGGCCTCCATAACTTCATAGCCTTGTGCAGACAAATAACCACTTGTGATACGTCTAAAAATAGGATCATCATCAACCAACATAATTAGTTTCTTTCGAACCGCTTCAGGTACCCGAGTCGGTTCCACTCGAGGATGAGTTTTGTACATAGCCTAACCTCACTATGCGCTTGTTGTTTGCGATGACATTAACTTCAAAGCAGGTGAATTCATTATTTAAAAAATAGTCAGTAATTAGCGTTTATACAAATATTCCACTCTAAAGCTTGGTTGAATACTACATGTACGCAATGTCATGAAATCGTCAAACAAGTTGACATGACTCAACCTTTGAATTTTGATATCCGTATAAGTTAAGCAAATTCGTAAAATAATGTGTCAGGAAAAATGAAACTAGACGATTTAAATCTCTTTCGACTTGTAGTTGAAAATGGAAGTTATACAGCAACTTCTCGTAAAACGATGATTCCGGTTGCAACAATCACTCGTCGCATTCAAGCATTAGAAGATTCATTAAACCTAAGGCTCCTAAACCGACACGCACGTAAACTCTCCCTTACAGAAGCGGGAGAACGTTTTTTCAAAGATTGCTCACCTTTATTGCATCGTTTAGCTTCGATGACCGAAGAGATCACCGATGAGTGTCGTGGTGCATCAGGCAAACTCAAAATTTCTTCGCCATCAAACCTTACTAAACGTTTAATGATGCCAATGTTTAATGAGTTCATGAAACTGTACCCCGAGATTAGTATTGAACTCACTACAAGCAATCAAGCTGATCAACTTGATCCAACGGAATGGGACGTAATTTTTAGAATTGGTCCACAGAGGGATTCAAGCTTAATTGCTCGTAAAATCAGCGAAGTGAAAGATATATTAGTGGCTAGCCCTATGTATTTAGCCAAGAACCCAGCTCCTAAGCATGCCGAGGAATTAAGCCGCCACTCGCTTCTCAAAGGCCACCCTTTGTTGAAATGGCAGCTAACTAATACCGAAGGTGAAACCATCACCAACCTAGATAAAGGGCGTTTCCAAGCAAACACTTTGGATGTAGTACGCATTGCTTGTTCTGAAGGGTTGGGAATTACATTAATGCCAAACGTGATGATCACAGAATACATCGCAGAAGGCAGTCTGGTTCGCGTGCTTGACCAATGGAGTGCGAACCCTCGTGATATCTATATGCTTTACAATCACAAAGATCATTTACCAGAGAAAGTGCGCTTGTTCATCGACTTTGTCATTGGTTACCACTTGCATTCATAATGCTTGGGTTCCAATTATCACTCCCAATAACACAATGATTTGTATATCGATAGTGTTGTTCAACATACAATAAGTAAAAAGCCAGTGAATTAATCCAACTGGCTTTTTCTATCTTAATTTTTGCGTGTAAGTTGATCACGTAAATTCGGTGGGGTGCCTTTGATGGTCAGAGTATCCGTTTCTGGATCGTAGAAAACGCGCTCGCCCATCAACAAACTGTCGAAACTGATGTTCAAACCGCCACCAGCACCCACATACTTTGTTAGTTTTCTCATTGTTGAGCGGTCACCAGGAAAACTTTCTTCTAACTCGTAGCCGTGCTCACGTGTAAAGTCCATAAAGCTAGTTCCATCCTGAGAAGGAGGAAGTTCACCTGACAACTCTTTAACTTGAACTTCTTCTCCGGCCTTTATTTGGTCATTACAGTAGTCGTAAACTTGCTTTTTATAGTTAATCGCTTCACTTTTCTCTAGCTTTGAATCACTACAAAAATCTTCAACGGCTTGCATCAACACTTTGTTCTGCACTTTTGCATCAAGGCCAACTTCTGCTTGAAGAAAATCCAAAAAGAAATCTGAAACTTTGCGCCCAACTCTGCCTTTAATGTAAGAAAGGTAGCGATTCGACTCTTTGTCTGTTTCAAAATTAGAAAGATCTATACGTGCAACAATATCCATTTTATTAATATCAAGATAGTCTGTTGCACTGATGTCTAACCCTTCCGTCACCTTCAGGCTTTGATTTAAAGGTAAAATCCCTACTAACAGGAAATCCGTCGCTAAGGACTGATATTCAGCCATCACTAAGATACCTTCATCCGCAAACGGGTACTTTGAAAGCTCATCTTTGAGACGTTGCGCACTTATTTGAGAAAAATCGTAAAATGAACGCTGACTTTGACGCATTTCTTGTAACCAGTTTTGAAAATCACTGTCAGACTTGAAAGAGCCAAAACCTTTGCCAGCTTTCGCGTTAAAAACGCGATGTAGTTCGGATACTAGGTTTTCTGTTGATGTATCATTATCAAGAGATTGAGCACGGAAGTTAACCGTCAACTCGTCGTTATTGTTTTTGCTTAATTGATGCAAAATGACATTAGAAAGGTGCAGACTCATAGTGAAATAATCATCGTTCTGGTTTCAGTTGTAAGGCATAGTAGGTTATCATAAGCCGTTTTTACTATCATCATTAGAGTATTTATGCCTATAACATCGAAATACAGCGACGAAAAAGTTGAAGCTATCCTGACTGAAATCGCTGCCGTTCTTGATAAACATAATGCGTCTCCTGAACTTTCGCTGATGATTGCGGGAAATGTTGCAACTAACGTTTTAAATCAAAATGTCGCGGCATCACAACGTAAAGCTATTGCGGAAAAGTTTTCTCAAGCATTAATGTCATCATTAGCAGACTGAATTTAAATATAAAAACGGATAATTAGAAAAGTACATGGTAGATAGCGGAAACACATACGGCGAACGCGTATCACGTCTTGTCGGTTGGGGGCATTGGTTTGCCTTCTTTAACATCATCGCAGCAATGCTGATTGGTACAAGATATATCGCACAATCGCCGTGGCCAGAAACTTTCCTAGGGCAGCTCTATCTCGCGCTTTCATGGGTGGGTCACTTTGGCTTTTTAGTGTTTGCTATCTATTTATTAACGCTTTTCCCGTTAACATTTTTGATCCCATCACGTTCACTGTTCCGTTTTGTGTCCGTCTGTTTCGCAACATTCGGTCTTACCGTCCTGCTTATTGATACTCAGGCATACCAGACTATCAACCTGCACTTAACACCCGTTGTTTGGGAGTTACTGTTCAGTGATGAAAGCAGTGCTGTACGTTCAGATCTTCAACATCTCTTCGTAATACTACCTCTGATTTTCTTACTGCAGTTGGGTTTATCTGAATGGGTATGGCGTAAGCAACGTAAACTGACACATAAACGTATTGGTCGCCCACTTGCCGCAGTATTCTTCATCAGTTTTATTGCCAGCCATCTTGTATACGTATGGTCCGATGCTTACTTCTATAGTCCAGTGACTAGCCAGAAAGCGAATTTCCCATTGTCATATCCAATGACAGCAAAATCGTTTATGGAAAAACATGGTTTATTAGACAGAGATGAATATCTTAAGCGCTTGGAAGAAACTCAGAACACGGTTGATTTAGTCAATTATCCAATTGAAGAAATCAAATTTGGACGTCGTGCTAATAACCTCAATATTCTATTAGTCAGCGTGAATAATTTACGTGCAGATGTCCTAACACCTGAGTTGATGCCTAATGCATCTAAGTTTGCAGCAGAAAACTTAAACTTTACTAACCACTACAGTTCTAGCAACGATATGTTTGGCTTATTTGGACTTTTTTATGGTCTGCCTAGTAGTTATGCAAGCAGTATCGAAGCACAAGGCGATGCACCTATTATGCTGGATGTACTTGCATCGCAAAAATACCAGTTTGGCCTTTTCAGTGGCGTAAATTTTGATGACTCACTTTACCAAGAAACCATTTTCCGTAACTTGGACATGTTTAAAGAGCCCTTCAGCTCCGAAGCGAGTAATGATGAGCAAACTATAGTTCGTTGGACTTCTTGGGTTGAACAGCAGAAAAAGCAACCATGGTTTAGCTATTTGGAGCTATCTACGGTCGATAACTTTGACCAGTATGATGGAATAGCCTCCAATGGTTCAGCGAGTGACAGATTACGTGAGGGATACAATCATTCGGTTACTTTAGCTGACAATGAACTTAACCGATTATTCACTAAACTGAATGAACTTGAACTCTTAGACAACACCGTTGTAGTTATCACGTCTAATCACGGTACAGAGTTTAATGAAACAAGAACAAATAGCTGGGGCGCAAACAGTAACTACAGTAGTTATCAGTTACATGTTCCAATGATCATTCACTGGCCAGGAAGAGTTGCTGGTATATATAAGCACAGATCTAGCCATTTAGATTTTTCTGTCACTATTATGCAAGATTTACTTGGGGTATCTTCGAATCCAAGTGATTTCAGCAGTGGTAGAAACCTATTTAATGAAACTAAACGAAAATGGATTCTAGCTGGTGATGCTCGCGAGCTTGCACTTATCACCGATGAACAAACGACTGTTATCGATAAGTTTGGTAACTTCAAACTTTACGATGACAACTACCAACGTTTGAAAGACGAAAATCCAACTCTGCCGGTATTAATGCAGGGCTTCACGGAACTGCAACGTTTTTACGCGAAAGATAATTAAATCAGCGGTTTAAAAGATTTTCGTATTGACTGATATACAAAAACTAATTAGATTACGCGAATCGGACTGTAGCGCAGCTTGGTAGCGCACCGTCATGGGGTGTCGGGGGTCGGAGGTTCAAATCCTCTCAGTCCGACCATACACCTAGAAAGAGAGCTTCGGCTCTCTTTTTTGTTTCTGAAAATACCACTCAAAATTCCCAAGCAGCGCACGATATCAAGACATAACATTACCGTGAAATGACAATCCCCACCATAATAAGCATCTTATCTGGACGGGAGATAAAACTTGAACTCTAATTGCTTACTGCCACTTCTAGCCGTAGCATTACTCGGCTGTGGGTCAAATACAAATTTATCGAACCTACAACAAGATACGCAAAATAAATTGCCAACAGATAATATGGTGACGGCAGCCGAATTCGCAAAATTCAATAACATTCTGTCTAATTCAAGTTTGCAACGTTCAAATCCCCACTTAAATGATGGTAATAAAAGTAATGTCGCGAATAGCCATCAACTTTTATCAGGCTACGTAGATGAATACTTCTACGTTGATAAAAGCAGCGAAAATCTAACCTTTACTATCAGTGGGCATAAAAACCGTTCTGAAATTCGCGTTAATCAAAACTTTGATACTGCTGAGCCAAACATTGAACGAACACTTAGCGCAAGTCTTCAACCAATCAATATACAGGCGACATTAGAGAAAGCAGTAAGTGGCGACGAAGTGACTTTCTTGCAAATACACAACAAAGGCACTGATTCCAGTGGTCATGGTTACATACCTCACCCTCTATTACGTATAACTTATGAAGCAGAACGCAATGGAAAATATGGCCATTATTGGGCCACGATAAAGTTAAATGCTTTAGATTGCCGCACTTCAGTAGAGTCGCTAGCATCAGAATGTAGCAATGCTTATAAAAAATTCGACTTAGGGGAAGCAAAATTAAAGCAAATGACAGATTTCGATATTACTGTGCATGAAAGTCAACTGACTATCAAAGTCAATAATGTCGAAAAAGTAAACCACAATATTCAATACTGGAGCCACTTACTTAGTTACTTCAAAGCTGGTGTCTATAACCAATATGACGATGGTGATGGCATCAATAGCTGGTCTCAAGTGCAATTTGCCAAACTAAACGTCGTAGAAAAAAACTTCTATGTCCAAAAACCATTAGAGTGGGATATTAATAAATGGAAGCTTTCCATTCCTGTCACTAAAAAAGACTGGAATACAAAGAATAACAGTACGACGGTTGCTGATTTTTCCCCCGAGCACTGTTTTAACTCCCCACAAAGTGAATCCTTTGTATTAACTAATCAAACCAATTTGGCATACCGTTACCCGACTGGATTGATCTCCTTTTTTAAGGTTGAAGATCAACGTTTGCATTTCTCAGCAGACATGGGGTATGGGGTAACGACAGCTAACTCTAATTATATCCGTTCAGAGTTAAGAGAGTTATTTAATACGGACAGTGTCAGCACATGTAGCACCAATACCAGTAACACGAGCTGGAAAGTCAATGATTCAGCTACACAGACTCACCGCCATACTCTCACATCAACGTTGCGAATCGATGAGTACCCTTCCGTTCTAGGTCAGTTACCTAAAGTCGTTGTTGGGCAAGTACATGGTTGGGAAATCAAGCAAGCGCTGATAAAGATACTTTGGGAAGGTGACGATAAGCCCGTTAGAGTACAACTTAATCAAAGTTTTTTTACAAATAACAAGGCATGTAAAAACAACGAGTCGAATTGCAACGCTTGGCCATTTAGTATTGAAATGGGCACATATGCCAGCAAAATCGACTGGCAGTATCAAATTGTGGTGGATGATAACGGATTACAAATTACGACCCAGCAAACAGACGGTAGCCAAAGAGTCCAACGTAACCTCTATTGGGGACAACCATTTTCAAAGACTAAAGAAGGTAAGAAGGTCACAATGGATTCAAAATGGGCCAATGACGATATAGCCTACTATTTCAAAGCTGGGATATATCCTCAGTTCAAGCCAACCCCTTCATATGCAAACCAGCGTTTCTCAGTGAGCTTTTCTCAAATTGAAGTTAGTCACGAGTAGGAGCTAGTTAACCCTATTTAACTATATTAAGTATACCAACAGCTACGCCGTCATCAGAGCAAAGCCCCCCTAAATATTACCTTGATATTTGGTTTGCTGGGCTGTTTTTATATGATAAATCAACCACTCATTAACATTAAATTAATCAAAAAGTCCTCCGACAAAAAAATATTGTAAAAACGTACATTATTAGAGCAAACAGTTCATTAAGGGGTTTACAAGCTTAGGTTTGGTCGTTAATATTCGCTTCAACAACGGAGAGATGGCTGAGTGGTTGAAAGCACCGGTCTTGAAAACCGGCGATGGTTAATAGCTATCCTAGGGTTCAAATCCCTATCTCTCCGCCACTTTTATGAACTAAGCTGTTGATTTTTCAACAGCTTTTTTCTTTTCTACGGTACAAAAGTCACTGATACATAAAGGTGATACATATGTACCTGTTCAAACATCCTTCTAGCGTCTACTATACTCGCGTAAACTTCCCTTCTTCGCTTCAGAAGAAAGGCTACCCTACTGAAAAACGCATCTCTCTTTTAACGAAAGAACGCAAACTTGCGATTATTCGAAATCTTGAGATGACTGCTCATTTAAAGAGTCTATTCATCGATCTGCTCAAAGATCCCGACATGGATTTCTACACCTGCTCAACTTCTATCGATACTGTTGTTGAAGCACTACGTAACAATTATCGTGAAGAAGACCAAAATCGTTACTACGCTTCACTTCCTGCTGTTCAAGATGATATTCAACTACCTCGTCATATCGATCTACAAGACGAACGTACCTACCTGCAAACCGTCTCTCCGTCGTATCATTTCCGCCGCTGGCTTGCTCAATTCATCCAATCTAAAAATACAGAAGGTGTTGTCGCTTTAACGACTCATCAACTTCAGCAACGAGTCAGTCATTTCCTAGACTATCTTGATAGAGAAGAGCTTTCAGAGCCAAGCACAGGCGATATGCTGAGCTATTTTGACCACCTGCGTTCCGAAGGTCGATCAGCTAAAACCAATAAAGACTATTTTGCTTCAACTAAGCAGTTTCTTTCTTGGTGCACGATTAAAGAGTTCATTCTTGTTAACCCTGCTCAGTCAACACTAAACATGCAAGCGATCAGCGCGAACGGTGGAGCATATCTGAACTAGTCTTCTCCCTTAAAGGAATGACATTATGCGGAAAATAAAAACGATCACGGTCAGTCATGCATACAAACCCAAGTTTGACCATTTAGTTGCGCACAGAGAGCAATGTGGCTGGAAAATAGTAAATCCAGTGACTGAGCACGACGTAGGACATTTTGTGGATATGGCAATCGAACAACGTCCGATACTCTATACGAGTATTTCCGGCATTCTCTATCCGCACGATGATAAGTATCAATCAGAGGCTGTTGATGCGTACCATGCGGGGAAATTTACTGATATTCAGTTTATATCTACCGCCGTCCAGAATTTGATAGCCCTACTGGATTCAACAGAAACTAAGCTAAAAGTTCATTCAATGTGGCGCTATCGGCTCTACGGTGAAACTGAACAAATGCGACAACTTTTTTTGAAAAATAGCTTTCAGCCACATCACCTACATCCAAAATTTTTTGTTCCGTTTAAGGGACGTGACGGATTCAAGGAGTTGGATATCAGCTTTTCAGTTAGTGATGATGCGTTGATTAATATAGTGCTTGATACCTGTCAGTTAGGGCTATCATCGCCATTTGTTAGCCACAAGGTTCAATCTGCATCTAAAGGGCTGTCTAGTGGTGATATAGATGTGATTCGAAGGCTAATTGAGGAGCTATTGATGTAGTAAGAAAAATAATCTACAGCGAGGCTTAGTATGATAAATATTACTTTAGCATATGATATTCTTCAAATTAATTGTCAAGTAAAGTTAGTATGATGACACACGTAAAAACAATTAACATAATTAAATGTAAAAAAGGGAATTTTTGTGCATAAAAACTCGAAACATCTAGCGACTTTAGTACTCATTTCATCCACGATACTTGCTGGTTGTGGTGGTGATGACAGTGGTAGTGGTAGTGGTCGTGGTCGTAATACAAGTTCAATCTCAGCATACAGCTACAGTGGCTCTATGCTAATTGGTAACTGTGTGGGCAACAGTGTGCTCGCTACAAATGACTTTCTTATTGGCACAACAAGCAACTCTGTGAGCGCTGAAAAGCTAGAGTCCATGATTAAGTCTGCTCAAGCTTCATTTGATATTCTGGTTGGTAGTAATAACTTCAATGTCAATGCTGCAACTGACCTCGGCATTGACTCACAGAATCGACTACAGATTTGCGTAGAAACTGAACTTGGCAGTAATGGCACAGCCAATTACGAAGGCATCATTATTGGTGCGGACAATTCGGGTTCAGCTCTGGATTTTATGTTTGACCATGAATTAACACATACAATATCAGCTAATATCGTTGGAAAGGTAATGCTTACTATATCTGCTGATCGTTGGTTTAATGAGGGTCTAGCAACTTTAATCGCAGATAATAAAATCCTTTCCAAATCCAAAATGCTTAACTTAATTAATCTTTCTAATGGAACACTACTTATTCCGACTAATGTGAGTGACCATGATGACGAAAGCATTTGGATTAATGATGGTAAAAAAATATCTAATTTCTACCCTGCCTACAATACAGCTATTCGATACGCCATGCATATGGGGGCTTCAAAATCAGACTTCGTAGATATGCTATTTAAAATACGTGATATAGAAAATTCATGCAAAGAACAGCAAGAAGCATATTACTATGACAGTTCTTATGCGCATGGTTCAATTTCAATCACAAATCAATCTAGTTACTGTGATGATACTGATGCTGGTTACGAAACCAAATATAATGATGAAATTATTTCTGGTGACGATGTGATGCAAGTTGCTTTTGATGAAATCATGTCTCGAAACGGTAGCGGATTAACCATGAACATGCTTAAAGATAATGATTACTTTGTAAACTATGTCGTAAATGGCTTTCTGAAATAAGAATCTTAACTGTTGATTCATATAGATGGACTCAATTTTGTTATTCGATGATCTAGTTTAGAATTTTGAGCTGCTGTAAGTTGTAAGTAATGCGTAATGATTCCTAGCGGCTGTTACAGTAGTTTCTGTGACTGTATCACAAAGAAAAAATGGCGTTTGATGAGGTTCAGGCGCCATTAAGATAAAAATCCGCCTTCTTAGAAGGCGGATTTGGTTTACAGCCCCCTGAAAGGGGGCATACTTGCGCTGTTAGTTCATCTTCAACTCTAACTGCGCCTCATATTCTTGGTCTTTCTTGTCTTGGTGCCTAACGTACCGCCTGATGATTTCTTCATTTACGCCCACCGTATCAACAAAGTATCCTCTTGCCCAAAAATGATTCCCCCACAGTTTCTTTCTTATACGTGGGAATTTGTTAAACAAGCGGATTGCTGAACGTCCTTTCAATACCCCCATCAACGTTGATATCGATACTTTTGGTGGAACTATCACAACCAAGTGAACGTGATCCGGCTGAATATTTAACTCCAAGACTTCACAATCTTTCATATCGCACAAAATATAGATTGAGCGATAAAGCTCCTTACCTGCATTCCCTTTCAAGATCTTAAATCTGTATTTCGGTGTCCAAACTATATGGTATTTACAACACCAATGGACATGTGATTAACTTCTGTAGTCGCCCATGTTTTTTGTTTCCTCTTACTTGTGGTGAATAAGAGGTTCACTTCTAACATGGGCATTCCTTCGGGCAATAGCCCCAAGATTCAATCACCACCGCCCAAGGCGGTGGTTTAGGGATGACAAAAAAAGAGCCAACTTGTGGCTCTATTTCTCAATCACTAACGTGATGTTCTTTTTAGCAATTTCGTATTGCGGTAGGTAATTCGCTTCCGCTAACTCTTCTTCTGTCATCAACTTAACGATGACTTCATGGCACTCTTTTATCTTGTCAAAAATCTTATAATTACCATTGTACTCAAAAGGATATTGCGCAATGAATCTGACAATAGCAATACACAGCCTTCTAGAGTTAGGGGACAATTCATGTAAGCGGAAATAGATATCAACATACTGAGTAATTGCCTTAGAATCACCCGCGTTTATCGTCGCTTCGGTAACTTGCTTACGCAGCGTTTCAACTTCTTCAATCGCACCTTGTAATCGTGATTCAAAACTCAATAGCATATGAGTTTGACTACGAAGGATACTTGGGTGTTGATTCTCATCCATCGCAATTCGACATTGAGGCAATATTTGCTTCACCTCATTAAAATAAGAACATCGCTCAAGTAAATAGCCCAGATGGTAAATATCGTAGAAATGCATATTTTTAATCTGCTGCATTACAGATTTGAGTTCATTAATAGCGGAGCTCAGGTCACCTCGAATAAGTGCAATATGAGAAATGATCATCCGATAAGCATGATCAAGACTTTCTCGCTTCCTAACTTCATCAATGAAAGGGTTGAGCATTTGCAGTTGGCGATCGAATAAGCTTTTATTTTTTATCCCCATCGCCTTATATAGGTGACAACGGACAAGATTGAGCTGGGTGTAGACATTACCCCTAAACGTGTTTTTGTTCTTGTCAAAATAGCGAGTCATGTAGGTCACTGCATCACCATAACTCTGGTTCGCTAACGATAAATTAGCGATTACCAACTCACGCTCGGCACCCGAATCTAACAACATTGCAGATTGCTTCAGGTGATTGATAGCCTGCGGAAGGTCATTGTTCAACACAGCGATATTTGACATTTCGTCATGATAATAAGGATTCTCATCCTTATTATTCACTGTATCCAGAATCTCCTTCGCTCGATTAACTTCGTCAGTTTCAATGAAGGTGTTAGCAAGTGCAGTTTTAATCCAGTCAAAATTGTCTTCGCTAAGCATCTCTTCGTACTCCGTTCGTGCACTTCGATATTCCTTACAACGGACTAATGCGTTAGCCTTAAATTTGCGAATTAACTTAGAATACTCCGGACGTGTTTCCAGACACTCTTTACACGCTTCGATAACCCCATAATAATCATGTTTAGTGAGCTGTTCATATATAGGCAGTAAAGCCAATTTTCGCCTAATAGCGTTCGTTAAACGGTCTACGAAAAATTGATTCTTAAAAGGCTTCAGCAAATAGTCGTCAGGTTCGGCATCAATAATAGAACGAACAATACGTAAATCATTCTCTCCAGTAAGAAACATGAAAACCGTACGTGCTGGTAGGAGGTTTAAGTGGTTAAGCTCTTCTAACAGCTGGAACCCATTAATCTGACTCTGAAAGTTGTAATCGCAGATAATAAAGTCAAACTGGTTCTGCCTGCATTTTGCAAGTACTTCTAACGGCTTGTACGCACAATGAATTTGCTCGCAACCAAGCTGTTTTAGCAAAGCTGTTATACTACTGGTCACCAACCTAGAATCATCAGCAACAAGTACAGTGTAATTTTTAAAGCTTAAAGACATATGAACCCCTCCAAACCTCATAGTATCAGACGGTATCACTGCGTAAGATCAGGTCTTGCAAAACAGGAAAATACTTACATCGAAAGGATTATTCCTCCATTCATAACTTCTCAAACACTGACTAATAATCCATCAGTCATTCGTTTGCTATGCTTATGTGGTAAAAAAATCGCTCGCGATTAAGAAAAACACCTTGTTCTTTTTGCCAACTGAAGAAGTTTATGTAAGAAAAAGCCGCAGCTTTCCTTTTCGATAACTGCGGCTAGATTGGGTTTTATGAGATTAAAACAGCAAACTAAATCGATGATTCAGCCGTGACTAAAGTGTTTTCATCTTTCGCTGTGTAGCGTTTCTTAAATTGATAAGCAACCGCCATCACAACCATCCAAATAGGTAAAAGGTAAACAGACAAACGCATGCCCGGTATCAAGAACATCACAACCAGAATACCACACAAAAATACTAGACAAACCCAGTTAGTTATTGGGTGACCCCAAGAAGGAAATAGTGTTTTTTGGCGTTGCTTAATCTTGCTCAATTTAAATTTCATATGAGTAATTGAAATGATCACCCAGTTAAGAACGAGCGCTGCTACAACCAATGCCATCAGGAAACCAAATGCTTCATGAGGCATAAAATAGTTCACCACTACCGTCATTCCTGTAGATATTGCCGAAACCGCAAGAGCAATGAACGGAACACCTCGTTTGTTTACCTTCAATAGCGCTTGTGGCGCGTTTTTCTGCTTTGCTAAACCAAATAGCATGCGACTATTTGAATAAACACAGCTGTTATAAACAGACAGAGCCGCTGTCAAAATGATGATATTAAGGATGTTCGCCACCCATTCGCTGTTTAGCGCATGGAAGATCATCACAAACGGACTACCACCTTCCGCCACTTTCTGCCAAGGGTAAAGCGATAACAAAACAACCAATGAACCGATATAAAAAATAAGAATTCGGTAGATCACTTGGTTCGTTGCTTTGGGGATGCTTTTCTCAGGATTCTCAGCTTCAGCCGCTGTAATACCAATAAGCTCTAACCCACCAAAAGAGAACATGATTGCAGCCATTGCCATCGTCAAACCTGAAAGTCCATTTGGCATAAAACCGCCTTGTGTCCAGAGGTTTGAAATTGAAGACTCCGGATTTCCACTATCAGTAGTGAGTAGATAGACACCAAATACAATCATACAAACAATGGCCGCTACTTTGATAATAGAGAACCAGAATTCAACTTCACCGAACATTTTTACGTTGGTTAAGTTAATTGCATTAATTAAAACGAAGAACACCAATGCCGATACCCAGCTTGGGATTTCTGGCCACCAATACTGAACATAAATACCAACTGCAGTAAGCTCAGCCATACCAACCAGTATGTAAAGAACCCAATAGTTCCAGCCAGACATAAAGCCGGCAAAATCACCCCAGTATCGTTTCGCAAAATGACTGAATGTACCAGCAACCGGTTCATCCACAACCATTTCGCCAAGTTGGCGCATAATCAAGAAGGCAATAAAACCAGCTACCGCATATCCCAACAATACCGAAGGTCCAGCACTTTGAATTGTTTGAGCTATCCCTAAAAATAAACCTGTACCAATAGCACCACCGAGAGCAATCAACTGAATATGTCGGTTTTTCAAACCTCGGTGTAAATTGTCAGGTTGAGAGTGTCCTTTCATAGAATCTTCCAAAATAGTGATGATGATGTTGAAACCAAACAGCCAAAGCCAATCGAATTTCAATGCAGACCATCAGCCCTAAGGCAATTCCTATGCCAGCAAAATTTCAAGATATAGAAATGAAGTATGGTGTGGTCAAAACGGAGTTGTTACACTCGTTGACCTATCAAAAAGGAGAATCGCTTTACATGACCAATCAATTGGACGATTACGACGTAAAGATACTGCAACTTCTGCAAGACAATGGACGTCTTACAAATCAAGAGCTTAGCGAAATTATTGGGTTATCACCCTCGCAATGCTCGCGCCGTAGAATTACTTTAGAAAATAACAAGCTAATATTGGGCTATCACGCACGACTTTCACCGAAGGCTTTACATCAGGAAGTTATCGCGATCATCGAGGTAAAACTGCTTAACCACGAAACCGTAAAAACACATAACTTTCTGAATTTTATCAATAATGAAGCTTCAATTATTGATGTGTTTAAAACGACTGGAGAGTCTGATTATTTAATCAAATGCCTTGTATCTGATTTGGATATGCTAAATGACCTCATAAATCGCATATTTACCACTCAACTTATCTCCCACATTAAAACTTCTGTTGTTCTGGAACGAGTAAAAGAACACGGCAGTATCTTCGATTACTAACAACTTATTGCACCAAATTAGAGATTTTAACTTACACATTTGGTGCAATAATTTAAATAAATACGCACATAAAATTCATATTTAAGTTTTTAATTGCACATATTTTTCACTGTGATATTAATTACGCACATTTTGTGTATTTGCTTAACATTTTTATTTTAGGGATAGAGAGATGTCTGAGGCAGCAGTAGCAAACACAAACCATAAATGGTTTGAAGACGCGTTTGCGCTATTGATGGGAACAAGCCTAGTATCATTTGGCGTACTTTTTTTAAAACAAGTGGGTATGGTAACTGGGGGAACTGCGGGGTTATCGCTTTTTCTAAGCTACAACTTCCATATTGAATTCGGCACGATTTTCTTTTTGGTAAACCTTCCGTTTTATTACCTGGCGATTCGCCGCATGGGATGGCTTTTTTGCTTGAAAACCTTTACCGCAGTGGCTTTAGTTTCGTTCTTTACCAATACGCAAGCACAGTTTATTCAGATCAGCAACGTTAACCCATTTTACGCTGCCATCTTCGGAGGCTTCCTATTTGGTACCGGATTTATCATTCTATTTCGCCATAAAGCGAGCCTTGGCGGCTTCAACATTCTAGCTTTATATCTCCAAGACAAAATTGGTTTGAGAGCGGGTTGGTTTTTGATGGCTGTCGACGTCACAATTATGTTAGTGTCGCTATCCGTTGTCGGATACTTCGAACTTGCATTGTCCATTCTATGCGGGCTCGTGCTCAACCTAATCATCGGATTAAACCATCGCTCAGATCGTTATCAAGTAACAAATTAATTAAGGAGAATTTCTGTGCTTAACCATGTAACCGCTTATGCTGGAGATCCTATTCTGTCCCTTATGGAACAGTTTATGGCTGATGACAGATCTGAAAAAGTAAACCTAAGTATTGGTCTTTATTATGATGAAAACGGCAAAATTCCCACGTTAGATTCTGTTGCTCAGTCACAGGCACAGTTAGCGAAAGCAGAAAGCCAACCTTGTATTTACCTTCCTATGGATGGTCTAGTTCAATACCGCTCTGCAGTGCAACAATTGGTCTTTGGCGAAAACCATCCTGCAATTGAAGAAAAGCGTGTCGCAACCATTCAATCTTTAGGTGGTTCAGGCGCGTTAATGATCGGTGCGGATTTTCTTCACCATTACTTCCCAAAATCAAAAGTTTGGGTAAGCAATCCAACATGGGAAAACCACAATGCTATTTTTGCGGGTGCAGGTTTCGAGGTAAACACTTACCCTTACTTCAACCCACAAACCAAAATGCTTGATTTTGGTGGCATGCTATCAACCATTGGTACTTTGCCTGAGCAAAGTATTGTTCTGCTGCATCCATGTTGCCACAACCCAACAGGTGTCGATTTAACCAACGCACAATGGGACCAAGTGATTGAAGTGCTCAAGAACAACAAGCTGATCCCTTTCTTCGATATGGCATACCAAGGTTATGGCGAAGGCATCGGCGAGGATGCGTACGTAATACGTAAAATTGCGCTAGAAAAAGATGTAGTGAGCTTTGTCAGCAACTCTTTCTCGAAAACATTCTCTCTTTACGGCGAACGAGTTGGTGGTCTTTCAGTAGTTTGTGGTAATGACGAAGAAGCTTCTCGCGTTTTAGGTCAGCTAAAAGCAACCGTTCGTCGTAACTACTCTAGCCCTGCAAAGCATGGTGCTGTGGTTGTATCAAACGTATTGAATACCGAAGCACTTAAAAACATGTGGTTTGGTGAAGTGGAAGGTATGCGTACTCGCATTGAAACAATGCGTAAAACACTACACGACCAGCTAACTGTGCTACGTCCAGAATCAGACTTCAGCTTCTTGATTAAACAGAAAGGCATGTTCAGCTACACTGGTTTTACCCAACAGCAGGTAGAAACGCTACGCAACGAACACGCGATTTACCTCATCAACAGTGGTCGTATGTGTCTTGCCGGTCTTAACGAACAAAACGTTGAACGCGTTGCCAAAGCGTTTGCTGCTTTGTAAAAAACAATCAATTTTATGAATGATAAAAAGCCACTGTTCCAAGTGGCTTTTTTTCTGCTACGGTGTTGTACTTAACGCTGCTTCAAATAATTGCATGTGGATAGGTACTAAGGTTTGATGATCGCTTCTGTAGCCACCACCGACCACACAAGCGATAGGTATCGCTTTGCTTTGCGTAAACTGCATTATGAAGCAATCACGTTGATAAATAGCATTAGTTGACACATTAAAGTATCCCAACTCGTCATCACAATGGATATCGATACCCGCATCATAGATGACAAGATCTGGTTGGTAGAGGTTGACCGCCATCTCAACCACGGATTTGAAATGACTGAGAAATTCCTCGTCTCCAGTTTCTCTGGGAAGCGATACATCTAGGTTTGATTCTGGTTTACGTGCTGGGAAGTTCTTATCGCAATGAAAGGAAAGAGTAATGACGTCATTGCGCTCAGAGCAGAGAGTTGCAGTTCCATCGCCATGGTGTACATCACTATC
Source organism: Vibrio ziniensis (assembly GCF_011064285.1). NCBI lineage: Bacteria > Pseudomonadati > Pseudomonadota > Gammaproteobacteria > Vibrionales > Vibrionaceae > Vibrio > Vibrio ziniensis. The sequence continues at coordinate 2,231,530 of NZ_CP049331.1, forward strand.
AATGATCAACACTTTATCTATGTCAAAACGATCTAAAGCATACTGAGCCGCTAACACCAAATCATTGAACAGACAAAAACCACTGCCAAAGTCTCTATGCGCATGGTGATAACCTCCGCTTAGATGTAAAGCTCGCCCATGTTTTAGTGCCAGTTCAGCAGTTAAGCATGTACCACCCGCGGATAACAATGTTCTTTCTATCAGGGCCTCACTCCAAGGAAACCCAATGCGGCGCATCTTGGCAGCAGGAAGTGTCCCTGAAGAGAGAGCGTTAACATAATCAGCATCGTGAACCTGCTTTACCTCAAACAAGGTAAGAGGTATTGGTTCGAAAAACTGAAATGCTGATTTCCAGTCAGCATTGTTACTTTGCTTCTCAATAATTGCTTCATATAACAATCGATATTTGTTAATTGGATAACGATGGCCTTCTGGTAACGGCAGTTGAGAGTAAATTGAGTGGTACACCAATGGGATCATAACAGCGACTTAATTAATCCAGATGAACGCATGTTATCAATCTATTACAAATAGGCAATTGTTGCAGTGTGTCAAACGATCCGATTAGTCCACAAAAAACAAAGCCCCTCAAATATGAGGGGCTCAATCTTATGCTCTGTTGATGCAGAAAGATTAGAACGTGAATGCTAAGTTCGCTGCAGCACCAAATTGGTTTTCACCAGCATAAGAACCAGCAATGTCTAGGCTAACAACATCGAATGGACTAATACCGATACCTGCTGTGATTGAGTTTTGTAGGTTATCTTTTAGGTCCATCTCATAACCAGCACGCAATTGCGCCCAACCCCAAGCATTAGCTTCAACACCAACGCGTACGAATTGTGAGTCGTCTGTATCAAACTCTTTGAAACGTTTTTGCGTCGTTAAATCAGCATCTAGGCTAAGCGCGAAGAAATCACCTGCATAGCCTAAACCAAGTGTTGCTTTTGGTGACAATTCGTAAGTATAACCACCAATTTCGGTTTCAATTTCTTGCTTGAATACATCTTTTACAGATAGACCAACGCGGAAAGCGTCTTTATACCAAACAGCACCTAAATCCATGTTAAACGCCGTTTTCGATATTTCGCTTTGGTCGTAATCGTCAAGTTCGAAATCTTCCAATGTAACAAGCTGTGAATAAGTTACTAGGTATTGGTATTTTGGTGCGAAACCGAATGAAAAATTCTGTTCAAAAATTTGGAATTGACGCGCAAATGAAATACCGAATTCAGTAACACCAAATGCCACTAAGTGAACTTGAGAGTTATCATATGCACTTAAAACATCAGCTGCTTCTTCAACCGTTGATGGCTCACCTTCAACGACATCAATCTCAGGCCTGACGAGAGCTTCAACATAACCCGTGGTAAACAGGTTCACTGATATGTAGCTAGTTGGGATGGCAATTACAGCGCTTAAACCAGCATTTACTGTCATTGGGGCATTATCAGCCAATGAATTCAAACCAGATTGCAATTTGCGCGCATTTGCAATCGCATCGCTTTCACTTTGGCTATTTGGACTGTTGGTATAGTCATTAATGTTATTTTCTAGATCACTGTATGTGCTATCTAGATCATCAATCAAAGTGAATGAGTCGTCTTGGTCATTAATATTCGCTCCAATCGCAGGTAGCAAAATACCAAAGTCGTCATTGTCTTTGTACATAGCCCCAAGCGCCGGGTTATGTAATGGAGCCGTTAAGTAATCTGCAGATACTACGCCGGTGTTACCCATCGCTTGGCTACGAGCATCAGCCACATAAGGAGCTGCAATAGAGGAGGTAGAAACAACTGTTAACGCACCAACTGCTAATAAACTATTTCTTTTCATTTTATATCCAAAGTGATTTTGACATTCCACGACAAAGCAAGCGCATTGCGGTGACAACTAGACCACACATATCAATGTTAATGATTCGAAACTTAGCAGCACTCGAAAAATTACAACTAAACAGTGATAGAGCTTCTGACTAGCGAGTATAAAAACGAAATTTTATTATATTACCTAACAAAACCATGACAAAGCTCTGACCAAAAACAAACGTAACACTAAAGCTAAAATGTGAAATAAATCACACCAAAGTGCTGGTTTTTATATACGCAAAATCAATCATTGGTCTATTTACCATTACTTTTTGTACTTGGAGCAGACTTTGTGAACTTTCGCTTACCACGTTTATAAGCAGGGCGCTCTACAGGAGGTAAAGTTTGAAGAGAGGCAGGGACAGGCCCTGTCTTGACCTGAATCATGAGTTCATTGATCCGCATCTGAAGTGCATGCATAAAAGGCTGGTAGGCTTGGCCTTTCTCTGCCATAGCTTGCAATTGGTGCTCCCAATGAGCGGTCATGTCTGGGTAGGTAGAATCACTAGGCAAGGCATGAATCAAGCCTCTTCCTGCGGGTGTACTACAAATAATCTTGCCCTCTCGCTTCAGTAGCTGACGCTTGAACAAGGTATCTAATATCCCTGCGCGGGTAGCTTCAGTTCCTAGACCATCAGTTTCACGCAGTATTTTTTTCAACTCTTTATCTTCGACAAATCGGGCAATACCGGTCATCGCTTGCAATAGAGTTGCTTCTGTAAAATGTTTTGGTGGCTCTGTTTTTCTATCCTTAATTTCACCTTCTCGGCAAATCAGCTCTGTACCAACAGGCAGCGGTGGTACGGTATCAACACCTTCATCTTGATCATCAGATTTACCGGTTAGAACTCTCCAACCCGCAGACATAAGTTGACGACCAGAGGCAACAAAAATACCACCAGCAATATCGAACACTAGCTTAGCTTCGGCATAGATTGCATGGGGGTAGAATTGCATCAGATATTGGCGCGCAATCAGCTGATATACATTCATCTCATAGCTTGAAAGTGCGTTCACAGTAGCTTTTTTAGGTGTAGGGATGATCGCATGGTGAGCATCGACCTTCGAATCATTCCAAGCTTTCGATTTCAAAGACAAGTTTGTGCCAGAGACAGCTAAAACAAGCTCTTTCGCGTTATTAGCAATTGCATCGACGACGGAGCTGGCCTGAGCCAAATGTTCTTTCGGCAAATAGCGGCAATCAGAACGGGGATAGGTAATCAGCTTATGCTTTTCATATAAGCTTTGGCATGTATCAAGCACCTGCTGCGCACTCATGTTATAGCGTTTGGCTGCATCAATCTGCAAAGCAGAAAGTGAATAAGGCAATGGCGGTGATTGTTTGATTTGATTCTGCTCGGACTCAACTACTTTAGCTGGCTGTCCTGCAATACGCCGGGCCACATTTTCAACCAGTTTACGATTGAGAACTCTTCCCTCTTCATCTTGCCACGGCTGACAAGCCTCACTCGGCTTCCAACGAGCACGAATATCAAATACGCCGTTACTATCTTGATAAGGAATTAGCGCATGCAAGGTGAAATAATCGCGCGGAATAAAGTTTTTAATTTCTTCGTCACGACGAACGACTAACCCAAGAATCGGCGTTTGTACTCTTCCTACCGACAACACGCCCTGATAACCGGCTTTTTGTCCAAGCAAAGTGTACGCACGTGACATATTCATGCCATACAGCCAGTCAGCACGTGAGCGTGCTAATGCGGAGACTGAAAGTGGGATAAACTCACGGTTACTGCGCATACTGGAAAGAGCGCGTTTTACCGCAGGTAAGTTGAGGTCACTGATCAAAAGGCGTTGAATTAATGCTTTTTTATTACTCGCGACTTTACAGTAATCAATCACTTCATCCACCAGCAGTTGCCCTTCTCTATCAGGGTCACCAGCGTGAATGATTTCACTGTGCTCTTTAATCAGTTTTTTGACAACGCTAAGCTGCTTACTGGCTGTTTTACGAGGTCTTAATTGCCACTGCTCAGGTATGATAGGCAGATCAGCTAAGTTCCATTTTTTGTAGCGCTCATCGTAAGCATCTGGCTCTACTTGTTCAAGCAAGTGTCCGATACACCAAGTCACCACATCGCCATTTGCACATCGAATAAAACCTTGATCTTTTTTATGCGGCTTTGGCAATGCATCGGCAATTGCTCGACCTAGACTCGGTTTCTCTGCGATGAATAATCGGCTCATAGTATTGTTATAAGTAGCGGAAAAATTAAGGCCACATTATCGAATGTGGCCTTAATAAATCAAGAAAAACTGTAAATTTAAACAGTATTACTCTTCGTTACTTGCAGAACGTGCTGCTGCTTCTTTGATTAGAGGTTGAAGTTCACCTTTTTGGAACATTTCCAAAATGATGTCACAACCGCCGATCAACTCACCTTCAACCCAAAGTTGTGGGAAAGTTGGCCATTGAGCATAAACAGGTAGTTCAGCACGAATGTCTGGGTTTTGTAGAATGTCTACATACGCAAATTTTTCACCACAAGCCATTAGAGCTTGTGCAGCTTGAGAAGAGAAACCACAGCTTGGCAGCTTAGGTGAGCCTTTCATGTACAGAAGGATCGCGTTTTCTTCAATTTGCTGTTTGATCTTATCGATGGTTTCCATTGCTTCCTCTTAATGGGGTTCGTACTTGATGACCCTCATTCTAAATCATTAAATAAGAATAAAAAGCACAATATAAGTATGGACTTTAAACTTACTCATCACCATATCATTCGAAATTATTAAAAGCTTAGCCTACTATTTTTGTGAGCTATCAGCCCAATGAGCTATGACGAATCTAGGCTCTGCGTTTAGTTCGTCTTAGTACATCTTGTTCGGATATAAAACACTTTTATTATGAATTGGGGTTTTAATAAAGTAAAAAGTTGCTAAAATACATATACCAATTTACTTGGGTAAATCAGTCAGTCGTACCGACGAAAACAAAAACGACATTGGAAGCAATCGAGAGAGTTCTCTCTCTTCACCTATATGGAGAATCGAGCAATGGCATTTGAACTACCAGCTCTTCCTTACGCAAAAGACGCACTAGAACCACATATCTCTGCAGAAACTCTTGAGTACCACTACGGTAAGCACCACAACACTTACGTTGTTAAGCTAAACGGCCTAGTACCAGGAACTGAATTCGAAGGCAAAACTCTAGAAGAGATCATCAAAACTTCTACTGGCGGTGTTTTCAACAACGCAGCTCAAGTTTGGAACCACACTTTCTACTGGCACTGTCTAGCGCCAAACGCAGGTGGCGAACCAACAGGCGCTGTTGCTGAAGCAATCAATGCAGCATTCGGTTCTTTCGCAGATTTCAAAGCAAAATTCACTGATTCATCAATCAACAACTTCGGTTCTTCTTGGACTTGGTTAGTGAAGAAAGCTGACGGTTCTCTAGCTATCGTTAACACTTCTAACGCAGCGACTCCAATCACAGAAGAAGGTGTAACTCCACTTCTAACTGTTGACCTATGGGAACACGCGTACTACATCGACTACCGTAACCTACGTCCAGACTACATGAACGGTTTCTGGGCTCTAGTTAACTGGGAATTCGTAGCCGCTAACCTAGCTAAATAATGGTTAATTGCCCTAACGGCGATTACAAAACACACAATCCTAAGCCTGCAGATTTGCAGGCTTTTTTTGTTTTTTTAGTTAAGTTAATAACTAAAGATTTTGCGTCCGTTGCCGTTATAAGTGCATCAAGCGGAGAGCAAAATGCAAGTACACACTTTAGATAAGGCAGGAATCATCAATGAACTGAACATAGGTTCAGGGATTTGTCACGCCGTCCATCAAGGACGACGTGCCGATTTTTCTTTGCTTGTTGCTCTCTTCTCAAACGATGTCAGGGATAACACGCCCGTTGAGCTTATTGAGCAACCTCAAACGACTGATGAACTTCTGAGGGAGCGTTTTGAGCTTGCTGCGCCACAATCTCTGCGCAATGACCAAAGCTCTTATGCTGTGTCCGCCCGGCAAGCTGAGCTCTTTCATCATGGTGGGCTGGCGAGTGCCAAACTCTGTCACTACCTGACTCCTGAAGTGCTGACCTACTTACCAGAAGATACTCAAGATCTGCCAGAAGATGTTTATCTCAACTTATCTGGGCATGAGCGACGGCATCTGGCGGTTAAGTCGCCGCCTAAGACACTGCCTTATGATCTCTACAATAAGCTCACTACCGCTTATCGTCACGATCAGCTACGTGCACAAACTTAGCTCTGAACTCAAATTTAGTGCGACGATTCTCATGGGATTACCACATTGTGTGAAACACAGCCCAAATTGGTAACGCGCAATCAAATCTAGACCTTTTATTTGAGTTCTTTCACACAAAGTGTCACATCCTTCGCCCATTCTTAATGTTCGAAAGTTGAGCAGAATAACTAAAGACACAGCAGAAGGTGCGCATTATGGAAATCAAAAGCGCCATTGTTTTAATTACATCAGCAAGCTCACAGTTAGGACGTACGCTAGCCACACATTTCACCTGCCTTGGTGCAACCGTCATTTTATGTGACAGTGATAAACAAGGTCTGTACGAAACTTATAGTCGCTGCAAAGAGCTGTCAAATCACGTTGATTGCTATCATCTTCGCGATTACTCGCCAGAGAGTTTGAATGGCATGTTCGATAATATTGAGTCGAGTTATCACACTGTGCCGGACGTTCTGATTAACAACTGGCCCTCATCCCCTATGCCTTCTTTAATTGACGAAAAGCCAACCGAGTTATTTATTCAAAACCTAGCTTTAATGGCTTCATCACTTTTTTCCTTTGGTCAGGCATGTACTGAGCGTATGCGCTACCACAATGTTAAAGGTGTTATTGTGAATGTTATTTCAATCAATGACAGCCACGACTTTTCCGGTATAGAAAATGCGACTTGTATGGTATCTGGATTTACCCAAAGTTGGGCAAAGGAACTCGTTCCGTTCAATATTAGAGTGGGAGGTGTGGTACCTATGATTTCTACAAGCAAACAAAAAGATCATTGGGCCGAGGTACAAGATGATCTCATTCGCAACACAGAATATATTGTCGCGAATGAGTATTTCAGTGGACGAGTGATGTCCGCATAATCACTAAAGAACCTAAAAGCCTTCTTCCAGATACGAGTCTAGATAATCTTCTTCGGCTTCATCAACTTTATCTGTGTTCTCAACTTCAGCGGTAAAGTCCCGACGCTGCAAATAAGCTGCTCGGCTAAATAAATAAGCATCTGGTGAACTTTCAAGCAAGGCTTCCTGATTAACTAAAGCTGCCCGTTTTTCCATCCCTTCAAGTGCCCATTTCCCCATCGAAGCCCAGAAATTTAAATAAGTAAGTGGAGCATATAACCCATCAACACTATCTCCGACTTCTCGGACAACATACGGACCATATCCTGGAATCATCAAATAAGGCCCTTTACCAACACCATAATGCCCTATTGCATCTCCGAAAGACTTTTCATCATGTTTAGTAATGCCCGCTTCAGAAGCAATATCAAATAAACCTAATAAGCCGAACGTCGAGTTTATCCAGAAGCGGTTAAAATGATCGACTGCTTTTGCACCATTTCCCATTAATATGTTATTCACCATACTTGACGGTTCGTCTAAATTTGATAAGACATTCGCAACACCGCGCCTTACAACAGTTGGGGTATATTGCACATAGGTGAGAGAAATAGGACGAGCAATATATGGGTCTAAATAATCATAATTTAGAGCCCACATAGCACGGTTAAAGCTTTCCAAAGGGTCATTAACATCATCTTGTGATACTTGATCATCAGGAACTGAACCACACCCACTCAAGGCAAGCAGTAGCCCTAAACTGACTACTAATGCAAATCGGTTCATCATTATAGTTTCCTTAATCAACTCACCGCAGGCTCACGTGTCGTAAGCCTGCATAATAATTATAAGGGAGCACACTAAAACTGCTGATTTATTTCAACTTTTATGCCACTGCCAAGCTCAGCGATATCACTTTCTCCGAACCAATCTCCCTCACGAGTTGCAACATTACCATCAGAATCTATCCGAACTCGTACTATCAGTGATTGTAAATCAGACAACTTGCGTCCCTGCATCATACTGTTTGAATCATCCAAAATAACCGTAAATGGGAAACTGCCTAATGGGTATCTTGCTGCTGCAATTGGCATCGGAGCGCCATCAGCAGAATGCACTGAGACAATCACAACACCTTGCTGAGGAAGTACTACCTCGTTACCTAGCGAAATGGTGACTGAAACAGCATGATCATCCAATGTTGCAGGTTCCATCTTGGCTTTCGCACTAGCAATACTACGTGACAACATTTCATAGCGAGCATCATTTGGTCCTACCATCTCTTGCATTGATTGCCAGTGTTCAATGGCCGTTGCAAAATCTTGGCGCTCAAAAGCATCAAAGGCTAGAAGCGAATACACTCGTAAATCAACATAGTCACCTTTCAACATTTTGTTGAGCAGTGAACGAGCACTTTGCTGATCCATCTGGTCATTAGAAAGCATCAAAGCCTGTGCATAGCCTAATTTTATGTCACCATCTTGAGGTTCAAGAGCGTAGGCTTTCTTCATTGAACCAATCGCCGTTTCCATATCACGATTAGCCAAACCAATACGACCTAACAATAACCAACCTGTCGAATCTTGCGGCTCATAATGCAAGCGTGTTCTTAGCGCTAGCGTTAAGTCTTCCATTTCTTTATCAGTCAGCTCAACGCCTTGAGGATTCATCAGCTTTTTTGACAATTCTGGAAGATTCTGGCTGATGTCTTGCCAGTGCTTCACTTTCTGATAGTTGCCAAACGTCGCATACAAACCGTAGCTCAACGCCACTACCAGAACCACTGAAGGTACGAGCACCATCATTGTCGATAAAGAACGCTCTTCCCCCTTACGAGGCACGTTTGGAATATCATCCAACAGAGATTGCTTAAGATCAGCGACTAACTCGTGCTGATCTTCGACTAAACCTTCATCCGCTTCGACAGCAAGTTCTGCTAAACGGTCTTTATAGAAAGCTTTATTGAGTTCATCACGTAACGCAGCATCGTTGTTAACTTTTGGTTTTAGTAAGGGAATAGCAACAAAGACACATGCAATGACGACAAGAATTAGCGTTAACACCCAAAATAAAGTCATTCTTGCTTGTCTCCATCTTTATCTTCTTCTAGTAAGGCTTTTAAACGTTGTTCTTTGCTCTCATCCCAATCAATCGCTTGAACATTTCTACTACGACGCTTGGTGCGGAAAATAATCATCGCTAAGCCAACAACCAGTACAGATATCGGTGCTAACCACAATATTGCCGTACTTGGGGTTAAGGGCGGGTTATAAGTAACAAAATTTCCATATCGAGCAATCATGTAATCAACGATTTCATCTTTCGATTTACCTTGCTTAGTCATCTCATAGACTTTTTGGCGTAAATCCTGAGCAAGTGCTGCGTTGGAATCAGCAATAGAGTTATTTTGGCACTTTGGACAACGCAGAGTGTTACTCAATTCGTGAAACTGAGCTTCCTGGGCTTGGGTATCAAAATCATAAACATCAATCGCAGCAATCACCGAAAAAGACAGTAAAACAGATGAAACTAAAGCGAATAACTTAGCTCTCATTTCTTCGACTCCTGCAATAGTTGCTGATATATCGGTGCCAGTGTTTGTTTCCAGTTTGTTGGATTTACATCCCCAACATGGCGGTAACGAATTACACCATTAGCATCAATCAAAAAAGTTTCAGGAGCACCATAAACACCGAGATCGAGACCTAACATACCATTGCCGTCAAATAGGCTGATCAGATAGGGATTACCTAACTCGTTTAGCCATTGCACAGCTTTATCGCGTTGGTCTTTGTAGTTTAAGCCGATGATTTTCACATCTTGTTTTGCAAGCTCATTTAAGTATTGATGCTCGGCATAACAAGTTGGGCACCAAGTTGCCCACACATTAAGAAGCAGAGGCTCGCCACGAAATATTGCCTGGTCATAAAGTTTGCCTGGTTCTGCGAGATCTTCTAGGCGAAACTCAGGTACGGCTTTGCCAACCAGAACAGACTCCAGTTTTGTTGGGTCATCACCACCCGCATTCCTCACAAGTTGCGTAGTGAAAATCGCAACAAGACCAAGAAAAACAATCAAAGGAATAAATAATATTTTTTTGTTCATTTAAGCCTCCTTCACTGCTGTTTTTCTAAAACGGTATCGCTTATCACTGATTGCAAGAATGCCACCAATAACCATCAATAAACCACCCGCCCAGATCCAGCGAACAAACGGTTTGTAGTACAAACGCACCGCCCATGCATTGCTGTCATCCAAACGCTCGCCCATTGCGATGTAGAGATCTCTTGTTAATCCACGATCAATCGCAGCTTCAGTCATCATTGACTTCGCTGTATTGTAGAAACGCTTCTCTGCATTCAATGTATTAATGTATTTACCGTTCTTGGTTACTTCAAACTGAGCAATATAACCATCATAGTTCGGACCGCCTCGGTCAAGTAACCCTTTGAAATAAAAGTCGTATTCATTAAGTTGGAAATGTTCACCCGGTGCCAAACGCACGTCACGTTCAATACTGTAATTTTGCACCATAGCGATACCAATGATGGTTACTGCCAAACCGATATGGCCTAACACCATTGACCAATGACTACGATGAACCTGCTTCACGCCGACCATAAAGGTATGTCTGTGGGTAGCGCGTTGGTAAATTTCGAAACCATGCAGCAGAATAATCCACCAAGCCATTACCCAGCCCATAAATGCCAGACCAGTAAAATGCTCAGCCGTCGCGAAAACAAAGGCTGCCGCCAAAACTAAAGAGGCTATCGCGCAGATAATTAAAGGTTTGATTACGCCAGATAGATTATCTCGCTTCCAACGCACCAGAGGACCAATACCAAGTAATAAGGCAAATGGGATCATAAGCCAGCTAAACAAGCTATTGAAGAATGGCGCACCAATCGATACAGAGCCCAGACCTAACTGTTTATGAACCAATGGCAGCAACGTACCAATAAGAACCACAACCAGCGCAGTGATGAGTAATACGTTGTTTGCTAGCAGCGCGTTTTCTCGTGATACCAGCTCATAATTACCCCGAGCTCTTACTGACGCACCTTTCACCGCAAACAGCAGTAAAGAACCACCGATAACAAAGACAAGGAAGCCTAGAATGAACATACCGCGAGCAGGGTCTGAAGCAAACGCGTGCACTGAAACCAAAATGCCTGAACGAACTAAGAATGTACCCAGAAGGCTTAACGAAAACGCAGAGATAGCCAGAAGCACGGTCCAAGCCTTAAACGTACCGCGTTTTTCTGTCACCGCAAGTGAGTGAATGAGCGCAGTACCTGCAAGCCAAGGCATGAACGAAGCATTTTCAACGGGATCCCAGAACCACCAACCACCCCAACCGAGTTCGTAATAAGCCCACCAAGAGCCAAGCACGATACCCAGTGTCAGAAATAGCCAAGCAGCGGTCGTCCAAGGACGAGACCAGCGAGCCCATGCAGTATCAAGACGACCGGTCATCAGTGACGCTATCGCAAAAGAGAACGCAACTGAAAAGCCAACATACCCCATGTATAACATCGGTGGATGAATGATTAAACCTGGATCTTGTAGCAATGGGTTCAAATCACGACCATCAATAGGGAAATAGGGCAGAGTGCGTAGGAATGGGTTTGATGTGACTATGATAAACAGCAGGAAACCCACTGAAATCATACCCATAACAGCTAATACGCGCGCGACGGACTCTTGTGGCATACCGCGACTAAAGCTTGCCACAGCCACTGTCCAAGCGGCCTGAATTAATACCCAAAGTAACAGAGAACCTTCATGTGCTCCCCAAACCGCAGTTAAACGGTAATACCAAGGAAGAAGGCTATTCGAGTTACTTGCTACGTATTTCACCGTGAAGTCATTGGTATAGAAAGCCCAAAGCAAAATACCAAATGACAATAGCAGAAACGAGAACATACCCCATGCTAATGGGCGAGCAGAGTTCATCAGCAAGGTGTTGTTGCGAGAAGCCCCAACCAGAGGTAAAAGGCTTAGCAGTACCGCTAAACCTAAAGAGACAATAAGGGCAAAATGACCAATTTCTGCAATCATTGACCACTTCCTTGTTTTTGTTCTGACGTGTAAGTCAGCGGTGCATGGTTCTTCTCCATAGCATCTGCAATTTCGGGTGGCATATACTCTTCGTCATGCTTCGCTAATACTTCGAAAGCTTCGACTGTCGTTGCATCGACTAATACACCTTGAGCAACAATGCCCTGCCCTTCGCGAAACAGATCTGGAAGGATACCGTCATACACCACCGTTACCGATGGACCAACATCATGCAGTAAAAAGCTAACTTTTAGAGAATTAGGATCACGCTTGACAGAACCCATAGTAACCATGCCGCCAATTCTTAAACGCTGGCCAACTTCAGGCTTTTTACCATCCTTACCATTCACGAGTTCAGTCGGAGTATAAAACAGATCCATATTTTGGCTTAATGCATAAAGAATCAAACCTGTCGTGGTGCCTAAACCAATAAGAATAGCGAGGACGATACTGAGCCTCTTTTTACGTCTTGGGTTCACAGTGTGTTCTCCATATGTTTAGCCGCTTCGATACGCTCTTGACGTTTAATTTTATTTCTTACTTCTTTCATTAGCGCTTTACTGCGATTGATGCTCATAAACCATAAAACGGCCATTGATAAATAGGTAATACCAAAACCGCCCCACACATAACTGGCGTAGCCACCCATTGCAAAAAAGTCAGACCAAGTTTCAAAATGCATGGTTAATCCCCTTTCTCAGATTGGGCAAGTTCGATCACCCAAGGACGGTGGCTCTCTTTACTGATGATTTCGTTTCTCAAACGAGCAACAGTCAAAGCTCCAAAGAAGAAGGCAAAGCCGAATATATTTAGAAGCAACGGCCATAACATACTTGCAGAGATAGAAGGCTTCTCAAATTTAGTAATCGTCGCGCCCTGATGAAGCGTGTTCCACCATTCCACAGAGAAATGGATAATTGGCAGGTTAATCACTCCCACAATAGCAAGAATACCAGCCGCTTTCGCGGCGGTTTTCTGATCGTCAAAGGCATGATAAAGAGCAATGACACCCAGATAGAGGAAAAGCAGTATCAACTCTGAAGTTAAACGAGCATCCCAAACCCACCAAGCACCCCACATGGGTTTGCCCCATACAGCACCAGTGATTAGCGCTATAAAAGTGTAAACCGCACCAATGGGTGCCATGGCTAGAGCTGCCATGTTAGATAGTCTTACCTGCCAGACAATACCGATAAATGCAGCAATTGCCATCGACATATAAGCTCCCATCGACCAAATTGCTGATGGCACATGGATATAGATAAGTCGAAAGCTATCACCTTGTTGGTAATCTGATGGGGCAAAGGCAAGACCCCAGACAGTACCGGAGGTCAAACAGGCGAAAGCTAAAACAGCGAACCACGGAAATATCTTTCCACATAACTGATACGCAGATTCTGGCTTAGCGTAGGGATGGAGCCATTTCCACATTATTTATCCTCACTTTGCTTCTAACACTTAACTTATTGCTGTTAAGTTTTTTATGTACATTTAGGCTAAAAATACAAATCTAATAATATAAGTTAGTTAACACTTACTCGTAGCGCAGCACTAATGGCAAAAGGTGTTAACGTCATTGCACCTACCAGCATAGCGGCTAATATGGCGAGTTGGCCGTTATAAGCCATGCCTAAAGAAGCGGCATCTATCGCTGATGTGGCAAAAATTAAAATAGGTATATACAACGGCAAAACAACCAGACTAAGCAATACACCACCTTTTTGCAGGCCAACGGTTAATGCTACGCCAATTGCACCAATAAAACTAAGTGTTGGGGTACCTAGTAATAGAGTGCCCACGACTCCCAGCCAAGTGTCGAGATTTAATGACAGCAAAATAGCTAGAAGCGGACTAATCAATATGAGAGGAACACCTGTCAGTAACCAATGAGCAAACACTTTAGACAAGGCAACTACAGATAATGGCACTGGCATAATCATCATTTGCTCAAGGGCACCATCTTGGAAATCATCGCGAAACAGACGCTCTAGTGAGAGCAATGCGGAAAGCAGAGCAGCTACCCATACAATTCCCGGCGCAATACGTGATAAAAGACCCGGCTCAGGGCCAATACTCAGAGGGAAAAGGGTAATGACGATAATAAAGAACCACAATGGGTTAAAAATATCTGCCTGACGTCGGAATGCGATAAGGAGTTCACGCTTAATGATCATCGCCATAGTTGAAAACATTAGGCGTCTCCTAGTTTGATTTTGCGTAACTTGTCATGGTCGGCAAACATATCTTGATGAGTGGTTAAGATAACGATACCGCCGTTTTCAGCATGCTTTAGAAACAGCGCTTCCAGTACTTTCACACCTTGTTTATCAATGGCTGTTAAGGGTTCATCCAGAATCCATAGTTTCTGTTCACTTAACCATAATCTCGCCAAAGCCACACGGCGTTGCTGCCCTGCTGATAATTTAGCTACTGGAACATCTTCTCGCCCTACTAATCCAACCTGTACTAATGCTTGGTAGATATCATCTTTGTTGCTTTTCGATGAGTGAACAGATTGATAAAAATGAAGATTCTCAAATGCGGTAAGTTCACGCTTGATACCCGTTTGATGTCCCAAAAACAGCAGATCCGAATGATAGCTCTCTCTGTCTTCTTCGATATTCACGTTATTCCAATAAATCTCACCTGCATCTCGGTCAGCAAGCCCCGTGATAATACGAAGTAGCGTGGTTTTACCCGTACCATTTCGACCTTCAATCTGAACCAGTTCGCCTGCGTCAATATTGAATGATAGATGCTCAAACAGCACCTTTTCATCACGGATTGCAGTGAGATTGTTAACTTCCAGCATGAGCTTCTATATAACAAATTAGGGGTTGCTATATTAACACACCACCGTTTAGACAAAATAGAAGAAGGGTATTACGAATCACGAAACTAAGTAAGAATCTGTTAATTTTTAGCGATTTGTTTTTTCTTTTACCACTTTGTGGTTACAAATGGGTATTTGCTAAAACGAAAAAAGGAAGCTGTATGCTTCCTTTTTACTTATGAGCTCTTAATTAACGGGATTGTTTTCTGACTGGCGGTCTGTTAGGAACTACTCGTGTTTTACCTTCTGGATGACTCGATAATGGCGGAATCGCCTCTTTGCCTTGCAATTTGTTCTGCAAAGACATCATCAGCTCAGCTTCGGCTTTTGGTAACTCGCATTCTTCAATTAATTCATTGAGATCAGCGCCCAGTTTCACCATTTTGCTCGCTCTACTGTATAAGCGAGCGTCAGTGTCAGCATTTTCAAGCTCTTTCAATCTGTCGTTTAAGTGCTTAATAATGTCTTGCTGATCGTTGACTGTTTTTCCGAGTCCAATAACAACCGAGCGTACCTCTAGCATTTGTTTGCTAACTTTTTGCTGCTCTTTATCGGCATTTCGAAGTTGTTGCCTGAAATAGTCTGCTTGACGGACCATGGCTCGGCGCAGGCTAACCCATACCAAGCCAATCAGCATTACGATCAGTGCAACACCACCTGCTAACAAGGGAGATGCATAAGACATCAACTCATTCATTATAGATGAGCCATTTCATCCCATTCATCATCAGAAAGCAGTTTGTTCAGGTCAACCAAGATGAGAAGTTTGCCGTCACGGTTACTTACACCTTGAATAAACTTAGAGCTTTCATCAGTACCAACACTTGGGGTGGTATCAATTTCAGAAGAACGTAGATATACAACTTCAGCAACGCTATCTACAAGGATACCAATCACTTGACGCTCAGATTCAATGACAATAATACGAGTATTATCACTTGTTTCACCCGGCATCAGACCAAAGCGTGCACGAGTATCGATAACAGTTACAACGTTACCACGCAGGTTAATAATACCCAAAACATAATCTGGCGCACCTGGTACAGGAGCGATTTCAGTGTAACGAAGTACCTCACGCACTTGCATTACGTTGATGCCATAAGTTTCTTCTTCTAGTTGGAACGTCACCCACTGAAGTACTTCATCCTTCGAGTGTTCTTTTCTAACTTCGACTCCGTTAGCTTGAGACATACCTTTTCCTCTCTAAGTCGTTACCGACAAAATAATATTTTATCCAGAGCTATTTATCTAATGCTTTTACATCAAGCCCTGCATTTAGCATAGCTATCAATGCTTCAACATGAATCAAAGCACACATTTTTTCTTTAACCATACCAGCAAGCCAAGGGCGTTTACCTACTTGCTCTCGCCAGCGAATCTTTTCACTGCTTAGCGTTTCTGTCCCCAACAGCTGAGAACATGCTAAACCCCACATGCTCTCACCCAACATAACAATATATTGGTACGCCTCTTTATAACTGTCATCACGCAGTTTTTCAGCCATGACCCACTTGGCAGTATCTACGACATCAAGCTGAGAGTCACGGTTAGTTTGTAAACCTAAGTACCATGCTGGACGACCAATTAAATGGTTGAGTTCAGCTTTGCGATGAATTCCACCCAGCTCATCTAAAGGAACAGCGAAAGTCACACCATTTACATCAAAGTATAGAACTTGGAAATTCTGTGCTCTGATAGGCGTTTCCCATGTGCCTAACGCAGCCATACCTGATTGCGTTTGTGGTGTAACCGCAACTTGTTCTTCAACTACGATTTCAGGTGCTATATCTACACTTACTTCTGGTAATTCGACCTCAATCGTTTCAACTTTAGCTTCAAGTTCAACTTCTGTGATGTCAGTTGTCACATCCCATTCTTGAATCTCCTCAACCATAGGTTTTGGTTCTTGAATAATCTGTTGTTCTACCACAGTGGGTTGAGTAGCGACTTGAATATCAATGGTATTTTGTTCTAGCACCTGTTCGAGTTCTGCGACTGGATTGCTAGCTTCCATCTGGCTTAACAAACGCTGAACATCTTCCAGATTAGGCATATCCAGCTCTTGTAAACCGTCTAGCGGATCATCTAAATAGCTTTTTTCTGGAACAGATTGAACCATAGGAGCCAGTTCTAGCTCCTTTTCTACAGGCTGCTCTATCAGCTCTTCTTCTAGAAGAGCTGTAAAATAATCATCTAATGCTTGTTCACTTGATAGTGAATGGCTACTACTCATTGATAGCAAGCCTCTCCAAATACAATAGCAACTGTTTATAAGCAAATACGCCGCGACTACCGTCGGCGAAATGGGATGCGGGTAAGCGCTTCAGACTCGCATCTCTAAATTTTGTATCAATCGGTACTGCTGAAGACCACACTTGATCTGGGTAGTCTTTCTTTAGCTGCATCAATGTCTGCAATGACGCGCGGGTACGTTTGTCATACATCGTTGGCACTATGGTAACTTTGAATTCTCGGCTACGTGACTTTTGCATAATAGCGAGTGTACGAACCATGCGTTCTAAGCCTTTCATCGCCAAAAACTCAGTCTGTACAGGAATAAGAATACGGTCACTCGCTGCCAGAGCATTCACCATCATAACACCCAAAATCGGTGGACAATCGATGAGGACATAGTCATAACGCTGACGCAAAACCATTAGAGCGCGCTTGAGGATCAATCCCATACCGCTGCGGTTGCCCATCACTCGGTCTAATGTCGCCAATGACATGTGTGCTGGGATCAGGTCGATGCCGTCAACATCTGTTTTCAATATTAATGGTTTAACGTTTTGCTCGTTAAATTCTTTTAATTGAAACAAGTCGAATAAGCTGGTTGGAACGCTATCTGAGTCATAGCCCAGATAGGTCGTTAACGATGCATGTGGGTCAGTATCCACTAGCAATACACGTTTTCCCTGTTTACTTAACAAACCGGCTAACGTAATCGTTGTTGTAGTTTTACCTACGCCACCTTTTTGGTTTGCAACGCTCCAAACAATCATTAAATATCCTTATGCAAGACCTACTTCAACCAGCATTCTTTCAGCAATGCGGTCTAGTGGTAGATCTTCAGATGAAATACCTGACTTTGCAACAGCTTGCGGCATACCATAAACCACACAGCTTGCTTCATCTTGTGCCCAAATGGTTGAACCCGCCGATTTCAGCATGCGAGAACCTTCTCGTCCATCAGCACCCATGCCGGTCAGGATCATTGACAAGACTTTGTCGTTGTATACTTTTGCTGCTGAGCCAAACGTCACATCCACACATGGCTTGTAGTTCATACGTTCACCACCATCGAGAATACGAAGCTTTGCAGCACCAGGGCGTCCCTCTAGCATCATTTGCTTGCCACCTGGTGCCAAATAAGCAACGCCTGGACGCAACATATCGCCATCTTCTGCTTCTTTCACCTCGATTTTACACAATGAATTCAACCGACTAGCAAAAGCAGCAGTAAAAGTCGCGGGCATATGCTGAACGAGAACAATAGGATGGGGATAATTGGCAGGCAACTTAGTCAGAATCTTTTGCAACGCAACTGGTCCACCAGTAGAAGTACCAATAGCAGTTAACTGATAGCTTTTACCGGAAGATTTAAAACGTGCCGCTGTCACGGTTGGACGAGCAGCAGGCGTTGCTGGAGCTGACGTTACGGCCGTTCTTGCTTGTGTACGCTCAAATGGACTGGTGGTCGATGCCGCTGTTGAAGCTGCTGCAGGTCGAGCGGTAGCCAATGGGCGACGCATAAAACTCTTTTTCGCCGCAATTTGAATCACGCGTTGCTGCAATAAGCTCACCGCTTCATCACGGTTTCTCGCAATATCTTCAAACTTCTTTGGCAAGAAATCTAAAGCACCCGCATCTAATGCGTCTAATGTAGCTTTAGCACCTTCTTGAGTTAACGAAGAAAACATCAAAATCGGTGTTGGATTAGATGCCATGATTTGACGGACGGCTGTAATACCATCCATCACTGGCATTTCAATATCCATAGTGATCACATCTGGCTTTAGACGTTCAGCTTTTTCAACTGCCTCTTTACCGTTAGTTGCTACATCGATAACTTCAAGGCGTGATTCAGCGTTTATAATTTCGCTTACTCGGCGTCGGAAAAAACTTGAGTCATCTACAACTAATACTTTAATCGCCATAGTTTTCCTTAAATTTTATACTCTTATTTAGACTCTTGAAGCTGCTGCGTAGCGTTTCAGCAGGTCTGGAACATCAAGAATCAAAGCGATATGACCGTCACTGGTAATCGTCGCACCAGCCATACCTGGAGTACCTTGCAGTAATTTATCCAATGGCTTGATAACCACCTCTTCTTGGCCAATTAGAGTGTCGACAACGAAACCAACTCGTTGACTGCCTAACTGAACGATAACGACATGCCCGTGACCTTTACGCGCCTGCACTTTACCCGCTTGTGGTGCTAACCAGTTTTGCAGATAGAAAAGTGGGATCGATTTCTCGCGAACGATGATAGTCAATTGTCCGTCGACAACGTTAGTTCTGCTCAAATCTAAATGGAAAATCTCATTCACACTTGCCAATGGCAGAGCGAATGGATGGCCAGCGATACCTACCATCAATGTTGGTAGAATAGCTAGCGTTAGCGGTACTTTAATCGTGATCTTAGTACCTTTACCTAATTCTGAATCAATATCGATTGAACCATTTAGAGTGTTGATTGCTGTCTTAACAACATCCATCCCCACACCTCGACCTGAGATGTCAGAGATTTTCTCTTTACTAGAGAAGCCAGGCATAAAGATCAGGTTAAAACACTCTTTGTCGGTTAAACGAGAAGCCGCATCTTCATCCATCATCCCGCGCTTAACAGCGATGGAACGTAGCTTCTGAGGATCCATACCCGCACCATCATCAACGATAGCCAGTTCAATATGGTCGCCTTCTTGAGAAGCAGAAAGAATGACTTTACCCGTAGGAGATTTCCCCGACTTGGCACGCTCGTCAGGCATTTCAATACCATGGTCAACAGAGTTACGCACCAAGTGAATTAATGGGTCCGCTAGGGCTTCAACCAAGTTTTTGTCTAGATCAGTCTCTTCACCGCGCATTTCAAGCACGATATCTTTATCTAAGCTACGCGCGAGGTCACGAACCACTCGAGGGAAGCGGCCGAATACTTTCTTAATTGGCTGCATGCGCGTTTTCATCACTGCGCCTTGCAGATCTGCTGTGACTACATCGAGGTTTGCCACCGCTTTAGACATTTCTTCATCGTTGCTATTTAAGCCCAGACTCAGCAATCGGTTACGAACCAAGACTAACTCACCCACCATGTTCATGATGGTATCAAGAGTGGATGTATCCACACGGACCGTAGCTTCCGCTTGTGCCTGTGGTTTCTTAGCCGCCGCAACTTCACGTTTTTCAGCAGGTTCTTTCACTGCTGGAACTGCTGCTTTCTCTGCTGGTGCCACTTTAGGTGCCATGACTTTTGCTGCTGGAGCTTTTGCCGCAACTGCAGGGGTCACAGGCTGTGGGTTAGCAGCTGCTGGTCGAGTGGCTAAATCCAATTCTTCAACTGATGGACCTTTACCTGCACCGTGCAGTTCGTCTAACAGTTTTTCAAATTCTTCATCTGTCATTAAGTCGCCTTCAGCGCCAGCTGTACTTGATGCTGCTGGTTGAATAGGCTTACTCGGAGTGGTGGTTGGTTTAATGGGTGCTTGAGGAACGCTGCTATTGGTCGGGCTCTTACCCTTACCATGAAGTTCATCAAGGAGCTTTTCGAACTCATCATCCGTAATATCACCGCTTAAATCAGAACTCACAGCAACGCTTGGCTGAGCGGGAGTAGGTATAGCAACAGGTTCTGACTTAGCGGTTGGGCTCTTACCTTTACCGTGTAGTTCGTCCAATAATTTCTCAAATTCGTCTTGAGTAATTTCGTCGATTGAATCCGCAGACAATTTGCCCTGTTCAGAGAGAGATTGAACTGGAGCTTCCATCACTGGCTCTTCAATAACCACTTCTTCTACAATAGGCACTTCGACAATGGCCGTTGGCGCATCTTCAGATTCTGGTTTGCATAAGTCATGTAGTTCATCTAGTAACGCAGGATCGGCTGGAGTAAGTGGTTCACCATCTTGAACTGCACGGAATTGTTCATTCACTGTATCAAGTGAACGAAGCATAGTATCCATAAGGCTTGGGGTAACACTGCGTTGACCATTGCGCAGTATATCGAACACGTTTTCTGCACCGTGACAGGTTTCAACCAGTTCAGAAAGCGTTAGGAAGCCAGCACCACCCTTTACTGTGTGGAAGCCGCGAAAAATTGCGTTTAAAAGGTCTTTGTTTTCAGGGTCATTTTCTAACTCTACTAATTGCTCAGAAAGCAATTCGAGGATTTCACCTGCTTCAACCAAAAAGTCTTGAAGAATGTCTTCGTCTAAATCGTAGCTCATACGTTACCCCTAAAAACCAAGACTCGATAATAAATCATCTACTTCGTCTTGAGATGCGACTGCATCTGCTCTCTCATGAGGATTCAATATTGGTCCTTCAGCTTGAGAGGATGCCTTTTTCTCGCTAACTATTTGTTTCTGTTGTTCTGATTGTTCTTTACCAAACGCCGTCAAAATGTCGACCAAACGTTGTTCGACTTCGTTGACCAAAGTAATCACACGACGAATGATTTGACCGGTTAAATCTTGGAAGTCTTGTGCCATCAGTATTTCAGTTAATTGACCACGCAACTCGCTACTGTCACCTTCAACTTGTGACAGCAGGTCATCAACACGATGGCATAACGCTTTGAATTCACTTAACTCGATTTGACCACGCATAAGTTCGTTCCACTGAGGACGAACAAGCAATAATGTTTCATGTAAGCTGTCTGCAATAGGCATACAACGGTCAACAGCATCCATGGTTTTGTTTGCTGCCACTTCCGTTTTTTCTATTACGTAATTCAACCGAGTCCTTGCATCAGGAATCTCATCCTTAGCAATTTCTGTAATTCGATCGTCAATTTGGAACTGCTTAAGTGAATCATGCAGATCTCGGGTCAGTTCCCCGATCTCGTTAAACATCGGGTTACGTTCAGACTCAAAGACTCGCTTTAGAAGTAGATTCGCTTCGTCTTGCAATCCATTCTCTAGCAATTCAACGAGTTCTTTGGCTTGTTCTAATGAAATCATTCTGATGTAGCCTTACACGCGTTATGAATAGAGCACCTTCGTCCTAGCAAAAGTGTTTATAGACGTTCGAATATTTTTTCTAATTTTTCTTTAAGAGTTGCTGCGGTAAATGGTTTAACAATGTAACCATTAACGCCTGCTTGAGCGGCTTCGATGATCTGCTCACGTTTTGCTTCTGCAGTAATCATCAAAACAGGAAGATGCTTCAATTGGTCATCTGAACGAATGTGCTTCAACAGATCGATGCCTTGCATACCAGGCATGTTCCAGTCTGTTACAACAAAGTCAAACTCACCCTTTTTGAGCATTGGCAATGCCGTCAAACCGTCGTCTGCTTCTTGTGTATTATTGAAACCCAAATCACGAAGTAGATTCTTTACGATACGGCGCATTGTTGAAAAATCATCAACAATAAGGATCTTCATGTTTTTATTCAAAATTGCCTCCACTGAGTTCGAAATCAGTGATATTTAGTCATTTTGTGTCCAAGAACTTAACTTTGTTCTTAGACGTTGCATAGATTGGCTTAGTATTTGGCTGACTCGGGACTCACTCACACCAATTACTTCACCAATTTCTTTCAAGTTTAACTCTTCATCATAATAAAGCGAAAGCACTAAGGCTTCACGCTCCGGAAGTGATTTTATTGACTCAACCAATGCTTTACGAAACGATTCATCAGCAACACCTTTGAATGGTGAGTTGTCCTCATCATCATCCAACGGGGAAATAGCGTCGTCCGAAACACCTAAGTCATCAATGCCAACAATTCGAGAACAATTAATGTCGCTTAACACGGTATGGTACTGGTCAAGCGGCATATTTAAGTGCTTTGCGACTTCGGCATCGGTTGGATCTCGATTTAGTATTCCTTCTAATTCAGAGATCGCCTGGCTAATTTCTCGGTTGTGTCTATGAACCGAGCGCGGTACCCAGTCACCGCGTCGAATATCATCGAGCATAGCTCCACGAATTCGAATTCCTGCATAGGTTTCAAAGCTAGCGCCCTTACTCCCATCGTAATTCTTTTGAGCTTCCAGCAGACCAATCATCCCGGCTTGGATTAAGTCGTCAATCAAAACGTTGGGCGGTAATCGTCCAATCAAGTGATGTGCAATACGCTTAACCAATACAGAATATTGCTCAAGAAACAGCTGTTGGCTGTTTAAAGCTCCATATTGATTGTAAGTAAGCGCTTTATTCACCAAATGGTTCCTCTACTGTTTCTGTTCGATTAAGTAGCCGCTCAACAAAAAATTCTAAATGGCCACTCGGCGTTTTCGGTATCGGCCACGTTGTTGCTTTGTTCGCCAATGAGCTAATAGCTAAAGAAGCTGGCGAACGTGGGAATGCATCAACCACGTTTCGCTGTCTCTTCACAGCCTGACGAACATTATCGTCCAGAGGAATACATGCTACGAGTTCAAGACTCACATTCAAGAACCGTTCTGTGACTAATGTCAATTTAGCAAATAATTCTCGACCTTCACGATAACTTCTCACCATGTTTGCAACAATCTTAAATCGTCTAACGTGGTGTTCTCTACTTAAAAGTTTGATCAACGCATATGCATCAGTGATTGACGTTGGTTCATCGCACACTACCACCACTACATCTTGAGCGGCACGAGCAAAGCTGACAACCATATCAGAAATACCGGCTGCTGTATCGACTAAAAGAACATCCATCTCGTCTTCCAGCGTACCAAACGCTCGAATTAAGCCCACATGTTGGGCATGTGACAGTTCTGTCATCGACTGTGTGCCTGAGGTTGCCGGAATAATTTGAATTCCGTGCGGTCCTTCAGTTATAGCATCTTTAAGTTCGCACTCGCCAGCAAGCACGTGCCCAAGGTTACGCTTAGGACGAATACCGAGCATTACGTCGATATTAGCAAGGCCAAGGTCTGCATCCAGCACCATGACTTTCTTGCCTTCGCGAGCCATACAGATAGCCATGCCTAAGGTCACGTTTGATTTGCCCACACCACCTTTACCACCAGTCACGGTAATGACTTTAGTTAGTGATGGCTGAGATAAGCGACGTAAGCCGCTTGCTTGGTCATATATCATTTTATTCGTCATATCTGTACGCCGCCTAGAATCTCTCTGAATCACTATTCCAATAGTGAGGTTCATTTTCTGTCGACTTCTCTAGTAATTCGTTTGCCTTCGCCACCATATATTTAGGCTGAGCAAGCACAATATCTTCTGGAACACGCTGTCCATTTGCGATGTAAGCAACAGGTAATGAGTTTTGCACTACTACACTGACAAACTCGCCTAAGCTCAAACATTCATCGAGCTTAGTCATGATGCAACCCGAAAGAGGAATTCGTCTAAAGTGTTCTATGGTTTCCTGCAATACCTTTCTCTGCGCTGTAGAAGGTAAAACAAGGTAACTATGAATCACTTCTCCACTCTCTTGCATCAAAGTATCAAGCTGTTCGGATAAGCGAACATCACGTTGCCCCATACCAGCGGTATCGACCAAAACGAGTCGGCGATTTCTCAACTGATATATTACTTCGGCTAACTCTTTGGAATCTTTAGCGACTCTTACAGGACAACCCATAATTCTTCCGTAAATCGACAACTGTTCATGTGCGCCGATACGGTAGGTATCTGTCGTTACTAAGGCAACATTGTCAGAACCAAACTCCATTGCAGCACGTGCTGCGAGCTTAGCAACAGTGGTCGTTTTACCCACACCTGTCGGGCCTAGCAGTGCAACGACGCCACCACGTTTTAATATGTCTTGTTTCACCACTGGAATTTGGTCAGAAACCAAGCCTAGTAAGGCTTTCCAAGCTTTAGGTGGTGGTGTATCTTCCGGAATATAACAAGCAAGTTGGTCGGCCAAATCAAGTGACAAACCCATACGCTCTAGACGCTTAATCAGCATTGCTCGCAGAGGTTCACGACGTTCAACTTCTTGCCACATAAGACCAGAGACTTGATGTTCTAAAAGACGACGGATTGAGGTCATCTCTTCGCGCATATTTTCTAAATCTTGCGCAGAAACTTTTGCTTCGTCAGGATGCTGGCGTTCATAGCGAGACGGATCTAAACGCAGTTTGCGTTGATCACGGTTCACTTCTTCTTCCTCAGCCCAACGACTCACCTTAGATTGTGGTGAGCTGGTGTTTTCTCTTTGGCGCTGTAATAAAGCCGATAGGGAATCTTCATTTTCTGCACGGCGCTCCTCCTGCTCAGGCATAGCACCATTGCTATACTGCTTAAGCATATTAGCGAAACGTTGCGTCATCGAACGGCCTTCCGCCGCACTCGCCTGTAGGCTAACACGATCGTCTTCCAGTTCGCGTCGAGCTGGCTGTCGTGTCAAAGATTGAGAAACCTGACTGTTACTGAATCTTGGTTGGGAGCTGTAAGGTTGTTGAGTTCTCTGCTGTGATACAGCTGGAGCCGCTGCGGATGGTTCTCCATCCACTGCCGCCACGATTTCGACACCACCAGCGACTTTTTTATTCGACATGATCACCGCATCCGCACCCAACTCTTCTTTCACTTGGAGCAGCGCAGTTTTCATATCTTTGGCAAAAAATCGTTTTATTTTCAAAGCTGATATCCGTCTTTAACGTGAGGCGAACTAATTATCTAACAACAGTTAATTACCTACCGCCTGCACAATTCGAATTTGTTTCTCGTCAGGTAT
This sequence comes from Vibrio ziniensis, assembly GCF_011064285.1. Lineage (NCBI taxonomy): Bacteria > Pseudomonadati > Pseudomonadota > Gammaproteobacteria > Vibrionales > Vibrionaceae > Vibrio > Vibrio ziniensis. Next base: position 2,257,233 of record NZ_CP049331.1, read on the forward strand.
CTCTTGGTACGAAAGGACACGCAAGTTAGGAATGGTATTCTTCACAAACTTAGCTAGTGTCGAGCGGAGAACACCCGAAGTGAGCAATACTGCTGGCTCACCTTTCAATTCTTGTTCTTGCGTTGCGTGGCTTAATGCCATCTGCAACCTTTCAGCAAGTCCCGGTTCAATACCTGCAGACTCACCGCCAGAAGCTTGCATGGTTTGATGCAATATTTGTTCCAGCTCAGGTATCAAAGTAATAACTGGCAACTCAGGCTCTATCCCATTGATTTCCTGAACGATTAGTCGTTTCAACGATATACGTACAGCCGCTGTAAGGATGTCAGGTTCTTGACTCTTACTTGCATATTCAGAAAGTGTTTGAACGATAGTGCGAATGTCTCGAATTGGAATCGCTTCATTGAGAAGGTTTTGAAGAACTTTCACCACAACACCTAAGGAAAGCTGATCAGGTACAAACCCTTCTATCAGTTTCGGTGTTGAGCGACCAAGCATCTCAAGTAGATTCTGTACTTCTTCATGACCCAGTAACTGGGAAGCATTATTGGTTAGCAGTTGACTTAAATGTGTCGCCAGTACGGTTGATGAGTCAACAACTGTGTACCCTAGAGCCTGAGCATGTTCACGTTGCTCTTCTCGAATCCATACAGCTTCGAGGCCAAACGCCGGATCAAAGGTGCGCTCACCATCAATCATGCCGTACACTTGACCAGGATTGATCGCGAGTTCTTGATCAGGACGAATCTCCGCCTCACCCGCAGCAACACCCATTAAGGTAATGCGGTAACTGTTTGGCGTCAGTTCTAAGTTGTCGCGAATATGGACGGCTGGAATAAGAAAGCCGAAGTCTTGCGATAACTTCTTCCGCACTCCTTTCACGCGTTCAAGTAACTCACCACCTTGGTCTCTGTCCACTAGAGGGATCAGACGATACCCGACTTCTAAGCCAATGATATCAACGGGTTGAACATCATCCCAAGAGAGCTCTTTCTGCGAAGGAGCTTCGCCATCCAAGGTCGCTGGTAGTTTCGTTGATTCTTCTTTAGCTGTTTTCTGTTTGCGTTGAATCCAATACGCAGCACCACCAGCGATTGAAGCCAGTAGCAAGAAAGAAAAATGTGGCATCCCCGGTACGATGCCCATAACACCTAAGATGGCCGCCGTAATCATGAGCGCTTTAGGGTTATCAAACAATTGGAAGATAACTTGCTCACCCATATCCTCATCGGTATTTTGACGCGTTACCATGATAGCTGCGCCAATCGATAACAATAACGATGGGATCTGAGCAACCAAGCCATCACCGATGGTTAATAAGGTATAAATTTCAATAGCATCACCAAAGCTCAAACCATATTGAGCCATACCGATAGCCAATCCACCGATGATGTTGATGAACAAAATAAGGATACCAGCGATGGCATCCCCTTTTACAAACTTAGAAGCACCATCCATCGAGCCATAGAAGTCTGCTTCTTTGGTCACTTCAAAACGACGAGTACGCGCTTGCTCTTGGTCAATCAAGCCTGCGTTCAGGTCAGCATCGATCGCCATTTGCTTACCGGGTAAAGCATCCAAGGTAAAGCGAGCACTAACTTCTGAAATACGCCCCGCACCTTTGGTAACAACCATAAAGTTAATGATCATTAGGATGAGAAACACAACCAGACCAACAGCATAATTGCCACCGATCACGACACTACCAAAAGCTTCAATCACGTTACCAGCAGCATTTCCGCCTTCATGACCTTTCAGCAATACCACTCGTGTTGAAGCCACGTTCAAAGCTAAACGAAGCAAGGTTGCAATAAGAAGTACCGTTGGAAACGCAGCGAAATCCAGTGGTCTACGGGTATATACAGTTACCAATAAAACCACCATAGCCAGAGCTATGTTGAAGGTAAAAAACAAGTCCAACAAGAATGCAGGAATGGGTAACACCACCATACCCAAGGTTGCAAGCACCATAATTGGTGCACCAATCGCTGGCATGCTGCGCTGAGGAATGGAAGGTAATTTATCCGCAAATGGCAGAGTAAACTTCATAGGCCTATAAACTGTTCGCTAATACTAAAATTCAAGAATTCGATTTGCAGCCTCACTGTGCAGCTTACACATTGCACAACTCATAAAGCCGCTAAATGACAATATTTTAGCCTATAGATGCAATTTTTAGTCCATGCTTATGCGCCAAATTAATGGCTGCCCTATGTCTAAGAGCACTCAACCAACCATCGGTGCATATAAAAACAAAAAAGGCCACCTTACGGCAGCCTGATCATATTGAACTAGATTAAGGGTGAATGTTCCAGACAACCTCACCTTTTCTCGCAGCCACATCAAATTCAATACAAACTAATCCGGAAGTCGGAAACATCGGCGCTACCATTCCGGGAACAAACTCAGACACCAGATATCCAACTAATGGCAAGTGAGATACGAGCAGCACTGATTGAAGATTCTCTGATTCGACGCAAGCCGATACGTATTCAAACACATCTTCTGCTTGGCCGTATGGTGTAATGTCATCACACACTTCAACCATATCTGCAGAAAAATGGCGCGAGATCTCTTGCCAAGTTTGCTGAGCACGTAAATATGGACTCACAAACACTTTGTCTACATGTGAGATATTTTTCTGAGTCACACTGGCTCTTGCAACAGCGACAGACTCATTTCGGCCTCTATCCGTCAAGGCTCGCTCTGCGTCACTGGCAGCGTAATGCTGAGCTTCTCCGTGACGCATAATAAAAATTTTCATCTCTTTTACCTTAGTTTTAGGTGCAGTCTGTTGCTGCTTGGGCGCGATTATAATCGCCTTTCACCCAACTTCGCGACCATTTTTGCAGCAATTTGTGAGTCTCTTAAATAAGGCAACTCTCATGCCATCTATCGACTCTCTAACTCTTTTCTATCCCGATTTTTATTTTTAAAGTCGAACGTTAGCGTTAATTTCAAAACTATCAGTCTGTTAAAAAGCTAACGAAAAGACTAAAATAACTCTGAGTTACTAAAAGCTCCCTTTTTATAAAACTCTCATTTTAAAATACCTAGTTCATAAAAACCCGATCTCGTATTTGCGGTAAGTAGTATCAGCGCCATACTTAAGATCCCGTGCTACTCCGGAGATTATCAGTGCACATAAGTCCTAATGATTCAAACCGCTATCGACACTTTACTCTGCCAAATGCGCTGAGAGTTTTGTTGATCCAAGATGAAAGTGCACAAAAATCTGCAGCAGCACTGGCGGTCAATGTAGGTCATTTTGACGATCCGATGGAACGGCAAGGTATGGCTCATTATCTTGAACATATGTTGTTTTTAGGGACAAAGGCCTATCCAAAAGTTGGAGAGTTTCAAAGTTTTATTAGCCAACATGGTGGCAGTAATAATGCATGGACAGGAACAGAACACACTTGTTATTTCTTCGACGTTACAACTAATGCGTTTGAAAAAGCACTCGACCGATTTAGTCAATTTTTTGCCGCACCTTTATTTAATAAAGAGGCTTTAGATAAAGAACGTCAGGCTGTCGATTCTGAGTACAAACTAAAACTGAATGACGATTCTCGCCGGCTCTATCAGGTGCAAAAAGAAACCGTCAACCCGCTCCACCCTTTTGCTAAGTTTTCCGTTGGTAACATGGACACTTTGGGCGATCGTGACGGCAAATCAATACGTGATGAAATTATTGCCTTTCATACTGAGCAGTATTCTTCAGACATCATGACTCTGACTCTAATGGGTCCGCAAAGTCTGGATGAGATGGAACAGTGGGTAAAAGAGAAGTTTTCCAGCATTGAAAACAAACACAAACGTGGCAAATCTATTGCCGAACCATTCGTCACCTCAGAACAAACAGGCATAACCATTCGTGTAGAGCCGTTAAAAGAAATTCGTAAACTGGTGATGAATTTTCCAATGCCAAACGTGGATGCTCATTACCCTTACAAACCTTTGTCTTACTTTGCCCATTTAATCGGTTATGAAGGTGAAGGCAGCTTATTATTAGCACTAAAGGACAAAGGTTGGATCACCTCACTATCAGCCGGTGGTGGTGCTAGTGGCAGCAATTATAGGGAGTTCTCTATCAGTTGTACTCTTACTGCCAAGGGATTGAAAAAGACCGATGAAATCATTCAGGCACTGTTCCAATACATCCGACTCATTACAGAGCAAGGTTTAGATGAGTGGCGCTACCTTGAAAAAAGAGCGGTTTTAGAGTCTGCTTTTCGCTTCCAAGAAACCAATCGCCCAATGGACATCGTCAGCCATCTAGTCGTGAACATGCAGCATTACCCTGCAGAAGATACGATTTATGGAGATTATCTAATGAGAGGTTATGATGAAAACTTGCTGAGAAGTTTTCTGCCATACCTTTCGCCAGAAAACCTTCGTGTCACTATCATTGCGCAAGGGCAACAGTACGATAAAGAGGCCAATTGGTATTTTACACCTTACTCGGCCAATGAATTTACCGAGTTGCAAGCCACTATCTATCGCGCAAATAATAAAACCTGGCCACTTACACTGCCACCTAAAAACCCATTTATCTGCTACGACCTTGACCCAAAGTCAGTCGTAGATGCACAGCTACAACCGCAAATCTTGCAAGATTTGCCCGGTTTCCGTTTATGGCACATGCAAGACGCTGAGTTCCGCGTACCCAAAGGTGTTATTTACATCGCTATAGATAGCCCTCATTCAGTAGAGAATGTCCAAAACATCGTGAAAACACGCCTCTGTGTTGAAATGTTTTTGGATTCTCTGGCGAAAGAAACTTACCAAGCTGAAATCGCAGGTATGGGTTACAACATGTATGCCCATCAAGGTGGTGTGACTCTTTCTATCTCTGGGTTTAGCCAAAAGCAACCTCAGTTAATGGAAATGATTTTGTGCAAATTTGCCGAGCGCAGTTTTAGCCCAAAACGTTTTGAAACCATTAAGCAGCAACTGCTACGCAATTGGCGCAATGCCGCTCACGATAAGCCCATTTCTCAGCTATTTAGCAATATGACCGGGTTATTGCAGCCTAACAATCCACCCTACCCAGATTTACTTGAAGCGTTAGAAACGATTGAAGTTACAGACCTAGCTGAGTTCGTCGATTCAATCCTCGCGAACCTGCATGTAGAGATGTTTGTTTATGGCGACTGGCAAGCACAAGATGCTCATAACATGGCAGAAGTGCTCAAAGATGCGTTACGAGTGAAAGATCAAACTTATGAAGAGTCACTAAGACCACTTGTTATGTTGGGTAACAGCGGTACTTTTCAACGCGAACTCAATTGTGATCAAGACGATTCCGCGGTGGTAGTGTATTACCAGAGTGAAGATACAAAGCCCCGCAATATCGCTCTTTATTCACTGGCAAACCATTTAATGTCAGCGACCTTCTTCCATGAAATTCGAACCAAACAGCAATTGGGTTACATGGTAGGCACGGGCAATATGCCAATGAACCGTCACCCAGGTTTAGTGCTTTATGTACAGTCACCAAATGCAGCGCCAAGCGATCTCGTTTATTCAATTGATGAGTTTCTCAATGCTTTTTATATGGTGCTTCTAGAACTGAATGAGTACGAATGGCACAGTAGTAAACGAGGTTTATGGAATCAAATTGCTACGCCAGATCCTACACTCAGAACCCGAGCACAACGCTTATGGGTTGCAATAGGTAATAAAGACTGGAACTTCAATCAACGAGAAATTGTTCTCGATGAACTCAAACAGCTAAGTAGAACGGATATGATTCGTTTTGTGGTTAACACCCTGAAACCTAGAACGGCCAACCGATTAATAATGCATACATTAGGTAACGTTCATCAGGATTGCGAGCCCCTGCACTTAGGTTTAGAAATTGGCTCAACCGAAGAATTCCAACTTAGACCTAAAGCGTATGACATAGGTTGATCTCTTTTAGTTAAACAGGAGTTGAACCAAATAGCTCCTGTTTAACACTGGTTTGAAATAGAAACGATTACTGCTCAGATTCAATAATCTTTTTTAGTGAATGTGGATGCAGCTTAATACACACACCTTGCCATTTGAACGCTACCGTCGGGTTGTTCAATCGCTCACCTTCCCCCTTCGGACTTGATAGTTTCACTTTCATTCCTTTGTCAGCAAGATCTCCCCAGCTAGATGCTAGGCTTGGGAACAACTGTTTCAAGTATTCTAAATACTCGTCCGCAGTTTGAGCTTCAGAAGGAACCACAAATTCAGCATGTTCCCAACTTTGCTCAGGATAAATTTTACCTTCTGCGGGATAAGGCAGTTCCAAACACTCAATTTGCCAAGCATTCGCAATTAAAGGCTCGTTAAACGCGATAACAATGATCTGACGACCGTTGATCTGCGTTTGAGAAATCACTTCACCTTCTTGAGCCCAAGCTTGATGCGCCGATTTCGCCAACTCCAACTCATTGATCCGCATGGCAATATGATCAAGTTGATAGACCGATAAATCTATCTGCAATACAGCCGTTAGTTGCTGAATTTTTTCGATAAAATTTTCTAAGTTTTGTTTCATCTGATTAGGATGAAGACCTGCATCTAGCAATGGCTGAAGCATTTTACGCGTCCAAAATAATGATTTTTCACCGATACTATCAAAAGCGCGCGGAAAAGTAGTAAATTTCCCAATATCTTCCCTATAAGCGCGCTAATAAAATTGCTATTATGTGCGCCAATTTATGAACTAGATCAAGATATGCATTCACTACTGTTTGGTATTTGTTAACCTTTTAGTGATTTTTATGCATACGCAACCAATTCCCAGAATTGAAGGACACCCGAGTGAATATTCAAGCACTGATTAATGACAAAGTATCTCAGGCTCTTGAAGCCGCTGGCGCACCAGCAGGAAGCCCTGCTGCTGTTCGCCAATCTGCAAAAGCACAGTTTGGCGATTACCAAGCCAACGGAGTAATGGGCGTTGCTAAACAGTTAGGTACAAATCCGCGAGAATTCGCACAAAAAGTCTTGGATGTTCTCGATCTCGACGGTATCGCAAGCAAAACCGAAATTGCTGGCCCTGGTTTCATCAACATTTTCCTAAGCGAAGAGTTCCTAGCAGCACAAGCTGAAGCTGCACTTGCTGATGAGCGTCTAGGTGTGGCTGTTGAAGCACAACAAACTATCGTTGCAGACTACTCAGCGCCAAACGTTGCAAAAGAAATGCACGTAGGTCACCTACGCTCGACCATCATTGGTGATGCTGTCGTTCGTACTCTTGAATTCTTAGGTCATAAAGTTATTCGTGCTAACCACATCGGTGACTGGGGTACTCAGTTCGGTATGCTTATCGCAAACCTTGAGCGTATCCAACAAGAATCGGGTGAAGTATCAATGGAGCTTTCTGACCTAGAAGGTTTCTACCGTGAATCGAAAAAGCTTTACGACGAAGACGAAGAGTTCGCAGTAAAAGCACGTGGCTACGTCGTGAAACTTCAAGGTGGCGACCAGTTCTGTCTAGATATGTGGAAGAAACTGGTTGACGTAACTATGGTTCAAAACCAGCGCAACTACGATCGTCTAAACGTGTCCCTGACTCGTAACGATGTAATGGGCGAAAGTATGTACAACGACATGCTGCCAACTATCGTGGCTGACCTGAAAGAAAAAGGTTTGGCACAAGAAGACGACGGTGCTCAAGTTGTGTTCCTATACGAATACAAAAACAAAGATGGTGAGCCTATGGGCGTTATCATCCAAAAACGCGACGGCGGTTTCCTTTACACCACAACAGATATCGCGTGTGCTAAGTACCGTTATGAAACTCTCGGTGCTGACCGTGTGTTGTACTTTATCGACTCACGTCAACATCAACACCTAATGCAAGCTTGGACGATTGTTCGCAAAGCAGGTTATATCCCTGAAAATGTGTCTTTAGAACACCATGCATTCGGTATGATGCTAGGTAAAGATGGTCGCCCGTTTAAAACTCGTGCCGGCGGTACAGTGCGTCTTGCAGATCTGCTTGATGAAGCTGAGGAACGCGCAGCAACGTTGATCGAATCTAAGAACCCTGAGCTATCAAGTGAAGAGAAAGCAGATATCGCGACTACAGTTGCAATGGCAGCGGTTAAATACGCAGACCTATCTAAACACCGTACTACTGACTACGTGTTTGACTGGGACAACATGCTAGCATTTGAAGGCAACACTGCGCCATACATGCAGTATGCTTACACTCGTGTTGCTTCTATCTTCGCCAAAGCAGGCTTGTCGATGGATGAACTGGGTGGTGATATCAAAGTTACTGACGAAAAAGAAAAAGCACTGATCGCTAAACTACTTCAATTCGAAGAAGCAGTACAAGCGGTAGCTCGTGAAGGTCAACCACACATCATGTGTAGCTACCTGTTCGAGCTTGCAGGTCAGTTCTCTAGCTTCTACGAAGCATGCCCAATCCTAGTGGCTGAAGATGAGCAGGTGAAACAAAGTCGTTTGAAACTGGCTGCACTTACAGCGAAAACCATCAAACAAGGCTTGTCACTGCTAGGTATCAATACTCTAGAGCGCATGTAATACAGCAAGTTAATGCAAGAAAATTGAAAAAAGGTTGGCGAGAGGCCAACCTTTTTTGTTTTGCTTACCGTATAATCATTTTCAGTTTCTATCATGGATGTTTTATATGAGTTTTCACCTTCACCCACAACTTGCCAAAGATACCGATGTGATTGGCCACTTCCCGCTTTGTGTTGCTCTACTCCATAAAGACGATGCTGCACCATGGGTTATCTTAGTTCCGAAGAAAGCCAATTTAAAAGAACTGCACCACTTACCAATGAAAGAACAACAACAGTTTCTTGTTGAGTCTCAAGCGGTAAACCAAGCGTTGGAAGCACTGTTCCAACCTACAAAATTGAATCTAGGCGCATTAGGTAATATGGTTCCCCAACTGCATATCCATCATATTGCTCGTTTTGAAGATGATGTTGCTTGGCCTGGACCGATCTGGGGAAATACCAAAGGCATCCTTCGAGATGAAGAACTGCAAGAAGAGATGTTAGTGAAACTGCGTAGCTTACTGTCGATGAGCAAAATTTTTGTCACTGCTTAATACTGCCTAGCTCTAATACCATCCTAGATAAAAATATGATCAGATTGAGCATCGGCGAGCACCGAATGGGCGTCATATGCAAACGCGTATTCATTCGTCCCTGAAGCTCCGCCGAGCCATCCTTGGCTCGGAGGGTTTGCTTATCGACGCCCATTCACTGATCAGGAAATTTTCCAGAATGGTATAAATTTGCAATCAGTTAATGCTCAAAAGAAAGCCGCGTAATTACGCGGCTTTCTTCTTTGTTAGGTGATTACATGGTCACCGTAACTGAAAGACTGTCTGCTCGGTTCATTACATAACGAACTCTCGTTACATATTGAGCCACATTGGTATCGATCAGACGAGAAATAACGCCCTTCTTAATCCATATTCCAAGCATCGCATCAACACCATCCTCACTCATCGAAAAACGCTTTGCGAGCTCCTTACGAGAGATGCTACCTTGCTCTTCAATAGCCAGCTTCAGTTCCGTTAAAATCATGCCACTTGAACCTCAAGAATCTGTTGTTTACGCCCTGCTTTCTTAAGCATTTGGAACACGGCGTAGTACACAGCCATGATAGCGACAATCCAGCTAATACTTGATACTGGGTGGCTTGTAAAGTTTACAGCTTGATAGAAAATTGCAGAACATCCGTAAGCTAATCCCATAGTCCAAGCAGCAATAAAGTACGAATACTTTTTACCGAACTCTCGAACATACGCCCCCATCGCTGCAACACATGGAGTGTAGAGAAGGATCATAATCAGGTAAGCAAACGCTGCACTGCCACTTTCAAAGTGTGAGTTCAAGTTACCAAAGATTGAAGAATCAACTTCTTGTTCCTCCGCTACAGCTTCGTTATCAGACAAGTCACCAATTTCAATTCCTAATGGGTCAGAGAAACTTAATCCCATTAAGTTTTCAGGAATTGACATCACCGCTTCTTCCAAACTTGCCATCAAATCAAATTCAGCTTCTTCCTCGTCGCCTACAGAGGTGTAAAGGTTGTTCAGCGTGCCTACAACGGCCTCTTTGGCGAAAATACCTGTTATGATACCTACAGTCGCAGGCCAGTTATCTTGGTTTACACCGATAGGCGCAAATACTGGTGTCACTACTTGTGCAGCTTTCGATAACACAGAAGTTTCACTGTCTTCGTTGCCAAACGACCCATCAGTACCTACGGAGTTCAAGAAACTTAAGATTGCGACGACTAAAACAATAGTTTTACCTGCACCAAGCACGAAACGGTTTAGCTTTTGCCAAGTTTTGATCAATACGTTTTGCAACGTTGGTAACTCGTAGTCTGGCATTTCCATCACTAAACTGTCGCTTGAACCTGGGTAAAGTGTCTTCTTCAAAACCCAACCAGTGAACACAGCAGCAACGATGCCTAAAATATAAAGAGCAAATACGATGTTTTGACCACTTTGCGGGAAGAAAGCCGCAGCAAACAATGCATAAACAGGTAAACGTGCACCGCAAGACATGAACGGAGCCATAGATGCTGCAAGCTTACGTTCGCGCTCTTGATCTAAGGTACGAGTTGCCATGATAGAAGGTACGTTACAGCCAAAACCAAGCACCAAAGGTACAAACGCTTTACCCGGAAGACCGATTTTTTGCATCACTTTATCAAGCACAAATGCGGCACGAGACATGTAACCAGAACTTTCCAAGACAGCTAGGAACAAGTACAAACAAGCAATAACAGGAATAAAGGTCGCTACGGTTTGGATACCGCCGCCAATACCGTCCACCAGCACAGTAACAAGCCAAACAGGCAGATGATCATCAAGTAAGTAGTGCCCTCCATCAACTAGCAGTGCTCCAACACCGATATCAAAGAAATCGATAAACGCACTACCAATATTTATCGAGAACATAAACATCAGGTACATAACTACAAAGAAGAAAGGTACACCAATCCATTTATTTAATATGATTTGATCAGCTTTCTCGGTGAAACTATGGCTGAGCTTTCCTTCACTACAACGAATTTGTTTGCACTGTTCATGCAAGAAAGTGTATTTGGTATCAGCAACATGTAAATCGATATCCAGACCACACTCTCTCTGCTGTCTATAAACCTCAGCACGGTCCGCTTCGGGTAGCCCGTTAATCACCATTAAATCGTTTTCAAGAGCACGAATCGCTAGTGCACGAGCAGACACATCCTGTTCTCTAAACTGTGGCATCAAATTATGTATGGACGTTTCGAAGTCTTCGCCGTAATTCAAATCGATCTCTTTCAAAGCGATGCCTTGGATCAACTGTTTATGTAGCTTCTCTTTGAAGTGACGTACTTGATCTCTATTATTGGCTGAAAGAGTAAATACTGGGCAGCCCAACATCTGCGCTAGCAGCTTGGTATCAATACGTTGGCGCTCACGCTTAAGAGCATCCATTTTATTGAGCACAACCACCATTGGACGACCTAATTCACGCAGCTGTAATGTCATATATAGGCTGCGTTCTAAACTAGTCACGTCAACAACGTTAATAATGAGGTCTGCTGGATGAGTTAACACAGCTCTTGATGCAATTGACTCATCAATACTATTGCTATCATTACCACTATCTAAAGCATAAATCCCGGGTAAGTCAGTCAGCCTGAAATCATCACCAGAGTGAGAATAACGACCTGTTTTCTTTTCAACAGTTACACCAGCCCAGTTACCTACTTGCTGTTTTGCGCCTGTGAGGCCGTTAAACAGTGTTGTTTTACCGCTGTTAGGGTTACCTACTGTCAGCACTTGATATTGCATTATGCTTTCTCCACTTCAATAGACGATGCAATGCTTTCTCGCACTGCCAAAGCTATTCCTCTCACTTCAACTTGGAGCGGATCGCCCATAGGAGCTCTACGAATTAGCTTCACTTCTGTATTAGGCAACAATCCCATTACCATAAGCTTCTTCCTAACCTCATTAGACAAACCGTTCATCGCTAGAACAGTGCCTCGGTCGCCATCATTTAAGTCAGATAGTTTCATGATTAATTTCGCCAATCGTATTGTTAATGAGAAACATTTTTATTTAATTTAGTAAATAATACCCCTCAATAACCCAACAAATATTGCGTGAAATCAAACATTGCTAAAATGACACGGCTGTTCAATATCTCACCAATCTCGTCAAAAACGTCAATTTTTAAAATAACACTTTGATTTTTTAACATTCTTACCTTTGTTAAAAATCATCAATAAAACAAAAATAAGCCATTAGTAACAATAGGTTAAATGTTAAAAACTTGGTTGTCGGTTTTCTTATACAAAATTGTCGTTAATTTTATAAGGTTATAAGTACGGTTTGATTATAGTCCCCTCGTCTTCACACATTCTCGAAGACATTTATTCCAGAAGTGATGCTATGTCACTCCGGCAGCAAGCGAAGGTGTCTTTGACACCCGTGGTATAGTCCCCCGGCTATACCACGTTTTTTTTTATTTGTTGCAATAAAATTCAGCCCTCGTATATCGCCTTACTCGGCGGTATCTAAAAAGCTAAAGTCAGGCCACTTATTAAGAGAATTGTGATTATTTAAATACACATAAAAGAGGAATAGACACATAGCACGCGACTCATATCCAGAAAGGGAATCACTGTAAAAAGGGCTTTAGAGTGATTCAAGTAGGTCTATGATAAGAACGGAACGAGGCTAGGCAGGAATTATTCTTGGTGTTCATCGATAAATTGAGTTGGTGATAATCCAAAGTAATGCTTAAAGCGCTGGCTGAAATATGAAGGATCATTAAAACCGCATTCAAACGCGACCTGCGACACTTTTTCTCCACTTAACAAGCGTTGGCACGCTTTCTCCAATCGTACTTCGTTAAGATATTCTTTGAAGGTTTTGCCTGTAGCCGTTTTAAAACGCCGCTGAAAACTACGTTCAGACATAAATAGAACTTTGACTACATTAGCTGTGCTAAATTCGGCATCAAAGAAATTATCCATAACAAGCTGCTCAACTTTGGACAGCCAAAGAACCTCTGAGTCATCCAAGAGATTTTCATTTAACGCCTTGGAAAAAACATTCAAACCACTCTCTAATTGTTCGGGATCTGCAATAGGCCAAGATAGCTGTACAACATTCTGTTCTTTCGATACATATACATTTATCTCACCACCTGATTGTTCAACGAGATCACTAAGCTGATTCAACGCAAATCCGGAGGTTGTTGTCATCGTCTGCTCAATATTCTTAGCACTGACACCTTGATCACTCATGGTAACCAATACACGCTGATTGGTTTCATAACAGCGGACAAATAGTGTCTGATTCTTGTATAGACGTTTCATTGCATCAGAAAGCAAAGCATTAAAAATAACATCAAGATTAAACTGCTGCAGTTTTACGTAACTTTTCTTACTCTCAATCTCTGTATCCAGAGTCATTCCTGAAATAGAAAACTCATCATTCCAACTCGTCACTACCGATTCTAGAACGAGCGACAAATTATGTATTAGTGTCGACGATTCACTATCTGATCGTATATTTTTGACTTGCTGTAACTCTATTCTGGCTTCATCCATCAGAGTTTCTAACTCTATCTGATTCGCTTCATGAGCCGCATATTTTAGTTTGTCCAACCTTGGTTCAATGGCCAGCAGGATGTTTTCCAAAAGAGCATGGCGGACTTGAATCTGTTTACGAAGTTGTAAGTTGTTGCTGAGAACGATTTTGCTCTGATGTCGAAGTTGACTGGTCTTTAAATCAATTTGTTCTTTGAGTAATCGGTTGGCTCTGGTCATCATTCGAGATCGCCACCATACGATGAATATCAGCACAGATATCACACTGCAAACATATACGGAAAAAGCACTCATGGACAGATACCAAGGCTCTACAACTTGGAATGATAAATAGCTGTGCAGTTTATTGCGCTGCTCTGAGACTGAACTACGTAAATGCAATAGATAGTTCCCTGGACGTAGGCTTTCCAGAGTGAGTTGGGCGCCATCAATAGGTAGCCACGAACTATTTTCAGTTAACCTGTATTCCAAATTTAAATTCGCAGTTTGCGGTAAAGCACCAAACGTTAAGCTTAGAGAACGCCCATATTCAATGCTAAAGGTAGATGTACTACCAACCGACAGAAGTTTATCGTCTACTTTAATTTGACTAATAATGACGGGAGAATGCGGCAAATTAGATACAGATAGCTGCTCAGCAGATACTTTTACTAAACCGAGGGTCGAACCTATTACCAATTGCGGGTGTTTCGAACTTTGGCTAGATGCACAGATGCTAGGAAGAAATTCATTGTTGATTAACCCATAAGGTTCACCAAATTGTTTTTTTATCTGACCGGCATGGCTATAAAGAGTTAACCCTCTCGAAGAAGACAACCATACCCCTTCCATTGTCTCCATTAGGCATTTGGGACTAATACTGTCTTCAGCCAATGGTATGGGCTGGATTTCACTGCTTTCTTTTGATTGCTTGTATACACCATAATCACTGGCAAACCACACGCTGCCGTTTCTGTCTTCGATCACAGTGTGGTTTTGACCATATTCACTACTAGCAATGTTAAAGATTATTCTCTGTTCTTTTATCGAATAAGTGCCATGTTCGGTACCAATAATGATGCCATTGTATAGGGTCGCTTTTAATTGGGTAATGGTGGCTGGTAAGTAAGCGTCAACTATCCAGTCATCTCCATATTCTTCAAATCTATGAGTGGTCGGATTGTAAGACCATAATCTGTTACCAGAAACACCCCAAAGCACTCCTGAATTATCCATCTCGATTCGGTCTACTTTGGCGGCGCCTAAAAAAAGTGGTAAAGAGATGTTTAGTATCTTTGACTGCGCAATATCATAATTAACTAAGCCGCTATCGATTGCCAGCCACAAATAATCACCTTGTAATATGGCATCATGGGTTTGCCCCTCAAAAATATGGTCTTTTTGTCGCGGATCATTAGCGTTAATTCGATATACACCGTCGGCAGTAGTGAGTAAGAACTCATCGTTATCGGCAAGATAAGTTATGTTTTGAAGATCAGTATCCAACATATTTTTTGATAAGTACTTAGACGGCACTCGATTGAATTGTTGCCCAAACATTGAGTAGTAAAATACCCCTTTCTCTGTCGCTATCCATATCCCACCCTGCGAGTCGTTCACTAAAGAAAATATCTTATGTCCTTTGAGTGAATAACTACTATGGACATTGCTCTTTAGCTTGGTTGTACTTTGATTTAATAGTGAATGGACGAACAAACCGTTCTCTGTACCAATCCAATACTCGTTTTCTGTTTCAGCGATCGATAACACATGCGATTGAGCTATTTTCTGAGGCTCTTGAGACTTATCGTTCAAATCTATGAGCAAGACACCATCTAACGTCCCAATAAGCATCTCCCTTCGTTTTTCCGAGAAGAACAAAGTCTCTACATAATCATCACCTGAACGAGGGATATGGTTGAAGCTCTGATTTTCAGATAAGAAAACACCAGAATTGGTTGCTAATACCCACTTTGAAATACCGAATGTCGCGTCATTAACAACTACTCTTTTAGATTTATCAAAGTGAGTAAGAGATTGGAGTGAGTATGACTCAAGCAGAAGTGACTGAGTGTTGTATGTGTAAAAGTAATCTTGGCTGACCAACCAAATTGATTTTCCAGAAACACCTATCTTATCTATAACGGTTCCGACAGGAAGATCTACGATGCTGGTTCTAATATCATTAGTTGATATTTTATTAAGACTGCCATCAATGACCGTCCAGAAAGCATTATCTAAATATGTTAGTTGCTGGTAATCGTCCGACAAAATTGAACCTTGTCGAGGTAATACAGCTTGTCCATCAAAAAAGCGAACTTTGCCATGGACATCATGTAGCCATATTCCACCAGCATCGCTTACAAACAAACTCTTAGCCACATACACTTTACCTTGTGTTTGTGTTGGAAGGGGATAAAACACTGAAGGTGACTTCTCGATGGCGTTGACCGAAAACGTACCTACGTAAAAGACAGCAAAGACAATACACAGTAAGCGATACAAAATAGGCCCTTTCTACAACCATACAGCTTTTCGCATGTTAATTCGCGACGTAAAATAACCGCATTGTATATAAAAAAGACGATAGCTGTAGAAGGAAATGAAATAAAATTTGCTTTCTCAGCTCATATCACACATGAAAGGCGATTTTATTATGCCTTTCATGGTGTAAAGCTCTTTAATCGGTGGCGAATAACCATTTGATTGTTCGTTACTAATTTGAAAGGCAATTGTAAAAGCTGTCACTCATTGAGTTAAGAAAAGCGAAGTAGCTGCCTTGAGTGACTGGGATATCCATACCTAAAGGATCTAAAACTCCCGTTTTTACATCACTTCCGCGAACAACACTTGCAATTACAGCAGGTTGAAACTGTGGCTCAGAAAAAACACACTTAGCTTCATTGGCAGCTAAAGCCTTACGTATACTAATCAGAGTCTTCGCGCCAGGCTTTCTATCAGGGCTCACAGTAAAATGACCAATATTATTGAGTCCATAATGTTGTTCGAAATAATCATAAGCATCATGAAAAACGTAATATGGCTGCTGCTTTACACTAGCCAACTTCGCAGCAATCTGTACATCTGTTGATTGCAATGAATTCATGAAGTTCTTTAGATTCTTGGCATAAATATCTTTGTGCTCAACATCCATCTCGATAAGCTTCTGAGTAATAGCATTGGCGACCTGACCAACTTGTTCAACACCCAACCAAAAATGAGGATCATGAGTTCCGTGGTCGTGTCCATCATTATGATGATGTTGTTCTTCACCATAAGAACGAAGCTTCAAATCAGGAATTTTACTTAGTGTTAGAACATTCTCTTGTTGACTCAGAACTTTATCCAAAAAAGGTTCGAGATCTTTACCAAACCAGATAACCAGTGAGCTGTGGCGTATCGTTTTCACATCAGAAGGGCGCAGAGCATAATCGTGGGGCGAAGCATTTGCTGACAACAATACTTCTGGTTCTGTTACACCCAGTGTCAAATCATGAGTAATCATCTGAATAGGTTTGATACTGGTTAGAATGGTATCTGCCCAACTAGAGAACGGTATGATAGTAAGACTCAATAAAAGAATGATTCGTGAAAACATGTGACGTTATATATCCTGTAGCGCTAATTATATATAAATGTTACATTATAACACCCAGCAATAGCAAATGAGTTCCATTCATGTCAGCGCTTATTGAGTTGCAAGATATCTGCGTAGATTTCAACCAACTCCGCGTATTAGATCGCGTCAATCTTATTCTCTCGAAAGGAAAGATTACTACTCTTATCGGACCAAACGGGGCCGGAAAATCCACTTTAGTGAAAGTACTGCTAGGTCTTCATACCCCCGTATCCGGCAAAGTCCTTAAATCAAAAAATATCAAGATTGGCTACGTTCCACAAAAACTCAAGCTGAATGATACCTTACCGCTGACCGTTGAACGTTTTCTTAAACTTGCAGGCAAGTATAGCCGTCAAGAACTGACCGAAGCGTTAAGATTAGTCGGAGCCGAACATTTGGCAAAAAATGACATGCATAATCTATCTGGTGGAGAGAACCAGCGAGTGTTGCTTGCTCGATCTTTGCTACAAAGACCCGATATTCTTGTTCTTGATGAACCCGCGCAGGGTGTGGACGTTCAAGGTCAAATTGACCTCTACGACCTTATTAATACTATTCGCCTACGTTTTGGCTGTGGTGTATTTATGGTTTCACATGATCTACACCTAGTTATGGCGAAAACCGATGAAGTAATTTGTTTACATCATCACGTGTGTTGTTCTGGTACACCTGAGACCATAACAAAACACCCAAGTTATATTGAATTATTCGGTAACCGCAGCCGTGACACATTGGCGTTTTATCATCATAACCATGAACATCATCATCACGACCTTTCTGGTCAACCAGTAAAAGGCGACGCAGGTACATGTTCTCACCACTCTCATGGTCATCATCAACATGATTGAATTTCTACTTCCGTCGATTCTGGCGGGTATCGGTATTGCTATTATCGCAGGACCATTAGGTTCTTTTGTCGTTTGGCGAAAAATGGCTTATTTCGGGGACACTTTGGCGCATGCCTCGCTAATGGGGCTTGCACTTGGCTTCTTGCTCGATATCAATTTGTATTTCGCGCTGTTAATTTGCTGTCTTGGATTAGCAGTTGTTCTAGTGACTTTACAAAAGCAACAGCTCGTAGCTACAGATACTTTATTGGGAATATTGGCCCACAGCTCTTTATCTCTGGGTCTAATTGCAGTGAGTTTTCTAGATAATGTACGTATCGACCTAATGAGCTACCTATTTGGCGATCTTCTCGCGGTGAATCCTTCAGATTTAATCTTTATCTGGGCTGGCGTATTGGTCGTAGGCGCAATTCTGTACCTATTCTGGCGCCCATTGCTTTCGAGTAGCGTCAATGAAGAACTTGCGTCAGTAGAAGGCATCAACGTCGATTTAATGCGCTTGGTTTTGATGCTACTAGTGGGCTTAGTAATAGCAGTCGGTATGAAGTTTGTGGGTGCTTTAATCATGACATCACTACTGATAATTCCCGCAGCGACTGCTCGTCGCCTTTCAAGAACACCAGAACAAATGGCGTTGTTTGCTTCGTTGATTGGCATCATCAGTGTGCTATTTGGGTTAATTCTGTCTTGGCATTTTGATACCCCAGCAGGTCCTTCTGTCGTAATTAGTGCAAGCAGCATGTTTATGCTCAGCCATATAGTTAAAAGGAGCTGATACCCTTTTATCTATAATACCATTCTGGAAAATTTCCTGATCAGTGAATGGGCGTCGATAAGCAAACCCTCCGAGCCATGGATGGTATAATCCAACAAATAAAAAACCCAAGCTTTTGCTTGGGTTTTCTTTAACCGAAAGTAATGCAATTACCAGCCAGTTACTTCACGTAGAGCTTTACCGATGTCTGCTAGGCTCTTAACCGTTTTCACGCCTGCTGATTCTAGTGCAGCAAACTTCTCTTCTGCTGTGCCTTTACCACCAGAAATGATAGCGCCAGCGTGGCCCATACGTTTACCAGGAGGAGCAGTAACACCTGCAATGTAAGAAACAACTGGTTTAGTTACGTTTGCTTTGATGAATGCTGCAGCTTCTTCTTCAGCTGTACCACCGATTTCACCAATCATTACGATTGCTTCAGTTGCTGTATCTTCTTGGAACAGTTTAAGAATATCGATGAAGTTTGAACCAGGAATTGGGTCACCGCCAATACCAACACACGTTGACTGACCAAAGCCCTCATCTGTTGTTTGTTTTACTGCTTCATAAGTTAGAGTACCCGAACGAGATACGATACCTACTTTACCTTTCTTGTGAATGTGTCCAGGCATGATACCGATTTTACATTCATCTGGAGTAATAACACCCGGGCAGTTAGGGCCAATCATACGTACGCCAGTTTCTTCTAGCTTCACTTTCACATCGATCATATCGATGGTTGGAATGCCTTCAGTAATTGTTACGATTAGCTGAATGCCAGCATCGATAGCTTCTAGAATTGCATCTTTACAGAAAGGTGCTGGAACGTAGATAACAGTTGCTGTAGCGCCAGTTGCTTCAACTGCTTCGCGGACAGTGTTGAATACCGGTAAACCTAGGTGAGTTTGACCACCTTTACCTGGAGAAACACCACCTACCATTTGCGTGCCGTAAGCGATCGCTTGCTCAGAGTGGAAAGTACCTTGACCGCCAGTAAAACCTTGGCAGATCACTTTAGTATCTTTATTAATAAGTACAGACATTATTTACCCTCCGCAGCAGCAACAACTTTTTGAGCTGCGTCAGTTAGCGACTCAGCTGCAATGATATCAAGACCAGAACTTGCAAGAACTTCACGACCTAGTTCCGCGTTCGTACCTTCTAGACGAACAACAACAGGAACATCTACGCCAACTTCTTTCACGGCTCCGATAATACCCTCTGCGATCATGTCACAGCGTACGATACCACCAAAGATGTTTACTAGAACGGCTTTAACATTGTCATCCGATAGGATGATCTTAAATGCTTCAGCTACACGCTCTTTTGTTGCGCCACCACCTACGTCGAGGAAGTTAGCTGGCTTGCCTCCGTGTAGGTTAACAATATCCATTGTACCCATCGCTAGACCAGCGCCGTTAACCATACAGCCAACGTTACCATCTAGAGCTACGTAGTTCAGTTCCCATTGTGCTGCATGTGCTTCACGCTCGTCTTCTTGAGAAGGATCGTGCATCTCACGCAGTTTTGGTTGACGGTACATAGCATTTGAGTCGATGTTGATTTTACCGTCTAGGCACAATAGGTTGCCTTCGCCAGTAATAACAAGCGGGTTGATCTCCAGTAGAGCTAGGTCGTACTGAGAGAACATTTGGCCAAGACCCATAAAGATCTTAACGAATTGTTTGATTTGATCACCTTCAAGACCAAGTTTGAACGCAAGTTCACGGCCTTGGTAAGCTTGTGGACCGACTAGCGGATCAATCGCTGCTTTGTGAATTAACTCTGGTGTTTCTTCAGCAACTTTTTCAATTTCCACACCACCTTCTGTTGATGCCATGAACACAATTTTACGTGTAGCACGGTCAACAACTGCACCTAAATACAGTTCATTTGCGATGTTTGATGCTTCTTCAACCAAAATTTTAGCCACTGGCTGACCATTTGCGTCTGTTTGGTAAGTCACTAGGTTTTTACCTAGCCACTTTTGAGCAAACTCTTTAACACCTTCTTTAGTATCGTGAAGCTCAACACCGCCCGCTTTACCGCGACCGCCAGCGTGAACCTGACACTTAACTACTTTTTTCGCTGTGCTAATACGACCAGCCGCTTCGAAAGCTTCTTGAGGCGTATCACATGCATAACCTTCGGGTACAGGCAATCCAAATTCTGCAAACAGCTGTTTGGCTTGGTATTCATGCAAATTCATTTTGATATTCCGTTTGTTCTTCCTTTGAAGGAATTATTATTTCCATAACGCTACAGTCTTGGCTGCGTTTGCGTCTGTAGGGCTTTTACAAATAAGTCATTGAAACTTAAATGAAGGCCAGTCGTTGTTGAGCAGTCTAGCCTTGGGCGCTATGTACGTCTAGCTACCCAAAGGTAACTAGACGTTTTAGCGATATTAAATGTCTAATAGCAGACGTGCCGGATCTTCAAGTAGTTCCTTAACAGTAACGAGGAAACCTACTGATTCACGACCATCAATTAGACGGTGATCGTAAGATAGAGCTAGATACATCATCGGTAGGATTTCAATCTTACCGTCCACTACCATCGCGCGGTCCTGAATTTTGTGCATACCCAAGATTGCCGCTTGTGGTGGGTTGATGATTGGCGTAGACATCAGCGAACCGAATACACCACCGTTCGTGATAGTAAAGTTGCCACCCACTAATTCGTCTACAGTCAACTTACCGTCACGGCCTTTAAGCGCAAGTTCCTTGATACCTTTTTCCACTTGAGCAAAACCAAGAGTATCAGCATCTTTAAGAACCGGTGTCACCAAACCACGTGGCGTTGATACAGCAATGCTGATATCAAAGAAGTTGTGGTAAACAATGTCGTCACCATCAAGAGACGCATTCACTTCTGGGTAACGTTTTAGAGCTTCTGTTACTGCTTTCACGTAGAAAGACATAAAGCCAAGACGTATACCGTGACGCTTTTCGAACTGGTCTTGATACTGCGCACGAAGATCCATAATCGGTTTCATGTTCACTTCGTTGAACGTAGTCAACATTGCTGTACTGTTCTTAGCTTCAAGTAGACGTTCAGCGATACGCTTACGAAGACGAGTCATAGGAACTCGTTTTTCGCTACGAGCTGCGACCGGAGCAGGGGCAGCAGCTTCAGCAACAGGCGCCGTCTTGTTCGCTGCTAGGTGAGCTTCGATATCTTCACGAGTAATACGGCCACCCACACCAGATCCTTTTACATCACTAGCTTCTAGGCTGTGCTCAGCAAGTAGACGACGAACGGCTGGACTTAGTGCATCGTTGGTTTCTTCAGTCAACGTCGCTTTGTGGCGCTTGTCTGGAGATGCTTCACTAGAAACAGTCGTGTCTTTCGTTGGCTCACCCGCTACGACTCCTGGAACTAAGCGTGCAAGTAATTGTTTAGAGAGAACAGTTGCACCTTCACCTTCAAGAATCGCTTCTAGAACACCTTCTTCTGGAGCAGGTACTTCTAAAACAACTTTATCCGTTTCAATTTCAACAATGACTTCATCACGAGCAACCATGTCACCCGGTTTCTTGTGCCAAGTCGCGACAGTTGCGTCTGCTACTGATTCAGGTAAGTCTGGAACCAGAATTTCAATTGTCATATCTGTGTCTTCCTTTTACTTCTAGTTCTTAAGCTATGTTCAGAGCGTCATCAACTAACGCTTTCTGTTGCTTCAAGTGTACCGACATGTAGCCTACTGCAGGTGATGCAGAAGCAGGACGGCCCGCATATTTCAAATCGGCTCCCGCAGGGATTGCCGCACGGAAATTGTGTTGACTACAGTACCAAGCGCCTTGGTTTTGAGGCTCTTCTTGACACCAAACGTAATCAACAGCATTTGTGTATTGTTCGATAGCCGCTTGTACTTCTTCGATTGGGAATGGGTAAAGCTGTTCAATACGAACGATAGCAACATCATCTTGTTCATTACTACGGCGTTGTTCTAGCAAATCGTAGTAAACCTTACCTGAGCAGAAAACAACACGTTTAACGTTTGCAGGTTTCAAGTCGTCAATTTCACCGATTGCTGGCAAGAAGGTCCCTTGCGCGAGCTCTTCCATGCTTGACACACACAATGGGTGACGAAGCAGTGACTTAGGTGACATAACAACAAGAGGACGACGCATCTTACGTACAACCTGACGACGCAGCATATGGTAAACCTGTGCTGGTGTAGAAGGTACGATAACTTGCATGTTTTGTTCAGCACATAGCTGTAGGTAACGCTCTAAACGTGCAGAGGAGTGCTCTGGACCTTGACCCTCGTAACCGTGAGGTAACAACATAGTCAAACCACATAAACGAGCCCACTTCTGTTCACCAGAAGAGATGAATTGGTCAATAACAACCTGAGCACCATTAGCGAAGTCACCAAACTGTGCTTCCCAAATGGTTAAACCACCTGGTTCTGCCGTTGCGTACCCATATTCAAACGCAAGTACCGCTTCTTCAGAAAGTACTGAGTCTAGAACTTCAAAAGGACCTTGGTTGTCATGAATGTTCGCTAAAGGAATATAAGTGCTAGCATCCGTTTGGTTATGTAGAACTGAGTGACGATGGAAGAAGGTACCACGACCAGAGTCCTGGCCTGAGATACGAATACGCTTGCCGTTATCAACCAATGTTGCGTAAGCCAACGTTTCTGCCATACCCCAGTCAAGCATCTTCTCGCCAGTGATCATAGCTTTACGGTCGTTGTAGATTTTCTCTACACGGCTTTGAAGTTTATGACTTTCTGGGTGTGCACACGTACGGTTTGCGAGCTCTTTAAGACGCTCAAGGTCAATTTGACTATCCCAATTTACGTTCCAATCGTGACCAAGGTAAGGAGACCAATCTACAGAGTGCATAGCCATTGGGCGCCACTCTTTAACGACCACTTCACCACGATCTAATGCATCACGATATTCGTTCACCAACTGAGTGGCTGTTTCAATATCGCTCTCATTACGATCGATAAGAACATCTGCATATAATTTACGAGGAGTTGGGTGTTTTTTGATTTTTTGGTACATCAAAGGCTGAGTTGCATTTGGCTCATCTGCCTCGTTGTGGCCATGACGACGGTAACAAACTAGGTCAATCACGACGTCACGTTTGAACTCGTTACGGTAGTCCAAAGCAATACGTGTTACGAATGCAACAGCTTCTGGGTCATCAGAGTTTACGTGGAAGATTGGAGCCTGAACCATCTTAGCGATGTCAGTACAGTACATAGTAGAACGAGTATCGCGTGGGTTTGAAGTAGTGAAACCAACTTGGTTGTTCACTACGATACGAACCGTACCGCCTACACAGTAACCACGAGCCAGCGACATATTGAATGTTTCAGCCACTACACCTTGTCCAGCAACCGCTGAGTCACCGTGAATAGTAATAGGAAGTACTTTGCTGCCATCTTCGTCGCCTAGGCGATCTTGACGAGCACGCACTGACCCCATAACTACTGGGTTTACGATCTCGAGGTGAGATGGGTTAAACGCTAGTGCTAAGTGAACATCGCCACCTGGTGTTGCGAAGTCCGCTGAGAAACCTTGGTGATATTTAACGTCACCCGTACCCCATGTTTCGTCGTGTTTGCCAGCAAACTCATCAAACAAGTCTTGAGGTTTTTTACCCAAAACGTTGACAAGCATGTTCAAACGGCCACGGTGCGCCATACCAATAACCACTTCGCGCATACCGTTTTTACCGGCATGGCGAATCAGTTCTTTAGTCATTGGAATTAATGCATCACCACCTTCTAGTGAGAATCTTTTCGCGCCTGGGAATTTTGCGCCTAAGTAGCGCTCAAGGCCTTCCGCTGCAGTTAATTCATCAAGGAAAGTGCTTTTTTCTTCAAGAGAAAAAGATGGCTGGCCGACGACTGATTCAAGACGTTGTTGGATCCAACGTTTCTGCTCAGTATCTGTCATGTGCATATACTCTGCACCGATAGAGCCACAATAAGTCTGGTTTAACGATCTGTAGATGTCCTTTAACTTCATCGTTTCTGTGCCAACGGCAAAAGAACCGACGTTAAAGGTTTCGTCCATATCGTCTTCAGTAAGATTGTGGAATGCAGGATCCAATTCCGCCACAGGTGGGCGCTTCCACAAATTGAGAGGGTCTAGTTTAGCAGCTTCATGCCCGCGGAAACGGTAAGCATTGATAAGCTGTAATACTTTTACTTGTTTTGCATCGACTTCGGGGTCACTAACTTGGACATTGTAATGCTTTGTCTCTTGAGCGAGTCGTCGGAAGTAATCACGGACACGTGAATGCGGCTGTTCAACCACATTTTCAGGTTGAGCAGGCAACCCATCAAAAACACGTTTCCACTCCTCACTTACCAGATCGGGATCACTTAGATACAGTTCGTAGATATCTTCTACGTAAGTTGCATTGGCGCCAGCCAAGTGTGAAGACTCGAGCCATGCCTTCATCACGCCGTTGTGCATTATATTCCCTTAACCAGTAGTTTCACGTTTGCTGCGGTCTACGCCGAGCTACAAAGGCAGGCCCGAGGGCCTGCAATTTTGTGACTATTTTAAACAGAACGATTAATCAGCATAGATTTAATATGACCGATTGCTTTCGTCGGATTTAACCCTTTAGGACAAACACTTACACAGTTCATGATGCCATGGCAACGAAAAACGCTAAATGCATCATCAAGATTAGATAAGCGTTCATCTGTCGCAGTGTCACGGCTATCAATTAACCAACGATAAGCGGCTAATAGACCTGCAGGACCAATAAACTTATCAGGGTTCCACCAGAACGAAGGACATGAGGTTGTACAACATGCACACATGATACATTCGTACAGACCATCTAAATGCGCGCGCTCTTCAGGAGACTGTAAGTTTTCACGTGAAGGCGGTAATTCACCTTCAGAGATCAAGAACGGTTTTACTTTTGCGTAGTTGTCGTAGAACTGAGTCATATCAACGATCAAGTCACGAACAACAGGCAAACCAGGTAGTGGACGAATCACAATTTTGTCGCCTTTCAGAGCAGACAAAGGAGTGATACACGCCAGACCGTTTTTACCATTCATGTTTAAACCATCGGAACCACAAACACCTTCACGACATGAGCGGCGGAAAGCGATTGTAGGATCTTGTTCTTTCAGCAAAATAAGTGCATCTAGAACCATCATATCCGAGCCATCTTCGACTTCAAGCACATAGTCTTTCATATATGGCTTATTGTCTACATCTGGATTGTAACGATACAAAGAGAAGTTCAATTTCATTGGTTAATCCTCCCTTAGTACGTACGGATTTTTGGAGGGAACGCTTCACGATGCACAGGCGTCATGTTTACATCACGCTTGCTCATTTGTTCCGTCTCTGGGTTGTAAATAGAGTGGCATAGCCAGTTAGCATCATCACGATCTGGGAAGTCGAAGCGAGCATGTGCGCCACGGCTTTCTGTACGGTAGTTCGCTGCAACGGCTGTAGAGAATGCTGTTTCCATCAAGTTATCTAGCTCTAGACACTCGATACGTTGAGTGTTGAACTCAGAAGACTTATCCGATAGATGTGCATCTTTCAGACGCTCACGAATCACTTTCAGCTCTTCTAGGCCTTGTGCCATTGCATCACCTTCACGGAATACCGAGAAGCTGTTTTGCATGCAACGTTGTAAGTCTTTACGGATTTGGAATGGGTCTTCGCCACCTTTGCTGTTTTCCCAACGCATAGTACGAGCAAGAGATGCTTCGATATCCGATTGCGTTGCTGGACGAGCTTCAGTTTGCGCCGCTAGAGTTTCACCTAGGTGAAGACCTGTTGCGCGACCGAATACCACTAGGTCAAGCAGTGAGTTACCACCTAAACGGTTTGCACCGTGAACGGATACAGATGCAATCTCACCACAAGCAAACAGACCTTGAACTTCCATATCTCGACCAGAAGCGTCTTGTTTGATCGCTTGGCCAGAAACTTGAGTCGGTACACCACCCATCATGTAGTGACAAGTTGGGATTACTGGAATTGGCTCTTTCACTGGGTCAACGTGTGCGAAGGTACGAGAAAGCTCACAGATACCAGGTAGACGAGACTCAAGCACGTCTTTACCTAGGTGATCCAATTTCAGTTTAATGTGTGGACCCCATGGACCATCACAGCCACGGCCTTCACGAATTTCAATCATCATTGAACGTGCAACAACGTCACGACCGGCTAGGTCTTTTGCGTTTGGAGCATAACGTTCCATGAAACGTTCGCCGTCTTTATTTAGAAGGTAACCACCTTCACCACGACAACCTTCAGTAACCAGTACACCCGCACCAGCAATACCTGTTGGGTGGAACTGCCACATCTCCATGTCTTGCATAGGAACGCCAGCACGTAGTGCCATACCTACGCCATCACCCGTGTTGATGTGAGCATTAGTAGTAGAAGCGTAAATACGACCTGCACCACCTGTCGCAAGGATAGTTGCTTTAGATTTGAAGTAACAAATCTCTCCGGTTTCCATGCAAAGAGCAGTACAACCTAAGATAGCGCCATCTTGGTTCTTCACTAGATCTAGTGCGTACCACTCAGAGAAAATCGTAGTCTTGTGCTTAATGTTTTGTTGGTAAAGAGTATGCAAAAGTGCGTGACCAGTACGGTCTGCTGCTGCTGCAGTACGAGCTGCCTGCTCACCACCAAACTCTTTTGATTGACCACCAAACGGACGTTGGTAGATTGAGCCATTTTCGAAACGAGAGAATGGTAAGCCCATACGCTCTAGTTCAATCACTGACTCTGGACCATTTTTACACATGTACTCGATAGCGTTTTGATCACCGATGTAATCAGAACCTTTAACAGTATCGTACATGTGCCACTGCCAATCATCTTTGTGAGAGTTACCTAACGCTACGGTAATACCACCTTGCGCAGATACAGTGTGTGAACGAGTTGGGAATACTTTAGATAGCAAAGCACAAGATAGGCCTTGCTCAGAAATTTGCAGTGCTGCACGCATGCCAGCACCACCAGCACCGATTACTACGGCATCAAACTCACGAACAGGAATAGTCACTTACGCACCCCACAAAACAAACAGGCCAGAGAAGAAGTATCCAAATAGAATTGCAATGACGACGAGTTGAAGTCCGCCACGGAGCTTTGAACACTTTACATAGTCAGTAAGTACTTGCCATAAACCAATCCAGCCATGAATAAGTACTGAAACCAACGCCAACATTGTGAAGACTTTTGTAAACGTACCCCCAAAGAATCCAGTCCATGAGATGTACGAGATATCAGTGAACGCACAGAAGCTCACTAGATAGATCGTATAAAGAGTCATGATGATCGCGGTTGCGCGAATAAGTAAGAAATCATGAACTCCATTACGACCGAATGAAGAAACATTTTTTACCATACCAAAATCCCCGCCAATACAGATAGAACGGCCGTTGCACCAAACGCAACTTTCGCACTCATTGCTCCAGACTCAAGTTCCTCGAAATGACCTAAATCCATCAATAAATGACGAATACCACCAGCAATGTGGTAGGCCAGTGCGGTTAAAATGCCCCAAAGAATAAACTTGGCAAAAAAACCACCAACAAGATGACTCGCGTCCATGAAGCCTTGTGGCGAAGATAATGATAAGGATAATAACCAAAGCAGGATGCCGACTGCTACAAACGTAATAACCCCAGACACACGGTGAAGGATTGATGCGATTGCGCTAATCGGAAAGCTGATGGTCTGTAAATCTAAATTAACAGGTCTTGACTTTCTTTCTTTCACGGGCTTGCTCACTCAGCTCCATTGAGCATTTATAGTTATGAATGTTTTTTGGTTGTAAAGCTACAAAACTTAACATTTACTTAACAAATTATCGCTAGATTTAATGCTTAAATTGTAAAAAAAATGTTAACACCAAGAGTAAAAACATCTCGTTCTATTTGTTTCTAGCCTTGAATTTATAAGGTTTCCACCAAAAACAACTGCGCCAATATACGGCTGGCAACATTCTAATACAATTGATGTAACAATTTTTGCTACATAGAACAGATTTTTAACTTTATATGTATAAAAAATCAAAGAAAGTGCACACATCAGATGAAGAAAATTGACTTTGATGTGGATCAGACGTAAAAAAAGGCACACAAAACATCCTGGACGGATTAAATAATAAACAAAGGAGATTGTTATGGCAGATAAGAAAGCTACCCTTCATATTGAAGGTAAAGCACCAATAGAACTGCCGATTATGGACGGGAGTATCGGCCCTCAAGTAATCGACGTTCGCAAACTTGGAGCAAATGGCTACTTTACATTTGACCCAGGGTTTCTTGCCACTGCATCCTGTGAATCTCAAATCACTTACATCGACGGTGACAAAGGTGTTCTTCTACACCGCGGTTACCCAATCGATCAATTAGCCAATAACGCCGACTATTTGGAAGTGTGTTACATACTTCTTTACGGTGAAGCCCCTACTCGTGAAAAATATGAAGAGTTCAAACAAATTGTAACTCGTCACACTATGGTTCATGAGCAAATTGCGAGCTTCTTCCACGGCTTCCGTCGAGATGCTCACCCGATGGCAGTTATGTGTGGCGTAGTTGGTGCTCTTGCAGCCTTCTACCATGATTCTTTAGACATTAATAACGACCAACACCGTGAAATTGCGGCATACCGTCTACTGTCTAAAATGCCAACTTTGGCAGCAATGTGTTACAAGTACTCTGTAGGCCAGCCATTCATTTACCCACGTAATGATCTTGGCTATGCAGAAAACTTCCTGCACATGATGTTTGCAACACCTTGTGAAGAATATGACGTTAACCCAGTGGTTGCTCGCGCGATGGATAAGATCTTTACCCTTCACGCAGACCACGAGCAAAACGCATCGACTTCAACAGTACGCCTAGCCGGCTCTTCTGGTGCTAACCCGTTTGCATGTATTGCAGCAGGTATCGCATCCCTGTGGGGACCAGCTCATGGCGGTGCAAACGAAGCATGTTTACGTATGCTTGAAGAAATTGGTTCTGTAGACAAGATTCCTGAGTATGTTGAACGTGCTAAGGATAAGGATGACCCGTTCCGTCTAATGGGTTTCGGTCACCGTGTTTACAAAAACTACGACCCTCGTGCAACTGTTATGCGCGAAGCATGTCACGATGTGCTTAAAGAGCTAAACATCAAAGATCCACTATTGGATGTGGCGATGGAGCTTGAGCGTATCGCGCTGTCTGATGAATACTTCATCGAGAAGAAACTTTACCCTAACGTAGACTTCTACTCAGGTATCATTCTGAAAGCTATCGGCATTCCAGTATCTATGTTCACTGTAATCTTTGCGATGTCTCGTACTATCGGTTGGATTGCACACTGGAACGAAATGCACAGCGACCCACAAAACCGTATCGGCCGACCACGTCAGCTATATACTGGTCTTAAAATGCGTGAATTTGAGCCTCTACACGAGCGCGAGTAACTCCGTATTAATACGTACTAAAGAAAAAAGAGCGAGAATTTATCTCGCTCTTTTCATTTCATCTAAATGGGTTCATGGTCTGTTAGACCGGATTATCAATATCGATAAAAGTCACATCAAATCCGTGTTGCTCAGCCAACCATTCTCCTAACGCTTTAATACCATAGCGCTCTGTAGCATGGTGACCTGCTGCGAAATAATGGATATTTAGCTCTCTGGCTGAATAGGTTGTCCGCTCTGAAATCTCACCGGAAATAAAAGCATCCATACCTTGTAAGGCTGCCAATTCAATGTAATCTTGACCACCGCCAGTACACCACCCAACCAGCCTAATTGTCTTATCTGCAAACTCTGGTGCAATATGCAGTGGCTCGCGATTTAATACCGTCGCTATACGTTGAGCTAATTCAGCACCAGTGGTTTCCTGTTGCAATGTACCAAACATCGCCACTGATTGTGGATGCCCTTCTAAACCACCTTGAACCTCTATATCTAACAACTGTGCGAGTTGCGCGTTATTGCCAAGCTCAGGATGAATATCAAGTGGTAAGTGATAAGCAAACAAGTTGATGTCATTCTTTATCAATTGACGTATACGCTCGCCTTTCATGCCACGAATAGCTTCACTTTCACCTTTCCAAAAGTAGCCGTGATGAACCAAAATTGCATCGGCGTTGAACTTTATTGCTTGTTCGATAAGAGCTTTTGATGCCGTCACACCTGTGACAATTTTTTTTATTTCTTTTCGACCTTCTACTTGAAGACCGTTAGGGCAATAATCTTTAATTAATTGCGGAGAGAGAGTCGCGTTCAATAACGCTTCAAACTGTAAATTATTCATCTCAAATTCCATTGCTTAATGGGTATGACGAGGTTATATATACCCAAGTAACCTCAAGATGCAAGATTCAGCGCATATTGAGGTTACTTGGGTATAAAGATTTCAGAATAAATTGTCGAAATATGCTCGGGTAACTATATGGATGTAACACCATGGATATAAAACCGTTAATTGATTGGGTCACGACAACCCCATCAATATTTAAAGCTTCACCACCAATTGCAAGCAAAGTGCCGTTTTCCAAGCCAACGCAGACGAAATGGTCAGCATATCAAGGCAATCAAAGACTCGGGTTTATATACCAACATCTGTGCTCAGAACTTTTCAAATCAACGCCGACTTACAGTGCCATCGCGGAAGAAATACAGCTTGTTCATGAGGGGAAAACCTTAGGCTCTGTTGATTTCATTCTCAAAAACCGCAAAACAGAACAATTTGAACACTGGGAAGTGGCAGTGAAATTCTATTTGCTCCATCAAGGTCTTTGGTATGGTCCGAATGCTGAAGATAGGCTCGACTTAAAGCTATCCCACATGCTTAATCATCAGTTACCTCTATCGAGTACAGAGCAGTTTTCGCAAAATCACCCACTATGGTCTAACGCTTCTCAACACCTTCTGATGCAAGGCCGCTTGTATATCAACCCGTTTACGCCAGAATCGATACCCAATGAGTGTTTAGGGTTTTCTATCAACCCAGACCAGATTCAAGGTCGTTGGTGTTATCAATCACAAGCTCACTTAATTGAAGAACCACTTTATTTACTCGATAAAGCGCAGTGGTTAACTGGCAGAAACGAAACCTCAATACCTTATTCAGATCCGCAACAAGGATTTGTCCACTGCCAATCAGAGTCAGGTGTATTTTGGTTTATTTTGCCAGAAGCATGGCCAACACAAGACCAACCTAATTGACATTATCTCAAAGGTTAAAAAAAGAGAGGCGAACACATCGCCTCTCTTCGATTTTGAATCACTATAGATAGAACTATAAACCAGCGGCTTTAAACACTTGATTTACAATCTCTTGAGCTTCTTTTTCAATTTGAGCTAAATGCTCAGCACCTTTAAAACTCTCACAGTAAATCTTGTAGATATCTTCCGTGCCTGACGGACGAGCCGCGAACCAGCCAAAATCAGTCGTGACTTTCAAACCACCAATTGCGGCACCATTGCCAGGAGCATGGGTAAGACGAGCGGTAATCGGGTCACCAGCAAGTGTTTGAGCTGCAACCATTTCAGCCGACAACTTACTTAATACATCTTTCTGAGGACCGTTTGCTACGGCCTGAATACGGTTATAGCTAGATTCACCGTGTTTGGCAGCTAATTCATCGTAATACTGTTGTGGATTCTTGCCTGTTACAGCAGTGATCTCAGCAGCAAGCAGGCATAAAATGATGCCGTCTTTATCTGTTGACCAAGGAGTTCCATCCTTACGTAGGAAAGAAGCCCCTGCACTCTCTTCACCACCGAAGCCAAACTTCCCACTGTATAAGCCATCGACAAACCATTTGAAGCCTACTGGGACTTCACACAGTTCACGACCAAGATCCGCCACCACTTTATCAATAATAGCGCTTGAGACCAGAGTTTTACCTACAGCGACTTCTTGTCCCCATCCTTCACGATGACGGTAAAGGTAATCAATACATACCGCTAAGAAATGGTTTGGATTCATTAAGCCTTTTGGCGTCACAATACCGTGGCGGTCGTAGTCCGGATCATTACCGAAGGCCAGATCATATTCATCTTTAAGTGCAAGTAGGCCTGCCATCGCATAAGGTGAAGAACAGTCCATACGCACAACACCGTCTTTATCTAAAGACATGAATTGGAATGTTGGATCAATAGCTTCGCTGACTAACGTTAAATCTAGGTTGTAGGCTTTGCCAATTTGACGCCAGTAATCGATACCACTTCCGCCTAATGGATCTACACCGATTTTCAAATTCGCTTTTTGAATGGCATCTATATCGATAACATTTACTAGGTCATCAATATAAGGCTTAACCAAATCCACTTGTTTGAATAGTGGTGACAGCTTCGCTTCACTAATTGCCACCCGCTTCACATCCGTCATGCCTGCAGCGATGATTGTGTTTGCACGATCTTCAATTGCTTTGGTTAGCTGACCTTCCGCGGGGCCACCGTGCGTTGGATTGTATTTGATACCACCATCTTGAGGTGGATTGTGAGACGGAGTGATCACAATTCCGTCTGCTTTTGCATCATGCTTTAAGTTGTAAGTCAGGATTGCATGTGAAATACCTGGAGTCGGTGTATATCCGTTGTTCTCTTGAACAATCACTTCAATGCCGTTGGCAATCAGTACTTCAACCACAGAGCTAAACGCTGGCTCAGAAAGTGCGTGCGTATCCTTACCAACAAAGAGTGGACCCGTAGTCCCTTGAGCTGCGCGAACTTCAACTACTGCCTGAGCAATCGCCAAAATATGATTTTCATTGAAGGTTGATTTATCCGCAGTACCGCGGTGACCTGAAGTACCAAATTCCACTTTATGAGCTGGGTTACTTGGTTCTGGTTGGAGTAGGAAGTAATTTGCAACTAGCGCTGGAATGTTATGTAAATCTTGTTGTTGCGCTTTCTGTCCTGCACGAGGGTGCATAGCCATTGTGACATCCTTTCTATAAATTCAGACAAAAATAAAACCTCATAATACGAACTTTGTATTGTGCATTATGAGGTTTAAATCAGACTTTTTTGTTTTGCAAGTTCGAGAATTAGATCGCGTTTAACTCTATTAGTGACACTCGCCAATTTAGATGGCGTTAGTCACTTTCTCGATAATGTCTGCTGGGAAGTTCATTAGCGTCATCACTTGCTCAACCATCTGCTGCTTACGGCTCGTGTTATTGTTAGTAATAACCCAGAATGGCGTATTCGGAATCGCTTTTGGTTTCGTCGTTTGACCATTTGCTAATAGGGTCTGCTCGTTGTCAGCAAAATAAACACGTTTACGGCCTTTAACTGACATAGCATCAGAGAAACTTGCCGAATCAATACGGTAAAGAGTCGATAGGACGAGCATAAAACGATCTACCGCTTTCTTTAACTCTGCAAATTCATCAGAAATGAGTAAAGTGCGCATTTCTTTGACACTATCAACTTTCTCTTCTTGAGCGGCATCTTTACTTACCATGATACCTTGCTGAGTAACTGGAATACTTTTCGTCTCAACAGCCACAACAGGTGCTTCTGGCTTTACAGAAGATGTACTCTTACGGTTTACATCCAACAGACGGCGCAAAATATCAGACGCGCTCTCACCGATATGAAGGGTTTGACCCGCGATGTAGCGGTATAGATCCTCATCAACCTCTATTGTTTTCATTCGCTTTTCACAATCTCAATGTTTAAACTCTTGGGGATTATAGCGAGATCTTCGCCGAGACTCTACGTTAAACCAATCACTAATAAGATAAAATGTCAGCACTTCTAAATTATAAACTCGAAGGTGAGGGTCACACCGTTGTTTTGATCCACGGCTTGTTTGGTAACCTTGATAATTTAGGGTTGCTCGCCCGCGATTTGAAAACTGATCACCAAGTACTAAGTATAGACCTGCGCAACCATGGTCAATCTTTCCATAGTGACGAACACGACTATGCGTTGATGGCAGAAGATGTGAAACAGCTTCTCGAAGCTTTAAATATCGAAAAAGCGATTGTTATTGGTCATTCAATGGGCGGGAAAGTAGCCATGAAGTTGGCCGATATTGACCCAATGAGAGTGGAAAAACTCGTTGTGCTAGATATGTCGCCGGTTAAATACACCAAGCGTAAACATGATGCCGTAATTGCAGGATTAGATTCCGTTCTTGAGAACAAACCAGCATCTCGCAGTGAAGTGATGGATCTATTGGCTCAGCATATTGTCGAAGATGGTGTTCGCCAGTTCTTAGGTAAGTCTCTAACCAAAACAGATGACCATATGACTTGGCGTTTCAACGTACCAAGTATTAAAGAAAATTACTGGAATATCATCGGTTGGGAACCGATTGAACCTTCTGACGTTCCCACACTCTTTATTAAAGGTGGAAATTCGGATTATTTGACCTCTGAACATCAACCGCAAATTCAAGCCCAATTTAAGCAAGCAAAAGCACATGTTATTGCCAATACTGGACACTGGTTGCACGCAGAAAAGCCGGCAGAGGTGTTACGAGCAATTCGTAAGTTCATTGACTAACGAGTAATTAATAACCAATAAGCCAAGTAAGTGTGAATTCGGTAATGTTGCATCCATTAACTTTGCTTAATAACAATGGTATAGTGCGCGCAAGCAAATTGGCATAAAGGATAACCATGCTGTACGACTACATGAATGTGCTCGAATCAATCGGGCTCGACTTGCTTTTTGCATCTATATTTTTCTTAATCGGGATGGCGATTAAAGATGTTTTAAAACAAGGCAATGTTCCCGTTTTTGGTCGTCGTATTGTTTGGCTAGTTCTATTTTTAGGTTGTGCCGGGTTTATCGCGAAAGGTCTTATCCAACTTAGTTGGGAAGGTACAGGTCTGGGTTAACTCCCTCCCTATTTTTCGCATTCCCCTCAACCCATAACAATTTAAAGGTAAAGGTTCTATGGCAAGTGTAGGTATCTTCTTTGGTAGCGATACAGGTAACACCGAAGCGATTGCAAAGATGATTCAAAAACAACTCGGTAAAAATCTGGTTCATGTTCAAGATATTGCTAAAAGCAGCAAAGAGGACATCGATAACTTCGATCTTTTACTTCTAGGTATTCCTACTTGGTATTACGGTGAAGCTCAGTGTGACTGGGATGACTTTTTCCCAGAGCTAGAAGCAATCGACTTCTCAACTAAGCTGGTAGCTATTTTCGGCTGCGGCGACCAAGAAGATTACGCAGAATACTTCTGTGACGCGATGGGTACAGTACGCGATATCATTGAAGCAAAAGGTGCAACTATCGTAGGTAACTGGTCAACAGAAGGCTACGAGTTTGAAGCATCGAAAGCACTTGTAGATGAAAACCACTTTGTTGGTTTATGTATCGACGAAGACCGCCAACCTGAATTAACAGAAGAGCGTGTTACTAAGTGGGTACAACAAGTTTACGAAGAGATGTGTCTTGCAGAGCTTGAAGACTAAATTTTTCGCTTACGCTTAATAAGAAGCCCCTGCAAATGCGGGGGCTTTTTTATTCGTAGATTAGTCCAACTGCTTCTGTTATTTACCAAAGCAATTTCCCGATAAATGGCGCAAGCAATACTGTCACCATTCCAGCTATCATCATTGCCACACTAGAAACTACGCCTTCTGACGAACCCATTTGATACGCTTTTGCGGTTCCAGCACCATGAGCAGAAGCGCCTAAACTCGCCCCTTTCCCCATCCGAGTTCGAATAGCGCATACGGTCAATATCAATTCGCCCGTCGCCATACCTATCAAGCCCGTAATCACCACAAATAACGCAGTGAGATCACTTTGACCACCAATCGACTTTGATGCTTCAACGGCAAAAGGCGTGGTCACAGAGCGCATTGCTAGGCTTTTTTGTAGCAATTCAGACAGATTAAGCCAGCGAGCAAGCAACACGGTTGAGCTTACTGCCACAAAAACAGAAACCAACACACCGACTGATAAAGACAGCCAATGACGCTGAATCAAATATCGGTTGTCATAAATGGGGACAGCAAAGGCAACTGTTGCAGGCCCAAGCATCCATAGTAGCCAGTGAGAATCTGTCATGTAGTCTTGATAAGGAATATGGAAACCAATGACGATAGCAACCAACAGTAGTGGAGCCAGCAAAAGAGGCATCAACAAAATGGTACGCTTTCGCTTATAGAGCAGCTTACTGGCGTAATAGAAAACAACCGTTAACAGCAAGCATAAAACTCCCAATAACGAACTACTCATGGGCATTTACCACGGTATTAAGGTTACTTTTTTGACGTGCTCTTTTCAGTTCAAAGCGGTATAGCTTTTCCACCACCCACGCGGTTGAAGCAATAACTAATACTGTGCTAACCAGCAGAACAGCCATTATTCTTATCCCTTCTTGCTGTAATAAGTCCTGATAATTGACGACTGCAACAACCGCAGGAACAAAAAACAACAGCATTTCAGCCAGCAGCCAAGTTGCTCCTTTTCTTAACCACTCCACATTAACTACTTTGCTAAAGATCAGGCCAAGCAGTAATACCAACCCCAACAAATTGGCTGGCATCGGAAATTGAAATGTTTGCACAAGATAGTCAGAAACCAACCAAACCAGAGCTAACGCCACGATTTGGAACAAGGTCAATAACATTTCGCCTAACTTTTTCATCTAACCGTTCTCAACCTCAAAATAACGAATTTAAGTATATGAAGAGGCAAAACCTTCATAAAATGACTTTTTATTATCAATTTTATGCCATTATGGAATAGTCAGAATCATTGGATACTTATCATGGACATAAAAGCACTGAGATACTTTGTCGAGCTCGTAAATGAAAAAAGCTTTACGCGAGCTTCGGATAAACTGTTTGTGACTCAGCCTACCATCAGCAAAATGATCCGAAGTTTAGAAGAAGAAGTCGACCAACCCTTATTACACAGACAAGGGAGGCTGTTCTCTCTTACTGATGCTGGTGAAATTGTTTATCAACGGGCTCAAGAAGTTCTGGCTCAGATGTCTCAGCTAGACGCGGAGTTGGTCGATCTTAATCAACTAAAACGAGGCCATCTTAAACTCGGCATTCCTCCCATGGTAGGCCATGTCTACGCAGGGTTAATTCGCCAATACCGTCAGCGCTATCCAGAAGTAGAAATGACCATAGTGGAATACGGCGGTAGAAAAATAGAACAAGCTGTCACAAGCGGCGAGCTAGATGTGGCAGTTACTATGCTTTCGCTCAATCCAGCTGTAGAGCTCAATGCACTACCACTCGATACCTATCCTATCTGTGCAATATTGCCAGACAGCAAACCTTGGCGTGACCTACCCAGTGTTCACTGGCAGCAATTAAAAAATGAACCCTTTTATCTCTATACCGAAGACTTCACATTAAGCGACTACATAGATCAGATTTGCAAAAGTGAAAATATCGTTCCACATATTGCAGCCCGTAGCAGCCAGTGGGACTTTCTTGTCGCGCTTGTTAAGAGTGGGGTTGGCGTCGCCTTCTTACCTGAACCTTTATGTCATCGAATTCAAGGTGAAGGCATCATAGTTAAAAATATGACGCCGAGTATTGACTGGAAATTAGGTGCTATTTGGCATTCGGAGAGATATGTGTCGCGAACAGCAGAAGCATGGTTGGATCTATGTAGGGAATATTTAACTAAAGTCGGCTCTAATTAGCCGACTCAGTATATGCCTCTTCATCTTCTTCAGAGCGATACTTTGGTTTTTTACGAACATAGAGTTTTCGGTGGACTTCTGACACAACTTCACCTCGGGCATTTTTCACATGAATAATGAATTCAGGAAAACACTTATCTCCCGTTGCCGTCATATTAAGAATGGTATTTAACTGCTCATCGGTAATCATAAATTCCGCGAACAAGTCAGAGTGGCCAGGTTTTATGAAGTTAATACTCGCCTCTTTATCCCATACATAATACTGCTCTCCGAGAACACCCATTAACATCAACGAGTAGACGGGATCTGTTAAGGAGAAAATGCTGCCTCCATATTGGCTTCGGTTGGCATTTTTGTTCCACCAACGTAATTTCAATCGTAATTTAGCTTCACGAAAATCCACACTAATAAACTCTATTTTTATACCAGCTCCCCAAAAAGGAGGCCAACTATTCAATGCATACTTCACAATATTTGGTTTATATAGCTTCGAGAGTATTTTATTCATGCTATCCGTGCCTTAGACTCTAGATTGCTTTGCGCCTGCGCCCGCAAAAGGAATCGCATACGGCGTCAATAAAAACAGAATTAATGTTAAATAATTGTAACTGGTCTAATCACTTTTATCAGTGACATAGCACGACTTTAAGAGAAAACACTAGTAACCCCCTGAACTTCGTGGTTTATTGTTCAGTGCGAGTAACCTATAATGTTGAGCAACATTGAATTCTGTTATTTACTGCAGATCATCAACGGGAAGATATATGTCAGACAATAACCAAGCGCTAAAAGATGCTGGTCTTAAAGTAACCCTACCACGGCTAAAAATTTTAGAAGTTTTGCAACAGCCTGAGTGCCAACATATTAGTGCTGAAGAGCTCTACAAAAAGCTGATTGATCTTGGCGAAGAGATCGGTCTTGCGACGGTTTACCGAGTTCTAAACCAATTCGATGATGCAGGTATAGTAACTCGCCATCATTTCGAAGGCGGAAAATCAGTATTTGAATTATCAACTCAACACCATCACGATCACCTTGTGTGTCTAGATTGTGGTGAAGTAATTGAATTTTCTGATGAAGTGATTGAACAGCGTCAAAAAGAAATTGCACAGCAATACAACGTCCAATTGACTAACCACAGTCTGTACCTTTACGGAAAATGTGGTGATGGCACTTGTAAACAAAACCCAGACGCACACAAACTGAAAAAATAATTCCATTTGTCAGTGCAAAAATCTAAATGAAAAAGCCGAGTGAAAGGATCACTCGGCTTTTTGCATTTGCCATATTAAGTGGGATTACGCCTAAAACCACTCTAGTTAAAAAATGTGCTCAGATTAAGTATCGGTGCAACAGTGAGTAAGCATCAAACGCAAACACGCATAATTCGTCTATGATGCTCCGCAGAGCCTTCCTTGGCTCGGAAGATTTACTTATCATACCCAATCACTGAACCATATAATTTCCAGATTGGTATAAATCTACTTAGAAATAATCGCGAACCAATACTTCTGCAATTTGTACTGCGTTAGTTGCTGCGCCTTTACGTACGTTATCAGCAACAACCCATAGGTTAATACCGCTATGGTGACTGATGTCGTTACGGATACGACCAACCAGCACCTCATCAATACCGCCAGCATCGCGTACTTGAGTAGGAAAATCGTTGCCTTCAAACACACGAACGCCTTCGGTTTGTTTCAGCAGTTCAATAACTTGGCTTGCGTCAATCGGTGAACTGGTTTCAATGTGAACCGCTTCTGCATGACCGTAGAACACAGGTACACGAACACAGGTCGGGTTAACCATGATTGAAGGATCGTTGAAGATTTTTTGTGTTTCCCACACCATCTTCATCTCTTCTTTGGTGTAACCGTTATCCATAAACACATCGATTTGAGGAATACAGTTAAACGCAATTTGCTGACTAAAAGTATCATTTTCAGCGGGTATGCCATTCAACAATTTCGCCGTTTGACCAGCCAGTTCGTCAATACCAGCCTTACCTGCCCCAGAAACAGACTGATAAGTCGATACGTTGATACGTTCAATACCTACCGCATCGTAAATCGGCTTTAACGCCACCAGCATTTGAATGGTTGAACAGTTCGGGTTCGCAATGATATTGCGGTTACGGAACTCAGCAATCGCTTCTGGGTTCACTTCAGGCACAACTAGCGGTACATCGTAGTCGTAACGAAAATGTGATGTGTTATCGATAACCACAACACCCGCTTCAGCCGCAATAGGCGCCCATTTTGCAGATAAGTCACCACCTGCTGAGAAAAGAGCGATGTGTACTTGAGACCAATCGAAATTCTCTACG
The DNA here is from genome assembly GCF_011064285.1 of Vibrio ziniensis. NCBI lineage: Bacteria > Pseudomonadati > Pseudomonadota > Gammaproteobacteria > Vibrionales > Vibrionaceae > Vibrio > Vibrio ziniensis. The sequence continues at coordinate 2,297,971 of NZ_CP049331.1, forward strand.
TTTTGAACTTCAATCGACTTACCGTTGAAACGGTAGGTCTTGCCTTCGCTACGCTCACTTGCCAACAAAAACAGTTCATCAACAGGAAACTTACGTTCCTTTAGAACTTCTAACATTGTTTCACCGACTGCGCCTGTTGCGCCGAAGATTGCTACATTAAATTGCTGGCTCATTGGTTACCTCAATTCTAAAACCTAATTTTTCAAGCGGTGCTAAGTTGGACTGTTCATCACCCACTAGCGTGATTGCGCTGTATTCGCGTCTGTCCCAATAATTCTTACGCATTAAATCAAACGCACCCGGTTGACTGATTTCACGACGAAACTGCGCATCGTCTTTTCTTACATCGTAGACGAGTTGAATCAAATTAAATAATGTTGCTTCGTCCCAAGCGCGTTCCAGTATCACTTTTGGCACTGGTGCAATTGGAAGCAAAGCTGAAGGATTTGCCCACGCGCTTGATTCAATGTACTCACAGTAACTATTGAAAATCATCGTTGTTCCGCGCGCTTTACCTTCCAAACCATAACCTGCGACGTGTGGTGTGGCGAATGCTAATAGCGGCAGCAGATCCATATCGACTGCAGGTTCAAATTCAAAGACATCCAGAGCTGCGATGAAGCCGTCTTGTTTTTGCAGACGCGCTTTCAATGCAGCGTTATCCACGATAGGACCACGAGCAGCATTGATCAGGATCTGGTCGCCCGTCAGGTTTTCTAGCACTTGTTTATTAATCAGATGATGCGTTGGCCATTCGCCGTCAGTGGTGATTGGCGTATGCAGTGTAATCACATCCGCTTTGGTTAGAAGCTCATCTAGTGGAGTAAACTCGCGCGTATCCCCTTCTGCTTGCTTAGGCGGATCGTTAAGTAAAACGTTAATCCCCATTCCCATTAAACATTCAGAAAGGTAAGTACCCACTTGCCCAGCACCGATAATACCAACGGTCTTTTCAAAAATAGAAAATCCATGTTGTTGCGACAATACCATCAGCACGCTAACTACGTATTCAGCAACGCCAACTTTGTTACAGCCCGGTGCAGCGGTAAAGAAAATACCACGCTGTTCAAGTAACGCTTGATCAACATGGTCCATACCTGCAGTCGCAGTACCAACAAAACGTAGTTTGTTTGCTTTGCCTAATAATGCTTCGTCAACTTTAGTCACGGAGCGGATCATTAACGCATCGACGTCTACTAAATCATCAGCCGTCAGTGTGCGGCCCGGTTTAAGAATTACTTCGCCTAATTGGCTGAACAACTCTTCAGCGTATGGCATGTTTTCATCGATTAAGATTTTCATTGCAGAATTTCGCCCGGAAATTAACCCCGAATAAAATCATTGGGGAGATGTTGACCTTGGTTAGCAGGCATTGTGCTAAAAAGAGCGTAAAGTGTCGAGGATAATAGACCTTGGGTTCCAAAATAAAAATACCCAGTGGCCATGATAGCCACTGGGCAATATCCAGAACAAAAGGATCTTGTCCCGCTCTCCATGGGACAAAGTCAGCGTCTGTTTGATTAGGCTAGCTAATCGGTTCTGGAAACCAACATACCAATCTAAGTAAGCATTGCCCAGATTGGTATTACCTTGCGGTAATCGGGTCTCTTAAGCTTCGTACTTCTTAATGACTAGAGTGGCGTTAGTACCACCGAATCCAAAGCTGTTTGACATAACGGTTGTCAGCTCTTGCTCACGCATTTCAGTAACGATATCTAGACCAGCAGCAGCTTCGTCTAGGTTATCAATGTTAATGCTTGGAGCAATGAAGCCGTGGTGAAGCATAAGCGTTGAGTAAATCGCTTCATGTACACCCGCAGCACCTAGAGCATGACCAGTCATTGCTTTAGTTGCAGAAATTGCAGGGCTGTTGCCACCAAACACTTCTTGGATAGCACCAAGTTCTTTCACATCACCTACAGGCGTTGAAGTACCGTGAGTATTCACGTAATCCACTTTGTCGATACCTTGCATTGCCATCTTCATACAACGCACAGCACCTTCGCCTGATGGAGCAACCATGTCGTAACCGTCAGAAGTCGCTCCGTAACCTACGATTTCACCGTAAATTTTCGCGCCACGAGCAAGTGCATGCTCAAGTTCTTCGATAACAACCATACCGCCGCCACCAGAGATAACAAAACCATCACGGTCTGCATCGTAAGTACGAGAAGCTTTGTCTGGAGTTTCATTGTATTTCGTTGATAGTGCGCCCATTGCATCGAACATCATAGTCAATGACCAATCTAACTCTTCACCACCACCTGCAAATACGATGTCTTGTTTGCCTAGTTGGATCAGTTCCATCGCGTGACCGATACAGTGTGCAGAGGTTGCACATGCAGAACTGATTGAGTAGTTCACGCCACGAATTTTAAATGGAGTTGCCAAACATGCAGAAACCGTTGAAGACATTGTACGAGGAACCATGTATGGACCAATACGCTTTACGCCTTTCTCACGTAGAGTATCTACCGCTATCACTTGGTTTAGTGATGATGCACCACCAGAACCTGCAACAATACCTGTACGATCATTAGAAACTTGTTCAGGAGCAAGTCCTGCATCAGCAATCGCTTGTTCCATTGACAGGTAAGCAAATGCAGCCGCATCACCCATAAAACGCATTTGTTTGCGGTCGATATGGTCAGCAGGGTTCATTTTCAAATTACCCCAAACTTGCGAACGAAGGCCTTGCTCTTTAAATTGCTCAGAACCAGTGATACCTGATTTGCCAGCTTTAAGAGACGATAAAACTTCTTCGACGTTGTTACCGATACTTGAAACAATACCCATACCGGTGATTACGACTCGTTTCATGTGACATTCCTATTATTCAATATTTCGCTAAATGATAACGAAGATGGACTTCAAAAGTGGTCAGCTTTCCCATAAATCCGTACAATCTCGACAATATTTCGCCGAATTTGAAAAATTTTTCCTATTATGACATCTATCACTAACGCACAACTTGGCTGGAATGATGCCGGAACTCCCGTTTCTGACCAGTTCGATGATGTTTATTTTTCCAACGTCAATGGACTGGAAGAAACTCGTTATGTTTTTCTAACACAAAATAATCTTCCCCAAAGATGGCACGATTATGACCAAAAGCGTTTTGTCATTGCCGAAACAGGATTCGGTACTGGATTAAACTTCCTCGCCGTTTGGCAGCTGTTTGAAAAGTTTAGACAGCAAAACCCTGATGCGAAACTCCAATCCTTACATTTCATCAGTTTTGAGAAATTTCCTCTGAGCAAAACGGATTTGATCAAAGCTCATGAGTCATGGCCAGAACTCACCCAATACGCACAGCAATTACATGAGTTCTACCCGATAGCGGTACCCGAATGTCACCGTATCGTGTTAGCAGATGGTTTGATCACACTGGATTTGTGGTTTGGCGACATAAAAGAATGCATGCCTAAAGTTCCTACCCTTGAGCATGGCTTGGTTGATACGTGGTTTTTAGATGGTTTCGCTCCAAGTAAAAACCCAGAGATGTGGAACCAAGAGCTGTTCAATGGCATGGAAAAACTGGCTAAACAAGATTGTACCTGCGCAACCTTTACGGCTGCAGGCTTCGTGCGCCGTGGTCTCATCGATGCTGGTTTTGATATGAAGAAAGTCAAAGGTTTTGGCACAAAGCGAGAAATGATAGCGGGTAAGCTGAAAGAGAAAGTGGCATACAGCAACATCAAACCTTGGTTTAATATCGAATCAACCGACAACCTGCACGACGTTGCTATCATCGGCGGTGGCATTGCTAGCGCGACTCTTGCTAAAACCTTGGTGGCAAGAGGTATTAACGTCTCAATCTATTGTAAAGATGAAGCGCCTGCAAATGGCGCATCTGGTAATCGACAAGGCGCAGTATATCCGCTGCTAAATGGCGAGCACTTCGGCGTATCACGCGTGTTTGCTCCAGCATTTCTGTTTGCCCGTCAGTTTATCGACCAAGCCGCGAAAACAATTTCTTTTGACCATAACTGGTGTGGCGTGACCCAATTAATGTGGGATGACAAATCGGCGAACAAATTAGACGCGATATTTGAAGCTGACTTTTCATCAGAGCTGGTTTGCAAGCAAGGCATTGAACAGACCAACCAGACTGTTGGATTACCCGTCGATGTTGAAAGTGTTTTCTACCCTTTAGGCGGTTGGCTGTCACCGGCTCAACTCACTCAAGGCTTGATGGATAACTTAGCGCACCAAGGCAAGCTCAATATTCACTATCGACACAAGATTGATGCACTTGAGTGGCAAAGCGAAGATAAGCAATGGCTACTGACTTGTGACGATAGCTTGTCAGGTGATAGCTGCTCAGAGGAAAGAAAGCTAAAACACCAAGCTGTAGTAATTGCTACCGGACATTTGTTTGATGCTTTTACTCAGACTCAATATGTACCACTTGGTAAAGTGAAAGGTCAGGTGAGCCATATCCCTACCAATAATGAACTTCAACAGCTAAACACTGTACTTTGTTATGACGGTTATATGACGCCATGTAACCCGAATAATAAGCATCACTGTATTGGCGCAAGCTACGACAGATCTCATTTAGATCAAGAGTTTGACCCACAAGCACAAATTGAGAACGCTCAGCGTTTGAAAAACTGTTTACCTGAACAAACATGGCCAGACAGTGTTGATGTGAGCGAAAACCAGTCACGTCAAGGAATTCGCTGCGTCAGCAGAGATCATCTACCGTTTGTCGGGAATGTTGGTAAATTTGAAACTATCACTGAGCAATACGCTGAACTTAGTATGCAGGACGAACACAACGCCCCTGCCGTTGCTCAATATCCACAGCTGTATTCGTTTATCGGCTTAGGCTCTCGTGGTTTAAGTTCAGCACCGCTAATGGCAGAATTGCTGGCATCTCAAATGAGTGGTGACCCATTGCCTCTACCTAATGATGTGCTGGAAACACTTCATCCAAGCAGAATGTGGGTAAGAAAGCTGCGTAAAGGCAAATCATTAACTGAAAAGTAATACCATTCTGGAAAGTTTCCTGATCAGTGAATGGGCGTCGATAAGCAAACCCTCCGAGCCATGAATGGCTCGGCGGAGCTTCAGGGACGAATGAATACGCGTTTGCGTTTGACGCCTATTTGCTGTTCGCCGAAGCTCAGTCTGATCATATTTTTATCTAGGATGGTATAATTCCCTTGCGTTCAGGATTTCGCCGGTTCTAAAACAACAAAGCCTCGCAATTGCGAGGCTTTTTAATGAATGCGCTATTTGAGATTAAGCTGCGATTTTTGCAACTGCATCTTTAAGTTGAGCCGCGACTGTTTCGTTTGTTACAACGCCAGCTGCTAGGTCAAAATTGTCGTAGAAGCTTGGTACTGAAACTGTTGCTTTCACGTTGCCACCAAAGTATGCCGCTGAGCCAGAAGCTGCTGCTAACACAGATGTCGCACCACCAGGACCAGGAGAAGTTGCTAGATAAACTGCTGGTTTGTTTTTAAATACTTCACGATCGATACGAGTCGCCCAGTCGAACAGGTTTTTATATGCTGCTGGGTAATGACCATTGTGCTCTGCGAAAGAGATAACAAAAGCATCTGCTTGTGCTAAATCACGTAAGAAGCCTAGCGCGCCTTCTGCTTGACCAATCTCTTTTTCAAGATCTTCGCTGTACATTGGTACGTGGTAGTTGTTGATATCTAACACTTGCACTTCAGCACCATCAATCAAATTTGCTGTATAAGTTGCCAATGCTTTGTTAATAGACGTTGAGCTAGTGCTTGCTCCGAATGCGATAACTTTCATGATGATAATCCTGCGTACTGTTTAGATGTAGCTAGATTAATATTTGAACACGCAATCAACAAGCAGAATAATTGCACGAGATCATTCAAAAATTTTGAACAAACCATAATACGAGCAGGATTTCATAAGCATTTAAAACAAAAAATAGCAGCGTAGCCGCTGCTATTTTTACTCTTTTACTTGCCTTTTATTGTTTACGCTTGGTTCGCTAACTCGTTCCATAAATCAGAAACAATGATGCGATCCGCCGGAGTTAACTCGGTGCGAGCATCTTCTAAGCTTTTCTCAATACGAACTTTTAGCTCAGCGATATCTTCAATACCGTCTTCTTCACACGCAGCAGCAGACAATGAGATATGTCCACGTAAATAGCCACCAGCAAATAATTCATCATCAGACGCCGTCGCAATACGTGCATCAATCAGCTCTAAAAGTTTTTCTTCAAATTCAATAATCATGTCTATGAATGCCTAGTTATCTGGTTTCTCACTGCCGTTTAATTGCGAGATTCTATTTAATCTCAAACTGTTCGGCAGTTAATTCTGGTGTCTGATAAAACGACTGTAGCGCTTGTGAAAGCATTTTCACTCGTTCAGGTAACCCATGTTGCAAAATACTCAACACTTCTTGATGAACTTTCGCCATGAATGCCAGACGGTCTGGTTCAAAATCGCCGCTAAGGTTGTCACAACTCACCGTAAAAGGAAACCCTGCACTGCGCGACAATATCCACTCGTAAGCTTGAGGACGGATCTCAACTTTCTCGAACTCCGCCTGAACTTGCTCTGAGCGGCCATCGGGATGATACCAGTAACCAAAATCTTCGAGCAAACGTCGCTTAGGACCCGCTACACACCAGTGCGCAATCTCATGCAGAGCAGAAGCATAGAAGCCTCGAGCGAAGATAATTCTATGGTGAGCCACCGTTTCATCTGCTGGTAAATAGATAGGCTCATCCCCGCCTAACTCCAGCTTGGTGTTAAACGACTTAAAAAAGGTCTGGTTAAAGATGTCGATCAAATCAGTGTATTGGTGAGACATAAGGGCAATGTGTAAATGAGTAAATGGGCAATGCTTAATAAATGGATAATATTAAATAAATGGATAGCGGATGCATTTTCGCGGCTTTTTGCCCTGAGGTAAAGTGTAGGAAATAGCGTATTAGTTTTATTTATCTGTAAAACTGATGTCAAAACGCCAAAAAGCGGTCGTATTCAGATAATTCTGATACTACACTGCGCACCTTTCTTAGCGCCCTCGCTCATCCAACATTCATTTATAGGTCTAAGACTATGCTCCTTAGCGTTTTGTATATTATCGGAATTACCGCAGAAGCCATGACAGGTGCACTCAGTGCTGGTCGAAAAAAAATGGATTGGTTTGGCGTCATGTTGGTATCAAGTGCAACTGCTATAGGTGGTGGCACAGTAAGAGATGTTCTTTTGGGACACTACCCACTAGGTTGGGTTAAAAACCCTGAGTTTTTAGTCATCACTTGCGTTGCAGGTGTGGTGACAACTGGTATTTATAAATGGGTAATCAAACTTAAAGGGCTTTTCATCCGCTTAGATGCGCTTGGCCTGATAGTGTTTAGCATCATAGGTACTAAAGTGGCGATGAGCATGGGTCTGCATGAAGTGATTTGTGTGGTTTCGGCTTTGGTCACAGGGGTTTTCGGCGGCCTATTGCGCGATCTTATCTGTCGTCAGCAACCACTGGTTTTGCATGATGAGTTGTATGCTTCTGTCGCCCTTGTCGCCTCGATACTCTATTTAGCATTATTAAAATTTGGGGTAAACGACGTCACCAGCACAATCATCACTTTGGTCGTTGGTTACGTGCTGCGTATGGCTGCGGTAAGGTTTAAATGGCATTTGCCTTCATTCCACCTTGAAGCCGAAAGCTCTATTCACTAATTCTTGATAACTCTATTCATTAGTTCTAAATAGCTTTCGAGCGTTAGTTGGAGACAAAAGAAAACGCCCTCAAATAAGGGCGTTTTTAATCCATAAAACGAAATTAGATATGTGGAGTTTCTGTTGTCACACCGTGGTTTTGGCCTCGATGACGTAACAGATGGTCCATCAACACAATCGCCAACATTGCTTCTGCGATAGGCACTGCACGAATGCCAACGCATGGATCATGACGACCTTTAGTAATCAGTTGCGTTGACTCACCAGTGCGGGTAATGGTATCACCCGGTACGGTAATGCTCGATGTTGGTTTAAGCGCAATGTTTGCAACAATATCTTGGCCAGTTGAAATACCACCTAAAATACCCCCAGCATGGTTGCTCCTGAAACCTTCAGGAGTAAGAGGATCGCGGTGCTCACTGCCACGTTGATTTACAACTTCAAAACCATCACCGATTTCAACACCTTTCACCGCGTTAATACTCATCAACGCATGCGCGATATCTGCGTCTAAACGGTCAAATACTGGCTCACCTAAGCCAACAGGAAGATTGGTAGCAACCACCTGTATTTTGGCACCGATAGAGTCGCCTTCTTTTTTCAGATCGCGAATAAGTTGGTCAAACGCATCTACCTTATCCACATCAGGACAGAAGAAAGCGTTATTTTCGATTTCATTCCAATCCACTTTATCAATCGAGATATCACCCATTTGTGATAAATAAGCGCGGATTTCAACGCCAAATTCTTGCTTCAGGTATTTCTTCGCAATACCACCGGCAGCGACACGCATTGCCGTTTCACGAGCCGATGAACGACCACCGCCACGATAATCGCGAATACCGTATTTCTGATGGTAGGTATAGTCGGCATGCCCTGGACGGAATTTATCTTTGATGTCTGAATAGTCTTTTGAACGTTGATCGGTGTTTTCAATCAGTAATCCGATAGACGTACCTGTGGTTTTACCTTCAAAAACCCCAGAAAGAATTTTCACTTCATCCGGTTCACGACGTGCAGTGGTATAACGCGATGTGCCCGGGCGACGACGGTCTAAATCGATTTGTAAATCCGCCTCGCTAATTTCTAGTCCCGGAGGACATCCGTCTACGATACATCCTAGTGCGATACCGTGACTTTCTCCGAATGTGGTTACTCGGAAATGTTGTCCGATACTGTTTCCTGCCATTACTTCCTCAAATTAGTATGGTGAAAGTGGGAACGTGCCACTTCCAACATACTGATAGCTATTCTTCGTAGATTCATAGTGGCTTTATTACGTTTTGATGTAAAGCCCTTAACCGCATCAATTTGGACAAAAACTATCTGTCTGAAATGAAAACGCCGACACTAAGGTCGGCGCTTTGCGAGTGTTCGAAATTAATCGATATAAAGAGCGAAGTCTTGCGCACAATCTAGCAATTGCTGACGCGTGAGCATGAACACACCATGACCGCCATTTTCAAATTCCAACCACGTAAATGGAATGTGTGGGTACTGTTCCATCATATGAATCATGGAGTTACCTACTTCACAGATCAGGATACCATCTTCGGACAAGTAGCGTGGGGCATTCGCAAGAATACGGCGTGCCAGTTTCAAGCCATCAGTACCAGCAGCAAGACCTAAAGCTGGTTCATGCTTGAACTCCTCAGGCAAGCTGTCCATATCTTCCTGATCCACATATGGCGGGTTAGTCACGATAATGTCGTATTGAAATTCTGGTAAATCACGGAACAGATCAGAACGAATTGGAAACACTTGTTGCTCCAGACCATGATCTTGGATATTTTGTTCCGCTACCGCTAATGCATCAGTCGAAATATCAATTGCATCGACTTCCGCTTCAGGGAATGCATACGCGCAGGCAATCGCAATACAACCACTACCGGTACACAGATCCATAATGCGAGTTGGTTCTTCAACTAACCAAGGTGAGAATTGTGCTTGAATCAGTTCACCAATTGGCGAGCGAGGAACAAGTACACGTTCATCAACGAAAAACTCTAAACCACAGAACCACGCTTTATTGGTTAAATAAGCCGTTGGAGTGCGATCTTTAATACGTTTAATCACTCGTTCTACTACACGTAAACGCTCGCTAGACGTTAGACGAGAATTCAAAGCATGAGGAGGCACGTCGATGGGTAGATAAAGAGTTGGCAGCACAAGTTGCACCGCTTCATCCCACGCATTGTCCGTTCCATGACCATAAAATAAATTTGCGGCATTAAAACGGCTAACCGTCCAACGAATCATGTCCTGAAGAGTGTGAAGTTCCGAAACGGCCTCTTCTACAAAAATCTTATCCAAAATTGCCTCCGAAAAGCGCTACAATACTGCAAATATCGATTAATTAGAGATTATCCAAACCTAATGAGCAAAAAAGACACCGATTTCAACGACAATGATTATTTAGACGCTGACGACGATTTTGCAATGTTTCGCGATGCAGTAAAGGGCGTAAAAAAGTTAACGCAGGATACCATAGTCCAGCAGCCAAACAGAAATGCTAAACAAAAAGAAATCATCAAAGGTTTACGTGAAGCAAGCGACAGCAACTTTTATTTCTCTGACGAATTTGTACCTCTACTCAGCGAAGAAGGTCCAACCCGCTATGCTCGTGACGATGTATCTAAATTTGAAGTGAAAAAACTGCGTCGTGGTGTCTATATTCCGGATGTGTTCTTAGATATGCATGGTATGACTCAACAGGAAGCCAAACGTGAGCTAGGGGCGATGATTGCTTACTGCGTAAAAGAAAATGTTCACACCGCTTGTGTACAACACGGTATTGGTAAACATATTCTGAAGCAAAAAGTGCCACTATGGTTAGCACAACACCCAGACGTGATGGCATTTCACCAAGCACCATTAGAGTTCGGTGGCGATGGTGCATTGCTGGTACTGATTTCTATTCCAGAAAAATAAGCCTTTATTATCTCGTCATCCCAGAAAACGCATAGCATTTATCTGGGATTGAGAGCAACAAGACTTCATTCTGATATGATGGAATGAAGTCGCTTAGGTTCAATAACGCATATCTGGTGGAATCGGCATCTTGTCTTCTTGAAGAATCGGACGCTGACCACCTTTACGGCGATATTGCTTAAGTTGAAAGATATATGCCAGAACTTGAGCAACCGCTACGAACAAGCCGTCTGGAATTTCCTGTTCTAGCTCTGTAGTATGGTAAAGCGCACGAGCCAAGGGCGGTGCAGGCACAATCATGATGTTATGCTCTCGCGCCACTTCTCGAATTTTCAGTGCCATATGATCAACACCTTTGGCTATCACGACAGGCGCTCTATCGGTATTTTGCTTGTATCTCAGTGCGACAGAGAAGTGATCCGGGTTGGTAATGATAACGTCGGCTTGCGGTACGTCTGCCATCATTCGACGCTGAGCAGCCTCACGTTGCAGCATCCGAATACGACCTTTAACCTCAGGTTTACCTTCCGTATCTTTGTACTCATCTTTCACTTCTTGTTTGGTCATTTTCAGCTGATTCGCGTGTTGCCAAATCTGGAAAGGAATATCAATGGCGACAACCACCAGCAATGAACAGCTAATCAACAGAACGAAGTTAAGCAAGATATCTAAGGCATGAAAAATGTTCTGTGGGAAGACATCCAAACTAAGTTGAAACAAATCATGCTTTGATTGATTAATCAAAGCAAATGCGACCCCTGCGACTAAGGAGACCTTCAATATTGATTTGATTAGCTCAACCCAGCTTTGCAAACCAAACATTCGCTTTAAACCGCTTAATGGATTCAATTTCGAAAATTTAGGCATCGCAGCTTCCATCGAGAAGTTCAAACCACCGACCCCCGCGGCACCAATGAAAGCTGCGATAAAGAGGGTTATCAGAACCAGCAAAAGTGGAAGAAGTAGATTAACCAAAGCAGATGAGGCGATATCAAACAGTTTTCCGAGATCGAAAATTTCCTCTCGGCTCAAACTAAACAGACGTCTCATGGAGGCAAATAGCCCACCTGCTAACGCATCTCCGAACCACATCAGAGATACAGCGCCAACAACTAATACGGATACAGAAGCCAGCTCCTTCGAACGCGCAACCTGGCCTTTTTCTCGGGCCTGTTGCAACCTTCGGGGCGTGGCTTCTTCGGTCCTTTCTTGACCGTCTGATTCTGCCAACTCAGCCTCCTACAGCGATAAAGCTAACAATCTAACCGGATGAGGCTGCAAACTTGTTGCTCGCCTTGCAACCAATAGAGTTCATAGTGAGTGTAAAGACCGCTAATGATAAACCAACAAAGCAGTAAGCCAACCATCAAGGCAAATGCGAAACCCAGCGAGAAAATATTGAGTTGGGGCGCCGCACGGGTCATCACACCAAAGGACAAGTTTACCGTCAACAGCGCTATGATGCCTGACAAAGACATACTCAACGCCACTTTAAATATAGTGCTAAACCACAAAGCCAATTGTTGAAAATCAACGTTGGTCAGCCCCTGCCCACCAATCGGCAAGCTTTTAAAACTAAACGCCAGCAACTGAATCATCTTTAAATGACCATCGCTAGCAAGAAAAAACATGGTGGCTAAGAACATAAATAACTGACCAAGCAGCGGAGTGTTCTGACCATTTGCAGGGTCCACCATAGAGGCAAACCCAAGGCTCGATTGCATACCGAGAATCTGACCGAGCATAACAAAAGTCTGGATAATAAACTGCGTCACCATCCCCATGGATACACCTATGACCAACTGTTCTAAAGTGATCATAAAGCCCTGAAGCGACAGCAGTTCAATGTCTTCAGGTACGGCTGGGATAGCTGGCATAAGTGCTAAGGTCAGCGCTAAACCAAAATAAAGTCGGATACGTGCAGAAACAAATCGAGCTCCCGTTACCGTCATCACCATCAGCATCGCAGAGATGCGAGTGTATGGCCAAAAATAGTTGGCAATAAAATCAAGGACAACGGTAGCTGGGTATTCCATGCGCGCTCCTAGTACAGAACCTGAGGCAGACGCTCAATCATGGAATAAAAAAAGTCCATCTGCATTTGTACCATCCAATGGGCAAATGCCATCAGAGCCAGCAGAGTAACGATAAGACGGGGCAAAAAGCTTAACGTCTGTTCGTTGATAGAAGTTGCAGCTTGGAAAATCGCTACCACTAACCCCACCAGTAAGCTTGGAATGATGATGGCACATACCATGATAAGTACCATCCATAATGCGTCGCGGAAAAGTTCAACAAATACCTCTGGAGTCATGGTTCTCCCCCGCTACAACGCAAAACTGCTGGCGAGCGTGGACAAAATCAAGTTCCATCCGTCGACCAACACAAACAACATAAGTTTAAACGGCAGCGATACAATCATCGGTGACAACATCATCATACCCATTGCCATCAATACCGATGCAACGACTAAGTCGATAATCAAAAACGGCAAGAAAAGCATGAATCCAATCTGGAAAGCCGTTTTTAGTTCAGAAGTAATAAATGCAGGAATCAAGACTTCCATAGCCACATCTTCTGGATTTAGCGCATCTGAACCAGAAATGTTGACGAAAGTCTCCAAGTCTTTGACACGAGTCTGCTTGAGCATAAAGTCCTTCATGGGAATTTGCGCTGTATCAAACGCTTCTCTCGCTGTCATCTGCTCATTTAGATAGGGCTGAATAGCTTCTTCGTTAATCTTACTAATCACCGGAGACATAATGAAGAAGGTTAAAAATATCGCGATACCAATAATGACTTGGTTTGACGGTGTTTGTTGCAAACCCATAGCCTGTCGAAGTATCGACATAACCACCACTATACGAGTAAACGAAGTCATCAAAATGACCATGGCAGGCAAAAAACCCAGCATGGTCATTAAAGCTAAAATTTGTAAGTTTACCGAGTAATCTTCACTGCCATCAGGGTTGGTGGTCATGGTAAAGGCCGGTATTCCCGCACCACTACTGCTACCCATAGCAATAGTGCGCGATGCACCTTGGTCTTTTTGCATTGCGGTTACAGTCACATTCTGTGCACCAGCTGCATTAGAAGGTATAGGGGTTTCCAGCTCTTGTTGCGCGTAAGCTAACGGCGTAAAAACTAAAGCACTTACCCAAAAAATAAGTGCTAGACGAGTCCATAGATTGCGCAACACATCAAACAGGTGTGTTTTTATCATTCTTTTTTAGTAGCTGAGTCAAAGTGTTAGAAAATGGTACCGACTCTAGCTCCTCCTGAGTCAATGGAGTTTCCAATTTAGAGATCAAATTCACTGACTGTGCAGTAACACCAATCAGAAATTTCTCTTCTCCTGCCTGTACTATCATCAAACGCTCTTTGGTGCCGACTGGTAGTTGGCGAACGATGCTCAAGCCTTTTTGCTGACCAAATGCAGGAACTCGCATTCGTTTGAGTAGCCAAGCCATCCCAATGATGATGGCTATAACGAACAATAGCGACCCTAATGTAGCCGCTATATCGAACTGGTCGCTTTGAGCTGCTAGCGCAGGGCTAGCAACCAAAGATAACATAATGAAATGACGCATAATGTTATCTCAATTTCTTAATACGTTCTGTTTGACTTATAACGTCGGTTAAACGAATACCAAACTTATCGTTGACCACAACCACTTCACCGTGCGCAATCAAAGTGCCGTTAACCATCACATCTAATGACTCACCGGCAATACGGTCAAGTTCTACTACAGAGCCTTGGTTGAGTTGCAGCAAGTTACGAATACTGATTTTCGAACGCCCTACTTCCATCGAGATCGTCACTGGAATATCCATGATGGTATCAAGCTTACGACGTTCATCTTCACTGATTGGCGAAGTTGTATCTCTTAACTCATCCAAAGGCGCTGCTAAAATTTCATCAACATCTATATTTGGCGCATTAGGATCTTCGCCAAGGGCTGCGGCCCACTCATCTGCAAGCTTTTGATCATCTGTCTTTGACATCTAGGCTACCTATTCTCTTAATCAATAAACTCTTCGTCGCCTTCATCTTCCTCATCATCTAACTCAGCAATGATATCCTTGCCAAGAAATGCGAGGTCGGTCTTGACCACATCAGGACGTCGAATTTTCTCTGAAATCTGAACTGCCATTTTTTCACCAGAGCGCCCCATTTTGACGCGATAAGTTGGCAATTCTTCCACAAACATAACGGCGTGTTCAGGCATTTTAATTGGGATAATATCCCCTACCTGAAGCTCCATTAGATCACGTAATGCGATATCTTGTTCCAATAAATTCACTCGGAAGTTAACTGGCACATCCATGATCTCTTCACGCAGTGCAGAGCTCCAGCGAACGTCGGTTTCCATCTTGTCTGACTGAACACCTGCATCCAAAAGTTCGCGGATTGGTTCAACCATCGAGTAAGGCATAACAACATGGAAATCACCGCCGCCGCCATCTACTTCAATATGGAATGAACTCACCACGATGACTTCAGTCGGGCTGACAATGTTCGCCATACTTGGGTTTACTTCTGAATCTAAGTACTCAAACTCAACCCCCATTACTGGAGACCAAGCTTCTTTATAATCACCGAAGACTATTTTAAGTAGTAACTGAGTAACACGACGTTCAGTAGGAGTAAACTCACGCCCTTCGATTCGCGCATGGTAACGACCATCACCACCAAAGAAGTTTTCTACCAAGATAAAAACCAGACGAGCTTCCATAGTCACCAATGCCGTACCTTTAAGGGGACGGAAACGAACCATGTTCAAACTGGTTGGCACATACAGTGTGTTTTGATATTCGCCGAACTTCATCATTTGCACACCGTTGATCGAAACCTCAGCAGTTTTTCGCAACATGTTAAATAAACTGATACGCATATGGCGAGCAAAACGCTCATTGATCAGTTCAAGCGTTGGCATTCGACCACGAACAATACGATCTTGTGACGAAAAGTCGAATGAGATGGCACTGTCATCTGCAGTGTCGAGATTTTCTTCTACCTCGTCAACGCTATCCACCCCGTGGAGTAGCGCATCGATTTCGTCTTGGCTTAATAGATCGGTCACACTTCACCTACTGCATTACAAAATCAGTAAACAACACTCGTTCAATAACAGGCTTTCCAACAACTTTGGTCATTACAGCTTTAATGTCGTTGGTTGCCTTATCTCGTAACTCAATACGACCCGTTACTTCTCTTAATTGCCCAACAGTTGCAGATGCAAACGTTGCCAGCAATGTACTTTCAATCAGAGGGGAATGGTATCGAGCTAAGTTGTCGTTTTCACTGCCTCTAACCATGAGCTGCACTTTAATTTGCACAACGCGATTGCGCGTATCACCAGTCACATTAAATACAAATGGCTGAGCAATGTTCACATAAGAAACGGGCTCAGTCTGCGTTGGTGCTTGACTAGCACTGATATCGCTATCTTGACTTGAATCGCCCGACCCCATGAAAAAGAAGGCAGCACCACCGCCAAGCAACAACACAACAACGGCAATAATAATGATCAGGAGTTTTTTCTTTCCTTTGGGTGCTTCTGCTGGGAGTTCTTCAACAGCCATAACGTTCTCTATGTTGTTATTTTTTAATTAAGATTCACTTAGTTTAAGCGTAATAACTGATTCCATCACGCTTTGCTGCCACATTCAAATCAAGTTTGACGTTTGTATCAAGATTTTCTTCACTTTGGTGCTGATCACCGCTCGCAGATTGACCACCTGAACCATCACCACTTGCTGCATAACGTTGTTGCTGACCTGAGCTTTGTTGCTGAACCGAGGTATCTCCTAACTGCACACCTTGGTTGTTCAGCATTTCACGAAGTCGTGGCATTGATTGTTCAAGGGCATCTCGAGCCTGTTGGTTTGCAACCGTAAAATGCACTGTTGCGCCATCACCGTTCATGTTCATCCTAATATGAAGTCGACCAAGCTCTGGTGGATCTAGACGAATATCAATGTTCTTCAAGTTTTTAGACAGCATCACTTGAACTCTCTCAGCCATCTGCTCCGCTGCCATATCACCTCGAGAAAGCTGCAAAGGCATGTTCTGCTGGGTTGATTGCAGAGAATCACTACGTAAACTCTGTGGATTATTTAGCCCTTGCTGACCTGCGGCAGCAGAAAGTTGCTGTGCGAAATGTGTATCTGTAGCCCCTTCGGTACGTTTATTCCCTTCTAGCAAAGAATTTAACGCTTTTGCCCCCAGACCTGCTTTCAGTGCAGCTTGATTACCTACTGGGTCAGCCTGGTTTGCCATAACACCCGCCAACAGTGGGTTGGTCTGAGCATTAATCACTGGCTGAAGCTGTGCTTGCGATTCTGCATGCTGAGGCATTTGTGATTGTGCCATCATAGTCTTGTCAGCTTGGCTCATCATAGTTTGAGGTGCTAATAGCTGCACCTCAGTTTTGGGCTGTTCCTTGCCATCAGTACCATTAGCGGCCTTGTTCCCCCCCGTAGTTAAAGACTCGGCGGTAACACCCATTTTTTCAGCATTCGTATTTCCCCACTGAATCGAAGCTGAGGAGGTAGATGTTGATGCTTCTTTATTTTGTACATAAGGCTGTATGACATCCAAATGCTCAAGTTGAGATTCTTCACTCTCTTCATGTGGCAAAGCCTTGCCATCATTTTTAACTAGCGTCTGATTAGCTTCTTGCAAGCGGCCTAGGATCTCGTCGCCGTCATTCATAGCCTTAGCCATTTTTTCATCTAAATCAGTATGTTCAGGTTCATCTGACTTAACGAATTGTTTTAGGCTTCCAGAAATTTCTGCTGTTTCGTCATCGCTGTCAGATTGAGCGGCAACATCATTGCCTTGGCTAAGAAGCTCATCAGTACTTGTTGTTTCAACTTCTGAATCATTTACCGTTTTAGACTCTTTAGATGCATCCGAACTTTCGCTGCCCGTGACCGCATTGCTTTTACCAATCAGTAAAGAAGCCAATCTATCCAAAAAGCCTTTTGATTCTCCGCTCTCACCACTCACTAAGCTTTGCGTAGACGCAGACTTAGTCACGTTAGTGACTTTAGAAGTCTCGACAGACGGAGTTAAATTGACATTCATAAACAGCTCACTCGCATTGATCACTGCAAACATTTGCCGCTCTGGGGCTGAAATCACCCGCAGACAAAGGATTGCTTCTATTCGCGTTAAAATTGTTTAAAGATTTGCAAAAAGTGAGCCAACCGTTGTTATTATTTAACAACTGGCGCTAAGCACTAAAGAGAATTGTTTCGACGGCGATTGAAACTCAGGGTGGAAAATTCATCCATCATTTTCTGGTCGCGTTTCTCTTGTATACGCAGCCGCTCAGTCTGTTTTTTCTCAATCAGCCATTCATAAGAGCGACGCTGTTTGCGAACATCCAACCAATAAGATTCACAGTTATCTACCTGAGATTTAAAATGCTGCTCTGCCTGGCGCTGCTTAGATAAGGTCTCATCGAGTTGAGTTAAAAAACGGTTCAGATGCCCATACTGACTGGCAGTTAGCCCCGCTTGCCCCCTTGTTACCAACTGCTGGCAGTAATCAAGACGGTACTGCTCAATCTGTTTAAGCTGCTGATAATAGCCTTCTAATTCACTACGTGCTTTACTGAGCGCCATTACCGCTTTGTCTTCTTTACTTTTCGCCTGTTCAAGCAGGAATTCAAGCGCATTATCCATTTAGCGATTACCCCACATTGAGTACGTTCTTAAGCATGCTGATACACATGTCATAAGGCACAGACTCTTTCATGGTTTGCTGAAGGAAAACATCGAGTTTTGGTTTAAGGGTAAAAGCACTATCTATAGCCGGATCCGTTCCCGGCTTATAGGCTCCAATCGACACGAGATCTTGGTTTTTACGGCAAGTTGATAGTATCTGCCGCACAGCTTTCGACATTAGAACATGCTGATCTGTGGTAATTTGCGGCATGACGCGACTGACCGATTTTTCAACGTCAATCGCAGGGTAATGACCAGCATCAGCCATTTCTCGAGACAAAACGATGTGTCCATCAAGAATTGCTCGCGAAGCATCAGCGATAGGATCTTGCAAATCATCACCTTCTGTTAATACGGTAAAAAATGCCGTAATAGAACCTTGATGCGGCCCCCCATTCCCAGCGCGTTCTACCAGTGCAGGTAATTTAGCAAATACCGAAGGCGGGTAGCCTTTGGTTGCAGGAGGTTCTCCTACTGACAACGCAATTTCACGTTGAGCTTGAGCAAAACGGGTTAGTGAATCCATCAAAAGCAATACGTCCAAACCTTGGTCTCGAAAGTATTCAGCAATAGTTAACGCCGTTTGACACCCTTTAAGACGCATCAATGGAGAAGAGTCCGCAGGCGCTGCGACCACAACCGAACGTTGTCTGCCGTCAACACCTAAAATCTCTTCAATGAATTCTTTTACTTCTCGTCCACGTTCACCAATCAGTCCAACAACAACGACTTGGGCAGTTGTTCCTCGAGTCATCATGCCCAACGTCACAGATTTACCGACACCTGAGCCGGCAAATAGTCCGATACGTTGACCTTTACCAACCGTCAGAAGACCATTAATAGCTTTGATGCCAACATCCAATGGCTCACTAATGGGTTTACGAGCTAACGGGTTGATAGGATCTGCGTTGAACGACGCTTTTTGGTCTGTATAAATCGGCCCGAGGCCATCTAAAGGAGTCCCGACACCGTCAATGACGCGGCCGAGTAACTCCATACCTACAGGCAAGCCCGTTTCTCCTGTGAGAGGCGTAACTTTTGCCCCCGGAAGCACACCTGTGATTTGTTCGCTTGGCATTAAAAAAAGGCGATCCCCCGAGAAACCTACGACTTCAGCTTCCATAGAGCCGGACATAGTTTCAACACTACACAGACTACCAATCGGCGCACGGCAGCCCGTCGCCTCCAAGGTTAGTCCAACGACCCGCACCAACTTACCAGAGGCAATTGGGCGGCTAGTGAGTCCGTGGACTTTATATTGTGAGAGTCGATCAGCCAGTTGCAGCATTATTCATTGCCTTGTTGATGACGGTTAGTACCACAGAAACTCTGCAATACACTGCGAACTCTATCTTCCATTCGATAGTTCACACTTGATTCACCTGCTTCAATTTGCACGTCACCTCGGTTTAACGCAGGTTCACTGGTTAATGTCCAATTACGAGTATTCAGTTCATTTTCACCATACGCTTGTTTGATGATTTCGCAGTCTTCCGGATGCAATTTCAACGTAATGGCATGACCAGCAATTGGCAGTGCTTCAACCGAAGCTTTGACAGTATCAAGAATCACTTGCGGGTTAGTAATGGCTTCAACATGCACCACTTCTTTTACCAGTGACAGAACCATGTCCACCAACTGCTTTTCAACTTGGGCATTCATCAACTCAAGAGGCTGGGCAAACTGGTTAGCGAGATTCATAAATATTTGAACATGCTCGTGAATAATTTGCTGTCCGGCCTCTAAGCCTTCCGCACTACCCGATTGGAAACCCTCTTCTTGACCAACTTTGTGACCAGCTTCCTGACCAAGTTGGAAGCCTTCCTGATAGCCTTCTGCTTTACCTTGTTCGAGACCTTCTTGATAGGCCGCTTGCTTGATTAATTCAATTTCTTCTTCAGTAAGAACAACAGGCTCTTCTGCTTCAGGTTCATCGAAACTTGGAATCCAACTAGGATCATAGTTAAGGGCTGTTTCTTTCGCCTTTTTATGAGTTTCAGAGGTGTAGTCCGGTAGACCCCACTTCTTTGCCTGATCGACAGTTTCATCAGAATCGAGACGGATAAAACCGCGCTTTCTTTCACCTGACATCTTATTTCCTATCTGAAGATAAAAAAGGCCGGCTGGTTAGGCGGGCCTTATGGACTGTTGTTTTGTTTGAACAACAGTCCTAATTAAAAAGACCTGTTTTTACAAAACCAATGAATTACTTGGTAAGCACTTTCATATTTTAAATTCTAGCGCCATTATCCAAGCGTAGCGTTTTATAAGAACTCGTCTGCGCCACCACCCAGTATCAGCTCACCGTTGTCAGCCATACGTCGTGCAATAGCAAGAATCTCTTTCTGTGCTGTTTCCACGTCCGAAACTTTGATTGGTGGCATTGCCTCCAAATCATCTTTCATCAGTTCAGCAGCACGTTTAGACATGTTCTTGAAGATTTTCTCTCGTAACGTGTCATCTGCGCCTTTAAGTGCTTTTTGTAGAACATCTTGCGGAACGTCACGCAGCAATTTCTGAATACCCTGGTCGTCCACTTCCACCAAGTTCTCGAATACGAACATAAGGTCTTGGATTTGAGTGGCCAAATCTTCGTCTTGGTCGCGTAACTGATCCATAAGCGCCCCCTCGATATTGTTGTCGAGGTAGTTCATGATATCTGCAGCTGCTTTCAGGCCGCCAATTTTTGCAGCTTGTGCACCAGCCTGACCTGCAAACTGTTTCTCCATGATCTCATTCAATTCAGCCAAAGCTGAAGGTTGAACCTCTTCAAGGTTAGCAATACGCATCATCAAGTCTAAGCGGTCACGCTCTGCAAACTGAGCCAGAATCTCCGCTGACTGGTCTGGATCCAAGTAAGACAATACGATAGTCTGAATTTGTGGGTGCTCATTGACGATGATGCTCGCCACCTGACGAGGGTCCATCCATTTCAATGAATCCAAGCCTTTAGAGCCTGTACCCAATAGGATCTGGTCAACAAGGTTATTGGCTTTATCTTCACCAAGAGCCGCAACCAGCGCTTTACGCATGAAGTCTTCACTGCCCATACCGATATTGGTGTATTTCTGGATATCTTCCAAAAATGCACGGTGTACCGCAGTTACTTTCCCCTGGCTCAGGTCTTTAGCTCGAGCCATGGCACTACCCACACGTTGAACTTGCTTTGGTTCAAGATGGCGAATAATTGCAGCAGCATCCGCTTCATTGAGGCTAAGCAGCAAAATTGCCGCGCGTTCTTCCCCGGGAATATCAGCAATTTCTCTTTCTAATTCAGTGAGATCGCGATTATCTTGCTTTACTATTTCATTAGGCATCTTTAGCCACCCAGTTCTTAACTACTTGAGCTGCAAGTTCAGGCTCATTTGCAACCAGAGCTCGTACAGCTTTAAGCACATCTTCATCTTTATGTAAGTTAGGTAAGTCAATGCCAGAGCCAAACTCAAACAACTCACCACCTTCAATATCACTACCGATTAGGCTAGTTTCACCATCAAGACCAATTGGTAAGCCATCTGGCCCGTATAGTTGGTCGTCATCGTCAGCGGCAGGGTTAAGCAATTTCTTCATTGCCGGACGAACTAGAACCAACACGATAACAGTAATAACGACAGCACTTGCTAACCAACGTATCCAGTCGTTAAAGTTCGGATGCTCCCAAATTGGTACATCTGCAATAGTTTCTACTTGTGGTTCAGCAAAGTTCATGCTTAACACATTCAGTAAGTCACCGCGACTTTCACTGTAACCCACGGCACCAACCAGCACTTGGCGAATAGCTTCCAACTCACTGTCACTAACTGGCGTATACGTCACTTCACCTGTTTCAGGATTTACTCGACTACGGTTTTTCACCGCAACTGCCACAGTTTGGCGATTAACCACCCCCGTCTGACGGCGTTCATGGCTGATAGTCGTATCTAACTCAAAGTTACGTGTCGCTTCTTTGTGAACAGAGCCCTGTCCCATTAGCGAACCATCTTTCATTTGAGCCACGTCTTGTGGGATAGAAGCATCCGCTGGAGGTTGGTTGCTTAAAGCACCAGGGACGCCAGCAATCACATTACCGTTGTTGTAATCTTCTAGTGTGTATTCACTACGAGTTGCAGGCGTATTTGGATCAAAACGCTTACGAGTTTGCTCAACCGCGCTAAAATCAAGTTCAACGTCTACTTGAGCGGTGTAGTTACCCAAGCCTAAAATCGGGATCAATACAGAGTCAATTTTTTCACGTAAGCCTTGTTCTTTCTTACGTTCTGCTTCTTGCTCTTTGCGACGAGCAGCAGTCACAGGGTCTTGAGAGCCCGAGCTAAGAAGACGGCCGTGCTGATCAGTCACAGTTACGCGTGTTGGTTTCATACCTGGAACCGCACTCGCCACCATGTCGACAATTGAATCGACTTCTTCTTGTTTAAGATCGGTGCCAGTACGAAGTGTCAAAAATACGGAAGCAGAAGCTTCTTGGTTTTGGCGTACAAACACACTTTGTTTTGGTAGAGCAAGTAGGACGCGCGCTTTATTCACTTGACGCATCTCTTCAATGCCTTTAGCAAGCTGGCGTTCACGGCTGAGTTTCAAACGTTCTTGCTCTAGACGCTGTGAAACACCAAAACCCATATCTTGCAATAAGATATCATCACCCGCTTGGCGTTCTTGATTCAAACCAGCACGAACCATATTCAGTTTTAGACTGTTGTAGTCAGACGTAGGAACTAAGATAGTATTTCCGTCTAACTTGTAGTCTTGTTTTTGTTGGTCTAAATAATCAAGAACAGGTATCAGTTCTTGTGTGTCATAAGCCCCTAACGGACGCATTTCTGGCTCTTTTACCCAGAAAAACAGCATCACAATTAAAGCCACACAGATAGAGATAGAGAGAACTAGGACAACTTGGCGTAATAAGTCCAAGTCCCCCATAGAGAAGTCCATTTTTGAGGAGCTTTTTTCTTCAGCATCTAGGTTCTGAGTACCCATGTCGATGTCGGGATTCGACATCAAAGCATGATCACTATTACCATTGCTTAAAGTAAGATCGGTTGTTTGCTTATTCTGAGCCACAATTCACACCTTTCTTAAACTGGCATGTTCATCAGTTCTTTGTACGCATCAACAAGCTTGTTGCGTACCTGAATAGTGGCTTCAAATGCCACGCTCGATTTGTTACGAGCAATCATGACGTCCGAAAGAGAAACATCTTCATCACCACGATCAAAGCGCATTTGAAGATCGCTTGAGGTTTTTTGTAAACCATTTACGTTGTTGATAGCTTGTGAAAGCATATCACCAAAATCAGCGCCAATTTTTTGTCCTGTAGGCGCCGGGCGTGAGTTGGCAGCTTCTACCATCATCGCCTGCATTTCGCTTTGTAAACCGTTTATATTCATTACTACCTCAAAAGCCAGAACTTTGACTAAACTTCATCTCTGTTCAGTAATGAAGCAATTTATGTGCCACTCTGAATTGCGGCTAACTTAGCCCGGAATGTCCATACCTGCATCACGCATTTTTGCTAACTTATAGCGCAATGTACGTGGGCTAATCCCCAGCTTTTCAGCCATCTCTTTACGACGGCCATTGCACTCGATCAGCGTCTCCATAATGATGGCAAATTCTTGATCGCGTAGCTCTCCCCCCAGACCTGCACTGCTACTCGCAATTTTAGCTACATCCACCTGAGCAACAGGTTTGATTTCAGGGGTTGCGATAGTTTCACCACCTTCAACCAACTTCTGCAAGCTAGAGGCATCTTGCCAATCTAGGCCTTCAAGCAAGATATGCTCTTGGTCGATATGACCGTGTTCGCTAAGAATTAGAGCTCGTTGCACAACGTTATCCAATTCACGCACATTACCCGGCCAAGAATAGGAACTTAACTTGGCAACTGCTGATGCAGAGAATTTAGGTACAGGCATACCCAATTTCTTACAGTTACGTTCTACTAAGTGATTCGCTAACGGTTCAATATCTGCCTTACGATCTTTCAAAGCAGGCCATGAAATTGGGAAAACATTTAAACGGTAGTACAAGTCTTCGCGGAAATTACCTTCTTGTACATATTGCTTCAAATCTCGGTTACTTGTCGCGAGTACACGAACGTCTAGTTTGATTGGCTTGCGACTGCCTAATCGTTCTACTTCACGCTCTTGGAGAACGCGTAGTAACTTAGCCTGAAGGTTTAAATCCATCTCACTGATTTCATCAAGCAAGATAGTACCGCCTTGGGCTTGTTCAAATTTCCCCGGACACGCCTGCACCGCCCCAGTAAACGCACCTTTCTCATAACCGAAAAGCGTCGCTTCAAGCATGTTGTCTGGAATTGCAGCGCAGTTGATAGCGATAAAAGGGCCATCTTTGCGTAGAGAAGCATTATGAATGTAACGAGACATGACTTCTTTACCCGAGCCGCTTGGGCCTAATACCATCACGTTAGCATCAGTTTTCGCAACTTTGTCAGCCAAAGCCAGCAGTTTAAGACTTTTCTCGTCAGCTACGACTGCGTCACCATTATCGTCCGATTTTACCGGTGCATACCGGCTAACCATGTTAAGCAGAACTTCAGGCGCGAATGGTTTAGCCATATAGTCAATCGCACCGTCTTTCATTGCAGAAACGGCATCTTCGATATTGGCGTATGCTGTCATTAGCAACACCGGTAGATTTGGCCAGTGTTGTTTTATATTGCGTAACAGAGCAAGCCCGCCCATACCGCCCATTTGAACGTCTGAAACCACAATATCCACAGAATTGTTTTTGAGTTTCACCAAAGCATCTTCAGCGCTATCTGCTTCTAACCACTCATACCCGGCTAGCGCTAAGGTGTCTACTAAGGCTTCGCGTAGGCCTTCATCATCTTCAACGATTAAGACTTTGCTTTGTGCCATCATCATTCTCCAGTTTCTGTGTAATTGGAATCCGTTTGATTTTGTAAAGGAATACATACGGTGAAACAGGCACCGTCTCCCTCTTCAGAAATCAGTTCTAATCGTCCGTCATGTGCTCGACAGACCATTTGTACTACCGCAAGCCCCAACCCCGTTCCCTGAGAACGAGTCGTAAAGAAAGGTTCCATAATCTTACTTTGCAGCTCTAAAGGAACACCAGGGCCATTATCTTGAACGGATATTTTCAGCTCTCCATTCACTGGTCGGAAGAAGACATCGATTTGTGCTTCTTTGCCAGCAATCTGAATCGCATTCATCACTAAATTGCTTAAAGCTGAGGCTATAGCGTTCGCATTGCCCAGTAACATTGTCTCTTGCTCTTCTACTTCGAGACAAAAATCAATTTGATTATTTTTCAGCGCTGTCTCGACCATTGGAGAAAATTCTCCAACCAGTTCAGCAATTGAAAATGGTTTGACTACTTTGTTGTCGCCGCCTTTAGCAAACAGCAACATATCATTGACCTGCTTTTCCAAATCGTACAAACGATCCATCAATTTACTTTGAAAGCGTTCGCGTGTTGTCGTCGGCAAATTAGGCGCACCCAGATTAGAAGCATAGAGCATAGCACTGGACAGTGGTGTTCTCACCTGATGAGCAAGCGAAGCAACCATTCGACCTAACGACGACAATCGTTGTAAATCGCTGACACGAGCCTGCAGTAAGCGCGTCTCGGTTAAATCAGTAATCAAAATTAACTGACCTGTATTAGAAGCGGAAATGGCCAAACGCACCTTACGGCCATTACGCAATGAGATTTCGTGACCGTCATCTTCACGCGGAGCAAAGGCAATTTGGATAATCGCGTACCAACGCTCACCTAATAACGGGACACCCAAAATTCGCTGTGCTTCGGGATTGGCTTCACGCACAACTCCTTGGGTATCAAGCAAAATCACACCAGCAGGCATGACATCAAGAACCTGTTTATAGCGTTCTACTTGGTCTTCTAATGAATCTAAATGTGAATGCTGCTCTTGCACTTGATCTACCATCGTCGATAATCTGCCTTCCAATACAACAATAGCCTGTCACGCAAAATGCATGCCAGGCTATTTTATATATATTTCAATAATTTAACACAACGACAATAAATTGACTCACATATATTATGGCTATTTAGCGTTCATATTGTACTTACGCATCTTCTCAACCAAGGTGGTGCGACGCATACCAAGCATATCTGCTGCTCTTGCAACAACGCCTCCTTGAGCTTCCAACGCTTGGTTAATTAGGCTAACTTCTAAATCAGCCAAAAGCTCTTTAAGGTTAACACCTTCAGGTGGTAATGCTTGTGGTACATCAACATCAGAAAAGCTGTCTGAATCATCTAAACTGAAATCTTCTGAGAAGATGCTATCTAGCGCGTCGCGTTCCTGGTCTTCTACCGAGCTGAATCGACTAGGCTCTGGTTGAAATTCTGGAATATCACTGTAACGGTATTTCGTGGGTAGATGGTTTACATCAACCAGACTGTTTGGATACAGAATTACCATCCGCTCAACTAAGTTCGCCAACTCACGAACGTTACCCGGCCAATCGTGCTCCATCAGAGAGTTAATCGCTCTTGGTGTATAGCAGATAGGCTGAGCACCTTCAGCTTCCATACGAGTCATTAATTCACGTAGTAACAGCGGGATATCTTCTTTGCGCTCTTTAAGCGAAGGCATTTCAATTGGGAACACATTCAGGCGATAGTACAAGTCTTCACGAAAGCGTTGCTCATCGATCATGCTTTCCAAATTACGGTGTGTTGCGGCAATAATGCGTACGTTAGCCTTAATTGTGGTGTTACCACCTACTCGTTCAAAGCAGCGTTCTTGCAGTACACGCAGTAATTTGACTTGCATTGTCATCGGCATATCACCGATTTCATCGAGGAAAAGCGTACCACCCTCGGCCAGTTCAAAACGTCCTTTACGAGCAGTAATCGCTCCAGTAAATGCGCCTTTCTCGTGACCGAACAGTTCACTCTCCAATAAGTCCGCTGGAATTGCCCCACAGTTAATAGGCACAAACGGACCACCTCGACGTGGTGAATGGTAATGGATGTTTCTTGCCACAACCTCTTTACCAGTACCAGATTCACCTAAGATCAATACATTCGCTTCTGTTCCAGAAACTTGTTCAATCAGATGGCGAACATCTTGAATACCGTGACTCTGCCCGACCAAACTGCGAAATAGTGTATTTTTACGGTCTGATGCAACAACATTTATGCCTTGACGCCCCAAAAATGCTTTGCAGTGGCGTAGAGCCTCACTCAATTGTTGATAATTGAGCGGAAACTCTAACTCACCAACAAATTGAGAAAATTCGTCCAAAGAGTATGGCTGCTTATCAGCCATTAAAAGAGGAATATGATTTGCGTTAGTCAGTGCTGAGGATAATGATTCTGATAGTTTTTGATCTTTCAACGATCCGAGAATGCACCCCGTCCACGTTGCCGACCAATTCACTTGATCAGCCTGCGAAGACTCAATTACCTCACACTGTTCTCCCACAAATTCTAATATGATACTGAGATTAAGACGAATAGACGGATCATCTTCAATCACAAGCAATTTTGCTAAACCTTGCATAGGTGAGAATATTTGCCTTCAATCTGGAAAGTTGGATGTATTTGCACAATGACAATCGATGCTTGGCTGAATTAGTCTTTTAAGTTGCACTCACTATACGATAGTCAATTTGTGAAAATCAGCAATAAAAAAAGCCATTAGGCTATCTAATGGCTTCTATTCTATGTGATAAAAAAAATAAGGCAACCAAGCAATTAGCAGGAATGAACTTGGTTAAAACTTTCAGCGATAACTTACATACCCACATCATTCGATGTCAAATTATGATATTCCGCTGGAATTTGATCCCAAGCAGATTTGATTTCACGAATAATATCGATAACATCATCGACAATTTGTGGATCGTTTTGGTGGTTTGCCGCTGCAATCTGCGTGATCATAAATTCATATAGCTGATCTAGATTCTGTGCAATTTCGCCACCATCATCCATAGACAAACAGCTGCGCAAGCTGATTATGATGTCCAATGCTTTACCAAAGCGTTCACCCTTCACCGGAATATTGCCCTGTAGCATCGCTGCTTTGGCTTGAATTAAGCGTTCAATAGCACCAGCCATTAACATCTGTACAATCTTATGCGGTGAGGCAGCGCTTAGTTGGCTATCCACCGATACTTTTTTGTACGCCTGCAAAGAACCACGCATAATATTCCTCTTTATAAAAACTTTTTGTATTGCTGAACTGATTTATTACCGTGGCGGAACTTTTGTAAGTCTTTACCAATTAACACGGTTTTTGACTGCATCAACTCAACAAGTTGTTGTGTATCTCGAATTGCATCTCGCCAACGTTGGGATTTGCCGAATGCCGGGTTTTCTGACACTAAAGTCAATAACACCTGCAATAACTGTTCCCTTATATCGACAAGTTGAATAATTTCATCAACATTTATATCGACATCAGCCAATAAAACTTTAATCCGATTATCAACATCGCCTAATTCTTTCAGCTGCTCATCCATCATATTAGCCTAGCTTAGCCTAGCGCGTTCATCATACCAGCTAACTGAGATTGCATTTTGCCCGTCGCATCCTGCATGGCCGAGAACTTATCGAAAGTCCGCTTTTCTAAACTGTCCATACGACGGTCAAGCGCGGCTTGGTCATCGTTAAGACGGTAGTTTTGCTCAGTGAGTGTTTTTTCACGATTACGAATAACACCTGTTACACCGGTCATACCCTGAATGGCATCTTCGACTTTTTTCGCAAAGCCCTGATTACCACCAAAAAAATCGCCCAGCTTGGTGAAGTTGTTATTTAATTGACGATCAAGCATATCATAATTGATTTCCATCGTCCCTTGACGCGTGGTGGTTATACCAAACTCAGTCAAACTCTGAAGGTTCTCAGGTGCTTGTTCAATTTTAGAGGAGAAGACCGATTTTAGACGAGAATCTGCACTGCGCACTACGCTATCGCCCGCAAGAGGTCCTGCTTGGCCTGTCCTAGGATCGACCCCCGAAAGCTCTTTCGACATTTTATAGAACTGGTTGTAAGCATTAACAAATTGTTCAATATCTTGTCGAACACTATTACGATCATATTCGATATCAATTTCGGTGGCTTGCTGATTTCGCGCAGTCTTACCTTTTAGTGTTAAATCGACACCTTCAATCGCATTTTCAATAACGTTGTTTTTACTCGAAAGCTTTGCGACACCGTCAAGTAAAACCAGAGAATCTTGCGCGGATTGAACTTCTGTCATCCCACTATATGCATCAAACGATTCTTGAGCTGCTTTAAGCTGCTCATTAACAGTCTCAACTTTTTCAAGTAATTCACGTTCTTCTGGACTCAGCTTAGAACGAGCAACCTCTTTGGCTTCGTCCGGCGTCATATCACCGTTTTGAACAGCTTTACGAATATCAGCTTTCTCTTGTGCCAATTTGTGTTCAAGTTGTTCTTGCGCTTCTTTTGGTGTGACGTACGAATCCACAAGCGTTCCAGATGCGGTATTTGACCATCCAGGAACATCTTTTGACTTCTCTATCGCTTTAGCATCAAGCTCCGGTTCTGGCTCATAATAAGAGTCGAGCAAAGTACCTGATGCGGTTTCTGTCCAGCCCGGGATACGATCTTCTGGTTTTAAGTATTTAGTGGCTTCTACCCCTGCGTTCGCTGCCGCTTTAACCGCAGAATCAGAAAGTTCAGTAGTATCGTTATCGTCAACAGCTTCGTTGCTATCTTGTGCCACTTGTTGTACTTGAGCTGCAACAGATTGATCAATTTCTCGCGCTGCATTACCGATTTTTTCTGCCACTTTAGCGGCAATTTTTTGCTGCTCAGATGTAAGAGGGGCAATGAGTTGCTGCGCAGAAGCACGCGCTTTTTCAAGATCTTTTACGCGGTCTTCTAATGTTTTGTATTCAAGAGATTTAAGAGGATCACCCGTTTGTGCTTGTGCAGAAATGGTAACTCGGTTTTCTTCACCAGAAGTATTAGACGCTACGATTAAACGGGGGCCATCGACGTCATTAATTACTGAAGCTCGTACACCAGGGTTACTCTTTTCACCATTAATGCCACGAACAATATCAATAAGTTTAGATTGAGGCTTAACTTCTACGTTGAAGCTTTTATTACCTAGCGAAATTTGCAGCTTACCAGGGCCAAATTTTGCGTCAGGTGATAGAACATTTGACGCAATTTTATGGCTCTGGGCAAGCTGCAACACATCTACTGAGTATTTTCCAGCAATGGCATCAGTGGTTGCTGTTGCGACAACAGACTTTTCATCAGAAGTATCAACAGAACGAACTGCAAACGCCTTGTCTTGACGAAAACTTGCCATCAAGTTTTTCATCGTATCAAGCGACTCTCTGAGTCGGCCATAGGCACTAATACTGGTATCAATACCAACGCGCTCGTTATCAATTCGTTGCTGCTTTGGAACACGCTCTGAATTAACAATTTTGCTGACCATTGAATTTATATCAAAGCCAGTGTTCATTCCCATTGGGCCTAAACTCATTCAACCACCTCAAAAATACATTTACACCTTAGCCGACAATAAGCCCGATTTATGGTCCTGTTGTCGGGAAAGACGTCGTAATACTTCAAGCATTTCTTCTTCAGGAATTTGGCGGATAATGTCACCCGTTGAGGCTTCATACACCGTTACTACATCATGACCAGATTCTTCATCAATTCGGAAGGCTAACCCTTTATTAATAGAATTAACAAATTCGCTAACCTGCTCAACCATTTTAGCTCGTCTTTCCTCATTCAGCTTATCTCGTTCTCTCGAACTCTCGATAGCTGCTTCAATAGACAGCTGCTTAGTTTTCTTCACTTGATTCGTAATATGCTCTGAGACTTTTTCAGAGCTTTCTATTGGTCGTTCTTCCCTTTTCGAAGTCGAAATGTTACTTACGCTTTCCTTTTCTGAAGCAAATTTGATGCCACTTTGTGAGCCGAAAGGCTGGACGTTCGATGTGTATAATGGTGTTTCCATAACAATCTCCCTTCCACCTTAGAGGTAGCTTATTCCTGATGGTACTACCTATAAAGCTCAAATAGCTTTATCTATTAACCTAGTAAGCTAAGAGCTGCTGATGGTGACTGCTTCGCTTGTGCCAACACAGACGTACTCGCTTGCTGTAGTATTTGCGATTTCGTCATTGCTGTTGTTTCACGAGCGTAATCTGTATCTTTGATACGACTACGAGAAGCGTTTACGTTTTCGTTGATATTCTCTAAGTTACTAATAGCATGTCCGAAACGATTCTGGAATGCACCTAGTGAAGCTCGTTGACTATCTACAGCTTTTAGAGCACCGTCAATAACAGCAATGGCTTCTTGAGAACCACCAACAGTTGAAACATCAATATCTTTCACCGTTAGAGCTTGAGCTTGGCCGAAACCAATTTCAGAACCTAAATCACCACCGATTGTTACATCACCTGTGACTTTTTGCGTTGCAGCGAAAAGTTGTAGCTTACCACCTTCAGCCACAGAAGCTTTGATATCATCGCTTTGACCGTTGATGTAAGTCGCAACCTCTTCAAGGTCATCACCCGCTTTTGCTGAAATAGTCAGTTCACGAGCATCGCCTTGTTTATCGGTATAGCTTAACGTTAAATCTTTAGCGTCACCAACTTTCCAGTCAGCTGATTTCCCTTCTTGAGCACGATATGCTACGCCACCCATTTGCATGGTATCTGAGCGCATATTACTCATTTTTAACGAAACAGCTTCACCTGAGTCGGCGCCGATTTGGAATGATTTTTCACCAAAAGAGCCATTTAGTAGCTTATTACCACCAAAAGATGTTGATTCGGCAATACGATTGAGTTCGTCATTAAGTGCTGTCACCTCTTCTTGAATTGCCAAACGTTCAGAACGAGAGTTCGAACCGTTAGACGATTGCAATGATAGGTCACGCATACGTTGAAGGATATTGGTAGTCTCATTCATTGCACCTTCAGCTGTTTGTGCGATCGAGATACCGTCGTTTGCATTTCTTACAGCCATGTCTAAACCACGGCTTTGAGAACTTAAACGGTTTGTAATTTGTAGGCCAGCAGCATCATCTTTTGCGCTGTTGATTCGGTAACCCGAAGACAAACGCTCCATTGATTTTTGCGTACCATCAGCAGCACTATTCAAATACCGTTGAGCAGTCATGCCCGCGACATTCGTATTTACACTTATTGCCATATTGATCTCCTTAGGCAGATTGTTGACGTGCCTTCGAGTCTCTCACCTCTCTCCGGCACACCTCATTTCTCTCGTATTCTGTAACGGCGGAGAATTAATAACCTTTAGAGAAAAAATATAGCTTTTTCGTAAAATGATTGGGCACATGAATATTTTACAATTAAATCAATAAATTAATTGCAAAAAAAATCCAGCCGAAGCTGGATTTTTTCATCTGGAAGCGGATTAACCTAGTAGGCTAAGTGCTGCGTTTGGAGCTTGTTTAGCTTGTGCCAATACAGTGCTTGATGCTTGAGAAAGAATTTGTGACTTAGTCAGTGCAGTTGTTTCTTTCGCGAAATCAGTGTCTTTGATACGGCTCTTAGAAGCATTTACGTTTTCGTTAATGTTGTCTAAGTTGCTGATTGCGTGGTTGAAACGGTTTTGGAAAGCACCTAGTTCTGCACGGTGGCTGTCTACAAATTTCAACGCTGAGTCGATGATAGCAACAGATTCTTGTGCACCACCAACTGAAGTTACGTCGATAGCGTTAACAGTTACACCTTTACCTTCTCCGCCCATACCTAGCTCACCAGCTAGAGCACCACCAAATGATACTTGACCTTGAACGTTATCTGTACCAGCAAATACTTGTAGTTTACCGTCTTCACTTACAGAAGCTTTCACTTGGTCAGTTTGACCGTTGATGTAAGTCGCTAGCTCTTCAATATCATCACCAGTTTTTGCAGTGATGCTGATTGTTTGCTCTTTACCAGCTTTATCAGTCAAAGTCATAGTTAAATCGTTTGAACCTGATTGTACAGACCAGTCTTTACCTTTACTTTCAGTTGCTTGGTAGCTAGTACCACCCATGCGAGAGTTGTCACTACGCATGTTATTTAGCGTTAGCATTACCGCTTCACCAGAGTCAGCACCAATTTGGAATGACTTAGTTGCGAATGTACCGTTTAGAAGCTTGTTACCACCGAAAGAAGTTGTTTCTGCGATACGGTTTAGTTCGTCGTTTAGTGCAGATACTTCTTCTTGAATCGCTACGCGCTCAGACTTAGAGTTCGAACCGTTAGTAGATTGTAGTGACAAGTCACGCATACGTTGCAGAATGTTAGTTGTTTCATTCATCGCACCTTCAGCGGTTTGAGCGATTGAAATACCGTCATTTGCGTTACGTACCGCTACGTCTAAGCCGCGGCTTTGTACGTTTAAGCGGTTAGAGATTTGTAGACCAGCTGCATCATCTTTAGCGCTGTTAATTTTTGAACCAGAAGATAGACGCTCCATTGACGTTTGTTGTGCGCTAGTTGCGCCGTTTAGGTAGCGTTGAGCTGTCATTGCTGATACGTTTGTGTTTACATTCACTGCCATGGTGATTTCTCCAATTGATTTTCCGATGTTTCAGGTTTCCGACGTCTCGGAAAACCAAGTAGTTCTCTCAAAGTTACTTTCTATAACGGCCCCTATTCGGAAACCTTTAGAAAATTTTTTCGATTTTTTTAAAAAAACTTCGTTTGACGGTTTAAACGTGACGAAAGCGATAAAATTTTAAAAAAGTCGACTTTTTTCTTAAAGGTTTATCAAACCATGTCGATAAACCCTTCTTTTCTTTTACCCCAGTAGAGATAAAGCCACGTTAGGCTGTTTCTTTGCTTGAGCAAGAATCGATGTGCTGACCTGCTGCAGAATCTGCTGCTTAATCATTTGCGTTGTCTCTTTCGCAAAATCAGCATCTTTAATACGGCTGTTAGAAGCTGCCAGATTTTCATGCACGTTATCCAGATTACTGATTGCGTGCGTAAAGCGGTTCTGTAGCGCCCCTAGCTGAGCACGATGACTATCAACATATTGCAGTGCGGTATCTAATACCGTGACTGCTCGTTGTGCACCACCAGCGGTACGTATATCCAAATCATTCACAGACTCATAGCCTTTGAGTCCCATTTGCAGCTCATCGGCTAAATTGCCACTGAATGACAAAGTTCCTGAAGTCTCTTTACCCGCCATGAAGATCTGTAATTGACCCTCTTCATTGACCGACGCTGACACTTCATCTGTTTGCCCATTGATATATGTGGCAAGCTCTTCGATGTCATCGCCCTCTTTTGCATGAATTCGAATCGAGGCATCTTTACCACCAGCGTCAACATAATCAATAACGAGTTGATTATTGCCTTTCGATACCTGCCATTGTTCATCCAGAGCGCGACGGCCGATATAACTAAAACCGCCCATATCAATACTGTCTGAACGCATGTTCTTCAGTGACAATTGAACTGCCTCTCCAGAGCTTGCGCCTATCTGGAAAGAAGACTGTCCAAAAGTACCATTGAGCAGTTTTCGCCCGCCAAAAGAGGTAGTTTCGGCAATTCTGTTCAATTCATCATTCAAAGCAGCCATTTCTTCTTGCAAAGCCGTTCTTTCTGCTTTGCTGTTGGAACCGTTCGCCGATTGAAGTGACAAATCACGCATACGCTGTAACAAGTTGGTGCTTTCTTGCATCGCACCTTCTGCTGTTTGCATAATGGAAATGCCGTCGTTTGCATTACGCACAGCGACATCAAGCCCACGCATCTGCGTTTCTAAGCGATTCGATATTTGCAGACCTGCCGCATCATCTTTGGCGCTATTGATCTTCTTACCTGAAGATAAACGTTCCAATGATTGATTGAGCATTTCTGTTGCTGAACTCAAATGGCGTTGAGCCACAAGAGCAGAGACATTGGTATTTACCGTTATCGCCATACAGACGCGATCACCTACTTCTGATTCATTCTGTTAGCTATATCGGTGGAAGGTTGGTTTTCTTTAGAAACAGTTTCTCGCAATACAAAAAAACCGGACATCTTTGCCCGGTTTTTGCGTTTTCTTTAAATGCTCCTTTATGCTTTAAGCGAAAGACTCGCCAGCATTTCTTGAGAAGGTGCGAAGAAGTATGCGCCTGTTACTGCATGAGTAAAACGAAGCAGTTGGTCTGTTTTACCATCCGTCACACCGTACATGCTCTCTAACATCACTTTCATGTTATGCAGCGTATGACAGTACGAAATAAACAGTAAGCCATGCTCACCACTCGCAGTGCCATATGGCAGGCTGTGACGAAGGATTTTTAAGCCTTTACCTTCTTCTTTAATATCCACACGACCTACGTGAGAAGCAGCTGGAACATCATCCAGTTCAATAGAATCAGGCTTGGTACGACCAACCACTTTTTCTTGAGCAGAAATGTTTAATCGGTTCCAAGCAGGAAGATCGTGCACGAAACGTTGTAATAGTACGTAGCTGCCGCCAACAAACTCACCGTCAGCAATGACAGCCACTTCTTGACGCTTTTCATCTTTAGGGTTTTCTGTACCATCGATGAAACCCGTCATATCACGAGCATCTAAATAGCGGAATCCGTAAGTCTCATCCACAACAGTTACATCTTGAGCTGTTTCAGCTAAGAATGTACGTAATACGTAGAACAACAAATCGTGGCGAGTTGAATGACAGTGAATGAGGACATCAACATCGGTACTAGGCGCGACAATTTTACCTTCACCTAACGGTTGAAAATCGATCAATTCTTCAGGCATAGCGACATCAAGCCGTTGCCAAAATGCTTTTGCAAAAGACACTGATATCGTTAAAGCCGCACCTGGTTGATTCGCATTGATATCCGCAATTTTTGCAGGCAACGCTTGAAGCTGTTCTAGAACATGAGCGTGGTTCTGGCGAATTTTCAAAAGGCTGTAGAGTGCAAATGGGCCTGCTTCAGGCAAAATTGCAGTCTGTGACATTGACATAAAAAATCCTCACTATTCATTTATGCTCAGTGGCTATGGACTTAGTGTAATTAAAAATTATTTCTCTATGTTGACCATGATCATGTGTTGCCAACGATCATGTTCGATACAAAACAGGGGGTTGAAAGCAATCTTTAACGCTACGGCTGTTATAAACATATAGGGTAAACCACAGCAATAGCAACAAACTTAAGGCTGATATCCAGTTAAATGACCCATGCAGCAGATAGACGTGATATCCAGTTTGGGCGAATTGAGCAAGAGCCGTGAACAGAGTCACTTCCCTGCCCCATTTCACCAATGATATCGCCCAACGCCTATCAGGGTGCCTTAATCCCACCAGCCACATCATGGCGATACTCGGCACACCCATCACTAACCCTAGATATAACATCGAGTGATCGGGATAAATCAAACCTAAAATCTTCGGCCCACTGTCGCGACTGGCTCCAGCCATCACAAACACAACCCAAGCTTTCGACAAAAAAAACCAACCTAGCCATAACCATTTAGGTGCTTTCAAAAAGCCGTTAGCATCGTATTGTTCTATTGAATAACGCACAGTGTTCCATCTACATTTACTACTTTGTTGCACAACCACTTTAACCGAATAGTTTCAAATAGCTATACGTAATCTCTGATTGATATAGTAGAGATAAGATTAAGTATGTAGGAAAATGGCACAACCCATCCTTTTAATCACATAACAAAGACACAAATAACCCTCAGTTGAACAAGTGATTATCTCTAATGATCTTCAAGAAATGTGTAAGTTCATGATAGGGTTTAACCCTATTCAATTTCCAAATAGTATTCTGCGTTGATATGAACAAGAAAATCGTTCCTTCAGAACAAACACAGCAAGACGCTATGGCCGTTGCCAGAGCAACTCAGAAAGCGGGGCAAACCAAAGAGCAAACCAAATTGATTGCGCAAGGAATCGAGAAAGGAATTGCGCTCTACAAGAAACAGCAGAAAGAAAAAAGCCGCCAAGCAGATAAAGCTCGCAAAAAAGCGCTAAAAACCAAGCAAGCCAGCTCAGAAAACCAAGATGCAGAAGAGATGAATGAGTTCGAAGCGACCCACTCCTCAAACCTGCTGCCGTGGCTATTATTAGCACTAAGCTGGGCAGGATTTATTACATTCTGGTTTGTACAAAACCCATTATAAAGAAAAAAGCCAGCAGAGCTGGCTTTATGCAGAATATCCTAAGCTTGCCGCAATATCATTTTTACGGTCAAAAACCCATTGGCTATCAAATGGTCCCCAGTCTGATAATTGGTAGTACCCGTCATTATGACGTCTTCCATCTTGAACAAACATGAGTTCAATACCTATTCCCGGAAGCGCTTTTATCACATCCTGAATAGTACGACGAGGCCACCCCGTTTTCTCAATAAGTTTTGGCACATTAGGCCTTTCAAGGCTTTCCACTAACAAAGCTAAATACAAGCGCCTTGCAAAAACAGGACTCAATTCCATTGATACCTCCTCATCAATACAAGACTCATTATTTCTTTTTTGCCTCGCAACGTGTTGCGTTTGATCAATAACTTTTCAATACAATCCAAATCAAACCGCATTTTCTCGTCACGAACCCTTTTGTAAGGAGAGAGGCTTCCTGTTAGGATTTGGCAAACAACTATAATTCAGCCGCCTCAACATAACTTGAAGTGATAACTAGCACAGGTGCAATCTTCAGTTACAGGGGAAATTAAGGAAAAATGTAATGACGATTATGTATGGCATTCCAAACTGCGACACCATCAAGAAAGCTCGCAAATGGCTTGAAGTTGAAGGTATTGAATACCAATTTCATGACTACCGTAAACAAGGTATTAATACAGAGCTGGTACGAGAGTTTTGCCTATCTCTTGGTTGGGAAAATGTGTTAAATAAACGTGGCACAACCTATCGCCAATTGAGCCAAGAGCAGAAAGACACTTTGAATGAAGAAAACGCAATCTCTTTACTGGTTGAGCAGCCATCAATGATAAAGCGACCTATTGTTCGCCATAACGACAAACTAGAACTTGGTTTCAGTGCAGCGAACTACGCTGCTATTTTCTGCAAATAACTTTTACTCAATAATAATTCAGTTTCTTTTTTAACAAGGATTTCAAGGATGACAGATAGCCCTGTTTTGGCTCTCGCAAAAGATTTAATTAGCCGCCAATCGGTAACCCCTCTAGATGCAGGTTGCCAAGATTTGATGATTCAGCGCTTGAAAGCACTCGGTTTTGAAATCGAATCTATGGTGTTCGAAGATACTACCAACTTCTGGGCTCGCAAAGGCACTGAAGCTCCGCTATTTACATTCGCAGGCCACACCGATGTCGTTCCTGCAGGTAAATTGGAGCAATGGCACACACCTCCTTTTGAACCGACTGTTATCGACGATCATCTGCATGGTCGAGGAGCAGCAGATATGAAGGGCTCATTGGCTTGTATGATTGTGGCTGTTGAACGTTTCCTCGCAGAAAACCCAAATCACAAAGGTTCAATCAGCTTCTTAATCACATCCGATGAAGAAGGTCCATTCATTAATGGTACAACGCGTGTTGTGGATACCTTAGTGGAACGTAATGAACTGATTG
Organism: Vibrio ziniensis; assembly: GCF_011064285.1. NCBI lineage: Bacteria > Pseudomonadati > Pseudomonadota > Gammaproteobacteria > Vibrionales > Vibrionaceae > Vibrio > Vibrio ziniensis. Next base: position 2,336,890 of record NZ_CP049331.1, read on the forward strand.
ATATGTGTATTGTTGGTGAACCATCAAGCACATTGAAAGTCGGTGATGTAGTGAAAAATGGTCGTCGGGGTTCTATTACTGGTGATATCACCATTAAAGGTACTCAAGGCCATGTCGCCTATCCTCACTTAGCGAATAACCCTGTACATCAAGCTCTTCCAGCTCTTGCTGAACTGGCTTCAATGAAATGGGATGAAGGTAATGAGTACTTCCCACCAACAAGTTTTCAAATACCCAATGTCCATGCTGGAACTGGTGCATCGAATGTGATTCCAGGCGAATTCAATGTTCAGTTTAACTTACGTTTTAGTACCGAGTTAACAGCTGAAGAGATTCAGCGCCGAGTTCACTCCACACTTGATGCTCATGGTTTAGACTACGATTTACACTGGACATTGAATGGTCTGCCATTTTTAACGGATACAGGTGGATTGCTTGATGCGGTGGTCAAAGCTGTCAATGAAGTGAACCATCAAGAACCACAGTTGCTTACCACTGGCGGTACTTCTGATGGTCGTTTTATTGCTCAAATGGGCGCACAAGTAGTTGAGCTTGGACCTGTAAACGCGACGATTCACAAAGTGAATGAATGTGTCAGCATCCATGATCTTGAACTGTTGACCGATATGTACCAAAAAACGCTGGAGAATCTACTAGCATAATGGAGAATCCATTCGCGTGAGCATGACCGCTGAGCAACTAACAGGCAAAAACGAATCCCACTTAACGGAAGTGTTAATTGGACAGAAAACCTTTTTTGTTCACCCAGACGTTAGGGATGATTTACTGTCACTTAAAGCGGCAGCAGATAGAGATGGTTTTAACTTGAATATTGCCAGCGGCTTTCGCTCATTTGAACGTCAGCTAGACATTTGGAATCGAAAAATGTCTGGCGAAGCGCCAATCCTTGATGAATACAGCCAACCTATGTTGTCGCACAATTTGAGCGATGAACAAAAGGTGACGGCTATTTTACGTTGGTCGGCATTACCGGGCGCAAGCCGCCATCACTGGGGAACAGATTTCGATGTCTTTGACAGAAACTCACTCCCAAGCGAAGGTGGTTTGAAACTTGAACCCTGGGAATATTTGCAGGATCATCAGCACGATTTTTATTTTTGGTTAAAAGCGCACTTAACGAAATTTGGATTTTTCTTTCCTTATCAAGAAAATGGTTCTGGGGTGGCTTTCGAACCATGGCACATCAGCCACAAAAACACCGCTGAAGTTTGTTTGCAAACACTCACTTTAGAACAGCTTTCCGCACAACTGGATTCTGCGCCCATTTTAGGTAAAGAGTACGTGCACCAACAACTGCCAAAGATTTACAATCAATACGTCACTAACATCAGTACTCGCTAACGGCAATCAGCATGATAGAGTTTCTTTTTAACCCTTGGGTCATTTCAATAATCATTATCAGTGTCGTGATTGGTAATATTGCTGCATTGAAATACACAGCAAACATGAAATACGGTCAAGAGAAGAAAAAAAGTGATTTAGATAAACTGAATGAACTTGATAAACAACATCACGGCGACGAAAACCACAAACAATAAAGGACGCATCAGCGTCCTTTATTTTTATTGTTCAGAGCCAGCGTTATTTTTTATCTACAACCGCAGCAATAACTGGAACCATATCTTTTAACAACTGTTCTTCAACTGGTTTACCCGAAGAGTCCGTGACGTTAATCGATGTACGGTTACCTAAATCACCAAATAGGAAAGTGTAAGTCCCTGATTTCAGCTCAATCGGTTTTACGCCAACTTCTTGCCAGAAGTCGTCATCTGGTGAAGCATATTTCGCTTTAACTGTGCCTTGCGACTGACTACGTTCTTCGATGGTAAAACCCATATGAGGCAAGATATTCGGCAAACGAGACCAAAGCACATCGTAAGGAGAACGAGCAATAATAACCGGTAAACCACTGCGGTCTGCTCCCATAGATATTGGAATCTGTTTAACGAGTTCTTGCGCTTTACGAGCCGCTTCTTCGCGAACATCAAGGTCATAACGCGTCGTGACTAAGTTAGTCATCAAAGCGTTGTAACGCTCTTTATTGGTAGTTGAAACGGGCATCTGTTTGCCACCTTCACGCCAATCAATCAGTGATACTTTAAAACCATAGCGATTATTGGCTTCAACACGAGAGACTTCGTAACGAGCGCCCAATTCAACGTCTTCATCTTCTGAAACCCAAGAAACCCAATCAGTTTCAATTCGAGAATCCGTCTGAGAAATCGTTTTAATATTGCGTTCAGCAATTACTTTTACGGCTGTTTCCCAGACTTTATCTACTTCGTCTTTACGAATCATCCATAGGGACACTTCACCTTTCTGACGTTCAGCACGAGCACCAGGGATCAATTCTAGAACTTGTTGCGGTGGGCGAATATCAACCTTTTTTCCTATACCGCCATGGTAGTTGCCCTGAGGAATATCAAAATTAGGGTAAAACTCTGGAGCCGCACCTTCTGGTAGTTGCCACTCACTGAAGCTTTTCGTCTCTAGGTAGGTAAAATCATCTTTGGCTTGACGGCGATGAGTCGGACTTGAACATGCACTTAAAACCAGAACAGCTAGGGAACTAATAACTAGCTGACGCGTAAACTTCATTGAAACTCCTAAAATGCACCGAGGTGTCAAAACACCTCGGCATTGTATGGAAAGCGCCTTAAAAAATACAGGCTTCTGTCATTGCTTTGGCAACAACAGGACGAGCTTGTTCAGATAGAGGAGTTAAAGGTAGACGTAGATCACCAAAAGAAATCAGACCAAGCTTATGAGCAGCCCATTTCACAGGGATTGGGCTTGATTCCACAAACAGATTTTTATGCAAAGGCATTAAACGTTGGTTAATTTCTTCTGCTTCGTCAAATTTACCTTCTAATGCTAAGTGCATCATTTTCGCCATATCTGCTGCTGCGATGTTATTTGTTACAGAAATAACACCTTGGCCGCCAAGCTTGACGAACTCTAAACCTGTCGCATCATCACCACTTAACAGAATAAAATCATCACCACAAAGCTCACGGTGAAGCGCGACACGGCTCAGATCACCCGTCGCATCTTTCAGTGCAACGATATTATCTAGCTTCGCTAGACGAGCAACGGTTTCCGGTTTCAGATCAACCGCAGTACGGCCAGGTACATTGTATAAAATAATAGGCACTTCAGTCTGTTCAGAAATCGCTTTGTAATGCTGATACAAACCTTCTTGTGTTGGCTTATTGTAGTATGGGGTCACACTCAAAACGCCAGCAATACCCGTATTGTTTAGAAGACGGCTAAAGGTAATTGATTCGTGAGTTGCATTTGCACCAGTACCAGCAATAACTGGAATACGTCCAGCAGCGTACTCAACCGCTTTTTCAACAACCTTGACATGCTCTTCGATGGTCAGTGTGGACGATTCACCTGTTGTACCTACTGCAACGATAGCATCGGTACCAGCTTCAACATGGTAGTCAACAAGCTTCTTCAGACTTACAAAGTCGACTTCGCCATCTTGGGTAAAAGGTGTAATTAACGCTACGATACTTCCTGAAAACATGTCTATCTCCATAATTAAATGCTTTCCGCATGGTACTGCATGGGAGTTGAAAAACACAAGAGGCTGAGAATGCCTAAATGCTCCTTATCAGTGAATATTTATCACATGTTGGAGCTTTAGCCCAATCTATATCTTATCAACTATTGTATATAAGCAATCCTTCATCTTGTTAGAGGTCGGTCATATTTAATTGACCTGTATTCTCAGAGGTAATTCCTATACTTTAGGTAACATCAGATGTGGGCAATAAGATAGAGCTCACTGAATGCAAAGTTGTGCTAACATGCCCAAAAATGACAAAGCGAATTATCAATATGACTCAACATCTTGTGATCACTGCAGTAGGAACTGACCGGCCGGGTATTTGTAACCAAGTCGCAAAATTAGTTACGCAAGCTGGCTGTAATATCGTCGACAGTCGCATAGCTCTATTTGGAAAGGAATTCACCTTGATCATGCTGTTATCAGGAAATGCCAACAGCATTACCCGAGTGGAAACAACGCTACCATTGCTCGGACAAGAACAAGATTTGATTACCATGATGAAAAGAACTTCTCCCCATGATCATCAATCGAATGACTATGTGGTTGAAGTTTATGTGGAATCTGATGACCGCCTTGGTTTAACAGAACAATTCACCCAATTTTTTGCTGACCGTAATATTGGTATGGCTTCACTGAGCGCTCAAACTATCAGCAAAGATAAGCTTCAACGCAAAAAAGATCAGTTCCATATCGCTATCACCGCTCATGTAGATTCAGAATACAACCTTATGCAGCTTCAAGAAGAATTTGATGCACTATGCTCAGAACTCGATGTACAAGGTTCTCTTAATTTTATAAAAAGCAGTCAATAAGGAAGAATAATGAACACTTTAAAAGCGGGTTCTCCAGCTCCAGCGTTTTCACTTTTAGACCAAGATGGCAACCAAGTTACTCTATCTGATTTTGCTGGCAAAAAAGTCCTGTTTTATTTTTACCCAAAAGCAATGACACCTGGCTGTACTGTTCAGGCTCAAGGTATGCGCGATGTAAAAGCTGAACTTGAGGCACTGAATGTAATCGTACTCGGTGTCAGTATCGATCCTGTCACTCGTTTAGGTAAGTTCATCGCTCGTGATAACCTAAACTTCTCCTTACTTTCAGACGAAGATCACCAAGTAGCAGAACAATTTGGTGTTTGGGGAACCAAAAAATTCATGGGCAAAGTATATGATGGCTTGCACCGCATCAGCTTTCTGATTGATGAAAATGGCATGATTGAACACGTCTTTGATAAGTTTAAAACCAAAGATCACCACGAAGTAGTACTTAACTATTTAAAAGATAAACAGGCTTAATGATACTGTTTAAAAAACATTGAACAAAAAACAAAGGTCAGCAAAATGCTGACCTTTTTGTTGGAAACGGCTAGGTAGTTTAAACAATAAACTTACCAAGAATAGCATCCTGCTCACGCACGTTCTCCGTTTGAACTTGCATTGCAATATTGGCCTCTTCAGCGGATTGAGAAACTTGAGTCGACAAGTCCTTAATCTTCACGGTGTTGTTATTAATTTCCTCAGCAACAAGGCTTTGCTCTTCAGCTGCGGAAGCTATCTGCATGTTCATATCACTAATATGCTGAATCGCACCATGTATTTTCTGCAATGCAGCATCAGCTAATTGCGCTTTGCTGACAGCTTCTATTGCCGTTGCTTTGCTCTCATGCATGGCAACAGACACAGAGTTAGCCCCAGCTTGAAGTTGCTCAATCATGCTACGGATTTCAGTGGTTGATTGCTGTGTACGTTGCGCCAACGTGCGAACCTCATCGGCTACCACAGCAAAGCCTCGACCAGAATCACCTGCGCGCGCGGCTTCAATCGCAGCGTTTAATGCTAGTAAGTTCGTTTGATCTGCAATGTCATTAATAACTTTAAGAATTGTTTCAATGTTTGCTGTTGCAGACTCTAGCCCCTGAACTTCTTCTACTGCCTGCTCGATTCGTGCAGAAAGCATATCGATAGATGAAGTTGTATCTCCAACAACTTTGGAACCTTCCTGAGTAGCATCGTCCGCATCTTTCGCAGCAGAAGCAGCACCTTGAGCATTATTGGCAACTTCCATCGCAGTTGCTGCCATTTCGTTCATCGCTGTTGCTAGTTGTTCAAGCTCCTGAAGCTGTGAACGCATCGCTTCAGACGATGAATGGACACTACTCATGGTCTGTTCTGCACCGCGTTTGATTTCTTCACCAATCGCTTTTGATTGCTTGATTTGGTTTTGTAGCGTTTCGGTGAAGGTGTTGAAATCTGCGGCTAACTCAGCGAATTCTTTGTCTGTATTAGTGCTCAGACGCTTGGTTAAATCCCCTTGTCCAGAAGCCACATCTTTGATGGCATGGTTAAGAGTGTTCAATGGGCGCATCAAAACTTTAATCAATATAGTTAAAATAATGATACTTAATACCACGCCAACAATGGTGTAGATAATCGCACTATTTCTTAATTTAGCTACTGATGAAAACGCTTTATCAGTATCGATCAAAGCACCAACATACCAATGCTCGGTTGGCATATAAGTCAATCCGACTAAGAAATCATGTCCATCAATATCAACATGTTGAGCGCCTTGCTTAATCTCTATCTTAGGTAAATAAGTGGAAATATTTTTGCCGTTATGTTCTGCGTTAGGGTGAGCAATAGTCATACCATCAGAGGTAATAATGAACATCTCACCAGCATTAAATAGGTTGATCTTATTTACCATATCAGCGAGTTTATTTAGTCTCATGTCATAGAACATTGCACCAGTAAACTTACCGCTGTTGTGAACAGGGGTGGCAATAGAAATGATCGTCTGTTTAGTAGAAACATCTACGTATGGCTCAGTAACGGTTAACTTGCCATCTCTTTTGGCATCGACATACCAAGGACGTTTACGTGGATCATAACTACTATCCGGCTCCCAGCCATCATCATTCTCGACGACTTTACCATCGCTGTCATAGCCAAAGCCAACAGCTAGAAAGCTGCTTTTGAGTTTTTGGGTTTCCAGAACGTTTTTCACGTAGTCACGATTTTCTGGATCTAACTGAAGAATATCAGTCGTGGATTGAGCTAATGCTTTTTTACTCTCCATCTCGGCGGCTACAGTATCTGCAACCCCTTCGGCTATTCCCTTTAAACTACCACCAATTAAATTCGACACTTCCTTTCGAACAGTGCTTACTTGCTGAATAGATAGCAAAGATGCTGTCACCAGCAACAATACCGATGATGCAGCCACGATCTTTTGACTAAATCTCATACGTCCCTCATTGCACACTTGTGGTTTTTGTTATGTTCATCACTTTATCGACAGGAAAAATGAGAACTTAAGCAATATCTTTATTAGTTTTATGTATTGCAACTGACGCATATTTAATACTAATCACAAATAACAAAAAAGCCCAAAAATATTAAACTCTTGGGCTTAGTAATTTTGCGACCATTAAATCGGTTATTCTATTTGCGTTGGGGGGTGCTCTTCATTGCTAGGAAGTGCGTTCCAAACAGCTTTTACCAGCGTCGCTAGAGGAATTGCAAAAAATACTCCCCAAAATCCCCATAAACCACCAAACACAAGAACGGCAACTATGATGGCAACCGGATGGAGATTCACGGCCTCAGAAAACAAAATAGGCACTAACACATTACCATCAAGCGCCTGAATAATGGCATACGCGATAAGTAGATAGTAGAACTGAGAAGTTAGCTCCCACTGGAATAAACCCACAATCGCTACAGGTACGGTAACCGCTGCTGCACCTATGTATGGAATCAATACAGAAAAACCAACAGCAACAGACAACAGTACTGAGTAACGTAAATCCAACACTGCAAACGTCACATAACTCACGCTACCAACAATAATAATCTCTAATACTTTACCGCGAATGTAATTTGAGATTTGTTGATTCATTTCCACCCAAACTTTATTCGCCAGATTACGGTTACGTGGCATGATTCCACTCGCCATCTTTAGCATTTCACGCTTATCTTTGAGTAAGAAAAACACCAAAAGAGGAACCAGAATGAGGTAAACACCTAAAGTCGCTAAGCTCACTAAAGAAGCTAGCGAACCCTTCACCAAAGATTCTCCCATTCCTATTGCTTTATCTTTAGCGTTATTCATTATCGATTCAACGATTTGCAAATTCGCTAGTTCAGGAAAGCGTTCGGGAATAGTGGCAATGAGCTTCTGTAATCCGTTGTACATCTTAGGAATATCTGCCACTAAGTTAGCCACCTGTTGCCAGATAGTCGGAACCAAGCCAAACACTGACAACAACATAACGCCAACGAAGAGTAAAATAACGAAAATAACCGCTAAGGTTCGTGGCACTCTCCAGCGACAAAGTTGCGACACAGGCCACTCAAGCAGATAAGCTAAAACAATAGCCACCAACAAAGGCGCAATGAGATGTCCGAAAAAGTAGATGATGATAAAACCGAAGAAAAGAATGGCGACCAAACTTACGGCATGCGGGTCAGAGAAGCGTCGTTGATACCAACGACTAACCATTTCGAACATGTAACGATGTCTCCTTTACAACTGTGAGTGAGTTATAACCATCACATTTAACGCTTTGGCACAAATAATCCTGCTTCAGCAGAAAGCTTTCTATATCCTTGAATGAACTTGAATCACTTATCAGAATGGTGACCATATCACCTACTTTGAGCTGGGCTGTGTGACGTTTAGCCAGTAATAATGCCATTGGACATCGCTGTTGACGTAAATCGAGAATATTCGGTTCCATTCTTCGGCTCAATCCTTAATATATGGCAGTTATTGTATCGGCTTTTCTACTATGCGCCACTCTTAATATCCGAAGTTGTAGGGTCACTAAGACCTAGATAGGATTCAAACGGTTTGCTGAATAATGAGTTGCCAACGATGCTGGAGCAATACCGACTTAAAGCAAAGATTAAGAAACCATTTCAAGCTGACAATGTCCTAATGGATAATGATACTGGAGTAACAAGAAAAAACATGATGTTAAAACGTACTCGTTCATTCGTTTGTCTATGTATATCAACGGCCTTATGTGCGCCTTCGCTATCTTATGCCAATAATATAGAACTTCCGGACATCGGTACCGTTGCGGGTTCCACTCTGACCATAGACCAAGAATTGATCTACGGTGATGCTTATATGCGTATGCTGAGAAGCAGCAAACCGATCGTGAATGATCCCGTTATTAACGAATACATTGACACACTTGGTCACAAATTAGTTGCGAATGCGGACGACGTAAAAACACCATTTACTTTCTTTATGATCCGAGACCGCAATATCAACGCATTTGCATTTTTTGGTGGATATGTGGCTCTGCATTCTGGGTTGTTTCTTCACGCTCAATCAGAAAGCGAACTGGCTTCAGTTATTGCTCACGAAATTGCGCACGTAACCCAGCGCCACCTTGCGCGTAGTATGGAAGATCAAGCCCGACGTACTCCTGCGACGATGGCAGCATTAGCCGGTTCACTATTGCTCGCTATTGCCGCACCGGAAGCTGGTATTGCTGCCATTACGGCAACCACAGCTGGAAGTATGCAAAGCCAAATTAACTATACCCGCAGTAACGAAAAAGAAGCTGACCGTTTTGGTATTTCAACGCTGGCAAAAGCGGGGTTTGATGTAAGAGCAATGCCGAGATTCTTTGGTCGCTTAGCAGATGAATATCGCTACGCAAGCACACCTCCACCAATGCTGTTAACTCACCCATTACCAGAAGATCGCATCACTGACAGTCGTGAGCGTGCGCAAAGTTATCCTGTCGTAAAAGTTCAGCCGGATCTTGATTACCACCTAACACGTGCTCGCATAGTGGCACGCTATGCAGACATCGACAATGAAGCCGCTTTGGATTGGTTTACGAGAGCACAACAAAAGAACACTATACCAACGCTAGATGCCTCATTCGAATATGGTAAAGCATTGGTGTATCTTGACTCGAAACAGTACGACAAATCCGAGTCGTTACTGAGCAAACTATTAAAATTAGATGAAAACAATCGTTTCTACCTTGATGCGATGGTAGATCTCTACCTTGAAACGAAACGAGCTGATAATGCGCAAACCTTGCTAGAAACAGCGTTAAAACAAACTCCTAATAACGCGGTACTAACGTTAAATTACGCTAACGTATTGCTAAAACAGCAAAAATTTAGCGAATCGATTCGCGTACTTCAACGCTATACTCATGATAACCCAAACGATACTAACGGTTGGAGCCTGCTTTCCGAAGCCAACAATCGAAATGGTAATCAAGCTGAAGATTTAGCGGCTCAAGCTGAAGTCTCAGCTTTAAGAGCTAACTGGAACAAAGCAATTCAGCTTTATACTCAAGCAGGTCAGCTCGTCAAATTGGGCAGTTTAGAACAAGCGAGATATGACGCTCGTATCGACCAGTTAATGATCCAAAGAGAACGATTCTTATCGCTCCAATAATAAATAGAGAAAGTAAGGAAAAACTATGTCTGTCGTGATTTATCACAACCCTAAATGCTCAAAAAGTCGCGAAACATTAGCTCTGCTGGAAGAGAATCGTGTCCAGCCAGAAGTAGTCAAATATCTTGAAGCACCATTAAGTATTGAGCTATTAAAAACACTGTACGCACAATTGGATGTAGCTAGCGTCCGTGACATGATGCGAACCAAAGAAGACATCTATAAAGAGCTTGGTTTAGGTGACGCAAATGTTTCTGAGGAGGATCTGTTTGCGGCGATGGTTGCCAATCCAAAATTGATTGAACGCCCAATCGTCGTTGCAAATGGTAAAGCACGCTTGGGACGTCCACCTGAACAAGTTTTAGAAATCCTATGATGACAACAGTGGTTGTACTCTATTACAGCCGACACGGAAGTACTCTGTCATTAGCAAGGCAAATAGCAAGAGGGGTTAACAGTATCCCAGATTGTGAAGCGATGTTGAGAACAGTCCCAGAAATCAACAGCAGTGGTAACAATGCTGATGATCCATTCATCACTATTGATGAATTAAAGAACTGTGACGGCTTAGCTTTAGGTAGCCCTGCATGGTTTGGCAACATGGCGGCGCCTTTAAAACACTTTTGGGATCAAACAACCCCATTGTGGCTAAATGGCGATTTGATAGATAAACCCGCTTGTGTGTTTACGTCTTCGTCCACACTACATGGTGGACAAGAAACCACTCAACAAACCATGATGCTACCTCTGCTTCATCATGGAATGGTGGTTATGGGCATACCCTATTCTGAACCTAAACTGCATACGTCAGAAACTGGCGGTACTCCCTATGGTGCTAGCCATGTCTCGCAAATGAACAGCAAACTCTCTGAGGATGAAAGCGAACTTGCTCGTCAACTCGGCAAGCGTCTCGCAAAAATGGCGCGGCAGTTAAAAAACGTTTCAAATTAAAGGAAGTTACATGAGCGTTGAAATGACCTCAAAAACAAAACAATTTCGTAGGTTAGCACTGACGAGTAACCTAGCTTTGATTGCTTGGATTGCTTTATGGCAACTGGATTTATCACCACATCCACACCTTAACCCACTGGCGTTGACGGTCGCATGGCTGATTCCACTTTTGTTACCACTACCAGGAATATTGGCAGGTAAACCGTACACCCATGCTTGGGCAAACTTTATTCTAATGCTTTATTTTCTGCACGCTTTCACCATTTTGTATGTTGACGATGGAGAACGCTGGCTTGCAACAGTAGAACTGCTACTTACATTCTCGGCATTTATGGGTAACATTTTCTACGCAAGACATCGCGGAAAAGAGCTAGGTCTGAAATTGACTAAGCTATCAGTGGTTGAAAAACAAGAGAAACAAAGATTCGGCCAAGAATAAAAAATCATCCAATGAATCAATTAAAAAGGCCCCTAATCTTGGGGGGGCCTTTTTTAGCATTCAGCGATTGTGATTAATCTAACCAAGTAAAACGCAGTGTTTTCACGACAGGTACTGGCTCAGTAACTGCACCTTGCTGAGACAGGTCACTAACCACTACCGAGTTCACGCCAGCAGGTTCTGTGGTTCCCACAGATGGGGCTTGAGATTCGGACACTGATGTAGCTTGTTCAACTGTCGATGCTTGAAGCATTGGTGTTTGAACTGTTGGCTGTGGAACTTCTTGAATTTTTGCTTTTTGTACCTGAGCAATTCGCAACACTTCTTGCTCAAAATCCTCTTCAGTGGCTAACAGATGAACATTAAAAATCACTTCTTGGCCTTGGATTTTTATGATGTCGAGCGAAGCTACTGAACTTAAGGCTTTCAACCGTTTTTCTAACGAGAAGAAATCATTAGCGTTTTTAATTGACTCAAACGCTGCTAATACAGTTTGAGAAGATTCTGAACCAACCAAAACCGAATTCTTGTTCGCGTAATAGTCACTAATTTTATCAATCATGTCTGTCGCGGCTGCACTGCCAGATGCACTGCCAGTCATTGGAGCTTTCTGCGATTGAAGCATATTGTAAGCATTTTGATCATACAGAGTCCAACGTAAGTCATCACCTTGTGCTTTTACCACTAATACGGCATCAGTCGGATAACGGCTACTCGCTAAACTAATCGGTTTAATGAATCCACCCCAAAGATCGGAGATTTCCAACCCAGTAATATCATCGAAGTCACCAACAGGAACGGTAATAGGCAAGCCACGCACCAATGACTCTGCTTTTAGTTGATGTAAGACTTTTGAATCAGAATGTTCCCAGCTAATTGTTCGTTCGTAAGCAGTCTCTTCAACCAACCACACGAGAATGTTGGCGCGATTTTCTAGCCAGAAGGGTAATTGAGCTTGAGTAATCAACGAACGAATTTGTGGTGCACTAAATTGCATTGAAATCGTAGAAACATCATTGTTCTGACCGTAACTAAACTGATTCAGGTATTGGTTATATTTACTCAGCGCTTTTTGAATGACTTCGTTATCTGCAGCGTTTTTATCGCCCGTAGCACGAACAATAACATTTTGCATACCTAGTGCTCGAGCTTTGGCATCTGCATCAACTTGTGTTTGATCAATAACGACTTCTGTTTTGTACAAATTAACAGTGGTGAGTGCAGAAGCTGGGATTGATATTAATCCCATCAGCAAAAAAGCTAAATAGCGCATATTGTTCCTACGTTCTAAGTTTCTTAAAGTCGATGATAAGCAACTATTGTTTATCGGGCAAGACGAGGCCTCTCAGCAGTGAATAAAAGTTTGCAAAAAATGGATTTTGCTTACTCTAATCGATGACAAAAGCAACAAAAATTGATCTAGTTTAAATGGCAATCGTTTGCAAAAGTGATAGAATCCCGCGAATTTTGTTTAGCTACAGGGAAAATACCATGAAAAATGCCATTTTAGGCACTCAGATGCTCTTCGTTGCATTTGGGGCGTTAGTGCTAGTTCCTCTCCTGACAGGACTCGACCCTAACGTTGCTTTATTCGGTGCTGGTGCCGGCACATTACTCTTCCAACTTATTACCCGTCGTTCTGTTCCTATCTTCCTTGCTTCTTCTTTTGCCTTTATTGCTCCTATTATGTTTGGTGTTCAAACATGGGGTGTTGCTGCAACTATGGGTGGCTTAGTGGCAGCTGGTGCAGTTTATATTGTTCTTGGCGGCTTCATTAAGATTCGTGGTGTAGAGTTTATTCATAAAATTCTTCCACCAGTTGTCGTTGGTCCAGTAATCATGGTTATCGGCCTAGGTCTAGCGCCTGCTGCTGTGAATATGGCCTTAGGTAAAAGTGGCGATGGTGCTTTCCAATTAGTTGATGGCGACGCTTCACTTTGGATTTCTTGTGTATCACTACTTGTGACTATCGTTGCAAGCGTATTTGCAAAAGGCTACTTCAAGCTAATCCCTATCGTGTGCGGTATTATTGCGGGTTACGCTCTGTCTCTATTCTTTGGCGTTGTAGACTTCACTCCTGTACGTGAAGCGTCTTGGCTAGCGATGCCTAACTTCACTTTCCCAGAGTTCAACATCAACGCCATTCTGTTCATGATCCCTGTTGCGATTGCTCCTGCAGTTGAGCACGTGGGTGACATGTTGGCGATTTCTAACGTAACTGGCAAAGACTACATCAAGAAACCGGGTCTTCACCGCACTATCGCGGGTGACGGAGCGGCAACTATGCTTGCGGCTTTCCTGGGTGCGCCACCAAATACTACATACTCAGAAGTAACAGGTGCCGTAATGCTTACAAAAGCATTTAACCCAGTGATCATGACTTGGGCAGCGATTACAGCTATCGTTCTTGCTCTTGTTGGTAAGCTAGGTGCTCTGCTACAAACAATCCCTGTACCAGTAATGGGCGGCATCATGATTCTTCTGTTTGGTTCTATCGCTACCGTAGGTCTAAACACGTTAATCAAGAACCATGTTGATCTACACAAGTCACGTAACCTAGTGATTGTGGCAGTAACATTGGTATTTGGTATCGGCGGCATGGCTTTCGGCGTGGGCGATTTCAGCCTACAAGGAGTAAGCTTGTGTGGTATCGTTGCTATCCTATTGAACCTTCTGCTACCAAAAGATTTGGGTGAAAACCACATCGTGGACAACGCTCAAATGGAAGAAGAAGCGCAAAATTCTTAATAGAGAACTCTTCATATCTAATAAAACGGCCTCATCAGAGGCCGTTTTTATTTCGAATCCTATTTATGCTTCAAGGCACAAATCGACGAATTGAGCTCGAGTCAGTGTCGCCAGGTCTTGCGGTGCGAGTTCGATTTCTAGACCTCTTTTACCTGCACTCACGCACATGGTCGGTAGCTCAGTGGCACTGTTATGAATAAATGTCGGCAGCGCTTTCTTTTGCCCTAAAGGGCTAATACCACCCACCACATAGCCAGTTGTCTTCTGTGCAATATCAGGGTTTGCCATATCAGCTTTTTTTGCCTTTGCCGCTTTCGCTGCCATTTTTAGATTCAATTTTTGATTTACAGGGATAATAGCAACAGCAAGATTCTTCTCTTCACCGTTCAAACAAAATAGTAGTGTTTTAAAAACTGTTTTCGGATCCTGACCTAATGCTTCTGCCGCTTCTAAACCATAGCTAGCATTGTTCGGATCATGTTCGTATTGATGAATGATATGAACTACTTTCTTCTTCTTCGCTAACTGAATCGCTGGAGTCATTATTATTCCTTACCGCCTCTAACCTTCTTACTCACGTGGAATAGCTTATCTCTTATCGTTGCCATTTACATTAACAAAAAAATAAGCGGTGTTTTCACACCGCTTATTCCGTAGCTAATGAATCAACTTATTGATTATTTATAAACAATCTCACCTGACGGCGCATATTGGTTTACATCAATTGGGCTGTTTGCTTGTAAAAAGTCTTTTAGAACTTCAGCATCAACAAAACCTGTGTTTACGAAACCTTTACGGTCTGTAATCTTAGGATAACCATCACCACCAGCGGCATTAAAACTTGGAACAGTAAAGCGGTAGGTATTATCTAAACGCAATTGTTTACCACCAATATAAACGTTTGATACTTTCCCCTCTTCCACTTGCATTGAAATACCCGCAAATTGTGCATAAGCACCTGAATCGACAGGCTTAGTCGCAACTACATTGAGGTAATCAAGTACTTCCTGACCAGTCATATCGATATAAGTAAGGATATTGGCGAAAGGTTGTACTTTCAGTACATCTTTGTACGTGATGTCACCAGCTGCGATAGAATCACGTACACCGCCAGAGTTCATGATAGCGAAGTCTGCTTTAGCTCGTTGCATATGAGCTGTAGCGATCAAACGACCTAGGTTAGTTTGTTGGAAGCGGACAACATTACGGTCACCTTCCAATTTACCATTAGACTCGGCAACTTTAATACCAAGCTGCGCTTGTCCTTTTTCTTGATAAGGACGTAAAAATTCCAACATTTCTTGGTTTTCTGGAATCTCAGTGGTTGCAATCACCATCTTACTTTCGCCATCAACCTTCACTTTCTTCTTAAGGTTCACAGGAATTAGGTTGTAGCTAACCATGCTTAGCTCACCGTTACGGAATTCGTAATCAGCTCGACCAACGTATTTACCCCATTCAAAGGCTTGAACAATGTAAGTACCATTCTGCATGTCTGGCTTACACTCGTCACCCGGTGCGAAATTCTTCTTCACCACATTAGGGCCTTCCATACACACAGGCTCTTGAGAATGACCACCGACGATCATATCTAAATCGCCTTCATTCAAGTAGCGAGCTAGAGCTACGTCACCCGGTGCGTTGATACCATATTCACCGTTTTGATAGTGCCCCATGTGAGTAACAGCAATGATGAGGTCTGGATGTTCAGTTTCTTTCAGCTCAGCGATGACTTTCTTCGCTTCTTCCTTAGGATCGCGGAAATCAATACCGCCGATATATTCTGGGTTACCAATTTTCGCGGTATCTTCCGTTGTTAAACCGATAACTGCGATTTTAATACCTTGTTTATCAAACATTTGATAAGGCTGGAACAGACGCTTGCCAGTAGCCTTGTCATAAATGTTTGCTGATAGCATCGGGAACTCAGCCCACTCACGCTGTTTAAACAGAACTTCTAGTGGGTTATCAAACTCGTGGTTACCTAATGCCATTGCATCGTAACCAATCTTTGTCATCCCTTTGAAATCTGGCTCAGCATCCTGTAGATCTGACTCAGGAACACCAGTATTAATGTCACCGCCTGAAAGCAGTAACAGGCTGCCACCTTCAGCTTCAACTTGAGCGCGAATATCGTCGATCAACGTCTTACGCGCAGCCATACCGTATTCACCGTATTTATTTTGCCAGAAACGACCGTGGTGATCATTGGTGTGAAGAATCGTCAGTTTATACGTTTTATCTGCTTGCCAGTCGTGGGGAGGTTGTGTAGCACAGCCTGCCAGTGACGCCAAAATAGCGGTACTTAAAACCGTTTTAAGAATAAAGCTTTGTTTCATTGTCATACCTTTGAGCTGATGAAATTCACTAATCGTATTTTCTAGGTCTAGATTAATCCGTTATTAATGACTTAACTGGAGATCCACCCTTAAAAATAGATCTAACCTTAAAATAAGTTCACCTAAGTGACAGAGTTATTTCATATTAATGTATACTAGATCACAATAGAAACGCCAAAAAATTGAGTCACTTAGTTGGCTAAATAGTAAAACTAGTTTATTGAAGCCTTTTTTTTACTTTTTATTGCATTAGTAAGATGAAATTGTGAATGAAATCGTTTGCTCAACGAATTCATTACGCTCAGACAGAGACAAAAAAACCACCTTTCGGTGGCTTTTTACTTATAAATTCATTCAATTAGCGAATGTCGATGTTCTCAAAACTCTTTACTAAATCATCGAGAGCTTTCATCTGTGCCAAGAAAGGCTCAAGCTTGTCTAGTGGAAGTGCTGAAGGACCATCGCAACGTGCTTTTTCTGGGTTTGGATGCGCTTCAATAAACAGACCGGCAATACCAGTCGCTAAACCTGCTTTCGCAAGCTCTACGGTTTGTTCACGACGACCACCAGAAGCTGAACCGGAAGGATCGCGCATTTGCAGTGAGTGAGTCACATCAAAGATAATCGGACTACCGTTTGAGGCTTTCTTCATTACGCCAAAACCAAGCATATCAACTACTAGGTTGTCATAACCGTGGCAAGAACCACGTTCACATAGAATAATTTTTTCGTTGCCACACTCAGCGAACTTCTCAACGATGTTTCCTACTTGACCTGGGCTCATGAATTGAGGTTTCTTCACGTTGATAACAGCACCCGTTTTTGCCATGGCTTCAACTAGGTCAGTTTGACGAGCAAGGAACGCTGGAAGTTGGATAACGTCTACCACATCAGCAACAGGCTGTGCTTGAGCTTCTGTGTGTACGTCAGTGATAATTTTCACGCCAAAAGTATCTTTCAGCTCTTGGAAAATTTTCATGCCTTCTTCAAGACCAGGACCACGGTATGAGTGAACTGAGCTACGGTTTGCTTTATCAAACGACGCTTTAAACACATACGGAATACCAAGCTTGTCCGTCACTTTTACATAGTGCTCACAGATTTGCATTGCCAAATCGCGAGATTCCAGCACATTCATGCCTGCAAACAAGGTGAACGGTTTGTCGTTTGCGACAGGAATATCGCCAACGTGAACGATTTTTTGGTCCATGTTTTATCTCTTCAATAATTAATGCAAGGTCACAGTACTATGACTGAGTGCATGCATTTGAGTTTTTAATAATTCTGCTGCTGGATCGTCAGGGCAATTATCAATAAAGAACTGATAATCAGACATTGCCACCTGATGACAATCTAATTGCTGATAAATATAGCCTCTATCGCGGATTTCGTACGGATCATCCGGAACAAAAGTCAGGGCTAAATCCGTGCATCTCAGTGCCAGAGTGTAGCTTTCTTCGCGTAATAAGGCACTTTTCAACAAAGCAAGCCAACGACCGATAATCGTAGGGTGGTCGGTAACTTTAAGGTCTTCCGCTTTGAGTTTTGCCAGAGGGCCTTTCATTCCGATCAACCAAGCTTGTAAAGTATGGTTTGAAACATACTCACCCGAAAACGGATTCAAATATTGGTTGGTTTCATCTGGCCAATTCACTTGCAATAAAAACTGTGTTGGAAACGTAATACCTTGCAAAGGAAAACCGAGTTTGCGACCGAAGTATAGAAGCAAAGCCCCTAAACTCACTGGCACGCCTCTACGGCGTTCTAATACCTTGTCGATAAAGGCATTATTAGAATCGTAATACGCTTCGCGATCACCAATAAATCCCCATTCTTTATAGAACAAGTGTAAGAATGCTTCAAAGCGCTCTTTTCCTTCGGTCTTATCCGCTAGTGTTACTTCTGCTTCGTTCAGTAGACGGCTTAACTCTTGCTCAGCCCATTCTACTTGAGTT
Organism: Vibrio ziniensis; assembly: GCF_011064285.1. Classification (NCBI taxonomy): domain Bacteria; kingdom Pseudomonadati; phylum Pseudomonadota; class Gammaproteobacteria; order Vibrionales; family Vibrionaceae; genus Vibrio; species Vibrio ziniensis. The sequence continues at coordinate 2,355,358 of NZ_CP049331.1, forward strand.
TCTGGATCGATGGCTTTATTGAGGATTAATGCCCCCTCAACCAGCTCCATCTCATCAAAATCTTCATCAAATAAGTCAAGCATTTAACTACTCTTTCTTCGCTAACAGTGATTATTCTAATTGAGCTTTTTCTATTGTTCGGCTTTTCTTCTAGCCAAAAAACACTGGCATTTTAGTCACGGCTACTTTGCCCGCCATTCCCAGCCAGCCTAGTGCACCGAAAAAGGCAAATGTACGAAGTAAGTTGTTACGTGCCAATTTCAGGGTGAAGAAACCCAGTGCAATATAAGCCAGAACACAAGTGAGCTTTTCAGTCATCCACGGAGCGGCGGCAGTAAATGGAATAAAGCCAGTGATAAAGATTAAACCAATACCTGATAGCAGTAAGAAGGTATCAACAACGTGAGGCGTAATTTTCAGAAACTTATTCTGTAGATGCTTGGAGTTCATCATTAACAACACATAACGAACTGAAAGCAATAGAGCGCTGATCGCAATGGTCAGCATGTGGAAATGTTTTAAACCTTCGTACATCTTTATCCTCTTTACGCCTGATATGACTTTTTATTTGATATCGTTTTTTATTCGATATTAGCTTTTATTCGATATTGGCCTAAGGTAACACGATCATTACCAGCATAATCCTTTTGTGTTTCAACATTGCTATAGCCGAAACCCTGCAAAATCTCTCTCACTGCTGAACCTTGGTCATAACCATGTTCAAACAGTAGCCAGCCATCGTTTAACAAATAATCACGGGCATTGTCACTGATGGTTTTTATGTCTGCCAAACCATTATCGGATGCAACCAACGCACTCTTAGGTTCAAAGCGAACATCACCAACTGATAGATGCGGATCGTTTTCTTCAATATACGGCGGATTTGAAACAACTAAAGCAAACTTTGTTCCCACGGGTACGGGAGTAAACCAACTGCCGTTCCAAAATGAAACATTGGCAATCCCCAAACGCTCGGCATTTTCTGTTGCAAGCTGCCAAGCTTCTTCACGCAGATCAATCCCAAATACGTTACGTTGTGGGAGCTCTGATGCCAGAGCGAGAGCAATCGCCCCTGTGCCCGTGCCTAAATCCAAAATGTCTCCGTCGATAAGCTGAGCTTTGTCTAACGCAAGTTCCACCAGCCTTTCGGTATCCGGTCTTGGAATCAAAGTGGAAGGAGATACTTTTAACGGCAGTGACCAAAACTCACGCTCGCCAATGATATAAGCAACAGGTTCGCCGGATTTTCGGCGCTCAATTAACGCGTCAAACTGGTTTTGTTGCTCGGATTGGAGAGTTTTATCTGGCCACGTCAGGAGGTAGGAACGAGGCTTGTCTAATACATGGCAAAGTAGCACATTGGCATCAAGAGACGGCGAATCACTGCCGCTCTCGATAAATTGCTCTGTTGCCGCTTTTAAAGCGGCCTCAACGGTTAGCAACATTGATTAGTTTTGCTCTGCAAGTGCAGCTAACTGGTCTGCCTGATGCTCTTGTAGTACAGGATCGACCAAGGCTTGTAGATCACCTTCCATCACTTCACTTAGACGGTAAACTGTTAAGTTGATGCGGTGATCAGATACACGGCCTTGTGGATAGTTGTAAGTACGGATACGGTCACTACGGTCACCAGAACCTAATAGGTTACGACGCGTATCTGACACTTCCGCCGCACGTTTAGCCAACTCAGCCTGAGCAATACGCGCAGCAAGTACTGCCATTGCCTTTGCTTTGTTCTTATGTTGTGAACGTTCGTCCTGACACTCTACTACTGTACCTGTTGGTAAGTGAGTAATACGGATTGCGGAATCCGTGGTGTTAACGTGCTGACCACCCGCGCCTGAAGAGCGGAAAGTATCGATCTTCAGATCGCTTGCTTTAATTTCTGGGATTTCCGCTTCTGGTACTTCAGCCATTACCGCAACAGTACATGCCGAAGTATGAACACGGCCTTGTGATTCCGTTGCAGGAACACGTTGCACACGGTGACCACCTGATTCAAATTTCAGTACGCCGTATGCGCCATCGCCGCTCACTTTCGCGATCATCTCTTTGTAACCGCCGTGTTCTGCTTCATTTGAAGACATCACTTCAATGCGCCAGCCTTTCTTCTCTGCAAAACGGCTGTACATGCGGAACAAGTCACCAGCGAAGATACCGGCTTCGTCACCACCTGCACCTGCACGAATTTCAAGGAAGCAGTTACGGTCGTCGTTTGGATCTTTTGGAAGTAGAAGAATTTGCAGCTCGTCAGTTAAACGTTCGATTGCCGCTTTCGCTTCTTTCATCTCTTCCTGAGCCATTTCACGCATTTCTGCGTCATCTTCTTTGGTCATCTCTTCAGCGGCAGCTAGGTCATCTTGAGCTTGCTGATAGGCTTGGAAACACTTAGTGATCTCTTCAAGCTGAGAGTACTCTTTTGATAGAGCACGGAATTTATCTTGATCACCAATAACCGTTGGGTCACCCAACAGGTGTTGAACCTCTTCATAACGTTCAACAAGAGATTCAAGCTTCACTAAAATCGACGAGTTCATATTTTCTTCTTTAAATTCAGAGTTACAGATTACTGTGAGTCATCAAGACCCAAGCTTTGTCTGATAATGGCAAGTTTTGCCGGTTCACCTAACTCCGCAGCGCTTTGCATCGCTCGTGTTGGGGTATGAATAAGTTTGTTGGTGAGCTTATTGCTTAGCTCAACCAAAAGTTTTTCTGGATCTCCGCCCGCCGCTAAAGCTTGTAAGCTTTTAGACAGCAATTCTTCGCGAATATCGTTAGCAGCATTTCGGTAATCACGAATACTGTCTACCGCTTGTAGTGAACGCATCCAGCTCATGAAAGCTGCACTTTCTTCACTTACAATCGCTTCCGCCTGAATCGCTTCTACTTTGCGCTGTTCAATGTTGCTATCCACAATCGATTGCAAATCATCGACCGAATACAGATACGCATCGTTAAGATCACCAACTTGCGATTCGATATCACGAGGAACCGCGATATCCACGAACAGCATAGGTTGATGACGACGCTTTTTCAGTGCACTTTCTACCATACCCTTACCAATTATAGGTAAAGGACTGGCTGTTGAACTGATAACAATATCGGCGAAATGCAGATAATCGGGTATTTCATTTAACGCAATCACCTCTGCATTAAACTCTTCAGCTAAACTCATTGCGCGCTCACGCGTACGGTTTGCCACAATAATTCGTTTGCAATGATGACTCGCCAGATGCTTAGCCACTAGCTCTATCGTCTCACCCGCCCCAACAAGCAGAACTGTTGCGTCAGATAAAGACTCAAAGATGTGTTTTGCCAATGTACAAGCGGCATATGCCACCGAGACAGCACTGCCGCCAATCTCAGTTTCAGTCCGAACGCGTTTCGCTACAGAGAATGCTTTCTGGAACCATTTATCAAGCGAAGAGTCCACCGCATTGTTTTTACGAGAATCAGCGTAAGCTTGCTTTACCTGACCAAGAATTTGCGGTTCACCCAAGATCAGTGAATCCAGACCACAAGAGACACGCATCAGGTGTCGAATAGCCGCTTGATCTTCATGAATGTAGAGGCTAGGTTTCAAATCTTCTGGGCTGACGTTGTGAAACTGAGTTAGCCATTCAATCAGTTTGTTCTTACTTGATGATTTAACATCACAATAAATTTCGGTACGGTTACACGTCGAAAGAATAACACTTCCGTTAACGTGTGAGTCAGCAGACAACTGGCCAAGTGCCTCAGACAACTTATCTGGGCCGAAAGCCACTTTTTCTCGTAACTCAACCGAAGCCGTATTGTGATTGATACCAATAGCAAGCAAGGACATCTATCGAGGATTCTCTGGTAAGAAATGAATTAGGGGCAGAATTTTACTTTATGCCCCTTATGATTGAAAGAGTAACTAGGATTTGTTTTCCCGACTTCGTGATATCAATGATATAGTGATGCCAATTTCACTCACTTTGCCGCACAAATAACGAGCAATTATGATGATAAAACCGCGTATTCTTCTTACCTTCGCATTTTTGCTGACTTTGTTTGGCTGTAGTTCTACACCAGAGCCGATTGTTGATGTCGAATGGCAAGCTCATCAACAAAAGCTGCAACAAATTCAAACTTATCAAGTGATCGGCAAGATCGGTTACATTTCACCAGAACAACGTGAATCACTAAATTTCCAATGGCAAAAGTCACCGAACCATAGCCAACTTCGTTTAACCAACTTTCTCGGTCAAACCGTATTAAGCCTTTCTATGGATGCCAATGGCGCAAAAGTGGAGACTTACGATGATCAGAATTTCAGTGCCCCAAATGGCCAGATATTGATATACCAGCTCACCGGATTGGATATCCCTATTGACGATCTACAGGACTGGGTGCTCGGTCTTCCTACAAAAGCCGACAATTTTAAGCTTAATGAAAGCAACACATTAGCGTCACTGGACAAGACGTCGGGTCGACAAAACTGGCATGTCGATTACACTCGATATAAAGAATTCGATTGGCAAAACGGTAATATTCCTTTACCCGATAGAATGCAGCTAACGCAGAAACAAACATCTATAAAACTTGTTATCTCTAAATGGATACTTACCCAATGATTTTTGGCAAAACCGTTTGGCCATCTCCTGCAAAATTAAATCTATTCCTCTACATTACAGGGCGTCGTGCCAACGGATATCACGAGTTACAAACGCTATTTCAGTTTTTAGACTATGGCGATGACATCACTATCACCGCCAATGAAAGCGGCAAAATTGTCCTTACTCCTGAACTTCAAGGCGTAAAAACGCAAGACAACCTGATTTGGAAAGCCGCCATTGCATTGCAACAAAAAACGGGCTGCTCGTTAGGTGCAGACATTGAGCTCAACAAAATTTTACCTATGGGCGGAGGTATTGGTGGCGGTTCTTCAAACGCTGCGACCGTATTAGTTGCCCTAAACTACCTCTGGCAAACCAACCTTAGTGATGATGAACTTGCTGAAATTGGCTTAGCACTTGGTGCTGATGTACCCGTTTTCATTCGCGGATTTGCAGCCTTTGCCGAAGGTGTAGGTGAAGAATTAACACCTGTTGAAGCTGAAGAAAAATGGTATTTAGTCGTTCGTCCGAATGTGAGCATCGCAACCAAAGATATTTTCTGCCATCCACAGTTAACCAGAAATACGCCAAAGCGAGCACTGTTAACTCTTCTTGACACTCAATACGAAAACGATTGCGAAAAAATTGTCCGAATGCTGTATCCAGAGGTTGATAAGCAACTTTCTTGGCTGCTACAATACGCGCCGTCAAGATTGACAGGTACAGGATCTTGCGTTTTTGCTGAATTTTCGAACGAAAACGAGGCAAAAAGTGTTCTGTCCCAACTCCCTGACACTGTCTCAGCGTTTATCGCCCAAGGGCGAAATGTTTCTCCGCTTAAAGAGACACTGGCTGCATACCAAACAGCCAACCCCAATCTAATTAAAAACTGGACGCAACCCCGAGGTTTCCACCGTGCCTGATATGAAGCTATTTGCTGGTAATGCCACACCCGAACTAGCACAACGTATTGCTGAACGTCTATACATTTCTCTAGGAGATGCTACTGTTTCCCGTTTCTCTGATGGAGAAGTTGCAGTACAAATCAATGAAAATGTTCGTGGTAGCGACGTATTTATCATCCAATCAACTTGTAAACCAACCAACGACAACCTAATGGAACTCGTTGTAATGATTGATGCTATGCGTCGTGCTTCAGCAGGCCGTATTACTGCTGTTATTCCTTATTTTGGTTATGCTCGTCAAGACCGCCGTGTGCGTTCTGCTCGTGTGCCAATCACTGCAAAAGTTGTTGCAGATTTTCTTTCTAACGTTGGTGTTGACCGCGTTCTTACTATCGATCTCCACGCAGAACAGATTCAAGGCTTCTTCGATGTACCTGTAGATAACATCTTCGGTACTCCAGTTCTTCTTGAAGATATGAAAGCTCGTGATCTAGAAGATCCAGTGGTTGTATCTCCTGACCTAGGCGGCGTTGTACGTGCTCGTGCAACAGCGAAAGCACTAGGTGATATCGATATCGCAATCGTCGACAAGCGTCGTCCTCGCGCTAACGTGTCTGAAGTAATGAACCTAATTGGTGATGTTGAAGGTCGTGACTGTGTGATCGTAGACGATATGATCGATACAGGTGGCACACTATGTAAAGCGGCAGAAGCTCTGAAAAACCGTGGTGCTAAGCGTGTATTCGCTTACGCTACTCACGCAGTATTCTCAGGCAACGCGGCGAAAAACATTAAGAACTCTGTTCTTGACCAAGTAATCATCACTGACTCAATTACTCTGTCAAAAGAAATGGCAGCAACAGGTAAAGTGACTCAGTTGACTCTATCTACAATGCTAGCTGAAGCAATTCGTCGTATTAGTAACGAAGAATCTATCTCTGCAATGTTTAACTAAACATTGAAATAACTGCTATAAAAGGCGCTTCATCAATGATGAGGCGCTTTTTTTATTCCCGATAAGAATATAAGGAAAATCCGAAACTGTTTGTAGGAACAGCATTTTGGGTTGAAGTCGCCTTAACTTATCAGTAGTTTTGGTCGCATTTAAAAATAAGGCCACCTAGGTGCTAGGCGGCCTTATTTTATTGTTGAAGAAAAAAGTGGAGTAAAACGTGTATAAGATTCTGTCCGTAGCATTAGTCGTTGGTTTAATGGGGTGTACCCCACTTAGTACACATACAGATAACACCCCTGCACAATGCGTCGGAGTAATGTCTTCCGAAGACGCTTATGGATATATGGATCCCAACCACTACACAGTCCAAGTACTCGCTCTTAAACAAGAGAAAGACATTAAAGAATACATCCGTAATATTGACCCGAAACACCCGGTTTGGGTTAACTGGAAAAGCAGTCGCGGAACACAATGGTATGCAGTTACCGCAGGTGACTTTGCCAGCAAAGATGAAGCTCGTAAAGCCATTGCTTCACTACCTCATGGAGTAAAACAAGCCGAACCATTTGTCATCAGCTTTGCCGAAATGAAACAGAAACAACAAACCAACGTGGTAAGAATGCGCTAACCAAGAAGAAAGCATCCATTAGCTTTAAATGCCTACTAATTAGTCGAATCCCTTTGAGCCTCGCGCCAAAGGGATTTTTTGTGCTATCATACTGCGCTTTTTCGTTTCCTAAGGGATCCTAGCTTTGAGTCAACCAATTAAACTACTTGTCGGTCTGGCGAATCCTGGCCCGGAATATTCTAGAACACGACATAATGCTGGCGCATGGGTCGTGGAAGAACTGGCTCGTATTCACAATGTTATATTGAAAAATGAGCCGAAATACTTCGGTCTGACTGGCCGTATTGTGGTCAATGGCGAAGATTTACGTTTGCTGATCCCAACCACTTTTATGAATTTATCCGGTAAAGCAGTTGCAGCTCTTGCAAACTTCTACCAAATTCAACCTGAAGAGATCATGGTGGCACATGATGAACTTGATCTCCCGCCAGGTGTTGCTAAGTTCAAAAAAGGGGGTGGGCATGGCGGTCATAATGGTTTGAAAGACACCATTAGCAAACTAGGCAACAACAAAGAATTTTACCGTCTTCGGATTGGCATAGGCCATCCGGGACATAAAGATAAAGTCGCAGGCTATGTGTTAGGCAAAGCCCCTGCTAAAGAGCAGGAGCAATTAGATGCAACCATCGATGAATCGGTTCGTTGCCTCGATATCTTATTAAAAGATGGCCTAACGAAAGCGCAAAATCGCTTACACACGTTCAAAGCTGAATAAGGTTACAGACATGGGTTTTAAATGTGGCATTGTTGGTCTACCAAACGTTGGTAAATCAACACTTTTCAATGCTCTAACAAAAGCAGGTATCGAAGCGGCAAACTTTCCGTTTTGTACTATCGAACCAAACACTGGTGTTGTACCGGTGCCAGATCTTCGTCTAGATGCACTAGCGAAAATTGTAAATCCTGAGCGTATCCTTCCTACAACGATGGAATTCGTGGATATCGCAGGTCTGGTTGCGGGTGCTTCTCGCGGTGAAGGTCTAGGTAACAAATTCCTAGCTAACATCCGTGAAACTGACGCGATCGGTCACGTTGTTCGTTGTTTCGAGAATGAAAACATCGTACACGTTGCAGGTAAAGTATCACCAATCGAAGACATTGAAGTAATCAACTTAGAATTGGCAATGGCTGACCTTGATTCTTGTGAACGTGCTATTCAACGTAACGCGAAGAAAGCAAAAGGTGGCGACAAAGACGCTAAGTTAGAACTTGTAGCACTTGAAAAGCTGCTACCAGTACTTACTGAAGGCGGCTCGGCTCGCACAGTTGACCTATCTAAAGAAGAACTAGCAGCCATTGGCTACCTGAACTTCTTAACGTTAAAGCCAACCATGTACATCGCTAACGTTGCTGAAGATGGTTTCGAGAACAATCCGTACTTAGATCTTGTTCGTGAGTTCGCGGCAAAAGAGAACAACGTTGTTGTTCCTGTATGTGCAGCTATTGAATCAGAGCTTTCTGAACTAGAAGACGACGAGCGCGAAGAGTTCCTAGCAGATATGGGTATTGAAGAACCGGGTCTAAACCGCGTAATTCGTGCTGGTTACGAACTACTAGAACTTCAAACTTACTTCACTGCAGGTGTTAAAGAAGTTCGCGCTTGGACAATCCCTGTAGGTGCAACAGCGCCAAAAGCAGCAGGTAAGATCCACACAGACTTTGAAAAAGGTTTCATTCGTGCAGAAGTTGTTGGTTATGACGACTTTATCCAATTTAATGGTGAAAGCGGTGCGAAAGAAGCAGGCAAATGGCGTTTAGAAGGTAAAGATTACATTGTTAAAGATGGCGATGTAGTTCACTTCCGTTTCAACGTGTAATCTGCAAAATTAACAACTGAACAAAAGCCAACCAACAGGTTGGCTTTTGTTATTTTTCACCCTTAATCATGTGAAAGAAACATCAAAATTTGCTTCTATGCAAAAGTAATAAATCTGTTGTTTTGTTGGCACTTTTTGATCACAAACACGCCTCTTTGTTTAAAAAAAAGTCGAACGATGAGTTTAAGGCGATTTATTCAAAAAAACTGTTGACGCTCTGAGAGCAGATCCGCATAATGCGCACCGTTCTCAGCAATAAGGCAACTTATCTCAGAGAGCAAAATTAGGTAATGGCTACGTAGCTCAGCTGGTTAGAGCACATCACTCATAATGATGGGGTCACAGGTTCGAATCCCGTCGTAGCCACCATTTTCTAAGTGCTTTCATCGAAAGTCTTTAGGAAATAATGCGGAAATGGCGAAATTGGTAGACGCACCAGATTTAGGTTCTGGCGCCGCAAGGTGTGAGAGTTCAAGTCTCTCTTTCCGCACCATTATTCAGATGAGCAATCATCTCTGCAGGTCTATCGCCAAGCGGTAAGGCAGCGGCTTTTGATGCCGCCATCCCCTGGTTCGAATCCAGGTAGACCTGCCACTATTTAATAGTTTCAGTATTTGAAAATTTATTGGAACTCGTAGCGAGTTTGTATTATATTGTCTCGCTCAAAAATGATGGCTACGTAGCTCAGCTGGTTAGAGCACATCACTCATAATGATGGGGTCACAGGTTCGAATCCCGTCGTAGCCACCACTAATTCTTAGTTGTTTGCTTATTTCTAATGATTGAGCAAATAACTTTAGATACCGAGATGCGGAAGTGGCGAAATTGGTAGACGCACCAGATTTAGGTTCTGGCGCCGTAAGGTGTGAGAGTTCAAGTCTCTCCTTCCGCACCATTTATCTCGATATCTTAAAAATTTTGCGGAAATGGCGAAATTGGTAGACGCACCAGATTTAGGTTCTGGCGCCGCAAGGTGTGAGAGTTCAAGTCTCTCTTTCCGCACCATAATTTAGATGAGCAATCATCTCTGCAGGTCTATCGCCAAGCGGTAAGGCAGCGGCTTTTGATGCCGCCATCCCCTGGTTCGAATCCAGGTAGACCTGCCATTACAATAAAGATAGTGGTTAGTAAGGCTGTTGATGCCCCGTCTATACCCCTGATTCAGTTCAAGGTAGACCTGCCATTATTTAAGTGTTTTGTTTAAATTACAGATCACTACAACGATTAATTGAAGACCAATATTCAGTTAATCTACAGATTAAGATGCGGAAGTGGCGAAATTGGTAGACGCACCAGATTTAGGTTCTGGCGCCGCAAGGTGTGAGAGTTCAAGTCTCTCCTTCCGCACCATTATTTGTTGTTGGCTACGTAGCTCAGCTGGTTAGAGCACATCACTCATAATGATGGGGTCACAGGTTCGAATCCCGTCGTAGCCACCATTTCCTAAGTGCTTTCATCGAAAGTCTTTAGGAAATAATGCGGAAATGGCGAAATTGGTAGACGCACCAGATTTAGGTTCTGGCGCCGCAAGGTGTGAGAGTTCAAGTCTCTCTTTCCGCACCATGATTTAGATGAGCAATCATCTCTACAGGTCTATCGCCAAGCGGTAAGGCAGCGGCTTTTGATGCCGCCATCCCCTGGTTCGAATCCAGGTAGACCTGCCATTATTTAAGTGTTTTGCTTAAATAGCAGATCACTACAACGATTAATTGAAGACCAATATTCAGTTAATCTACAGAATAAGATGCGGAAATGGCGAAATTGGTAGACGCACCAGATTTAGGTTCTGGCGCCGCAAGGTGTGAGAGTTCAAGTCTCTCTTTCCGCACCATGATTTAGATGAGTAATCATCTCTGTAGGTCTATCGCCAAGCGGTAAGGCAGCGGCTTTTGATGCCGCCATCCCCTGGTTCGAATCCAGGTAGACCTGCCATTATTAATAAGATAGTGATTAGTCATTATCAAAATAGCTGGTTTTAGACGAGTTATTAGAACGGTTAATTGAACATCAAATTCAATTAATGTACAGACTAAGATGCGGAAATGGCGAAATTGGTAGACGCACCAGATTTAGGTTCTGGCGCCGCAAGGTGTGAGAGTTCAAGTCTCTCTTTCCGCACCATTATTCAGATGAGTAATCATCTCTGTAGGTCTATCGCCAAGCGGTAAGGCAGCGGCTTTTGATGCCGCCATCCCCTGGTTCGAATCCAGGTAGACCTGCCATTATAATTAAGATAGTGGTTAGTAAGGGTTTTGACGCCCCGTCTATCACCCCGATTCGGTTCAAGGTAGATCAGCCACTATTTAAAGTGTTTTGTTTAAATAACAAATCATTACAACGATTGATTGAAGACCAATATTCAGTTAATCTACAGATCAAATGCGGAAATGGCGAAATTGGTAGACGCACCAGATTTAGGTTCTGGCGCCGCAAGGTGTGAGAGTTCAAGTCTCTCTTTCCGCACCATTATTGTGAAACCCAGCTTAGGCTGGGTTTTGTTTTATCTGCTAAATTCAAATCTCGCCAATGCTTGTCTTCTTCCCACTCAGATACAAATTTCAAATATCAACAATCTGATTTAAATAGAGCCATGGAAGGATCGGAGAAACCTCAAGGATGGAGTTCTTAATAAACAATAAGTGCGTGTATGTATTCGGTGCTCATTGCCTAATACTGAGCAGATTAATAGTGAAGTGGATATAAAAAATCCAGCCGAAGCTGGATTTTCATTATTACTAACGTAAAAGCGATTAACCAAGAAGAGACAATGCTGAGTTTGGTGCTTGTTTCGCTTGTGCCAGCACAGTGCTAGAAGCTTGGCTAAGAATTTGAGACTTAGTCAATGCAGTTGTTTCTTTTGCAAAGTCTGTGTCTTTGATTCGGCTCTTAGAAGCATTAACGTTTTCGTTGATGTTTTCTAGGTTGCTGACCGCATGGTTAAAGCGGTTTTGGAACGCGCCAAGTTGAGCACGATGGCTATCTACGAATTTCAGTGCCGCATCAACAATTGCTACAGATTGTTGTGCGCCACCAACGCTTGTTACGTCGATGTCTTTAACCGTAACGTCTTTACCTTGACCAAAGCCTAGTTCACCGGCAAGACTGCCACCAAACGTTGCTTGGCCTTCAACCTTATCTGCCGCTGTAAACAGTTGTAGCTTGCCATCTTCATCAACAGAAGCTTTAACCATATCGGTTTGACCATTGATGTACGTTGCTAGCTCTTCAATGTCATCGCCAGCTTTAGCGTTGATAGAGATAGTTTTCTCGCCGTCATATTTGTCATTCAAAGTAATCGTTAGATCATTGCTTCCAGACTTAACAGCCCAATCTTTGCCCTGACCATTTTCAGCTGTGTAGCTTACGCCACCCATTTTCTGGTTGTCACTGCGCATGTTATTCAGAGTGAGCTTAACAGCCTCACCACTTTCAGCACCGATCTGGAATGACTTAGTATTAAACGTACCATTTAATAACTTACCACCAGCAAATGAGGTAGTTTCCGCGATACGGTTAAGCTCGTCATTCATTGAAGATATTTCTTCTTGAATCGCTACACGCTCAGCTTTTGAGTTTGAGCCGTTTGCCGCTTGCAAAGATAAGTCACGAACACGTTGTAGAATGTTCGTTGTTTCATTCATTGCCCCTTCAGCCGTCTGGGCAATAGAAATACCATCGTTAGCATTACGTACAGCAACATCAAGGCCACGGCTTTGAACATGCAAACGGTTAGAGATCTGCAGACCTGCCGCATCATCTTTTGCGCTGTTAATTTTTGAACCTGATGACAAACGTTCCATAGAGGTTTGCTGTGCTGATGTAGCACCGTTCAAATAACGCTGTGCTGTCATTGCTGACACATTGGTATTTACGTTCACTGACATAGTTGTCTCTCCTAAGATTTTTCTACGAAGTGGAACTTCGAATGCGGTTTCCGACGTCTCGAAAAACCAAATTGTTCTCTCAAAGTTATCCTTATTAGCGGCATATAGGAGAATAGCTTTAGATAAATTATGGATTTACTAAAGAAATACGACGTCACAACATGAGAAAACAACATGGTAAGAAAACAGTTATACGCACATAAGAATCAACTTAAGAGGCTATAGGAGAAGATAGGTGGGGAATTTTAGACAAAAGAAAAGCCCCTTTCCTTTGAGAGAACTGGGGCTGTTTGTGGTAGCCGAGCCATGTGGAGATCAAGAGAAATGAACACATTTAGGCCAACCAGGGGCGTATGAATATTATCCAGTGGCAAGCAGGGTGTAGATTGAGAGAGCCTGCCACTTTCTAATAAACATACTTTGCCGAAGGATCTTCATTACATGCCTACGTCTAGACTTATTAATGAAGAGTCCTAAAACTATTGCAATAGTGAAATTGCAGAGTTTGGCAACTGTTTTGCTTGAGCGAGAATTGAGGTACCCGCTTGTTGCAGAATTTGAGACTTAGTCAATTGCGTTGTTTCCTTCGCAAAATCGGTATCTTTAATACGACTCTTAGACGCTTCAACGTTTTCTTGGATGTTCGCCAAGTTACTGATACTGTGATTTAAACGGTTTTGTTTAGCACCTAAGTCAGCACGTTGAGAATCCACATATTTCAAAGCCGCATCGATAATACCTACAGCATTTTGTGAACCACCAACAGAGGTCACATCGATGTCTTGTACTGTGACATACTTACCACTGTCAGTATTCAAACCGAGTTCGCCAGCTAAGCTACCGCCAATACTAAAGTCCTGAGCCATATCCGGTTGAGCAATAAAGATTTGTAATTTGCCATCTTCGTCTATAGATGCTTTAAACACATCTGTTTGACCATTGATGTAAGTAGCAAGCTCTTCGATATCATCGCCGGCTTTAGCTTGTACGTTTACAGTCTGTTCTTCACCGTTTTTGTCGGTAAATTCGAATGTCAGCTGATTAGCTTCAGCCGGTACACCCCAATCTTTTGTCTTTCCTTGCTCAGCTACGTAAGCCATACCACCCATACGGTAATCATCAGCACGGATACTAGTTAATCCCATGATTATAGCTTCACCAGAACTAGAACCAATTTGGAATGAAGCCTCACCGAATGAACCGTTAAGTAATTTACGGCCACCGAATGATGTGGTTTCTGCAATACGGTTCAATTCATCTTGCAGTGCAGACACTTCTTCGTTAAGTGCTTTACGTTCCGACAACGAGTTAGTACCGTTTGATGATTGCAAAGAGAGGTCACGCATACGTTGTAGGATGCTAGTTGACTCATTCATTGCACCTTCTGCAGTCTGCGCAATCGAAATACCATCGTTGGCATTGCGCATTGCGACATCTAGACCACGAGACTGAGCTGTCAAACGGTTAGAAATTTGTAGGCCAGCTGCATCGTCTTTCGCACTGTTGATGCGGTTACCAGACGATAAGCGTTCCATAGATGTGTTTAGCTCTCCAGTCGCTTTGTTGAGGTAACGTTGCGCTGTCATTGCCGACACGTTGGTATTTACATTAATGGTCATAGTTTGCTCTCCTATCGAGTCCGCAAGTATTTTGCGAAGCGGTCAGCTTTACTCTTTGGAAGCACTGACCGTAAATAACTTGCTAAATCTGCAACAAGTGCCGATTTAAAAAATTGTTTAATTAACACTTACACTGATAATCCAATATACGTGCCAAATTTTAAAATATAACTAAATTATTTTTAAAACCCTTACATTTCAGCACTTTAAGATTAATATATTCGTTATAACCCAAAAGTAAGTAAGGATTCATAGCTAGCGGCAATGATTTATTGCCGCTAGCTTGCCGCTTTGTAATTGGCTAAATTACCACCACATTACAAAACAGCCGTCTTACTCTCTAATCACTTTAATTTTTGCTCATATGGCATTGCACATATGGCTCTCAAATTAAATGTAATTAAACAACGTTAAATCTTTTGTTTTCCCGAACGCTTGCTGAGAAGCTTGCAGCGCTCGCGAGTTTTCATTGAATTCAATAACCGCTTCTGCGTAGTCCAAATCTTCAAACTGACTTTTTGACTTCGCTAAACTGATTTTGAAATCTTCGTGTTGCTCTTCTTGAATATCTAACGTACTTAAACTGGCACCGATATTAGTGTGTGCCTTGTTCAAGTGAATAAAGGCTTTATGGAGTTCTTCAGTCACTTGATGTAGTTTCGCTGTAGAAGAAGCATCAGCGACAGACTGCGATGAATATTCAATCGCGTCTTTAAAACTGTCGAAAATACTGAATGTTTTACGCGGCTCAATGCTAATAGAGTCACCTTTGGTTATTTGCCCTTTAACAGCAATTGATAACCCTTGGTATTGAATTCCATTTTTTGCATTGAACTCTTCAGCTTGAACCACACTGCCATTACGCTTTAATTGATAACCAAACTGACCATTATCCATATCAACGAAAGTCACTTCATAACTTGCTGTATCATCAGAATTACTGTTGGTTGCTCGTTCAAGAAGTAACTCAGACCCATCTTGCAAAGCATAATTAGGCTCGTAATCGCCAAATGGATTTTCTATCTCCATAAAAGCCTTACTACCCGGTGTGTTAAACGGGATTTCTAAGCTATTAGAAATCTTCATTTTGCGCTGATAGTCATCACCTGAATAAGTTACGTTACCTGCGTTATCACGGAAAAATGGCTGATTCTTTGGTTTAGTACCAGCAAAGATATAGTTACCCATCTCGTCTTGAACATTTGCTAAGTTGAGAAAGTTATTTGAAATCTCTTGTATTTGACGAGCTATTGCTCCACGGTCCTCTGGTGAAAGAGAGCCGTTAATCATTTCCATTACATTGCGTTTAGCTTTATCAGCAAAATCTTCAGCATTCGTTACGATAACTTCCTGATGCTCAAGACGGTTTCTGACTAAGGTAATAGCATCCAAATACTGACGTAACTGCTCTTCTTGCTGTGATACGTTTTGGATGTAATGTGTGGCTAAAGGGTTATCTGCCGCAGATAATAACTTCTTGCCAGACGCCAACTGAGCTTGGTTGTGATGAACTTTAGATTCCTGACGACGCATGTCGTTTTGCACAGATTGATAGTTATGGAAGCTAGAAATTCGATTTAACATTTACTCTTCCTCCTATCTCAGTTGCAAAATAGTGTTAAACGTATCGTTCGACGCTTGGATGATACGAGACGATGCCATATAGGCTTGCTGAAACTTCATCATGTTTGCCGCTTCTTCATCTAGGTTTACCCCAGAGACGGAAGCTATACGCTCTTGTGCAGACTGCTTTTCTAGTCGAGAAACATCTGTAAGACGTGACGCGGTTGAGAGCTTCAAACCAAAATCTGTATTCAAGTTATGGTAAAGGTCAATAATGGTTGAATTATTGTCGTTCATCTCTTTATTGGTCTGAACGTTGATCATTTTACGTAAGTTGCCGTTATCACCTTCAGAAGCGGTAAGGTTTGCCGTAAATTTGTCATCCGGCAATGCTCCGCCGGTCAACTCAAAAATGGTTCCTTTAATTTCAATAGGCCCCGATGGTGGATAATCTTGCGGTTCAAGCAAAATCTTTCCCTTGGTATCGGTCACCGCGAACTGATCGCCTAATGGCGAAACAACCACTTGAAACTCACGAACTTCACCCGCTTCTATAATTTTGAACCTAGCTTTACCATGTGCCAGCGTCGTAGAAGCTTCATAACTCTGAGCGGCAATTTTTGCCGGGTCGTTGGTAATGAGTTTGATATCCTTAGCACCATTACGAGTTGGTCGTAAAATGACACGCTCACCCACTTGCGGATCTTTATTGATTTGAATCCGCATACCATCGAAAAAGATATTTCCACGTTTTTCCTGAGCAATCACCTGCTCACCGCTAGGGCGAGTGATCACATAATCACTTCCGTTGTACGACAGCGAGTATTCACCACCACTAAGCTGACTTACATCGTTAATATAAACGGCAAGATCAGCTTTTGAGTCACTTGGCGTAACAACACGAGCTCGAGCTGCTGTATCAGAGTTAACATCAGCAAAAAGGTTATGCCCAACGTCACCACGTAAATCTAACCCCTGCCATTGCAGCTTATTGACTTCATAAGAGAACGACGTAGCTAAACGACCAATTTCATCCATCACATAAGGAATGTGATCGTCACGCATATCCATCAGCGCTCCCATTTTCCCGCCGATATCTTTTGCAGTAATAGCTTTAATACCATTACCTTCTATCATAGCGAGACGGCGCTGCTTAACATCGGGATAGCCATCGATCATTTTCAACTCGCTAGCTTCAGTTCCTGAAACTAAGGTATGTCCACTGCCAATATGAATATTAAATCCTTCCGCATTCTTACGAGGAGTTACAGTCACATTGGTATATTCAGCCAGTTCAGCCACCAGTTTTTCATGTTGATCCATCAAGTCATTGTGAGGACCAGGAACTTTCATCATTAAGCGTTGTAAATCACGTATTTCTACAGCAATTTGGTTAATACGCTCCACCCCGACGTCCAATCCTTTATTGGTTACATCGTACTGGCGACGAACAGTTTCATGAAAATCATTAAGGTTTTGCGAAATTAGGTTGGCTTTTTCAAGCACAACTTTACGTGCACCTACATCGTTAGGTGAGTCAGCAAGAGTTTTAACTGCATCAAACCATTCGTTCAGATTTTCTGGAATTTTCTTTGAGGCAACAGACGAAAGCAGCTTAGATAACATATCGAGGTTCTGCTCTGTATCACTCTTTAGCGCATAATCAGAAGTGGCAATGTTCAGCTCTTTAACGGCAAACTGATCCCATGAGCGGCGAACATTGTCCACATGCACGCCCATACCATAAGTTTGTCCGCCAAATTGGCGAGGCATATTGGTCCCTTGGATTACAGACTGACGGCTGTAACCCTCTGTATTAACATTAGAAATGTTATGACCTGTTGTATTGAGTTGTCTCTGAGCGGTTAATACGCTTTGCGTACCCACATTCAGAAGATCAGACGCCATACTGCCCCCAAAAAACGATTAAAACATCAGTGTTCACTGACTAACTACAAGGGATAAAGCAACATGTGTGCCAAATATGATTTTATTGAGATAACTCGAGGAAATATAAAGAATAATTAAGAATTTAAATAGAAATAGAGAAGCAAAAAGCCGGAGAAAGATCTCCGGCTAAACAGTTATATTTCGTCCATCTGGTCGATTTGAGATTTCACTCTTAGCACTTTGTCTGCATATTGAGGATCCGTTGCATAACCTGCTTTATGAATACCTCGGATGAAATCTTCGCTGTTACCTTGATGGTTAAGCGCGGTATTGTAACGAGGATTCTTTTCTAAGAAACGAACATAGTCGTTAAAACTGTCTTGGAAAGAGTCGTAAGAGCGAAATGCAGCTTTTTCCATTACTGGTGTATTTTGATGGTATTCCAACGTTTGTGTCGCGACTTTATTACCTTGCCAGCTACGGTCGGCTTTAATGTTGAAAAGGTTGTTACTGCTACCTCTAGCATTTTTCACCACTTTTTGCCCCCAGCCTGTCTCCAGAGCTGCTTGAGCAATCAATAAAGAAGCATCAATACCTAACGCTTTTGCTGCTTTATCTGCATAAGGTTTAAGTGATGATACGAACGAACGTGGAGATTCAAAATTTGCCACTGGCTCTGGCTGTTGGCCTGCCACTTTATTTGCAACAGAGACACTATCCGTCGCAGAGACATTATCCGTCATAGCAAGATCATTTTCTTCCGCCGATTCTGCTCTAGTTGCTGCCGCTTCACGAGAGCGATCCACTCGACGCATCGCTTCTTGGAATGCATCTTCACCTCCCGCTTGCGATTTCTCGCCAGCAGAGAGCTGAGCCACGATCATGTCAGCTAAACCAAGAGAACCAGATGCACTCAGTTCGCTAGTCATCTGCTCATCAAGCATTTGACGATAAAAATCTTCGTTTTGGCTGTTAAACAATTCAGATTTGAAGCCAGAGTTTGCATCACGCATTGACTTCAACATCATGTTGGTAAAAATCGATTCAAACTGACGAGCCGCTGCAGTTAATGCCGCTTTTTCTGAACTTTCATCACCGCCAACAGCCTGTTTACGCAGTTTATCAAGGCTGGCAATATCGTGAATGAAACCAATATCGTTAGAGTTATCAATCATCTTTCGCTCCTTAGATAATGATCAGTTGACCTTCGATAGCACCTGCTTGCTTAAGTGCTTGCAGAATTGCCATCAAATCTGAAGGGGCTGCGCCAACTTCATTTACCGCACGAACGAGTTCATCGAGAGTAACCCCAGGCTCAAGTTTAAACATTTTGCCCTGTTTCTCTTCTACTTGAATCGTAGAGTCTGGAACAACGACAGTTTGACCACCAGAGAATGAATTTGGCTGGCTCACATTCAAGTTCTCTTTAATCGCTACCGTCATACCGCCATGAGTGACAGCTGCCGGTTTAAGGCGAACATGTTGACCAACAACAATAGTACCTGTACGAGAGTTAACAATAATTTTCGCTGAGCCATCAGCAGGATTGAATTCTAGATTTTCAATTGCAGAGAGAAACGCCACACGTTGGCTAACATCACGCGGGGCGCGAACGCGAACTGAGGCAGCGTCAACGGCAGAGGCCATTTGTGGGCCTAGAAAATCATTAACTGCATCAGCCATGCGCTGTGCTGTTGTAAAGTCTGACTGAACCAAGTTAAAAGTAATGAAGTCACCACGCCCAAATGGAGTAGGTACTTCACGTTCAACAATTGCACCGCCAGAAATCATACCAACAACTGGGTTGTTACCGACTATTTTTGAGCCATCAGCACCAGATGCACTGAAACCACTCACTACAAGATTGCCTTGTGCTACCGCGTAAACTTGCCCATCTAAGCCTTTCAAAAAAGTTTGCATAAGAGTACCACCACGTAAACTCTTAGCAGAGCCTACCGATGAAACAGTAATATCAACGGTCTGACCCTGTTTTGAAAATGCCGGCAAATCTGCCGTGACAATAACAGCGGCAACGTTTTTAGTTTTAGGCTTTGTGCCAGGAGGCAATTGAATGCCGAAGTTTTGCAACATGGCATTAAAGCTTTGGTCGGTAAATGGCGTTGACTCTCCAGTCCCAGGCAAACCAGTGACCAAACCGTAGCCCACCAATTGGTTACTACGCACACCTGCTACTTGAGCGACATCTTTAATGCGAGCAGCATTAGCGCTTGCGGTCACTAGCATCATCAATAACAAAGTGAGTTTTTTCATAGTGGGTTACCGTTAATTATTTGGTCTGCCGACCTGAATTCAAAAACAAATGAGGCCAATTAGGCCTCATCGATATCAACTTAATTCTGTCAATTCTTCGACTGTGAAACTTAATCTACAAAGAGACATTAAAAAATCGTGCCAAGAATCCAGGTTCTTGCATATCTTGGTTAGTTCCAGTCCCGGAATATTGAATTCGAGCGTTAGAAATGCGATTTGAAGCAATGGTGTTATCAAAATCAATGTCGTCTGGACGAATTGTGCCGCTCAAGCGAATGTACTCATCACCTGTATTTAAGGTTAGCCATTTTTCGCCACGAATCACTAGGTTGCCATTAGCCAACACTTCAATCACTTCCACCGTGATGGAACCTGAAATACTGTTGCTCTGGTTAGCTTCTGCACTGCCACTGAATTTGTTGTCATTCTTCAACGCATAGGAAAAGTCGTAATCACCTACGGTGAGATTTTTCCCACCAACGGCAAGCGGGTCCATCGTTGCATCGTTCGATTTTGTCAAATCTGCATCAGCACTTTTTGCTGCTTTGGTTTTTTCATCCAAAGTAACAGTGATAATGTCACCAATACCACGTGGTTTAGAATCATCATAAAGGCTATTGGCATGCGCTAAATTAAACAGTGAGCCTGTCTCTGCCGCATAATGTTCGGGTTTTGCTTTTGGATAAATTGGTGCCCATGCAGGATCACCAGAAACCGGATCAGTACGTTTACGTAGTGTGTCGACAACACCTGAATCACTTTCAACCGATTTATCACCTTCTACCGCGTCCACAACCGTTGTACCTGCAGTCATATCTGACGTTTCAATCTGCTCAGGTAATAACCCACAACCCGATACGGTTAAGACAAACACTAGGCTAAGTAAACGTTTCATCATCACAATCTCTCAATCACTTTATGAGCCAACATTAAAGCTGTTGGTTCGCATAGCTCATCATTTTATCTACCGCAGAGATCACTTTTGAGTTCATCTCATAGACACGTTGAGCTTCAATCATATTCACAAGCTCTTCTGTTACGTTTACGTTTGAGCTTTCGAGCATAGATTGACGGATACTGCCTAAGCCGTCTAAACCAGGAACACCTTCTTGAGGGTCACCACTTGCCCCTGTTGGCAAATATAGGTTCTGACCAATAGGCTCTAAACCACCTGGGTTGATAAAATCTACCGTTGTGATCTGCCCCAAGACTTGGTTATCTTGCTGACCACGAATACGTGCAGATACTTCACCATCGTTACCGATAGTGATCGAAATAGCATCTTGAGGAACCACAATTTCAGGGTCAAGAGCATAACCAGCACCTGAAGTCACAATCACACCTTCATCGTTCAGAGTGAACTGACCATTTCTCGAGTAACCGATGTTGCCGTCCGGCATCAGGATTTGGAAAAAACCATCCCCTTCGATCATCATGTCGAGGCTGTTGGTTGTGGTTTGTGCGTTACCGTTAGTGTGTACTTTTTGAGTTGCCACGACTTTAGAACCCGCACCTAACATCAAACCGCTTGGTAGTTCCGTATTTTGAGAGGACTGACCGCCTGGCTGATTAATATTTTGGTAGAACAAATCTTCAAACACGGCACGGCTTTTTTTGAAACCAACCGTCGAGGCGTTCGCTAAGTTGTTCGAGATCGTCGCAATATTGGTTTGCTGCGCGTCGAGGCCTGTTTTACTTACCCATAATGCCGGCTGCATACTAATTTCCTTTCAATTGGTTAGCTCATACGAAGCAGAGAGTCGGACGATTTGTCCATGTCTTCTGCCGTGCTCATCATTTTGACTTGCATTTCAAACTGACGCTGTAACTCGATTAGGCTGGTCATTTCACCGACCGCATTGACGTTACTGCCTTCTAAGGCTCTGGTCAGAATTTTCACATTGGCATCTGCGTCGTATGCCGCGTTGGGATCTTTCGCGCGGAAAAGACCGTTAACATCTTTGTATAAATCTTGGTTGCTTGGACGAACAAGTTTGATGCGATCAACTATTTCCATTGCGTCAGCTGGAGCGCCTTGTGGACGAACAGAAATCGTACCGTCATTACCGATTTCAACTTTTGCCACAGGCACTGGCAAAGTGATCGGAGCCCCCCCTTCACCCAGTACTAAGTGACCATTACCGTTTAGCAAAAGACCAGTTTGATCGATCTGCAAGTTACCGTTACGAGTTAGGCCTTCAGCGCCAGTTTTATCTTGAACGGCAATCCAGCCATCACCTTGAATAGTTACATCCAAATCACGTCCCGTTGTGATCACGCTACCTTGTTGGAAGTTATTTCCAGGGCGCTCAGTCATACTGAACACGCGACTAGGCAGACCATCACCGTATGCTTGCATCGAACGAGCTTGAGCTAAGTCAGCACGAAAACCTGTTGTGCTTACGTTGGCCAAGTTGTTCGCTCTTAGCTGCATAGCTTGCATATTTTGCTTTGCGCCACTCATGGCGAGAAACAATGCACGGTCCATAATTTGCTCCAAAATTCATCAGTTACCATGAATAAAGCAATAGATGTGCCAAGTTTTATTTTATTTATATAACAGAAGGTTAGATTGAATAGAATAGCTACTTTGAGGAGGGTTGCCGCGGCAATGTGGCAAACTGGCAATCCTATCAAGCCAGCGTTGCCGCTGGCTTGATAGACCAGATGTTATCGAATCTGCAGGATGTTTTGTTGAAGCTGGTTATGAACTTCTAGCGCACGAGAGTTTGCTTGGAAGTTACGTTGAGCTGAGATCAAATCTACTAACTCTTGAGTCATATCAATGTTGGACTGCTCTAAGGTACCGTTGTTAATCGAACCGAATGAACCCTTATTGGATTCGCCCCAGATCTTACCGCCAGATAGCTGAGTAGCATCCCATTGAGTACCACCTTTTTTATCTAAGCCTTGTTCGTTTGCAACACGTACTAACGCAACGCGACCTAAAGTGATATTTTCGCCGTTCGAGTAAGTACCTAGAACACTACCGTTTTCATCAAAGTCAATTTTGGTTAGGAACCCTGTTGTAGCGCCATCTTCATCAAACTTAGTCAGTTCAAATGGTGCCGCAAACTGAGTTGCCGAATCTAAACCAAATGCGATTGTTTGGTTTACATCAGCACCATTCAAGTTCAGTGGATTCGCTCCAGAACCTAATGGATCCGACACAATTGGCTGGCCATTGTTAAGGCTTGCTAGTGTGCCATCATTATTAAACTTCATGGTATGTCCTACATGACCTGAAGGTGTAGTCGCATCACCACCCGTGATATTCAAAGGCTTTTCACCTTCTTTATCTGTCATGGTGTAATAAGTTTGCCACGTATTAGGCTGAGTTTGATCCTTCAGATAATACGTAGTCATCTTATATGACTGACCCATTGAGTCATAAACAGTCGACGACGTTGAACGGTTAAATGTCTCCGGATCGTTGTAATCGAACAACGTAGGATCCTTTAAATCACCGTTTGCAGGTAAGTTAACACCTACTTCTACGTTCGCCGTCTGTTTTGGTTTACCGAACTCTGCTGGAATGTTTAGTGGCTGTGGTTCGTAAGAAAGCACATCACCTGTATCAGGGTTTACCTGGTAACCAAGTAAAAACTCATCATTCGACGTCACCATGTAATTGTCTTTGTTCAGGTGGAAAGCACCGTTACGAGTCAATTCATTTTGCTGTGGAATGAGACGCTCTTTTGATACCGCAAAAAAGCCTGTGCCCGAAATGCGTAAATCCATCGGGTTGTTAGTATAAATACTTGAACCCTCGTGGAATTGCTGAGCGACTTTATTTGCTTGAACACCACCACCAGGAGTAGTTTTCGCATTGGTAAACAAAGAGCTTGAGTAAACATCACCAAACTCCGCACGAGACTCTTTAAAGCCGAACGTGTTTGCGTTAGCAATGTTATTACTGGTTGTGTTCAGGTCTAACTGAGCTGCAGATAAACCACTAAGTGATACGTATGACATTCCAAATTCTCCTACCTAGCTTGCATTACTATGACTATGCTTTGCCAACTTCTAGTACTTCAGCAAGTCGAACTGGTGAGGTAAATCCAGCTAGATTGAGTAGTACGTTACCATCGCCTTTACCAAGCAGAACACTATTCACATTGGCGTATGTAGATACACCAAATTCTGTGTTTGTCCCGTCAAGTAGACCAGCCGCTTTCACTTTGTATTTGCCGGCCGGCAATGGATTACCGTTTTGATCTTTTCCATCCCATTCGACACGGTTATCACCGGCCGGTTTCGCCCCTACATCCATAGTACGGACTAGCTGTCCCAACTCATCTTCGATACGAACAAATAAGTTGCTTACTGAACTTGGAAGCTTCACCATTGCCGCCATGCCTGCATCATCTTTCTTCACGCCCGCAGCCCCCGGCACTAGTACATCACGACCTACTAGTGACGATGCCTGTAAAGCTTGATTCGATGTCATTGCCGAGTTCAAACTCTCAAACTGAGTGTTCATCTTGCCAATACCATCAACCGTCGCAAAAGATGCCATTTGCGCAATCATCTGATCATTGCTGACCGGCTTGAAAGGATCTTGCTGAGAAAGTTGCTTCGTGAGCAGGGAAAGAAAATCTTCTTGCTTAAGATCTTGTTTACCTGTGTTCTCACTCGTTTTCTTCTGCTCTTGAAGAGCCTTCAGCTGGTCAACATAGGACAAGCCGCTTTGACCAATGTTATTGATTCCGGCCATACGCTAACTCCTTATCCTTATTGACCCATCTGCAGCGTACGCAGCAGCATTTGTTTACTTGCATCTGCAACTTGAACGTTCGTTTGATATGAACGTGATGCAGAAATCATATTAGCCATTTCTTCCATTACATTGACGTTAGGCTTGTAGATATAGCCTTCGTCGTTTGCAAGTGGGTGATCTGGGTTAAACTCCGCAGTAAGCGGTTTATCACTTTCCACAATACCTAACACTTTCACTGGCACGTTTGGGTCGCGGTTATAACGTGCTTTGCTTAACTCAGCCCCGAACACTGCATGACGCGCTTTGTAAGTATCTTTAGCGGAGCTACTGATACTGTCTGCGTTAGCAAGGTTACTTGAGGTGGTATTTAGACGTACAGACTCAGCACTCATCGCAGAACCTGTCACATTGAACACATTAAATAAGCTCATCTAAATTACTCCCCTTTAATTGCTTTCGTTAAGTTCTTGAATTTACTTCCTAAGAAGTCTAGTGATGCTTGGTGGCGAATCTGGTTTTGCATAAACAAGTTACGCTCTAAATCCACATCCACCGTGTTACCATCACCGGTGTCAGGTTGAGTTGGAACGCGGTAAAGCGTTTCCCCTGTCACTGTCGTAGAGGCAGGAATATGCCGACCATCCGTACGGCTAAGACCAATGCTTGCCCCCGAACTTGCCGCCTGCAAAGCCTTTTGGAAGTCCATCCCTTTTGCCTTGTACCCAGGTGTATTCGCTTGTGCAATGTTGGTAGAGATAACCTCTGCATTGCGTTCACGAACACCCACCGTGTGCTGGTGTATGCCGAGTGCGTTGTTAAAAGAGATAGCCATACTTTGCCTCTTAGATAAGAACTGACCGTTAGTAATAGATTAAAAGCAATTAGCGTACCAACTTTTAAAAACGCCAATTCACAATCAATCTTTTCTTGTATTGCAGTATAGAGTTAGCAAAAAGCACGCCGCTTTCAACGATAACAAATACCTAAATTATGAGATTTGGAATGGATATCTTTAGGTATAGAACAGAGACACAGAAAGGAAAGAAAAAGCCCAACACTTGGCTGGGCTTTAGAAAGACATAGATTAGAGCTAATAACTTATTTGAGCTTATAAATAATGCCCGGATTACAGCGAACCATCTCAAACTTATCCGTTAGACCCGTGAGAGACTCAGAAGCGCCTAATAGCAGATACCCACCTGGGTTTAAATTATTTGCCATCTGGTTCAATACTTTTGCTTTCATCTCTGGAGAAAAGTAAATCAACACATTTCGGCAAAAAATGATGTCAAACTTACCCAGCAACGCATAGCTTTCCATTAAGTTTTGCGGACGGAAGTTCACCAAACGCTTTAAACTATCTTTCACTTTCATACGCCCATCGCCAGCATCCTCAAAGAATGCTCGGCGACGTTCAAGAGATAAACCACGCCCTAAAGCGAGGCTGTCATAAACTCCAGCACGACACATATCCAACATGCTTGCGGAGATATCGGTTGCAGTAATTGATACGCTTGGAAGCAATCCAGGGCGACGCTGCTGAGTTTCCAAAATGGTCATTGCCATTGAATATGGCTCTTGACCAGACGAACTCGCCGCTGACCAAATTTTAATAGGGCGTTTTTTTGCCGCCATTTCTGGCAACAAACGCTCAGCAAGCACAGTGAACGGATACGTATCACGAAACCAGAGGGTTTCGTTGGTTGTCATCGCATCAACGGCTGCCACACGCAAATCACGATTTCTGCCTGTTACCACATCACGTAACAGCTCAGATAAACTAGCCAACTTATATTTAGTCACAAGTGGACTAAGACGACTTCTTACCAAGTACTGTTTGCTGTCACCTAATACGATTCCGCATTGAGATTCCAGAAACCGGCAAAAGTCGCGATATTCTTGATCGCTTATAGTAATAGCAGTCATTAATTTCTCTTTATTTTACTAGCGCAGCTTTAACCGCATTACCAAGCTCATCTGGGTTGAACTTAGCAATAAACGAATTCGCGCCGACTCGTTCAACCATAGCTTGGTTAAATACCCCACTCAATGATGAGTGCAGTATAACGTAGAGATCTTTTAATTCATTATGCCGACGAATTTCTGCCGTTAGAGTATAGCCGTCCATTTCTGGCATCTCGATATCTGAGATAACCAAAGAAATTTGATCGTAAATACTGCCTTCTTTTGCCATCTCTAACAGCTTTTGATAAGCATCTTTACCATCTTTGGTTAGAATACATTCAAATCCAATCGACTCAATTGCTCGTTGAACCTGTTTACGCGCAACAGTTGAATCGTCAGCAATCAGAATACGACGAACAATCGGCTTTTCTTGTTCAGCTTCAGCAATGTCCTGACCAATACTAGCATCCATTGACTCATCAACTGGTGCGATTTCTGCAAGGATTTTTTCTACATCGAGAATTTCAACCAATTCGTTATCAATATTGGTTACAGCTGTCAGGTAGCTTGCTTTACCAGCACCTTCTGGCGGTGGAAGAATGGCTTCCCAGTGCATATTGATGATACGTTCAACAGAACTAACTAAGAATGCTTGTGTGGTACGGTTAAATTCTGCAATGACAACAAAACTTTTTTGAACATCTTGAGTCGGACGCCCACCAATAGCCAAACTAAGGTCAATAACCGAAAGAGTTTGGCCACGGATATGAGCCACACCTTTGACCAAGTGATGAAGATTTGGCATAGCCGTCAATTTAGGACATTGTAGGACTTCTTTGACTTTAAAAACGTTAATGCCATAACGTTGGCGTCCATTAAGACGGAAAGTCAGTAATTCTAGTCGGTTTTGACCAACAAGTTGCGTACGCTGATTCACAGAATCAAGAATACCCGTCATAAGCACATCTCCATCTGAAACTAATGTTCATAAAAAGTGATAGTCTACTACAAGCTATAAAGAAACGAGAGACACGAACAATGCATCCGAAGACCTGTTTACATCTACATTCCATATCTAAGTGTAGAGCTTTCTATAATATTTTTTTTAACTCTATCGGTTTTTTGTTAGCTTTCTTTAGCTTTTCTTTATCTGCTGCAACACCTGAACAAATAAAAATGATACAACTCGCTGCAGAAAATCACGTGCTAAGTACGGTCGATGTTGGAGAAGGTGGTGAGTTAGTCGTCAGTGCTTCCAACATTGATGAACGTATATTTGCTACCGACTGTCAAACCGCTCTTTCAACCTCATCATCATCTAACAATTCGTCTTCCAGTAACATCACTGTACTCGTTGAATGCGAGGAGGATAATTGGAAAACATATGTCCCTGTTCGACTGACAATGCGAATTCCTATGGTTACCGCTGCTAATCATATTAGCAGAGGAAAGGTTTTAACAGAAAACGATATAACTATCAGTATGGTAGATCTGCTGCGCTTTAGACGGCAAGGATTTTCCTCGCTAGATCGTGTAGTTGGAGCAAAAACTAAGAAAAACGTGAAGTTAGGTGATGTGATCGAGCAAAATGATATCTGTGTAGTTTGCAGAAATGACAGTGTTGTTATCCAAGCAAGTGCCAATGGTATGAATATTACTACTAAAGGAACAGCATTATCTGACGGAAGCTTCGGCGAACAGATAAAAGTGAAAAATGATAAATCTAACCGTATAATAGATGCGCGAGTCAGTGGAATAGGTGAAGTAACCGTTCAATTTTAAGCATTTACGTAGAAATACGTTAATTTCGTCACGATGCTATAAAATTACTAAAGTTATTTCCCTATTTGTCGATACTGACAGTACAGATTAATATTTTTAAAAAGGCTCACTTATGGCAGGCATTGATAACATACGCTCAGGGCATTCGTTAAATACAACGAATCGAACTCCTGCTCGTTCTAATTCAGATGCATCTTCACCAACTTCAAGTTCAACAACTCGTGCTGCTGAGCAAGATTCCGTATCTCTCAGTCATCAGAGTAAAGCAATTGGTGAACTGCATAACGATATGACAACGACTCCTAGCTTCGACAGTGCGAAAGTTGCTGCGATTAAAGAAGCAATTGCTAACGGATCTTATGTTGTTGATTCAGAGAAACTGGCCGACAATATGATCAGATTTGAGAAAGAATTGGGTGGCTTCAGCTAATCCAGTTTGATTGAAAGGCAAAGTAAGTTATGGCGGCAATAAAAGACCTCATCGAATTCCAACTGAGAAACGCACAAGAACTCTCAGTACTGCTGGAACAAGAAAAAATCGCGATTACTGCTCGTATATCTGCGGACATAGAGGCGCTCGCTAAACAAAAAACGACTTTGGTTAACCAACTGCAAACAACTGACCAACGAATTTCTGCTCATCCTCATGTCTCGAGCCTGACTGAGGATAGCTATCTCAGTGAGTTAACAAATCAAATTCGTTCAATTATTCACGATTGCCAACAAGCAAACTTAGTTAACGGTGAAGCGCTTAATCGTGCGCAGCTTAGCTTTAATAAGCTAAACAACATGATGCAACAAAGCTTAGGTAAAGTAGGAATGACATACAGTGCAACCGGACGCACGCAATCTGTTTCAACCTTAGGAACCAACCTAAAAGCGTAATAGTTCGCACATCAATATTGATAGAAATGAACAAACAAAAAGCGGCAATAATTGCCGCTTTTTGTTTGTTCTGAATTTAAGTATCTGGAGAGTGATAGTTAAATCAAAAAGAGTTAAAACAGAGTCTGCTGACGTTTTTCAGGAACCTGCTGCACTTCGCCATAATCACGAAGCATATTCATTTTATTGATGTCTAGACGCAGTTCAGTAACATAGCTGTCGCCAACTTTATAACTGCGTACCACTTCTGCACCACGGATAACACCATCAACTTCGCCACTGGTACGCTCCGTGCCTAGACGCTGATCGCTCAGTTCTGCTCGACCGCTCACTCGCATACCATAAACCTGTTCTGCCAACTCCCTGTATGCATCCATTTTAGAAGCTCTCATTGCGCGAACTTGCTTCTCTGCATCATCTCGGCCTCTTTGTTCACTAATGCTGGCATAGCCAACAGAAGTCAACACTTCCATAGAACGTATAGGCTGTAGAGGCTGGCACCCCATCATAAACAACGTCGTCACTAAGACTAATAACCATTTATTCATCATCAGCTCCTAAGGACGTAAAATGACAGTATAAGGTTGTTTAATTGTCGGGTCTGATCGAATAAGAACACCATCTTCGGTACGAATGCTATTTAAGGTATCTAAATCTTTACCTATACGATCAGCTGGCAAAAAGCCTTGTGCTGTGGCAACAACAATTCGCGACTGTAGGCCAACCACGCGAGCATTAACGAGTACCCCACCATCTTGACGCAGCATAGTTCCCGTTAATACATATTGGATGTCTTGTTCTTGAGCAAGATCTTTCCAATCACGGCTAAATGCGAAATCGCCTTGTTGAGTGACTTGGATCGTTCCAGTGGTTTTATAATCAACGACTTTGAAGCCACGACGTTGAAACTGGTAAATAAAACCTTCTGATACCGAATTACCTAGCCAGTTTGTCGTATCCATATTTTGTAGATCAACAAATGAAGTTACAGCAATCGAATTACGAGAAGTAATACTCGTATTTGATATCATCAAATCTTCAGTCAAACTCTCGACGAAGAAATCCAATGTGTGTCTCGGACTCTCCATCAACATAAATTGTGAACCTGCGTACGGCTCTTTTCCGTTATAAATCGGGGCATAGGCACACGCAGTTAAAAAAACTGCTGGCACTAAAGGAAGCCATTTTTTCATTCTCTTCATCTCCAGATATACTAAGGCATCGGTTCCATTTCACTCTCACTGATGAAACTGGAACACTCTTTGCTTTTCTAAATTCGTCTACTATTCAGAAACGCGATACCTACATCAGCTAAAATTTAAGAAGCAAAATTTATACCTAACTGGTAAATTATAATGAAAAAAATTATTTATTCTTTAATTTCAATACTTTCTTCAACTTTATATCAGTCTAATGCTTATGCAGAATGGTACGAAGTGACAGGTAGTGCCGCCATTGTTTCAACAGATAGTGCCGCTCGACTACATGCATTAGAAGATGCCATTTATAAAGCGGTAAAGTTTGCCGGGGCAGATATTGGCAGTATTAGCAATCTTATGCCGCTATTAGAAGCAGAGCGTAAAGAGTATCAGTTTTCTAACCATGAAGTGCGCTACATATTGATTGAACAAACCAGTTCTAGAAATGATGTGATGAATGTTCGAGCACGCATTGACATCTACCCATCGGCAACAGGTTGCCAGCAGAGTCAGTATAAAAAGACCTTCTTAGTTGGAAATATCGATTTAGCCTCACCACAACAAGCGGTAATGGGACAAATTTATAATTTAGGCGATGATTTTGCCGAAGTGGTAAATAGACAAATAGGTCAAGAATCAAGCAGCTTCGTTTCTGTCGGAACAACGAACTACGATATCAATGCACGTAACCCTGAACGTATAAAGATGATCGCTCAAGATACTGGGGCGCAATATATCATTGGGGGCGTCATTACCGATCTAACAGCCACCATTGAACAAAAGGTTTTGCAAGACGATATTATCAATCGCCAATTTGCTTTAGAAATGAAAGTATTCGATGGCAAAACAGGTAATGAAGTACTCAAACATAATTATCGTGAAGTTGCCCGTTGGCCATTTGCAAAAACCAGCCAAATAGACACTCGTAGTGCTCGCTTCTGGGCTTCTACCTACGGTGATATGTTACTTAGAGTAAGCAGAAACATTATGTTGGACCTAGAGTCTGAAATATCCTGCAAAATTACTCTTCCCGAAGTTGTCGCAAAATTTGGTAATACAATAACTATGGATTTAGGCAGAATTCACGGTGTTCAGGAAGGTGATAAGCTACAACTTTGGCACACAGGTGCTTTCATTGACCAAAACGGATTACCTCGTAACAAGGTAACGCAGAGCGATATTACCCTGACGGTATCCAGAGTTTATGAAAACGATGCAGAAGTCATTATTGACCAGCCAGAGCTACTATCGAGTGTCCAAGTTGGCGATGTTATGCACAAACAATAATTAAAATGCTATTCGGTTATTAACTTATTCAAATAATTGAGTAATATAACACTCCTGCTCCCGTGGCACAGCTGGATAGCGCGGCCCCCTCCTAAGGGGCAGGTCTCAGGTTCAAATCCTGTCGGGAGCGCCAAATAAAACAACGCCTTAGCTAACATTTAAGCTAAGGCGTTTTTGTTTATGGATAGCCATTATCGAATTTTCAGCTGTCCGTCCCCCATTAACCCAGATGGTTTATGTTGCTTAAAATGCCTTTGTTTATATGATGAGTGATAAATTGAACTAAGAGCAAAGATAAAGGAAATAGCAGCATGAAAACGGAAGAGTCAGAACAACTCCACGTTTTATTGAATGGTTTGAACATCACCGTTAGACCTATCTCACCAGAAGACAATCCGCAAATTGCGGAAGTGATTCGTAATAGCTTTATTGAAAATAAAATCGATCATCTCGAAGGTGTGAGCTTGCATGATCCAGCTCTAACTCAACTAAGCAGCGCCTATACCAGTGAAAAATCAGCTTATTGGGTCGCCACACTAAATGGGAAAGTCGTTGGAGGCGTAGGTGTCGCTCAACTGTTGGGAGCTGATGAAAAGTACTGTGAAATGCAAAAACTGTATCTGGACAAATCTGTACTGGGCATTGGACTAGGACGATATCTCATCGATTTATCGGTACAAAAAGCGAGAGCGTTTGGATACAAATACTGTTATTTGGAAACCCTTAAAGAATTAAGTTCAGCCGTATCTTTATACGAACAATTTGGTTTCGAGCATATCGAAGGAAGTCTTGGCAATACAGGCCACGGTAGCTGTGAAATCTGTATGCTTAAAACACTATGATACAGATAGATAAAGACTAACTCGGATCAGTTAGTCTTTATCATGTTTATTTCAATGCGGCGTAGAACTATCGGAAGTTACAACTTAACGCATTGATATTATTTGCACTTTGATGTGCTTCACAAGCATTCTCGCTTGCCTGCCCAACTAAAGAAACATTCTGATTAGATACAGCTTGAACATGATGAACGTTTTGGCTTATCTCAGCAGTTACCGCGCTTTGTTCTTCCATTGCTGTCGCAATCTGAATCGATTTGTCTTCAAGTAACGACATCATATCGATCACGCTAGACATAATATCCTGTACTCCCTGAGCCTCACTATTACAGCCTTGAGATTTATCTTGGTTGGTTATCATCGATTTCTGCCACGACTGCATAGAATTTTGCAGATTCGTCACCGAACTCTGAATATTCTGAGTGGCAA
Organism: Vibrio ziniensis; assembly: GCF_011064285.1. Classification (NCBI taxonomy): domain Bacteria; kingdom Pseudomonadati; phylum Pseudomonadota; class Gammaproteobacteria; order Vibrionales; family Vibrionaceae; genus Vibrio; species Vibrio ziniensis. The sequence continues at coordinate 2,388,519 of NZ_CP049331.1, forward strand.
GCTGAGTTCTGCTCGCTAACGTCCGAACTTCATCTGCAACCACGGCAAACCCCCTACCTTGCTCACCAGCCCTTGCCGCCTCTATCGCTGCATTGAGAGCTAACAAGTTCGTTTGATCAGCAATACCTTGAATTTCTGCCATAACGCCTGAAATCTTATTCGTGTCTTCCACCAACTGAAGCAGACTCTGAGCTGCAGCGCCGATGTCGTCAGACAGCTCATTGAGATTTTTGCCATTTCTAGACAGAGTTTCGGCCGCATTACTACATTTGGCTTTGACTTCTCTGACAAATTCTCGAGTATCTAAAGTTGCGCTGTTTACTTCTTGAATTGACGCATTCATTTGAGCCGCCGCTGTTGAAAGCTGCTCTAATAACTCACTTTCTGCTTGCAAACTTTTTAGTGAAGACTCACTGCTAGATTTAAGCTGCTGTGAAATACACACCAAAGCCTTCCCAGAATCAGAACTTCTTCCCAAAATTGTCCTTATTTTTGCTAACTGAATATCGACGTTATAGGCAACTTTGCCACTTAACCCAGTACCACAAAAAACCACACGCGAAGGGCTATTTGCCGTGTCAGATTGTTTTTGGATTAAAGTTGGCAATTTGAAAATTTCATCGAAAAACAAGCTACTAAGAATAGTTAATGACATCAAAACCAACGCAAACATTTCCAATCCAGAGATCCAGTAGGAAGCTCCCAGCAAAAGAAGAACAACTAATGCTGCAACAACTCTCTGAAATTGAATGTGTTCAGTAAGAGGAAAAGGTTTCTTTCCTTTATTAATTCGTTGATACAGTCTCTCTGCAGAAGCTATATCCTTTCGAGATGGGCAATGGCGAACGGACTGATAACCAATAATTTTGTCTTTGTCGTAGATTGGGGTGACGAATGCATCCACCCAGTAGTAATCTCCATTTTTACAGCGATTTTTTACCATCCCCCGCCAGCTATTACCTTTCTTTAGCTGTCCCCACATATCAGCGAATGCCGCTTTAGGCATATCTGGATGGCGAACAATGTTATGGGGGTTACCAATCAGTTCCTGCGAAGTGAAGCCTGCCACTCGGCAGAATTCATCATTTGCATAAGTGATAATACTATTGGTATCTGTTGTTGAGACCAAAAACTCCGATTGGGAGAAGGTCACTTCCTTTCCGTTGTGAGTAGACATAGCCAAATACCGTCCTTGAAACTTATTATTATCAATAATAGACATCCTATATTTGGTGTTCCGTACTAGAGCACCTAATTTATAAGCCTCTAATAACAAAACACACAATAATAACAATATAGTTACAACCAACCGTTCGGCATGATCAATATTATAAAGTGTGACGTACGTTAACCTTGAGATGAACTTGTTGCATCACCTACATTTAAAGAGCTCAATAAATCGCCTAAAAAACCATAAAAAAACAATAGGTTATATAGGTTAACAATGAAAAACTCGCAAAAACCTAACGCTACCCTGATATTAAATTTCGCCATTAAAACTAGACTCGGTATTACGTTCTACTAGATTTCAACTAAAATTATTGTTAACAAAAATATCGACACTCCCAAATGAGTTGACGCTAAAAATGCAGTCAAAACGATGTATATGTTGATACTTCAATGGGTAATGATAAGCCTATGACAAAAAGTAACCTTGAAACTAATACCGGCCACCGTTTTATTTCTAAAGCTAAAACAGCTTATAAAATTCATATTCATACTCCCGATGACAGCGTGCTGCACAGATCAGTTGGTTACATACGTCTAGGTGAAACAAAAGGTCTAAAAAAGGCCATCAAACTCAGAAATGAACTTGGAAGAGAAATGTGGGGGAAACACTGGCGTCGAATATTAAAAGACCCATTCTTGATGACTCGCCTACCTCACAGCTTAGAGCCGAAGATCATCTATAAACCACGCCCAACTAGCGATAATCCTGAAAGCCGTGATGCCTGTTATATTGCAGCTTGGCGAAATTATGATACCAAAGGTAGATGCTCTTTTAAGAGTGTAGTGTGCTCAATAAACAAACACGGCAAACTCGCCGCATACACCAAAACAAAAAAAGCTCTATTGGAAGCACATAAAGACTGCTTAGACATCCTCATTTATATGGGGCGCTTAAGCAGCATTGATTTGAAATAGCCTATTTAATCAAGAACAAACTCCAATTCATTAAACGCAAGAAACAAAAAAGCTGCGGTTGTTACGCCACAGCTTTTTTAATTGCTCAATAGTATTATTGCGCGTTTGCTTCACGCTCTTCGATAAACGCTAGCGCCATCTTAATTCGTGCAATAACACGTTCTTGTCCAATGAGCTGCATTACTGCGTCAACAGATGGTGATTGACCGCCACCAGTCACAGCTACACGTAGCGGCATACCAATTTTGCCCATGCCGATTTCAAGTTCTGCACATACTTGTTCAATCACTTGATGTAGAGCTTCTGTTGTCCACTCAGTTAGCGCTTCAAGTTTGCTTAACGCTAGAGCTAGAGGCTCTTTTGCTACGCCACGTAGATGCTTCTTAGCCGCACCTTCTTCAAACTCAGAGAAATCTTCGTAGAAGTAACGAGATTGCTGAACAAGCTCAACAAGCGTGTTGCAACGTTCGCCAACAAGAGAGACGATTTGTGCTAGTGCAGGACCGTTGTCTTTGTTAATACCTTGGTTATCAAAGTGCCATTCAAGGTGCTTCGCTACATACTCTGGTTCAGAAGACTTGATGTAGTGATTGTTCAACCAAAGCAATTTGTCTGTATTGAATGCCGATGCTGATCTTGAAATCGCATTCAGGCTAAATAGGTCGATCATCTCTTGTTGAGAGAAAATCTCTTGGTCACCATGACCCCAACCTAGACGCACAAGGTAGTTGATCAGTGCTTCAGGTAGATAACCTTCGTCACGGTATTGCATGACTGAAACCGCACCGTGACGTTTAGACAACTTAGCACCGTCATCACCTAGGATCATTGCACAGTGTGCAAAAGTCGGAACTTTCGCGCCAATTGCTTCGTAAATGTTAATTTGACGAGGCGTATTGTTGATGTGGTCTTCACCACGAATAACATGCGTAATACCCATATCGATATCGTCAACTACAACACAGAAGTTGTAAGTTGGAGAACCGTCTGTACGGCGGATGATTAAATCGTCCAGTTGGTCATTGCGAATTTCAATGCGACCACGAATTTGGTCATCAAATACTACGCTACCGCCTTTAGGATTACGGAAACGAATAACACAAGGGTCACCCTCTTTTGCCGCTTCATTTACCGCTTTAATTTTTGGATGGTTAGCGTCGTAACGAGCCATCTCTTTGTTTGCTTCTTGCTCAGCACGAACTTCATCTAAAAGCTCTTTAGATGCATAGCACTTGTATGCTTTGTCTTGCGCTAGAAGTTGATCAACAACTTCGTTGTAACGATCAAAACGTTTAGTTTGGTAGTAAGGACCTTCATCCCATGCCAAACCTAGCCAAGTCATACCTTCAAGAATCGCATCTACTGCTGCTTGAGTAGAACGTTCAAGGTCAGTGTCTTCAATACGTAGAACAAATTCACCACCTTGGCTTTTTGCATATAACCAAGAGTAAAGTGCTGTACGTGCACCACCAACGTGAAGATAGCCCGTAGGACTTGGGGCAAAACGAGTTTTAACCGTCATTTGACTTCCTTAGATATAAAAACGACAGTGGCACATTAAGCCACTGCGACTGAAAGGATAAAATTTGGCGCCATTTTACCATTGATGACTAATTCCACAATGGAAGATTAAATCATATTCCATAACACCGCTTGACCTTACCTTTAGGTCAAGGTTTATGCTTTCATTAGTGTCGAATGGAGGGATTAAAAATGGGTCACTATGCACTGCCGTTATCTGGCTTAAATTGTATGGGCTGCGCACGCAAAGTTGAGCGACAGCTCAATTCGAATTTCACCGTTGAAATTCAGTCCCTTTCTCCGACTTTTATTGAGTTAGAGGTCAACTCACCGCTCGAACAAGTCATCGACAGCATCGAATCATTAGGCTACCACGCCGGCAACTCGCTGCAATTTAGCTTACAGGGATTAAATTGCGGCAATTGTGTAAACAAGCTCACCAAGCATTTGCAAAGCTTTGACGACATTGCCCGCTTGGAGGTTTCAAAAGAATCACTTTCACTGATCACTTCAAACACTGATGCTGAAATCATCGACCGTGTATCTCAGGTTGGTTTCAAAGCAAGCCTTATTGCTCCTCTAGCAGAGATAGAAGCAAAAAATGAAGTGATTGCTGACAAAGCGACTGAAAAAGAGCAATCAGAGCCAACACCTGTTGAACCAATTCCAAATGCAGCCAATGACTTAGTTAACACTCACTTGCTGATTAAAGGTATGACTTGCGCCAGTTGTGTTGCCTCAGTAGAAAAATCACTACTCTCGGTATCTGGCGTAGAGAAAGCGCAAGTTAATCTGGCAGAACAAACCGCCTTAGTGATTTCAAATCAAGATGTCACTTCCGCATTAGTCGCCGCAGTTAAACAAGCGGGTTATCAGGCTGAGTGGGTAGATGATCCAGAGGAGCAACAGAAGAAACAACAACAGCATTTAGAGCTTATTCAGAACGAGCATAAGCGAAATGCAGTTCTAGGCTTAGTCCTAGGGGTTCCTCTAATGGCTTGGGGCGTATTCGGTGGCAACATGATGGTTCAAACCAGCAGCGACCAAATGGCTTGGAGTATCGTTGGGTTATTGTGCCTTGCACTCTTAGCAACCGCTGGTAAAGGTTTTTTTACTAGTGCATGGCAAGCACTGACTCACCGCCGAGCAACAATGGATACCTTAGTTGCACTCGGTACAGGAGCCGCGTGGTTCTACTCGATTTTGGTTGTGATTGCGCCAAACTGGTTTCCTGATAACGCGCGTCATGTCTATTTTGAAGCCACAGCGATGATCATTGGCTTAATCTCTTTGGGTCATTACATAGAAGCCAAAGCCAAAGCGAGAACTACTCTATCACTTCAAGCTCTGATTAATTTGCAGCCACAACAAGCAACCTTAGTCACAACGAAAAATGGGGAAGCTACCGAGCAAACCATCGCTATCGCTGACATCAAACAAGGTATGACGTTACGAGTAAAACCCGGTGAGCAGTCTCCGGTTGATGGTATCGTCATTGAAGGCAGCTCTTACGTAGATGAGTCAATGCTTACTGGCGAACCTATCCCAGTTTATAAATCAGCATCAAGCCAAGTCTCTGCAGGAACCATTAATCAAGACGGTAGCTTATTGTTACAAGCGACCGGTATTGGTTCACAAACTATGCTCTCTCGCATCATCAAAATGGTTCGTCAGGCGCAAAGCAGTAAACCAGCTATTGCTAAAATGGCAGACCAAATCTCGGCCGTTTTTGTGCCGACTGTTGTGTTGATAGCAATTTTTTCAGCGTTAATCTGGTACTGGTTTGGTCCTGACCCCAAAGCCAGTTATATGCTGGTGATTGCCACTACAGTGCTCATCATTGCCTGTCCTTGCGCACTTGGTCTGGCAACGCCATTGTCAGTAACCGTTGGTGTTGGTAAAGCCGCAGAAATGGGCATTTTAATTCGAGATGCCAATGTTCTTCAGTCAGCTAGCAAAATCAATACTGTGGTATTTGATAAAACAGGTACGCTCACACAAGGTAAACCAAGCGTTCAGCAGCTCATTACCTTTAATTCAAACCAACAGCAGGTCTTGGCTTTGGCCTACGCTTTGGAGCTACAATCCGAGCATCCTTTAGCCAAAGCGGTTTGCCTCTACGCAAAAGAGAATCAAATATCCCCAGCGGCCATAAGTAACTTCATCAACTTACGCGGACAAGGCATTCAAGCCGACCATCAAGGGCAAGCAGTACATATTGGGTCTATCGGCTATTTCCAATCTTTAGATATCGATTTAACCGAAGCAGAACAAACCCTAGAGACTTTTTCAACCAACGCTTGGACTCCTGTCGCTATTGCCCTCGACAAACAGCTTATAGGTCTGATTGCGATTGCCGACCCGGTAAAAGAAAGTGCTGCGCAAGCTATCCAAGCGCTGAATGAAATGGGGATTCATACCGTTATGCTGACAGGTGATAACCAAAGTGTAGCGAACTCAATTGCAAGCAAGCTCGGTATAAGCCAAGTGATCGCTCAGGTACTTCCAGACCAAAAAGCGCAACATATTGAAGAGTTACAGAAACAAAACAGAGTTGTAGCCATGGTCGGTGATGGTATTAACGACGCGCCAGCACTTGCTCAAGCAGATATTGGTATTGCAATGGGAAGCGGCAGTGATGTTGCCATTGAGAGTGCGCAAATGACACTGCTCAACTCGTCACCACTATCGGTGGTCAGTGCTATTGAATTGTCACAAGCGACAATTAAGAACATGAAGCAAAATCTGTTCGGCGCGTTTATTTACAACACCTTTGGTATTCCGATCGCCGCAGGTGTGCTCTATCCGGTATTTGGATTCTTGCTTAGCCCAGTAGTAGCAGGGGCGGCGATGGCATTGTCATCCATTACTGTGGTGAGTAATGCAAACCGCCTAAGGCTGGTTAAAACGCGCTTTCACCAATCCTAAATAAGCCAAACAATGAAGGTAGCCAACGTTCATCCTTGAGTATTAATGGAAGCGCAATTAGAACAATTGAGCTAATCTATTCTAAATTAAGGTTTTTATCCTTAGATAGTATCGGAAAAATTTAGAATCAGAAAAGGAATACAGCATGTCTGTAATTACTCATACTCTTCGTTGGCTACTACCTTTAGTGGTCTTTTCTGTTCATGCAGAACCTTTGTATTGGAGCGCAACAAACGGAAAAATCAGCCTCACGATTATTGGTTCAGTGCATGTTGGTGAACCTTCCATGTTCCCCCTACCTAATAATATTTATCAAACACTAGCCAAAAGTGATGGTCTTATTGTTGAGTCTGATACCACTATCCAACAGAAAATCGTTTACCCACCAACCACTAAACAAGCCGCTCAAGTGCTTTCACAAGAGCAACTGTTCAATCTCGATCAAATTACCACCAAGTTTGGATTGAACGCCCAGCAAATTCATCAGCTTCCGCCATGGAGTGCTGCTTTATCTCTACAATTTTTGCAATTACAGAAGCTCGGCTATAAGACAAAGGATGGCGTTGACCTTCATTTGATGCAAAAAGCCGCTGAAGCCAACATACCGCTAGTGCCCTTAGAAACTATGCAATTTCAAATCGATCTGCTGACCCACCAGCCTGACGACGGCAAAGAACTGTTAATCAGTATTATTGATGATTGGGAGAGCAATGAAGACATGACACATTGCATGATAGAAAGCTGGAAAGCGGGAGATAAAATAAATCTTGAAAAGATGATGCATCTTACCGAGATGTCTCCAGAAATGGAGCAAGCATTTGTGACTAACCGAAACCAAGATTGGGCAAATAAACTGAGTTCTGGAAAATTCTTACCAACGCAACAAGGTCAGTACGTGATGATCGTTGGCGCTTTACACTTAATCGGTAAACAAAACTTTATTGAAATGCTGGAGAAGAAAGGCTTCAAAGTTTCACAACAAAACCGAAGTAAAAAAGCAAACTGCGAGTTTTTTTAAGCTCACTCTGTTCGAGTACATAAAACACTTGAAACGAAAAAGGCTCCAGTCTTTCGACTAGAGCCTTTTTCTAAATATGGTCGGTGAAGAGGGATTCGAACCCCCGACCCTCTGGTCCCAAACCAGATGCGCTACCAAGCTGCGCTATTCACCGAGAACGCTGCGTATATTACGGATTATGAATAGTTACGCAAGTCATTTAACTAAATTTTTCACAAAATCAGTTCGTTCGATTAAAAACCCATCAACAAGCAATAAAATGTGACCAAATACACACACATAGAAACATTTACACAACCTATCAATCACAATTGATCCAGATCAGTGTCGTTTTTTTAGCCAGAATTTAACTTAAGAATCGTCTTCAAGCACTTATAGAGGAAATACTATGGACTTATGGCTAGATCTCCTTTTCGGTAATGCAGTTGGGTTATCTTCAATGCTGGTTATTTTCGGCGCTATAGGACTGATGCTGTTTTATGGCAGCTATTTCGTCTACAAAGTATTGAACGACAAATCTCCTCACTAGATCGCTTAGCATCTATTTTTTAAATAGAATCACGCTTTGCACCGGAGTTGATAACTTGTCAGCTCCGGTTTTTTATTTTTCCCACCAACATTCGTTCCTTGATGCTTAACAGGTTGCTTGAGTAGTCTCGATTGTTATACTTCTGACATTCCATGATTAATTCGAGATAGCACTATGTCTAGCGATGACTTTGAGTCTCAAGATGATTTCGAACTATTTCATCAAATGATGGGCGACGTAAAACCCATCAAACAAGATACCGCCGAACTGAATAAATCCCATCAGGTTACTGATGCACAACTAGCTAAGCGCGAAGCGGCAATTAGTCATTCAGATAACGACCCTGATTATCTTTCTATTGACCATGCGCCAATGCTTAAGCCTGATGACCATGTTGAATTCAAACGCAATGGCGTTCAGGACGGGGTATACAAAAAGATGCGCTTGGGTAAGTACCCTATTCAGGCACGCCTTGATTTGCATAGAAAAACCCTCAAACAAGCGCGAGATGAAGTGGTCGCATTCGTCAATCAGTGTATGAGAATGGATATTCGAACCGTGATTATCGTTCACGGCAAAGGAGAACGCTCTAATCCGCCAGCTTTGATGAAAAGTTTTGTCGCTCACTGGTTGACGCAAATTAAAGAAGTGCAGTGTATTCATAGCGCACAACGCTTTCATGGTGGCACTGGTGCTCTGTATGTTTTATTTAAGAAAAGTGTTGAGAAGAAAAACGAAAACCGAGAGCGCCATCAGAAACGTCTTGGCTAACAAAAGATACCTGCTAGAATGCGCCCTCGCTAAATTTTGAACACATTATTTATTTTGAAAGCGTTGCTATCATCCATCGTTTTCAAAACAGAAGCCGTTGTGAAACGTTACAGGAGATAAACATGTCACAATCTGAAGGCAAACGCCTAAACAAGTACATCAGCGAAACAGGTTACTGCTCTCGTCGCGAAGCCGATAAGCTAATTGACCAAGGTCGAGTAACTATTAACGGTAAAGTTCCAGAAATGGGAACTAAAGTCACCGATGATGATGACGTTCTAATTGACGGCAAATCGCTTCGTACCAAAGAAAAACCTATCTACATCGCGCTTAACAAACCAACGGGTATCACTTGTACCACAGAGCGTGACATCCCAGGCAATATTGTAGATTTCATCGGTCATAAAAGTCGAATTTTCCCAATTGGACGCTTAGATAAACCTTCAGATGGTTTGATCTTCCTGACCAATGATGGCGATATCGTGAATAAAATTTTACGTGCAGGAAACAACCACGAGAAAGAGTATGTGGTTCGCGTTGATAAACCTATCACGCCTGAATTCATCAAGCAGATGTCCTCAGGGGTGAAAATTCTCGATACCGTAACCCTACCTTGTAAAGTCGACATGGAAACCAAGTTTTCCTTCCGTATTGTTTTGACTCAAGGATTAAACCGCCAAATTCGCCGCATGTGTGAAGCGCTTGGTTATGAAGTGTTTAAGTTACGTCGCGTACGCATTATGAACATTTCTTTGGATGGTATTCCCAACGGTCAGTGGCGTTATTTAACCGATGCTGAAGTGGCAGACATTCTGGCAATGTGTGAAGAATCTACCGGTACGGAAGAAGCATCTCGTATTGATGCGAAAGGACACAATATCCGTAAGGCAACCGACGCTAAGTTATTCGACAGCAGAGAAGAGAACCGCGATTCAAAAGCGCGTAGAAATCAGAATTCAAGTTCGTTTAAAGATAAGACCTATCAAGGTCATAATGCCGATACCTTCCGTCATGCCCCTAATTCAAAGAAAGGAAAAGCAAGAAGTGAAAGCCAAGGCAACGGTTCATCAGCTAGCTCTTCAAAAGGAAATTCAGCTAAAGGAAAGCCTTCTCAAGGTAAGCCAAATTCACAAAAACTGAATCAGAAAAATGTGAAAGGCAGCGATAAGCCATCCAATGCGCCTCGAGTAGGCGGCACATTGAGCTTGAAAAAATAGAATATAATAAAAAGGGGAGCAAATGCTCCCCTTTTTATTTCTCACCAAGTAGCGATTACTTAGTACCGAAGATTTTATCGCCAGCGTCACCAAGACCTGGAACGATGTAACCTTTGTCATTCAATTTTTCATCAATAGCAGCAGTGTAGAGCTCAACATCTGGGTGAGCTTTTTCTAGTGCAGCAATACCTTCCGGTGCAGACACAAGAACCAACACTTTGATTTGGTTACAACCTTTCTCTTTTAGTAGATCAATAGTTGCAATCATAGAGCCGCCAGTAGCCAACATAGGGTCAACAACCAGTGCAATACGCTCTTCAATGTTTGAAGCAAGTTTGTTGAAGTATGGAACTGGCTCTAGAGTTTCTTCATCACGGTAAATTCCGACAACGCTGATACGAGCGCTAGGAATATGCTCTAAAACGCCATCCATCATGCCTAAGCCAGCACGTAGGATTGGAACGACAGTTACTTTTTTACCTTTAATTTGGTCAACTTCAACAGGACCATTCCATCCATTAATGGTTACTTTCTCAGTTTCAAAGTCCGCAGTTGCTTCATAAGTCAGTAGGCTACCTACTTCTGTAGCTAACTCACGAAAGCGCTTAGTACTGATGTCACCTTCTCTCATCAAGCCAATTTTATGTTTAACAAGAGGGTGTTTAACTTCAACAACTTTCATTTCCATCTCCGGCACAATTTAAATAAACCTCGGGATTATACACCTATTCTTTCAACTTTACCGACCAAAAATCACGATAAAAAACTGACGCAAACGTTTTCCTTTTTGTTTTAAGCCCTGTAGAATAGCGCCGTTTTCATATCCAACTTAACCGAGGAACTTCCCCGTGAGCGGTAACAAGACTTCTCTTAGCTACAAAGATGCTGGCGTAGATATCGATGCAGGCAATGCACTTGTTGAACGAATTAAAGGTGCTGTAAAGCGTACTCGTCGCCCTGAGGTAATGGGTGGCATTGGTGGCTTTGGTGCGCTGTGCGAGCTACCAACTAAATACAAACAACCTGTACTTGTTTCTGGTACAGATGGTGTTGGTACCAAACTTCGTCTTGCTTTGGATATGAAAAAGCACGACACAATTGGTATCGACCTAGTAGCGATGTGTGTAAACGACCTTATTGTACAAGGTGCAGAGCCACTATTTTTCCTAGACTACTACGCAACTGGCAAACTAGATGTTGATACGGCAGCAGACGTTGTTTCTGGTATTGCAGATGGCTGTGTTCAAGCTGGCTGTGCTCTAATCGGTGGTGAAACTGCTGAAATGCCTGGAATGTACGAAGGCGAAGACTACGATGTAGCAGGCTTCTGTGTTGGCGTAGTAGAAAAAGAAG